>LDXX01000001.1 GCA_001442925.1 Candidatus Kryptonium thompsonii
ACACATATCAAGCAGCAAAAGCCAGGTTAAAATACGATAAAAGATTAGTTATAACGCAGTGGCAAAATATACCATTTGCTTATGCATCTAGAGGTTATAGATTCGTCGAAAGCAAAAGATTCAAAAAATTAAAAGAGGCTGTTGATGTTATTATTGCTAAGTCGGAAAGGGCTAAACTGTCTCTTGTTCTTGAGGGTTTTCCAGAAGAAAAAATTGTGGTAATAAAACCTGGGGTTGATCTGAGTAGATTTAAACCCATGGAGAAGGATAAGATATTAATGAGGAAGCTTGGAATAAATGAAAAAGATAAAGTTATTCTCTTTTCGGGACGATTACATTGGCACAAAGGTGTCTTTGTACTTTTGAACGCTTTTAAGTTGTTACTTATGGATAAAGAGGTTGATCCAAGCATTGTTAAGTTATTAATCGTAGGGACGGGCGAGTTAGCGAATGTCCTTAATGATTTTGTAAAGTTTTTAGGCATATCAAGAAATGTTATTTTTGTGGGATTCGTTGACTATAATGAAATGCCTAAATATCATAACCTAGCTGATGTCTTTGTTCTTCCAAGCGTTCCAACTCAAAGATGGCAGGAGCAATTTGGGATGGTTTTAATTGAGAGCATGGCTTGCGGAAAGCCTGTTGTTACAACTCTTAGTGGTTCCATCCCTGAGGTAGTAGGGGATAAAGCAGTTCTTGTTCAACCTTTTGATTTCCTTGAGTTATATAAAGCGTTAAAGAAAGTTTTATGCGATGAAAAGTTTGCAAAAGATTTGGGAGATAGGGCAAGGGAGTTTGTAGTTCAAAATTATAACGCTGAAGATGTCGCCAGAAAAATTGAGAACGTTTACAACTCATTGTTGTGATTAAATTGTCAAGTCAAAAGGCAAGTTGAAAATAAAACAATGAATAAGAAATCCTGAAATTACATTAGTTGTTCCAGACGCTGCAATGAAACAATAAATAATTCAAACTAACGTCGAATAAAGATAGTAAAAATGAACATTTTCTTAGTCTTTGATAAAAATCAAAAATGCACAACTGGTGTTTATATATACAAAGAGCTTAAGAAGTTAAATCACAATGTGAAGATTTTGTATCCCGAAGAAGTTAGAAGTAATTTATCTCCTAAGCCTGATTTGATATTAGCCATTGACTATGGAGCTCACTATATTTTTGATGTTGATTTTCATCCCAAGGCTATATGGTTAATTGATACACATCTTACCCTCAATTGCGATAAAATAATGGCTGAGTTTTTTGATGTTGTTTTTGTTGCACAAAAAAATAACTTTGAAAAACTTAAAAATAGATTTTCACATATATACTGGTTACCTTTAGCTGGAGATCTAGATTATCATGGGAAAAAAATGACTACAATTAAGTATGATATTGCTTTTGTCGGAAATTTGGGCAGAGGCACGAGAAAAATTTTGATGACCGAATTGATAAATAGATACCCAAACAGTTTCATAGGAAGAGCCCCTTGTGATCAGATTGGCGAAATTTACAGTTCGTCTAAAATAGTGGTAAACTATTCAATTAAAAATGATGTTAATATGCGGATTTTTGAGGCTGCCATATCTGGTTCTTTACCTATGACAAACCAGATATACGATAACGGATTGGAAGAATTGTTTGAAATCGGGAATGAAATTGTGACATATGATGGGACTCTCGAAGATCTAACTGAGAAAATTAACTATTATTTAAAACATGATAGTGAAAGAAATAGAATAGCGGAAAACGCTTATCAAAAAGCTATAAGCTCGCACACTTATTTGCACAGGGTAAAGTTTATCCTAGAAAAAATTGAACAAAATAAAAATTTTATAGTATGTTATTGTGCTTCAAAGAATGTAAAGCTGTCAAGGTTTAGATTAAAGTTCAATGAGTTAATTTTGTATTTGCGGGATGCTTTCGATGTGATAATCTCAAAAATAAAAGAATTAAAATATATGCGACTAAGATTACATTGGTTCGGGAAAATCTAATGCCTCGGCTGAAGATGTCGCTAGAAAAATTGAGAACATTTACAATTCTTTATTATGATTAAATGGTCAAGGCGGAAAGCAATTAGCGATCTTTCAATAGCATTTATCTCACAATATCTCACACAATTTATACTGTTCTTTCGTAATTTTATCTTTGCAAAACTCCTTGGTCCTGCCGACTTTGGACTTTATAGTGCAATCTTTCTCTTTTTCTCATACGGAAATTATAGTAATCTTGGCGTCATTGACGGGCTTTCGCGCATCGTTCCATATGAACTTGGGGCGGGACGTGAATCAAAAGCGAGGGAATTTCTTGGCTCAGGTTTTTGGGGTTTAAATCTTATAACATCTGCATTTTTAATTTCGGTGATCGTTTACTCGTTCATTTCACCATTTGAAACTATAGTTGAAAATAAAACAGCAGTTATTTTAACGGCAATAGCTGTTTTGTTGAATCAGAACTTCACGTATGCCTTACTATACTATCGTGTAAAACATAACTTCAAGAAAGCCTACATTTTTCAGCTTATACAAGCGTTGCTCGATTTAACATTTTCAATTCTTTTACTTTTTAAATTTAGAACTGTTGGAATTTTCTTGGGCATGACGTTTTCATTTCTGCTCGTGTGTTTTCTCTCATTAAAGGGAGTTCTTAGGGAAATTAACCTTATAATTAATTGGAAGCTTTTAAGGAAAATCCTTGGAGTTGGATTTCAAATTTTACTCATTGGTTTTACTTATGGTTTTTTGATGAGCATAGATAAATTTTCCGTTGCAAATCTGTTTGAGAAATCCAAGATGGGGTTTTACTCAGTTGCTGTTGGCTTCGGGGTTATTCCGTATTTTGCATCTGTCACAGTTGGACAGTTTATTGGTCAAAGAATGATAGAGGAATTTGGAAGGTCAAAGTTAAAGGAGAATTTAAAAATTTTTCTCGATGAGTCGTTGCTTGTAATTGCTTTTATGACACCGCTTATTTCAATGTTAACTATTTCGTTGGCTGAGCCGCTTATAACAATTTTCTTGCCTAAGTATGTTGAAAGCTTAAGATACATCGATAAACTTTCAATCGCTTACTATTTTCTTTCACTTGGGGCTATGCTTGGTACATTTTTGATAGCTGTAAATCAACAAGGCAAGATCCTTGTTTTAAATTTAATTTTTATCCCATTTATACTTTTATTGAATTTTGCCGTTTTTAAGAATGGGTTCGACTTACTTGGTATCGCATATGTGACTTTTGTAAATTTTTTCCTGCGAACTTTTATATTGTTTGTTTTAAGTTACGTCAATTATTCGAAAATTTTTCCATCGGTTATTTCATTTGTCAAATTTTCGCTTCCATCTTTACCAATTTTAATGGTTTTTGCGTTGAAGTTTGTAAGAGTTGATGCATATTTAAGATTTTATTTGCGAATTTTAATCGCTTTTGTCTGGTTTGGGGTTTCAATCTATTATTTATCTCGGAAAACTCAAATTGTTTCAAGTATGATGTCGATTGTGAAAGAGAAAGCTTGGGTGTACTTGGAAAAGGCTCGGGATATATTTTAAACTTGGTTTGTTTATTTAAGGTTTGATTTTTAATTTTTAATCGAGGTGAAAAAAATAGTGAAAGAAATAATGATGAAAGAAAGAGGACACATACTTTGGATAGATGATGAAATTGAACTTTTGAAACCACATATTTTGTTTCTTGAACAAAAGGGATATAAAGTTTCCGTCGCCACAAATGGCGATGATGCTGTTGAGTTTTTAAGGGAGAGTGGAAAAGACATCGATTTAATTCTGCTTGACGAAATTATGCCAGGCAAAGGAGGATTGCAAACCCTTTCTGAAATTAAAGAGTTGTTCCCAGGAATCCCTGTTGTGATGGTGACAAAGAACGAAGAAGAGAGTTTGATGGAAGAGGCGATCGGACGCAAGATAAGTGATTATCTGACAAAACCTGTAAATCCGAGCCAGATTTTAATGGTTTGCAAAAAATTTATCGAGGCGAAAAAGATAACAAGTGAAAAGCTGACAGTTGAATATTTGCAGGGTTTTCGTGCGATTGAAAACGCTCTTATGACGGAACTTGATTATCAGGATTGGATTGAGATTTATCTGCGTTTGATAAAATGGGATATCGAACTTGATGAACATCCAGAGCTTGGATTAAGGGAATCGTTGTTCGAACAAAAGAGGCGTTGTAATATTGAATTTGGAAAGTTTATCGAGAAGAACTACCCCGAGTGGATCGAATCTGAGAACAGGCCCGTGTTATCAACTGATATAGTTCAAAGGTATATAATCCCTGAAATTGAAGATGGTAAGAATGTTGTGTTTTTTGTTATAGATTGTATGCGACTTGATCAGTGGTTTGTGATGGAGAAGGAATTACATGATTTCTTTATAGTTGAGAGGGATTATTATTACTCGATTCTTCCAACGGCTACGCCGTATTCAAGAAATGCAATTTTTAGTGGTCTGTTTCCGATAGAAATTGAAAGAAGATTTCCAGAGTTATGGGAGGGAAACAATGATGAGGAAAGGAGCCGAAACAAGTATGAAAAAGAGTTTCTTGAGGATTTGCTTCAAAGAAACCGTGTAAAGTTAAAATCTAAGGTAAAGTATTTTAAGATAATCGACCCGGACTTTGGAATTGGTGTTGAACAAAATATAACCACTTATGCGCAGGGTCAGCTGACAGCTATTGTAGTTAACTTTGTCGATATGTTAGCTCACAGTAGGGGTGATTCAACTGTAATAAGAGAATTGTCATTTGATGAATCCGCATACCGTGCGGTGACAAATACTTGGCTTGTTCATTCGTCATTTTATAGGATGCTTAAAACACTTTCGAAGATGCGAAATGTGGTAATTTTCGTTACAACTGATCATGGTAGCATCAGGGCTTTGCGTGGCTCAAAGGTTCTTGCGGATAGGGAAGCCGCTACAAATTTGAGATATAAGTACGGAAGGAATTTAAAGTGCGACGAAAAGGAAGCAATTTTTATCGAAAGACCAGAAACGTACAAACTTCCGAAAAGAGGTGTTGCAATAAATTATATAATTGCAAAGGAAGATTACTATTTTGTTTACCCGACCGATTATCATCATTATTTAAATTTGTATAAAGATACATTTCAGCATGGCGGTGTCTCGCTTGAGGAGATGATAGTACCGATTGTCAAACTTATTCCCAAGATTTGATGCTGGGGAAATTCTTGACAAGAAGTGAGAATGAAACGATCAATCTTGGACGGGAATTTTCAAAAGTTTTAAAGGCTGGTGATGTAGTTGCGCTTTATGGCGAGCTTGGCTCCGGAAAAACCAGATTTATTCAGGGCGTGTGCAAAGGTCTTGGGGTTAGTGAAGTTGTGAACAGTCCAACATTTATAATAATGAACAGATATGAGGGAAGGTTAAAGGTGTATCACTTTGATTTTTACAGGATAGATGAAGTTGATGAGATAATTGAGATAGGGTTTAACGAGTTTATATATAACGATGCTGTTTCATTGATAGAATGGGCGGAGAAGGTGGGGGAAATTTTGCCGGATTCAAGGTATGAAGTGGTTTTAAATTTTGGGTCAAATGAAAACGAAAGGATAATAGAGATAAGTAAATTATGATTCTGGTGCTTGAAACATCAACTGATTTATGTTCTGTAGCCGTTATTGCAAATGGAAAAACAAAATCAAAAATAGAAAACAACATTCAAAAACTACACGCAGAGAAACTAATTTCGTTGATAGATCAAACGCTAAAAAACATAAATCTAAGCTTGGACTTAATTACCGCAATTGCTGTATCAATTGGTCCGGGTTCCTTTACTGGTTTGAGAGTTGGATTAAGTATTGCGAAGGGTTTATGCTATACTACTGGAAAACCTTTGATTGCTGTGCCCACACTCGATGCGCTTGCTTTAAAGGCGACAAAAGTCTGCGAAGTTGTTGGAAGATATATAGACGATGCTCTGTATGTTTGTTCCATTTTAAATGCAAAGCAGAATGACTTTTATTACAGCCTGTATAAATTTCAAGATGGCAAACTTCTCAGAACTACACCATATCTATTTGGAAATGCAGATGAAATTATGCGAGAAATTAAAAGAGGATTTGTTTTAATTGGTGATGGAATTGTAAATTTAAAGGAAAATCTTTATAATCAAGATGTAATCTTTATTGATGACGATGAATTTAATCACCCTGATGCTTTTTATGTAGGCAAGGTAGCCGAGGATAAATATAAGATGGGAGATTTTGCTGATATAGCTTCCATCGAGCCACTTTATGTAAAAGAGTTCACAATAAAAACAAAGTAAAATTTTTCATGTCTTGGTTTAAAAGATTAACTAAGAACATATCAGGTGAGCGAAAGGAGCTCCCTGAAGGACTTTGGACAAAGTGTGAGGGATGCGGAGAAATAATACATAGGTCACAACTTGAGCTTAACTTGTGGACCTGCCACAAGTGTAATTATCACTTTAGAATAAACAGCTACGATTATATAAACATTTTAATTGATAAAGGAACATTTAAAGAAATTGACAAAAAAATTCGATCTGTTGATGTCTTAAATTTCGTTGACACAAAGCCTTACAAGGAGCGGTTGAAAGAAGCTATGAAAAAAACTGGATTGAACGAGGCGATAGTTACAGGCTTAGGGAAGATGAATGGGATATCAGTTGTGATTGGAGTGATGGATTTTAGATTCATCGGTGGCAGTATGGGCTCTGTAGTCGGTGAGAAGGTAGCAAGGGCTATTGAAAAAGCGTATAAGACAAAAAATCCGTTAATAATTGTATCTTCAAGCGGTGGCGCAAGGATGATGGAAAGCGCGCTTTCTTTGATGCAGATGGCAAAAACTGCTGCGATGCTGACTAAGTTAGCTGAAGCTAGGATTCCTTATATTTCTGTTTTAACAGATCCTACAACTGGTGGTGTTACAGCAAGTTACGCTATGCTTGGTGATATAAATATAGCTGAACCAGGAGCTTTAATAGGTTTTGCGGGACCAAGGGTGATAAAGCAAGCTACTGGGAAGGATTTGCCCGAGGGATTTCAACGAGCTGAATTTTTGCTTGAGCATGGATTTATTGATTTAATCGTTCATAGAAAAGAGTTAAAAAATAAACTTGTTCAAATTCTTAAACTCCTTCTTGAAAAGTAAGCTATGAGGGGGAATTTGTTGAATAGTGGAGGTGCCGGGAGTCGAACCCGGGTCCGGAGACCAGGCACTTAAAACATCTACACACTTAGCCTATCTTTGGGGATTCGCTTTGCTGTTCGGGGATAGGCACCCACAGCAAAGCTATCTCAGGTAATTTGGCTCGCTATTTCCCCTGAGAACAGAAATAGCGACCGCCTGTCGTTAATCCACGCCCTTTATAGCCTGGACAGGCACAAGCTATAAAGGACGGGCTGCCATTTTAATTAGGCAGCCAAGGCATATGAATAGTTGGCACTTATTTTTCGCCGTTTGTTTTACGTGCACACGGCAAAAGCACGGTGTGCCGTTTTAAGTACCTCCGGTCTCCGTCGAGACCACAACACCCCCAAATTTCAAAGAACGCAATGTAGATCAATCCAATTTTTAATAACTTCGTTCAACCTTATTAGGTTCCTTGATAAAATATAAATACAAAAATTGAAATTTTCAAGTAAGCATTGCGGCTTCTTTTCGAGTAAAGTAGCTAAATAAAATTTAGGTTGATTTTATATATCTAAGCTACATTATGTAAACTTAGATAAAAAAACACCCTCACCCTACAGCCCAGCTTGTTCAACGCAAGCTTGCAGTGATTTAGTGCATTTGGAACTTAATGCTAAATTTAACATCACAAGCACATTCATTTTGAAGCTTCCAAAGCTAACTCTTCACCTACATACCGGAACCGGTTTATTATATATTCAACCGTCCAAAACATTATCATTTCCATCTTCAACCTCAAACTTACTTTGTTAAGCAATCCACCAGGAATAAAGCCGTCACACTTAATTAAACGGCTGGTCATCCACATCCAAAGGGCTCCTTTAGCCGGCGTCCATAATCTTTGAACCTTTAACCCTGCCTTTTCAGCGCAGGTTCGTAGCGATTTGGATGAGAAAAGAAATAAATGGCGTGGAGGATCCCAATGGACCCAAGACTTACCAAACAAATACCTTCCTAAACTTTTAATATTCGGCGTAACCACAACAAGTTTACCATTTGGCTTTAGAATTCTGCGACACTCAGAAAGTAAACCTATGGGATCAGGCACGTGCTCAATTACATGATTCATGGTGATTACATCAAAACTATCATCAGGAAATTTGGCTTCCTCCAGCGTGCCTTGAAAAACCCTTAATCCAAAGTGATCTCTTGCAACTTTTACAGCTTTAGGATCAGGTTCAACACCCACAACATCCCATCCAAGATCTCTCATTTGAACCAAAAAATATCCATTGCCACAACCTATATCTAAAAGTCGCCCTCTTTCACTTGCTTTAAGCCACATTACATTTCCACCGACAAGCTCCTTAAGAGGTCCCATCAAGGATAAAACCCAGCTCCACCATTTACCTTGCCTACTTATCGAATAACCAAAGTTAGTTAGCAAAATGTTTGCTCCGATAGTTTCACATATGTTTGCCAGCTGTTTTTTAGAAGGGTCTTCCTCTTGATGTGTGTAATACTCAGTAGAATTTATCAATATCACTGTGAGAAGGCTGTGGATTCAACCATACAAGATCACATACAGGACAACGCATGAAAAACCAAGTGCCCGGTGCATTAAAAAATCGATCTTTGAGACCTTCATAAAAAAGCACCCCTTCATTACCACATAACAGACAAATCTTCAAAATTGTACTTTTTTCAAGCACAGGTTCATTCAAACTTGAAAAATTTATTTAAAAGCATAACCCATTGAAATTCCAGCCCATGGACGAGTTTCACCTTTATCTGGAAAGTTGATAAGCGGAGTAAACGAAACTCTAAAAACTAGACCACCCTTTTTAGGTTGATATCTATAGCCCAAAGTTAATGTCTCAAAGAATGCTAACTTCTCACCGTCAAAACCACCTATCACTGGAACTATACCTGCGCCAAACTCTAAATGATGTGATGTTTCTCTTCCTGTAAGAAAATTCAGCATAATCGGGAAACCAAAACCAAAAATCATCCAGCTTCCCCCTGCCCTGAAACTTAAATTTGGATGAAACCTGTAATCAATGTTAACTGAGCCAATCACTGAATTTCCAAATGCTTCGATATACCATGCCATTTGAGCAAAATCATTAGCAACTTCAGCAGTTTTAATTTCTTTTTTAACTTCGCTATTTACTTCAAATACATCTTGAAGCGCTAATAAAACTTTGTTTGCTTCTTCGGTCTCCTTATATCTTGAAATATAAGTTTGCTTTTTGTTATCGACCTTGAAACTTAGGCTAATTTCATCGCCACTTCCCTTTAATTCCAAATCTTTAAGGTTGTTGCGGAGATAAACATTTTTAACTTCAATCTCTTCACCTCTTTTGGAATATAAATAAGATATAGCACTGACAAAGTTTTCCACGCTCGGACTTTGCTTAAGCGAGTCAAGTATATTTTGAATTTCCTGTCTCATTTTTTCATAAGGATCAGGTAAAATCTTCTCAAGTGGAAAGAAAAGTATATTCAGGAAAATTTCACTTGGTTCATTTAAATTACCAAATCCTGAAAATGAATACCCAGGTGTATTAGAAACCTCTGGCATTTCAATTTCAACAATGCTTTCATCGGTGATAAGTAATACATGTCTTACATATCCACCACCTAAAGTTTTCCAACCGAAATGATATTTCCATGCGTCAAATAAAAACTTCACGTTTTGGTCTTTTACTTGTGAAAATTCTTGGAGATCAACCCCTTGCTGTGCTTGTGCAATTGAACAAAAAATAAACAAAACTGAAAATAAAACCTTACATTTCACAGCGCGCTACAGGATTAAGTTTCCACAGATAAGACGGTGATTAGTTTTCTTTGTTTGTTCACCATGTAGGTTACATTGGTATCGTTAATTGGAATTTTATAAATTTTATATCTAACTTTAATGCTTTCCAATGGGAACGGGTCGTCTCTTAGTTTGTTTATCTCACCAATCAATTTGCTGATTTTAATTAAATCACCTTTAAACAACTCAAGCAACTCCAAAAGCACGGTTTCCTTAAATCTTAAGCTAAATATGGGTGGTTTCTCACCTGAGCCTTTTAAAAGCAATTCCATTTTTAAAAATTCTTCATATGGCAGGATAGTTATATGTCTCCTACTCCCAGTCATCAAGTGTATTATTCTATCATCAGAAAGCTTACTCACGAACAATTCCAAGTTTTTGCTTGAAGTATTCTAAGGTCATTTTCAGCCCATCTTTTCTCGGAACTTTTGGTTCCCAGCCAAGTATTTCTCTTGCTTTTGTTATATCAGGTCTTCTAACCTTTGGATCGTCGGGCGGAAGTGGTTTAAACACAATTTTGCTTTTACTGCAGGCAAGTTCCTTAATTTCCATTGCGAGTTCCAATATCGTAACCTCATCAGGGTTTCCCAAGTTTATAGGATAAACATAATCAGACATCAAAAGTTTAAAAATTCCCTCAACGAGATCATCAATATAGCAAATACTTCTCGTTTGTTTTCCATCCCCAAATACAGTTATATCTTCACCTTTTAAAGCTTGTGTCATAAATGCTGGTATTGCTCTACCATCGTCAATTCTCATCCTCGGACCGTATGTGTTAAATATCCTTGCGATCCTCGTATCAAGACCATGATACCGGTGATAAGCCATCGTCATCGCTTCTGCAAATCTTTTTGCCTCATCGTATACGCCGCGTATCCCAATAGGATTAACATTGCCCCAGTATTCTTCGCTCTGTGGGTGCACAAGTGGATCGCCATATACCTCACTTGTTGAAGCTAAAAGAAATCTTGCACCCTTTGCTTTCGCAAGCCCCAATGCTTTGTGAGTTCCAAGCGCACCTACTTTTAAAGTTTGAATTGGATACTTAACATAATCCATTGGGCTTGCAGGCGATGCGAAATGCAGAATGTAATCAACATCTCCAGGGACATAGAGAAATTCGGTGACATCATATTTTATAAATTTAAATTTTGGATGCCCAAAGAGATGAGCTATGTTATCAAGATTACCTGTAATAAGATTATCAAGGCAGATAACCTCATCCCCTTCCGCTATAAACCTATCGCAAAGATGCGAGCCAATAAATCCTGCACCACCTGTAATTACAACTCGAGCCATTCTCAAAAATCATTTATTTTCAATTCAAGGACGATTTCAGATAGCCTCGGCAAATTTCTATCCTTGGCTGACAAAATTGGGTACTCAATGGGCCAGTTTATCCCGATTTCAGGGTCGTTCCAGATAATTCCTCGTTCATGCTCAGGTGAATAAAAATTGTCAACTTTATATTCAACCTCTGCAACTTCGGATAAAACAACAAAACCATGTGCAAATCCCTTTGGAATATATAACATTCTTTTGTTTCCTTCAGATAAGATTAAACCAAACCATTTTTTAAATGTGGGTGAATTTGGTCTTATATCAACAGCTACATCAAAAATCTCACCTTTTACACATCTTACAAGCTTTGACTGTGCGAATGGTTCAATTTGAAAGTGTAAACCTCTCAACACACCTTTTTTTGATTTTGAATGGTTATCTTGGACGAATTTTTCGCTTATCCCAACCCTTTCAAATTCTTTATACGAATATGTTTCCATAAAAAAACCCCGGTCATCTTCAAAGACGACGGGCTCTATTATGATCAAACCAGGGATATTATCAACGTAAGTGAATTTAAACGGCATTATTTCAGGTTAATTTTTATTTTCTTAGGGGCGACCTATTCCGTAATATGTGAATCCAAGTCTTTTTAATTTTTCGGGGTTATAGATATTTCTCCCGTCAAATACGACCGGTGTTCGCATAAGTGTCTTCATATAGTTAAAATCGGGTTCTCTAAACTCCTGCCACTCTGTTATGAGAACGAGCGCGTCGGCGTTTTTCAAAGCGTCGTATTGGCTTTTCGCATACTTTATTTTATTGCCAAAGATTTTTTTAGCGTTTGGAATTGCGACGGGATCAAATGCAGTAATTTTGGTTCCAAGTTTCAAAAGCTCATTTATAATTGTAATTGATGGTGCTTCCCTCATATCGTCAGTTTTTGGCTTGAAAGAAAGTCCCCATACGGCAATTTTTTTATCTTTTAAATCTTTTCCAAAATGTTTTTTTATCTTTTCCACGATAATTTTTTTCTGCCTTTCGTTTACCTCGTAAACAGAATTTACAATCTCCAAATTCAAACCATTTTCTTCACCCATTTTTATCAATGCTTTTATATCCTTAGGGAAGCAGCTTCCACCCCAACCCACACCAGGAAATAGAAACTTTGGACCAATTCTGTTGTCATATCCAATGGCAATTCTCACCTTTTCAACATCGGCGCCAAGCCTTTCGCACAAATTTGCTATCTCGTTCATAAATGAAATTCTCATCGCAAGAAAAGCGTTCGCGGTGTATTTCACCATTTCAGCGCTCCTTGTATCCATGACAAGAATTGGTGCACCCGTTCTAACGAACGGTTCATAAAGCTCACGAAGAATTCTTTCCGCCTCCCCATTGTTTACACCTATTACAACTCTATCCGGAAACATAAAATCTTGCACTGCATTCCCCTCCTTTAAAAACTCAGGATTTGACGCAACCTCTACTTCTACTTTCTCTTTAAATTTTTCAAGTTCTTTATCCATCATTTCCTTTATTTTATCAGCTGTGCCAACTGGAACAGTTGATTTACTTATCAAAAACTTTTTAATTTGCTCTTCACTTTTTTCTGCTATCTTACGCAATATTTTTGCTATATCTTTAACAACTGAAAATAAAATGCTAAGGTCAGCATTTCCATTTTTCTTAGATGGTGTTGGGAGACAGAGAAAAATTATTTCAGAATTTTCAATTGTATAGTTAAGATCAGTTGTAAATTTTAACCTTCCCGAGAAAAGATTCTTTTTCACTATCTCTTCAAGTCCAGGTTCGTAGATTGAAAGGATTCCCTTTTTCAGTTTATTAATTTTAGCTTTGTCAACATCCATACAGATGACATTATTTCCAACCTCAGCAAAACAAGCTCCCGTTACAAGTCCAACATAACCTGTGCCAATTATTGCAATGTTCATTTTTAATTTTTAATTTTTATTTATTCTACAGTTACACTTTTTGCAAGGTTTCTTGGTTGATCGACATCGCAACCACGCATGACAGCGATGTGATAAGCAAGCAATTGCAATGGGATTACAGAAAGAATTGGCATCAACATATCAAGCGTTCCTGGAATTTGAATAATATGATCTGATAATTTTTTCACCTTGTCGTCAATCTCCGTGACAATTGAAATTATCTTCCCTTTCCTTGCTTTAACTTCTTCCATATTGCTCAATACTTTCTCATAGACATTGTCTTTGACAGCGATAAAAACGACGGGCATATTTTCATCGATTAATGCGATTGGTCCATGTTTCATCTCAGCTGCTGGATAACCTTCAGCGTGAATGTATGAAATTTCCTTCAACTTTAGAGCTCCTTCAAGGGCGACTGGATAATTAAACCCACGTCCAAGGTAAAGAAAATTGTGATGGTCTTTATATTTTTCTGCAAGAAGTTTTATGTAATCGTTTAATTCAAGAATTTTTTTAACTTTTTCTGGGATTGAGAGCAATTCTTTTGCTATTTCTCGTGCAAATTCTTGGGAGATTGTTTTTCTTTCTTTCCCAAGCAAAAGTGTAATTAAACTCAGCACAACAAGCTGGCTTGTAAATGCTTTCGTGGATGCGACTCCAATTTCAGGGCCGGCGTGGATGTATATCCCCGCTTGGCTTTCCCTTGCAATTGTTGAGCCGACAACATTTACAATTCCAAGAGTAGTAGCTCCTTTTGCCTTGGCAAGTCGCAATGCTGCAAGCGTATCTGCGGTTTCACCGCTTTGGCTTATTAACCAAACCACATCGTCTGGGAAGATTACAGGATTTCTATATCTAAATTCCGAAGCATATTCAACATCAACTGGAATTTCTGCATATTGCTCCAACATATATTTCCCAACTAATCCAGCATGCCAACTCGTACCACACGCGGTGATGATGAATCTTCTCGCATTTAAAATTTTATCCATAACATCGGCAATTCCACCAAGTTTCACATCGCCATTTTCATTTACTCTGCCACGCATTGAATTATACAAACTTTCAGGTTGCTCAAAAATTTCCTTCAACATGAAATGTGGAAAACCACCCTTTTCTATCTCCTCTAAGCTGAACGTTAGTTCATGAATTCTTCCATCAAGATTCGCAATTTCATTATCGCTTGTGGAGTGTATCTTTTTTATTTCGATGCCGGAGCTTGAAATTATCCCAATTTCATCATCTTCAAGATAAATAACATTTCTCGTTAAAGCAACAATAGCTGAAGGGTCAGATGCAGTGATATACTCCCCATCTCCTAAACCAATTATTATAGGGCTTCCCTTCCTTGCAACGATCATTTTTTCAGGTTCATCTGCACAAATTATCGCAAGCCCATAGGTTCCTTCAATATGTTTAAGGGCAATTTGAACGGATGTAATAAAATCTTTTGTGTTTTTGTAAAATTCTTCTATCAAGTGAGATATTACTTCAGTATCAGTTTGGCTTTTAAATATATGTCCGAGTGATTCAAGTTTCTTTTTCAAGGTTGAGTAATTTTCGATTATGCCGTTATGAACCACGGCGAATTTTCCAGTGCAATCAACATGTGGATGAGCGTTGATATCGTTTGGTTCACCATGAGTTGCCCAGCGTGTGTGAGATATCCCGACATTAAAGTTTGAAGTGCTACTAAAAGAAAAATTTTTCAGTTCACTTTCAAGTGTGGCAACTTTCCCTGCCCTTTTGTAAAGCCAAAGGTTGCCATCTTTTAATATAGCTATTCCCGCCGAATCATAACCCCTATATTCAAGCCGTTTCAAGCCATTGATTAAAACATCAATCGTATTTCTTTTGCCAATGTAGCCCACAATTCCGCACATAGTTTCTCCCTTTTTTTGTTAAAATTAAAATTTACCACACCAATTTTTCAAAGTTGAAAAACACCCATGCTTTAAATGTAAATAAGTTTTTCTTTGCTCCTTCAACATTTTTATAGTTTTTTATATCTAAGTATGAAAGTTCAAGGTTAAAGTTCAATCTTGAATTAAAATAATAAAATAGCTTTATTCCCACCAAATGAGTTCTTTCAACCACACCATATGGAAATTTTTCTTTATATCCAGTTTCAACTGTTATCTCTGGAGCCATCCATGGTTTATCAAATGGTTTTTCAATTGACCCTTCACCATGTTCAATGAATTTATAATTCAAGGTCAATTTTACTTTCCCAAATACCCACTGCGAGAGCCATACTTCCAAACTTTGAAAGTCATTCCCCAATGGATGTGCGATCGGGCGTTTAAATCTTAAATATTTAAGGGGTTCATACTCATGATTATAGGTTCTATTTCTAACTTGGGTATACTCCATATTTAATTCGCTGCCGATTATATTTAATATATCTCCGATCCTAAAACCAATTAAAAATGCATATGTATTTGGTTCAAGTTCTCCTTTTAGTTTCCTCTGGTACATCCAATCATCTATGAGAAATTCAGCGTGGAAGTTCAAATTTCGAGCTGGGTAATAAGTTAAATCAGCATAGAAGAATATATTTGATTCTTTCCCGTCATTCACTTGAAACTCATAAAGGAAAGCGAATGGATTTGAAAGTGTTAAGTCAATACTACGACGATTTCCGCCATATAAAATAGATTGTCCAAACCCAAGATAAAGTTTATTCCATAAGTTTATCTCAAATCTACTGGCAGACAAATATCTACGGGCTTTTAACGTTTCAAGAGTATCAGATCTAATTTCTAATACCCTGCTGCTATCTGGTATTCTATCATCAAGCTGAGAGACAAACCAACTATATTTAATTCTCCGTGAAAATAAGTCAACTTGAAGGATATCATATGGAATCGCATAATCTGAAATTAATAAATTTCCACCTCTCCCATACCCCCACTTTATATAATCCCGCCCCAATTTAATCGACAAAGGTTCAACATTTAATTTTAGATAACCTTGCTCCGTATATCCAGCAAAAAAACCAAGCCATCTTCTACCGGTGTAAGTTGTATCATCAAGCAAATTTTGATCCATTAAAGAATTATTATACAGTGTGAACTTATCACCGTAATAAAGTACAAACTTTGCTCTGCCCCTGAATCTTAAAAGACGGTTTGAATACCCATCACGCCAAGCATATTCAAAGAGCGTGACACCAGTTTTAAATTTAAAATCATCACTATCTTTTAAAAGATTAGATGAATTTGATTGCTCCTGCGCATGTAAAAAATTGATCTCATCTCCAAATTCTTCTTCAAGCATCTTAAAAAGTCCCTTTTCAAAATCATTCGTTATCTTTGTATTCTCTTTAACTATTTGTTTTGCTACCTCAATTCTTGAATATGGTTTATACCCCTGTGGTAGTTCCCTGAAGTAACCACGAACTTTGAGTTCTTCAATTATGCTGTAAACCCAGTAATCAGTTGGGATGGTCTCAGAAAATTGAGAAAAGGAACGATTCTCAAGAAAAATAATTATAATTACAATAAGAATTGCAAATTTACTTGGGCAAGATTTTTTGTCAGCGCGCATGCTTTATCGGATTTGGTTTATATCTCCAGCTTTTTAGGGTAAAGGGTATATACTCGCCCTCCAAGGATATTCGAGAAAGAAAAATTACCGTTTTTATCTGTTAATGTTTGAGCAATCAGAGTTTGTTTTGAATGAGTAAAAAAAAAAGAGTTATATCAAAGGAAAACAGAAAAGGATAATTTTTCAAGGAGTATAAGATGGTTGAATCAACTTGAGGTAGGTTAAATAGGGAAATCCTTACTCCCGAAAAATCAGATGTATCTTCAAGGATTACCTTTCCACTTATAGTTTTCCCCGATGGTTTAGTTGGGGAGCAGGAGGGAAAGATGAGGAGTAGAATGAGGATAATAATAGAAAAAGTGAAATTTTTATTTGTAGCATTGATATTGACTATTCTAATATTCCCTTTTCCTTGTAGTTTGTTAACATAGGTAGAGATATATAAGTTGGTCTATGTTTCATCCCCACCGCTGGATAGCTTTCAACGTTTTTTCTCTTTTTAATTATTTGCTTTGTTATCTCAATTCAGTTTTACTTATGTCTCTCGTTTTTTTAGGAGAGATACTATTATTTGATCCTAGTTGCTTGGCTAGGTATTTTAAATATTTTGGAGTTTCAAAGTGTACGATTTTTCGATAAAGAGATAAATACATAACAATCCATAGAAAAGTGCATACCTGAAGGATCAAACTTTTTTGCCAAAAAATTACAGCTGGGATGAAACTTATAAATGTGATTCCCCAGAAATAAATAGAGGTCGATGAGTTTTCTCTCGTAATTCTCTTATAAACTAAGGAATGGAAATGCAGTATATCAGCTTTAGTTAAAGGGTAGCCTTTTTTAAATTTTCGCCTGTAGATAGAAAATAAAGTTTCCCACACGGGATATATCAGAAGTAACATTGGGAACCAGGGTGAGACCTGATGATGTCTTGCAACAAGAAGGATAGAAATTACAGATATAAAAAAGCCAATGATATATGCCCCGGCATCACCCAAAAAAATTAAACCACGAGGATAGTTCCATATAAAAAATCCCAAAACTGCAGCTATAATAACGATTGAGAGAAAAAGAAGAAATGTATCATTAACCTTAAAAGCCACATAAGCAAGTCCAATAAGAATAATCATAGACACTCCACTTGCGAGTCCATTAAAGCCATCAATAAGATTTACAGCATTTGAAAAGCCTGCTATTGCAAGTATTGTAATGAAAAGTGATAATGGAAGAAATCGCAACAAATCGTCAAGCACAATTATATCGAGCCTTGTAATTCTTACATCCATTAAAAAGAAGGAAAGTAAAGCAGATACAAGGGCAACTGAAAACCTAACCATTGGCGCGATTTTCTTTGTTAAATCTTCAGCGGTTCCTATCGCAAAAAGAGGGGTTGAGCATAATAAAATCATGACAAATAAATTTGTAAGCTCATTTTTTTGAAAGAAGAGAATAACGCTCGCTGCGATAAATCCTCCCCAAATAGCTACTCCACCGATACGAGGGGTAGGTTTTGAGTGAAATTTCTGTGGTTCACCGTTAGCAGAATCAAAGATAGCGCTATTGTTGCTATTGTTAGTAAATCCATAGCGAATAATAAAAAAGCAAAGTAAAAATGAGACTAAAAATGAAACAAGTGACCAAAGCATAAAATTTACGAACTTATTTTAAACCTTCCTTATCCCCAAATATTTAATTAATATTGTCTCGAATTATATCAACAATTCTTTTACTTGCCAGCCCATCTCCATAGGGATTTACCGCTTTTGACATTTTCTGATATTCAGATTGGTTTTCTATTAAACTTTGAACCGCTTTGAAAATAGTTTCTTTTTTAGTACCAACAAGTTTTGCAGTGCCTGCCTCTATTCCTTCTATTCTTTCTGTTACATCACGCATTACAAGTACAGGTTTTCCAAGTGATGGCGCTTCTTCCTGAATTCCACCCGAATCAGTTAAAACTAAATATGATTTAGACATCAACCATATGAGATAAGGATATTCTAAGGGCTCTATCAAATATATGTTTGCGATACCATTTAATATCCTGTTTACAGGTTCCCTAACATTGGGATTTAAATGTACTGGATAAATGATTTTTATCTCTGGAAATTGTATTGCGATTTCTTTTAATGCCTTACAAATGTTCTCAAATCCCTCACCAAAACTTTCTCTTCTATGCCCTGTAACCAAGATAACTTTATCTTCATTAGAATCAAGAAATCTTTCAAAAAATGACTCTATTTCTTTTTTTAAGTTAATATTTTTTTCAATTATTTCTAATCCCCAAAATAAAGCATCAATGACAGTATTTCCAACTACCCAAACATTTTCTTTTACACCTTCTTTCTGAAGGTTTTCTTTTGCTTTTATAGTTGGTGCAAAGTGATAATCTGCCAGATGGCCAATCAAAACTCTATTTATTTCTTCGGGAAAAGGAGCATATTTATTATAACTTCTCAACCCAGCCTCAAGGTGCGCAACTTTTATTTTCATATAAAAAGCTGAAAGAGCTCCTACAAATGCAGATGTTGTATCCCCTTGAACGAAAACAAGATCTGGTTTGTAGTCTTTCAAAACTTTTTCTAATCCTCTTAAGACGCCAGTTGTTATATCAAATAATGACTGATTATTTTTCATTAAATTTAAATCATAATCTGGTTTTATCCCAAAAAAATTCAGTACTTGATCTAACATCTGCCTATGCTGAGCTGTAATACATACTTTTACATCAAAAAAATTAGAATTTTTATTAAATTCTTGGTATAAAGGCGCAAATTTTATGGCTTCAGGTCGTGTCCCAAAAATAAGTAAGATTTTTCTCATTACTTTATTATTCGTATCGTAACTTAGTTAACTCATAAATTAATCGATCATCTTACTGCGCTACTCATACCCGGGGGGAAATCCGCAAGCATTTCTATTTTTTCCCAGTTATCCCTAAACCATTCAATATTTGCGTAAAGTTCCTCTTTAAAATCAACTATTGGTTTATATCCGATTAGATTTTCAGCTTTTTCGATAGATGCAAGTAATCTTGGTTTAGTATCCCATTTTCTTCTCTCCTTAAAAATTATCTTGGATTTACTACCCGTGGTTTCTATTACAAGCTGGGCCACCTCTTTTATTGAAACCTCTCTACCAGCGGCCAGATTAAAGTTTTCACCTATAGCTTTTTTATAATATCCCGCTTTAACTAAACCCTGAACTAAGTCTAATACATAAGTAAAGTCTCTCGTTTCTTCGCCAGTTCCTGTAATTGGCAGTGGAAGTTCTTTCATTGCCCAGTAAATAAAGTTTGGAATAACATTTCTATATTGCCCAGGGACTTCGCCGGGGCCATAAGAATTAAAAAATCTACAGTTAACTATAGGTAAACCATAATGGTGCAAATAAAAGTTGCAGTACATTTCACCCGTCATCTTGTTAATCTGGTATGGTGTTGTAAGATGCATAGAAATAAAATCTTCTTTTAAAGGTAGCTTAGGATAAGACCCATAAATAGCACAACCGCTCGACGCGTATATAAACTTTTCTACTTTACCTAACCTTGAATATTCTAACAATTTTATCAAACCCATTATATCTACCTCTGCTGAGGTTTCGGGATAATCTACAGAATTCTGATTTGCGAAAAATGCTGCTAAATGAAACACAATATTAATATCTTCTTTAAATACTCTCTTTAAATCAATATCGCTTCTTACATCACCTAAAACAAACATAATGTTTGGTAAGGGTGTTACATTCCATGGATCTTTCACTTTTATTGAGGATAAATTATCTAAAACAACAATTTTACCTTTGGAACCAACCAATTTTGATAATGCTATTATCAGATTACTTCCTATAGCTCCAGCTCCTCCTGTTACTAAAATATTTTTACCTTCATAATAATCCAATAAATCTTTTTCTAATTCAATTCTTCCTAAATACTCCTCTACTAAATTAACCCTTTTATGATAGTTATTATTCATATTAGCCACTCCTTTAGAGTTTTATTTTAAATATTTTAACAGTTTTTGAATACACATATCCCTTTCAAAATGTCTTTTTACATATTCAAACCCGTTAACACCCATTTGGATACGATTTGGGTTATTATATAATTGTCTAATTATCTCCTCAGCTTTAATCAGGTCACCATATACACAGGAAAAACCACACTTAGCATCCTTAATAATAAAATGACCATCGCTTTCTTTATTTAGAAAAGCAATAACTGGTATTCCAGCTGCCATATAACCAAGAATTTTACTTGGAACAACCGGGGTTTTGTTTTTATTTGTTAAACAAACCAAGCCAACATCACAATCTTTTACAAGGTAAGGATATTCTTCTTTTGAAATAAATGGCTTAAATAGCACATTGTTTAGTCTCTTCTTTTTGACTAATTCTTGTAACTTTTCCCTTTCCATACCATCCCCCACGAGGAGAAAAACTACGTCTTTTAAATCTTTTATTCTCTCTGCTACCTCAATTACAAATTCTAATCCTTGAGAAGGTCCCATTACACCTGCAAATAGTATAATAAATTTATTGTCTAAATTAAATAACTTTCGAAACTTACCTGTTCGTTTAACCTCCTCAAATTCTTTTGTATTTACCCAATTATGTAAAACAGCAAATTTTTCTGAAAGATTTTGATGTTTTTGTTTTAGGAATTCCAAATTACCCTCAGAATGAACAAAGATAAGATCCGCCTCCTCATAAGCTTTTCTCTCTATCACTTCAAAAAATTTTATCAACAATGGATTCTTTATGACACCTAAGTCAATAGCATTTTGTGGGAAAATATCTTGAATATTTAGAATAAATTTAGCACTATAAATTTTTTTTAATTTTCCACCTAAAGTTGCGAGCGTTAAAGGTGGACTATACACTATTATTATATCAGCTTTACTAACATATTTTTTAATTTTGTTCTCAAATATCTTGGGCATAGTTAACTGGGATATTCCACGAATGATAAAGCTCACCTTGTGGTGTGGTAAAGTTTTGATTCTTATGATATCTATACCATCTTCATGAGAGTATTCTGGATAGATTTGTTCTCTTTGTTCTTCCGTTAAATTATATTGTGGATAAGATGTTGCAACGTAAACTTTATATCCTCTTTCCTTAAGCCCTTCTGCTAATTCTTTCATTAAGTAAGAAGCAGAACGTATTTCTGGAGGGTAAGAATCAGTTATAAGCAATATATTCATAATTGAATAGGTTTCCCTTTAATTAAGGACTCATTTATTTTAAACACTGCTAAGGTAGAGTAATATATTTCTTCAAATGATATTTTGGGTTTTTCTATCCCAGATATTACATTAGCAAAATGTTTCAACTCTTCATTATAGCCTATCTCTTGATTAATTGTTTTATATTTCTTTGTCTTACCACCAAACCAGAATTGAGTTTCTTTAAAATCGTTAATGAGAATTGTTTTTCCCTCACAATATACTTCTACTCTCTCTCTTGAAAATGCTTTATCCCCAGATGCAGAGTAAAAGATATTACCGACCGAACCATCACTGAATTTTATTGTGACACTTACATTATCATCATTTACAATGGTTTTATTATTCCCTGAAACTCTCTCGGCATAAACTTTAAACGGTAAACTATCTGTAAAGTACATCATCAGATCTACAAAATGACAAACTTCCCCAATAATTCTACCTCCACCCTCTTCTTCTGAATGAACCCAATGATTTGGTTGAACAAACCCGGCATTGATTCGGTAATAAATCATTACAGGATCTCTTCTATTTAAAATAGTCTCTTTAAGTTTTTGAGAGTGAGGGGAAAATCGCCTGTTATATCCTACCATCAAAAAGGGTTTATTAGCTAAACCAACGTATGTATCGTATATTTCTTTTAATTCTTCTTCGTTAATACACAGTGGTTTTTCAACAAAAACATGTTTATTGGCTTTTAGAGCTTCTATCACCATTTTGGCATGAGAGCTATGAGGAGTCAGAATAACAACTGAATTAATATCCTGATTTTGGATTACTTCTTGATAGTTCGTTGTAATATTTTGGAAGTGATATTTTTTGGCAACATGATTCGCATTTATGCCATGAGCAGTACAAATCGTGTGAAGTTTTACGTTAGGCACCTTAGATAAAGCTGGTATAAGCAATGCCTTACCAAATAAACCGGCCCCTATGACTCCAACCACAGGTGTAGTTACAAAGGAATTTTCTGAGAGATTAGGGAAATTAGAAACTTTCAATTTTTCATTTTTATCATCATAGTTTTCTTTTGATACACCTTTGGCATAGATATCTTTCTCATCCTTATTGTATTCAATTACAACACCAATATAGGGTCCACCTTTATTATTAAGCATGTCGTTATACAATGACAAAGCGTCTCTTATATGTATCCTATGGGTTATCAAAGGTCTTAAATATATTTTTCTCTCGGAAATGAGCCTTAAAAACTCTTGGAGGTTTCTATTTTCCGTCCAGCGGATATAGCCTACGGGATAATCTATTCCTTTATTTTCATAGATAGGATCAAGGCTCCCTGGACCACCTGCTTTCGAGACTATAATCTCTACCTCTTTATGCCACATCTCATTTCTATTGGGATGAATATCAACAACCCCCACAACAACTACTCTTCCTCTAAAGCGGGAAATCTCTACGGCAAGATGAATAGGCTCAGCAGATTTAGTAGCAGCTGTAATAATTACAGCATCAGTGCCATATCCTTCGGTTATTCTATTCGTTAAATTCTTAAATTCCTCTGGATCTGTTACTGCAGCATCTACACCTAACTGCTTTGCAAGATCTACCTTGGAGGGGTCTATATCAAATCCTGCCACCACACATCCATAAGCTTTTAAAATTTGAACTGTTAATAATCCTATAAGCCCAAGCCCTATCACCGCAACTCTCTCCCCAAAAGTAAGATTTGCACAACGGATTCCGTGTAAAGCAATAATTCCCAACATCCCAAAGGAGGCTTCTTCAAAACTAACATTTTCAGGTATTTTGCAGCAAAGATTTTCAGGCACAGTAATGTATTCTGCATGGGCTGCATATCCTGCTCCTACACAAGCAACCTTATCTCCAACTGAAAACTTATGAACATTTTTGCCTACTTCAACCACAACACCAGCAGAACTATAACCCAAAGGAACTGGGTTATCCAGTCTACCTAAAGCTTCCTGAAATGTCTTTAAAAACCCCTCCTTTTTTGCTTTATCCAAAAATCTTTTCACTAAATCTGGTCTTGCTCTTGCCTTTCCGAGAAGTGATTTTTTTCCAAGCTCAATGATCGATCGCTCTGTACCAATACTAACTAAAGAAAAATGATTTTTTACCAAAACAGAATTTGAGCCACAATTAGGTATAGGCACATTTACTAATTCTATCTCTCCTGTCCTGTAATTTTGAACTAACTGAAACATCAAACTATTCCTTTTTATACCCCTATTATACTATTCTACAATCTTTTCGATAGCAGTTTCTCTATTGTAAGGTAGTTTACCATTGCATACTTCCATAATTGGAGATAAATCAAATATATATTCGGTAGTTATGTTATTTAACCTAAAACTTGTAATGATACATATATGGAATGTTCAACATTGGAAAATTTTGCGCAGATATTTGTCTTGCTTACTTTCGATTGATAACAATTCTTTGATTTTTCCACTTATTATCTTTTCATAAGCAATGATCATCTGATCCGCTATCTTATCCCAAATATATTTTTCCATAACTAATCTTTTGCCTTTACTACCCATATCTTTACATAATTCTGGATTATCCACTAATTCAATCATAGCCTTTGACAAGCTAATAACATCAGGATCAATAACTTTCCCTGCTCCTACACTTTCTACTTCAGGAAAATTGCACTGGCGAGTTATGATAACAGGAAGACCACATATCATTGCTTCTAAAATAGCCATACTAAACCCTTCCGAGTATGATGGTAGTACAAATATGTCGGCTCTACTTAGAACACTTAATTTCATGTGCCCGGTTAATATCCCAGTAAAGATAACCTTATCCATAACACCTTCTATTTTTAACATCTGTTTTACTTGTTTTGCATAACCATAGTTATCAGGCCCTACAATCAAGAGTATAATATCATTCCGAGTTCTGGCAAGTTTTCCAAAAGCTTTAGCTAAAAGATCTAACCCTTTTATAGGATGAATACGTCCTAAAAATAGGATTACCTTTTTTCGTTTCAACCCCGGGTATAAGAGTTCTATTTCTGATCTCTCTGGAAGATTTTCAAAATCTTCTGGATTTAAACCATTAGGGATAAGAAATATATTTTGGTTATTAACAAAGTTAGACATACTTTTAACTTCTTCTTCTGTGATAGCATGAAGCCCAGAAGCTTCTTTTAAAATCCTTTTTTGGATTAAGGTCGCATAGACCCTCTTCCTAAATGCCTTATGATTTAAACACCAGGGATCAAGAGCCCCATGAATGGTTATAACAAAAGGTTTTCTTGCAAGTTTTGTTGCTTTATAAGCAGCATAATGAGGATGATGCCAGATTTCATGAATATGAACTAAATCAAAATCAAAAACTTCTTTCATTAATGCTTTAGCCAAAGATGAAGAATAAGATGTCCAGAATTTTGAAAGAAAACCTTTGGGGAAGAGTTTCACATCAACCCCTTTTGGTATGCATATCTCTTTGCTATTTTCTAACGGTGCAAAAATAGATACTTCAATCCCTTTCTTTGCTAAGGCTTCTGTTAATTCAGTAACAACCTTTGTTGGTCCCCCCCATGCTGGATTCAAACTAGCCGCAACATGCAGGACTTTCATTTTTCACTCCCTAATACAAATTTTATAGTTTCCACGATAACTTTAGCTGCCTTTTTAGGAGTATAGTCCTTTAATATTCAAAGATACGTCATCTCGCCTTTAAGGCATATTTCCCCTCTACTACATTTTTTATAACTTCGTAAAGTTCTTTCACATTAAATGAATCGAAAGAAAAATCATTAACACCTTCTTTATCAAATCGGGATAACAGCTACATCTCTTTGAAACTAATACAGATAGACCATCTATAATGACCATTCCCTATATGAAAATACCAGTCCTGAGAAATAGGTTTAGAAAGGTTGATATATGGTTCTAAATCATCCATGGTCCCCAAACCAATATAGGTTTATAATCGTCCATTCAAATGGTAAATTTTACCAATTTTGAACTATTTTTTTTCTTCTATCTTGCTCTGCCCATAGGCGGTAATGGGCATAAAATCCGTATCATGTTTTAGAATATAGCCTATTTTACAAGCAAGTAAGGATAAGATAAACACCTACACAGGTTGGGGAGTTGAAAATAGAGTTTGAAATCCTCATGTGTCTACTATATTATCCTTACAATGTAAAGCCAGAAGCTTTTGCATCCTCATAAAACATTTTGACTGTTTCAAGTGAAAACTCGTTTAAATCTTTTCCAATAAGGTCCAGCTTTTTGATTAGATCATAAGTCAAAGTTATAATGTGGCAACCAACTTCAGACGCCTGGACAACATTCAACACTTCTCGTGGACTTGCCCAAATCAACTCTATATTGGAATAGGGTCTCAAATATTCCACCACACTTTTCATAATAGGCACAGGGTCTCTTCCCGTGTCAGCAATACGACCTGCAAAAACTGAAACATAAGCGCCTGGACCATGCAAAAGTGCTGGAACAACTTTTTTTACTTGCTCAAGTGTCATAATAGCAGTGACATTGACCTTTACATTTGCGCTAGATAGTTTTTCTATAAGCTTTGCGCTTGATTCCCCCTTAGTATTTGTTATCGGAATTTTTACATAGACATTTTCACCCCAGGATGCGATCTCACGCGCTTGTCGTTCCATTTCATCAAACTCATCTGAAAATACCTCAAAAGATATTGGCTTATCTTTTATCTCAGATAATATCTCTTTAGCAAACGCCTTATAATCTTTTATCCCTGCCTTTCTCATTAATGTGGGATTTGTAGTAAAGCCAGCAATTATGGAATTTTTAGCCATCTGCAACATTAAATCTTTTTCAGCACCATCAGCGAATATTTTAATACGGAATTTTTTTAGTTCCATAAAAATCCTCCTTATCATATGATTTATTTTGTTGATTCCCACTTTGGCAGATTTACTTGAAGATCAGGGTGAGATACAAGTAGATGCCAGATCATAGCTTGAAAAGATTCTGTAAGAGCTGTTATCAAGGATGGATCTATTGTTGGAATAATAATACTAACATCAGAATTTTTAGCAGCATAGCCACCATCTCGACCAACTATACTAATAACTTTTGCACCAACCTCCTTAGCAAGTTTAACGGCATTAACAAGATTTGTAGAAATATTCTTTTCTTCATTTCCTCCACCAACCGAGAATACGAAGAGACAATCTTTAGAATTAATCCTACTGACTTTCAAGTAATTAGCAATAGATAAATCCCATCCCTCATCATTGATTCGGGCAGATAATTCTGATACATTATCTGTTGGGCAGTATGCCTCAAAACCACACAACTTTCTAAAGTCGCATGTTGCGTGAGATGCATGACCAGCACCACCTCCAGAACCAATGAAAAACAATCGCCCCTCCTCATCCCTTATTTTTTTTAAGACTTGCACCATCTTTTCAATTGCCGATGTATCAATAGAGTCAATTATTTGTTTTGCCACTTCTAAGTACCTTTTGCTAAAAGACATTAGCTCCTCCTCTTTTTAATTTTATTAACTTTATGAATCATTAGAATATTTATTACCTCACTTAAAGTATTTATGTTATAATCTGCAATACCATGGATATTGGTATTATAATCCGTTTGAAGAAGAATGGTTTTTACACCAGCCCTCTTTCCAGCTATAATATCTTTTTCACTATCCCCTAAAAAAAATGAATCTTCCAAGTTAATTTTGAATCTTTTCGCTGCTTCAAAAAGCATTCCTGGATTGGGTTTTCTTCTAAAATCTGAATTATCGCAACTTGTACATACAAGTATAGCATCAAGGGGAAAGATTCTATTAAGTAGTTCATGAATCTTTTCAAGCTCAGAAATATTCATTTTTTTTCTTTCTATATCAGGTTGATTTGTAACTACAATTGTCATATAACCTAATGCTTTTGCCGCCTCTACAACCCTTATTGCTTCGTTCATTATCTCAAATTCAGACAAAAACCAAGGCGAACTTACAGTGCCATTTCTAATCACAACCTTATTGAGTATCCCATCCCTGTCAAGAAAAAGAGCTTTTTTCACTTTATAACAATAACTCTATTTAATTTGGATGATTTGTATATTGCCTCAACAACTTTATTCGCCTTCAAACCATCCAGTCCATTACCAATTGGCTGCCTGTTTTCTTTAATGGCTGATACAAATTCCAGCCATTCCCTTTCCCAGCTTATATCATCGGACGGGAAATCAATAACTTCAATATTGGGCCTACCTCCTTCCTTTTGTCTCTTTCCTATTTCAAGGGTTTCAGGTCCATAATTTCCACCCAAGCCATTTATAGTTAGGTATCCATTTTCACCAAATATCTCAAATGAAAAGATATTTTTCCAATTAGTCCAGCTCACATGAAATGAAGCTGTAACATCTTTATCTGTCTTTAATATGGCAAATGCGTTATCTTCTACTTCTATATCCCAAAACTTTGTCTCTACCTTGCCATATACTTCAGTAATCTCACCCCCAAACCAGCGTATCAGATCTATCACATGAACACCCTGGTCAAGGAGTTCACCTCCACCACATAACTCTTTCGATGTACGCCACTCCTTTTCCATTCCAGGACGTCCACCATGTCCGTATCTTGAACGAATAATAAGGAGGCGTCCTATTATGCCCTCATCTACAATTTGTTTAGCCTTCCATACAGCGGGATGAAATCTGTGATTAAAACCAGTTTTTATCACAAGATTTTTCTTACTGGCAGCTTTAAGGATATTTTCCGCTTCTTTGATATTCCTGCCGAAGGGTTTCTCACAAAGCACATGCTTTCCACTTTCCAATGCTGCAATAGAGATAGGGGCTAAAACACTATTGATAGTTGAAACAATTACAATATTAATATCCTTTCTAGTTACCACTTTTCTCCAGTCACTTTCTGCCTCTCCTCCAAATTCAGTAGCAAGCTTCTTTGCAGCATCTTTGTTTATATCTACAACTGCTCTTAAACTTCCAATACCTGTTTTACTTATTGCTGCTGCCCTTTTTCTGCCAATAAGACCTGCACCTATTATTGCAACGTTAAATTGCATTTAAAATTTTCATTTTTTAAAAAAGGTTTTATCATCAATACGGCGTAGCACAGCGATATCTTTATCAACCTTTAATTTCTCAATAAAAGCTTCGTTCTTCCATGGGTCCCATGGTGCACTGATAAGCTTGCCTGTTATTCCATCAGACTCCTCAGAAGCCAAAAAGAGAGCAAGCTCTACCACAATCTCCAAAGGACTTCCTCCTTTTACTGCTCGGGTTATTGCTTCCTCAAGCTCTTTCTTACCAGCTAATTCCCCAGCCTCAAGCACTTCCTCAAGCATTCTTGTATTAATTGCACCTGGGGCAATTGCATTAACGTGAATATTATAATCTTTTACCTCTTCTGCAAGTATTTCTGTAAACCGCACAATGGCTGTTTTTGATACACTATAAGCAGAGAAATATGGTCTTGGATATGTAGCGCCCCCACCGGAAAGATTTATAATCTTACCATTCCTCTTTTCAATCATCAGTGGTAATACAGCCTTACAAAACATTGCTGCTCCGAAAAGATTTACTTCGAAGTTTCGTATCCATTCTTTTATATCCACATTCTGAAATAATCCTATTGGCTTCTGTATGCCTGCATTGTTTATAAGAATATCTACTGTTGAAAATTTCCTAACAGTTTCCTCCACAATTTTTTGAACGTCATTCCAATTTGAAACATCACCAATTAACCCTATTGCTTCACCACCATTTTTTTTTATCATCTCAACGGTAGCAAAAACTTCTTCTGAAGTCCTTGCTACAATTGCAACCTTAACCCCCTCACGGGCTAAACGTAGGGCAATGCCTCTTCCTATTCCCCTTGAACCACCTGTAACAATTGCGCTCTTGTTTTTAAGATTCATCTTTGCTTTATTTAGGTTATAGGTTTTATTTTAATAACATTATTCAAAAAATAAAATTTTTTAACCCTGGCCCTCATTCTAGATTCTAACATAATATTTAAGAAGTTTCCACTGATATACGACGCTCTGGTTTCATGAGTTTACCTGTTGTGCAGATAAAAATTTCTCTAGGCTTAAGAAAATGCGCTACTACCTCTTTTAGTTTACTCTATCAGCAGTTTCCATACTTATTTACAGTACCCCATCCATAAAATTTACTAAAACTTTTGTCCCTTCAAAATCAAACCTATATCTCATTTCCCTTAATCCTAATCTTTTCATCTCTTCTTTAAATTTGCTATGTTTCTCCTCCACATAAAACACAAAAAAGCCCCCACCACCAGCACCAGTTATTTTCCCACCAAGAGCACCAGCTTTTTTTGCTGTGTCATAAATATAATCAAAATATGGATTCGACATCTTAGATGATATCTTCTTTTTATACGCCCAGTGCTTGTCAAAAAGGATTCCTACCTCAGTTATGTTCCCACTCTCCACTGCTTCGAGTATTTTGTAGCCTATTTCCTTTATGTAATGCATACTCTCAACAACATTTTGCTTTCCCTCTTTGACACTCTTACTTTGCTCATACAAAATAGCATCAGCACTTCGTGAGGTATTTGTATAAAACATCAATAGATTCCTGTTTAGGTCATCAATTGTTGTATCCGAGACCCTTGCTTTCCTTACTTTTACAGTTCCATCTTTGTCTATATCTAACACTGTTAATCCACCAAAGGCAGCCATATATTGGTCCTGTTTACCTATAGGCTTCCCCAACCTGTTTATTTCTAGTTCACAGGCTTCTTCAGCCAAAGTTTGTAGATCAACAAACTCTCTTTTCATTGTATGGAGGGCGTTTAAAAGACCCACCGCATAACAGCTTGAAGAACCAAGACCAGTTCCGGCAGGAACATCTGCCATTGAGACAATCTCTATCCCTTTCTCAATATTCATCATACGCATAGCCTCACGGGCTATATCGTGTTGCAATTCTTCTCTGTGACTAACTATTTCAGATTTAGAATATTTGACCCTGACGAGGTCATCTACAATTGGCCTGTTTACACTTATGTACATATATTTGTTAATTCCTGCTGCAAATATAAATCCTCCATATTTTGAGTAATAAGATGGCAGATCAGTCCCGCCACCTCCAAGTGTAATTCTGAAGGGAGTCCTTGTTATAATCATTATTTCCCCCTCATATCTTGATTTAGATTTAGTGCTTTATTTAATAACTCTGGCGTATCCACTGCGATAAGCTCTCCTTTCATCTTAATAGCGAATATCTTTGCCCCCTTTTTCAACATGGAGGGAAAAATATCTTTACCAAAATCACTATATCTATCAGCAGGTATATAATTTATTATAACCTTGGTTTCTAAAATATAAATACCCGCATTTACTAAATGACTGAGTCTCTCCTCGGGTCTTGGTTTTTCAATAAATTTGAGAACCCGATCATTCTTATCCAACAGAACGATTCCACTCTGACTAACATCCTCCTTTTCGTAAACCACGATAGTAGCAACTCCTCCCTTTCTCTTGTGGAAATCCAGAATTTCTTTAAGGTTAAAATTTACCAAATTATCGCCATATATTACAACTAGTGGTTCAAAATCTCCTTTTTCCACCTCCTCCCAATTGTTAACCAAGATTTTCCGTACTGCTCCAGCAGTGCCTAATAATTGAGGCTCGTATGAATATTTAATACTGACTCCAAACTTTTCCCCATCCTCAAAGTAGTCTGTTATTACATCAGGCAAATGATGTAAATTTATATATATCTTTGTGATCCCGTGACTTTTGAGCCATTCTATGTTGTGTTCAAGAATTGGCTTTCCCTTTATCTTTAACATTGGCTTTGGAATTGATTTGGTTATATCCCTTAGTCTTTCTCCTTTACCTGCCGCTAATAATATCGCTCTCATGGTATTCTACCTAACTTCATCTCATTCTTTATATATTCTATCATTCCAGCTAGCCCTGTCTTAATATCTACTTTTGGCTTCCATCCCAAAGATTTAGCTTCCGAGATATCTGCTAATGTCTCCTGGGCCTCGCCAGGTAAATCATCTTTAAAGATTGGGGGTATTTCCCTTCCGATTAACTCGCATATTAAATAGTATATTTCTAAAATTGAGTAGTTTACCCCACTTCCAAGGTTAAAAACCTTTCCATCGGTTCGTTCATCTTCAATACAAAGGATATGAAAATCATTTACATCATCAACATGAATAAAATCACGTCGCTTTGTCCCATCTCCATATATTATAGGAGGTTCATTTTTTAAAAGCTTTATTATAAAGGCGCTCATAACAGGTGGAATAGTCCTTCTATAATCCTGCCTTGGTCCATATACATTAAAATACCTTAATCCTGTAAATCGCATACCATAGAACAATTTATACGCCTCGGCGAAATACATAGCTGCCATTTTACTGACCGCATAAAAGCTTTTAGGTTTGACTTCCGTTTCAGGGGTGGGGAAAATAGTAATACCTTCATACATTGCGGAGGACTCCGCGTAGATAACTTTTTTTACCTTTGCCCTTCGCGCTGCTTCAAAAACATTGACCGTTCCCACCACATTTATATCAGCAGTCTCAACAGGGTCTGCTTGACAATCACTTATGCAGTTCTTTGCAGCAAGATGAAAAACATAATCAACACCCTCAAAAAGAGGATAAATCTCTTTTGAACGAATATCTAATTGATAAAACTCTACTCCTTCAGGTATTTGCTCTTTAACCCCATAAGAAAGATTGTCAATACCGATAACGCGTAAATTGCGAGCCCGAAGTCGTAGGTCATTTAATAGTCTTTCCGCAAGATTACTACCAATAAATCCTGCCACTCCTGTAATTAGAATTGTAGGCATTGGCACCTGATTTTAAAAAGTTTCAAATCACAGAACGAGTTCAATCTACTACAACAAAACCTAAAATTTGCTGAACCACAGTATCCTTTATTTAAATTAAGTAGCCTGTTCTTCTCTGAGAGCACCTATAAAGGTGTAATATGCAATACTTTATGATGAACTCTTGAAACTCGCATTACCTGTTGCTAAGCATAGTATCATTTCTCAGTGAACCTCCAAACGCTTTAACTTTTATGTCCCCTGGCCTTAGATTTGATCACTTTAATATAAAATTCCTTGGCTTGCTTCATCGCTTGGTCATAATGTGCTCGTTCTTGAATCAGTTTAAGGTTTAGGCCACGTACAATAGACTGAGCCAGCGCATACAGGATTTCCAAGTATATCCACGCAAATGAAAATGGTTTCAGACAATTTATCTAGGACAAGCGGAATGGCTTGTAAGAAGGCATCATTCTGAATGCGCTGGTGATCAAATCTCCTAGGAGACGACGTAAATCAGAGTTAGGTTGACCCGGGAAAAAGCTCTTTTTTAATTTCACCAGTGCTTGGCAATACTATAGCCGGTTTAGTTTTATCAAGCCCCATTCCTTGTTGTGCTAAGCACAAGTCATGATAGCAGTTACAGGGCAGTCTATCGGTGCGGTGCATAGTCAAGCGAGTCCAGCGTGAATGGAGCCAATAACGGTACAATACATGCCCACCAAATAACATCTAGATGTAACCAATCCTTAATTTTGTTGGTAAAGCTTCGAAGAAATAGTAAGGAGCTTGGAATAATGGAATTTTTGCTCGTCTCACCAGCCCAAGAGAAGGCAAGGGGTAAAGCATGAATTGTGGTTCCAGGAATAACGTTCTGTTCACGGGGAAAGGTAGAGATAACACGAACTTCATGCCCTGCTTGTGGAAAGTAGCTAATCCAATTACGTGCGATAAGACTTCTTATATCGGCAATAAAGCGAATCCGCATTATTCCCTTGCAATAAGAGATTCGTACAAGTTAGCAAAGCGGTGTGCAACAATATTTATATCATAGTTCGCCAGAACAAATTCTTGCCCTCTTTTTACCATATTAGCAACCTCAACAGGGTGATCAAGTACCCAGGCAATACTTTCTGCTAAACCGCGCCAATCCCCAGGGTTAACTACTTTCGCCCCTTGCACCGACTCTAATTCAAATGCAACCCCAACCCGCGTTGTAACCACAGGCTTGCCCAGAATGAGGGGCTCAATAAGAGTATGACCAAATGTCTCCGCTCGAGAGGCACTGACCACTAGATCCATCTCTGAAATGAAGGCGGGCACAAAGTTCTGATCTAATCGTCCGGCAAGGACCACTAAATCCGCTATATCAAGCTCATGAACAAGATCTATTAGCTTTTCTCGTTGTGGTCCCCAACCTAGGCAGATACAACCCACTGGGCGTCCTAATTGTTTTAGGTATCGAATAGCGCGGAAAAGGGTAAGATGATCTTTGCGTGCAATATACAGACCTAAGTAGGCAACTTTTGGAATAGCTTTTGAAAGAGGTTGACCATTAACTGAAGTTAAATTATCAGGGTGAAACTCGGGAGGTAAAGGCAGTCTCGCTTTTTTTCTGAAACTTTCAATATCTCTACCTGGATAAATAGTATAAATTTTATATTTAGGAACACCATAATGGCTAAGCTTCCGCTCCATATCCCAGCATTGGGCAATTACTGCATCTGCTGCCCATCGCAATATCCGAGCAGCAACCAGATAAGCAGCGGATTCATACCAACTCCCGTGATGAAGAAACGCTGGAATAATTACCGACCGACTAATGATCCCCCTCTCTAATTTGCCTAATACTAAAATAGCCCGTTTGATTAAAAGGGCATGAAGAATCCCCCAGCCATGAAAAACTACAGGGCCTCTAAGCCCATTTTCACGAGCCACCTCTACAAGAAATTGAACTTGTCTTCTGTTAGTAGAAAGCCAATTTCCATCTAACTGATCACAAATTCTCACTTGCATATTTGCTCGTAGAAGTTCGAACGTTCCAGCAAACTGCTCGCCGGGACTAGTCAACACACAGACACGTACCCCTGCTGCCTGAAGGGCCAATGCCAACTCGGCTGCTTCTAAGCAGAGTCCCTGGCCACGTGAAGAAGCAAATTGAATAAGAGAATAACCTCCCTTCACTGTGTTGCTTTAGTCTTAAGCTTTTGCAAGTAGATTAGAATGCCTTTTACCAACCATTATATGCCTCGTACCTAAACGATGGACAAACTCTACAAAAATCAGAACTATAGCTGAGTAGAACACACTCTTTATAAAGGCAAGACTATCGCTTCTTAGGTACCACAGAGATTGGTATACAATTATTGCATACATCACAATAGCGGAATAAGACCCTGTCGCTATTCTTTTGTGCACGTAACCTAAAAGAGAACCAATAACAAACATTACTGGAAAGGCTCCAAATATTCCCCAATTAATATAAGCCTCTGCCAAAATAGAGAATCCAAACCCTTGATCAGTGACACTAGGTGCGTAGGCACGATGAAAGAGCAGCGAAGGTGGGGGAATCAGGCGAGCCCAGTTCGTGCCAAAGACAAACCCCGGTATTAAATTCACGATTGAGCCAATGTATGTAATGCCATATTGTAGAGGAATTACCTCTCTTCCGAGTGCGATCACAGCTGTTGTGAGATTCCCAGCCCAAGAGATCTCGCCAAGTAAGATACCTATCGTATCCCAAAATGAATTGGGCAAGAGCGAAAGATCAAACGTTCGTTGTCTAGACAGGATAGATCCTACGAAAAGCGTAATCACGACTATAATCAACAGTATAATGTTTTGGAATTTTAATCTCCGCCTGGTGTAATTAACAACAACTAAACTTGATAGCAAGAAGTAAAGCGCTTGACCACGCCCTCCTTGCCAGAAGAAAAGGCCAGCAAAAATAAGCGGAAACAGAAACATCCAAATGTCATAACAGCGCTGGCTCAAACGAATGCAAAGATAACTCAAATAGGCTGGGTAGGCTAACAGTTGAGATGCCAATAGCAAATAATAAGCAACCCCATATTCGAATTGTCCCTGACCATAGATTCCAAAGAACCAATTGCTAGCACCATAGTTCGCAATACCCAACAACTGAAGTAGAAGAGCAAGTCCCATCGCTACCCGCAAAATTATTAATCTATCGGGGCTTCCAAGTGGAACCATACGGAGTGCACTAACCTTTGATCTGAAACGAAAAAGGCCTGCATATAATCCTATCAGGCCCAGCAGCGCCATAAACTCCATTTCCCCAAGGTGTTCTCGCTGAAGAAGAGGAATAGACAAAGCTTTGCCGGAAAATTGTTGGTAGACCTCATACAGGACAGGCGCAGAAAAGACCACTGAATATATGACCGGATAAATAACTAATGGCTCAAACAAATCTTTTCTATGCCAGTAGCGCCATATCGGAGGGATAATACCTAAAAACAGAAGCACGACCATCAACGCATAGGCTAGATTGCTTGCTTCTATGTTTTGATTTAAATTGTTTGTAAGCATTACAACACCCAGCCCAGCAACAATGCTTAATGTAATAACAAAAATAAGGAGTTTAGTATTGCTTGACAAATGCTTCATAAGGTTCCAGGCTTTCCTCTGGCAAAAGCAAGTGATGTCCCTACAATATAATAGACAGGCACCTTAGCTGCATATCTCCTGAGAACAGTCAGCACAGAGCTATTCAGACAATCATGCCAGATAACGATGCCATCAGCTTTTATACATTTAAAAGCCGCCATCGAATCATTTATCACATAGTCTGTGGTATGCGCACCATCTACAAAGAAAATGTCAACCGTTTGATAAAAAGGCGTAAAATCAAAAACAGCTGAATCCCCAAACAAGCGTGTTACCCTATTGGAAAAGCCTAACTGATCTATGAGGAAACCACTAATATATGACTCGCGTATTGATTGAGATTGATAAGACCTCTCACTGCGCCCAATGTCATTACCTGTTTGGGGAAGATCAAGTGTAAATACCTTGGCAGCAGAATTACCAGCAAAAATAACAGCACTCAATCCTTCAAAGGTCCCGATCTCAAAAACACATTCTGGACGCTTCATACGGGTAAGAACAGCTAATGCTACAAGGTCATTAAAAGGCGTAGCACCTCTACGAATATACTGCAGGGGCACAAATATAGTATCCAAGTCCTTTGGAGCGAGTTCTGATAATTCCACACGTTGAAGTGGGGGTTCACAGGAATACGAAAGATAAACTCGCTTCAAATCCCTCAGATAATCAACTAGATTCCTCCGGTTCTTTATGGCAATATCTAAGGTAAATCCATTTGCGGACAGCAAGCCCATCCAAATTTGACGTAAATTCACCAGTTTCTCCCTGTATCTTTTATAAACATCCTAAAAATGAGGCAGCAGAATATTTTGAGCCTTGATTTTTGGAACCGCAATAAAATTTCTGATTACCAGTTTAGGTACCTCCTGAACGATCCCGCTATGAATGAAACCAAAATCTTGCCTTGATCCTCAACTCTATCAAACTACAAGAAGCACAAAAACTCCTAATTCGCACCAATATCCACAAAGGTATTCCCACGGCTTCTAATATTCAGAAGCCGAAGCTTTTCTGGTTCGTACACATCACTCTAAACCTACGTATGCTTATAGTGCGTATTCTCCAATTCGTATGATAATTGTCAGTATATTGGATAAAGTTGTCTTGACAAAAACACCACCTCCGAAAAGCTAACACAGGAATCTCATTGATTTGATTCCTCGCGCTTTGTAAGGCATTATCTATCGTCCTCTTATTAATTATATTAAAGGTTCAGTGTGCTCATCGTTGTTCCAAATAGTTCTTGTCACTTCCTATTATTAACAATTCTATATCTTGTACCTGGCATGGATGTTTCACCACACCAACCCTTGATATAACTGAGTTGAAATAATAACACTAATAACGTACTCGTATAACTTATAAGAGAAACCAATGCAGCTCCCATAATTCCGAATCTCGGTAAAAGAACTGAAAGTCCTAACACAGTTATTACCAAACCGATCAATTCAGCATAAAGAACATTTTGCGGCCGACCGAGACCATGTAAGCAATAGCCTAATACACCATTAACACTAGACACCATAGCTGCACAAACAAGTATTAATGCTACCCAAGTTGCAGATACAAATTCTGAGCCAAACAATAAAGATATTCCTAAAGGGGTTATTGATAGCTGGATAATTCCTAATAACGCAGCCATCAGTACAGCTTGACGTAGAATTTTTTTTACCATTTGCAATTGTAATTCCTCCGGTAAGGCAGATATTCGAGGAAAGGCCACACCGCCAACCGCCCAAATTATGGGACTAAGACCATAAGCCCAACTTGCCGCTACTGCGTAGAGCCCCAAAGCTGTAGAAGACAACATATTCGCCATGAGTAACTGGTCTAATCTAAGATTTAGTTGACGAGGTCCATTTGATAAAACAGAAAAAATACCATATCGAACCATATTCCGCAAACGACCAACTTCCAGTGTAAACGGGCCTGAAATACGGCGCAAAGCTAAATAGCCAAAAAGGCAGGCAAGTCCACCGCTCACAGCAAGGATAAAGTAAGATATAACCTCGGCCGAGGGCTTATTGACCCTTGCATATAGTATCCCCAACAATGTACCGCTAAATACGCTCAACGCATTAAATAGGCGCATCAAATTCCATAACCTAAATTCCTGCAGTCCTTGCAAAACCTGAGAAGAGATTGCTACGAAAAATGACAACGGAACATACAACAGGAAAATCTGAGCAGCACGGATTATCTCATAGCGCTGAGCATTTAGAAACACTGGGAGCAGAAAATATGAAAGTAACAAAAAAGGGAATACAGAGATTAGGGCAATCAGTAAGACAAGAACAAATATCGTACCAGCCGCACGCGGTTCACGTCCTACAAAGTAAGTAGCCGCTTCTGGCATCCCCAAATGTCCAAACGTAGCTAACAACATCGGCCATATTTGAATAGCTACTAACTCCCCACGCCCATTAGCTCCCAGAACACGGGCCAATAGTATTCCACTTATTAGTGTGAGTCCCATAAACACAATATTTGTAGCTACCGTGAGCACCAGATCAAAATCAAGCGAAGCTACCCGGCCACTTAAAGGCTTTGAAAGCTGGCGCAAAACTATTTTCGGCAATATATAATTTTTTATTAACATCGATAACTTCAAGCCCTTTAAAATCAAACCATGCTACTCAACAAGCACTAAACTTGCCAAGACTAGCTATTGATAGTTTCACGTATTGTCCTTCCCTTGATTGTTTTTATATGCCTTCCTCCTTCAACCAACCCTCTTTCTTCTTAATGACATTAAAAGTGCACAAACCAAATCTGCTATCAGAATTTTCACCTTTTGCTTTTGAAGGGTTCTAAAATGTATTTTATTGAGAGTTTTTCCTCTGTGATATCCACTGTGATATCCACCATTATCATTTCACAAGTTGATTAATAGTTACCATTTATCAACAGGACATGCTCAGTCTAACCACATTAGTTTCCTTCAATGCGTTTTTGTTTATATAAAAATGGCTTAATTGCCGTCTCTATTTCTATATAATCCCCCTTTCAGAATAGCTCCTTGCTCTTTTTCTACATAGTACAGCAAGTATTTTATTTTTTCTTTAACCATTATTTCGCAATTTTGATCTTTCCATAGTTCCTATGATGCCAGATAAAGCCTCTCACTGAAAAATTTCCTCCAGCCATATTCACTATCTGGCTTCCTGATATGCAGAATCTCTTTGTGAGCACTTCGAATTAGTTTTTATATTTCTTTTTGTTACAACTGCACACGCTACCGCCATTGGGAGCCCCTTGCTCTCCCCAAAATTTAAAACCGGTATGTGATAGTAAGTTAACACCAAAATTCAGTGTATAATATAATATCAATTCTTGTCAAGACCCCCCAGCCAAATCAATGTGATTTTAATCACATTCCCGCTTCACTTTGCTTGATCAGGCTTTCAAACTTAATTTTTTGTTAACTTCTGTTCATTGAAATTTACATCTAATTTTTTTATAATTCAATAAAAGCGCCTGTAGCTCAACCGGATAGAGCGTGGGCCTCCGGAGCCCAAGGCTGCGGGTTCAAATCCCGCCAGGCGCGCTTAAAAATTAACATATCAAAAATAAAAAACCTTACCCATGAAACTATCCGTAAATGTCGACCATGTCGCAACACTCCGCGAAGCAAGGGGAGGACTCGAACCAGACCCTGTAACAGCTGCTCACATAGCAGAACTCGCAGGAGCCGACGGAATCGTCTGTCACCTCAGAGAAGATAGAAGACATATAAATGACAGAGACCTTCGCCTCCTTAGAGAAACTATAAAGACAAAACTTGACCTTGAAATGGCTGCAACTGAAGAGATGATTAAAATCGCAATTGAAACTCTCCCCGATCTTGTGACGCTTGTCCCGGAAAGAAGGCTTGAGAGAACAACTGAACAAGGTTTAAATGTAATTGAACAAATATCATATCTTTCCGATGTCGTAATGGAAATGCATAAACATGATATAAAAGTCAGCTTGTTTGTCAACCCAGATCCAAAACAAATCGAAGCATCCGCAAAGACAGGTGCCGACTTCGTCGAAATTCACACTGGCGAATACGCAAACGCAAGAGATGAGAAAAGACAATTTGAAGAACTTCAAAAGATAAAAGAAGCAGCAAAACTTGCAAGACGACTCGGCTTGGGTGTAAACGCTGGACATGGATTGAACTATCTAAATGTCATACCTATAACAAAGATAGAAGAAATTGAAGAATTAAGCATTGGACATGCGATCGTGGCAAGAGCTATCTTCGTCGGATTTGAAAGGGCAGTAAGAGAAATGGTCAGACTTGTAAAAGGAATATAAAAATTAATCCCCTACCCCAAATCGATGAAACCAAAATTTGGCATCTCAACAATCGCAATCCACGGCGAGATAAAAGATAAATCTTTCCGTTCCGTGGTCTATCCAATTTATCAAAGTTCTACTTTCGCAGTTGAAAAATCGGATGATTATCAAAAATTTATAGATGAAGTCGAAGATTTTTATATTTACTCAAGATATGGGAACCCAACCATTAGAGAAGTTGAAAAGAGATTGGCGCTTATCGAAAATTGCGACGACGCAATTCTTTTCTCATCTGGGATGTCCGCGATTACAACGACTATCTTAAGCCTCGTTGGACCGGGTGATGAAATTATATCTTTGAGCTCAATCTACGGGGTGACATACAGATTTTTCAGGGATTATATCCCGAGATTTAAAATCAATGTCAAATTTATCGAGCTGAACCAAATTCAAGAGCTAAAAAATTTTATCACGGAAAAAACTAAGCTAATTTACTTCGAAACTCCTATAAACCCAACGACAAGAGTCGTTGACATAAAAGAAATCGTAACCCAAGCAAAAAAATATGACCATATCTTAACTGTAATAGATAACACATTTGCAACCCCCGTAAATCAAAATCCTGCCGACTTCGGAGTTGATATAATTTTACACAGTGCCACCAAGTATTTATCTGGACATAGCGACTTAATCCTTGGATGTGTGATTTCAAGAAAGGAAATAATAGATAAAATCAGAAAGGTTAAAAATACCCTCGGTGGCGTCCCCGACCCACATCAAGCTTTTCTGCTTGGGAGAAGCTTAAAAACGCTTGAACTAAGAGTTAAAAAGCAAAATGAAAATGCATTGAAAATTGCTGAGTTTTTATCAAATCATAAAGCTGTCAGGAAAGTATTATACCCAGGGCTTCCCTCTCACCCCGACCATGACATCGCCAAAAGGCAGATGAAAGGTTTTGGTGGAATGTTATCTTTTGAAATTGATGGAAATCTTGAACATGCTAAAAAGTTCTGCGACTCTTTAAAGATTGCACTCAATGCGACAAGTCTTGGAAGTGTTGAAACCCTCGTGAGCATTCCGGTCTTAACATCCCACATAAAAATGGATGAAAACGAACTTGAAAAGGCAGGAATTACCTCTGCACTTGTTCGAATTTCGGTTGGGATAGAAAATGTGGAAGATTTACTTTGGGATTTTGACCAGGCTTTGAACTCAATTTAAAATGAAAAAGGCGTGCTTAAAGCACGCCTTAAAAATTTACTTCAATTCCTCAAGAGCTTTTGCAATTTTATTGACATCCGGGACATTCGGAATCCCATGCTCTTCAACATACCGAACTATACCTTCTTTATCAACGATCACAGTCACGCGATTGTGAATTCCTTTATCTTCAAGATATACACCATATTTTCTCCCAACATCACCCTTCGGATGAAAATCAGCAAGCAACGGATATTTTATCCCCATCTTCTCGGCGAAAGCTTTATGAGTCCATGTGCTGTCAACGCTTATCCCGAAAATCTGGGCATTTAATCCCTCAAAAAGTTTCAACGCGTCAACAAAGCATGCGTGCTCATTTGTGCAAACTGGGCTAAAATCAAGTGGGTAAAAAACCAAAACGACATTTTTACCCCTAAAATCACTTAATTTATATTCTTTATCATCATGCCCTTTGAGTACAAAATCAGGAGCCTTGTCTCCAACTTTGATCATAATCTATCTCCGATTTTGTTTTTAAAAAATTTGCATATTGAATATAACAAACATCGACTTAATTTCAAAACTTAACAATCATCACCTTGTTCCCAGACTTGACAAATCCACCTTTGATAATTCTTTTAACTGTTAATTCCATATCGTTAATTTTTTCAACCTCAAAAATCACATCACCAATCTTCATCAGGAAATTACTTGGCATTTCAATATCTTTTGCCTCAACACATATAAAGAAATTTTGACTTTCAATTTCAAAAGTTTCACCACGACACAAAAATATTTGAATTTTATCAGCCGAAACTGAATCAACCAACATTTTTCCAAATCTGACTTCGAACAAGGCTCTATCCTTGACAACTCGTTGACCGTTTTCAAGCACGACTTGAATGTGTGAGACAACCCCAAGTTCCTTGATTTTTTCTTTAGACATATTTTGTATGCGAAAACTTGACTTTTAAGTTAGAAAATTTTAAATTAGGACAGATTTTATCTTAGTTTACACTTGCGAACCTAAATTTTTAAAATAAACTCCAGCCTTAAAGTAGCACCTGCCGAGAAGACTTCGCTTAAAGTTAATTTGAAAAGTCGAAAACCCAAACTTAAATGAATTTTTAAGTGTGTTTTATACCGAGATAGCTTTTACATCGAAAAGTTACTTCCCCATCACACCAGCGGTATTAACACTTATCATAACGCTTGCAATTTTTGGCATCCCCAAAATAAATAAAAACAAAAATTAAATGGAGGTAAAAATGAGCAGGATGAAAATGTTAACCGCCGTTATTTTGCTCGCCTTCCTCTTCGGCGAGTTATCTTATTCAATACCGCTTTTTGCAAGGAAGTATAACAGGTCATGTTTCACCTGCCATACTTCCCCACCGATGCTGAATGAATTCGGGCGTAGATTTCAATCAAACGGCTATCAACTTCCCGGAACGGTTGAATCAACTCCGATATGGATGTCAAACCAGCTTCCATTTGCAGCGATGCTTCATTCAACTTTCTCATGGACGAAAGAAGAAATGGGAATGGAAAAGAAATCAACATTTACATTTGCACGAACTGGAGCTGACATCTTCACAGCTGGGACGCTTGGGAAACATTTATCTTATTTTGCTGCGGTTGTCGTTGACCCCGCTGAAGGCGGTGGATATGAAGCAGCTGTTGAGGTGGCTCATGTGATTTACAACAATATCCTGCCGCTGAGCAATTTGAATTTAAAGTTTGGTTCTTTCCGGCTTGACCTTCCCTATCCCGTGAACCTTGCGTTAAGTGAAGCTGGCTATCTTGTTTACGAGTACGCTTCGGAAGTTGAAAAAGATGGTCAAGTTGAGGCTGAATTTTCACTTGCTGAACCGCAATTGGGTGTTTCCGCTTATGGATTTCTTCCACAAGTCCTTGATGGATTAAGATATGAAGTTGCGGTTGTTAATGGAACAAATGTAAATGAGGATATCGATAACACACCTGATTTATATGTAAGGTTAAATCAAAGCGTCTGGGTGAACAATGCTCCATTTAGAGTTGGGGTGCTATATTACCTTGGGACTATGAAGGGAAGCCAACAGAAAAATAATTTCAATCGTTTTGGATTTGATGCTGAACTTTACGACCCGTGGACGAAGAAAGTAAATATTAATTTCCAATATTTAACAGCAACTGATAAAATTGCTAATGAAGAGAAGAAAATGAGCGGTGGATTTATCGGGGCAAATGTTTTTATCTTGCCCGAAAAACTCGTCGGGTTTACGAGATATGATTTTATAAAGGTTGACCAAGAAAAAACAAATCAATTCACGATCGGATTAAGGTATCACTTGGCGCCGAATGTGTTTGTTACAGGTGAATTTACGAATTCAAAAACTGGTGATATGATGATGAACATGTTTATGTTTATGACGCATTTCTTGTTTTAAAAATTTAGCGTGATAAAAGTAACAAAAATTCTAAATAAAAAATTTAGGAGGCTAAAAATGAAGTCAAAAGCAATTTTAACTTTGCTTTCGCTTGGGCTTTTCATTTACGGTTTTACAGGAAATGACCAACCAAGCAAACCCTCGAAAGAAGTTATAGAGCGAGGTAAAAAGGTTTTTAACCATGTCTGTGCTCCTTGCCATGGGAAAGATGGAAAGGGAGATGGCGTTGTTAGTTCAACTATTTTTGTCAAACCGAGAAACTTTACAACTGGTGTGTTTAAGTTCAGATCCACTGAAAGTGGGAACTTGCCAACCGATGCAGATTTGTATGAATCGATTTCGCTTGGTTTCCATAATACAGCAATGCCTTCATTTACTGCGCTTTCCCCCGAAGATAGATATGCAGTGATGGAATACATCAAAACATTCTCAGAAAGATTCTCAAACCCAAATGAATATCCCTTGAAGGTAATTGAGCCAGCAAATCAAATACCTCTTTCGCCAGAGAGTATAGCTAAAGGGAGAGAAATTTATCTCAGGACGAAATGTTGGGAATGTCATGGTGTAAGTGGAAAAGGAGATGGTCCCGCTGCGAAGCGAGGATTCCAAGATGATTGGGGAAATAAAATATTGATACCGGACTTAACAAATCCAAACGAGGTTAAAAGAGCTCAAACAGTTGAGGAAATTTACCTTGTGTTTACAACTGGACTAAATGGTTCACCGATGCCTTCGTTTAAAGATGTTTTAACTGACGAAGAGAGATGGCATCTGGCAAACTATATTTACGCTTTGATTCATGGGATTGCGCTTTATGATGGGACGACAATTGAACAGTTAAAGGAAACGAGGTAAAGAAAAGCGAGGGGGTTTATGCCCCCTCCCCTTCTTTATATCTTCCATGCTTTATCACCTTGCCCTCAACGATATAGATGACATCCTCTCCAATGTTTGTGGCAAGATCTGCGATTCTCTCAAGATTTCTTGATATCCTTTCCAAGTGGAGTGCTCTTTCAATTGTCGTGGGGTCTGAAATCATATAAGTTACAAGTTCACGCAAAATCTGATCACGATAGGCATCAACTACATCATCCCTTTCACATACGCTTTTGGCAAGCTTTGGATCATTTTTAATAAAGGAATCAATGCTGTCCTTTAGCATTCGCATTGTTTCCTCTGCCATCTTAGGTAAATCGATCAATGGTTTCACCATAGGCCTTTCGATCAAAAACAAAGCGCTTTCGGATATATTCTCAGCCATGTCCGCAATTCTTTCAAGGTCATTGTTCATCTTTAAAATCATTATTATCGTTCTCAAATCCTGCGCCGTAGGCTGAAATCTTGCAATTAAATTGATACACATTTCATCTATCTCAATTTCAGCTTCATTTGTTCTCGGCTCATCAATTTGTATCACTTCAAGGAGAAGTGCTTTATCTTTGTTTATAAGCCCACGGATGCTTTTCTCAATCATGCTTTCGACGAGATTCCCTTGCTCAATGATTTTTTCTTTGAGTTTATTTAACTTTTCATAAAACATAAATTTTCACCCCACGTTATTTTATCCAATTTTACCGGTTAGAAACTCCTCCGTCTTTTCATGGGAGGGCCTTGTAAAGATGACATCGGTTGGGCCATATTCAACTAATTCACCAAGATACATAAAAGCGACATAATCAGAAATTCGTCCAGCTTGACCGACATTATGGGTTACGATTACTATCGTCACTGTATCTTTTAATTGTTCAATTAACTCTTCAATTTTTGCAGTTGCAACAGGATCAAGCGCCGATGTTGGCTCATCTAAAAGTATGATATCCGGCTTCATCGCCAAAGCTCTTGCAATGCACAATCTCTGCTGCTGTCCACCCGATAAAAATGTTCCTTTTTTGCGGAGACGATCTTTCACCTCATCCCAAAGCGAAACTTTTTTCAAACTTTCTTCAACTATTTCATCCGCCTCGCTTTTTTTAAGCTTTATCCCATTTAATATGTATCCAGCTATAACATTTTCATATATGCTCATAGTTGGAAAGGGATTTGGCTTCTGAAAAACCATTCCGATTTTCCTTCTCACCAACATCGGATCAACTGAATAAACATCGATTATCTCGTTCGAGTTCTCAATCAATAAAACTTTACCTTCGACTTTTGCCTTCGGGGATAATTCATGCATTCTATTGAAACAGCGTATGAGCGTAGTTTTACCGCAACCGGACGGACCCATAATTGCTGTTATCTTATTCCTGATAATTGAAAGGTTTACATTTTTCACAACGATGTGCTCATCATAAGAAGCGGTTAAATTTTCAGTTTTTAAAACTATATCGCTCATTTTTTAATTTTAAATTATTTTGGGTAAGTGCTTCACCTTCGGCTCAGCAATCTTGTGATTATATTTAAAGATAAAACAAAAAGAACCAATATGCAAGATGCACCCCATGCTTTTGCCCACCATTCCTCGTAAGGGCTCACAGCATAAGTGAAAATCAAAAGGGGCATCGCACTGATTGGCTTTAGGATGTCAAAGTTTAAAAATGGATTTCCAAAAGCAGTGAAAAGTAATGGCGCTGTTTCACCGGCTATCCTCGCAACCCCTGTAAGTATTCCAGTCAGTATACCGCTTAATCCAGCTGGAATTATCACTTTCAAAATTGTCCTGTAATAAGGGACACCAAGTGCAAGCGACGCTTCTTTTATCTCACGTGGGATTAATTTTAAAATTTCCTCGGTTGATTTTATGACCAAAGGCAACATCATTATTCCAAGTGCTACACCACCTGAAAGAGCTGAAAAATGTCCCATCGGTTTAACAACCCATAAATATGCAATTATTCCAATTACAATTGATGGAACACCCTGCAAAATTTCAGATACAAGCCGTGAGAAGAAAGCAATCCTACCCTCCGAACGCTCGGCAAGATACACACCAACTAAAATGCCGAATGGAACAGATAAAATTAAAGCCATAATAACCAGCATCGCTGTCCCAACGATGGCATTTAAAATTCCACCGCCGGGCTCACCAACTGGTTTTGGAAGCGAAGTCAAAAATTCCCAATTGATGACCGAAATGCCGTTTTTTATGATAAAGTAAAGAACAAGCAAAAATGGTATGGTTGAAAGTATAACTATCAATGTCAAAATGACTGAAATGATCTTGCTTTTGATTATCCTGAACAAATACCTTTTCATTTTTAATGTTGCAATTTCTTTAGAATAAATCTCCCGATCAAGTTTACAACTGTTGTGATTATAAACAGAGTCAATCCAAGATACATAAGGCTTGAGAGATAAACCTCACCTGTGGCTTCTGTGAACTCATTCGCTATCACGCTTGCTATCGTGTTTCCGGGGCTAAATATGTTTTCGGGGATGCCATGATAATTCCCTATGACCATTGTAACTGCCATTGTCTCACCGAGCGCACGACCCAACGATAAAATTATCCCAGCTGTGATCCCAGACCTTGCGTAAGGAAGCATAACCTTTTTTATCATCTCCCATCGTGTTGCCCCGAGGGCATAAGCAGCTTCTTTAAGTTCATTTGGGACAAGCCTCATCGCATCTTTACCAATTGAACCAGAATAAGGCAATATCATAAATGCAAGAATTAACGATGCAGTTAAGATGCCAACTCCATAAGGTGGGATTTCAAATTTCATCTCCACCTCGCGAACAATTGGAACAAGAAAAAATAAACCCCAAAAGCCAAGCACAACCGATGGAACGCCAGCGATCAACTCCGTCAAATATCTTAAAACTTCAGCGAAAAATCCCTTTTGAAAGTATTCACCAAGAACAATGCTTATCGCTATTGAAAATGGAAGAGAAATGGCAAGCGCTATAAATGATGTTAAAAGTGTCCCATAAATAAATGGCAATGCTCCAAATTCCTCTTGAACGGGATCCCACTCAGCTTTTGCGAAAAAAGATAAACCAAATTTTTTTAAAGACACTAATGACGCATTAAACAAACTTAAAAAGAAACCAACCCCAAGAATTATCAATAAAACAGCGGAAATAGTAAGGATCAGATTAAATAAAGTATCTTTACTTAATCCCAACTTCTTTATAAACTGGTTTGCCATTGTATGTGATTGATTTAATTATCTTTTCAGCCAATTTCACCGCATTATTGGGTAGTTTCGCGTAATCTAGCGGTTCAGTATATTTTTGTCCATCGTGTATCATCCACCAAAGTAGTTTAACAAGTTGCTTTGCTCTTTCAAGACTTCTGTTTTTGTAGTTTTGCTCTTTATAGACGAGTATCCAAGTATAACTGCTTATCGGATATCCATCTGGAGCATCTGTATCAGTGATTGAAACCCTCGTGTCTTCTGGAATATTTGCTGCGCCAGCGAGTGTAATACTGGATAAATCAGGCTTTATAAACTTACCACTCTTATTCTTTACTAAAGCCACTGGAAGTTTATTCTGTTTTGCGTAAATTAACTCGACATAACCTATGCTTCCAGGTATCTGTTTAACTAATCCCGTCACACCTTCATTTCCCTTTCCACCAAGTCCGACAGGCCATGCTACAGATGTGCCACGCCCCACTTTCGTCGCCCACTCTTGGCTTACCTTTGACAAGTAATCGACGAAAACAAAAGTAGTCCCACTGCCATCTGACCTGTGAACGACAGTTATATTTTTATCCGGTAACTTCACCCCAGGGTTTAAGCTTACAATCTTTGGATCATTCCATTTCTTTATCTTTCCAAGAAAAATATCAGCTATAACATCGGGTGTAAGCTTTAACTCGGGATTTCCGGGCAAATTATATGTTATAACAACAGCACCAAGACAAATCGGTATGTGAAGAACTGGAGAATCATATTCCTTAAGTTGTTCGTCAGAAAGAAAAGCATCAGATGCGCCGAAATCAACCGTCTTTTCCTTCAATTGCCTTATCCCGCCACCTGAACCAATTGACTGATAGTTTACCTTGATACCTGTTTCTTTATAGTAAGCGTCAAACATCTTCGAATACAGAACATATGGGAAAGTTGCTCCAGCACCAAGTAATTCTTTATCCTGGGATATTAAAAGTGATGGGGTTAAAAGGAGGGAAAAGATGAGGATAAAAAGAATTGATTTTAGGGTTTTCATTGAGTGAATTCGTTTGTTTTTAATTGTCTCATTCAAAATTAGCAAACAAAAGTTAAAACTTGGTTAAAGAAATGTTAAAAAATTGTTAAGGCAAAGGTTTAAAATTTTTATCTTTCTTTACAGGGAGTAAAATTTCAAACTTCGTTCCAACCCCCACTTTGCTTTCAACATTTATTTTCCCGTTATACATCAAAACTATATGCTTCACAATTGATAATCCAAGCCCCGTGCCACCACTTTGCCTTGACCTTGATTTATCCACGACATAGAATCTTTCAAATATCCTCGGCAGATGCTCTCTCGGAATGCCTATACCTGTGTCCTCAATTGTTATTTTTATTGCGTCGGGTTCTTTTTTAGAGAATTCGCTGTATGGTTCAACTTTAATTTTTATGCCCCCTTTTTCAGTATATTTTATCGCATTATCGATAAGATTTGAAAGCATCTGCTCAATTCTGTAAGGGTCAGCCCAGAATGTTGGAATCTCATCTGATATATCAACTTGACAATATAATTTTTTGTCTTTCAGATTTTTCTCGTACATTTTTAAAATTTCATTTACCATCTTTTTAAAGTCAATTCTTTCCTCCTCAAGTTTGATTCCGTATTCAACTTCGGAAAGGATTAAAAGGTCGTTTATAATTCTGATTAATCTATCGACATTTCTTTTCACTGGCTCAAGAAAGATCAAAATCTCTCGTGCCTGTTTCGACCTTCGTCCAAATTTTTCAAGTTCCTCTTCAATCGTTTCAATGTATCCCTTTATGTTTGAAAGCGGAGTTTTCAACTCATGTGAGATATTTTCAACCAACTCTTTTTTTATCTCCGCAAGCTCCTTAACAGAGCTCATATCGTTGAAGATGACAAAAATTTCATCCTCTTTATTTTTGAAAGCACTTGCCTGAAAAACTTTCCCATCAAACTTGATCTCCCGAGAAAATATTTCATGCTCCCTTGATTTACCAACCTCAAGGGCATTTTTTATAAAATCAATCAACTCAAAATCCCGAAGGATTTCCCAATAAAACTTTTCACTTTCTTTAAATTCATCCGTTTGAATTAAAACCCCAACTTTTGAAAAAGTTTCAACAAATCTATCGTTGTAAAATTTTACTTTCCCTTTATCATCAAGGATTAAAATAGCATTTGGTAAAAATTCGATGATATCCCTGAATTTTTTCTCACTTTCTTCAAACATCTTTTGAAGTTTTTCATATTCAGCGAGCAACTTTTCAAGACCTTTGGTTGGCTCGTATAAAGCAATTTCATCGATTGATAATTTTTTTTGAGTGAAAAACTTTCTGATTTTTTTATCAAGTTCATATATTGGTTTAACAAAATTCTTCAAGCACCACAGCAAGAATATAATCGTAAGTATCACTCCTACAGTTGGCTTGAGAATTAGCAAAGCTACCGTGAGCGTTCCAAATATTAAAAATGTTATCAAAAGGTTTTTCATTTGGGTCTATTCAATTTCAATTTTATATCCCATTCCACGAACGCTTTTTATTAACTTTCCCGCTTTTCCAAGTTTATCTCTTAACTTTTTTATGTGCACATCAACAGTCCGATCGATCACCGATTTTTTAACTCCCCATATAGCATCTAAAAGTTGCTCCCTGGAGAAAACCCAACCCGGCTTTTTTGCAAGATGTTTGAGTATCTTGAACTCAGTCAGCGTTAAATCAACTTTCTTACCTTCAACATACACCTCCATTTTGTTTACATCGATCACTATTTTATCCCCAACTTTAAGTATCTCTTCCTCTGTTGTTTCTTCCTCAGATGTTCTTCTCAAAACTGCCTTCACTCTTGCTATCAGTTCACGGGGTGAAAATGGCTTCGTTATATAATCATCTGCCCCCAGCTCAAGTCCAACGATCTTGTCCGTTTCTTCAATTTTCGCCGTCAAAATTATGATCGGAAGCTTTGCAGTTGATGGATTACTTCTTAACACTTTGCAAATTTCAAGGCCATCCATGTCAGGCAACATCAAGTCAAGGATTAAAACATCCGGCATATCGGTTGAGAGATACCTGAAGAAAGATTCGCCATCTGTAAATTTTTTTGGTTTAAATCCAGCCTTCTGAACATGAAGTGCTATCAGTTCAAGTATATCTTTATCATCTTCAATTATCGCTATTGTTTTTCCGTTCATATTTCACCTTAACTTAAATTTTTTATCATAATTAAGGACATTGTATTTCTTCAAAATTTCCATAACTTTGTCTATTGGTATCGCCTCAACTTTTCTGCCCTTGTATCCTGTCATTGTTTTGGCTTTTAACAATGAGTTGTAAATGGCTTCTTCCGTAGCTTCGACAACTGCCTGAAATAGCGGGGAAAGGGCGGGATTTGGTAAAACTTCTATCGTTTGCGGTCGATAATCATCGGTTGATTTAACTCTACAATTTGGATTTGTTGAAAAGGCTATAACATAGTCACCACTTCCATTTGTTGAAGGTGAACCCGTTCGTGCGAGCCCAAGCATTGCCCTTTTGGCAAGTCGTTTCAATTGGTGTGGCATAAGTGGAGCATCGGTGGCAACCACAATAATTATTGAACCATCCGCCTTTTCAAGCTCATCTTTCAAATAATATTTTCCAAGCTCAAGTCCAACGGGAGCGCCGTTTATAGTTAAAATTCCGCCGAAATTTGTCTGCACCAAAACCCCAACCGTCCATCCACCAAGGTTTTTCGGCAGAACCCTTGACGCAGTTCCAATCCCGCCCTTCCAACCAAATGCAATTGTCCCAGTTCCCGCCCCGACTGATCCCTCTTCAACCTCACCGGAACTAGCCGAGTTAATCGCATCAAGGACATCTTGATATGTTATCACCCTATCTTGAATTTTGTTCAAATGGCCATCGTTTGTCTCGCCGACGACGGGATTAACCGAGCGAATTTCACCCCCAGATTTTTCAAGCGTATATTGAATCAAAGCATCTGCAACTTTTGGAACTGCGAGCGTATTTGTCAGCGCAATTGGCGTCTCAAGCTCCCCAAGCTCTTCGATTTGCGTCGAACCTGCAAATTTCCCAAAGGCATTCCCAGCGTAAAAAGCGCACGGGACTTTATCTTTGAAGATGTCACCTTCATGTGGGATTATAACCGTGACCCCAGTTCTTATGCTGTCCCCCATTATTATCGTCTTGTGCCCAACTTTAACTCCCTTTACATCGGTGATGGCATTGTATTTTCCGGTCGGTAAAATCCCAACTACAATTCCAAGCTCCCTCGCCCTGAACCTTTTTTCAGTTTCCTGTGGGATCATGTTTGATGTAAAAATTTGTTGAAAAAGAATTAACAAAAATAAAATTCTCATTCTTCCTCACCCCATTTTTTGTAGAGGTTATGTTCAACTTTAAATAGGGACAAAACTTTACCGGCGATGAAGTCAGCAAGATCTTCAAATGTTTTAGGCTTTTGATAAAAAGCGGGAGAAGCTGGCAAGATCTTTGCGCCAGCTTGAGCAAGCGTGAGCATATTCTGGATGTGAATTAAGTTTAAAGGCGTCTCCCTGAAGACAAGGACAAGCAGGCGATTTTCCTTCAAACAAACATCTGCCGAGCGCTCTATCAAGTTTGAAGAAATTCCGCTGGCAACACCCGAAAGCGTCTTGACTGAACACGGAACTATGACCATCCCCTCGGTCTCAAATGATCCGCTTGATATCCTCGCCGTCAAATCCCTGAAGTTATACTTTATAATGGTTCCATTCCCAACATCAGAACCGAACATTGCACTGAAGACTTCCATTGGCTCTGTATTTTTTAAATCGATCCCACATTCATCCTTCAAAACGAAATTTCCATAATCGGAAACGATGAGATGAATTTCAAAACCGTGGATCAAAAATGCTCTTATAGTTCTTACAGCGTAAATTCCACCACTTGCGCCTGTGACGCCTATTATCACTCTTCGTTTACTGGACATTTAAAATTTTCTCCATTTTTTGTCTCGGTAACTTAGCACTGTACCTTTCGGCGACTAAAAGAAAAGTTAAAGTCAAGAAGAATAAAACATAACCATAATTCTCAAATTTTAAAAGAAATCCATAAATCATCTTTTCAAAGCTAAGGGCTATCATGACAGCGATAATTGTAAAAATCTGAGCTAAAATTTTATCGGATGAACTTAACTTTTCAACTGGCTGACTTAACGGCAAACCTGCGAAAATGAGAAAGATAAAGTTGAAAAATATCTTCAACAAAATCAAAGTCACCAAAAAATGAAGAAGAATTGGTACCAACTCACCCAACTTAATTAAATATACGAAGAAAAAAATTATAACGACGGGAAATAAAATATGATGCCACAAAACCATCAACCCCGAACGAGCCGAGATGTAAATTTCATTTGCGTTGATGTAATTGAAAACCCAATTGGCTTCATAATCTCTGTGATTTTGAATTGTTGTAACCCCGGCTGTGACATTGAAGAAAAGCGAAATTAACATCATAGCATTCGCCCTTGATATTGGCTCAAGGATTGGATTTTTGATATCTTCAAAAAATAAGAAGTAGACAGCTATGGCGATTGAAATTACAAACGCAGATAAAATTTTTACTTTGATCGATTTATCCCTTCTAAGATGAATGTAAACAAGCTCATAAACTGCAAGCGCTGACCCACTTTTGAAAAAGATATTCCTAAACCTTTTCAAAACTGTAAGTGCCAAGTACTTTTCAAGCTTATTTTTATCGGGCTGGAGCTCAGAAAGTATGTTCTGGATGTTTTCAATCCTCAACACAAATATCGGGCTGATCAGAAAAATTAAAAGCATAGCGCCAATCAGTATGCAATCAATAAACCCTAGAACATTTCTTCCCACACCAGACATAAAAACGAAAATTTTCGAAAATATATACTGCGGGAGAAAAGATATGAAGTAAGGCGTTTTATCGGAAAATAAATTAAACGCACCCTTCCCCTCATCTGTTGTAAAGTATCTATTTATTATTTGATATGCGAAAAATATTGCGAAAACGGACAAAATTTGGAATGGCAGGATGAATTTTTTAAGCTTGGTAATTTTAAATCCTCTCCCAAGGAAAATCATAACAAGAAGAACAAGATTTGAAATCGAGACGACATATAAAAGTGAAGTAATGAAATAAGCGATTGAAATTTTTGCGAACGAAAATCCATAGGCTTCTGGTATAAAAAACTTTGCGAGCAAAAGGACGATGGTTGGCGAAAAGTTAAATGAAAAACTCAACAAAAACACAAAGAACAGGAAATTCATATACTTCGCAAGGCTGTACATAATTGAATCAACAGGTAGGGCTGAAAAAAGTTCAACCTCAATCGGATTTAACACGATTGTATCAAATTCAACAAGAATTGTGAAAAAGATCAAAAGTAACTCAAGTGAAAAGATTATAAAAGAAAATCCAAAAAGAAAAGAAAATAAATTTTGTTTCCCCGCTTCAAAAACCGCAATAGAAAAACTTAACATCAAAAACCAGATAAAATTGGTCGTCAAAATCAGAATAATTCTCCCATACGATATTTTCCCCTCCTTCTTAGTGCGAAGGTCAAGCTTAATCAAAAACTTAAATATTTCTCGAGCTAATTGCACTGATGATTTTTAAGTTGTTAATTTTTCTCTCGATCTTTCCGTGAAAGGATAATTTTGCGATACTTTCTCACCGCTCTCAAGTGCTCATCATAGGTTCTGGAAAATATATGTCTTCCACTTCCATCGGAAACAAAATACAAAAACTTGTTCTTTTCTGGATATAGAACAGCAAGAATTGAACTTCTTCCAGGGTTATTGACTGGTCCAGGGGGCAAACCCTGCCTTAAATATGTGTTATATGGCGATTCAATTTTTAAATCTTTGTAAAACAATCTCCTTGGACCATCTGGAATTATGTATTGAATTGTTGGATCAGCTTCAAGTGGCATTTTAAGTCTTAAGCGATTGAAATATACTCCAGCAATTCTTGGTTTTTCATCGTCAAATCTCGCTTCACCCTCAACTATTGAAGCAAGCGTAACAACTTGATGCGTGTTTAACCCAACAACTTTTTCTCTTTTCTTCAAACTATCGTTGTAAAATTCTTTAAACTCCGAAACCATTTTCTCTATTATATTTTCCTCGTCATCTCCCCAAATGAAAATGTATGTATCCGGCATTAGATAACCCTCAAGCCCATTCGCTTCTATTCCGAGCTTGCGTGCAAAATCTGGGTCGTTCACAAGTTTCATGAATTTTGTTGAGTCAATTCCAACTTTTGCCTTCAATATCCCTGCTATCTTCTTTGCCATCGTTCCCTCTGGAATTGTAACGCTCACGGATAGAACATAGTTTGGATTTGTTATTTCTATAATCACGACAGCCATTGGCAAGTTATCAACGAAGATATATTTTCCAGCTTTCACCTTTTTATCAAAACCAAATACTTTCCCAACATAATAAAAAAGGGTTTTGCTTCTCAAAAGATTTTCAGAACTTAAAATGTTGACAACCTGTTTAAATGGCGTATTTTTGGGGATTTCAACAAGGACAAACCTAGTGGGTGGAAGTTCAAGCATAAAGAATTGACGATTAAAAAAATATATGAGCAAGAGAAACAATAATAGAACAAACTTTTTGATGAGATTTTTTCCGTTGTATAGTGCTGACGAATTTATATGCGTTGTGATTTTGTCTTTTAATTTTTGCCTTTGCTCAGCTGATTCTCTCTCAAGTCGTCTTGATTCATCAATTATCCTTTCATACAATCTTTTGATAGCCATATCGGATAAAGGTCCGTAATTGTGTTTTACAACATTTTGTATCACTTGAGCCTCCCTTTCAGGGGAGTATATAGGTAAATTTAACTCTTCTTTAATTTTTCCAATTTCGTTTGCATACCTTGCCCTTCTGTTCAATAGTTTAACTATCTTTACATCAATTTTATCAATTTTTCTTCTCCATTTTTCGATATCGTTTTTATCCTTTCGCTTCAACCAACCCATTTTTCAGTTCATTTATGAATTCATAAGCTATTTTCACGCACTTTGAGATATCTTCAACGCCAAAAAGTTGTTTGATCAACGCTGAGCCAACAACTACTCCATCTGCCCATTGCCAAGCCCTCATCACATGCTCCCTTTTTGATATTCCGAACCCAACTACATATGGTTTCTTTGAATTCGCTTTAACTCTTCGCATAAAATTTTCAAATTCTTCACCACCGAAATCCTCCCTTTCGCCCGTCACGCCCGTGACTGAAACACAGTAAACGAAATGAGTTGACTTTTCAGATATCATCTTTATTCTTTCATCGCTTGAAGTTGGGGCAACTAAGAAAATATTGCTAAATTTGAAATCTTGAGACACTCTGATTAACTCATCTGCCTCTTCAACGGGTAAGTCTGCAACTATTAAGCCATCAACGCCACTTGAAACCGCTTCGCAGATAAATTTTTCCAAACCCCAGGCTAAAATTGAATTAATGTACCCCATTAAGATCAAAGGCGTCGAATAATTTTTCCTAAATTCCGCAACAAGGCTGAAAATTTTCTTCAAATTTACGCCGTTTTTGAGCGCAACATAAGAAGAATGCTGGATGGTTGGTCCATCAGCTATTGGGTCGCTAAATGGAATCCCCATTTCAATCATATCGCTTCCAGCATCAACCAATGCCTCAAGAAGTGGCAAGGTTACTCCTTTAACTGGAAATTCAGGCGTGATATATGGGATGAATAGTTTTTTCTTTTGGTTTAAAACCTTTTCAATTCTGTTCATTTCAACTCAGTTTTAAATTTTTAGATTTGGAATTGGGGCTAACTCAAAATCACTTTTGATCCCATTTTTAAGTTTGATATATCCGACGAAAGCGATCATAGCTGCGTTATCGGTGCAATATGCGAGATCGGGGATAAAAAGTTTTAAACCTTCGCTTTCTGCTTTCTCTTTCATGGTTTTTCTCAGCTCAGAATTTGCTGCCACGCCACCAGCGATGGCTATGTTTTTAACATTGAAATCCTTCGCTGCTTTTATAGTTTGCTCAACAAGCGCATCTACAACCGCTCTTTGAAAGCTCGCACTCACATTTTTGACTATCTTATTTTTTTCTTCCTCATCAAGATTTTGAAAGTTTATCTTTTTCAAGTAATAAAGAACCGCCGTTTTTAAACCGCTAAAGCTAAATTCGTAGCTTTCATCTGTTTTTTCCGTCCCTTTTGCAGATGGAATTGGTTTTGGAAACTTCACAAAGTTGGGGTCTCCTTCACGAGCTAATTTATCAATAAACGGTCCACCTGGGTAGCCTAAACCCAAAAGCTTTGCGACTTTATCAAAGGCTTCACCAGCTGCATCATCGCGAGTTTGTCCAAGAAGTTTCATCTTTAAAAAATCATCAACAAGTATAAGCATCGTATGCCCACCTGAAACGACAAGCGATATAAAAGGGAAATCGGGATGCTCATCCATTAGAAAAGTCGAAAATATGTGACCTTCAATGTGGTTGACGCCAACTATCGGAATTTTTAAACCATAAGCCATCGCCTTTGCAAAGCTGACGCCGACAAGCAAAGAACCGATGAGCCCAGGTCCGTAGGTTACAGCGATCCCATCAAGTTCATCTTTTTTAACTCCTGCTGAATTTAACGCTTCGTCGACAACCCTAACAATGACTTTTTGATGTGCTCTTGATGCAAGCTCAGGGACGACACCACCATATTTTGAGTGAAAATATTGTGAAGAGACAATGCTTGAAAGCAGTTTCCCATCTTTAAGGACAGCAGCGGATGTTTCGTCGCAAGATGTTTCTATGCCAAGAATTATCACTTCCGTCTGCGGTTTTTGAAAAAATTAATCAAAATAGACAACTTATTCAAGTAAGAAAAATCTCAAAGATTCTCAAGCTCTCTTGACTTTTCAAATTTGGCTTGATATATTTATACTAAATTTTTTAACAAAATTCGCTTTGGCTTTATATGTTGATCGTTCAAAAATATGGTGGAACTTCCGTTGGAGATATAGAAAGAATAAAAAATGTTGCGAAGAGAATAGTTGAGACAAAAAGGGCTGGAAATGATGTTGTAGCTGTAGTTTCAGCGATGGCAGGAGAGACTGATCGATTAATTAACCTTGCTTATAAATTAACACCAGATCCTGATTTAAGGGAGCTTGATGTGCTTATTTCAACTGGGGAACAAGTGTCAACTGCTCTCGTTGCAATGGCTATCATTAGCCTTGGCTATAAAGCTGTTTCCCTTCAAAACCATCAAATAAAGATAGTGACGGATAGTTCGTTTACAAAAGCACGGATAAGAAAAATAGATGCATACAAATTAAACGCTTTACTAGATCAAGGTATTATACCTGTTATAGCTGGTTTTCAAGGTATAGATGAGGAGGGAAATATAACAACGCTTGGTCGTGGAGGCAGTGACACAACTGCAGTTGCTATAGCTGCCTCCCTTATGGATTACAGAAATGATATTATTTGCGAAATTTATACAGATGTGGACGGGGTTTACACAGCCGATCCCAATATAGTGCCTGATGCCAAAAAGCTTGATGAAATAAGCTATGAAGAAATGCTTGAGCTTGCAGTAAGTGGAGCAAAGGTTCTCCAAGCTCGCTCGGTTGGGCTTGCCATGAAGTATAATATCCCACTTTATGTTAAAAGTAGCTTCACAGATAGCGAAGGAACTTTAATAACAAAAGAAACTCAAAAAATGATTGAAGAGGTTGTAGTTCGAGGAATTGCGAGCGATAAAAATCAAGCGAAAATAACTTTACTTGGAATCCCCGACGATCCAATGGTTATAATTGAGCTTTTTAAAGCGATCGCCGATGCAAATATAGTTATTGATATGATAACTCAAACTTCAAGTGTTGAGGGTTTAACAGATATTGGATTTACAGTTTCAAAGCCGGATTTTAAAAAAGCTTTTGAGATTTCGAAAGACTTCGCTAAAAAGAATGGGCTCAGGAATGTTGAGGGAGATTTAAATGTAGGGAAAGTTTCCGTAATTGGAATTGGCATGGTAAGTCACGCTGGGATCGCATCAAGGATGTTTACAGCGCTTGCGAGGTCAGGTATAAAAGTTCAAATGATATCAACATCAGAAATAAAAATATCGTGCATCATAAAGGAAAGTGATGTTGAAAAAGCTGTTAAAGTTCTACATGAAGAATTTAAACTCTCTGAAACAGAACAGCGATCTCAACGCTCCAAAATAAAAAATTAACTCGTCAATGAACATAGGTTTAATAGGATACGGGAAAATGGGGAAAGAAGTTGAGAGAATCGCCAACGAGTATAATCACAATGTGCTATTAAAATTAAACTCAAAGTTTAACTTTGAAAATGTTGATGATCCAAACCTGGTAAATAACATAGATGTGTTCATTGACTTCTCAACTCCATCTGCGTTTTTAAAAAACATTAAGTATGTAGCGGAGTTAGGTAAAAATATTGTCGTTGGAACAACAGGGTGGTATGACAAACTCTCGGAAGTTAAAGAAATTGTAGAAAGAAGCGGGATCGGTTTTATCTATGGCTCAAATTTTTCGATCGGAATGAATATTGTTTTTAAACTGACTGAACTTGCAGGAAAATTTGTTAATAAATTTTCTGAATATGATGTATTTATTGAAGAAATTCATCACTCCCAAAAGCTCGACGCTCCAAGTGGAACCGCCTTGAGGCTTTTCGAAATTTTAATTAACGAAATCGAACGGAAGAGGGAAAAACTTATCGGGAAACCGAATGGCAAAATTTCACCTGAGGTAATTCAAATTGTCTCGGTTCGTTCTGGAAGCTTTTTTGGAAACCATAGCGTTGTTTTTGATTCGATCTTCGACACCATCGAAATAAGGCATAGTTCAAAGGGTAGAACTGGTTTTGCAATTGGGGCAATTAAAGCAGCCGAGTTTATCTTAGGAAAAAAAGGTTTTTTCAAATTTGAGGAAATTTTATTTAAATAAAAATTTTGTGTGGGAGGAGATATGAACAAAAATTTTAATTTCAGAGGACTTGCCACTGCCCTTGTCACACCATTTAATGAATCTGGTGAGGTTGATTATGAAAATTTAAAAAGGCTCGTGGAATGGCAAATTGAGAATAAAGTTGATGCTATTGTCCCAGTTGGAACAACTGGAGAAAGTGCGACTTTAACCGATGAAGAACAATATAAAATTATTGAAACTGTAATTGAACAGGCAAATGGCAGGATAACAATTATAGCAGGGGCTGGTAGTAATTCAACGAAGAAAACGATAAAACTTGCAAAACATGCTAAAGAACTTCAAGCAGATGCGATTTTGACTATCACACCATATTATAACAAGCCAACTCAACAAGGCCTTTATGCCCACTTTGCTGAAGTTGCAAGCGCCGTTGATATACCAATAATTATGTACAATGTTCCCGGAAGAACAGGGGTTAATATGACCGCAGAAACGACTTTAAAAATTGCGGAAGAAATACCAAATGTAGTTGGGATTAAAGAATCATCGGGAAACCTAATTCAAATTATGCAGATCATAAAAAATCGACCGGAGGGATTTAAGGTTTATTCAGGTGATGATTCATTTGCTTTTCCAGTAATACTTGCCGGCGGAGATGGTGTTATCTCCGTAGCTTCAAATGAAGTCCCCAGTCTAATGAAACAGCTTGTCAGCGCCTGTCTCGAGGGGCAACTTGAAAGAGCAAGAGAACTTCACTATAAACTCCTTCCCCTTATGGAAGCAAACTTCATTGAAACAAATCCAATTCCTGTAAAGGCAGCTATGGCTATGCTTGGATTAATTAAAGAGGTATATCGCCTTCCCCTTGTCAAAATGAATGAAAAGAACAAAGAGAAATTAAGAAACATACTTTTTGAAGTTCTCGAAAGAGAAAATGTGAGCATCGGTTTTATTGAAAAGTAATTGGCGATATCTTTATGAATTTCACAGAAAGGGAGTTATCAGTAGAGTTTATTGCTCGGAAAATTGTCGAATTTTATGAGCTCGATGCTTCTCATCTTCCAAAGGAAGCTGAGGAAATCTTCATCAAGTTTAGAGAACTTTTATCAACAGGCAAGATAAGAGCAGCTGAAAAGATAAATGATCAATGGGTTGTAAATCATTGGGTCAAAAAGGGAATTCTTCTTGGCTTCAAAATTGGCAAGCTTGTCGATATGTCAATTAATGAAAATTTTAAATTTTTTGATAAGCATACATATCCGTTAAAGAGAATCTCGCCTGATTCAGGGATTAGAATTGTCCCAGGAGGAACATCAATTAGAGAGGGAGCTTATATCGCAAAAGGTGTTGTGATTATGCCACCAGCATATATAAATGTCGGTGCTTATGTTGATGAGGGAACGATGATAGATTCGCATGTCCTTGTTGGTTCGTGTGCACAGATTGGGAAAAATGTACATATCAGTGCATCTGCACAAATTGGTGGGGTGCTTGAACCTATAGGCCAATTTCCAGTAATAATTGAGGATAATGTTTTCATCGGTGGAAATGCGGGAATTTACGAAGGGACAATTATAAGAAAAGGGGCAGTTATAGGGGCTGGTGTGATATTAACAGCATCAACTCAAGTTTATGATATTGTAAGAGAAAAAATTTATCAATCTGGAAATGGAAAGCCACTTGAAATTCCAGAAAATGCAATAGTTGTAATGGGCTCAAGGGCTATACAGAAAAACGACTTCGCAGTTGAAAACGCTCTTTCAATCTATACTCCAATAATTGTAAAATATAGGGATGAAAAAACTGATCTTAAAACTGCACTTGAAACTATTTTAAGGTAGTTTAAAAATAAATTCACCATGCAAATGAGCGAATATAATGTTGCAATAGTTGGAGCAACTGGACTTGTCGGCAGAAAAATAATTCAGGTTCTAGAAGAGCGAAGGTTCCCGGTTAAGAATTTAATTCTCCTTGCTTCGGAAAAATCAGCGGGAAGCAAGTTGAAATTTAATAGTGATGACATAAAGGTTGAAAAATTATCACCAGAAAAATTTAAAGGTGTTGAGATAGCTTTTTTCTCTGCAGGCACTGATGTGAGTTGTGAGTTTGTTCCTGAAGCAGTAAAAAGAAATTGCATTGTTATAGACAATAGTAGTGCGTTCAGATTAAGAGATGATGTCCCGCTCGTTGTTCCAGAAGTTAATAAAGGAAAAATCTCTGAACACAAAGGTATAATAGCAAACCCAAATTGCTCAACAATCCAGCTTGTTGTTGTTTTAAAGCCACTTCACGATAAATTTAAGGTAAAAAGAGTAGTGGTATCAACATATCAATCCGTTACTGGGGCTGGGAAAAGAGGAATAGATCAACTTTTTGCCGAGATCAAAGGGGATAAAATTTTAAACCCCAAATTTCCACATCAAATTGCTTTCAATTGCATTCCCCACATTGATAACTTTTATGAAGATGGTTATTCAAAGGAAGAACATAAAATTATGAAGGAAACGATAAAGATTATAGGTGACAATTCAATAAAAATTACCGCTACATGTGTTCGTGTTCCAGTCATAGGGGGACATAGTGAAGCCGTGAACATAGAGTTTGAGAAGGACTTTGAAATTGAGGAAATCAGAGATGTTTTAAATAACTCACCAGGTATAGTCTTATATGACGATCCATATAACAATGCATATCCAATGCCATTAATTTCACATGAGAAGGATGAAGTTTTTGTCGGAAGAATAAGGAGGGACTATAGCTCTGAAAACGCTTTGAACCTGTGGATCGTTGCTGATAACCTGCGAAAAGGAGCTGCAACTAACGCCGTCCAAATTGCGGAGGAATTAATTAAGTGAAAGTTAAATTTTTACGACGATGCTTAAGCTTTTGCTTGATTCAATCCTTGATTTCATCTTCATCTATGAATGTGAAATTTGCCATCGACACCTTGAGGATAAGAAAACAATAATTTGTCTTGATTGTCTCCATAAAATTGAAAAAGTAGAGCCAATTGATATGAAGCAAAGTTTTGAGTTGAAATTTGGAAACCATGGATATATAACAAAGGCTTTTTCTTGTTTTCATTTTAAAGAGGAAGGCATTGTTCAGATGTTAATTCATGAGCTTAAATATCAAAATAAAAGAACCATCGGTATATTGCTTGGGGAGATCGTTGGCAACGCAATTAAACATGATGTTGACTTCACCAGCGCAGATGCTCTCCTACCAGTTCCACTTCATAAGATTAGACTCAGGGAGAGAGGATACAACCAAAGCGAACTAATCGCTAAAGGGATAAGCAAAGTCACAGGAGTAAAAGTCATAAACGACATGCTTATTAGAAAAAAGAACACTCAAACCCAGACAAAGTTAAACTTTGAACAGCGCCTGGAAAATGTCAAGGATGCTTTCGTGCTTAACGAAAAATATAAAGATTTTGTTGTTGGCAAAAGATTTGCCATAGTTGATGATGTTATAACCACAGGCTCTACGCTGAATGAATGTGCGAAAGAACTTATTCGCTCAGGCGCTTCCCAAGTTTTAGCTTTGTCGGTGGCGGTCGCAAGTTAAAAAATTTAATCTAAATGTGATAACTCCTTCAAAATTTTGTTCGCTATGATAATTTTTTGAATTTCGCTCGTCCCTTCCCCTATCGTGAGAAGTTTTGCATCCCTGTAAAGTTTCTCAACTGGGTATTCTTTGATATAACCATAGCCACCGTAAATTTGAACTGCTTCATTTGCGCATTTAACGGCAACTTCACTTGCATAATATTTCGCCATTGAAGCATGAAGATGATAATCCTTCCCCTGATCTTTAAGGTAAGCTGCTTTGTAAGTAAGCAATCTTGCTGCTTCTATTTGCGTTGCCATATCCGCAATCTTCCATTGTATCGCTTGGAATTCAGCGATATATTTTCCAAACGCCTTCCTTTCCTTCGCATATTTTAAACTTAAATCCAAAGCACCTTGCGCAAGTCCAACTGAAAGAGCAGCTATCCCTATTCTGCCACCAGCAAGAATTTCCATTGCCTGCCTATAACCTTGCCCTTCTTCACCAATTAAATTTTCCACTGGAACTCTACAACCGTCAAAAGTCAAAGAGCATGTATCACTTGCACGCATCCCAAGTTTATCTTCTTTTTTCCCAACGATTACACCATCATAATTTTTCTCAACTATAAATGCAGAGATGCCATTTTTGCCCTTGCTCTTATCCGTTACAGCCATGACAACGATTATTTCACCAACCCCAGCATGCGTTGTAAAAACTTTGTTTCCGTTTAACACATAATGATCACCCTCTCGAACAGCTGATGTTAACAAATTTGCTGCATCGCTTCCAGCCTGCGGTTCCGTTAAAGCCCACGCCCCTATTTTTTTACCTGTACAAAGATCAGGGAGATATTTTTGCTTCTGCTCTTCGCTGCCAAACATAAAAATATGATTTGTGCAAAGCCCGTTATGCGCCGAAACACTCAAGCCTATCGATGGATCAACTCTGCTAATTTCTTCAATTATTACAACATAATCAAGATAAGATAAACCAGCACCGCCGTATTTCTCTGGAAATGTAATGCCGAGAAAACCAATTTCACCGAGTTTTTTCATTATTTCCGTTGGGAACTCCCCTGTGGCGTCAAATTTTCTAATATGTGGGGCAATTTCATTCTCGGCAAATTCTCGGGCAAGGTTTTTAACCTGTTTTTGAGTTTCGGTTAAATAAAAATCCATGGCTTTTTACCGTAAGTTATTTTTAAATAGAGCTTTTGGCTCTTTTATAGAGAGTTTTGCTGGTAAAAATGCGCAATTAATTCCTCAGCTATTTCAATTGGATTTATATGCGAGTTTGTAATGGAACTGATCCTCTCATCGAGCAATTTAACTCGATCCCGCGTCCAAAAGTTTTCACGAAGCCTTTCCTCAACTATTTCTTTAATCTTCGATTTTAATTTCTCCTTTCTCCTTTTTTCAAATTCACCAGTTCTGAACAAAAAATCACGATGTTTTTTTATCTGATTTAAAAGTGTATCAACCCCAAATCCAGCATTCCCAATTGTTTTTATAACTTCAACTTCCCATTCATCTTTTCTCATCCTGAAACTTAACACACTTTTAATTGCATTCGCCGCTATATCAGCTCCTTCCCTATCACTTTTATTCAAAACAAATATATCAGCTATCTCCATAAGACCAGCTTTCATCGCTTGAATTGAATCCCCCGATTCCGGGACGAGAACGACGACAACTGTATCAGCTGCTTTGACGATGTCAAGCTCCGATTGCCCAACCCCAACGGTTTCAAAAATAACATAATCAAAACCAGCCGCGTCAAGTATATCTCCAGCTTCAATTGCTTTCTTACTTAATCCTCCCAAACTTCCACGCGTAGCCATACTTCTTATAAAAACTCCATCATCAAGAGCTAATTCACTCATTCTTACCCTGTCGCCAAGAAGTGAACCGCCTGTAAATGGACTCGTTGGGTCAACCGCTATAATTCCAACTTTTTTACCCTCATTTCTTAAAAGTTTTGTAAGCTGAAAAACAAGCGTGCTTTTCCCAGCCCCAGGTGGACCCGTGATGCCAACTTTATAAGCTTTCCCCGTATATTTGTAAATTTTCTTGAGCAACTCCTTTGCTTCGTCGTGTTCATTTTCGACAAGCGATATTGCTTTTGAGATCGCCTTGAAATTTCCATCCGTTATTTTCTGAACGAACTCAAGCACCACCTTGAGATTTAAATTTGTTTTTGAAAAATTCAACAGTCAATCTCAAGCCTTCATCAAGAGATATCTCCGGTTTCCATCCGAGCGTTTTGTAAATTTTATCATAACTTATGACGCTTCTTCTTTGCTCACCAGGTTTTGGGGGCCCATGAACTTCATCGCAATTTGCCTTTGTCAAATTTTTCAATTTATGAAACAAAGTATTCACATCTGTTTCAATGCCAGTTCCAATATTAAAAACGTCGGATTTATCGTAATTAAGAGCAAGAACATTTGCTCTTACAACATCGCCAACGTATGTATAATCCCTCGTTTGAAGGCCATCACCGTTAATTATTGGCTGTTCCCCTTTTAACATTTTGCTTGTAAATATAGCGACGACACCGGCCTCACCATGTGGATTTTGCCTCGGTCCATAAATATTTGCGTATCTTAAAACAACATAATTTAATCCGTGAACCTCTTTGTAAAAGTATAGATATTTTTCAACTGTTAATTTCGCAACACCATATGGAGAAAGTGGCCTCGTCGGATGTTCCTCATCCGCTGGAAAATAATCCTGCTCCCCGTAAATTGCTCCACCAGTTGAGGCAAAGATAAATTTTTTTACCCCATATTTTATGCTAAATTGCAAAAGTTTTAAGCTTCCAATTATATTCACATCCGCATCATAAATTGGGTCTTCAACTGACTTTCTGACATCCATCTGCGCCGCATGATGATTTACGATATTGATTTTCTCATTTTTAAAAATTTCTTCGATCCTATCATCCCTTATGTCAAGCTGGTAAAACTTCGCCTTCGGGTTCAAATTTTCAAGTGAGCCAGTGGAAAGATTATCAACCACAATCACATTGTGTCCAAGCTCAATGTAAGAATCAACGACATGCGAACCGATGAAACCAGCTCCACCAGTTACAAGTATGTTCATTTAACCCCCAATTTTGGTTTCAAAAGATTTTGAGTTTCTTTTATGATATCTTCGAGTATTTCCTCAAATAATTTAATTTCTTTCAACGCAACATCAAAATTGTTAAAAGACAATGCCTCATTTATCCCTGGCAATACTTGCGTTCCATAACCAAGGTAATAACCCGGCGCATAAACTCTATGCTTGTACCAATTTCTATTTGGAAGCCCAACCTTTCGTGTGAACTTTCGTTCAAGTTTGGAAACATCAAGAGTTAAAAATGTTCTTTGCTTCATCTTCAGTGAATCAGCGTATAACTTCATGGTTTTAATCTTTTCTTTGATGTTGGTAAAATCAATCCCTTTCCCTTTTAGAAGGTCACCGTAATCTTTTTCGATTTCATTTATGTATCCCTCAATCTCATTTGCGTAATTAACATAGTCGAAAGGTAAATAATCACATGAGCTTAAGCGCATCAAAGCAATGCCAACTATTTTAACCATCGTTTCATGGTATTTAAAATCAGGATCACAAAAATTTTTCATCCAGTAAAAATTGTCAAGTTGAGAATGATAAACCCCATATGGTCCTGTGAACCTCATGTCAATCGATGGAATGCCAGCAAAATCAAGAAATGCAGTATAATCTGAACCGCTTCCCAATCTGCCAAATTTAATTCTTGCAGTATCGGGCGGATTTGAAATATTCTTTGAGATAGACTTGTTCTGTCTCTTCCACGCTTCAGCAAAAATTGTATTTCCTGTTTCGGGGTCAACCACAGACTTTATCAGCTCCTCAATAAATCGATCAAGCGAAGGCACTGAACTTGCGCTAAAATCTTTCCCTGATACCGCAACATCGACATTTATATAAGCAATCGCGTTTTTAACAAGATCATCATAATTTTCCTCAACCCATTCAGTTGAACCAATCAATCCATATTCCTCTGCATCCCACGCACAAAACAAAATAGTTCTCTTGGGCTTCCAACCCTGTTTCATTAACTCAGATAAAGCTCTTGCGGTCTCAAGCATCACCGAAGTTCCACTGTTTGGATCAACCGCTCCATAAACCCATGCGTCATGATGGTTACCAAAGATTATCTTCTTATCTGGTTCCTCATAGCCCCGAATTTCCGCTATAACATTTTTAATCTGTCTTATTTTCCATTCAGATTTAATCCTCATCTTAACTTTAGCTGGACCTGGACCAATGTGATAAGCAAAGGGCAATCCACCTTGCCATCCTTCGGGAACATTTGGACCAGAGAGATTTTCAAGGATTTCCTTTGCAATTTTGTATGAGATGGGCATGGTGGGAATCCTCGGCAAACTTTTTGCCTGCTCCGGTGCGATTCTTTTTGCCTCTTTAGTTGCTGGATAGCCCGGGGTCAATGGATCACCAGGATATTCAAACATATAATAAATGCTTCCCCTTTGCACCGCACCTTCAGGCCTCCAAGGACCTCGTGGATAAACATCCCCCTTCATATATCCATCATCCATTGGATCGGAGTAAATGATCAAACCAATGGCTCCGTTTTCCTCAGCTACTTTAGCTTTAACGCCTCTGAACGATTTCCCATATCTTGCTATGACGATCTTCCCTTTTACACTAATTCCCATTTCCTTAAGTTTTTCGTAGTCCTCAGGCAAACCGTAGTTAACATATACAACTTGAGCTTCAACCTCACCATCTGGGGAATAGGCATTAAAGAATGTGAAGATGTTATCATCATATGTATCTTTATCCCAGAGCCATGTCGGCTCTTTTAATTCGAATTTAACTTTATATGGTTGAACCAATTCAATTGAAACGTCTTGGGGATACGGGAGATAGACCCAATAATCAACAATTTTTGAGTTCAAACCATAGGATTTAAAAACGCTATCTATATACTCAGCTACTTTGTATCCCGCTTCACTTCCCGCAGGATGTGGTTCCTCTGTGAGCACAAATAAGTGTCTTTCACAATTGCTAGCTTTTGGAATTTTTAAAAACTTTTGTTCCCATTCGATCTGTTTTTCTAAATTGCCCCCAATAAATCCTGTTAATATCTGGGCACTTGCAACGATCGGAAGGATTATAAAAAATAATATCGCTTTCCTCCTCATTTTCACTTTTTTTGGAAAAATTTAAACAAACAAAAAATGAAAATCAAACTCTCCCGATAAATCCGCAGCTATGATGAAGTAAAACAGCGGTCTAACTAACCTCGTGTATCAAATCGCTTATCTTTCTTCTCGGCGTTGGTTCTGGAGATTCATCAGGATATCCGATTGGAAGAATTGCGATGGGAATTATGTCTTTGCCGACCCCAATTATTTTTCTGACTTTATCTTCATCAAAGGCGCCAACCCAAACGCTGCCAAGCCCCAGCGCTGTTACAGCAAGCTGTGCATAAGCACATGCGATCGTCGCATCCTGTAAAGAGTAAAGTTTTTCTCCCCTCGCTCCATATTTCCATCTTGACCTTGATGGATTTGCGCAAAAAACAAGAGCAATCGGAGCCTCACCTATGAATTCTTGTCCAAAAGCAGAATCAGCAAGTTTTTTAAGTTTATCTTTGTCCCTTACAACAAAAACCTCATACGCTTGTAAATCGCCAGCGGAAGGAGCTGAATTGATCGCCTCATAAATCAGCTGAAGCTTATCCTCAGGAATTGCATCAGGTTTAAATTTTCTTATCGATCTTCTTTTCTTTAAAACCTCAAAGAAATCCATAAATTTATTTGCTTTTGTTAATACCACGGACTTAACTCTATCCTCCTTAAACCAAACTTCTGTGCAGTTCTTACAGCTTCCCTATATTCTTGAATTGTTATCCTCCTTGCAAGCTCAGGTTTTAAAAAAGCGTTAAAGCATGGTCTATATTGTGCCATTATGTTAACATATGTATTTCTTGAAATTTCATTAGCAATAAATTCAAAAACCTTCTCGGAGCCAGCGATATTATTTGGCAAAACAAGATGCCTTATAAGTAAGCCCCTCACAGCAATTCCATCAACTATTTCAAGATCCCCAACCTGCCTCCACATCTCTTTAACGGCTGGTCTAACGACATCCCAATAATCTGGCACACCCGAATATTTCAACCCATTTGCGTTGTCAGAATATTTGATATCCGGCATATAAATGTCGATAATCCCGTCAAGCAATTTTAATGTATCGACGGATTCATATCCACCGCAATTATAAACAATCGGTATTTTTAATCCTTTGTTAACAGCGATCTCAATTGCTTCGACGATTTGGGGGACATAATGAGTTGGCGTTACAAGGTTTATATTGTGACAGCCTATCTTTTGAAGATACAACATTGAATCAGCAAGCGTATAAACGCTTACAATTTCACCTTGTTTAAATCTGCTTATCTCAAAATTTTGACAATATATGCAATTCATATTGCAACTTGCAAAGAAAATTGTCCCTGAACCGTGAGTTCCAACAAGACATGCTTCCTCCCCAAAGTGCGGATGCACCCCCGAAATTATGATCTCACTCCCAACTCTACATTTCCCCTTCTTTCCAGCATTTCTATTCACATGGCAGTTTCTGGGACAAAGTGTACAATCGTTCAATATCTGTTTTAAAATCCCAACCCGTTCTTTTAATATACCCTTACGGTGAAGTTCAATGTATCTTGGCTCGTATTCAATTGCGGTTTTATAACCCATCACATGTAGGTTAAATTTTTAAAAGCCCGAGGCAAGGCTGCCCCGGGCATTTTTCCCTTACGATGACGGTTTAGTTAAAGCTCCCCAGAATCCAAGAACGATGAATACAATCCCAACGATGATTGCGTTGGCAATCCCCTGAAGCCCAGAAATAAACGATGAAATGCCAAGCCAGATTCCACCAATTCCAATAATCGCAGAAAACACTTTCAACAAAGGTTTAACCGGTCCAACAAATACCCACAAACCAAGCACGAAAGCCAAGATACCCAAGATAAGATAAATAACATCAAAATCTTCCTTTTTAACAGCAACACCCATTATACCGGATCCCAAGAGGAGCCAAAGTCCCACCATTAAAGTTGCCCAAAATTGCCACATGGCAGGCCTCCCTTTTTAATTTTTTATTTTTTAACGCTCGCCTCTTTAGCGAGCTCAATCTTCAAATCCTCGTTGTCATAAAAAGCTACTTTCAAAACTTATGCCAAATAAAAATTAGAAAATTTTTAATTTTATTTCAAGTCCTTGACAAAAGATTTGTTGAAAATTTGCCATGCTTGGTCTAATAATTTCACATTTTTATAAACTTGCTTTTTTCGCTTTTTTTCTTCAAATTGAACAAAAAACAGGATATAGATGAGCGTTCCTGAGTATCAGTACCAGACCATTGAATACAAACCTAACTACTTTCTTCACATCTTTTTATTCATCATAACATTTTTCACAGTGACGATCGCCGGGGTTCAATGGGTTCTTAAAGACCCCTTTGAATTAACAAATTTACATTTTGGACTGCCTTACTCTTTTTCGATTCTTTTTATAATCGCATCACATGAATTTGGGCATTATTTTGCAGCAAGAAAACATAATGTTGTCACAACTCTCCCATATTTTATCCCATTTCCCCCATTTCCATTCATTCTAAATTTTGGAACTCTTGGGGCTGTAATAAGAATTAAATCATTTGTCCCAAATAGAAAAGCCCTTTTTGATATAGGTGTTGCTGGACCAATAGCTGGGTTTATAGCAACACTGCTTGTGTTAATCTACGGATTTGAAAATCTTCCCGATATAGAGTATCTCTACCAAATTCACCCGGAATATCGCTTTCTTCCCCAATTGCCCGAAGGCGATTTAACGTTTGGCGATACTCTTCTTTTCTTCCTATTTAGAAAAATTTTCTCATTATTAAATTCTGATGCTTTCATTCCACCTATGAATGAAATCTACCACTATCCTTACCTGTGCGCTGGATGGTTTGGATTACTTGTCACAGCGATGAACCTAATCCCAGTTGGTCAACTTGACGGAGGGCATATAATTTTCGCGATGTTTGGAGACAAGCATAGATATATTGCACGGGGTTTCTTCTTCAGCTTAATAGCATTTGGATTGTTTGGGGTCTTTGATCAAAACTTGGGCTGGCCAGGATGGCTTGTATGGGCGTTCGTTTTATACTTTATCGTTAAAATTGAACATCCACCTGTTGGAACTTTTGGAATGCTTGATAAAAAACGTAAAATAATTGGATGGGTAGCTATCGCCATATTCATTTTATCAATTTCACCTGTGCCAATAAAGATAAAGTAAAAATGCGAAAGATCCTTGCGTTTCTGATCATTATGCTGTTTTACTCATGCGAAAGGGAAAATTTAAATGTGATTGATATTAACTTTGCTAATCCACCAATTATAAAATTTGCTAAAATTGAACCAAATGAAATTAATCTTGATACGATTTTAGTAGGGGCAGAAAAAAATCCTGAAGATACTTTAAAAATAAAATTTAAAGCGACCGCAATTGTTTACGATAAAGATGGACAAGGTGACATTGACGAGACCTTTTGCTATGCTATAAATCCCTTGCGCGGGATCACATTAGTTCAGATAAAGCTTAACAAAATTAATGATTCAACTTTCTACGGTGAACCTGAGTTTAAAATCAAAAGAAAAGAATCTGGAATTTATCAGGTAAGAATCTTCTCAATTGACAAAAACAATTTCACAAGCAATGAATTTTACTTTAACTTAAACCTTTATCGCGGAAATCGCCCACCGATAATTTCTGACTTAAATGCACCTGACACAGTTATCCTTCAAACTCAAACCGTTCTCATAAAAATCACAGTAAAAGCCACAGACCTAGATGGTGATAATGATATAAAAGCTGTTTATTTTAGCTCCTTTAAACCGGATGGTTCTCCTTCATCGGGAAATCCATTTCAAATGTACGACGATGGAAATGCAAGCGGTATAAGTGGCGATGAAAGAGCTGGCGATGGGATTTACTCTATAATAATTCAACTTCCACCCAACACGCAAAAAGGCACTTATAGATTTGAATTTCAAGCGATCGATAAAGCTGGTGCTGTAAGCAATACCATAACACACTTTCTGAGCGTCATATGAGACTGAAACTGCTTGCACCTTTCATAATTTTGCTAAATTTTTCATATTCACAGCTTAAAACTACATATCAATTAAACCCTTTTGAAAACAAAGCTTCAGCATCAAACTTTTCCGATTTACCGGGTGGCAATATAGTGACAAACATCTGCGTTTGTAACGATACTGTATGGATTGGTACAAGCAAAGGCTTAAGCATGACAACTGATGGTGGTAAAACTTGGAAAAATTATTACAAAACACCCGAGTTCGGAGAAAGCAAAATCTCTGCGATCGCTTGTAGAGATGGAATAGTTTGGGTTGCCTTAGCTCGAACTGTTAAGATAGATAACAATTACTTCCCCGAAGGTTTGGGTCTTGTATATTCGACCGACGGTGGCAAAACATGGACAAAGGTGGAACAGCCAATCGATGATAAAAATGATACAGTTGAAGTGTATGGAATAAATCAAATTAAAGCTTTACCTGTAACGACCACAGTTAACAATATAATATACGATATTGCGTTGACCAACAATGCTATCTTCATAGCATCTTTTGCAGGTGGATTAAGGAAGTCAACTGACATGGGTAGAACTTGGCAAAGGGTTATCTTGCCCCCAGATAATCTAAATCAAGTTAATCCAAATGATTCGTTAAGTTTTGAACTTAACCCAGTTAAAAATTATAACCATCGTGTTTTCTCCGTCATCTCTGTTGATGATTCAATACTCTGGGTTGGCACAGCTGATGGAATAAATAAGTCAACAGATGGTGGAAGGAGCTGGGTGAAGTTTAATCATCAAAATCAATCTATGCCTATATCCGGTAATTTTGTTGTTGCACTTGGAAATCAAAAAATTAACACTGGCGATGAAACAAAAAACATAATCTGGGGTGCAACAATAAACGCAAACGATCCGGAGGAATATAAAGCTTTGAGCTTTTCAGAAGACGGTGGTAATACATGGCGGACAACACTATTAGGGGAATTCGTTCACAACATCGCTTTCAAAGATTCCATTGTTTACGCAGTAAGTGATAACGGGCTCTGGCGAACGAAGGATCTTGGGAAAAGTTGGGAAAAAGCTAGTAGAATAGTAGATCCATCTTCTCGACAAGTTATTTACACAAATATTTTTTATTCAATTGGGGTACAAAGAGATACAATCTGGGCTGGAAGCGCAGATGGGTTAGTTAAGTTCACAGATTCAATAACTTTTGGAGATAACTGGACGATTTATAGAACATATGAAAAAATTGAAGGACTTAACAAAACTTATGCGTATCCAAATCCATTTTCACCATGGCTTGAAGCATCCCGAATTCATTACAGCGTCGAAAATGCACAAAGCAAAGTGACGATAGAAATTTTCGATTTCTCTATGAGGAAAGTTAGGACTCTTATTTCAAACGCATCGAGAAGCGGTAAAAGAGAATATGATGAGATATGGGATGGGAAAGATGATGCTGGAAATGTCGTTCCAAATGGTGTATATTTTTACAGAATTAAAATAGATGATAAAGAAATGTATGGTAAAATACTCGTTGTTCAATAAAAAAATTATTGCGCTATTTCTGTGTTTCAACCTTTTTGCGATAAACGTTGTGTCGCAACATATTTCAACCGCTTCTTTCTCGAGGTTAGGTTTTGGCTCAAGAGGCATAGCACTTAGCAATGCTATGAATTCGGTTATCTATGGTGAGGTGACAGGTTACTATAATCCTGCGGTTTTACCTTTTTCAAACTTAAAAATGGCTTCGCTTACTTTCGGCATCTTATCGCTTGATAGAGAACTTGATTTTCTTCACTATACTCAATCTCTATATCCAACCGCTGGTTTTTCAATCTTTTTGATCAGGGCTGGCGTAAAAAATATTGATTCAAGAGATGTAGATGGACATCATATTGAAAACCTCAGCACAAGTGAATTTCAATTGGGCTTCGCGTTTTCAAATAGAATAATTGAAAAACTGTCCGCGGGATTATCTTTAAAATTTTATTACAATAAACTTTACCGCGAGATGAAAACACAAACTCTTGGGATTGACTTTGGTGTCCTATTTAAGTTTAACGATAACATCACGGTTGGCGCTTCCATTCACGACATCAACGCAAAATACAAATGGGATTCTTCAATAATTTATCAAGAAAAGGGACGGACAATTGTTGAAACCTTTCCCAAAACGATAAGCCTTGGTTTGACCTATGCAATCAAAGATATTTTCTTCACATCGATTGAATATGACAATATAGGTAGGGAAAAATTTTTCAACCTTGGTTCGGAATTATATCCGTTGTATTTTATAACGGATGGATTTAAACAGAGTTTAGCTATAAGGGGTGGAGTTCGGCTTTTTCAAAATTATTTAGACTTTTCCCTCGGTTTTGGCTTAAGTAGAAAAATAGGCAATTTTGTAGTATTTTTTGATTACGCATATAGATTTGAAAGATATTCCCCTTCAGGAATGCAATTGTTAACTCTTGGATTAAAATTATAAAGACAAATTTTGCACTCATATGATGAACAGTCTTAAAATAATTTTATTGTTGACTCTTATTTGGCTTCAAATTTCATCAGGGGGTGGTAAATCGGGATTTAACTTTTTATCAATCGGTGTTGACGCGAAGGTAGTTTCACTTGCAGATGCAGGGGTCGCTTTGCCACCTGAACTTGGAACAATTTATTATAATCCAGCGGGGCTTGGCACATTTAAACGAAGTTCGGTATTGATAACATATCGCAATTGGATGGTCGATGGCAAATTTCTTTATACATCAGTTTTAATTCCAACTAAGTTTCTCAATTTCGCGCTAAGTTTAACTTCCCTCAGTGTGTCGGATATAGAGATAAGAGAACGCCCTGGTGAAGCGGAAGGTAAATTCACATCAAGAGATTTTGGAATTTCACTTTCAGCTTCCCCAAATTTAGGCACAAAGCTTAAAGTGGGGATGACAGCAAAATATATACTTGAAAAAATTTTTGTTGACGAGACAAATCTTGTTTCTTTTGATCTGGGCGTTCTGTATTCTTTTAAACTTTCACAATTTAATTTCCAAGCAGGAGCATCACTAAAAGATTTTGGCTCCAAAGGGAAATTCAGAACTGAGAGCATTAATCCTCCAACGACATTATCAATCGGAGCATCAATTAGTTATTCAATTGCTCCAGGTAGCATAGATATTTTGCTAAATATTGAAGCAAAGCGAAAGTTTTACGATTCGTTAAACTTGTTAAGTGTGGGGATTGGTTTTAAATTTCTATCCAACTTTAACTTAAATTTTGGCTATATTTTCGCTCATAACCCAGGGAACTTGAGATTTGGGGGAGGAATTGAATTAAGTAAATTTTCAGTTCATTATGCTTTTTCACCCTTGGGGTATAACTTCCCCGATTCTCACGTGTTCACAATTAATTTCAACCTTTAAATGAGCTTAAAAAGAATTTTAATTATTTTTCTGGGAAATATCTCACATGATTCAAGGAGTTTCAAGATGTATAATTCTTTTGTCAGCTTAGGCTATGATGTCAAGGTGCTTTGTGCAAAAGAACCGAATGAAAGATCTCTTGAAAACCCAGATGTCACCTATATTTCCTTAAAAAGACACAAAAGAGCAGTGACAAAAATTCTGATGTTTTATTTAAAATCAGTCCTTTCTATACCAAAAGTCAATCCAGATATAATAATTGCTTCAGATTTTTTCTCGCTTCCTATTGCATGGTTAATTTCCAAGATTAGAAAAACAAAATTGATATATGACTCACGAGAACTTTATTCCTCACTGGCCTCACTTTATGGGAGAAAGTTAAAACAAAATTTAATAATTAAACTTGAGCGATTTTTTACTTCAAAATGTAATCTAATTTTAACTGTTAGTCAGTCAATTTATGAGATTTTATCAACCCAATTCTATGATAAAAAAATTCAAATCCTACGGAATCTGCCATATCAAAAAAATCAATCTAAAATCTTTGCTTTACCCCAAAATTTGTTCACTTCTGATGATATATTGCTTGCCTACTTTGGTTTATTTCATCTGGGGCGCGGTTTGAAACTTTATTTTGATATATTGGAAAAGCTCTCGCCCGAATTTCCAACCATAAAACTTTTGCTTATAGGTAAAGGTGAGTTAAAGCAGGAAATTGAAAGAGAAATCAGAAATCGTAAGCTTGAAAATTTTGTTTTTATTTTCGGTCCATATGCTCCCGATCAATATATTTTGTTCCCGAATGTGAGAAAAGTTATTGGATTATGCATTATTGAGCCACTTTCATCAAGCTACATTTTCTCTCTTCCAAACAAAATTTTTGAATACATACAACATCAAATACCCTTCATCGCAAGCGATTTTCCAGAAATAAAAAAAGTTGTAGAAAAGTATAAAGTTGGCGTTTTAGTAAACCCTGAAGACCTCGAAGATATACTGGGAGCGATCAAAGAATTGATAGAAAATGACACGCTCTATGACAAATTGAAAGAAAATTGCAAGGTAGCACTAAATGAGCTAAATTGGGAAAAAGAGTTCAAAAAGCTTCACGAACTCATCGGTTCACTTTGAGACGAATCGCGATTTCTTCTCATCCCAGCTTTTTCAATTAGCCTGCCGATGATAAAAACAAGGATGCCAATTCCAGCAAAAATCATCTCTCGTGCCATGCTACCTTGTAAGCCCGCGATTAAACCTATCATCGTCTCAGCAATCCCAATTGCTTGTAAGATTTTACCGAGCGTTATCATTTTTGTTGGGTTTTTTAACATTCCTTAACTTTTTAAGAAAAAGAATCCCCGAAACAAAAAGAAGGATAGAAAGCACCTGTGCCTCAGACAAGCCCAAAAGCAAAGGTGGATTTAAACGAATAAATTCAATGAAAAACCTTTCAATAGATGAAAGAATTAAATATAAACCAAAGAGTTCCCCTGAAAACTTAATTCTTTTTCTATATATCCACAAGAAAATAAAAATCACAACCATTAGGAGAAATTCATATACGGGCGTTGGATGTAATTTAATAAAGGTATCAAATTCAGTAATTATTCCAAATCTATCCTCACCTATGACTTTTGAAGCTTTTTCCCAGTAGTTGTATTTTTCGGCAAGTTCGGGAAATCTCTCAAAATAACTGCGCAAAGCATATGTTGGTTTTAGTGTTCCGTTAGCATAAATTGTACCCCAAGGCAGTGATGTTGGAATGCCATAATCCCCATCGCCGGAAAGGTGGCATCCGATCCTGCCAATTCCATATCCAAGAGCAACTGCAGGAGCAATGGCATCAAGAACCTTAAGAATAGGTAACTTCCTTCGCTTTACATAAATGAGCAAAACTATAAAAGCAGCAATGAATCCCCCATACCAAGTCAAACCACCGGCTGAAAAAATCATTTCAAGAGGAGCTTTTAAAAAATCACTAAAGTTTTCAATCAAATATAAAAGCCTAGCTCCAGCAATCCCAGAAACAAGGGCTAAAATCAGCATTTCATTGGCGTAACTTACATTTAATCTCAATCTCTTAAACTCTCTCGCAAGGAGGTAGTCCGCTACTATAAACGCAAGCGCCATCATAAGACCATAACTGTAAATGGGAATTGGACCTATTTGAAATAAAATGGGACGCATGATTTTTAACTTTCAATTATGTTTAACTTGACAAATTTATTTTTCCTCGGTTCGCTTTTCAGCGTAATTTTGTCCCCAAAGATAAAAACGGCAAATGTATTTTTTAGTTTTTCTTTCTTAACCACCGTTAAAGAATATAAACCATCCTTGTAATCATAAAGATTATATTCGAATCTTGCTGGACCTGAACGAGATACAGGTGAACTGGGGGATTTGAAACCATGTATTTCAAAAGTTATTTCCCTGTCATTAACTGACACATCAATATCGAGCTCATAATTAAACGCAAGAAAATGCTGCGTTGTCTCAATTACAAATTTCAGAAATTTTTGTTTCCCTACCTCATCATATCCTTTTGAAAGATAAAGTATGAAATCATATTTAATTTTCGGTTCAATCCGTTGAAGCTTCCTGGGCATATTTTGAAGTGATAAATTCTAAAATTTGGTTTAATTTAACATCAAATTGTTCTCCACTTTTCATATCGCGAACTGTACATTTATCATTTTTTAGTTCATCTTCACCTACGATTATAACAAATTTAGCACCTTGTCTATCTGCTTCCTTCATCTGAGACTTTAGACTTCTGTTGAGAAGTTCCACTTCACAGGGGATCATCTTTTTCCTTAAACTAAAAACGATGTTGAAAGCAAATTTTTGTGAGTCTTGTCCAAGATAAGCAACATAGACAAATGGTTTTGGTATTTCGCCAAATTTATAGCCATTTTTTTCAAGTATTAACATCATTCGCTCAACCCCAAGCGCAAAGCCAACCCCAGGAACATCAGGACCACCAAGCTCTTTTGATAGGAGATCATACCTCCCACCACCAGCGATTGCATCTTGCGAACCGAGCTCTGGACTTATAACTTCAAAAGCCGTCTTCGTATAATAATCAAGTCCACGAACAAGATGTGGTTCAAGCTCGTATTTAATGCCAATTGTGTCGAGTATTTTCTTCAACTCATTAAAGTGTACTTCGCAGTCATCGCACAAATACTCATAAATCAAAGGTGCGTTTTCAATCACTGTTTTATCTCTTTCATCTTTTGAATCAAGCACTCGTAAAGGGTTTCGATCCAATCGATTTTTACTGTCCTCAGAAAGAAGATCATAAAATTTTCTCAAGTATTCTTTTAAGACTTCTTTATATGCTGGACGACAATTTTGACACCCAACTGTGTTAAGTTTCAAAGTGTAATTTTCTATATTGAAGCTTTCGATTATGTGAAGCACTAAAGCAATTATTTCAGCATCCACTTCTGGATTTTGGCTACCTATCGCTTCAGCGCCAACCTGATGAAATTGACGCAGTCTTCCAGCTTGGGGACGCTCTTGCCTGAACATTGGGGAAATATAATAAACTTTAAAAAGGGGAACTTGCTTGTTTATTTCATATTGAATATACGCCCTCATAACGGAAGCTGTCATCTCTGGTTTCAGGGTTAAACTTGTGCCACCTTTGTCAAAAAATGTGTACATTTCCTTGCTCACTATATCGGTAAGCTCCCCTATTCCCCGCGCAAATAATTCTGTTTCCTCAAAAATCGGCGTTCTTATTTCCCTGTAGTTATAAACTTCAAAGATTTTTCTTATCCTTTGCTCAACGTATTGCCATTTGTACGATTCATCTGGCAATATATCTTTGGTACCGCGAACATTTTTTAAAATTTTCTTCATCCAAGATATTTGTCTTCCTCTATTTTAAATAATTCAACGACCTCTTTTGGATCTTTAGCATTGATCAATTTATCGCGGAAGTTGTTATCATTCATGAGCTTTGAAATCCGGCTTAAAAGCTTTATATGGGGTCCGACCATGTTATCCCTTCCAACCAACAAAAATATAAGACGAACGGGCTCACCATCAAGTGAATCGTAATCAATTGGTTTCTTTGTAATGGCAAAAGCAGCAACAATATCAGTGACGGCATCCGTCTTCCCATGCGGGACAGCAAAACCTTTCCCAACACCTGTCGTCATTATCTTCTCCCTTTCAAAAACCGCTTCTCTCACCTTGTTTATATTTATCACTTTATCAGATTTAGCAATTAAATCAATAAGTGCGTTTATCGCATCTTCTTTTGATGAAACATCTAAACCAACAATTACAAAATCTTCTGTTAAAATATCACTGATTTTCACTTTCAACCTTAACTTTATTTTTCTACCGTGATTTCATCCAAAATTCAACTTTATTAGAGTAATCTTCAAGTAACTGTTCAACTCTCTTTTCATCGTCTGATTCTGCAAACAAATGAACCTCATTTCGTTGTCTATCAGGCAAAATTAAAATCCAGGTAATATCATCCATAAATATCTTAACACCATCGATGAGCTGTCTTTTATACCCTTCCGACTCAAGCGTTGCAAGCCGCATCACCTTCCCTTTCAAATCTCGCGGACAGGACACAAGTTTATGCTTGAAGAATAGCCTTGGTAATGATTTCTCAACCTCCCCTATCTTCATTCCAGTTATTGCCATCAGTTCAAGAATCTTCGATATTGAAAACATCCCATCGGAAGCGAAGAGAAACTCTGGGAATATGAAACCACCTTTTGTTCCTCCAACAAACTTTATATCTGGATCTTTTAAGACCGCCTCCATCATTCCATAATGCGAATCCTTTGTCCTTACAACTTCAACCCCGTATTCACTTGCGATCATGTCAACCTCAAGAGATGCAGTAATTGGAACAGCAATTTTCTTAACCCTATCGCGATTCGCTTCAAGATACAACTTTACAACTACAGAGAGAAGCCGATTATTTTCAATAAACTTTCCACGCTCATCGATAACCCAAATCCTTTCTGCTCCAGGGTTAAGCATGAAGCCAACATCATAGCGAATTGATGTAACGATTTGAGATAATTCACTCACCGCTTTTTTGAATTCTTCCTCATCTTTTGTCAGTTTTGATGGATCAAGGTATGCATTTAAAGAGATGACTTGACATCCAAGCTTTCCAAGTATGTTCGGAAAAATGGTGACAGCAACACCGTTTGAATAATCGATTACAATTTTAAAATTTCGCTTTTTGATGGCATCAACATTTAAAGCAGATAAAAACTCCTCAACATAACCCTCCGAAACTCTAACTGGAAAATTGATCGTCCCAACTTTACTATAGTGAACTCGTGGAAAGTCCTCACCAAAGAACAATCTCTCAATTGCTTTTGCCTTGCTCGCTGGCAGATCGCTACCGTTTGAGTCAAAGAAAATGATATCAGTTTGATGCTTGTCCACAGGCGATTTCCTGACATGTACTCCTCCAGCATATCTTCCGCTGCGAAGTTCGTGCCTAACCATTGGAATTGAAGCAATTCTTAAATCGTCAACATCAAGTCCAGCGGAAATGAGCCCACAGATCAAAGCACGATTCATCATCCTTGAAACATTATCAGCATCTCGACTTACAAGAACTGTTTTTCCCTGCCCAAGAAACGCCCCAAAAGCTGCACCAAGCTTTGCCCCAAATTCAGGAGTCATTTCAATATTAGAAATACCACTCACCCTTGATTCCGTAAAAAGCTCCTTAAGCCATTTATCTTCCCAAACCAAACTTTTTGATAAAACGGAATCATCTTCAACAACTTTCCATGGCCAAAGCTTTATGTTTGACATTAACTTTGCCCTATTTCCAATTGTGCAATGATCACTGATGAAAACATTCTCGTTTATCTCAACCCCTTCCCCTATTGTGCATTCATACCCAACAACATCGAGCGTCAACCTTGCTCGATCCTTAATCTTTGTCCCATTCCAGATGACAGAATTAATAATCTCACAATTATCCCCAATCTCACAATTGGAACCAATCACCGAATTAACTATCTTCACATTTTTCCCAATTTTTGCATTTTCACCGATGACAACAACCCCTTCAAATCTATCATAATTTTCAACCTGTGTATTTTTGCCAATGTATATACTTGCCTTTTCAATGTTTATTCTTTCACCATAAATTTCAACATTAACAACTCCAGAGAGACAATCAAGATGCGCCTCTAAATAATCTCCCAAAGTTCCGATATCACGCCAATAGCTATCCGTTGAAAAACCATAAAACGGAAGTTTTTTCTCAAGCAAAATTGGAAAAAGGTTTTTACTAAAGTCAAATTCTTGCTTATACGGAACGAATTCAAGCACTGATGGATTAAGAACATAAATTCCAGTGTTAATCGTATCACTGAAAACCTCACCCCAACTTGGCTTTTCAAGAAATCGAACAATTTCACCAGTATCCTTAACTATAACGATCCCATAAGGAAGTGGATTCTTAACCCTTGTGAGAACTATTGTCGCCATTGATTTTTTATCAAAATGATAATCTATCGCTTTTGAAATATCTATGTCCGTCAAAACATCACCACTTATCACGACAAATTCATCATTTCCTATTAAGTCACTTGCATTTCTAACGCTTCCAGCGGTCCCGAAATCAGCTTCAGCTTTTACATACGAAATTTTTACTCCAAAATCTTTCCCATCCTTAAAATAGTTCATTATTATTTCGGGATAATAGTAAACAAGAGCAATTATCTCGGTAATTCCGTGTTTTTTCAACAAGGTAATTATTCTATGCATAACTGGAATATTCACAATTGGAACCATTGGTTTAGGTGTGTTCATTGTCAAAGGTCTTAGCCGAGTTCCAAAGCCACCAGCCATTATAACTGCTTTCATAACAATAAATGCCCAGATATAATTTTCACTTTTAGGTTAAATATAACATAAAGAAAGTAATTTAACAATCTCCTATAAGTTGACTCAACTTAAAGTTCGCAGTTTGCTGTGTCTATAACCATAAGTAAAGTAAATCAACAAACCGATGGAAAGCCATACAATAAAGCGAATCCATGTTATCAATGGCAGACTTAACATAAGGTAAAAACATGTTAAAATAGCAAGTATTGGGACAAATGGGACAAGCGGGGTTTTGAATTGTCTCGGTGCGTTTGGATTTGTATATCTTAATACGAGAACACCAGCAGAAGTTAAAACAAATGCAAAGAGAGTTCCAATATTTGTGAGTTCAGCAGCTTCACCAATATCTGCAAATCCAGCTGGTATAGCTACAAAGATGCCAGTTAAAATTGTTGTTACATGTGGCGTTTTAAATTTCGGATGAATTTTAGCAAACCATTTAGGCAAGAGCCCATCCCGTGCCATTGAGAAAAATATTCTCGGCTGACCAAGTTGAAACACAAGCAATACAGCGGTTGTCGATACAACAGCTCCGAAGGAAACAATTCCAGCTGCCCAATTTAACCCAATGCTATTAAAAGCTTTGGCAAGCGGTTCTGGAACATTTAACTCAGAATAGTGTATCATCCCAGTAAGCACAATTGCAACAGCGATGTAAAGTATTGTAGTTATAACAAGCGATGTTATTATCCCTATCGGCAGGTTTTTCTGCGGATTTTTTGTTTCTTCCGCCGCTGTTGAGATTGCATCAAAGCCAATATAAGCAAAAAATACGAGCGCTGCTCCAGTCATTATACCTTTCCATCCATTTGGTGCAAAAGGTTGCCAATTCTCAGGCTTGACATAAAAAGCACCAACCACAATGAAAAAAAGCAAAATGGCAAGTTTTATAAATACCATAATCGCATTAAAAGCAGAACTCTCCCTTATACCTATCACAAGTATAACTGTTATCAAAGCAACTATTCCAAATGCAGGCAGATTAAAAATTATAGGTATTGTTGTATTTAAAAACGGAATTGTTATATGCGGAGCTGAATTTAAAATCTCTGGCGTGTTCATCGCCCTGACATAATCTGTGGATAACCATGCTGGTATCGTAATTCCAAACCCTCTAAGTAATTCAACAAAATACGCCGACCAGCTGATAGCAACAGCAATGTTCCCAACCGCATATTCAAGAATTAAATCCCATCCAATTATCCAAGCGATAAACTCACCAAATGCCGCATATGAATATGTATAGGCGCTTCCTGAAATTGGGAGCATCGATGCAAATTCAGCGTAGCACAGTGCAGCAAAGCCACAGGCAAAAGCAGTTATAATAAAAGAGATCACAATCGCAGGGCCAGCACCGACATGATGTGCTCCACCTGCAGATGCGGTCCCAGTGAGCGCAAAAATTCCCGCCCCAATTATTGCTCCAATTCCCAAGGCAGTTAAATCAATAGCACTTAAAGCTCTCTTAAGGCGATTTTCCCCGCTTTCAGCTTCGCTTAAAATTTGTGCTATAGTTTTTTTGCGGAATAAATTCACCGTTTTCTCCAAAATTTTATTTTCAATTTATTGGTTCAAACTTCGCCGTGAAATGCCTTAAAAGTGGCGCCTCCCAAACAATTTTATAACCTTTCAATTTATCTCTGTTTCTATAAACCTCAGTTATAACTTCAATAACATAATCAATGTGACTTTGAGTATAAACCCTTCGCGGTATGGCAAGCCGTACAAGCTCCATTGTATGTGGGATGAACTTGCCAGTTTCTTTGTCTCTTCGCCCAAACATTACACTGCCAATTTCAACACTTCTTATGCCTCCAACTCTATAAAGTTCAACAACGACAGATTGACCAGGAAACTGCTCAGGTGGAATGTGGGGAGCAAACCTTTTGGCATCAAGATAAACTGCATGACCGCCTGGTGGAATTAAAACTGGAATACCACGGTCTATTAATTTCTCAGCTAAATACTCAACTGATCTTATTCTGTAGATCAAATAATTTTCATCAAGTACCTCCTCAAGTCCCTGGGCTATTGCCTCAAGATCTCGCCCTGCAAGCCCACCATAAGTTGGGAATCCTTCAGTGACAATCAAAACATTTCTCGCCTTCAACGCAAGCTCATCATCGTTCATAGCGAGAAATCCACCTATATTTGCAAATGCATCTTTCTTCGCACTCATTGTGCAACCATCAGCATAAGAAAACATTTCCCTGACTATCTCGAGAATGCTTTTATTCTCATACCCTTTCTCCCTTTTCTTTATAAAGTAAGCATTCTCAGCAAACCTACAGGCATCTAAAAAAAGCGGAATCCCATATTTATTGCAAACTTCCCTAACCTCTCGAATATTTTGCATCGAAACTGGTTGACCGCCGTTGGAATTATTTGTTACAGTTAACATAACAAGGGGAATATTTTCGGGTCCTTTTTCTTTTATAAAACTTTCAAGACGCTCAACATCCATATTTCCCTTAAACGGATGCCATACATCTGGTTGAATTCCTTCTGGAATTGGCAAATCAACCGCAGTACCACCAACAAATTCAATATTCGCTCGTGTTGTATCAAAGTGCGTATTATTTGGAATATACTTCCCTGGCCCAGCAACAATCGAAAATAAAATTTTCTCCGCTGCTCTTCCTTGATGTACAGGAATGATATGCTTAAATCCCATTATTTTCTTTATAACGCTTTCAAATCTGAAAAAGCTTTTCGAACCAGCATATGATTCATCGCCGTCCATAATCCCAGCCCACTGCTTCGAGCTCATCGCATTTGTCCCGCTATCTGTCAAAAGATCAATTATTACATCCTCAGCAGGGATATTAAAAACATTGTAGCCAGCCCTTTTCAGTATTTCCTCCCTTTCTTTCTCGGTCGTGAATTTAATAGGTTCAACAACTTTAATTTTGAAAGGTTCAATTATTGTTTTGAACTTCATGTTAGCACCTATTCTATTTTATTAAAACCATTTTTTTAAAGCCACGATAAACTAATTTACTGCCATCAGATACTCTCAATTCATAAAAGTATACACCAGACGAAATTTCATCAGCTACAAAGTGAATATTGTATTTCCCCGAACCAAGTTCACTACTAAAAGCCTTTCGTATCTCTCTGCCAAGAACATCAAAAATTTTAAGCTCACATAGATAAACCTTAGAGCCACCTGCGATTTCAAAAGAAATTGTGGTAGATGAATTAAACGGGTTTGGGTAGTTTTGATGCAAACTAAAGTCAAAGGGCAAAGGAAGATTAACTTCCTTGGATGGAAATGAAAGAACTTTCTTCAAAATTTTTCCATTGGGATCAATTTGAACTTTTATATCACCTAAAGCGCTCAAACGATTTAAAGTGATTATGTATACAGTATCTGCGGAATATGTCCAAAATGTTAAAATCGTATCTAAATTCTTCGCTTGAATTTTAAACTCAATTGGAAACCTAAAAATAATCGCATTTCTTTGTGTCTGTCGCAGATTTATAAAGAGGGTATCATAATTCGCAAAAGAAACTGAAAAATCAAGCACTGGATATCCAGCTTCGTAAACCCACTGATTAAAAAACCATGATAAATCTTCACCAGTGATGTCATTTACAACTTGAATAAACTTTTGCGTCGTCCCAGTTCCATAAGCATATCTTCTCCCCCACTCTTGAAGAACGGCGAAAAAAGCAGAATCACCAATTAAATTTCTTAACATATGCAAAACCCACGCACCCTTATAATAAACAGCCGTTCCAAAAAGTCTCCCAGAAGGTGGATTATAAATTGGATATCTAATAATTGAATCTTCCCAAAAGTAAGCTTTTGCCCAGTATTCCAGCTTTGATTTAAAAGCTTCGAAACCATATTTGTATTCTGTGTATAAAGCATCGCCGTAAGAAGCAAAACCCTCATTCAACCAAATCTCAGCCCAAGTTTCACATGTCACAAGGTCACCCCACCATTGATGAGCAAGCTCATGAGCTATACCGCCTTCGGAGTTACCGTCGAGCCATTTTCTATGAATCGTCGTCATCGTTTGATGTTCCATTCCACCATACCTGAAGGGATATACAGCAACCATTCCATATTTCTCAAACGGATATTCACCAAATTTCAATGAGAAAAATTTCATCATATCGACGACATTTTTAAACGCCGAAACCGCCTTGAGCGAATCCTCACGCCAAACATAATATTTAACTTCAATTGAGTCGGAAGGATTAGAAACCTTGTGATACCAATCTGAAAATGTTATATATTCTGAAACCGCAAAGGCAATTAAATATGTTGACATTGGATGTTTTGAACGCCAATGAAAGATTCTTTCGTTTCCATTAATTTCATCACGAATTAACAAACCATTTGACGCAACAAGATAGCTACTTCTAACTTTTATAATCAAATCGACCTTCGCTTTATCCCATGGTTCGTCATAACATGGCAACCAATACCTTGCATCGGATGGTTCGCTCATGGTATATGCTATGTCGGATGGGAGATTGGGAGATACCTCATCGCTTCTATAAAAGTAAAAGCCACGCTCCAAATCTGACCTGCGCTGAAAGTAAATTGCAACGATCAATGTTTCACCTTGAGAGATTAGGGATGGGAAAATTATTTTTAAATTTTCGTAGTTTTGTTGATAACCTAATTTATTCTCGGACAAAAAAACTGAATCAATTTGAATCACACCACTTGCTGAATGAATATTAATTTCGTTTGAGCTTTTATTCAGGACAAGTTTTATTTTAACATAGCCGTTATAATATCCATTTCGTTGCATAAGTCCCTCATAAAGGTCGATGAAAATCTCATAATGAAGGACATCAAATTCATTCCGCCCCTCTGAGATCAACGGGCTTGCAATTAAAATTAACAAAATAGCGTTCCAAAGGCAAAACCTTGAAAATTTATTCATTTCTTCTCTTTAAAATTTGTAATTTTTTTCACCAAAAAGTATGAGTTAACTAACAGCATCCCTATCAAAATCAACACAGCCCCTATTAAAATGTTCGCTGTTATATTCTCCTTTCCGATGAACACACCGATTAAGATCGCAAAAACAGGAGTTAAAAAAGCGGTCAAAGACATTATAATTGCTGGAACTTTTTTCAATAGCCAATAATAAACTGTAAATGTCACAATTGAACCAAAAATTCCAAGATAAATTACACTGCCTATCCCTTTAACTCCAAATTTAATCGTATCCCAATTTTCGAAAATACTTGATATGATGAAAAGGATCAACCCACTTAAAGTTAACGGAAGAAAATTAATTGCAAGTGGATGAATTGCACCGCCAAATCTTTTAACCATGATTAAAGATGAAGCATTAAAAAGAGCGCTGAAAATAACAGCTATCATACTTATTACAAATTTTTCAGACTCAAAAGACAAAACGCCACCGAAATGCTGAAGGTCAATGTTAAAAATAAACACAACTCCAGCGAAACCAATAAACAAGCCAATCCCTTGAATTAAATTTAAATCTTCCTTTAGAAAGATCTTTGAAAAAATTGCCGCAAAAAATGGCATCGTTGCAAAAAGTATACTTGCCAGATTGCTTGGGATGGTCATCTCAGCCCAGTAAACAAACGAAAATGGAAGTAGAAATGAAAAGAAAGTAAGATAAAAATAAAGGAAAAGTTGCTTTTCATTTACTGGAACTTGAATGTTAAGTTTCTTCAATAAAATCAGAAGAACAATTCCAGCAAGTAAAAAACGCATCGATAGAGAAAACAAAGTCGGCAGTTCCTGCAATCCGACTTTTATCGTAAACCATGTCGAACCCCATATGAAACATATCAAAACAAACAAAAAGATTTTAATTCCATTCTTTTCTAAGAGATTTTGAATCTTCATTAACTGATGTGCTTTTTAGTTTAACAATGCATTGAATATAAATCTAAAGGTTGCCCATGTCTGGGATCTATGCTGGGGTCTAAACGCAAACATTATAATTTTACCATTCTCATAGGGAACTTCACACAGTGCTGGTTTCCCTTTTATTTTATCCGACCCAAGAAGATAACCACTTAACAAAATATTGTTTTCATCAAAGCTTGCAATAACTGAAATCTTGTCAGCATAAACAGAAGTTGAAAAAGCAATTGGATTTATGATATACGCAGGGACATAATCGTTTAAACCATAAGCCAGCGGATTAGCGGGGTCGTTAATTTTTAACTTTACGATCGTTCCAGGTGCGAAAAATTCTTTGCTGCTTGTATTTCTCAAAACATTTCTTGTAGGAACATCAATTTGCTCAATTACAAAGTTGCTCGCCTCACCTAAAGCGATCAAAGTTCCACCTTTTTTAATGAATTCTTTTATGTTTTCAACCCCCTCTTTTCCGATTCCACCTCTGTATTCCTCTGGTATTTGTGGCAAATCAATCCTTTCTTGAGCTCTGAATCTAAAACCATCGACAATTGCATTTGTTCCCATGCTTGGTAAAATCAAAACATCAAGATCTTCAAATGTTTTCTTGTCTTTTATATCTTGGTTGTGAAGGACTTTGTAGGCAAAATAAAAACTATCAAGTACAAGTCGTGTCCATCCCTCATCCATACTTGTAACCCATGGTTGATAAATCCCTACTCTTTTCAGTTTTATCTCAACTAAATTTTCATTTGAAACTTCATCGGTTAACTCTATCACAAGACCGAGATTTTTTGAGTATGCTCGAACCTTATCAAGCGTTTTTTGATCATTTTTAACTAAAAATTCACCCTTGAACTTTTTATCCTTACTATAGTAAATTTTTATTCCGTCCTTCAAAAGCAAATTGACCAAGCGATACGAATTTATAAATCTTCTTTTGATAACAAAATAATTTCCCTTCCCGACAAACTTTGACTCACCAAAGTCAACGGTTTCAACTTTTTCAATCGGAATTTCAACTTTCTCAGAAAGTTCAAAGACATCAACACCCATTTGAAGTGGCAGAGTCCATGCGGTGACATCATAGGGTTGTTTCGGTGGTCCATCTGGATAAAGTCGAATATCAGGATAATTTTGAACTTCCATCACATCTTTAATAAATGGCCTACAGGGCTGTGAAAGTGGAATGACAAATGTGTTTTCAGAAAAGAAGGTACTCCCAACCTTAAAATCTTTCTTCGCTTTATAAACTTCGACACCAGCAAATTGCAGCCTCTTAATAAGTTCAATGGCTGAATTAGGATCATGTTGAGCGTTCAAATCGATCAAATAAGCAAACGGCGGTTCTGTTAATCCCTTTTCAATTGATTTTTTATTTGCAGTGTAAAATGTCCATAAAATTTTTTCTCTGTTAAGAGCTGAAAAATTTAAAATTGCATATGTCGCTGCCTTTTCATAATCAATTATGTCTCTAAGCCTCCACCATCCTTCCTCAAATGGATAAAGATTATTGTTGGATAAACTGTTATCTGGAATTTCATCGCCAAGCCCACCAATACTTCCATATGGAAGATAAATCGGTGTTGCAATTCTCACACTCGCCGCTTCCGAAAGGATGCCAACTCTATTGTGCCACAATGGCGTCTTTGACATCGTGCCCTGAAAATAAGCGTTGAACCTTCCTCCAGTTACAACGCCTTTAAATCCTTTTTGTATCATATCAAACACAACATATTTCCCGAAAAGATTTGTAAGCGCCATTATCTCTGGGAGAACATTGGGATTAACTGGATCTGAATAAGGTGGCACGAAAAAGCGTGGACCATCCGAGCCCATTTGATGTTGATCATAAACAACCTGCGGGAACCACTCGTGATATAAAACCTTCGCAGTCAGCCTAGTTTCAACCAAGCTGAAAAAGTGCCAATCTCGATTGTTATCATGACCAGCGTAATAATGATAAAGCCACGGCATTGGCGATGCTTCATACTTCGTTCCAACATATTTCTTGTACCAGTCAACGACCATCTGCTGCCCATCCGGATTAAGGGACGGAATTAAAAGTATGACACAATTATCAAGAATTGATCTCATTTCCTCATCATTTCTCGTTGCAAACTCATAAACTAGTTCGACCGATTCCTGACTTGACGCAATTTCCGTCGAATGTATATTCATTGTGATAAGCACAAATACTTTACCATCCTTAATCAAACTCCTTGCTTCTTTATCCCCAAGCTCATATGGCTTTGCTAATTTTCTCTGGATCGATTTTAATTTTTGTATATTTTTCATATTCGCTTCGGATGACGCAACTACAACAACGAACGGCTTTCCAAGCGTCGTTTTGCCGAGTTCTTCAACTGTGATTCTGTTCGAATTTTTATCGACATAGTTTAAATATGAAACTATCTCATCCCAACCTATTAATTTTTTATCCTCTCCAATCCTGAAGCCGAAAAATTTCTCGGGGGATAGAATCTGCGAAAAGGATAAGTTGAATAAAACAAGAAATATTAAAATGACAAACTTTACATATCTTCTCATCACTTAAATTCAATTTTGTTTTAAAATAAGATCTCAACTTCAATTCCTTTAGACGAAAACTCCTTCAATATTTCTTCAGAAACTGCGGTGAAATATTCATCCCTCATCGCAAAGCCAAGCGAGTTCATCCTGTAAATTTTCTCCGTCTTCCAGATGTAATTCATTCTATCAACAAGAACATAATCGACGAGACCATCTATTTCTCTCGAAAGGTTTACTGCATCCATCGGCAAGATTGGACCAATGAAAGCAAATGTTTTGATATTTTTCTGTTTTAGTCCCTCAAGTGTCTTTATCCTGCTTTTAATCGATGGTGCTTTCGGTTCAAAAATTTTCCTGATGTCGTCGTTATCAGTTGTAATCGATACACCAACTTCAATATCTTCAAACTCAACAAATAGGTCAACATCCCTTAAGACAAGCGGTGAGCGTGTAAGTATACCTGTGGGATATTGAAACTTGAGAAGAACTTCAAGACACTTTCGGGTCAACATAAATTTCTTCTCGGCAGGTTGATAGGGGTCGGTGACTATGCTCAGCCATACATTTGGTTTTTTAACCTTTTTATCAGGAAAAAGAGAAATTTTACTTTCAAGCCTTGAAATTTCCTCTTTTAACTTCTCGTGAATGTTTATCTTTACACCTAAAAACTCACCCCATTTCAAATTTGTAAAAAAGTTTGAGTAATTTTTTGAAAACCTTGTCATAAAATCGGCATAACAATATGAGCACCCAAATTCACATCCAAAATATGGGTTGATGGTATAATCAATTCCCGGTATCCTTGATTTTGAAAGCGCCGTCTTCGTTTCTATGATTTTTAAATCAAGATTTTTCATCCTTAAAATTTCCTCATCACAATTCCAGATAATAGCTTTGGGTAGAAATAGGTTGATTTCTGCGGCATCGCCACTCCAGATAGTGATACATTTTTAACATCGAGAACCGAAGGTGGATTTAGCAGAAAAGCAATTTTATCAGGTTGCTCAGAAAGTTCAACCGCAGTTTTAAAATCGTGGGTATAAACAATTCTATCTAACCTCAATTCTAAAATTTTAAAAATAAACTCATGCAAAATGGTCACATCAAGCGCTTTGACAACATCGGGAATTTCCACGGGCAAGTTCTGTTTTATCCTCTCGTAATTCCTGATTTTTAAAACAAATCCCTCTCCATTGCCGAGATAGATTCCAAAACTTCCTCTTGAAAATTCGCTCATTAAATCTTTTAACTCATCTGTTGAGTTTGCCTTTATCACTTCAAAAAAATCATAAGTTAATTCCGAGAGCAACCTCGCTTTAAAATCGCTCTTGTAAACCCCGGATATAACTCTATGCGTCGGCAGTATGATCAACCCTTTCGATTCCATATTGGTAAGATATGTAAGGATATAGTTGTGTTCATCTTTTTCAGAGGATAGCGATCTCATGTAGTCTCTAAACATCAGCCCCGTTTCATATCGATGATGTCCATCTGCTATGAAAACCTGTCGATTTTTAAAGAAGTTAACAGCGCTATATATGAAACTTTCATCGGTGATTTCATACAGTTTATGATTAACTCCGCTCCCTTGGGGAAATTCAAAATCAAATAATGGTGAAGTTGGTTTATATTTTTCGATAAGGTTTTCAACTGCGAAATTTGGATCTGGGTAAATTCCGAATATGTGGTCAAATTGAGCATTTGTTGCTTTCAAAAGGTTAAATCTATCTTCCTTGGGCTTTGGTAACGTTTTTTCATGCGGATAAATATCGCCCTTGCCGAATTCCTCAAGCTTCATCAAGCAAATGATCCCAATTCGTGTATAACCTTTGCCATCATATTTAAATCCTTGTTCATAAACAAAAATTGCTTCTTTGTCCCTTTCTGTAATAATTCCATCCCTGAGCCATGTTTCAAAGAAGTTTTTTGCGCTCTCATATCTGTTTTCATCTCGGTTTAAAATCAATCGTATCACATTATAGGGATGAAGTTCGTACAGTTCATCTCTTTCCCTATCTGAGATTACATCGTAGGGCGGTGCGACAAGCCTTTGAATGGGCAAACTTAAATTATAAATTAAACCTTTAAACGGTTTTATCTCCGGCATTTTAAATTTTTATTTTCTTTCTAATCAACCGTATAACCCAGCCTCTTTAACCACACTTTACTATCACGCCATTTTTTTCTTGCCTTAACATATAACTCCAGATAAACAGGTCTTCCCAGAAACCATTCTATTTCCTCTCGCGCAAGCGTTCCAATTTTCTTGAGCATTTGTCCATCTTTACCAATTATGATCCCCTTCTGCGATTCCTTCTCAACATAGATCTCAGCACTTATATAATCCCTCTCTCCCTCATTTTGCGCTTCCTTAAATTCAACTATAGATACAGTTGTTGAGTAAGGTATTTCCTGTCGACAAAGTTGAAAAATTTTTTCGCGAATTATCTCAGCGACGAAAAATCTCTCTGGATGTTCTGTAATCATATCTGGCGGATAAAAAGGCGGATGTGTGGGGAGATATTGAATCAAAACCTTTTTAAGTTCATCTATATTTTGTCCCTTCAATGCTGATATTGGGACGATCTCTTTGAAAGGAAAAACTTTGCTAAAGAAATCAATCATCGGTAAAACTTCAAGCTTATTGATAAGGTCCACTTTGTTTATAACTAAAATTATTGGTTTCTCTTCAACATATTTTTTCAATATTTCAAATGGCAAAGTTTTGACAATGGCTTCATTGGTTTTAACCTTTTTTACATCGACCATGAACAAAATTATATCTGCGTCTTTTAAAGCAGATTCAGCATATTCCATCATCACCTCCTGAAGCAAATATCTCGGCTTGATCAAACCTGGCGTATCTAGAAAAACAATCTGATAATTCTCGCCGGTCATTATTCCAATTATTTTATGTCTCGTCGTCTGTGGTTTGGGTGTGACTATTGAAATTTTATGTTGAAGCAAGGTGTTAAGTAAAGTTGATTTCCCAACGTTCGGTTCACCAACTATGGCAACATATCCAGCTTTAAAGTCGCTTGGAATTTCAAGTTTTGTCTCTTCGATTTCTTTTTCTTTATCTTGCATAAGGATCAAGTTCAATTTAATTTTAAATTTTTCCCATGATAACCTTTACTTCGCAAATGCTTCCCTTTTTAAAAACTGGAAGAATACGATCGCCGTATTTTTTCCCATCCACCCATATTTCTTTAACTCCCTTATTAACGCCGTCCGGATTTAAAACTTCGATTCTATATTCAACGCCACGAAAGAGCCTATTCACACTAAAACTCTTCCAGCTTGATGGAATGCATGGGTCGATTAACAAACCAGCGTAAGTGGGCCTAACCCCAAGCATATATTCAACAACGCTTTTGAAAAACCAATCTGAAGATCCCGTCAACCATGAATGACTTGCCTCCCCAAATGAAGGGTGATCTGGGCTTGTCACATATTCCGAATATACATATGGCTCCATTTTATACAAATCAGCGTCAATGGCATTATTTAATGGCAGTGTAGCATGATATATTTGATAAGCTCTTTCTGCATTTCCAGCAATTAACTCAGCCAAGAAAACCCAGCTTGCCACATGATTGAAAATTGCGCCATTTTCTTTTTTCCCAGGGACACATCGAGTTGCAAGCCCGATACTTGGATCAACCTTGGTAAACGGGGGATGCAAAATCTTAGGTCCTTTCGGTGTGTCAAGATATTTCTCCACGGATTTAAGACACATCTTCGTTCGCTCTTCATCAGCAATTCCACTTATCACAGCCCAGGCTTGTGGATTGGCAAAAATTTTACCCTCCCGATTCTTTGAAGAGCCAAAAGGTTTCCCATCATCTTTAAATCCCCGTATATACCACTTTCCATCCCAGCAAAATCTGTTTATATTATTGGCAATTTTTAAGTATTCTTCAGAATATTTTTTCAGAAATTGTTTGAGACCGAGATAGTTGAATAACTCAATTACTTCTCTCAAAATATACGCAAGAAACTCCGAACCCCACACTGTTTCTCCTTTGCCCTTAACCCCAACATAATCCAATGTGTCATTCCAGTCCCCTCGACCAAATTTAAGCAAACCATGTTTCCCTAAATTGTTCAATGAATATTCAATCGCTTTTATCAAATGCTGTAAAACTGTGCCACTACCACCATCATAATATTCCACTTTTTCATATAGTAAGTTAAAATCCGCCGTTTCTTTCAAATAAGTGATGATGCCAAAAGGTAACCAAAGAGGTGTATCGCAATGGCCTGTTTTTTCACCTGTTCTTGATATTCTAAAAAAATTATGTAGCATGCTCCCATCTTTGAACTGATAACTACAAACCTCAAGAATTCTATCCCTAACTCTCTTTGGATTTGCGATTAACTCCCCGAAAATATCTTGCATTTGATCTCTTATTCCCGTGCCAAATAACAAACCTCCATGATAATAGCCGGCGTTTCTTGACATATCAAAGGTCACGGCTATTTGATACCTGTTCCAAACGTTGACAAAAAGATTTAATTTTTCATCCGGGGTTTTCACTTGAAGTGTTTTAAGATAATCATCCCAATATTTTTTCAATTCGTCAAACTTTTGATGTACGAAGCCAAGATTTTTAAACTTATTTAAAATTTCACTTGCTTTATTATATGCCTTTGAATTTCTTTTCAGCCTTTCATTGGTATGAAGTGAGGGTTTATCCACAAGAAACATAAAAAACACGAATTCCTTCTCTTCACCTTCCTCAAGTTCAAGTTCGGACTGAATAACTGCGCACGGATCCCCGGCGGTTATTTCAGTATTAAAGCAACTTCCTAATTCGACCGCTTCAGGATTAGCATTGCTTCTCCATCTACCTATAAATTTTTCTTTATCCCCATCAAAACCTTTAATTTCAAGCGATGTCGAAAAGATGAGATAATATGGCCATGCATGATTTGGCTGCGCAACGCTTACACCTCTATTTGTTACCCAGTACCTTCTCGTCGCAACGATTGATTTCAGATCGCCATCGAAATACACATCTGGAAAGTGTTTGTCGTTCGGTTGATTTATCAAATCGTTGAGAGCGTTTCCCATTATAAGTTCGATATAAGCGAATATATCGAGATCCCTTCTTTCATTTGTCAAGTTTTTTAGCTTCACAAGCCATATTTCAATGTCATAATCACGTGGAACGAAGTAAGTAACTTCTCCTCTTATACCTAAATTCTCAGTGATAATTTTCGTATATCCAAGTCCATGCCTGCACTCATAATAATCATACTTTAACTCAATTGTCGGTGCCCAACTAAGAGAGAAATAGTTGGCTATTTTTTTATCCCTAACATAAATATACCGTCCCGGCTGATCCCATGGAAGACAATTATACCTATATCTTGTCAAGCGATTGTCACGCGGAGTTAAGTAAAAACTATATCCTCCACCAGTATGACTTACAAGTCCAGCCCATCTGCCATTCCAAATATAGTTCATCCACGGCGCTGGAGTTTTAGGAGTTGTAATTACAAATTCCTTACCATCTTCAGTGAAATAGCCATATTTATTCACTTGAAAATTTTTCATCTTCTATTCCTTTATATGTTTGATATTACCTCAACTGCTGATGGGATAATTGAAATTTTTATCCATCTTAGAGATGTCCCGATTATTTCGCCATCTGCGTGCATCGTCAGATTTGAATTTGAACTTATTTCAATTTCCTTTGCCTTAAACATCGTTACCTCAGGATACTGTATGTGCTTACCTTTAAGCACTGTTGGAAGAACTTGAAGTACTCTTAAAATAGATAAATCACTTACAAGGCATACATCAAGCAAAGCATCGTTAATTTTTGCATCAGGCGTGAGCAAAAAACCACCGCCGGCTGACTTACCATTTCCAACAGCGACAAGGAAAATTTTTTCTTTTATTTTCTTGCCATCAATATACACTTCCATTTCTGGGGTTTCATAATCTTTTAAACTTTTGAGCAAGGCAAGCAAATAAAGTAAAATACCACGCAAATGCTTTATCTTCCGACTTTCATTTGCAACCACCGCGTCAAATCCAACCCCAACTCCATTTATAAAAAATCTTTCTCCAGAGTTACCAAATTCGTCAATAAATCTAATTATGCCGACATCCGAAGTCGTTATCCTTCTTCTTTTTATCGATTCAATAGCAACCTTTATTTTAAATGGTTTTAAATTTAACATTTTAGCAAAATCGTTCCCTGAACCTATTGGGATAACCCCAAGAAGTTTTTCTGAATTGCTTTGTAAAATACCATTTACAATTTCATTAACTGTGCCATCACCTCCAGCAGCAACGACGAGTTCAGCCGGCGTGTCTCGAGCAATTTGTATTGCCTCACCAGGTGCTGTGGTTACCTGAAACCTCTCAAGATATTTCAGATGCCTTACATATTGGATAAGTTTGTGATAAAGTTTCGCACCCTTCCATCTTCCGGCGTATGGATTTAACACTATGTGTGTTTTTAACTCATTTCCAAGCGCAAACCATTTTGATAAAACAAATTTGTAGGACAAGTTTGAACCTCTTTTTATTGTCGTTGCCTTAAAAATCCATGGGGTAGTCCAATATCTGCCATAGTTATAAGCCCAGGTTTTGCATTAAAAATTAAATAAGCAGAGTTAATCAAGCTTCCTACAGTAGCAACATCACCAAAAATTCCATTTAAAACTTTCATTTTTATCGGTGGCTCTCCATCTATGTAAACTGCGTCGTAATCTTTATGATCGCCAACATACATCTTTAAATCAAGAGTTATAACATCCTGCCCATTCTTAAATCCTATCGCTGTATGATGTATCCCAGCGACCCTTCCTTTTTGAATCGTCAAATATTCGGTTTTTAAATTTCTCTTCGTTACTATCGGGTTCAGTTCCTCTTTTATCTCGTCAAGTTGTATGTTTAAAATATAAGCCAAAAATTGCAATGATTCAACAAGTCCAATGTGACCAAATTTCCCAGTTGCTTTTTTGGCTTTAAAATCCCCAACCTTTAAACCAGCACCGATCTTCAACTGAAGCGGTAACCTTCTTTTTGATGCATTTACAACTCTTTCAACCCTTATCTTTTTAACTTCCGTGCAGACCTGCGTTAAAACTGAAGGCAACACATCCATTACAAATCCAGGATTAACCCCAGTTCCCAAAACTCTAACTTTAAATTTCTTAGCAAGTAAATCAATCTCCTCAGCAATCTGACGATTTCTAAACCATGGGAAAAACAATTCCTCGGTTGATGAGACAACATTTAATTTCAATTTTATCAAGTCAATAATCTGTTCCTTCACATCTTCCATAAAGGAAGTCGTGGTGTGAAATACAAGATTTACTTTATGTTTCTTAACGATGCTTTTAATGTTATTTTCAACTATGATCCCAGTGCTCCCAACCCCAACTAACTCGCCAATATCCTTACCAACTTTAGAGGGATCAATATCAACCGCACCCACTAAATTAATTCTGCCGCTGTGTTTTTGAAGTATTGTTTTTGCGCAAAGCTGTCCTATAGGACCAAGCCCAAATTGAACTGCATTGATTTTCTTAGTCATGGCTTTTACTCTTTTTGTTTTAAATATTTCCACGTGCTTTTAATTTTTCACTAATGATTTCGTAGGGGACTTTTCTTACATCCCTGTTAAACTTTACAGCCAAGCTTGCAACAACGCCTGCTGCTTCTCCCGTTGCTGCAGATGTTGCTTGAATTCTCAAAGCTGAATGACCTTCCCTCGTTGAAGAAATATTTCTACCAGCGACGAGCAAATTATATGCCTTTTTAACAATCAAAGCTCTCAATGGTATTTCATAATATTGTCCTTCTTTCAAATGTTCCAATCTAGATTTTTCTCCTCTTTGACCATGAATGTCAATTCCATAACAAGCCCTGGCTATAGCGTCTTTAAATTTACGAGCTTTCAGAATATCTTCACCAGAAATAATATACTCCCCTATTGCTCTTCGAGTCTCTCGCACTCCAACCTGTATCCCTGATTCAAGTAAATATGAATTTTCAAATCCTGGAATTTTTTCTTTAAGGAAATTATAAATTTGCAACATCTGAGTTCGTCCCTCTATCTCTGCTTTCGTTAAATCAAACGAACTTGTCCCATCAAGCCCAAGTATATTAGTTGTGTTAAAAGATGCTTCCCCCTCCTCAGGCAAAGTCGTAAAAAAGATGTATTCGATCTCTTCCGGAAGCAAACCTTTTATCTTCCCTTCCTTTACAAGATCAAAATAGCCAGCAATTGAAACTATGCGACCTAGGATATACTCAGAAGTCGACCAGGGATAAAACTGTTGGGGATTTGCTCGCACAAAATCAACTGCTTTCTTGACATCGATCCCACCAACTCTAAAAAATAATGTCATCGCTTGTGTTAACCCAGTTTTTTCATCACCTTTCATCCAACCCGCATTTGCAAGGTAAACAATTTCAGCATCTCCAGTTGTGTCGACAAAAACTTTTCCAGGAAAGCGATAAAATTTGGAATTATAGTTCAAGATTAAAGAAGTAATCTTTCTTTTTCGATTAACATTTTCAAACTCAACACCAAAAATTAAAGCATGTCTTATAGTTTTAACGCCAGCTTCACACAACAGTTCATTCACAACTTTTCTAAAAGCCCATGCGTTAAACCCATTATCTATGACCCCACCTATTTTCTCCATTCCCTTTACGATTTCCTCAAACACCCCTCCAACTAAAGGTTTAACTCTCCCGTCAAATTCATCCTCTATCCAATATTTCATAAATGGTGAGACCATGCCAGCTGTCGACATCCCACCTAAAAATCCATATCGATCTATTAAGATAGTTTTTGCTCCCTCCCTTGCCGAAGCAATAGCAGAGCAAACTCCCGCTATTCCTGCTCCTGCAACTATAACATCAAACTCTTCAAACTCAATGATATTTTGTAAAGTTTTTTTCATATTATTTCACTTCTGAATTTCCTCAACGAATCTTTGAACAATTAACCTTGGCCTTGTTATAGCAGAACCGATGACGACAGCGTGAGCCCCAATCTCAAACATCTTCTTCGCTTGTTCAACCGTCCATATGCGACCCTCAGCGATAATCGGGACTTTAAGGGTGCTCGCAAGTTTATAAACGAGATCAAAATCAGGTTCATATTTTTTGAATGAATGCTTTGTATAAGGAGTGTAACCAGCCAACGTTGTTGCAACAACATCAGCCCCAAGCTCAGCGGATATAACTCCCTCTTCATAAGTTGAAACATCAGCCATCAAAATTGCATCTTTATATCTTTCCCTGATCTCTTCAAAAATTTTAAATCTCTCATCCCTTGATGTCACATCAATTGCAACTATATCAGCTCCAGATTCAATTACTTTTTGAACTGCTTCTACGTCTGGCGTTATAAGCACACTTCCATCGGGGTATTTACCTTTTATAAGTCCAATCACGGGAATTTTAACCTTATCTTTTACGGCTTTAATATTTTCTAAACCTTCCGTTCTAATTCCTGTAGCACCGCCAAGCTCAGCTGCAATTGCGAACTCGACTATAAACTCAGTCCTTGAAAAAAGCCCAAACTCATCAGGCTGGCAAGAAACAATGATTCCATTCTTCAATTTATCCAAAACCTCTGCCTTCATTCGTTCACTTGGTTTTTGTTCTAGCAATTTGATTTAATTTCAAGTTGTTTTTATATGCAAAAGATATAAGCCTTCCTATGCTTTCTGATGTTTTCACAGCAAGTGGGAAAGAGTAAAGAACAAATTTTAAATCTTCGCTTACGCTTGCGTTTCTGCCAACCGCAACTAGATTTTTAATTCTTGTTAAAAAAGATGAAAAAGGCACACGGATTATTAAATTGTCAAATTTTTTATCTGGAGCGAGAACACAAGGAAACAAACTCTCAGCGATCACAGATATTTTAAGCACCGCGATCTCATCGTCAAAGCTTTTATTGTTGAAAACATCTTCAGAAGTTAATGTATACATTCCGTTAATTCTGCAACTCTCCGTAAAATAAATTTGTGCTGGGAACATTGAAATATTAGCCTTCTCAAAAGGTTTAAATTGCCTCAAATACTCAAGGAAAGAATGAACTTTTAATTGCAATCTCTCCTCCATCATGCTAATTAAAACAAGGTCATCGGGGATGAATTCATTGTCAGAATTATCAGATAAGCCAAACACAATACAATGATTTTTTATGGGCAACTCATAAATTGCAACTTTCATACCGTCTTTTTCAACAATGTACGCATGGTATGTGAAATTTTCTATCTTGACAGTTTCACAGACAATTCTATCATCATCTTTGCTGAAATCACAGCCACATATGACAAAATTATATCTCGCAAAAGATTTAACTTTTCTCGTCAAATTTTCATCTATAGATTTGAAAACAGCACAATTTCCAGTTGCATCGACAAAATATTTCCCCTTTACTTCGATCAATCCCTCCTTCCCAAGCACTAAAATTGATGATACTGTGTCCCCCATCAACTTTGCTCTTACAAATGTAGCATGAAAAAGCAAATCGATCTTGAAATCAAGAAGAAGTTCAAGCATCGTGTTTTTAAACATTTCCAAATCGAATGGAATTACCCCACCCGATATTTTCAACGGGTCAGGATAGATAAATTGGGGTACTGCTTTATTTTTTAAGAGATATCTTATCAGTGTTGAAAAAATCGGATATTTAATTGTTTCAGTTCCTTCCTCAGTAAACAATTCATCGAAGTTTCTTTGAAAATTAAACACTCTTAAAGGATAGGCAAACGCAGTTGAGATAAGGCCACCGGGAAATCCATACTTTTCCACTAAAAAGGTCTTTAAACCATTGCTTGCACATGTTAACGCTGTCGTAACTCCACTCAAACCACCACCAACCACGACAACATCCGCCTCAACAGTTTTAACTTTTTTGGGTATTTTTAAAATTACCTTTCTTTGCTCTTTCATTATTTTGTCAATTTTTAATGTTACCTATTTTCCACATTAAGAAGCTCAAACTGCATCTTTAAAAATGACTATTTGAAGAAAATTTTAAACAAAATCATCAACAAAATTCCAAAGATAATAAATATCATCTTTTCAATGTTGTTCTTAAGCGACACTTTTTTGTGCAACTCTGGAACTAAATCAGTTAACGAAAGATAAAGAAAATTTCCCGCAGTTAAACCAAGGATATAAGGGATAAAGAATTTAAATTTTTCAAGGAAAAAGAACCCCAAAATTCCGCCTAAAATAGATGTTAAAGAAACGATGAAATTTAGATTGAGCGCTTTTTTAGGAGAAAGTCCAGCATAAATTAAAACCCCGTAATCTCCAAGCTCTTGGGGAACCTCATGAAATATAACCCCAAGGGTTGTAATTACGCCAAGGTTAAAATCAACAAGATAAGATGATGCTATAAAAACTCCATCGATGAAATTATGAAAGAAGTCACCAAGAAGATTTACTGGGACAAATGTATGTTGTTCACATTCCAGCTCATGGCAATGTCTCCATTTCAAAAATGTTTCAAGGATAAAAAAGAAAAAGATTCCGAAAATAATGGAATAAATTGCGGTAAATTTTTTCTCCAATGCCTCTGGTATAAGATGAAGAAAACTACCTGTTATCAAAGCACCTGCAGAAAAACTTACAAGGTAAAAACTTACCTTTTGAAGTTCTTCCAACTTTTTGTTTATAAATACTATCCCTATTAGGGAAACTAAAGATACAATTATTGTTGAAAAAACAATATATAACAGAATCATAAACCAACACCAATTTCTTGATTTACTTTTTCAAAATGTTTGCCCGCTTTTAAATTTAATATCTCAATGATGATGACTAAGGCTCTTTTTACTTGTCTGTTGTTCTCAATGGAAACTTGAGCCATCTTAGTTTTTCCTATCATTTTTTGGTAAGTAGTTTTTTGAGAAAATTATTTATTCCAACATCCCATAGAAGCCAATCATGTCCACCAGGCAATTCATGATACTCGTAAAGAATTCCTTTACGACGTAATTTTTCAACAAACTCTCTGTTAGATTCAAGAAGTCCTTCAATAGTGTCATCTTTACCGCACAAGATGTAAAAGTATGGTAAATTAAAAGTTTCTATCTTTTCAACGATAACAAATATATCATTTTTATCCCAATGTTCACTTTCACTCTCGCCAAAAAACTCTTTTAAACTTTGACTTATTTGACTTTTGTCCATTTTGATCAAATCTTTCCAATTAAAAGCCCCGCTAAAGGAACCAACATAGTAGAATAAATTCGGATACTTCAGCGCGAGTTTAACAGCACCATAGCCTCCCATTGAAAGACCTGCTATCGCTCTTCCATGCTTTGCCGAAAGCACACGATACTTTCTTTCAACATAAGGAATTAATTCGGTGATTATGTAATCTTCATAATTTTTGTTTTTAAAAGTTGGCGAGTTTGTATACCAACTGTTGTCCGCTTCGGGTGTTATAACAAGAAGTGGATAGTTACTAACATATTTAATTAAAGATGTCTTATTTAGCCAATCGGTATGATTTCCAGAGTAGCCATGAAGCAAATACAGGACTCGATATCGTTCTTCAGTCTCATTGTAATTTCTCGGTAGAATAACATAAAATTTTCTATAGCCATCGGTAGCTTTTGAGTAAATACTGTCAAGGATAACATGAACTTTCCCCTGGGTTAAAAGCGTTCCCCCAAATAGAAGAATTAAAAGTGGAACAAGTTGAGCGCGCTTTATGATTTTTGAAAACAACAGCATTTCAATGATCCTTTATGTTCGTTCTTCAGCAATAATTATAATTTTTTCGTCAAGCAAGCTTGAACTTTTCAGCTCAGCTCTTGCTACCGAAAGCATCTGTTCTTTGAACATCACCCCAGTTAAATCAATTATCTTTGGCCCATAAATCAAAAATACATCTGGGGCAATAGCCCCAGCATCACCGTAAATGGTAAAGTTATCAATTACATGTGAAAGAACTTTTTCAAATCCATTTGGATTTGTTTCAACCACATTCGCATTTAAAAACTGAAGTTTTAGATTTCCTTCGGTATCAAATACCTTCACAGGTTTTAACTTATCCCTTAAAAAGAGAAATTTTTTTCGCTCAAGCTCCATGCCAAAAATCTTATAGAAGTTATTCTCTGCGATAACTTTAAGATATCCTCCATTACTGTATGTGTATCTCTTTAGTAAACTTTTGAACGACTTTTCAGCTATTTTATAAAGCTCGTCATCGCTCAAGGATTTCTTCACAATATCACCCGCCTTAAAATCGGGCGTTCCAGTGGCGATAGCTGTAATTCTTTTCGTTTGTCTGTCAATTTCAATAGCAACTTGAATTGTCTCAGGCTTTGAACCCATGCGAATAGCTGATGCGACAGCATCGTTTCTTATTTTAAGAATATCTTCCTCAGTTGGATTTGGAACAACCCTTTCTATACTCTCCCTTATCATTCCAAGAGCTGCTCCGATTGCAGATATAACTTCGGAATTTTCCGCGATTTTATATTCAAGACCTAATTTATTTGCAAGATACGGAACTATAACCTCCGCACCACCACCCCCACCAACAAGAGTGACAAGCTCCGTGTCAAGTTTATACTCTTTTATTAAATCTAAAATGACACCTTTTATCTTATTAACAGCAATGTCAAGTATATCCCTCGCTATCAAATCAGCAGGTTTTCCCATAAGCTGGGAAAGTTTCACGAAAATTTTCCCAACCGATTCAAAATTTCCTCTGCTATAACCATTTGGACTTATCAAGTTCAAAAAGTTAGCCGCATCAGTTGTTGTGATAGCAAATTCTGGTTTATCCGAACCTTTTCTTCTTATGGCTACATAATCTGACGGATCACCTTGCTTAGGTTGAATTAATACAAATTCAATATCATCAAAGTTTTCAGGCTCTGAAAATGAGACATACTTTAATCCAGCGATATGTGCACTTCTTGGACCAACATCAATTACACTTTTAAAATTATCCGACATTCGTACCATTGAACCACCCGCAATTCCAAGCGTTCTAACATCAAGAGTTTTAAGATATAGCCTATTCCCTCCAACTTCAGCGCTTCGGATCATCGGTTTTCCATTTTTTATCACAGAAATATCTGTACTTGTTCCACCGACTTCAATAAAAATTCCATCGGTTATTTTAACATACATAAGCGCTGAAGCAACGCCAGCAGCTGGTCCCGATAATATCGTCATTATGGGTCTTCTTTTCATTTCTTCAGCCGTCATAATCCCACCATCGCTTCTCATTATCATCAGCGGCGCTTTTATTCCAGCATTTTTAACAGCGTAAGATGTTATTTCAGCTGTTTCAATCATCTTCGGAAGCATACATGCGTTCACAACTGCAGTCCTTGTTCTAACCCGAAGCCCATAAAGTTTGGAAATCATGGATGCAGGGGTTGCCACTTTGCCCATGTCTTTTATAATTTCAACCACTCTTTCTTCCCTCGATGGATCATCCACCCCAAATGCCTCACTTACAACAAAAACCTCAGCACCATTGGAAATCAGTTGTTTTACCGCTCTATTTACTTCCTCTTCTAATTTTTCGGTTCCAAAAATTTTCGAGTCAATAAAAGTGTGAAATGTCTCTATGAATTTCCCATTGCCGAGTGGAATCTTTCCAACATTCGTTTCACCTTTCGCCCTTATCATATCTATTCCCGTTCCCATCCCAATTATCCCAACCTTGGCAACATCACCTTCGAGAAGTGCGTTCGTCGCTTGCGTTGTGCTATGCGCAATTAAAATAACATCATCTGGATCTATTGGATCTATGTTTCCATCGCTTAAAATTTTATTCATCGCTTGAATAACCCCAAGTGCAACCCCTTCCTTTGCAGAATGAGTGGTAGGGACACAACTCTTCGCAACTATCTCAAGTGAATCTACATCAATTGCAACAGCATGGGTAAATGTCCCACCAACATCGATTCCTATCTTTATTCTTCGCATTCCTTTTATAACATGATTTTAACTGCTTCTGTTAATAAATTTAATAAAACGAGTGAAGAAATCGAAGTCAAAAGTACATAAATTAAACTTTCGAAAAAATTCTCAGTTATATGTTTTAATCCAAACAGTAATAATAAAACTGAGTAAGCTTTTAAAATCCAACCAATGCCATAAAAAATATAAAAAGGAATTGGTTTAAGCTTATCAGGTTCTGGCGATTCAGTGAAATAGTAAATCCCAAAGACGGCAAGTATAGATGGCAAAAGAAAAAGAACCGACAAAGCAAGTGGAAACGCTGAGTATGAAACAATCGCAAAATAGTCTTTAAATTTTATATCTCTATATTTGAAAAGCAAGGCTTTCAAAATAAGTGAGATTAAAAATACAAACAAACCCCCAAGAATAACCCCAAGCCAAAGCATGTTAAGGATCAAAAAAATCAAATTTTCAAACTTTTCCCCAGCTTTAGCGAAGTAAAAAAACATCCAAAGACATCGCAATTCCAAAAAGCGAAGCAAGTAAAATTGAAAAATTTTTTCGCTTTGATAGAATTATCTTGTGAAAACCCTTTGAAGGATTGACAAACAATAAACTTAAAATTTCAAACAAGTTCAAAACATAAACCTGATCTTGAAGAAATGCGGCGCAATTTTTACACTTTACATTAAACTTTGAATTTTCAAATCCACATATCGGACAAAGCATAAATTTATATGTAAAAGTTTTATAAAAACATCATCGCCGAAATTATTAACCCAACTGTTGCAAGGCTCCACATGTATGGGAATGTTTTTCTTAAAATTTGGTTCACATCGATTTTTAACTCATTCGCTATCCAAACATTATGTGTATTAGTGGGGTCGCAAACACCTTGGATCTGCCCGACGGAAAGCAACAATCCCATAACTGAAGCTGGTGGAAGTGTTCCCACAGGCGATGAAATAAGCGTTGCGATTCCATAGCCCAATCCCCAAACATTTAAAGGTCCACGATAAAGTGCCAATGGGCTTAACAATGAAAAAACCGCTACGTATAAGACAGGTGAACTTGGAACTATCGCCTTAAATAAAGGTTTCAGTTGCGCATACACCTTCCACTCTCCATGTCCCCAACCAGACGGACCTAAAATTGCGTTAAGGAGCATGCCAATCCCAATCATTAGCGCAACTGCAGGAATTACGCTACTTCCACCTTCTATAATTGATTGCATAAGCAAATTTAAACTGCCCTTTCTAAATGTCGTGATAAAACCGTAAAATAAACCAGCAACAAAGGCAAAAATGAAATATTTGCTTCCAAGCGCAAAAACTATAACCAGCGGCACAATCGGCGTTAACAAAGCATACCATCTTAACTGTCCCAAATGTGAAGGAGATATTGCATTAAAGATAAACTTGATAAAAAGATAACTTAGAAAAAGGATTAATAAAATTTCCCCGATCAACTTAAAGATATTCTTTAAGTTATCTGGAAATAACCTTTCAACCTTACCCAATGTTAAAAAAATAAGAAAAAATGCTATAAGCAGAGCAAGGGTTAAGAGAAATTTAAAGTTTAAGATAAACTTAAAACTTTTAATTATCCTGTCCCTTTTCAATTCAACAATGATAAAAGCGATGGCAACCGCCAAAGACACAAAGAAAAGATAAAGTGCAAAAGTTCGAACCGTTTCAAACTGGACATTTAAAATGTTGATATACAATGCCCAGTTTTGCGCATTTAAAATTCCACCTATACTTAACCCAATTAAAAAGACCCCAGCGATTATTCCAGGGCTTATTCCAACGGAGCTCATAATAGGGAGCACGATTGTTCCAACCATAACTATTGCCCCAAGTCCTCCAAGGGTTGTGAATAAAATTGAAGTCAAAATTAAGATAATTAAACTCACATAAAAAGGGTTATCACCCGCAAGTTCCGCCCCCTTTCTTATAAAGCTTTCAGCAATTCCAGATTTCTGCATGAAAATACTTAGCATGCCACCGAAAATCGTAATCGTATATGCTTGATGTAATCTGAAAGCGCCTTCTCCAATCACATAAACAAGTATATCATCTAACGGGATGCCACCGATCAAGGCTATAAAAAACGCCATTAGTGGGAGAGCAATAAGCGCAGGGATAACACGCAAGAACATAAGCAAAGCCATTACAATGAAAACTATTACTATCCCAGCAATTGTTAACATCGTTCAATCCTTTTTATTTTTCAAAAATGCTTTAAGCTCATTCGCATCTAAAACCGTAAATTTATCTCCTGATTTCAATTTAAACCCTCTTAGAAACTCTTCAGCGCTAAGTTTTCTCTTCCCTTCGATTTGTAGTTCAAGTATTTGAACTAAATTTAAATCAGTGCATACAGCATATATTTTATCCCTTCTCTCTGAAACTAAAATTTCCCCAGGCTCAGCGTCATTAATTTCAACATCGATTGATGATGGCAGTTTCGTTCTATATATTTTCACAAGTTTTCCGTTTAGAAAAGTAAAAGCACATGGGTTAGGTGAAAGACCTCGAACAAAGTTGTGAACTTGTTGGGCATCTTTTTCACGCCAATTTATCTGGCACATTTCCTTCTTAATTTTGGGAGCAGGAGTTGCAAGCGAGTCATCCTGGGGAAATGTTTGAACAGAGCCCTTTTCAATTAACTTAACTGTTTCAAGAAGTACCTCGGCGCCAAGCCTTGAAAGTTTATCATGAAGTTCACCCGCGGTTTCATCCGGATCTATCGAAATTTTTCTCTGCAAGATTATATTTCCCGTGTCAACTCTTTCATTTATGAAAAATGTTGTGATTCCAGTTTCTCTCTCACCATTAATTATTGCCCAATTTATGGGTGCAGCGCCACGATACTTGGGTAAAAGAGAAGCGTGGACGTTTACAGTGCCAAGCGGTGGAAGGGTGAAAACCTCGGGCGGGAGTATTCTAAAGGCAACGACAACGATCAAATCTGGTGATAAATTTTTTAAAGCATCGATGAATTTTTCATCTTTTAAATTCTCCGGCTGAATAACTTTCAAGCCATGTTCAAGTGCAAAAATCTTAACTGGCGGAGGCGAAATTTTATAACCCCTACCTTTCGGTTCATCAGGCGCTGTTACAACCGCTATAATATCATAATTGTTTTTGATAAGGATATCAAGTGAAGGTATAGCAAACTCCGGGGTTCCCATGAAGATAATTTTCATCTGATTAAACGAAGTAAATTTTTAAATCAAACATCTTTATCGGATTCAGGTTCTGGATTTATAATCCTCTTTGTCCCTGGCACAACTATGGGATAATGAGTTTTAACCTCGCCCTTTTTTATTTTCGCAAGCCTTGGTTTAAGTGTTTTTAACCTAACCGGAGACAAGTAATCAATAAAAAACTTCCCATATAAATGGTCAACCTCATGTTGAACAACCCTCGCAAGAAGTCCCTCGCACTCAATTTCATTTACCTTGAAATCAATGTCTTGATATCTTAAAACAATCTTATCAGGCCTTATTATCTCTGCCCTTATTCCCGGGATACTTAAACAACCCTCTTCCATAACCTCTTCACCGCTTGAATAAATTATCTCTGGATTTATAATAACCATTTTTTTAAAATCTTTATACTCCTCATAAACCGAAAGATCAATCACAGCAAAAGAATATGGAATGCCAACCTGTGTAGAAGCAAGTCCAATTCCATCGGCAACCTCCATGGTTTCAAACATATCCTTTAAAGTTTCAATAAATTTATCATCTATTTTCTCCACCTTTTTAGCCGGTTTTTTAAAAATTGGATCACCATACAAATAAATTGGCAAGATCATTTTTACCTCCATTAGTTTTTTACACTAATCCTATCCAAAGCATTTTTAATTCTCCTTATCGTTGTTTCCTTCCCAAGAACCTCCATTACTTCAAAAAGCCCAGGACTTATTCTCATGCCGGTAATAGCCAATCTTATCGGATGAATTAAGTCACCTGCTTTGATATTCTTTTCATCAGCAAAACTTCTCAACTCCCTTTCAATTACTGGTGCGGTGTAATCTTCTATTTTTTCTATTCTACTGACAAATTCACTTAAAATCTCACTGGTTTTATCTTTCCAATATTTTTCAATACCTTCCCTATCATAGTCAACCGGATCTTCAAAGAAATATTTCCCAAAAGTTACAAAATCTTCGAGAACTTTAACCCTATCTTTCATTAGCGTTATCACTTTTAGCAGATATGTATCATCTTCAAATTTATACCCGTGCTTTTCAACAAATGGTTTTACAAGCTTCAAAAGTTCAACATTTTCTTTTCTTCTAATATACTCACTGTTCATCCACTCAAGCTTTGCTTGGTCAAATATGGCGCTTTTCTTTTGAATTTTTGTAATGTCGAAAGCATCTATTAACTCCTCAATGCTCATAATTTCTCTATTATCACCCGGTGACCAACCAAGAAAGCATAGGTAATTAAACATCGCCTCAGGAAGGAAACCTTTATCTCTGTATTCTAAAACCGCAGTTGCCCCATGTCTTTTGCTCAACCTTTTTCGGTCAGGACCAAGAATTAATGGGACATGTGCAAAAACGGGAATATCCCAACCAAAAGCTTGGTAAATTAAAATCTGTTTTGGTGTGTTTGAAATATGATCATCTCCGCGAATTACATGCGTGATTTCCATGTTATGATCATCCACAACGACAGCCATATTATAAACAGGCGTGTTATCCGAACGAAGTATAATAAAATCATCAATCTCAGAATTTTTAAACCTTATCTCACCATGAACAACATCAAAAAACACAGTTTCACCATCTGGAACTTTAAATCTAATTGTTCGACCTCTTCCCTCTCTTTCGTATTTTAATTTCTCCTCCTCGCTCAGGTAAAGACATTTTCTATCATACTTATATGGAATTCTTTTTTGCTCCGCTTCCTTTCTTTTCATTTCGAGTTCTTCTTCACTGCAATAGCAAAAATAAGCATGGCCCCTTTTGACAAGTTCATAACATGCAGATACATATTCATTTATGTGTTCAGATTGATAGTAGATATCATTGTCCCAGTTAAGCCCAAGCCACTTTAAACCATCAACGATTGATTGAACCATTTCTTCACTTGAACGCTCTCTGTCTGTATTCTCAATTCGTAAAAAGAAATCACCTTTATTTTTTCTCGAAAATAGCCAGTTGAAAATTGCCGTTCTTGCTCCACCTATGTGAAGGTGTCCTGTTGGGCTTGGTGCGAATCTTGTTTTTGTTTTCAATTTGCAATAACGAATTAATTTTTCTTTTTTACCTACGGCTTTGGATATGATGAAAGCTTTCGAGTTAACTCATCAATAGCCTCATCAGTTAAAACTACATCTTCAAGTGCTCCCGAAAGATAATCTTGATATGCACTCATATCAAAAAATCCATGACCAGATAAGTTAAATAGTATCACTTCCTCCTTTTTTTCCTTTCTCGCTCTAATTGCTTCATCTATAACAGCTCTTATAGCATGTGCAGATTCTGGAGCTGGAACTATTCCCTCAGTTTGGAAAAATCTTAAAGCTGCATCAAAAACTTCATTTTGCGTGTAAGCCCTTGCCTCAATAAATCCATCAGCATACAGTTTACTAATTATTGGACTCATCCCATGGTATCTCAAACCACCAGCATGGATTTTAGGTGGAATGAAATCATGCCCCAAAGTGTACATCGGTAAAAGCGGAGTTAATTTACTGCTATCCCCATAATCATAACTATAAATTCCTTTTGTAAGGGTTGGGCATGCTGCGGGCTCAACTGCAAGGACTCGAAGTGTTTTCTTCTTTTCCAAAAACTTGTCAAGCAAAAAAGGAAAAGCAAGCCCTGCGAAATTTGAACCACCACCTACACAGCCGATAACAATAGTCGGATATTCATCGATTTTATCAAGTTGTTTCTTTGCTTCAAGTCCAATTATAGTTTGATGCAAAAGCACATGATTTAAAACGCTACCGAGAGAATATTTAGTTTTCTCATCTGAGATCGCAACTTCAATAGCCTCACTTATGGCAATACCTAAACTTCCCGGGGAATCCGGATCTGCTTCAAGAATTTTTTTACCAACCTGTGTTTCCTCGCTTGGACTTGGAACTACATCAGCACCCCACATTTTCATCAAAACTTTTCTATATGGCTTTTGTTCATAACTTGCCCTTACCATAAAAATTTTACATTCCAAACCAAAATAACTACATGCGAAAGCCAAAGCACTGCCCCACTGCCCGGCTCCAGTTTCAGTTGTTAATCGTTTAACTTCCTCAATTTTACTATAATATGCCTGCGCAACTGCGGTATTCGGTTTGTGGCTTCCAGAAGGGCTAACGCCTTCATACTTGTAATAAATTCTAGCCGGGGTATTGAGTGCCTCTTCAAGAAATTTCGCTCTTATCAAAGGAGTCGGTCGCCACAAAAGATAAACTTTTAAAACTTCTTCCGGTATATCTATCCATTGTTTATCACTTATCTCCTGCTCAATTAAACCTTTAGCGAAAATTATACTAAGTTCATCAACAGAAACAGGTTGGCCAGTTCTTGGATTAAGTGGTGGCTTTGGTTTTTCAGGCATATCGTGGATTATGTTATACCACCTCTTTGGGATTTCACGCTCGCTCAAATAAATACGATTACTTCGCGATGCAATATGTCTTTTTTTCATATCATACAAAGTTTTATTTATAATTCGATGATTCAGCTAATGCAGTTAACCATAAAGTCGCAAGTCGAATTGATGCGCGAGTCATTCTATCGTAAACTAAATCTTTTAACTTTCCTGCCATAATTGAATAATATTCCTCAGAATAAATATATCGCGTTCTACCATCCCTTTTCTCAACTCTGTAAAGCTTCTCAGGAGGAATCAAACTCTTTGCATAATTATCAGCATTCAGTATATCGTTAATAAATTTATAGCTCTCAAGCACAATTCCAAAGGCAAAATTTACCCTATCACCAACAATCGAGTTCCTTTGTAGTTCATTCTTGAGCCTCTTAATATCAAATTTTAACTCATCATTTCGCATTAAATATTTTACAAGTTCAGTCTCAAATCTTGAATGAATCCCAGGCTGATTCGTCAACTGGCCATCGTAATTTTCAGTCACATGCAGAGGTTGATGCGCATCTTCGACATAATGAGCAAGCCACGAGAAATATTTCAGCATCTTTTCTTTATCGTCTTTTGAAATCGAATAAGCCAAACTATCAGTAAAATCACTAATTCTCCAGGGGAGAAATCCATTTTTTTGAACCGTCTCGAAACCAAATTTTTCTATCGCCACTTTCTTATCCCTTGGAAGTTCATTAAAAGGATAGGCACCATACCGATCTATGTCGATGAAATGATTATATTGCTCATCCTTATCTTCACTCCTGACCATATCTGGCTCAATGCACCGTTCAATGATTATGTTTTTATTTTCGGAGAGAAATTTTTTTAAGAAGTCTAATTTGCTTTGCTCTATCTTATTAAACTTATCGAGGTTTAAAATCAAATCAATAGCAACCTCAGTTATTTTTTTATGGCCTTCAAAACCCCAGGGTTGCGCATCTTCAAGCCGTAGGATTAAGAGGACAAGAAAAGCAAGCAAAAATAAAAAGCGAAATAAGTTCTTTATTTTATTCATATTTTCTTGTTTTTTAATTTGCAATAACGAATACATATAGATGCTAAAAAGGTTGCCCCGATGGGCAACCTTATAAAATGATTATCTAATTTTCTTCTTATGCCTCATCTTTCTTCTTCTCTTCTTCCACTTATGCTTGTTCATTTTCTTTTTTCTCTTTTTCCTAAGATTTGGCACGGGCTTTCACCTCCAATAATTTGTTTTAAAATTTATGTTGTTCAAGGATTCGTTTTGCCTTCTGAGCCACTTCTGCTGATGGATTAACATCTATACAGCGCTGAAAATAATCTCTAGCTTTTTCAACATTTCCAGACGCTAAATTTACTATGCCAAGATTATACAATGCAAGTTGATGCTTCGGCGCATAAGTCAAAGCTTTTTCCATTTCAGCAATCGCTTCCTCTACACGGCCAATTTCAAATAAACAAATTCCCATATCAACCCTGGCGTCCGGGTCCGATTCATTTTTTTCAAGATACCTTCTGTAATACTCAACCGCCTGATCAAATATGTGAACATCATGCAAGAGATTTGCCAACCTTAAAGTTGAAGCCATATCATCCGGGTTCGCATTAACCCTTTGGCGCAACCGCTCAATCTCAGCCATTATCTCAGAATTTGTCTCTGGATGTTGAGGAACATCCGGTTTTGATTTTTCTCTGCGGATCACACCATAAGCAATTAACCCAACAAAGGCAATAGCAAGCCCAAGATAAAAAAGTTGATAAAAAGATAATTTAATGCTTTTTCTTTTTTTCCTTGATTTAACCTTTACCTCAGGTTGTTTTGGCTTAATGGACTCCAACTCTAGGGGTTTGAACTCAACCTCTGGAGGTGTTACCTTTTCAGCCGAAGTAAAAGTTCCGGTGAGAACTGAACCACAACTTACGCAAAACTTGCTACCAGGTTCATTTTCAAAACCACAGACATCGCAAATAATTATTTGCTTTTGTTCACCCGAAGGTTGTTCCATATTCAGCAAATTAGCACCACAGTTAAAACAGAATTTTGCGTTTTCAGGCAATACTGTACCACAAACAGGGCAACTTTTTGCGGTCATAATTTAGCAGAATTTAATTTATAATGTTTCACCCTCTCCTGAGCCTTGCTGTTCTTCGGCACTTATATCGGACGACTGAGGCTTAAGACCCTTTTCTTCAAGAATCCTATCTCGCAGGCTTTCAATAACCATCTGTTTAAACTCACGCGTCGGCTTAAAATCCGGAACATACCTATCATCAAGCGGGACTATCTCACCTTTTTTAGGATTTCTGGCTATCCTTGCTTTTCTTTTCACAACTCTGAAGGTTCCAAATCCCCTTATTTGAACATAATCACCTTTCTTCAACGAATCCATGATAATTGCTAAAGCTCCATCAATAACCCTTTCTACTTCTTCAACGGTTAAACCAATTTGCTCAGCTAAAATCTTAACAAGTTCTGTTTTCGTCAATTTCTAACCCTGATTTTATTTTAGAATAAATTCACATCTATACTGCAAAACAGGTTGATTTAAAATAAAATTTTTTATCTCTTCAAGATTTTCGATGGTTTTTGATTCAAAAACCAAATCTAAAATCCCTGGTTTCTTTTTCCTCTCTTTAACAACTTTCGGCTCTCCCTTTATTCCAGCAAGATTTCCTGCAATCTTTATAGCATCTTCAAGAGTTCCAAGTGTATCAACAAGCCCCATTTCAAAAGCCTGTTTACCTGTGAAAACCCTACCATCCGCTATCTTTAAAACATCATCCCTTTTCATTTTTCTCTCCTCAACAACATGGTTCACAAATTGCTCATAAACATCATTTATCACGCTCTGAAAGTATCTTTTTTCTTCATCCGTCAAACCACGATATGGATTCCCCGAATCTTTGAATTTGCCACTTTTTATTATCTCAAACTCTACACCGACTTTATCAAGCAATTTTTTCAAATTTGGAAATTGAGCTATAACCCCTATGCTCCCTGTTATGGTTCCCGGATTTGCAACTATCTTGCTTGCTCCAAGAGATACATAATAACCCCCACTTGCTGCAACTGAACCCATCGAGATGACAACAGGCTTTTTTTCTCTGGCTTTTTTCAACTCCTGATAAATTTCTTCACTTGCTGATACCCCACCTCCGGGCGAATCGACATAAACAACAATAGCTTTAACGGCTGAACTTTTCACATACTTTTTAATCTGTTTTACAATATCTTCCGAGTTAATTATCACACCCTTCAACTCAATCAAAGCAACCTTGTCCTTGCCGGCGATTGCCTCATCCTCAACTTCAGGCTTCATAGAACTAACAAGCGTAAAAAAACCAAGTGCGACAAACAAAACCGCCAATGAGAGTATTATTCCAATTATTCCAAGAAACCATTTTGCTTCTTTACTCATCTCTCAAGCCTATATTAAGTTTTGCTAAGTAAATTTTACAAAAAATTTTATTAAAAACCAATTGAAATTGAAGGCATCTTGCTCCCAAACTTGCTTGGTTTTTATTTTGTGTCGTTGTTTAAAAATTGTATATTTTTTTAAACAGTGAATCCCAATTTGCATTAACGATTCTATGACAGAGCGAATTTTCAAATATCTTACCAAAATACTTGACCCTGAATCCGCTAAACTTATCCTGAAACCATATAAACTTAATATACCACTCACGATCAGAACTAATACACTGAAAACTCAGGCAAACGAATTAAAATCTAAACTTGAGAATAAAGGTTTTAAACTTTTGGAGATTGACCTTGTGCCAGACTCCTTCATAGTTGAAGAAGAGCCTTTCCCTATTTCGAAAACGGTTGAACATTTTGCAGGTTTATTCTATGTACAAAGCTTATCTTCCATGCTTCCCTCGCTTATTCTTGAACCGAAGCCCAATGAGATAATTCTCGACATAGCTTCGGCGCCAGGCTCTAAAACAACTCATATTGCCCAACTTATGAAAAATACAGGCATCATTATAGCCAATGATATTTCATTTGAAAGATTAAAAGTTGTGGCGCATCAAATTGATAGACTTGGAATTTTAAATACTGCTATCACCTCAATTGATGGAAATAGGTTTGGTGCTATCCTTCCCGAAATTTTTGATAAAGCACTTGTAGATGCCCCATGCTCCGCGCTTGGGATAATATCAAAAGCAAATGAAGTTTTAAATTGGTGGAGCATCGATGAAGTTAAACGCCTGAGCAATAAGCAACAACAATTGCTCATAAGCGCGATAAAATCAGTTAAACCTGGAGGCATAATCGTTTACTCAACCTGCACTTTAACCGTTGAAGAAAATGAAATTGTGATTGATTCAATCTTAAAGAAATTTCCAGTTGAAATTGAAGAAATAGAATATAAAAAAGCTGAATTTGATGAAGGCATAACTTCTTATGATGGGCTTCCACTTGACGAAAGATTAAAAAAGGCGGTGCGCATTTATCCTTTCAAAGCGAACACAGAAGGTTTCTTCATAGCAAAATTAAGAAAAACTGATTCAACCTTTTCAAAATCCCCAAAAATTACGGAAATAAACAATGGGAAAACAATCCAGCAGATAAAATTTTTGACAGCAAACGATGAGAAATTAAAATCACCACTTAAGTTTCTAAGTGACGAGTTTGGGATAGAGGAAAAGATATGGGAGGAATTTGCGTTTTACTTCAAAGGTGATGAATTGTGGTTTAGCTCGCTCGACTGGATAAAGTTTTTAACAACTGATTTTTCACTTATTAATAAAAATTTCAAACATCATCTTTTGTCCAGCTTAGTTCAAAGAGTTGGCTTAAAGCTTGCCAAAGCAGTAAAAAATAAACAATGGAAAATTTCAACGAGTGCGCTTCAACTTTTGGCTCCGTTTATCACAAAAAATATAATCGAATTTGAAACCGAAGAACAGGCGCGCACATTCTTAAATGGCGGAACCATTAAAAATTTCCCGTCAAACTTCAATCCAGGGAGCTACATAGCTGTTAAGTTCGATGGCATAATCCTTGGCTGCGGACTTATAACGAAGGAAGGCTTAAAAAGTCAAATTCCAAAAGGGAGACGCTCTTCGGAGGTCGAGGTGATTTAAAATGGACGAGTTAATTTATGGACATAACCAGGAAAAGAATATAGTCGCCGTCCAACAACGCGATGAATCAACCGTCCATGCTTACATTAGAGAAGATGGGAATGTAAGAGAGGAGATAAGAAAATTCTATCCCTTCTTCTTTCTCAATGATAAAACTTACATTGAGGGGTTTTATAAAAAATTTTGGATAAAAAAACTTGCCGGCAACAACTTTTACCAATATGTTTGCGCGTTTGAGGAAATAACGGACATGTGGAATGCAATAAGATACATCCTGCGCAACTACAGCAATAGAAATGCGGTAAAGGTTGAGTCATACACAGATACAGATATAATTTATCTACGCCCTGACCCAGTTCATCAATTCCTACTACAAACTGGAACGACATTATTTAAGGGAATGGAATTTAACGATATATATCGCATTCAGCTTGATATAGAAACATATACAAAACATAGGTTCAGCAATCCTGAGAGAATTGAAGATAGAATTATTGTAATTTCCCTGACCGATAATAGAGGCTGGAAACATATAATTGACGGTCGCAGGAAATCCGAGAAGCAAATGTTAATTGAACTTGTTGAGATAATTCGCAAGAAAGACCCCGATATAATTGAAGGGCATAACATTTTAAATTTCGATCTTCCATATCTTATAAAAAGGGCAGAACTTAACGAAGTTAAACTTTCACTCGGTAGAGATGGAAGCGAGCCAAAAATTACGACGATAACTTACGATCGTGAGACAGTCTTCACAGGCATAGAGATTTACGGGAGACATATAATTGACACATTAATTCTTGTTCAGCTTTACGATTTTGTCAAACGAGAGTTTGAAAGCTATTCCTTGAAATATGTTGCGAAATACTTTGAAATTTCATCCCAAGATCGAATTTACATCCCCGGAGAAAAAATAGCATGGTACTGGGATAACGATCCGGAAAGTTTGATAAAATACGCCACTCAAGATGCCGAGGAAACGGGAAAACTTTCAGAGCTTCTTGCGCCCCCATATTTTTATCTTACTCAAATGTTACCGTTTTCACTTTGGCAGGTCATAAAATCCGGTTCATCTTCTAAAATTGAATCATTGCTTGTAAGAGCATATTTGAAAAGGAGGTATTCGCTTCCAAAACCGGATGTTGGATATCAAACAACGGGTGGTTACACAGATATATTTTACACTGGGGTATTTGAAAATGTTGTTCACGCGGATATCGAATCACTTTACCCATCAATTATGATAAACTTTAAAATTGGACCGAGGAAGGACGAAGCTGGGATCTTTTTGCAGATGCTTGAAAGCTTAACTAAAATGAGGCTCGAGGCAAAACACAAAATGAAAAGCGCGACGACGCCTGAAGAAAGAGCGAAATATGACGCAATTCAATCAGCGTTTAAAATTTTGATCAATTCCTTCTACGGCTATCTTGGTTATAGCAGAGCGATATTCAATGATTATGAGAGCGCCGACAAGGTCACAATGACGGGTCAGAAAATCTTAAAGAAGCTTATCTTTGAGATAACAAATAAAGGTGGAAAAGTTATAGAAGCAGATACAGATGGAATTTACTTCATCCCACCGAAAGAATTTAGCTCCAATGAAGAAAAAGCGCTGGAATTTGTAAAGGATGTCGGTTCAACATTGCCGGAGGGTATAAACCTTGCTTTTAATGGGATTTACAAAAAAATGTTAAGTTATAAAAAGAAAAATTATGCGCTTCTTGATAAAGACGGAAATATAGAAATAAAAGGGGCGTCGCTTATTTCAAGGGGAATGGAGCCGTTTGCGAGAAAGTATATAAGCGAATGCATAAAATTTTTGCTTAACAATGAAATTGAAAAAATTCATGAACTTTACAAATCAATCTATAAATCAATCGCCGAAAGAAAAATAGACATCCTTGAGCTTGCAAAGACAGAAACACTGCGTGAGCGACTCGATAGATATCAAGAGCTTGTTAGGCTTGGAAGAAGAAACAGAAGTGCAGCTTATGAACTTGCGATCGCAAGCGGGAGAAATTATAGACAGGGTGATAAAATAACCTACTATATCACCGGTTCAACTCCAGATGTTCGTTCATTTGAAAATTGTAAACTTGTTGAGGATTGGAACCCTTTAAAGAGGGATGAGAACATACAGTATTATCTTGCAAAATTAAACGAATATACCAAAAGGTTTGAGATATTTTTCAAGCCGGAGGATTTCAAAAAGATTTTTTCTTTGAGCGATGGTTTAAATTTTGATGATGTTCAGATAATCATAAAAAAACTTTCAAAGGAAATTGAAGTTGATTAAGCGACCTTTTGCTTTTTATTTCTTTCAAACCACTCTTTAATAAAATTAACGATTTCAGTTGTTAAGGTTCCAGGTGTAAAGATTTCAGCAACTCCCATTTCCTTTAACTTTGGTATATCTTCATCCGGAATTATCCCCCCACCGACTAAAAGGACATCATCAAGCCCTTTTTCTTTCATGAGACTAATTATCTTCGGGAAAATTGTCATGTGCGCCCCACTTAAAATGCTAACCCCGATCACATCAACATCTTCTTGAATTGCAGCTGAAACTATCATCTCAGGAGTCTGCCTCAAGCCAGTATAAATCACTTCCATCCCAGCATCCCTAAGCGCAGCTGCCACTACCTTGGCTCCCCTATCATGCCCATCAAGTCCAGCTTTTGCTATTAAAACTCTTATTTTTCTTTCCATCTGATTTTCTATTTTTGTTTTTCAACTTGCAATAACAAATTTAAAAAATGTAACTGATTTTTTCAAACTCAACTTGATTTTCTCACCCATTTTCATTATCATTGTAAAAAACCGACCACAGCACAAAGATGAAAAAAATTTCTTTCTGGTTAAAAGCTGGAATCATTGTTTTAATTACAATCCCAATGGCAATCATCACCTTTTTACTTCTCCCTTTTAACTACAAAGGCAAAATTTATCATTTCATGGCAAAAATTTGGTCGAAAATTATTCTCGCAATTTTCAATGTCAAAGTTAAAGTTAAAGGCCTTGAAAATATCTCAAGTAAACAAAATTACATCTACATTTCAAACCATGCAAGTGCAATGGATATACCAGCGCTTATCTCTGGCATACCTGATCAAATTAGATTTCTTGCAAAACAAGAGCTCGGTAGAATACCACTATGGGGATGGCTTTTAAAACATGGTGGCTATATTCTAATTGACAGAAGGAATCCCAAGAGAGCAATAAGAAGCGTTCAAAAGGCAATTGAAAAAATTAAAAGCGGTGTCTCCGTTCTTGTTTTTGCTGAGGGAACCCGAAGCGTTGATGGTGAACTTCTACCATTTAAACGAGGTGGCTTTATGCTTGCAATTAAATCAAAAACACCTGTTGTCCCAGTTACAATTTTTAACAGTCACAATATAATGAGAAAACATAAACTTGAAGTAAATCCAGGAACTATCGAAATTATGATCGACAAACCTATTCCAGTTGATGAATTTTCAGGCAGGGACGGAGAAACTAAACTTATGGAGTTAACTCGAAGCGTGATCGAAAAAAATTTAAAAACAAAAATAAAATAACATCATGCCAGTCACCATTAAAGATGTTGAATATATAGCAAACCTCGCAAGGCTTGAATTTAAAGAAGAGGAAAAAGAAAAGTTTACAGAACAATTTAACAGAATTCTTGAATACATAGATAAACTTAATGAACTTGACACAACGGATGTTGAACCACTTTACCACGTCATTGACTTAAAGAATGTTTTTCGCGAGGATATTGTAAAGGAAAGCTATCCTCGTGAGGAGATATTAAAAAACGCACCATCCAGGACCGAGTTTTTCTTTAAGGTTCCAAAGGTAATTCAGGTAGAAAAACCCCAAAAAGAGAATGAAGATAAAGAACAAAGTTAAGTTATGCCTCGAATCATTGGAGTAATACCCGCAAGGTATGCCTCGAGTAGATTTCCAGGGAAACCACTCGCAGATATACTTGGTAAGCCAATGATAAGGTGGGTTTACGAGAACGCGATGTCATCAAAATTGATAAATGATGTTTATGTTGCAACAGATGATGAAAGGATTTTTAATACCGTTAAAAATTTTGGTGGAAATGTGATCATGACACCCTCTGAGATTCCGACCGGAACAGACAGAATAGCTTACGCTGTTAGAAACATCGATGCGGATATAATTGTAAACATCCAAGGTGATGAACCTTTGATCTCTGGAGATATGATTGATTCCGCTATAGAGCCATTTTTAAAAGAAGAAGATAACGATATTGATATTTCAACACTTGCAGTTAAAATTACAGATGTTGAAACCCTTTTCAACCCAAATGTTGTGAAAGTTGTTTTCGATAAAAAAAATTTTGCGCTTTATTTCTCGCGAAGCCCAATTCCGTTCTGCAGGGATGCGCAGAGAAGAGATGAATGGTTAAAATTAGGAGTTTATTACAAACACATCGGCATTTACGTTTATAAAAGAAACTCGCTTTTTAAGTTTGTAAACTTAAAAACATCAAAACTTGAAGAATTGGAAAAGCTTGAACAGTTAAGGGCAATTGAAAATGGGATGAGAATAAAAGTTGTGATAACTGATAAAGACACAATAGGTGTTGATACATTTTCTGATATTGAAAATGTGGTTTCTATTTTAAAACAAAAAACGAGTTTTTGAAATGACAAACAAAAAAACGAAATATATTTTCGTCACTGGTGGAGTTGTCTCATCGCTTGGGAAAGGAATAGCATGTGCATCTCTTGGGCTTTTGTTGAAAGCAAGGGGTTTAAAAGTTACAATCCAAAAATTTGATCCGTACATAAATGTTGATGCTGGAACAATGAATCCATATCAACATGGCGAAGTCTATGTAACGGATGACGGAGCCGAAACCGACCTCGACCTTGGACATTACGAAAGATTTCTCGACATAAGCATGTCAAGGTTAAACAACACAACAACAGGACAAGTTTACCACGAGGTCATAATGCGCGAAAGGAAAGGTGATTATCTTGGTGCAACTGTTCAGGTTGTTCCACATATAACAGACGAAATTAAAAGGAGAATTACCCTGATCGCAAATGAAGATGATTATGATGTTATCATAACTGAAATTGGCGGGACAGTTGGAGATATAGAAGGTCTCCCTTTCCTTGAAGCGATAAGACAATTTATGCTTCAAGTTGGGAAGCAAAATGCAATTAACATACATGTGACTCTTGTACCTTATATAAAATCAACAGGTGAGCTTAAAACAAAACCGACACAACACAGCGTAAAAACATTGCTTGAAATTGGAATTCAACCTGACATTTTAATCTGCAGGACAGAAAGACCTTTAACCAAGGAAATAAAAGAGAAAATCGCTCTTTTCACAAATGTCGAGCCAGAGGCGGTGATCCAAGGAATTGATGTTGAATCAATCTATGAAGTCCCGCTGATCTTTTATGAAGAGGGGCTCGATAATATTGTTCTTAAAAAGTTAAACATATCAGCCAAAGAGCCAAACTTGACAGAGTGGATAAAATTTGTTGAAAAGATAAAAAACCCAAAAGATAGCGTTGAAATTGCAATCTGTGGGAAATATACAGAATTGAGAGATGCTTATAAAAGCATAATAGAGTCATTCGTTCACGCTGGTGCTGAAAACGAATGCAAAGTCAATATAAAGTGGATAAAGGCTGAGGATATTGAAAAATACGGTGCGGAGAAATTTCTAAAAGATGTTCATGGGCTTTTGATCCCTGGAGGTTTTGGGGAGAGAGGAGTTGAAGGTAAAATTAAGGCAATTCAATTTGCCCGTGAAAATGAAATTCCATTCTTTGGTATTTGCCTTGGCATGCAATGCGCTGTGATTGAATTTGCGAGAAATGTGTGTGGTTTAAAGGATGCAAATAGCACGGAGTTTAATCCAGCAACTCCATATCCTGTGATCGACCTTTTACCTGAGCAAATGGGGATTCAAATGAAGGGTGGAAGTATGAGGCTTGGTCTATATCCAGCGGTTTTAAAACCGGGCACAAAAGCATATGCAGCTTACGGAACTGATAGAATAAACGAAAGGCATAGGCACAGATATGAACTTAACAATAAATTTAGGGAAATTCTTGAGGCAAACGGGATGATTTTCAGCGGTCTTTCACCAGACGGTTCACTTGTTGAGATAATCGAAATTCCAAACCATCCATGGTTTGTCGGGGTTCAATTCCATCCCGAACTCAAATCAAGGGCGACAAAACCCCATCCGCTCTTTCGAGATTTTGTAAGGTCTGCTCTTGAATTCAAAAGGAAAAAAGCAAAAACTTTTGAAGAAACAAATGTAAATGCCAAAGTTTAGCTTTGATGCAAAAACAAAGCAAACTTTAAGAAAAATCTTCAGGTCAAATGAAAAGTCAATTGAGAATTTTGAAAATCTTGTTAATAACTTTATAGATTCGACCGCAAGATTTGACCTTATAGATAAATTTATCGAAAACTTTATCTCCTCCCTTACCTTCTCACCAAATCCAGAGCAAAGTTTAAATAACTTCATTCGTTTCATCGAGAACTCGTTTAGCAAATCATCCCTTTATAAAGAGTTTGCCCTTCACCAGCAAATGTTGAAAATCTTGCTCACAACCTTTGGATACTCCCAATACTTTGCAGATATACTTGTGCGCGACCCCGAACTATTCCACTGGCTCACATCAACAAATGCCCTCGACAAAAAGCTATCAAGAGAAGATTATTTAAACGAGGGGAAAAATTCAATCTCATATTTTCAAAGCGTTAAAAATAAACTTAATGCATTAAGGCGATTTAAACGAAGGGAGATTTTGAGAATTGGCTTACGCGATATCCTCGGCATCGCCAATTTTGAAGAAACCGTCACATCTTTATCTGATCTTGCTGAAGCGATAGTTGAAATTTGTCTTCAACTTGCGATTGAAGAAACAAGAAAAAAATTTTCATCCTTTCCTGAAACTGAATTTTGCATAATTGCCCTTGGTAAACTTGGGGGAAAAGAATTAAACTACAGCTCGGATATAGACCTGATCTTTATTTACAATCGAGATGGGGAGCTAAAGATTAATGGTGAAGTTATCTCTTATTACGAAATATTCAATCGTCTCGTCTCCACTCTCATAAATTTTCTCTCAGAGAAAACCGAGGAAGGTTCTCTTTATAGAGCCGATTTCAGGTTAAGACCCGAGGGGAGCGCAGGTTCACTGGCTCGTTCTTTACTTGGTTATTTAACATATTATGAAGTTTACGGGAAGATATGGGAAAGACAAATGCTGATCAAAGCGAGGCCCATCGCTGGTGATTTAAACTTCGGCTGGAAATTTTTAAACATGCTTGATTCATTTATTTACCCAAGTTCGTTCTTGGATAACCCGATCCGTGAAATTGCTAAGATAAAAGCCAAACTTGAAGCGATCTCAACAAGTGAATACGATATCAAACTGCGACGGGGTGGAATAAGGGATATTGAGTTTATAGTTCAAACTCTCCAGCTTTTAAATGCTGGAACTTTACCTGAGCTGAAAACACAAAATACATTAAACGCAATTGAAAGACTTTCAAACTACGGATTGCTGACAAAAAGCGAGGCAAAAATACTAACCGAAAATTACATCTATTTCCGAAGAATTGAACATATACTTCAAATGTCGCATAACCTTCAAACCCATACAATTCCTCTCGAAACCAACATTTTGACGATGCTCGCAAAAGCGATGAAAAACTACGAAAAAAAGGACAAAACAATTTCATTCCCCACCCCATCTATCCCCGAGTGGAAAACTTTTAAACATGAGCTTGACGAGAGATTTGAAAGCGTAAGAAAAATTTATGAGCGAATCTTTGGAGTTGAAGCAAAGCCAGAACTTTTCATCTCGGACATAATCGATGATGAGATCGCAAAGGGGAGACTTAAAAAATTTTTTTACGATATGAACTTCAGAGATGTTGATAAAGCGATGAGAAATATTAAGTTTCTATCAAAGGGGAAACTTATCACTGGGGAAATAATTTTCAGCACGGCAGAGGAAAATTCCTTCGCAAAGGTTTCTTCAATTATCCTGAACGAAATATCAAAAACCATAATCCCAGATATCACACTTGACAATTTCAGAAAAATCGCCGAAGGTTTCAGATATTCAAAGTCATTTTACGATTTGCTCTTAAACGATTCATTTAGAAAAATCATACTTAACATTTCTCAATTCAGCCCAAGATTTTCAAACTTGCTTTCGTTTAAAACCCATCTTCTTGACATTTTGCTATCTGAAAACAATTTGAGCAAAGATAAAAAAACGAGTGAAGTTTTTGAATTTTTTAAACATCTCGATGTTTTTAACCTTCACGATTTCAAATTCTTGAACGAGATAAGATTGCTTGTTTTGAACCTTGATGGTTTGATCGATTTTCAGCGTCTTTCAAAAGAGTTAACAGAGCAAGCCGAGTTGGTGTTAAATAAATTTTTCTTCGAAAATTTTGATGCTGACGAAAGGCAAAGGATTGCAATATTTGGGCTTGGAAAATTTGGATCCGAGGAAATGAATTTCGATTCGGATGTTGATGTGATGTTTATAACCGATGAAAGAAGAGCGGAGAAATATCAAATTTTGACAGCGAAATGTGAAAATTTAGTAAGTCAGATGACAACCATTGAAATTGAAAAACTTTATGAGGTTGATGTTCGGCTTCGCCCCGAGGGAAGAAATGCGCCTATACTTGTGAATTTTGAATATTTTGACTCATATCTTAAAAATCGAGCGGAGTTCTGGGAAATTCAAGCATTTACAAGGACAAGATTTATCGCGGGCAATCCGCAAATTGCGGAAAAAATCCTTGGGTTAATTCACGACAGAATTTTAAAAATTGAATTCACAAAATCACTTGAACAATACATATTCCAAATGCGCGAGAAAATGGAGCAAAACATAAAATATGGTGGGATGGACATAAAATTAAGTTCGGGAGGTTTGACAGATATTGAGTTTATCGCACAGATATTACAAATGAAGCACTTGAAAAAATTTGGAAAAATAGAAAGAAGCACAGTAAAAGCGCTGGAGAACTTAACTAAATATGGCTTTTTAAAAGAAAGTGAACGCAAAACTTTAATTGCAAATTATGAATTTTACAGGGAGATTGAAAAGTTTACACGCGTTTCGTTAGGATCAAAATCAAATCTCATCCCCGACGAACCAGAAAAACTTGAATACCTTTCGCTATGCCTTGGGTATAGATTTCCTGATGAATTCGTTGACTCAATAAAGAGTAGGATGAAAAGAACAAGGGAGATCTTTCAGACTGTCATTGAACGAATCACTCACCAATGATTTTAATTATAACCCTTTTCTTTCTCTGGCCATCAAATTCAGCGTAAAAAACCTGTTGCCATGGTCCAAAATCAAGTCGTCCATCCGTGACAGGGATTATGACCTCGTGATGAATAAGTAAACTTTTGAGATGCGCATCTGCGTTTGTTTCGCCCGTTCTATGATGCTTATAATTTGGGTTAAATGGGGCAAGTTTTTCAAGCCACTCAGTTAAATCTTCGATCAGTCCATCCTCATCATCGTTCACAAATACGCCAGCGGTGACATGCATAGCTGAAACAAGGCAAAACCCTTCCTTTATACCGCTTTTTTTCAAAGCCTCATTTACTTTATCGGTGATATTAATTATCTCACGCTTATTCTTGGTGTTAAAAGTTAGATATTCCGTGTAAGATTTCATCTTTGTCCATTAGATTTGTTTTAAAAAACTGATATAAGTTTAAAAGTGAAAGGTTCAAGTTTAAAATTAACAAAATCTTCAACCTTAGCTTCGCCAATTTTATCTTCAAAGACATCGTAAAATTTAACTTTTCCATTCTTAATTTTCTTCTTCAAAACCTCATCAATTTGCAACTTCGTCGTCACTCCCCAAGTTGAAAGATTCGCAATCGAGAGAACCGTTTCATCTTTATATTTTCTCCAGAAAGCATAAACCTTGTCATCGTTAAGCGTTTTTGCCTTTATCATCTCACCTCTCCTCAACGCAAGCGAATTTTTTCTAAAGTTAAACAATTTTTTGTAAAATGAGTAAAATTTCATTCCCCTCTTGCTTACGCTGTCCCTTGACATCACCTGTTTCTCGAACAACGAAAGGTTTGTGGTATCTCCATATTCCTGTCCGTTATAAATGAGTGGAACACCTGGAATTGTATTAACTATAAAAGCTGAAACAAGCGCTCCATCCTCACCAAAAAATTTAACAGCTCGCGGTTTATCATGGTTTTCATTAAAGCGCAATCTCAAAGAACCTTTTGGAAATTTATACTTCTCACTTTCAAGAACATTATCAAGGACAGATGGAAGATGTCCATTTCTTATTATCCTTGCCAGTGCATCATAAACATTCCAACTATAAGTTAGGTCGAATGCTTCCAAATGTTGTTCGGGCAAACTACCCTCAGCAAGCATCATCACAGGCTTAATTTTGTCAAGTTCTTTTCTTACTTCATTCCAAAAATCAATCGGAACAAGTTCAGCAACATCACACCTATAGCCATCGATGTCAAATTCTTTTACCCAGTATTTCATCATCTCAATCATATATTTTCTCAACTCAGGGTTATCGTAATTTAAATCCGCCACATCCGTCCAATCAGAATTTGGTGAAATGATCTCATTTTTATCGTTCTTAACATACCATTCAGGATGTTCAATGATCAACTTGTTGTCCCATGCAGTATGATTTATAACAAGGTCAATTATAACCTTGATCCCATTTTCATGTGCAGTTTTGACCAGCGATTTAAAATCTTCCGCTGTGCCGTATTCGGGATTGATACCATAATAATCTTTCACTGAATATGGGCTTCCAAGCGTCCCTTTTCTTTTGACCTCACCGATGGGATGAATTGGCATCAACCAAATCACATTTACCCCAAGTTCTTTAAGTCGTGGAATTTCACGCTCTATCTCTTTAAATGTTCCTTTTTCAGAAAAAGCTCTTGGAAAAATCTCGTAAATAATTGCATCTTTAACCCATTCTTCGCTTTTTCTTGCGTTTTTATAGTAAAATTCCCCTTTCAAAAGATCCTCAATTTCAGAATATTCAACTATTGCCACTGGTTTATAAATCCCACCAGGTCCACCATGGTCAATCACCATAACAACAAGTTCATTCAATCCCTGTTTTAAAAATTTTGTCACATCAAAATAAAACTCATCGCTATATCCACGATGTTCGCCGACAAATTCACCATTTAACCAAACCCCGCAGTCATCATCAACCCCGCCGAAAAAAATCGCATATTTTTTTCGCTTGTCAATTCGCTCAATCTCAAAACTTTTATAATACCACGCAATCCCATCATAACTTGAAAAGTTTGAGTACCTATCCCAGAAATCTGGAACCTCCACGCTCGCCCAATCGCTTCGATCAAAGTTAGAAGAATACCAAAATTGTGAAAGTCCAACATCATCAGGGTCAATTTTAAACTTCCATTCGCCTTTGAGCTCAACCATTGTTTTAATGCCAGTAGTATATTTTGAAACGGAGCAGGAAAGTAGAAAGGGTAAAAGTAAGATTAATAGACGAACGATCACTTTATAACTACCATTTTTCTTATCTCATATCCTTTTTGAGTTTGAAGCTTGTAAAGATAAATTCCGCTTGTAATCTCATCCACTTTTATATTCCCAAGATTGAACGAAACTTCATGCTTTCCTGCATTTTGAAATCCATCTACTAAAACTGCGATCTCACGCCCAACGATGTCATAAACGGTAAGTTTAACATAAGTATCGCTGAATAGAGTATAAATTATCTTTGTTTCAGAATTAAATGGGTTGGGGAAATTGCCAATAATTTCAAAGTCTTTTTTCAAACCAACCCCAACTTTAATCTCATCCGAAAACTCAAAACTTCCATCTTTGTTAATTCGCTTAACCCTATAAAAGTAAACTACATTGTCTTCAACATCTACATCAACAAATGTATATTTATTGAAATCAGATGCTAAGATTTGGTAAACTGGCTGGAACTGCCCATCTTTGATTTTTCTTTCAAGGACAAACCTACTTACAAATTCAGGATCTTCCACTTCCCAACTTATATTAATTTTACCCTCTTTTAATTCCGCATTAACTTTTACCCCCGAAGAATAAATCGGTGCCGATGATGGGACGAATTTAACAGCGTTCGTTTCAATATTGCTTACATTTCCAATTACGTTTACTTCTTCATTTTCAAACTTCAGAAGGAAAAGCACATTGGTATCAACTTTAACGAAATAACGCCAGAGACGCTCCACCAACTCAGGTTTAACATTTTTGAAAAAAACAATCTCATCAATCAATCCTTTTTCAATTTTTACACTTGGACGATTTATTTCGAACTGCGATAAATTTGGTATAAAAATCTCATCAATCTTATCACCATCGACATAAAGCTTTAAAATATCACCAGGCTGATTTGCGGTTATCACAATGCAATGCCATTCCCCATCGCTTACAAATTTTGGAAATGTTATCTCATACTTTCCAATCGAACTGTTCATTGCGACAAAAATGCTACCAAATTTTAACCCAACGCTTGCAAAACTTTTATCAAAAGTTGATTCCAAAGTAATTATCTTGCCCATCATCGATGTTGTCTTCAGCCAGAACAAAAGTGTAAAGCCTTCCTTGCCAGTAAATTTATCGTTCAAGTTAAACTTGATAAATCCATCTTTTTCAAATTTAGCGCATAAGCCCGCTGTTTTATCCGAATAGTTTTTAACCTTAATGTTAACTTTATGCCCTTCGGCTTCCATTGGTTCAAAAATTAAAGAATCAGAAGAAATTTTTATAGGTAAAAAATTCAGCCTGATTTCATCGGATGATTTTGTGCTCATCACAAAAGCATAACTTCTTAGAACAGACGAATGCTTGAGCGTGTCTAAAAAGATAAATATTTTTTGAACGGGAAAGTTTTTCTGTAAATACTCGTTTAATGCAAACGGGGGATTTGCTTTAAGGGGTTCAATATTTATAGAACTGTCCTCAAAAATGAAAGACTCAGATAGATTAACTTCACCTTCACTCGAAGCAATGATTAAAATTGTATCTTCAGGTTCTGCGTAAACGTTTAACTTCACAGCAAATTTTTCGCCCTTTACAACTTCGTCTGGATATTGAATCAGGGAAATCTTTTGAGCGAATAGCGGGGAAATAATCAATGTCAAAATAAGAAACGAAGTCAAGAGAGCCTTAAAGTTCAAATCATTATGCATTGAATCTTTATCATCGTCCATAACGATGCAGAAAAATTTTGTTTTCACCTCATCTTTCTCAAAAACTCAAGTCGATCTTTCAATTGTGATGCGGGGACAAGAAGTTTATCCTTACCAAAAATTGCTTCTTCTCTACTTGTAAAGACAAGTTCATATTCCTTGCTCATGACGATCGCCTCTTCAGGACAAACCTCTTCACATAGCCCGCAGTAGATGCAACGAAGCATGTTTATTTCAAACTTTTTCGGATATCTCTCTTTATCAAGCCCAGTTTCATCAGCCACTACTTCAATTGCAAGTGCAGGACAAACCCTTGCACAAAGCCCGCAAGCCACGCACCTTTCAACACCTGTTTCATCATCTACAACAAGCACAGGTCTTCCACGAAACGAAGCTGGGGGTTGCCATTTTACATCAGGATATTCAAATGTAAACTTCGGCTTAAATATCTGACGGAATGTGATGCTTAAACCTTTGAAAATTTCTGGAAGATAAAGTCTTTCAAGAAGGTTTAGATTTGACTTCCGTTTTATTTCCCTTGTCTTTGGTCTTCCATTTATTTTAATTTCACTCATTCTCAAACCAAATTTTTATTTTTAAAGAATGATCTTAACAAGTCCAGTCACAAGAACATTTAAAAGCGCAAGTGGCAACAAAACTTGCCATCCCAACCGCATAAGTTGATCATATCTGAACCTTGGCAATGTCCATCTGACAAGCATGAAAAGAAAGATTATCACAAAAGCCTTCACAAAAAATACGATCACTTGCAAAATACCCGCAAGATTTGGATTCATGCCACGGTAAATATCAAAAAACGGGAAATACCATCCACCAAGATAAAACGCCGTTACCAACAAACTTGCTGTTATTATGTTCGTATATTCTGCAAGATAAAAAGCACCAAACTTCATCCCAGAATACTCTGTGTGATAACCTGCAACAAGTTCAGGTTCCGCCTCAGGTAAATCAAAAGGTAGTCTATTTGTTTCAGCAAAAGCAGAGACAAGAAAAATTATAAATCCAACAGGTTGATAGAAAATATTCCAAACATTTGCCTGCGAACGTATGATTTCATCAATTTGAATTGACCCAGCAACAAGGACAACTCCAACAAGTGAAAGTCCAAGCGATAACTCATAACTTATCATTTGCGCTGAAGCCCTTAAAGCACCAAGAAGCGAATATTTGTTATTTGATGCCCACCCACTCAAAGTTACACCGTAAACACCAATTGAGCTCAATGCGAGTATATAAAGAAAACCAACGTTTACATCAGCAAGTATAAGTTTAATTTCCCTTCCTCCAATTACCAAACTTTCTCCAAGTGGCAAAACAGCAAAAACACTATAAGCAACAAAAAGTGAAATTATCGGTGCAATTGTGTGTAAAGTTCTGTCCGCATTTGCTGGTATTATCTCCTCCTTGAAGATAATTTTTATAACATCAGCAATCGGTTGAAATAGTCCGAAAGGTCCAACTCTATTTGGACCGAGACGATCTTGAATAAACGCTGAGATTCTTCTCTCAACATACGTCAAAGCAGCAGAAGCAGTTAAAAAAAGAATTATGAAAATCGCTGATTTCACAATTATAATTAAAAGTGTTTCCATGTGCTTTGAAACTTTAATTTTTGTTGATGTTAACTTTAAATTTCAACAGATGTAACTTTCTTACTTGCCAAATTTATCATCGCACCCTCATCACCAATTGACTCATAAGTTAAACCTTTGAACTCGCGAACAGTCTGAGAGAGATCATTAAACACATCTTCGACTTTCTCATAATTAAATTTCACTCCAAGATTACTTGCAATTTGCGAAATTACCCACCATGATGGCTTAACATTTCTTCTTTCCCCACTTGACCATCTATCAAATTGAGTCCCAAATTTAAACAATCGAGATAGCGCAAGCTTAGATTTATCAATTTCTCCCGTATTTGGCCTTGCTTCGCCAAATTTTCTCGGCTTATAAACCATATACGGTTCGACATCTTTTGGAAGAACCGCGATATTTAGCTTCTGAACCCGCCCTTCAAAGTTGGTAAAAGTTCCTTCCTTCTCAGCAAATGATGCGCTCGCAAAAACAACAGTTGCCTTTTCAACGGTTTTATTCCAATTGGTTGCATGGACAATTACATCTACCCCATCAAGCAAATTGTAAATCTCATCATTTAAAACAATGTCATCATCCATCACATAGATAACTTTAAACTTTTTCGTCCTTAAACCTTCAACTATCGATTCGAAACCAAATCCATCACTTGCCCCGATGCCGACGAGCCTCGCTCCAGTTGAATTGGGAGTTTTATCCGCTCTGATCAGAAAATCATCTTCATCACCATCCTTCACATGGCTCAAAAAATCAATGTATTTTGCCTTGAGAACAGACTTAGCAAATTTTCGCAAAGCGAAGTTATCTTCATTCGTCGCATAAGCAGAACCAATAACCGCAACTTCATCTGGTTTGACATCTTTCAACAGAGAAACCGCCTTTTCAATCGCAACATCCCACTCAACTTCAACAAGTTCACCATTTTGGCGAACCATCGGCGATTTTATCCTATCATCCGAGTTCACAGGTTTATAAGTAAATCGTCCGTAATCACACATCCAATATCTGTTAACTTCCATATTTACCCTCGGAGTTATCCTCAAAATCTGGTTATTTCTAACCCAAAGATATACATTACATCCTCTCGCACAACCTGGGCAGATACTGCTAACTGCAGTCATGTTCCAAGTTCTTTCTTTAAATCTGAAATCTTTTGATGTTAGAGCACCAACTGGGCAAATATCAATTATATTCATTGAGTAAGGATTATCAACTCGCTTCCCAGGGAAAGTGGTCAGAACTACTCTATCCCCTCTTTGAATAAAGGTCAATTGTGGATCTTTTACAATCTCATCAAAAAATCTTATACATCTTGAACACATTATGCATCTTTCAACATCAAGAACGATATTCGGACCAAGTGGGACTCTCTTCGGCTTGTGAACTTTCTCCTCATCAAATCTGCTGTGTCCAGGTCCGTAAATATATGTATAATTCTGAAGTTTACATTCACCAGCCTCATCACAAATTGGGCAATCAAGCGGATGATTGATAAGAATAAACTCAAGAACGGCTTGTCTTGCTTTTTTAACTTTCTCATTTTGCGTATAAACAACCATCCCATCCATCACTCGCGTTGCACAGGCGATCACAAGCTTTGGCATCTTTTCAACCTCAACCAAACACATTCTGCAATTTCCAGATATTGAGAGAGCAGGATGATAACAAAAGTGTGGGATATCAATGCCAAGTGCTTCTGCCGCTTGAAGAATGGTTATTCCATCCTTTACTTCTGCTGTTTTACCATCTATTGTTATCTTCGCCATTTGATTTCCTAAATTTTATTTTGTTAATCAAACTTAATTAAGTCTTCAATCGGTGTATATTCAAGTCCAAATGCTTCTGCCACACCTTTATGTGTAACTTTGCCTTCAATTATATTAACACCCCTTCTCAACTCTTTGTTCGTCTTTATGGCCATCTCAAAACCTTTATCAGCGAGTTCAATCACATATGGAAGTGTGGCATTCGTAAGAGCAATTGTTGATGTCTTTGGAACAGCGCCGGGCATATTTGCAACGCCGTAATGAACAACGCCATACTCAATATACACCGGATCATCATGTGTCGTTGGTCTTATAGTTTCAATGCATCCACCTTGGTCAACTGAAACATCGATTATTACTGCTCCTTCTTTCATTTGTGCAACTAATTCTTTTGGCACAAGCTTTGGTGCTTTTGCCCCCGGTATTAAAACTGCGCCAATCAAAACATCAGCTCTGCGAACTGCCTTAGCAATATTATACTCATTTGAAGCCATTGTTATAACATTTTTCGGCATTATATCATCAAGATATCTCAACCTCTGCAAGTTAACATCAAGTATTGTAACCCTTGCCCCAAGCCCGGCAGCAATTTTCGCTGCATTTGTGCCAACAACTCCACCTCCAATTATCGCAACATCAGCAGGTTCAACACCCGGAACCCCACCCAACAAAACTCCACGTCCACCCATAGATTTCTCAAGATACTTCGCTCCCTCCTGTGGTGCCATCCTTCCCGCAATCTCGCTCATCGGCTCAAGCAAAGGCAAAGTCCCGTCATCCTTTTGAACAGTCTCATAGGCAATGGCTATACATCCTGACTTAATAACAGCCTCAGTCAACTCGCGACTCGCTGCGAAATGGAAATAAGTGAAAACAATTTGTCCCTTTCTCAAAAGATTATACTCATAATCGATCGGCTCCTTCACCTTGACTATCATATCAGCTTCAGCATAAATCTCACGGGGATCCGAAACAATTTCAGCACCAGCATCCCTGTAAAGCTCATCGCTAAATCCACTCCCAAGCCCAGCTCCTTTCTCAACCAAAACAGTATGACCGTGAGCCTTAAGAATTGAAACACCAGCAGGTAAAAGTGCTACTCTGTTTTCCATCCTTTTAATTTCTTTTGGAACTCCTACTATCATTAGTTCCTTCTCCGTTTATTTTTTAGATGGGTTGATGATAACTGTTGTAAATTTTTCCTTCCTCAAAGTTTCAATCGCCACTTCACGAATTTCATCAGGTGTGATCCTTCCAATCTTTTTTATAACTTCACTCACATCTGAATACCTGCCATCATAAACAAGTTCTATCTGTGCAAGCCTTTGCATCCTATTTGACATGCTTTCTAAACCGATTAAAATAGAAGACTTCACCTGCTCCTTAGCCCTCTTCAATTCATCCACAGAGACACCGTTCTTAACAATTGAATTAAACTCCTTCCATACTAATTCAATCGTCTTCTCCACATTCTTTCTGTCACATGCAAAATAAACACCAAAAACCCCCGAATCTTTAAACATCGTGTAAAATGAATAAATTGAATACACGAAACCATATTTTTCCCTTATATTCTGGAACAATCTTGAACTCATCCCATCGCCAATGATCGTGTTAAGAAGCAGCAAATGATCCCGCCATTTATCTCTAGCCCCAAAAGTAGCAGTCCCAATACAAACATGTGATTGACTTGAAGGTCTTTCAATAACATAGTTAACTGCCCTCATTCCCTCTGGTTTTCTTCTAACATTGACAAATCCATTTTTATTCGTCGCTGTGAAAAACTTATCAACATATTCAACAAGTTTATCATGGACGAGATTTCCAGCAGCTGATACGACAATGTTACTTGGATTATAAAATTTTCTTAAATGTTCAAAAAGTTTCTCCCTTGTAAATCCACTGACGGTTTCCCTCGTTCCTATTATAGGCAAGCCAAGTGGATGTGGATGATAAATCTGATATTCAAGAAGGTCACCAATATAATCCTCAAAATCATCCTCAACATCTTTTATCTCTTCATAAACAACTTTCTTCTCCTTTTCGATTTCCCTTTTATCAAATGTCGGATTTTGAACTATATCCGCAAGTATCTCAACTCCCTCTTTTAAATGTTCGCTCAAAACCCTGACATAAAAACAAGTATTTTCCTTTGTTGTGAAGGCATTCAAATAACCCCCGATATCCTCGACAAATTCGGCAATTTCCCTTGCACTTCTTTTCCCCGTTCCTTTGAAAACCATATGCTCTATGAAATGAGTTATACCATTGTCCAAATCACTTTCATCCCTCGAACCAACATCAACCCATACCCCCAAGGAGACACTTTTAACATGCGGTATTGATTCAGAAACAACCCGAATGCCGTTACTAAGAACAGTTTTATTGTAATTTGAAGTTGCTACCTGAGTCTTTTCTTTCTCAACTACAACTGATCGAGACTTTCTCATTTCAAAACTTATATCTTTCAAAAATTTATCTTTACGATTTACTCAAAATATACCAATACAATCTTAAATAATCAAGCAAAAATCCCCTATTTTTCACAGCGATAAATTCACTCCTCAAATGAATGGCAAAAAATAACTCCCCCCTTTTAATTTTCCCCTTTCTAAAGTTTAGAAAGAGGTCGGGGGATGAGTTCACAAACTCATCTCTTTCAATTTTTCCCCTCTCTATTTATAGAGAGGGGTTGGGGGTGAGTCACTTCACCAACACCATCTTCTTTACACTCACAAAATCACCAGCCTCCAACCTGTAAAAATATACCCCGCTCGACAACCCATCTCCCCTGAACTCAACACTATGCCTACCTGCCCTCACCCTACCATCTACTAACACACCAACCAACCTCCCAAGAACATCATACACACAAAGCCTAACCTCTACATCCCTCGGCAAATCAAACCTTATAACTGTTGATGGATTAAAAGGATTCGGATAATTCTGATGCAAAGCAAAATCCCTCGGTATATCCTCAAACCTTATAACATACACCCTCGAAAAAGCCTCCCTCCCAGAAACCAACGAATCCTCATCATACCCACGAAATCTTATCACCACACTATCCCCAAACTTAACCCCTCCAAACTTCACCCTGAACAAACCTAAACCTCCCTCTTCTATACCACCAAACTTTGAATAATCAAAATAAATCACCCCACCCAAACTATCCCTATAAACAAGACCAATTCCTTCTCTTAAAACTTCAAAACTATCAACCAAACCACGATGATATACCTCAACCCCATAACTTAAAAACTTTCCCCTGAAATCAGGCTTGAAAACAAACTCTTCACCTGAAACCAAAACTGAAACATCAACGCCTTCAAAACTGAAACTCAAAACCTTAGGCAATCCCTGAATGTGCGAATAATCCCAAATCTTTGTGAATGTGAAAACATCATAAACATCCAACTTCCCATCACCCCTAACAACAACCTGTGGCAATGAACCATCATAGGGATAAATATCCGAACCAGAATAATCAAGCTCACTCCAAGCCTTTACATAACTTCCAAGATCAAATGCATCCACCCTGTTATCCCCATTATAATCACAAAGAGCATTTACCTTCAATGAATAAGGTGAAGAACTCTCATTCCCAACCAAGTCATAAACCTTGACATTGAAATTATAAACTGTTGAAGTCCTAAGCCCTGAAACAAAGACTGAATCTGTCACAACCTCAGAAATCAAACTATCAGCGATGAAAACTTTATAAACAACCTTACTTATGTCAACAGCCCTATCCCAGTAGAGAACAACCTTCCCAAATAGCAAATTCTTATGCGACTTCACTCCCCCAAACCTTGGTGAAAGATTATCAACCCCAACACTATCTATTCTAATTGAAAAATCAAAAGAGCCAAAAATAAAATCCACCCTAACCTTGACATCAGCTGACTCAAAATTAACCAAATCTTTCCTACTATCCCAATATATTGTGTCAACCCCAACCCCTACAACAGCAAAACTTGAAACCCTCGAACTCAACTTCCAACTTGAACCACCATCAATTGAATAAAAGAAACTATTTAACCTAACACTATCGCTTGCATTAAAACGACAAACAAATTTTACAATACCAGATTGAACTCGTTTATCAACATTTAACACCACAGGCACACCCTTACCATAAAGTCTAACTTCTAACGTATCATTCCAAGCCGTGCTAACAACCCTCAATAAACCATCATAAACCCCCATTGATGTAGGCTTGAAACTTAAAACAACACTTGAACTATCTCCAGGTTTTATAACGCTTAGATATGAAATAACTCTAAAAGGCTCCGATACCTCTAAACTTATAACCCTTATCGTGTCAAAATCACCTAAATTGTAAAGCTTAAGAAACTTAACAACTGAATCACCAATAAAAACAGATCTAAAATTTATGCTATCAACAGAACTTGATAAATATGGTGGCTTTACTCCTCCACCCCTTAATACAACCTTGTTAACTGAATCAACCTCTGAATTACTGTAAATAAACGCAGTATCAACTCTAAAACCTGATGAAACTGGCTTAAACTTAAACTCTAAAGAAACAGAATCACCACTCCCCAAACTCAATGGCAAACTACCTAAATAAGCAAAACTACTATCACCTATCACAATATCTCTTATCCTTAATGTATCTCCACCTGCGTTTTTTACTATCACATATTCACGCCTTTCATCCCCTAAATACACATAACTAAAATCAACTAAATTATTGCTTAAACTAATTAACGGTAAACTACTGCTGAATTTTAAAATAAAAATATCACCACCTCCTGCATTTGACCCCTGATAATAAGCACCACCACCTGGATTATGCGTTGGAAAATCAGCCGACTCAGTGTATCCCGTCAAAAATATATTACCTGAACCATCACTAGTAATTGAAGTGCCAACATCATCACCAATTCCACCATAATAAGTAGCCCAAAGCCTTGCAAGCGGTGGATCTATTGTTAATCTACCTTTATATCCCCCCTCAACCTTAAACGACACAAATTTACCCTCGTCAACAACATAACTTAACTTAACTTTACCCCTATCATCATAACCAACAATCTCCCCATCCTCAATCTCCCCTACTGGCGTTGATAATCTTAATCTTTTACCATCATCACTTAACTTAATATCTGCCCACTTTACTTCAAGTTTAATTCTTGAAACATTCCCATTCTCTCTTACCTCAAACTCATGATGCAAGACTCCATCCTCACCAATCCTCCATACCCAATCTATTCCAGGATAAACCTCCCTTATCCTCACAACCCTATAACTTGGAACAAACAAAACTCCCTCTGGACAATGTGCAAGATAATAATTTGTATATCCACTCATCGGCTCTGAATACTCTATCCTACCTTCACTTATCTTTCCATCAACAATTTCCAAATCAACCCTTGCCCATATCATTGTGTCTTGCTTAATTTCCCTCTCAAATGATGGCACCTTACTAAGTGCCCTTCCCCTCTCATGTAAGACTCTGTCAAGAAATGTACTCTTAACATCCCTTATAACATAACTTACACCACTTCCCCTAACATACAAATCAATCCCACTATGCCTTGTAAAAAACAAAACATCATCCACCCTCTTGCCATCAAAATCTCCAACCTGACCCATATTTGGTTGAAACCCAAAAGTGTTAACCCCTCCCTTCAAATTCTCCAAACTCTGTGAGTAAATTGAAGAAACAACCGCAAATAAAAGAATAAAACTTAACTTTCTCATTTTCACTTCAAGTTTTGTTTTCATTTGCAGTTACAGTGATTTTTTCTTGCTTTATATCATCACATCACCTTAACATATGCCATATCTGGCGGATTAATGAGTATCACATCACCATTGGAATTAAGCATCGTTATATTTTCAAATTTAAGATAACTATCCCCACCCCCCTTCGCTCTAAATTTCAACTTTATTATCTCACCACTCCCATTTAAAGAAACAGGTCCAGCTCCAGATGTCGCAAGAACCCCAGTTGAAATGCCTATCTTCCCACTATTGTTAACCTCATCCAATACCTTTTGAAGCGAAAAATCAGGAACAACTATTTGATCAAGCCCCCTACTAACGACATAATTCCCCTTTTGAACTGATAAAAGACTTAACTTATCCTTGTCAAATTTAACTTCAAATTGAACACTTTTAAAATTAATGACCTCCTCAACCCAAACTGAAACATAAAACTCACCTCCCAAATTAACAATGTTCTTAAGCTTGTAAAACTTTAAAGTCGGACCATTAATAGCATCAACCTTAAACTTTCTTGAAAACTTTCTAACATCAGTATGCCCCTTGTATCTAACTTCAATTTCAAATGTATACTCAGCATCATCAAGATAATCAAATGAGGCAGATGTTGCCGTCGTCCATTCAGACCAATCAGAATAATCCACCAGCCTGAACCTATACTCATTCGCTTCAGGCTTATTCCCAACCCACATTATCGTCACAGCAGTTGAACTTATCGTCTCATTTTCAAAGGGTTTGACAATCTCAACAGATGGTGGAGTATAAGCAAGACTTTCAGGATCAAGCGGATTATTAAACTCCCTTGTACAGGACGAAAAGAAGAAAAATGTCAAAATCAAAACTAGATAAAATTTTAACCTCATCTTCCCATCGCATTTTTATTTTGAAATTTAACTCACCCCTTCCTAACTTCCCCTCCCTATTTTATAGAGAGGGGTAAGGGATGAGTCAAAACTCATTTTTCTATATCCCCTCTCTAAAATTAGAGAGGGGGTAGGGGGTGAGTCAAAAACTTATTTTTTAATCTCCCCTCTCTATTTATAGAGAGGGGCAAGGGGTGAGTACCCCCTTGTGAATTAAAACCTAAACCTGAAACTTGCCACTGGAACTACACCAATGTATTCATAATATCTCAACTCCATTGAAACCTCTTTACTTTTTACCTCACGATAGATATCGTCATAACTTACCTTTCTAAAGAAGTTGTATGCAGTGAACCCAGCAAATACCGAACTGACACCAATCATCACATTCCTCCAAGTCACGATATTTTTATACCTTTTCTTGTAATCTTGAATTTTTTCAACCTCAGTTGCAGCTTGATATTTGCTGTAAATATCCTCCGATTTTATATGAAACGCCACTGCAACACCAGCTGAGATAACTGTAAAACCAGCCCCAATGTAAGTTAAATTATTCTTCAAACTTACCTTTGACCTATAAATTCGCATAGCCTTCATCTCAGGCGTCTCCTCAAGCCTTACCGTCTTAGTTATCATCTCGCTTCTCCTAACATCAATGGTCAACTTCTCCCCTTTGTATCCCGATTTCATCAACTGAATCTCATGCGTCCCATAAGCCAAATTAAAAGTCACAGGCGTCACACCTACCTTGTTACCATCAACGAGAATAATTACCTCGGACGGTTCAGTCTCTATCTTAACTTTAGCTGTGATCGGTTTCAGAATAAATTCAAGATTTAAATTATCTCTGTCTACAACAACCTCTCTTTCCAACGATTCATAACCTTCTCTTTCAACATAGAAATTAACTTTGCCTGCCCCAACATCTGTCGTAAAAGAACCTGTCCCAATCAATTTTTTATTTGCGTAAACCTTTGCATCACTTGGCTCAACCCTCACCGCAACCGAAAAAACAGATCTTGAAAGTTCAAACCTCTCCTCCTTAACCTCCCCAGCTGAAATTGAAACCTCCTTGCTCACAGAAGCATACTTCTCCTTCCTCAACTCAACTAAATGTTTACCTGGCTTCAAATCAAGTGTAAACTTGTTATCTCTAACCTTACCAACCATCTCATTATCAACATAAACATCCGCTTCATCCACATTTGAAACAATTGTCAATTTACTCGGCTTTAAAACAACGTCAACAAAAACGGGGAAACTTTCAACCTCAGGAACATCGGCAACAACTTCACCGCTTTCCTCAACGCCTTCAACCTTTATAACCCTTCTTCCTGGCTTCACCTTCGCACTTAACTTCCCATCTTTAAGGCTCCCAACCATCAATCCATCAATATAAACAGTTCCACTCTTTGAAGATGAAACTATATTCAAATCAACAAGAAACTCATCCAACTTAAAATTGAACTTGTTCTCCCCACGCTTAACACTTATACTCTCCACCTTCTTCTTATATCCAGACTTTGAAATCTCAACTGAATAATCCCCAGGTTTCAACTTCAAAGAAATAGGCGTCTTACCAACAAAATTTCCCCCAACCATAACATCTGCACCAACAGGCTCTGAAACTATCTCAACATCTACATCAAACACCAAAGCCTCAACAGGTATAAAAACAAAATCACCTCCCATATCCCCAGCAAGTATACCATACTCAGGCGTCTGCATCTTCCCAGACTCAGCTGTAACTCTCGGTGCAACATACTCATTCAACTCATATGTAGTAACCATTCCATCCCTGTTCAAATCCGCCGCCATATTCTTTAATGCATCAATAAAATAAAATGTGAAAACACTATGCCCTCCGGGACCCGTGTCAAGAACTGCTTGATCCCTACCCCCTGCTGTCAAAGCTTTCCTCGCTTTCCTCGTAGTTATCACCTTGACATACTCAACCGCCTCCAAACTTAAAGGTTGTGCCCTTGCGAATATCAAACCACCATAACAAGCATCCATGACAAAAAACAAATGCTTTGCCCTTATCAATTGACTTATCTCATTCAACTGCTCTGTCGATATCGCACTTGTTATAAGCTCACTTTGTGAACCATCATAAGGCAAAATGTACCCCTTCTCTCTACCATCAGGTAGCGGAATTGTTATCCCATGTCCAGCGTAAAAAACAAGAACCCTGTCATCCTCCCTTGCAAGTTGCCTTATCCTGTCAAATGCTCTCATTATCCCCTCCTTCGTCGCATCTTTATCATAAAGCTGAATTACATTCTCACTTTTGAAACCAAAATTCTCAATCAAAACATTTGCAACCTCTTTTGCATCCCTGACGGCATATCTCAACTTCGGAGCATACAAATAATTGTCAATACCAATGACAATCGCCCACGATTCCCGATAAAAACTCTGTAAACTTGGTTTTTCCCCTTCGCCCTTTAACCCTATACCCCTTTCCTGAGAAAATAAAGAAAGACTAATTAAAAAAAGTAGTGTTAAAGTGTGAGCAACTTTCATAGTGCTCCTTAGTATTTTTTTCAACACGAAAAAATTTAATAAACGAAAAAAAATTTATCAAGTTCAAGAATTTAAACTTATCAAAGTGACCTTGTCCGTGTTTTTTTGATTCACAGTTAAACTTGTTTTTAACGATAAAAATTTTTATATTAAAAACAGAAATTGGGCGGTTAGCTCAGCCTGGTTAGAGCGCTTGCTTGACATGCAAGAGGTCAGAGGTTCGAATCCTCTACCGCCCACTCCCCCTGTTTAAATTTCCCATTAAATCTCAGGAAAAGGCGCAAGAAAATATTGATGGAGTAAATAATCATTTTCAAACCTTGTAGCATAAACCCTTAATACTTCCACCAAATTCACAAAATCAACTTTCCCCGCTCTGAACTTGTCAACCAAATCTAAAAAATATGATTTCTCTTTGCGCGTAAGATTCTCAGAAATATGCCCGAAAATATGAACGATCGAGTTGACTAAATTTGTCTTTTTAAAACCATGTCTCATCAAATCTTTAAAAGTCATCTCATACTTTTTAACCGCCTCATCAAACTTACCTGGTTTATGCTCGGCGATTATCTTGTCGAGTTCTTTAAGATGCTTTTGTGAAATGCCCATAAAAAGATACTTGTGCCTGCTGTGAAAATTACTCAAACTATTTATATCAGACTTAGCGCTTTCAAACCTAAAAAGTGTAAAAACTTTCGCAAGAAATTCCCACATCAATTCTTTATCCCTTAACTTTCCCTCATCAATCAAAGGTATATAAGGCAAATTTTCTTTCACATACCGCGCGAAAACCCCATATGTTTTACCGTAAAGATTGCCATCTTTGTAAACTTTTGTACTTCCTACCCCACAACTTGGTGATTTCGCCTTTAAAATGAAGCCGTGAACTTCGCTAAGTTTTTCCAAAAAACTATGTGCAAATCCCTCAAGTTCCGAAGTTAAATCAACCCCTGTTTCATCTTGAATTGCTCTGACTTGATTGCCAATTTTATGCAATTTTATCGTTTTTCTCGGAACCCCAAGCCCTATCTCAAATTCAGGGCAGACATGAATTAAGTTAAAAAGTGATTTCAACCTATTGATAATTTCATCGTTAACTGTAGCCCCGTCATATCTATATGCAAATCCATCAAGGCAGGCGCTTATGACAACCGTCGGCTTCATCCCCAAACTTATGTTTCTATCTTAACAGTAAATTTCCTTTTGCACTTTTTACATTGATATTCAACCGTTATCCAATTATTTCTCTCATAATAACTTATCTCCTCAAGTTCACCTTGGCATCCTTTAAAGATACACTTTTTCATCTCAACATTAAATTGCCTATTTCCGTTTTTTATTTCATCCCCCATCGCTGTTTCAAGATTTTTTCACCTATCATTATGCCAGCTATTGACTTAGCATCTACTATTTCACCTTTCAGCACCATTTCAACAGCTTCGTCTATTGATTTAAACTCAATGGATAAAAGCTCACCTTCTTCAAGGTTTTGCTTGCGCTTTTGCAAGTCTTCAGCAAGATAAATGTAAAGTTTCTCACTGCAAAATCCCGGACTTGTATAAATGTAAGTTAAAAGCTCAACTTTGCCAGGTTTAAATCCTGTCTCTTCCTCAAGTTCTCTTATAGCACAAACTTTTGGATCCTCACCGTAATCAAGTTTACCTGCTGGCAACTCGTAAATAAATTTATCAATTGGATAACGATATTGCTTTATCAAAATAATTCTATTATCAGGCAGAACGCCAAGAACGACAGCGCCTCCGGGATGTTCGACAACTTCGCGAATCGTGTGATTCCCCGAGTCAAAATATTCAAGTTCGTCAACGATTATATCGAAAACCTTCCCACGATAAATTATATTCCTTTTCTTCAGTTTCATATTTCCCATTATCTTATCACCTTGCATAAAAACCCTTAAAAATTTTTAGTATATCCCTCTGCTTCCGGGTTTTTCTATCTCAACTCCTTCTTTGCACAACGGGCATTCCTCAGGTTTAAAGGTTGGCACTTCAAGTTTTATAACTGACGCAAATCTCGTTCCAAAATCAATCTTACCACCGCTTCTATCAACTATGCATCCAACACCTATTAATTTACCCCCTGCATTTTTAACAAGTTCTATGACCTCAAAAACACTTCCACCAGTCGTAACGACATCCTCACAAACAAGTACTCTTTCTCCAGACTTTATCTCAAATCCACGCCTCAATTTCATCACCCCAGACTCTCTTTCAGCAAATATATTTCTTGCCTCAAGTTGGCGCGCGACCTCATAACCCACAATTATACCACCTATGGCAGGAGAAACCACAAGTTCAATCTCACTTGTATAAAAATGCCTTGCTATTTGCCTGCACAAAAGTTCAGAATATTCCGGATACTGCAAAACTTTCGCACACTGGAAATAGCGCGGGCTGTGCAAGCCAGAACTCAGAAGAAAATGACCTTCAAGAAGCGCCCCCGTCTCTTTGAAAATTTTTAGAACCTCCTCACTCGAAATCGAAGAAAACTGCATGATGAACAGATTTTATTTTAAATCACTTCTCCTCCTCAGTAAGCTCTTCGGGCTCATCCTTTTGTTTGCCAGCCTCATAAAATACAAGTTCATCACGATTCTTTGACAATTTAACCTTAATTACACTTCCAGATGTAAACCTACCTTTTAATATCTCTTCAGATAATGGCTCTTCAAGATATTTTTGCACAGCCCTCTTTAATGGTCGCGCTCCGAAAGCGGGGTCATAACCTTTTTCAGCGAGAAACTCTTTTGCACTTTTTGTAAGTTCAAGCGACATATTCATTGTCTTCAAGCGTTTCATTATATCCTGAACCGCAATATCAACAATTTGAACAATATGCTCCATTTCAAGCGGTTTGAATATAATTATCTCATCAATTCGGTTCAAAAATTCTGGGCTAAACACGCGCCTGACCGCTTCTTCAATTGTAGCTTTCATAGCCTCAAATCTATCCTTCGGCGTTTCACCTACTCCGAAACCAATTCCACCTGTAATTCTTATGTCCCTTGTTCCAATATTTGAAGTCATAATTATAATTGTATTTCTGAAGTCAACCCTTCTACCAAGGCTATCCGTAAGTTGACCATCATCAAGAACCTGGAGCAAAATGTTGAAGACATCGGGGTGCGCCTTTTCAATTTCATCAAACAAAACAACCGAATAAGGTTTCCTCCTCACCTTCTCTGTCAATTGCCCACCTTCTTCATATCCCACGTATCCAGGAGGAGCACCGATCAATCTGGAGACATTAAATTTCTCCATATACTCAGACATATCAATTCTTATCAAAGCATCCTCGGTATCAAATAAATATCTTGCAAGTGCCCTGGCAAGCTCCGTCTTTCCAACTCCCGTCGGACCAAGGAATATAAACGAACCAATTGGTCTCTTCGGATCTTTCAACCCGGCTCTCGCCCTTCTTATCGCTCGCGTTAATTTCTCAATTGCCTCATCTTGACCAACGACTTGCTTCTTAAGTTCCTGCTCCATGTTCATTAACTTTTCTGACTCAGACTGGCTTATCTTATTCACAGGGATTCCTGTCATCATTGCAACAACTTCCGCAATATCTTCCTCGGTGACTTCGAAAACCATGCTTTGGGCTTTTATTTCCCATTCGCGTTTTGCAATCTCAAGATCGCTCAAAAGTTTTTTCTCAAGGTCTCTTAACCTTGCTGCTTGCTCAAAATCTTGATTCTTAACAACTTGATTTTTCATCTGTCTAATTCTCTCTATCTCCTCTTCAAGCTCAACGATCTCTTTTGGCACAACTATATGCGATAAATGGACCCTCGCTCCCGCTTCATCCATGACATCTATCGCTTTATCCGGGAGATACCTATCTGTTATGTATCTATCACTTAATCTAACCGCAGCTTCAATTGCTTTATCGGTGTATCTTACATTATGATGTTCTTCGTATTTATCTTTTATGTTCATCAAGATGTAAATAGTTTCTTCAACGCTTGGTGGATCGATCATAACTTTTTGAAATCTTCTTTCAAGCGCCCCATCTTTCTCGATATATTGACGGTATTCATCAAGAGTTGTAGCACCTATCGTTTGAAGTTCACCTCTAGCCAATGCAGGTTTAAACATATTTGAAGCATCAAGCGAACCGGATGCACCACCTGCGCCAACTATTGTGTGCAATTCATCTATAAACAAGATCACATCTTTCGCCTTTTCAAGTTCATTTAAAATTGCTTTAACCCTCTCTTCAAATTGACCGCGATATTTTGTCCCAGCAACAAGAGCTGCAAGATCAAGCTGAACGATTCTCTTGTTATGCAAAACCCTTGAAACTTTTTTCTGCACAATTCTTAACGCGAGTCCTTCAACTATTGCGGTTTTCCCAACTCCAGGCTCTCCTATTAAAACAGGGTTATTTTTCTTCCGCCTGCTTAAAATTTGGGCAACCCTGTCTATTTCCTTATCCCTCCCGATAACAGGGTCAAGTTTCCCCTCCATTGCCAGCTTTGTCAAGTCCCTACCGAAATTATCAAGCACAGGGGTTTTCGTACGCTCCTGAGCTTTCGGTGAACTATAAGCCCTTGCAGTTTCTGTGACACTCGATTTGCCACTTAATATATTGTCAAGTTCATTACGCACTGCTTCATATGTTACCCCAAACTGTTTCAAAATTTGCGACGCAAGATTATCCTCATCTCTAAGAATTGAGAGCAAAAGATGCTCAGTTCCGATCACATCCGACTTGTAAAGCTTTGCCTCAAGATATGTAATCTTTAAAACCTTCTCCGCCTGCTTAGTCAATGGCAAACTCCCCATCACAAGGGTTCCACCTGTTGTTCTAACGGTATCCTCAATTGCTTTCTTAAGCTTGTAAAGATCACAACCAAGATTACGCAAAATCTTGACCGCAAGACCCTCTCCTTCCCTAATTATTCCGAGCAAAAGATGTTCAGTCCCTATATAATCATGCCCAAGTCGCAATGCTTCCTCGCGACTCAATCTTATAACTTCTTGAACCCGATTTGAGAAGTTTTCTTCCATGGCAGATTTATTTAATTTGTTTGTGTTCTTAATTTTTTTAACACCTAAAACTTTGCGCCAATTTTGTAAGAACGAACTCCCTTAGTCAAATATAATTATTTTAAACTCATTTGTCAAATTAACCAAGCACTGTTAAAAACTAAAATATACCCCCTAACACCCAATTGCTATTTTCCAAAGACCGCCTCTAACGCTCTTGACATTTACAAAATAATTTATTATAATAAACTCAGAAAGCCAAATATAAAATGGAGGTATAAAAGATGCCGTTAGAGGAATTACGCCCAACCAACAATTATGTCACTTATGAACAGCTTCAAAAATTTCTCGCCGACCGACTCGAAGCACTGGAAAGGGAGATTGAAATGAAACTACTTCAGCTTAAGGAATCAAAATTTAATTATTTGGAAGAAAAGCTCAATTTAAAAACTGAGCTTGAATCACTCAAAGAACAGTTCAGAATTTTAAACTCCGAATTTATAACAAGGATAACTAACCTTAGCTATAAAGTCCTTGAGATAAATAACTTCTTCACACAAAAGCTTGCTGAGATAAACCAACAATTTACAGAATTAAACACATCTATAATTACAGAGTTTGAAAGATACAGAAAAGAGTTTTACGATTTTTTGTCCAAAAATGACCTAAGAACATTTTTTGAAAAAAACGCAGACCTAATACCATACCTTCTCTCCCCAATGACTGCTGAACTCGACGAATTTAAAAACAAATTGTCAACAATTGAAACGAACCTTCTCCTTATACAGAACTTCTACAGCAATATAAGCGGTGAGATAAATAAACAAGTGGATGAAATAATTAAAACAACACTTAACAATGTTGATTCAAAAGTTTTATCTTTAACCGATACCCTAAAGGAAACCTTACAGACTAAAGTAAGCTCTCTTGAAATAGGCAAGGATATTGATATTTCTGGTTTAGCTGAACTTAAAGAAGAGATTTTCCACTTCCTTAACACTGTAAACCAAAACATCCAAGAGATTAAGAATCTTTACCAAAACATACAACCAATGGAGAGCACCATACCACAGGTTGATTTTTCAGCAATACTTTCAGAAATAAACTCAAAGATAGAAGAAATAAAAAACAACCAAACGGGTAAGGAATTCCTTGTCCCTGAACTTCCTGATGTGGAATATCTAAAGGTTTTCTCCGAGGAAATTCGAAATAACCTTTCTTTACTGAAAAAGATATCCGAAGATATCCTTTCAAAAACAAGCTCCCTAACCCTCATCCCCCCAGCAAATCTCGATGAGGATCTTAAATCAATTGATTCCCAAATCAAGGAGATGAAAAATACCTTTGATGAAGTTGCAACCTCACAATATGAAATTCAAAACAATGTAGGGAACCTACTCGAAAAAACAACCGCTATAACTGCTGAGGTCCAAAATATAACCAAGTCATTTAAAAAAGATATATTGGAGAACTTCTCCCTTGTTAAATCCGAAATAAAACAAGAGCTGAAAAATCAAAAACAGGAAATAGTTACCACAATTAATTCAATACGAGAATCTATAGAATCTTCGAAAGCTTTGCCATTTGTAGTGATATTTTGCACGATGCTAATAATTGGTGTAATGGTTTTGTTAAAGTTTGTTTTCTAAATGAAAATTTATGCTTTCCCTTAGGAGTAGTTCAATCTCCTCGAATTTGCAAGAATTCCCACCTTTTATTAGATTTTGAGAAAGGAAAACAAATTTTTCCATAGAGCATGAAAGCAAAGGATATAAGAACATCTTTTGTTAAATTTTTTGAGAAAAGAGGACATACATTTGTTCCAAGTTCGCCCGTTATACCATTTGACGATCCAACTCTTCTTTTTACAAACGCTGGAATGAACCAGTTTAAGGATGTATTTCTCGGAACTGGAACGAGACCTTACAAAAGAGCTGTAAATTATCAAAAATGCATCCGTGTAAGCGGTAAACACAATGACCTTGAAGAGGTTGGTAAAGATACATATCATCATACATTCTTTGAGATGCTTGGAAACTGGTCATTTGGTGATTACTATAAAAAAGAAGCGATCGAATGGGCATGGGAACTTTTGACGAAAGAATGGCAGCTTCCAAAAGATAAACTATATGCGACTGTCTTCAAAGACGATGATGAAGCGGAGGAACTCTGGAAAAAGGTTACGGATATTGCCCATGATAGAATTTTAAGGTTCGATGAGAAATCAAATTTTTGGGAAATGGGAGATACAGGACCATGTGGACCATGCTCGGAAATTCATATTGACCTTGGTGAAGGGACATGCAATAAAAACCATAAATGCGGTGTAAATGTCGATGGTTGCTCAAGATTTATAGAACTATGGAATCTCGTCTTCATACAATTTAACCGCAACGAGAAAGGGGAACTTGAACCGCTTCCAGCAAAGCATGTCGATACAGGGATGGGACTTGAAAGAATAGTCGCAGTCCTGCAGGGGAAAAATTCAAACTATGACACAGATCTTTTCCAACCACTAATAGAAGAAATCTCCAAACTTACAGGCAAAGAATATATCGGTGATAAAAATCAAGTTGCAATGCGTGTAATTGCTGACCATATAAGAATGTTAACTTTTGCAATCACGGATGGAGCTGTTCCATCAAACGAAGGGAGAGGCTATGTCCTGCGCAGAATTCTGAGAAGGGCTTCAAGGTATGCGAGAAACCTTGATATGCACGAACCTTTCATTTACAAACTTGTTGACAAAGTAGTTGAAATAATGGGTGAAGCATATCCTGAAATTGAGCCGAGAAAAGAATTTGTCAAAAATGTAATTAAAACTGAAGAAGAAAACTTTAATCAAACGCTTGACAGAGGAATTGAGATATTTGAAAATGAGATTAGTAAACTTGAGAAGAAGGGAATAAAAATTTTCCCTGGTGAAATTGCATTTAAACTTTATGATACTTACGGTTTCCCCATTGACTTAACAAATTTGATGGCGCAAGAGAGAGGTTTTGAAGTTGACCTTAAAACATTTGAAGAATTAATGGAAGAGCAAAGGGAAAGATCAAGGGAAGCGACAAAGAAAATTTTCGCTGAAGGAAGAGCAAGCATTGCTGAAAAAGTTGAAGTATTGTTAAGAAAAGGGGATGTTACGAAAACAGAATTTAACCCTGACTTAAAAGAATACGAACTTGAGGTAAACGATGAATCCAATAGAGCTATACTCCTATCAAGCGATGATGAGCACATAGATCAAATCGTTTTTTCGAAAAAAACTATATTTTACCCTGAGTCAGGAGGTCAAGTTGGAGATACTGGAAAATTGATTTACCCTGGAGGCGAAATTGAAATTATTGATACACAAAGGGTTGACGATTTAATCATTCACTTTATACCAAAGATTAAAAAAGACAGCAAATTAGCACGAGAAATTGAATCTTATGTTAAAAGCGGTGGTAAATTCATCGCAAAGATTGATGTTGACAGGAGGAAATCGATAATGAAAAATCATTCTGCAACACATTTGCTACATTCGGCACTAAGAAAAGTTCTTGGCACGCATGTTCAACAAGCTGGTTCGCTCGTTGCTCCAGATAGGTTAAGATTTGACTTCACACATCCGAGAAAACTTGGCAGGGAGGAAATCGAAATGGTTGAACACCTTGTGAACACTGTTATATTTGAAGATATTGAACTTGTGAAAGAATATAAACCGCTCAAACAAGCCCTTGAGGAAGGAGCCCTTGCTTTCTTTGGAGATAAATATGGGGATATAGTTAGAACTGTAAAAATCGGAGACTTTAGTTATGAGTTATGCGGTGGGACACATCTAGATAGAACGATCGAAACGGGATATTTTAAAATAATCTACGAAGGTAGCATCGCAAGTGGTGTAAGAAGAGTTGAAGCGATTACAGGGAAAGCCCTTGAAAAATACCTTAAAGAAAAAGAAATGGAAATTGAAAGGTTAAGCGAAAAAATTGACCTGATACTTGAGGAGAAACAAAATCTTGAAAAAGAACTTTCAAAATTAAAACTAAAACTTGCTTCTGATGAAATTGAGAAAGCTGTAAATTCAGCTAATGCAGTAAAAATAGATAACTTCAAAGTTGTTGCCATCAAGGTTTCAGCCAATGATGTTGATGAGTTAAAACAATTTGGAGATATTTTAAGAAACAAAATCGGCAGTGGCGTTGGCTTACTTGCAAGCGTAACGGAGAATAAAATTAACTTTGTTTGTGTTGTCACCGATGACCTTGTTAAAGAGAAAAAGCTTGACGCTGTAAAGATAGTTCGCGAAGTTACAAAGATAACAGGTGGTGGAGGTGGTGGAAGACCGAATATGGCAACAGCTGGTGGTAAAGATGTCGCGAAACTTGATGAGGCGATGAGAAATTTGGTTAATGTTGTCAAAAAATTAATACAACAATGAAGTTTATCCAACATTAAAAATTATTGAGGGAAAAGGTTGAGTGAGAAGGAAGCAAGACTTGGGGGAGCCTCTTCGGGAAAGGTTTATAACTACATAATAAATGAGATCAACAGAAGAGGTTCCCTTTATTTTATTTTAATTGACCCAGACAAACCAAATTCAAATCTCCAAAAATTTATACGCATAGCTACCGATTGCGGGGTGGATGGTTTCTTCATCGGAAGCAGTTTACTTCTATCGGAAAACTTTGAAAAGTGTGTTAAGACCGTAAAGAAGAACACAGATAAACCTGTGATAATTTTTCCAGGAAGCATATACCAGATTTCCAAGCACGCAGATGCAATTTTATTTCTTTCTGTTTTAACAAGCACAAATACTGAATATATAATCGGACAGCAAACTCTTGCCTCCCCAATAATTTTCAAATATGGAATTGAACCAATCTCAACTGCCTATATCTTAATTGAATCAGGCAAAATGACATCAGCTACCTTCATAAGCCAAAGTAAACCAATACCACGAGATAAACCCGACATCGCAATAGCTTATTCATTAACAGCTCAATATCTCGGAATGAAACTAATTTACCTTGAAGCCGGAAGTGGCGCTGATAACTCTGTCCCAGTTGAACTAATTCAAGGGATAAAGAATTTCGTTAAAATCCCTCTAATTGTCGGTGGAGGAATTAAAAACCCTGAAACAGCCTTTGAAAAATCAAAAGCAGGTGCTGATATAATCGTCACCGGAAATATACTTGAAGATACACCTGAAAAAAAGATAAAAGGTTTGATCTCCGAATTTGTAAACGCAATTCACCAAAACAAAAGATGATACGAAAAAATGGACAAAGTAAAATTTATAGAAGCATCCCTCCTTGAAAGCGCAGAAGTGAAAAAAAGAATACTATCACAATGCACAGATCAAATCCTCAAAGCAGTTGAAATCATAACAAACGCTTTCAGAAACGGGAAAAAATTGTTGCTTTGTGGAAATGGCGGAAGCGCCGCCGACTCCCAACACATTGCAACTGAGTTTGTAATCCGCTTGAATCCTGAAATAAAACGACCAGGACTTCCAGCCATAGCAATCACAACTGACACCTCAAACCTCACCGCTGGTGGGAATGATATCGGATTTGAAAATACATTTGCAAGAACGGTTGAAGCACTTGGAAATGAAGGGGATGTCTTAATTGGTATAAGCACAAGTGGAAACTCAGAAAATGTAATACGAGCGATAAAAACGGCAAAAGAAAAAGGCATGAAAACAATTGGGCTTCTTGGACGCGACGGTGGAAAGATGAAAGAACTATGCGATCTCGCAATAATTGTTCCATCCAACAATACACAACGAATTCAAGAGGGACATATAACAATTGGGCATATCATAAGTGAACTCGTCGAAATGGAACTTTATAAATCAGAAAATTAAATTTTCACCTCAATTTGAACTCCAAAGATATTTCTCACAATTTCGCCAGCGGATAAAAAAGTTTCCCCATATTTCATCTGAACGGAAAGCAATTTCCCAAATTTGCATTTGAGAACAAAGTACCATCTTAACCCATCACCATAAAATGGAATTAACGAAACAATGCCATCAATATCATCCTCATAAATATAAATCCTTGACCAATATGAATCTGTTTTGAAAAACGCAATTCGACTGTATAAGCTTAAACTGTTAAAAACTTGATATTCCACCCCTTGATAAATCAGAAATCCTTTCTCAACCCCATTTAAATCTCGCCTCACTAACTCAACTCTACTTTTAAATGTGACTTTCCCAAACCTATTTTCAACCTCAACCCTCGCATTTTTTCTCCGCTCAATTCCCTCACCCCAAATCGCTCTCCCAAAATCATCAAAAGTTTTTATCCCTTTGACCACCGATTTCTCCCGTGCCATAACTTTAAAATCAAGATTTCTAGAGATTCTAAAACTTACCTCAACTCTATAATCAACACCATTTTTCACATCGGTATAATCAACACGCGGAAACCTGTAAACATCCCAATAACCAGAAAATTTCAATCTCCATATCCTGAACTTAACACCAGAGTAAAAACCCTCCTCATTCCATGCCTCACCATATCTCTCACTGAAAGCATTGCCATTTATAGATGTGAAATTCGGACTCAGTTGCCGATATAGAAAGACAAAGCTTAAATTGCCGAAATCAATTGACAAACCGGAAACATAACTCAAATGTGAAAACTTCCACAATGCAATCTCACCAAACAGATTTAAATTTCTAAAGTATAGGTCAAACATAAAACCGCTGTAAAAATTTCTCCTTTGAAAAGGTCTCGAAATTGATGCGGAAAAATCACGATTGAAATCCTCATAAAAATTTAAAACCCCAAGTGAAAAATTTCTCGAACCAAAACTTACAATTCCACCAAACGATCTCCTTGTCAAAGGAAATTTTTGAACCGTATTTATGCCAGAGAAATCAATGTATTTCACTCTTCCACTCGTATCAATTGAAGAAGGCAAATTCGTCTTTGAGTAAAACAAGGTTAATTCAATATTTTTAAACCTTGAGCTAAACGCACCCCCGAACAAAGGTTTAACTTCATCAGTTGATGCATAGCCAAGCAAATGATTTTCAGAACTTCTAGCCGCTGGGGAGATAACATCCGAACCTTTCCCAAGCGCAACAGGGCTCCACATCAAAATTCCTTGACCGAATTTTAAAATATAACTCCCAACGACAAACCTTCTAACAAATGAAGAACTTTTATATTCAATGAAAAAGTGGGTCAGATCATTTAATTTATTCTCCCCATAATCTTTTTCAATCACGAAACCGGCAGAAAAGTTTGAAATCCCGAAGCGAGCAAGTTGATATGTTTTAGAATTATCAGCGAAGTCATTTGCAAAATAGCGAATATTATTCCTGCTTAAAATTCGTGTCCTTGTTTGAAAGCTTAACTTTGGTCTTTGAATGTATCCGTTTCTGTAAAGAAAAGATTTTATGGACTCATCGATCCCGGGAATGTCAAAAATCTGTTCCCTTATTTTAAATCCACCAATCTTGTCACGATATTCGATGATTTTATTCGCAGTTTCCCTCGTTATAAATGGAATCGCAACCAAATCATCAACGCTTACTTTGTTAAGCTCTATCGTTACAAACTCCAATTGCTCAACTATTTCATCGACCTGCACATCAAGTTCAAGACTTTCAAAAATTTCACCTTCTATATCTGTAAGCGTGTCAACTTGAGCATCTTGAGATTTTGCAAGTGAAAGAAAAATTACAAAAATTAACGCAATCTTTTTCATTCTCCCCCACCAAGTTTTGCGGTCAATGTAATTTGATGCGTAAATCCAAGTAATTGATGATTGTCAACCCCATAATCAAGTTGAAATCTGGAAAGTTTTATCCCAACTCCACCTGAATAACGAACTGGATAATTTGACAGTCCAAATCTCACAGAAACAAAGTCAACGATGTTATATTCAACACCATACCTTACACACTCCCTAAAAGTAAGTTCTTTATAAACTCCCATTGAAACGATCAAATTGCTATACGGCATTAGAGCGATGCCCAAATCAATTTCTTTAGGCAACTTTTCCTGTGCTTTACCAATTCTACTTGAAATTAAATTTTTAACAACAAATCCAAACCTCAAAAATTTGACGGGTTTTGAAACAAAACCAAAATCACCGCTAAAAGCGCCGGCGCTTCCATAATTTTTAATCGAAATAAAAGTATAATTCAAACTTAACCCTAAATTGAAAGCATCGAAACCTTGCGCTATTGAAATCTTCAGCATATTCTCTCTATAAAGTTCAAAACCAAAAGATTTAATTCCGATGCCAAATTTAACAGGCAAAGATGGCTCATAATAAACTGCCCCCTTAATGGAAAGCTGTGTTAAGCCAAATTGAGCGGGAATATAAGAAAAAGAAATCTCCCTGCTTTTTAAATCAGCGATCCCAGCGGGATTATAAAAAACTGCCCATACATCATTTGCAACCGCAACAAAACTTTTCACAGCAAACGCCCTCGCTCCGATGCTCTCCTGAGACAAACCCCTGAACACGAAAAAGATTAGAAAAAATAAAATTCTTAACATCGAGACAACCTTTTTGTTCAACTCAGTTTAAGCATGCAAAATTTCCCTGAACATAAAGAAAATTGAAAAGAGCAAAATAAAAACGCCATATGCTATCTCAAGGTTTTCACTTTTCAACCTCACCGCAACTTTCGCACTTAGATTCGCAAGCGGAATGGCCGAAAGAGCCAAAATTAAAAATAACTTCAAATCGATATGACCAAGGATAAAATGAGTTATAGCTCCCGGCACAGCGAAAAAAGGAACGACGAAAAGGGATGTTCCAAAAGCATCTTTTATATCCAATTTAAAAATCTTAACATAAACAGGGACTAAGATAACCCCACCACCATTTGCAAGAAACCCGGATACAAGACCTACACTGGCACCTAAAACAAAATTTCTCAAATTTTTATAATGCCACGACACCACTGTCGTTTGCTCATTGAAAAGTTTCCTTCGGAATACGAAACTTAAACTAATTAAAAATATGAAAAGACCAGTAGAAATCATTAAGAACTTCCCACTCACAAATCGAGTTAAAACAGCCCCAACTATCACAAACGGAAAACCCGAAATTACAGTAAGCTTGGCTAATTTAAAATCAACATGGTTGTTTCTATAATAAACAACAGCACCTGAAATAGCAGATGGAAGAGCAACAAGAAGAGGAGTTGCAAGAGCGTAAACCGGTTTAACATTTGCAAACAACTTAAGAAGAGGCGTTGCTATACTGCTTCCACCAAGTCCAAAAAATCCGGACAGGAAACCGATGCTTAAACCGATCAAAATTTCAACAAATAGTTGATCCACTTCAAAATCTTAAATTTTCTTGGAGAAGAAAAAACCCCAAAAAGCTACTTTCGGGGTTAATCTTAAAGTAGGAGCTGGAAGGTGAATATAGTTCAAATTCTTTTTTATCAAATTCCAAAACCAGCCATCGCCAGGTAATTTTTCTAAATTGTAGTCAAGCGCAATATAAAATTCTCGCTTCCCCCCACCAAGCCCATCAAGATCTCTAACACCATATCCAATTGCGATGTTGAGAAAATCAGGATAAAATTTTTCTATTTTCTCAGGCAAAAAGTTACTGATTGAAATCGAAAGCCACATCGTTTGACCTTCATGATCATCTATGAAAATTTTCTTTTTCCCAGTTTTAAGCTGTGTCGTTGGTATATAACTCCACTTGAAATTAAAATTTCGCAAAAATGGGACATAGTGTTGAGCTACTGGATACCAAGCCCCAAGTATATTTCCCATCGCATCTCCTGGGCTAAATCCCCAATCAGTTGCAAATCCATCTTCAAACTCAACATAAAGTCCAAAAATTGAACCAAGCATAGCCCCATATATCATCGCCCTCTTTTTCTCAACCCCCGCCCATTGAAGCGAAGAAGAAAACAGATTTGAAATCAAAGTTGCCCCATAGAAATGTCCAACTTTATCAATGTTAAGTGCATAATCCCAATCATTAACGATATGAAATGGTCCCCTTTGCCCACTCCACCAAGCATGTTGCTGATAAACATGTATTACTGCCATGGTTCCAGCAGTTCCAACTCCGACAAGCGCAAGCCTTGTGTAATTGACTTTACTTCTCACAGTTTGAGAATTTGAATCGGAAGCAGAGACAAAAAAAGAGAAGGAGTTTGAAGAAGATAACAGCCATTCGGAAAAGAAAACCAATATCAAAAAAATTTTAAAATTTCTGCCCTCCAAGATTAAATGAAGTCTATTTTAGCAATTTGAAACTTTTATGAATTTGAACATTCCATTCCTTGCTCAGCTTGATGTTCCAATTCAACAATATCACAGAACCTTGATAAACTCTTTCAAAACCCGCTTCAGATAAAGAAATTGACTCAAGCGGAAACCTCCACACATTGGCAAACTTGCTTAGATAAAAATTCATATCAAGTCCAAGCCATTCATCTACAATTCCAAAAGAGACAACACCATCAACAACCCCCATGCTACTTAATTTCTTATCTTTAACATCATACCCAGCAAAATAAAAATATCTATCAGGAGCGTCGGGCGCCAAGAAATTACAAGCAAATTCAACACCAAACCAAATGTCTAACATTTCATCTTCAAGATTTTCAATTTTATAATCTATTAAAATTTCGTTCAACTTTTTATCAAGCGTAATTTTCTTCACCACTCGAATTTTATTTCGTTTATCCCCAACCCATACATTTCCATCCCTTGACAACACAATTTCAAGGACACCACGTTTAAAACTTGTCTCAACCAAATAAGGCTGATCTACGAAGTCACCTTGCTCTGGGTATTTGCACATGTAGAAGTTTTCAAGTGTTGTCCCATCACCCAAAAAATGATCAATCAAACTTCCCCTTCTATACCAGTCGTAATGTAAAAATTTTTCAAGTCCCTCTTCTTTTGCCGTTAACATATCATGTATGCTTGCAACCCCCTGATTGTTTGGATTATTTTTTTCATTTGAAAGTTGGAGTAACTTTTCATGGTATCCTTCTCTTCTCCTCGTCACAACATCGGTTATATTGAACTCAAGCGGTTTAAAATCAAGTTCAAAAATTTGACCACCATAATTGGGGTTTATGTAGATATTGAAGTTTGGCGACTCAACAATTAATTCTTCCTTACCATCTCTATCAAAATCTGTAAATTCATACCGAATTAATTTTTTGTTTTCGACTTTATCAAGTTCATTTTCAGCTCCTATCAAATTTCTATAAGCAGCTGATCTAAGATTTGTTAAATAAAGCCCGCCAAAAATCCCATGCCAATATGGGTCATTACACTGCGCAGACCATATCTTGTCAAGAGCGATGCTTACATCTTTGCCTTTCACTTGAAGCTTTCTGGCACGCTCAGAAACTCTTAACATTTTTTTATGAAGATTGTTTGCCTCTGGATATTTCACAAGAAAATTTCGCCAAAAACCACCTCTGAAAAATCTTGAATACTGCTCATACATCCCCTCTTCCTTAAGATGTTCCTCAAGTTTCTCATAGTCGATATAAGCGTCAGCTGGCAAAGCCCAATGCATCATCTCAGCGTAGGATGCATTTGGCAGGTAAATTCTTCCGATGGGTTTAATTTTTTCAATTGCCTCAGAAAAGTGGAGTATATTGATCCAGTCGCTATTTTCTTCAAGCGCTGTGAAAAATTCCTCAAGCCAACCATCCTCATAAACATGCTTGTATGTATTTGGCCATACACCAAACTTTTCCCCATCATCGGCATAAACCACAACTCTATCTCCCTCCTCAGTTGCGATCTCTCTTAAGTAATCGATCGTTTTCTCAACTGGTTGAAATGGTATCGTATATCTTAACATCTTGCTTATCGGAAAGATATTAACAGTATAGCCTTGTTCCTCCGTGATGTAATACCCAAGAAGCTGTTCCCCTGTCAAGCCAGCATAGCGAAAATGAGTGTCATCAATTATCACATATTTTACCCCAGACATCGCAATGAACTTTACGATGTGCTGTTCCCAAACTCTTTCAGCAAGCCACATGCCGACAGGATTTTTGCCAAAATGTTTGGTGATGAAATCTGTCAATTTCTTTATTTGATCAAGTTTGTCTTGGTCTGGAATAACAGCAAGGATCGGTTCATAAAATCCACCCGTGATCAATTCTACCTGTCCATTATCTACGAGAACTTTCAAATCGTCAAAAAATTCTGGATGGTTTTTCAAAATCCACTGAAATAAAACACCCGTATAATGTTGGGCAAGTTTAATTTTGGGATGTCTTGCGAGAATTTCAATAAATGGCTTATAAGCGGCTTTGTATGCGTGTTCGAATACAAAATCGAAATTTCCAACAGGTTGGTGATTGTGAATTCCAAGAACAAGATTAATTTTTTTCACATTTAATTCATTGTTTGTTTTTCACTCATTTTTCAGGTCTCATGTGCGGAAATAGAATTACATCACGAATTGTTCTTTGATTTGTCAATATCATTACAAGTCTGTCAATGCCGATTCCAAGCCCTGCTGTCGGCGGCATACCGTATTCAAGTGCTCTGATGAAGTCTTCATCGATAGTCATAGCCTCCTCATCACCTTGAGAGCGAAGCTTCACCTGTTCTTCAAACCTCAAACGCTGTTCGATCGGATCGTTTAACTCGCTAAAAGCATTGCACACTTCCATCCCACAAATTATAACCTCAAACCGTTCAACGAGTCTGGGATTATTTCTGTGCCTTTTGGCAAGTGGTGACATCTCCACAGGATAATCAATAACAAAGGTCGGCTGTATCAAATTCGGTTGAACAAGTTCAGAGAAAATCTCGTCAATTATCTTCCCAACCCCGATTTTTGAAGAAACATCAACATTAAGCTGTCTTGCAATAGCCCTAAGTTCTTCCTCTGACTTTCCCTCAAGATTTTCACCTGTGTACTGTTTTAAAAGTTCAAACATTGGAACTCTTTTCCAAGGCGGTGTCAAATCAATTTCATTATCTCCAAATTTTACCTTGGCAGTACCATTAACACGCAAATTTACATTGTAAATCAAATTCTCGGTAAATTCCATCATCCAGTTGTAATCTTTATAAGCCACATACAATTCAAGCATCGTAAATTCAGGATTGTGCATCCTATCCATACCTTCATTTCTAAAATCCTTTCCAATTTCATAAACGCCGTCGAATCCACCAACTATCAATCGCTTCAAATAAAGTTCGTCAGCAATTCTCAAATACAAATCCATGTCAAGCACATTGTGATGCGTTATAAAAGGTCTCGCAGTTGCTCCACCGTAGATGGGCTGAAGAATCGGTGTCTCAACCTCAATGAAGCCATGCGAATCAAGAATTTCACGAATCGTGCTTATTATCTTCGCACGCTTTATGAAAACCTGCCTGACATCAGGGTTTACAATTAAATCAACATATCTTTGCCTATATCTCATTTCTTTATCTGTAAACGGATCATAAACAATTCTATTCCCATGCTCGTCAATTTTCTCTTTAACAACTGGCAACGGTCGAATTGCCTTAGCAAGAACTTGATAATCCTCTACTTTTACAGTTATCTCGCCAGTTTTAGTTCTGAAAACCTCACCTTTAACTCCAATTATATCGCCAATATCAAGCAACTTCAAAATATCGTATTTATCGTTAAGCACATCTTTCTTAAAATAAACTTGGATTTTCCCCTTTGAATCTTGAATATGCGAAAATGTGGCTTTCCCCATCCTTCTAATTGACATAATTCTTCCCGCTATGGAAACATTCATCGGCGGGTCTTCATCTCTAAAATTTTTCAAAATCTCCACCGAGTAAGCATTAACGGGAAATTCATACGGATAAGGGTTAATTCCCAACTTCTTAAGCTCTTCGAGTTCCTCAAGCCGTCTTTTCATCAACTGGTTAAATTCTTCCCAGTATTGAAGTTTAAGTTCGTCCTGCAACTTTCATACTCTTTTGTTTTTTATTGTTTTTAATTTAATTAAATTTCAGAAAAAAATGAAAACGCTTCCATTAAAACATAAAATGAGGCTAAAATGAAACTTTCAACAAAAACTTTTAACTTGATAACTTATGTAAGTTTAGCGATTCTGGTCTTGCTACTCCTTGGTATGTTGACAAAGGTCATACCCCCGCAGTACTACATGCACACTTTACTGGTTGCAATTGTGATCTTTATTTTGCGTATAATCCTCCGCATTCAAATGTTTCAACAATCAAAATCTAAAACAGAGAATGAGAAATAAAAAGGCTTTAAAAGAAAAAGAAAAACTAATATCTGAAATAGTCAAGATTTCACACCTGCTTTATCAAAAAGAGTTTGTAAGTGCAACGGATGGCAATATATCAGCACGACTTAAGAACGGAAACATCATTTGCACACCAACTTCTGTGAACAAGGGAGAGCTTAGAAGATCACAAATTGTTGAAGTTGATTTAGATGGAAACTTAGTTTACGGGATATACAAACCCTCAACCGAGATTAAAATGCATCTTTTCATTTACAAGAACAGAAACGATGTCAATGCAATTGTGCATGCGCATCCGCCGTTTGCTACCGCTTTTGCAACCGCTGGGTTATCGCTTGAGGGTTTCACACTTCCAGAGGTAATTATCAACCTTGGTAAAATTCCACTTGCAAAATACGCAACCCCATCAACCGACGAAGTTCCATCGTCGATTCAACCATTTGTAAAAGATTGCGACGCTTTTCTACTTCAAAACCATGGTGCTGTGACACTTGGTGCAAATTTGAAAGACGCATATCTTAAAATGGAAAAACTTGAACATTATGCAATGGTGGTTTTACTTGCCAGAATTCTTGGCGGTGAAAAACATTTATCCATTGAAGATATAGAAAAACTTTCAGATGTAAGCTTAAAAATATACGGAAAGAAAATTAAAATTTAGATTCCATGCAGAAAATTAAAGTTGCTGTATTGCTTGGCGGGACATCTCCTGAAAGGGATGTTTCAATAATTTCTGGAAAATATGTCACGCAGGGTTTAAGAGAAGCTGGCTACATCGTTAAACCAATCGACCCAGCACTTGGTATAAATCAACCTGAAAATGAAGATGAACTTTTCATAAGTGCAATAAGAGAAACTCCACCCTCAGAAGAAGAACTCGCAAAGTATTCCAATAAAAATGTAATTGAATGCATCAATTCACATTTGCTTGATGACATTGATGTTGTGTTTATAATTTTACATGGTAAATGGGGTGAAGATGGAACGGTTCAAGCATTGCTTGAACTTCGGGGAAAGAGATATACAGGCTCTGGGGTTCTTGCAAGTGCAATTGGAATAGATAAAAACATGTCGAAGATCGTTTTCAAACATCACGGTGTACAAACTCCCGATTGGTTCATCATAAAAAGAAACAGGGTTGACCCAAAGGAAATTCAACGAAAAATAGAAAGTACATTTTCTTACCCTTGCGTTGTTAAACCAAACGATCAAGGCTCAACGGTTGGATTAAGCATTGTTCATTGCCCCGAAGAAATTGAGCCTGCTATTGAACTTGCCTTCAAATATTCTGATATAGTTTTAGTTGAAGATTTCATAGAAGGTAGAGAATTAACAGTTGGAATCCTTGGGAATATGCCTTTGCCAGTAATTGAAATAATCCCAAAAGGCGGAATTTACGATTATTATCATAAGTATACGAAGGGGGTCACGGAATATATAGTTCCTGCAAAGATTCCAGATAGCTGGACAGAAAAACTTCAAGAACAAGCTCTTACAGCATTTGAATCAATTGGATGCAAAGGATTTGCAAGGGTTGACTTCAGAGTTACAGATAAAGGTGAAATTTTTTGCTTAGAGATAAACACTATCCCTGGTATGACAGGGACAAGCCTGGTGCCAAAGGCGGCAAAAGCTGCGGGAATAGAATTTCATGAATTAGTTGACAGAATCGTAAAACTTGCCCTCTCAGATCAAACTATTTTTTGAAGAAATACCCTCAAAAAGTTCTTAAAGTGCGTTTCTTTATTTATTTCTTTCCCTTAGACTTCCAACGATGCCAAAATTTTGTATTTCTCTGTGTTCTATATCCCTCTCAACGCTTCAACATTCGCAAGTAGCCAATAGATGTTAAGAACTTTATTTTTCAAATATGTATCGCCTCCTTCAATGAGTCAGCAGAAGCCTCCATAAGGGTTTCAGATAAAGTTGGATGTGCATGAATTGTTTTCGCTATTTCAAACGCTGTGCCTTCAAGCGTCTTCACAACTCCAAACTCTGCTATTAATTCAGTCGCTTCAGGTCCGATAATATGTGCCCCAAGCAATTCACCATATTTTGCGTCAAATATAACTTTGACTATTCCCTCTGTCTCGCCAAGTGCAAGCGCTTTTCCATTTGCTCTGAAAGGAAATCGCCCAACTCTAATTTCATATCCAAGTTCAATTGCTTTTTGCTCCGTTAATCCAATACTTGCAACCTGCGGGATGCAGTATGTACAACTGGGTATGCCGTTATAATCAACTGGCAATGTTTCAACGCCAGCTATATTTTCAACACATCTGATTCCTTCAGCAGAAGCCGCATGCGCAAGAAGTGGTGGTCCAATTACATCACCAATTGCGTAAATTCCGTCAACATTTGTTTTATATGTTTTTTTATCCACTTTGATGAATGTATTTTCAACTTCAACGCCAACATTTTCAAGTCCAATTCCATCCGTATTTCCCCTCACACCAATTGCCACAAGCGCTACATCTGCTTTTAAAATTTCTTCTCCGTTCTTCCTTTCGATTTTCACAACAGCTGAATTGTCTTCTTGCACCGCAGAAATAACTTTTGTCTCAGTTAAGATCTCTATTCCTGATTTCTGAAATGACTTTGCAAGTATATCAGTTATCTCTTTATCTTCGTTAGGCAAAATTGAAGGCATCATCTCTATTAAAGTTATCTTTGTCCCAAATGAGTTATAAAAATATGCAAATTCAACTCCGATCGCTCCAGCACCGATAATTATCATTGATTTAGGTGGTTCCTCCAGCAACATTGCTTCTTTACTTGTTATGATAAATTTACCATCCACCTTAATCCCAGGTATCTCTCTTGGACGTGCACCCGTCGCAATGATTATATTCCTTGATTCAATTTCCATTTCATCTTTATCGCCTTTAACACCGACGACATTTTGTTTTAAAATAAAACCTTCACCAGAGATTTTGGTTACATTATTTTTCTTGAGCAGAAATTCAACGCCTCTTGTTAATCTCTCAGCAACTTGTCTACTTCTTTGAATTACTTTTTTAAAATCAAATGCCAAGTTTTCAAGCTTCAAACCAAACTCATCCGCTCTTTTCATGAGGTTGTACAGTTCAGCTGATTTCAAAAGTGCTTTCGTCGGGATACACCCCCAATTGAGGCATATTCCGCCAACTCGATCTTTCTCGATTAAAGCGGTTTTAAAACCAAGTTGGGAAGCTCTAATGGCAGCAACATAACCACCAGGACCGCCACCTATTATCACAACATCAAATTTTTCGGGCATAATGATAGTAGTTTTTGTTTTTAAAACTTTACAGAAATTTAAAATAAGGGAAAGAAAATTTCAAAGGAGGGTTAACAGAAAGGGAGAAAATTAAAACAAAAAGCGGGGCTAAGCGCCCCGCCAGTTAAATTAAAATCCAACTTTAAGATTGAATAGATGGTTTGCGGTAAAATATGTCACAGGAACATAAGCATAATCAAATGTCACCTTTAACCCAATTAATGCCTCTGTATTTATACCAGCCCCAAGCGTATAATGATGCCATATCGATGAAATATCACCTGTTTTGCTATAGTTGTATCCAGCCCTTACAAAGAATATGTTTCTAAAAGAATATTCAAATCCAAATTTATACGCATCAATCGCATAAAAATTATTTGCTTGATAGGTTCCAGTCAAAAAGAAGTTGTTAATCTCACCGATTGAATAACTGTATCCAAGCCCTATTTCAAAAGAAGTGGGCATTGGGAAAGATGCAGCCTCAACTTTGTAAAATGTGACGCCTCTTTCAGATCCAGGCACCTGTGCTTGAACCCAAAGTCCCGAACCGCCGTATTTCATCGTCGGACCTATGTTCTTTACAACAACACCAAGTTGAAGTCCCGGGATGTTTAACATATTTCTATACTGAACACCCGCATCAAACGCAAAACCATTTGCGCTAACTCTACCAAATGATTCACTTACAAAGTTAAAATTAGCACCAACCGAAACACGGTCCGATAGCTTTTTTGAATATGTCACACCGACAACGAAAAAGTTCGGACTTATTATTTCACCTGTTCCGTCAGGATGAAATTCAGTCGTGACAGGTATATCTCCGAGATCAAAGCTTCTCAAGGATAATCCAACCGAACCAAATCCAAATTTGCCAACCAAAGCAAGATAATTTACTCCTATATCAGCGATATATTTACGATATGAAAATATCGCCTGACCATTTCCAACCAACCAATCAACCCCGCTTGGATTCCAAGTTATCGCTTCAACTCCATCAGCCAATACACCAGATGCACCACCCATTGCGGTATATCTTGCACCAATTGGTATGGTAAGCTCAGGCGCAGCAGATGTCCCAGCCTTTGACTGTGAAAAGGCTTGGATCGAACCCAAGAGAATTACCAAGGCTATTATTAAATAATTTTTTCTCATAGTTCAAACTCCACTTTTTTATTTTTTAAAGAACCGCCCCGAAGGGCGGCTGTTCTGAATTAGTAAGTTGGAATAATCTCTTCCTCCTGAACAATCAGCAGTTTCAAAATCTTCGTTGCCCCAATTTCTGGCATATCAATATGAACGATGTAAACTCCGCTCGCAACAGGAAGATTATGCTCATTCCTTAAATTCCACCTCGCAAATTGAGAATCATCATCTTTATTGATTGTTTTAACAAGAACACCAGCAAGATTAAATATTCTTATCGTCGCTTTCTTGGGTAAATGATTAAAGGTTATGTATTTTATCAATCTATCCGTCTCCATCAAGTTGAATCCATAATATGGATTTGGAAAAGCATTGATCTTCTCAACATCTTGACGAGCAAGTTGAACATCACCGACTGTCGGAGCCTGCGTTGCGAATGTAAATGTATCAGCAGGTGTATTGACACGATTTGGATAAAGTTGTATTGTAACATCAGCGCTATAAGGATCACGAGTTCCCCTTTGATATAGCCACAAAGCCCACAAAACAGGATAAGCGCTATGATTGGGACCACTGGTCATAAACCCTGTACCCTGAGCTGGATCCCATGCTTTACCAGTCGGGTCATAATCGCTATCTAAAACCCAAATGTACTCATATGGTGTGACCGCATCATTGGCATCCGATATATCCCATTGTTTATTTCCATTCCTATCACGAACAACAACATTTAGCTGCCTGGGTGAATTTGGATTTTCAATATCAAATACTTTGAAAGGTACATCATAAAATCCTTCATACGTAGCATTACTCCATGTCTGATACATAAATGCCTTCTGGGACTTCGCTGGGTCAACTGTATAGGGTTCTCCAAGATCGTATTGACCATTTCCATTTTGATCTGTAAAACCTGTTCTCGCTGAAAATCTAATTTCAACCGACTTAAAATCACCCGGTGCTAAACTACTTCCAGTGAAGTTTGGACCAAGAAATACACCACCGAACAACAATTCTCCACCATTTGCCGGATTACCTGTAAACCATCTATTCGCCGCACCTTGTGTAGCAACCCATTCCTTACCTGCAAGTGGCGGTCCCATAACTTTAACAAAGACACCATCAACTATTGGATAGGCTTCATCCCCGGATTGATTTGATCCAGTTGCCTTGACTTTATTCTCATTAATATCAACAATATACCAATTACCCTCATTATCAAATCTTACTTGATATGTATGTCCAGTTGCAATTGACGGATCAACAAGAATTGCAACCACTTCCCCATCACTTCTGCCTTTATGAACCACAGTTAATGTATCACCAACAGCTCCATAATATCTCGTCCCTGGCGGCGGTGACTGAGGTGTAACAGCTAGAACAACCGGCGTGCTTTCAAGCGCTCTGAATGGAGCGAGAGGATCGGGATTATAAGCATATGCTGTAACAGCGTAGTAATATGTTTGACCATTTACAAGAGGACGCTGGCGGACATAATCAGTTGTTAAGGTAATGTAATGGCGAATTCCACTATTACTACCTGTTTGAACTGGGACCTGAAGCAAAGCACCGGTTTTTGGATCTATAGTTCTATCAAGTATTACCGTTACCTCGTTAACAACATCATATGTCGCAATTTTTATAGCCTCACTTAAGCTAGAAGTTGGCGATGGTAATTGATAAACATTGTAACCCTCAAAAATAAATCCAGCTGAATTATAATTTTCAATTGCATTGACGCTCGCCTGGTTCCACCCCCAATTCAAAACAACTTGACGATCTAATGCAGCCACTTTGACATCAGGAGAAGGAGGTGGAGACGGCAAAACAAAGAGATTATCATACGCAAATTGTGCATATATATCGTAATATTTCAGAACCAAAATACTTGAAAGATTATCAACACCCATCGCTCCTATTAAAGCTACGACTATTTCCGCCGTATCTGGCTTACCATCCGTTAACTTTAACTGAAATGGACCAGTTACATTCACTATTCGCCTATCCCCAGGTGGAATTTCTCTACCATCAATCCAGCCAGTTTTTGTCACTGGATCACCCGCAACTGCATATTTTGTAGGATAAACATTAGGGTCTCTCGTAAAAGCGCTCCAGAACGGAACAAAGGATGGATACTCAGGTCTTGGCAATCCACCTCTCATTAGGTTAAACCATTGAGGTGCATTAGTCGGGTCACTTATACCTGTTCCAGCAGCAAAGAAGACAAAGGTTGTAAGCGGATTTTCATTCCAATATTTATATCCTTTCCTCCATTCCAAACCAATCACAGCAGAGTCATTGGGATTTCCAGTATAACGGGCTGGACCCTGCAAAAAGTCAAATCCAACAGCTGGAGCAGGTAATCCTATAGATTGATATTCATGGTCAACAGTATTAGCATTATAAACATATCCTAACCCCAAAACAGAGTCACATCCTGCAAGGTCATCAGAATAATCTCCAAGATCTGGATCTGCCCATTTCACTATGTAAACACTGTCAATCTTTGAATCAGGCTTAGCTGCAGCTGTTCCTTTATAAATAATCCTGATCTGTTGGAATATAATGTTATTTAAAGGATTGGAAACAGAATAAGCCCATTCTGTAAGTTGTAATTCAAGTCCAATTGGTGGCGACCCAAAAACTTGTATACCAACATCCGATGCTAAGTCATTTGCAACAGCCCATACAGTTTGAGTTGCTCCAGGGATACCGGGAACATGATTTGGATTATTTGGATCAAAACCGGGACCATATTTTACCTTATAGGCATCAGGTCCAGTAGTTGTATACCATGGAGCTCCTTTATCAGCAGGCCAATCTTTCCAATCATTTTCATATTGTTGACGAAGTGCCTCTTCATCAGCTGATGTGACATCTTTGAGAGGTTTCATAAAGTATTCAGCAGCATCTGCTTTTAAATCCGCCGTCCTATAATCTGGACGAACGCGCCATACTCTCTTAACAGCAGGGTCATCACGATTTTCAGCAGTTCCTTTAGTTATAATTCTACCTGGCACCATACTTGTCCTATAAAATACTCCCTGTGCACGAAGTGTCGGGGATCCTCCATCATCAACAAGTCCCCCAATCATCAATCCTTCTCTGTAAATCATTCCTACTCCACTGCCCCTTGGAAATGTTCCATTCCAAGAGTTTTTGATTAACGGTGGCCATCCAAGACCACCTGGCGATGAAACGACAGATACCCAGCTTGTTATGTTATTCACATCGACAATCGTTGATGTAACACCAGCAGCGGTTGATTTGCCAAAGAAGAATTCTTCGCTTCTCTTTTTCAATGGATCTTCCCTTCCAATTGCTAAACTGAATATTACAAAAGTTAATATTAGCAAAATTGAAAATTTCCTCATAGTTTTAAACCTCCTAATTATTTTTATTTTTGCAAGTTATTTCACAATTCAACTCTTACTCCAGCTCTTAATTGTCTCGGGGAGCCAAAAAGGTCTTGCAATACTCCATTAAATCGCCACTGATGTTGTCTGTTCTCAAGATTAATTGCTTTGTAAAGCTCAACATACATAGGCCCGAACTGGTTAACAAAAGTCCCACTTAAGTCAGGATTGGTTAAAAAGCCATCGTCGTAAGCATTTCCAGTTCTATAATAGACATTTATCACATTCTTGGTGTTGAATAAATTCTGAACATAAACATAGAAATTAAAGTTTACTGGACCAATCGAGATCGTTTTGTCAACCCTTAGGTCAACATTCCATACCCATGGTGTCCGTGATGCATTTATAGGTTCAAGAGGGGTTCTATTTCTTGGATCTCCATCATTAAGTATTCCACCATCGTCAGCATCTTGCTGAGCTATTCCGCCAGTGGCAAGAGTATATGGATGCCCACTATTAAATGTTATCAACAGATTAACACCAAATCTTTCAAACAACGGACCACCTTCACCCTTTCCAAAGCGATAATCAATATTTATCGTTCCTCTGTGCGTCTGATTATATGAAAGTGGAACGGTTAATGTCGGAGTTATCTGCGTAATTCCAACCGCTGCCCAAGCACCATTTGCAAAAGAATTCGTTCCACGAGCATCCTGCAAGGTATAATTAATTTGCGCTTGAATCCTGTTAACTCTCCTGATTCTTAATGTAAATTCAAGTCCATATACATTCTCAAAATCACCGTTCGTGTAAACAGCATATTTTAATCCAGCATAAGGTCCACTTGTTATAGGAACAGTGGAAACTTGGAGCTGATTTCTAACATCTTTGTAAAATCCAGTTATATCAAAAGCGGCGAAATCGGTAAACTGTTGCGAAAATCCAATTTCATATTGGGTCGTTTTAACAGGATCCGGGTCAAATGCCAAAGGATCAGGTATCAATTCAATCGATGGTAAGTAAACACTGCCCGGGTAATAAGATAAACCTGCGTAAAGTGATGTCAAAGCCGGTGGCTGAACAAAAATTCCATACTGTAAGTGGAACACGGTTCTATCTGTCACAGGGAATGAAAAACCTAACCTCGGCTGCAAATAAGCCCTTGGCTTCCCTTTTTCGAGATCAAGAAGCTTTCTAGTTGTTAAATCAGCCCTTGGTGCATTTGGATCTTTCAACCTCCAAGCATCAAGATACAAGTAATCATATCTTAATCCAGCATTTATAATTAAATCGCTGAACTCAATTTTATCCTGGATATATGCCGAGAAGAAATATGGATGTCTTGGTCCATCTTCGCCAGAATCAACCTTTCTACCAAACCTATCAAATCCATAGTTATTCACATAACTTCCAAGCAACTTATATAGATAACTCTCACTTCTCGCGGAATCAGGTAATGTATGAAAAGCTCTAAACAATCCACCAGTTCCAATACCATAATGTCTAACTGTCCATCTTTGATAACTTGCTCCGAGTTTTATTTCATGTTTCTCAACTTGGGAAGTTAAAGCAACATTACCACCCCAATAACCCTGTTGGAACTTGCTGTACCCAGCAAATAAAGTTCCAGGCCTATAAAATGCAAATCCATAAAAATCATATGGCGGTGGACCAACATACCTACTCACGTACTTAAAACGTTCTCCATATGCACGAACCACTTGAAGACTATCATCATAAGCTAAAACATTGTCGCCAAATGCCGGTTCGTAGGACTTATTTCTGTAATCAAGGAAGCTTATGGAAGCCTCTAAAAATGTCTTCGCAGAAATGAAATAAGTTCCCTTTGCACTAATGAAAAATTGAGTTAAATCTGTAACTGGCAATCTCTCAAGATTAAATATATTTCTCAAGAAGTCATTGCCCCTTGAGCGACTCCAAGTATAAGCTCCTGAAATTCTCAATTGAAGAGGTTTTAAATCAAATGTAAGCGTTCCATTCCCAGTATATCTATTTACCATCCTCCCTGGTATATTTGCATCGTTCCATGCAACAAGAGCTGAATCACCTTTGGTTCCTCCTCTTCTTCCATTATCCTTCAAATATCCAAAGTTGTAACCTTTGAAAAAGTGCTGTATATAATCTCTGATAAAGTTGTTTTCACCAGCCAGGAAAAACTTAATTCTCTCTGTAAACAATGGGCCACCCAAGGTAACTACTATATCAGAATATCCGTAAGAATAAGTTCCAAGGAATTTCTTCCCAGGATAGTTTCCAAAATTGTCAGTTTCAAATTGAACGGATGTAGAAAACTTTGACCTCCCGCTCTTAAAGACTTGTTGAACTATTCCAGCATTTGCACCTCCAAATTCAGCACTATATCCTCCAGCTTGAACTGAAATTTCCTCGAGAGCTTCTGGGATAGTTGTTATAAGACCTCCACCTAAAGCTCTATACCTATCCCTTGCCGCAAATGCTCCACCTCTTGCACCTGTAGCTGCACCAAGTATATTAGTTACACTTGCCCCCTCGATCATATAACCAACTTCATCTGATCTACTACCTCTGATGTATAATCTTCCATATTGTAAACTTACACCAGCTTGAAGCGCAAAATACACGTTTACATCTCTAACTGGTAATTTCTCAACATCTGCAGATGTAACAACACGAATAGCATTCGTAGCAGATTTCTCAATTAGAGGCCTTTCAGCAACAACTTCAACCGCTCTCAATTCTATCGCGGTGGACGGCAATTCAAAATTTAACTCTCTTGTCAAACCTGCAATAACCTGAACACCCGAAACCGTTACCGTTTGGTAACCAACATAAGACGCCACAACTGTGTATGTTCCAGCAGGGACATTTAAGATCACGTAGTTTCCATTTACATCAGTTGCAGCACCGAGCGTTGTCCCTTGAACCACAACTGAAGCCCCAGGAAGCGGCTCCTTTGTTTCTCTATCAACGACCCTACCTGATATTTTGCCATATTGAGCAAATACCAGCTGAACAGAAATTAACAACAATAAAACCGAGATTAAAAATTTAACTTTGTTTTTCATGGGCTAACCCTCCTTTTAATCTTCTTTGAAAAGCTTTTTTTGTAAATTTGCTTTTAAACCATATACAACAACAGAATATCTACCAGCCCCTGATATTCCAGAATCCCACGCTTTAACAAGTGTATCAGTTCCAGATATAACTGTATATTTTACAGGGAAAGATGCAATCGTAAGATATGGCGTTCCCCCTTTGAAAGCAACATTAGAGAAAGTTGAATCCTTTCCAGCAAAATTAACAATAACTTTCGCAGCACCTAAGTTAGGGCTAAGATTTAAAAACCTAACAAGCGCTTTACCACTCGGATACGGTTCGTCAAATGTATTACGTTCCGCAGCAAATAAAACACTATCAGACCCCCTCCCAACATAAAAAACAGAGTATTTTTTCTCCGATTCAAGCGATCTTTTTATCGTATCCCCAGCCGTAAAAACAAAAACCCTTGACCCAGCTGGTAAATCAAGATAATTTGAAGCATCTCCAAAGGCAATAGAACTCACCTTGTCAGAACCATCAACATTAACCTTAATTGTCACATCAGGCTTCAAATTTACAAATTTTGCAAGGGAACGATAATCAACGGGTTGAACTACTGGGTTATCAATATTAATACACCCATCCCCCGTGATTACAATTATGAAAAAAACCAAGAAAAAAACTGCAAAGATAGTAAATTTACTTTGCATAAGAACCTCCGCTTTAAAATTTTAATAAATCAATGAACAAAATAAACAACCGCCTATGAACAGGAAATGAAAAATTTTATTTATTGGAAGGAAGTGCTTTTTAAAAGCTAATAATTAAGCTTTTAAAATCTGACGTGCTTTTTAATAAATTTAATACAGAAATTTTATTTTGTCAAGAGTTTTTAGCTTCCGTAGAAGCGAACATTAAATTTCATATTTTCAATACGAATTTAATATGAAAAATTTATTTTGTCAAGGGGTTTTTAAAATTTTTAGGACAAATTTAAAAAATAAGCCCTCGGGTTGACTTTCGATCCCACCAGAGTTATGAAACTTTTTTCATCCAAACATTTTTATTAAGTTTAGGTTGTAAACTCTAAAAACAAAAATAAAATTTTAACAATGAAAAGCATCGAAGAAATAACTAAAGTCCTCAGAGAAATTCAAGATCCAGATTTGCATAGAGATATTGTTTCACTTGGATTTGTTAAAGATATTCAAGTTGATTCGAAAAAGGCATATATTAAAATCGAGCTCACAACGCCAGCGTGTCCTGTGAGAGATAAGATAAAAGATGAAGCGATAGAAAAAGTTAAAAAGCTTGGATTCGAAGAAGTCACTGTTGAAATGACAGCACAAGTTCCGAAGCATCTGAGCCCACAAAAAGATGCGCTCCTTCCAAATGTTAAAAATACAATCGCCGTCGCAAGTGGGAAAGGTGGCGTTGGTAAATCAACCGTCGCAGTTAATCTCGCGGTTGCCCTCGCACTTGAAGGCGCCAAAGTTGGTTTAATAGATGCAGATGTTTATGGTCCGAATGTGCCGATCATGTTAGGTGTAAACGAAAAACCAACATTGGCTCCAGATGGCAAAAAGATTGAACCTGTTGAAAAATACGGTGTTAAGTTAATTTCAATCGGTTTGCTACTTGATGATCCAGATACTGCTTTAATCTGGCGTGGACCTATAGCAAGTGGTGCGATAAAACAATTTATGACGGATGTTGAATGGGGTGAGATTGATTATCTTATTTTTGACCTTCCCCCAGGCACAGGTGATATACAATTAACACTCGTTCAAACAATACCTTTAACAGGCGCGGTGATAGTTACAACCCCACAAGATGTAGCACTTGCGGATGTAAGAAAAGCTATAAAAATGTTTCAAAAGGTCAATGTTCCCATACTTGGCATAGTTGAAAATATGAGCTATTTTATCTGCCCAAACTGTGGACACAGAGACGATATATTCGATCACGGTGGCGGTAAAAAAGCAAGTGAAAAATTTAATGTCCCGTTCCTAGGTGAAATACCAATTAACACAAGGATAAGAATAAGTGGAGATCTCGGTAAACCAATTCCAGTTTCTTATCCCGATTCAGAAGAAGCTAAAATCATAAGAGAGATCGCTCAAAAACTTGCCGCAAGAGTTAGCATCGTGAGTTTTAAACAACAAGCAATGCCAAAGGTCGAAATTAAATTATGAGAGATAAAGAAGAATTAAAAAAACGCGTTTTAAAAGCACTTGAAATCGCAAGACCATACCTCAAAGCAGATGGTGGCGATGTTGAGCTCGTTGAAATTACAGATGATAATATCGTGAAAGTTAGATTGATAGGAGCTTGTGGCAGTTGCCCACTTTCAACGATGACATTAAGAGCTGGAATAGAAAGAATTATAATCCGCGAAGCTCCAGAAATTAGGCGGGTTGAAGCTGTTTTCACATACTAAAAAGCGAGCCCTAAAAATGGGCTCGCACCTTCATCTTAAACCAAACAATGCCCACATCCTTCCAGAATTTTCACCATATCTTCTAAATGAATGAAATAAATCCGCCTCACATATTGTACAATGCCTGCTAACCTCGATGTTTCTAAAATTCAAACCAGAGTTAACAAGCTGTGAAAATATTTCGCCCTTTAAATCAAAATGATATTTACCATTCCGTTTAAATCTCAAAAATCTTAAATCAAAATATTCCTCAAATTCTTTATCAACCTCATAACAACAAACTGACGCACACGGACCTATGAATGCAGTTAGGTTATTAACATCACTTTTAAACTGATTCACCATGAAATCAACCGCTTTTGCAACTATCTTTTCCTTAGCTCCCCTCCATCCACAGTGAACCAAAGCAATTGCCTTAACTGATTTATCATAAATATAAACAGGCGCACAATCAGCGACACTCACAATGAGGTAAATTCCTCTTTTATCCGTTACAAGAGCATCGCAATTATCATAAATTCCGGGCTTATCGACATAACAGATATTTGAACTATGTATTTGCTTGGGTATAGCAAGCTGATCTTTCGAGATCCCGAGTTGTTCGAGCAGAATTTTTCTATTTTCGTTTACCCTTTCCGGATCACTGTTTGTAGTGAAACCAACATTAAAAGCTTCGCTAGAATTAACATTTCTCTTGGTGGTCATCACTGCGAGAACTTCACTGAAAGCATTAAAAATTTTGGGCTTTATTAAATAAACTGGCTCTGACTTCACCATCCCAAATAATTTATTTTCAAATTTTCTCAAGACCTTCGCTAAGATCAAGAATTATATCGTCAACTTTTTCAAGGCCAATTGATAATCTTATTCCACCCGGATCTATCCCTTTCCTCAGCTGTTCCTCAGCTGGAATGGTTGCATGCGTCATCGAACCCGGATGCTCAATCAATGTTCTTATATTTCCAAGGCTTACAGCAAGCGTTATAGTATAAGCGTTCTTTGCGAGGTAATTTATAAGTTTTTCAGCTTTCTTTCTCCTGCCCTCTGGAGATTCATCTTTGATCACAAAATATATTAAAGTTCCAGGTGCAAAATTACCTTCATAATCAACCATTTGCTTTTTCGCGAGTTCATATTGCGGGAAAGTATGAAGACCAGGATAACTTACATACTGAACCTTTGGATGAGAAGCGAGAAATCTCGCAACTTCTGTAGCCGTCTTTTCTTGTTGACGAACCCTTAACGCAAGCGTCGGCAATCCATAGACAAGAATTGTCCAAGCACTTTTAGTCCCAAGGACGCCACCGAAATCTTTTCTATAAAGCAGGAGTTTATCTTTGCTCCACCTCGGTCCAATGACAGCACCGCCCATATCAGTTCCAAATCCCCCAATATTTTTCGTCAGTGAATGAACAACGAAGTCAGCCCCAAGCGTAAGTGGTCTTTGGCAAAAAGGTGTAGCAAATGTGTTGTCAACAACGACATAGATTCTTTCATTTTGCTTTCGTTTCTTATTTTCCTCTTTAACTATCTCTGCAACCCCAGCGATATCAATAAGTTCAAGCGTTGGATTAACAGGTGTTTCAAAATAAACAACCCTGGTTCTTGGCGTAATTGCCTTTTTCAGGTTCGTTAAATCGCGAAGGTCGATAAATTTCGTATGAATTTGATATCTTGGATACCAATATGTTAAAAGTTCATAGGTGCAACCATACAAAAGCTTATGCGCTATGATCTCATCCCCCGTTTTTGTCAAAATCCCAAGCGCAGCTGAAATTGCCCCCATGCCACTTGCAAATGTCACAGCAGTTTCACCTTGCTCAGCATAAGCAAGATGTTCCTCGAGCATTTCTTTGTTCGGTTCGCCAAGACGATCATAAATGTAGATTGGAGCCTTAACTTCGACCTCTTCATTGTTTACAGTATGTGCGAATTGTAAAAATCCAAGCGCCCCGCGCTGTGCTGATTCAAGTCTGAATGTAGCCGATGCTGAGATCGGTGGAACAACATGGTGTGAATATTCCCATTTCGGTGTGAATGAACGACCATAGATGAGGTGAGTTTCAATCGAATATTTTTCTTCATTGTTTCTTTTTTTTCTCGGGGACCTTTCCCGAGCCGAACTCATTGAACCATTTTCAATTGATTTCTTTCGCTTCGGGGACTTTTCCCGAATCGAACTCGCAGTGCCATTTTGTTTTTTTACCATAAAAATTACCCTCCTTAAGGTAGGTTTGTTTTCATTTCTAATTTAGAAAATGAACGCTAATTTTCCAACTGAAGATGCTAAGCATTCATAGCTGAAATTTGTTTTTGAGGCTTAAAAATTTTAAATTTTTTAAAAAGCTGGCGTAGCTCAGCGGTAGAGCAGCTGATTCGTAATCAGCAGGGCGTGGGTTCAAATCCCACCGCCAGCTCTTTTTAACCTTCCCTTGTAATTCCCCTCTCTTTAATTGAAACAATCAAACCCAGATTTTATATTTAATCAAAAACCCCTGACCTTATGAAAAAGCTTTCATACTTGCTTATACTAACCATTTTTGTTTGGGGTTGTGCGCCAAAACCATATTATGTTAAACCAAACGAATGGAAAACTCCTGATAAAAAAGACTCGGTAATTAATTTTTACTCTAAATTCCTCAAGGGGTGGAAAATTTTCCTTGACCCTGGACATGGGGGACAGGATAGAAAAAATATCGGGATTAAGAAAAGAGTTGTTGAGGCGGATGTAAATTTAAAGGTCGCACTTTATCTTCGAGACTATTTAACTCGTGCAGGTGCGATTGTTTTTATGTCAAGAGATAAAGATACAACTGTATCACTTGCCGATAGAGTTAAAATGGCTACAGAAAGCGGCGCTGACATATTTATATCAATTCATCACAACGCAATGCCAGGAGATGAAAACACATACTACGCCTCAACATGGTACCACGCAGTTGAAGGTGACCCGAAATTCCATCCGTGCAATAGAGACCTTGCAAGATATATTCAAAGAGACCTTGCATATGCGCTTAGAATTTCGGGTTCGCTTGCAAGCTTTGATGGAACTATGTCAGACTATTTCGTTTACCCAAAACAGGGATTTTATGTCTTAAGAAATGCAACAATGCCAGCGGTACTTGTTGAGTGTACATTTTTTACCAATGAATATGAAGAACGAAAATTAAGCATAGATGAATTTAATCAAATTGAAGCATGGGGAATTTTTAAAGGAATTGCTAAATATATTCAAGCAGGGATTCCAAAAATTGAAATTCTCTCGGATACAATTTTAACATCAGAAAGACCAACATTTATTCTCAAAGTTTCAGACAGGACAGGAATTGATAGACAAAACATTCAAATAAAAATTGATTCAATCTCCGTTGAGAAAAGTTTTATCACTTCAATTGATGCAAACAGTTATTTAATCATACTTTTCACACCTAACTTCAATCTATCCGAAGGTATTCACACCCTTGATGTCGTTGTAAGAAATAAAAATGGAAACTCATCCTTCCCGTTCAAGAGAAATTTTTACATTAGAAAACAAATTGGGGATTGAACAAATGATGAACTACATATGGCTTGCGCTGATAATCATTGGGATTATCACCGCCGTTGGGACGGATATTTATGAAAGCTCAGTGAACAAATATAAGAACGATGTTGAATTTGATGCTTTGATTGAACTTAAAGAAAAACCATCTGTTGAAACTCAAGTTAAAGGAATTCTAAAAGTAAGCGGGGAATATTACAAAAACTTTTACTCCCTTAAGAATTTCACCCAAGACACCATTAGAAACGAGATAACTTTAAGATTAAAAAGCGATAGCACAGGAACTGCAATTTTGAACATTTCAGAAACCACACCAGATTTTTGGAAGCTAATGGCGAAAGGAAAGGGAACAAATACAGATAAACTTATAGCAAATGTAAAAAAATTTGAGAAAGTTGGGGAAAACAGTTATAAAGTCTCGCTTGTCTTTGAGAAAATTTCACTTGTAAAGATCAAACAAGTTTTAAATGCAGTGATTGAATATTCAGATATTGCAGTTAAAATAGCGATTGGATTGATCGGGGTAATGGCTCTTTGGCTTGGAATAATGAAAATTGGCGAGCTTGCTGGTTTGATAAACCTATTGGCAAAGATTGTAAAGCCATTGACAAAACGACTCTTTCCCGATATCCCTCCCGAACATCCAGCAATAGGCGCAATCATAATGAACATCTCAGCGAATATGCTTGGACTTGGAAACGCTGCAACTCCACTTGGTTTAAAAGCAATGGAAGAACTCCAAAAACTTAATCCGAAAAAAGATACCGCAAGTGATTCAATGGTAACATTCCTTGTGATAAATACAAGCGGAATGACCTTAATTCCAGCAACAGCAATTGCCGTAAGAGCTGCGCTTGGTTCAGGTGATCCCGCTGCAATAATAAGCACGACAATTGTCGGTGGATTCGCCGCAACAATTGCAGGGGTAACCGCCGCTAAAATACTCCAACGCCTTAAAATCTTCAAAAAGGAACTCGAAGAAAACAACGAAAATAAAAAGGAAGTGGAAGGATGAGTTTCAAGGAAATAATGAACATAATTTCAATCGTAGCCATACCCTTTGTGATCTTTACTTTTTTAATCTATGGCTTTGCGAAAAAAGTCAAAGTCTACGAATCATTTGTCGAAGGTGCAAAAGAAGGATTTAACGTCGCTGTTAGAATAATTCCCTATCTTGTTGCGATGCTTGTTGCAATTGGAATTTTCAGGGCAAGTGGAGCGATGGATGTCCTTGTTGCAATTTTAAGCCCTTTGACAAACTTGATTGGTTTTCCAGCGGAAGCTTTACCAATGGCTTTGATGCGTCCCTTATCAGGAAGTGGTTCTCTTGGGATTATGACAGAGATAATGAAAACGCACGGACCTGATTCCTTCCTTGGGCTTTTAGTTTCAACAATGTATGGAAGCACAGAAACAACCTTCTATGTCCTTGCGGTTTACTTCGGTTCTGTAAATATAAGAAAGACAAGACACGCTGTGATCGCAGGTGTGATCTCGGACATAGCAGGCTTGCTTACTGCATTTTTTATTTGTAAATTAGTTTTCGGATAAAAACCAAAAATAAAAAAAGGAGAGATCAAAATGAAAAAAACGGTAATTTTACTACTTGCCATAACATTGTTAACCTCTGCGTATTCCCAACGCAGAGTTCAAAGGGAACCAATTCAACAGAAACCCCAAACAACGGGCGAATTTTCAGGTGGAATTGGACTTTCATGGTTTGATGGGAAACCGTATTATTTGCTCAACATCTCGCCCGAAATCGCATTTGGAAAAATTGGGGTTGGTCTTGATGTAAATTTAAGAATTGGCGTAAATGATGGAAAAATAAGAAACGAAGATTGGAATGAGCCCTATGACTTCTTAAGGGCGATAAGATATGTAAGATATGGTTTAAAAGGCGAGCCACTTTACGCACGACTTGGGGCATTAGATTACGCAAGATTGGGACATGGAACCATCGTTTATTACTACAAAAACAACGCAAGCTATGACGACAGAAAAGTTGGGCTTGAGTTTGATGTTGACTTTGGAAAATTTGGGTTTGAATCCGTCATCAGTGATTTGAAGAAAGTTGGTGTTTTTGGAGTTAGAGGATATGTTAGACCTCTTAAATTTACACCTGCTGGCAATATCCCAATAATTGGAAGCATTGAACTTGGAGCAACTTATGCAACTGACCTCGACAAGAGCGCGATTGCTCATTATGACCCCGTCAAAAGGGAAATAGTTCAAGACTGGGAAAGACCTGATGTTATTGGCTTTGATATTGGACTTCCAATTGTAAAGACAAAAATTTTCGGATGGGATGTTTATTTTGATTATGTTAAGTTCTTAAACTACGGCAGCGGAATTGCATACGGAAGCAATTTTGAATTTAGAGGACTTGGTCTCTTAAATATCGGTGCAAAAATTGAAAGAAGGAATTTTGGAGATCAATTCTTACCAAGCTATTTCAACTACTTCTATGAAGTTGAGAGGTTTAACCTAAGAGATACAGTCAACGCAACAAGTAAGTTGCAAAATCTAAAGCTCGCAAAAAAGACAGCAGGCACTTATGGAGAGTTAATTTTCACCATTCTTGGACAGTTACAAATCCTTGGAAGTTATCAACAACTTGATGCGACACCTGAAAGTGGAACTTTGCACTTAGACCTTGAATTTCCACAAGTTTTGCCAACAATCGTATTTGATGCTGGATACGATCGGAGGAATATAAAAAACTTTGGGGATGCTTTCAGACTTGATGAACGCTCCCTTTTGTATGCAGAGGTTGGGTATAAACCAGTTAAATATATTGTTATAAGCATGCTTTACCAATGGACATTCAAACCTATAAGAGTTGGTGATCAAACGAAGTACGAAGTTCAAAAACGGGTTGAACCAAGGGTATCGTTTGTATTTCCGTTCGGAGGGAAGTAAAAAAACTAAGGGCGTCGATCAGACGCCCTTTTTAATTAATCTTTGCGAAGTTTTAAAATAGCATTGTAAACCAGAGCCAGTATAACTCCACCGATAAATCCATCAATAAACCCTTCAATTAATCCAATAAATGCACCCGCTAAACTAATGGTATAAAATGGGAATAACTTGCTCAAGAACGCGCTTCCCCTATCACCTTGTAAAAAAAGAATAATTGTAGCTGCAAAAATCGCAAGCCCTTCAATGACCCCAAGCCCAACTCCGAGGGCGATAGGATTAATTCTTTGGTAATTCATTTTGGATTTTATTTTTAATTTCGTCAATTAATTGGACTTTAAAAAGCATGCTTAAACGCATTATCTAAATCTTCGATTAAATCATCGACATTTTCCAATCCCACTGAAACTCTGATCAAAGAATCTGTGATGCCTATTTTCTCCCTTTCATCCTTTGATAGATAAGCATGGGTCATAGTTGCTGGATGCTCAATTAAAGATTCTACCCCACCTAAACTTTCTGCTATTGAAAAAATTTTTAAATTTTCTAAGAATCTTTTGACCTCCCGAATTCCACCATCAATTTCAAAAGATAACACACCGCTAAATCCAGACATTTGTTTTCTTGCCAATTCATATTGAGGGTGGCTTTTAAGCCCTGGATAGTTCACTTTTTTAACTCTTGAATGCGATTCAAGATATGTAGCGATTTTCATCGCATTATCATTATGCTTCTCCATTCTTATTGCAAGAGTTTTTATCCCTCTTAAGACAAGATAACTATCAAATGGAGAAAGTATCGCACCAATCGCATTCTGATTAAACTTTAACTTTGCATAAATTTCTTCATTTGATAACATTATAGCACCACCAACTGAATCACTGTGTCCATTTATAAACTTTGTCGTGCTATGAACAACTATATCGGCACCAAGTTTGAGAGGTTTTTGAAAATATGGCGTAGCAAATGTATTATCAACTACAACTAAAATTCCTTTTTCTTTGGCGATCTCAGAAATTGCCCTTATATCGCATAATTTCATCAAAGGATTTGTTGGTGTTTCCAACCATATCAACTTTGTATTTGGCTTTATCGCAGTTTCAACATTTTCTAGATAGCGTGCATCAACATAAGTAAATTCAACTTTGAAATTTCTGTTTAAAATATCAAACAATCTTCTCGTCCCAGCATAGAGATCATCAAAAGCCACGACATGGTCACCTGAATTTAACAGTGTTAAAGCTAAAACTGTCTCAGCTGCCATTCCCGATGAGAAGGCAAGCCCAAATTGGGCATCTTCCAATGCTGCTAATCTCTTTTCAAGAGCATCCCTTGTGGGGTTTCCGGTTCTTGAATATTCATAACCTCGTGTTGGTTTCTCAACTTCTTTTCTTGCAAAAGTAGAGGAAAGGTGGATAGGAATTACAACATCACCTGTGCCTCCCTCCTCCAAATTTGGCTCTTCACCTATGTGGATTGCTTTTGTTTCGAATTTCATAGCAAAATTAATTTATTAGTTTTTAATCGATGAAACCTTTTTCTTTCATCCATTCATCGTTAAATATTTTACTTATGTAATTCCTGCCCGTATCAGGTAGTATAACCACAACAACTTTATCCTCGGGTAAACTTTGAGCTACTTTAATTGCTGCGTGAACCGCTGCACCACTTGAACCTCCAGCAAGTATTCCCTCTTCCCTTGCAAGTTTACGTGCCATATAAAACGCTTCAGCATCACTTACCTGAATTATATCATCAATAACTTCAAAATGCATCGTCTCACACAACATATCTTCCCCAATACCTTCAACCATATAAATCTTTGGCTCTATAAGTTTTTTATATTTAAACCAATCGTGATACACAGAACCTATTGGATCAACCGCTATAACTTTAACATTTGGATTTTTTTCCTTTAAGAATTTCCCCACTCCTGATATTGTTCCTCCAGTGCCGGCACCCGCAACAAGATAATCGATTCTTCCACTCGTTTGAGTCCATATCTCTGGTCCCGTCGTCATGTAGTGGGCTTCAACATTATCCTCATTGTGATATTGATTTACAAAATAAGAATTTGGTGTCTCTTTGGCGAGTCTTTTTGCTACCTCATAGTAACTTTCGGGGGAATCTGGAGGTACATTCGTCGGACAAACAATAACTTCGGCTCCGAATGCTTTTAAAAGGTTTATTTTCTCTTGGCTCATCTTATCAGGGATCGTAAAAATGGCTTTAAATCCCTTTACCGCAGCATACATAGCTAATCCTATCCCGGTGTTTCCAGATGTGCTCTCAATTATCGTCCCGCCGGGTTTTAGTAATCCGTTTTTGATTGCTTTCTCAACCATATATACAGCTATCCTATCTTTAACGCTTCCCCCAGGGTTCATAAATTCAAGCTTGGCTAATATAGTTGCCTTTATCCCAGCTGTGACCCTCGTTAACTTAACAAGCGGAGTATTGCCGATTAACTCAAGTATGTTTTGATGGTAATTCATAACGATCCGTGAAATTTTTGTTTTAAATTCTTAACATTATGAAGAAAATTAGAAAAACGCGCTTCGGGGTTTACCACTGAAAAAATATGAGGAAAATGAGAAAAGTAGCTATCGGGGACAACAAAGAGAGGAACATTGTGAGGATTTAAGGAAGAGGGAAATGTAAAGTTCTAGTTGTAGGATTATAATACCTTCAAATGAGTTATGTGACATCATGATCTCTCAGGCTTTTATTTTTAATCTTAATAAAGGTAAAAAATTTAAAAGTAAAAACAAAACTATGGCAGAACTTCTATACCCAATAATTTGCCGTCTTTAACATAAACACATCTATCAGCAAATTTTGCGTTCTCCGGATTATGCGTTACAACTATAATTGTTTTTCCACTATCGTTCAATTCCTTAAATAACTTCATTATCTCAATTCCTGTTAGGCTATCAAGGTTTCCAGTTGGTTCATCTGCAAGGATTAATAGTGGTTCATTAACAAGAGCTCGAGCGATTGCAACACGTTGTTGCTCCCCACCACTTAATTCGTCGGGGAAACGTTTCATTTTTGAAGATAAACCAACCCTTTCAAGAATTTCCTTAGCCTTGGCTATTTTTTGCTCCTTCGTGTAATCTGTAACAATAAGGGGAAGCATCACATTTTCAAGCACAGTTAAATATGGAATTAAATAGAAGGATTGAAATACAAATCCAATATACTCACGCCTGAAATCAGCTAACTTTTCCTGACTTAAACTGTAAATATCTATGCCATCAACAACGACAGTTCCACTCGTTGGACGATTTAATCCCCCAATTATAGACAACAAGGTACTCTTGCCCGAACCCGATGGTCCCATGATTACAACGAACTCCCCATATTTAACCTCAAGCGTTACATCCTCCAACGCCTTAACGACTTCCGAACCCGTTAAGTAATGTTTTGTAACATTTTTAAGTTCTAATAGATTCATTTTTTCGCAAATCTTTTAATTTTTAAAGTGCCCTTAAAGCTACTATTGGGTCGATCTTTGAAGCTTTGGTTGCTGGGTAAATCCCAGCAATGATACCAATTCCAAGAGAAATAAAGATCGAAAGAATAAACAAAATCCAGTCAAAACTGACCTTAACATTAGTTGTCCCAGAAAGTATAGGTGAAACAATCATTGATACACCCCAACCAAGTAAATACCCAAGCAAACCAGAAACAAAACTTATCACAAGGATCTCAGTTAAAATAACTCTCATGATGTGATTTTGTTTGTAACCAATGGTTCTGAGTATGCCTATTTCTTTCGTCCTTTCATTTACTGAAGCGAGGATATTGGTAAAAATTATTAAAGCGCTTATCAAGAGAATTATACCTGATATCCCAAAAGAGAATTTACCAAATCTATGCATCACCTCCATTCTTGACTCCACTAATTGCTTTATAGCGGTCACCTTAGCATTTGGTAAAACATCAGATATTTGCCTCACTATTTCTTCCACTGGGCAATTATAGCAAAGCGCTGCAACTTCTGCAAGGGTTATGGTTCCATGTTTTTTCAACAAATCTTGAACACTCCTTAAATCAGCAAAGATCATCAAATCGTCTTGAGAGCCTGTCTCCTCAAGTATTCCAGATACTTTAAAAACCTGAGCCTCAATATTTACGACATCACCGATTTTTAAATTAAACGATCGTGCTACCTCGCTTCCAATTACTACTTCATCCTTGCCCGAAGGTTTCCTCCCCAAAATTTTCCACCACTTTTTAAGCTTAAATTCGCTTTCAAAATTAACCCCACAAATTATCGCACTTTTCATTAAACTATTCGATCCTACATTTACCTTCACGATGCCAATAAGCTTTGGCGAAACAACACTTATATTCTCTCTGTTTTTAATTGTTCGAATTTTTAATATGTCATCTTCCCTTAGTTCATTTTTCTCATATTCAACAGATGAGATCATCATCCCACCATAAGTAATGGATAAGCTATTTGATTTCGGAGTTACAAGGATGTTTGCACCATATTCGTCAAGCTGTTTTGCAAAGTTTTCATTTACAACCCTTGATATCGTTATTAAAACAACGAAAGTAAAGATGGCAAGGACAAGGACAAATAGAAGAAGAAATGTTCTTAATTTATGCCTTAAAAGATTTTTAATCGAAATGCTGTATAGCTTCATACAACTTCAAAATTTGTTTTAAATTCTTCGCCTCCAGTTTATCACGATGCTTTCATCTATCTGAATTTCATTCCCAACTATAGTACTTGGTATTGGATCAGGTGGATACTGTTGACAAGCTCCGCTTATGCCCTCAAGATTTTTAAGACGCCATCTCGTCCCACAAGCATTACAAACAATTTCGTCTTCCTCGGTATAAAATCTCTCGGAATTGCACGGCTCACAAATACTTACAGCAGTTACAAGTTTGCCCTCAGGGGATATGTAAGCAAGCAAAGGAACTTTGATGTTTCCTTTTACATACTGAAAGCCAACAAGTTTTTTCTCAACAACTATATCAAGTGGAACAATTATTTTCCCATTCCTAACCTCTGGTTTAATGTCAAACATCCGCAGATTAACATTACTATAACTAACCTTAGATGTGACTTTAGGCTGTGCTTCTATCACAGGATTTTTATATGAAGGTAGTGAGTTATAAACCATAAAAATCATGAAACCGATGATAATTAACAATAGCAAATAAACACTCAAATTTCTAGATTTCTTGCTCTTACCGCCATCAAGTATTTTATCTCGCTTGCTTTTGAAATCAGACTTTGGCTCACGCTGTTTAGCTTCAGATTGAATGTCAGAAGAAGCTTTTTTGAGTTCAGCAATTTTATATCCACAGTTTGAGCAAAAGTTTGCCTCAACTTTTATCCTCTCTCCACAATTTGGACAGAAATTTACAGACATCTTTACCTCCGTTATTTTAGTTTTAACTCAAGCTTTGTTCCGAATTTATCTTTAAACTCAGGTTTGATATTTCCATAAGTTTGATTTACAGTAATTATAAGGTCATCAACCGTTTCACCTTTAAGTAACCGTTCTCTTATAAAATTTTTCTCTTGGATTGCATATGTACAGTCACAAGTTTCTAAAGGTAGGTTGCCACATTGACCACACCCACATGTAAATTTTGATGAAACTTCATAAACTTTCGCTTCCACCTCCGATGAAACATTTACTGATGCAACTTTACTTGAGCTAACCTTTTGCTTTTTTGCCCCATAATTTGTGTAAAAGTAAATAAGTAAAACTAAGACCACAAATGAAATAACACTGGTGAATATAATTTTAACTATCTTGTCATTTTGAAAGCTGTATGCCGAACGATATTTTATTTTTCTTGGCTTGCTAATCTTTTGTATGTTCTCAGATAACTCAAAATCACCCAACTCGACGGGATGACCACAAGTTGAACAAAATTTGTCTTTAATCTCAAGTTTTGAACCACAGTTAACGCAGAAATTATGTGCTGTTTCAATTTTAGTTCCGCAATTATGGCAAAATTTTTCGCCTCGATATAATTCCTCACCGCAGTTTTTACACTTCATTGTTCACCTCACTTGATTATTTTTAAGTCAAGTTATAAAGAGCAAACTCCTTGAACCAAAAATTAACCATGTGCAAGAACACCACCGTAAAAACCAGTGACCAAAACTAAAACAAAAGTGATAAGACCTATAAGCCAAGAGAATCTTTTTAATCTCTTGACACTTAAGAATAAAAACCATACCCATATCGAAATTGCCGTCACTATTCCAAGCGTCTCATGTGTTTCAACTACCCACTCCTTTGATGTATCTTCAAACGCAGACTCTTGTAAAACTCCAGTTAAATACGCTGCGATTGCAAATACTCCAGCAAAGAAAATCAAGAGATTAACTGAGCTTGAAAACTTGTCCCACTTAAATCCTAGGATGGTAAGTATGAACCCTGCAACAACAAAAGCAACTGGAAAGTGAACTATCTTGTTATGAACATGCTCAAGTAGATTTTCAGATAATTTAATTTTATACGGTTGAACATTCTGAATTGTCTTTAAAGTATCAACATTTGTTTTTAATGTATCTTTTTTATCATGCCTTTCTTTTCCATGAGCAAAAGCAGCAATGGAGATTATAAGCATTAGAATAAACACCGAAAAAATGCGCGTCATATAATTCCCTAATTTATCTTTTCTTTAAAAATTTTTTTAAAACCCCGCGCCCCAGAAGTTAATCCCAGGGGCGCGAGGTAGAAGTTTAATGCATATGCTCCTTATGCTTGTGTTCTTCTTTTTTCATCTCTTCTTTCTTCTCCATCATCCCCTCCTTTTCTTGCTCCATCTTTTTCATCATCTCCATCATTTTCTTACTACCCATCATCATCTTGCACATACTTTCACCCATTGCGGTATCTTTCTCGGCATAAGACATAACATGCTCCGCTATCATATCCCTTGCATGTTCATCAGCCATGGCTTTGTCTAAAAGTTTCATCATAAGTCCATGGTTGCTCACAATGTAGCTTAAAATTTCATCCGTAGTTTTAGGATCCTTGAAGATTTCCTCTGCTTTTTTCTGTTGTTGTGCAAAGACTGAATTTAACGCAAGAAGCATACTTACAAAAACTGAGAGAAAAATTTTACTTTTCATACCACTATTCCTTTTTTGTTTTGATTTTTACTTTAAAAAATAAATTTAATTGCCATCATAATTATCATAACCGCAATGCCAATCGCTCCATACATCATAGTTCCATGCATATCCATCATTGAGCTCCAAAAGTTTTTAGGTTTTAAGAGCTCAACTTCAAAAATTACCTCCTTTTCCACACCGGTTTGTTCATCCACAAATTTTACAACTAAATCATAACTTCCTGGTCGAGATAACTTCTCTTTTAAGAAATATTTCCCTGGCTTTACCATTTCCAGCTCTTTTGTTCTAGAAATCTCTACGCTGTCTTCAGGTGTTGCATCCAGATAGTTTACATTTAGAAATATTCTCACGCCCTCAGGCAGGTTATGCATTTCCTTGTCTTCGATTTCAACCTTCAGCTCAAATTCCCGATTAAGTTCAATTTTTGGCAGATAAATTTTAGCGAGATAATTCCCAAATATGATTTCCTTAATCCGTTGGGCGCTTTGCATTTCAGAACCGTGAAGGTGCTGAGATCGCATCGGGGTAAAAAGAAGGATAAAAGATAACAGGAATAAAATTTTTTGATTTTTCATTTTTCTTGAGTTTCTTCTGTTTTAATTTCTTTTCTTAAGCTCCAGCTTCTCCAAATAAGGTAAATTGCCGGATAAACGATAAGTTCGAGTATAAAACTTGTAACAACCCCACCAACCATCGGTGCAGCTATCCTTTTCATCACATCTGCTCCTGTTCCATGACTCCACATTATTGGCAAGAGTCCTGCGATTATTGCGGAGACGGTCATCGCCTTCGGTCTCACCCTTTTCACTGCACCATGATAGATAGCTTCTTTTAAATCACCAATCGTTCTCAGTAAACCTTTCTTCTTCCATTCCTCGTAAGCAAGATCAAGGTAAAGAAGCATTACAACCCCTGTTTCAGCATCAAGTCCAGCTAAAGCAATTATTCCAACCCAAACAGCAACGCTCATGTTATAACCAAGGATATACAAAAGCCATATCGCGCCAACAAGTGAAAATGGAACAGCAAGGAAAACAATGATTACTTTTGTAACTGACCTTGTATTCAAATAAATTATCACGAAAATTATGAGCAAAGTTGCTGGGATTATGTAATAAAGTTTCTGTTTAGCCCTTTCCATATATTCAAATTGACCGCTCCAAGTTATCGTATATCCAGGTGGAAGTTTGATATTTTCTTTCACAGCTTGCTGAGCCATCCTCACATAAGTCCCAACATCATAATCTCTGAAGTCAACATAAATCCATACATTTGGCCTTGTATCCTCACTTCTTATAACCATCGGTCCTTTTTTAATTTCAATATCCGCAAGTTGCCCAAGTGGAACTTGTGCACCTGTTGGAGTTGGGACAAGAACACGTTTCAAATTTTCTATATTATCTCTTAACTCCCTCGGATAGCGAATGCTTACAGGATATCGCTCAAGGCCTTCGACTGTCGTCGTGACTTCCATTCCGCCAATCGCTGTCATTATAACATCCTGAACATCCCCAACTGTTAAACCGTACCTTGCCGCTTCTTCCCTTTTAATTTTAAAGTCAACATAATTTCCGCCAAGAATTCTCTCAGAATAGGCTGAAACGGTGCCTGGAACTTTTCTTATCACTGCCTCAATTTGTTTTCCAATCTCTTCAAGTGTTTTCAAATCAGGACCGGCAACTTTTATCCCAACCGGGGTTCTTATCCCTGTTGAAAGCATGTCAACCCTTGTCTTTATAGGCATAGTCCAAGCGTTTGACAAACCGGGGATTTGAAGTGCCTTATCCATTTCTTTTATAAGCTTTTCAGGTGTCATCCCCGGGCGCCACTCTTTTTCAGGCTTTAACATTATTGTCGTTTCAACCATGTCAAGCCCAGCCGGGTCGGTTGCAGTTTCAGCTCTTCCAATTTTACCAAAAACATGATGAACCTCCGGAAATTGTTTTATAATTTTATCCGTCTGTTGTAAAATTTCTCTTGCTTTGGTAATTGAAATTCCAGGCAAAGTTGTCGGCATATAAAGAAGGTCCCCTTCCCACAAAGGTGGCATGAACTCTGAACCAATTTTTGAAAATGGGATATAGGTTAAAATCAAAATTATAACAGTTGCAACTATAACAAGCCATTTGAACCTTAAGACAAAATGTAAAACGGGATGATAAATTTTCATTAAAAATCTATTGACAGGGTTTTTCTCCTCAGGCGGGATTTTTCCCCTGATAAAATATCCCATTAAAATTGGGACAATTGTAATTGAAAGAAGGGCAGCTGCTGCCATTGAATATGTTTTCGTATATGCAAGCGGTTTAAATAATCTTCCCTCTTGAGCTTCCAATGCAAACACTGGAAGAAATGAAACTGTAATGACAAGAAGAGAATAAAAAAGCGAAGGACCTACTTCCTTTGAAGCATCAAGAATTATCTTCCAATGGTCTTTCTTACCAGAGTCATGCTCAAGATGTTTATGCGCATTCTCAATCATTATGATTGCAGCATCAACCATTGCCCCAATTGCGACAGCAATTCCACCCAAAGACATTATGTTGGCATTTATCCCCTGGATCTTCATTATTATAAAAGAAATTAAAATTGCAGTCGGAAGCGTAAATATTGCCACCAATCCACTTGTAAAATGAAACAAGAACAGCAAACAAACAAGGGCAACAATAATTGACTCCTCAATTAACTTTTCCCTTAATGTTGCAATCGATCTTTTTATCAGCTCAGACCTATCATATACAGTTATAATCTTAACATCTTCCGGAAGACCTGCCTTTAACTCCTCAAGTTTCTTTTTAACTCCATCAATAACTTTCAAAGCGTTTTCACCATGCCTCATCACAATGATACCACCAACAACCTCACCTTCACCGTTAAGCTCCGCTAACCCTCTTCTCATCATCGGTTCAATTGAAATCGTGGCTATATCCCCAAGGTAAATCGGCGTTCCTCCACCGAAAATTCTATTTTGCGTGGATTCTCCAGTTGAAGGTGTAAGTTCCGAGCCCATATTTGAACTTCCCATACTCATTCCAGTGGATTCACTCGTAGGCATTTGAACCATTGCTCTGGATGCTCCCTGAGAAGCTCTGCTCACGCCAACGGGAATTCGTTTTATGTCTTCGATTGTCTTTATATAACCCAACCCTCGAATCATATACTCCATCTCACCCATCTCTATGACTTCACCACCGACATCATTATTGCTTCGTTTAATCGCCATTTCAACTTGGCTTAACGGAATATTATATGCGAGAAGCTTATTAGGATCAATTGTTATTCTGTAGTTTCTCACATATCCACCGATGCTTGCAACTTCAGATACGCCTTCAACACTTGTAAGAGCATATCTAAGGTACCAATCCTGAATTGAGCGCAACTCACTCAAATCTCTTTTATCCGACACGAGCGCGTACATATAAACCCAACCCACGCCGGTTGCATCCGGACCAAGAGCTGGAACCACACCCTTTGGGAGCTTATTCATCGCATAATTTAAATATTCAAGCACACGACTTCTCGCCCAGTAAAGATCTGTGCCATCCTCAAAAATGACATAAACAAGAGAAAACCCAAAGAACGAATAACCGCGCACAACTTTTGACTTTGGAACTGACACCATCGCCGTTGTAAGCGGATAGGTGATCTGCTGTTCAACAATTTCAGGTGATTGACCTGGATATTGGGTATAAATTATAACTTGAACATCACTTAAATCAGGGATAGCATCAATTGGAATCGTTTGAATCGAGTAAATTCCTGCAATGATCGCAAATATGACAACAAGTATAACAAGAAATTTATTGTTCACCGACCACTCAATTATTCTCTGAAGCATAGGTTAAAACCTTATTTTCGTTTTAAATATTTTTCTGGATCCTTTTTAAACTTTTCCATATCGGATTTCATGCAGAAGTAATACTTTTTCCCATTGTAAACATACGAAAGCTCCTCGTCAGGCTCTATCTCCATCCCGCAGACAGGATCAATAACTTTACTCACTGCTTCGGATTTTTTCTCCTCTTTATGCTCTTCATGGGATTCGCGCTTTAATTCTTTCCTTTCCTCATGCTTATGTTCTTTCATCTTTTCAGGTTTTTTACTTTTCTCACCCGCTACTTCAGATTTTGCTTCCTCATGTTTATGTTTGCCTGAATCTACCATCTCCTTCGCTTTTTCCTTTTCTTTCTCCTCTGGGAGCATGCTCCCATGTTGATGAGTCAATCCGGCAAGTGCAGCTTTGAGATTGCTCTCTGAATCTATGAGAAAATGCGACGATGTAACTATGTTTTGATTTTCATGCAAACCTTCAAGCACTTGATAATAACCGTCAGCAAGAACGCCAAGCTTAACATCAATAGATTTAAATCTTCCACCGCCAAGCGCTGCAACAACTATATCTCTTTTGCCCGTCCTTATCACAGATTGTTCAGGCACGACTAAAGCATCAATAGCAACTTTCGACTTTATATTGACATTTACATACATATCGGGCTTAAGCAAATACCCAGGATTTTCAAATTCAAGTCGCACCTTTACTGTCCTCGTCTCAGGTTGAAGGAAAGGATAAACATAGACAACTTTCCCCTTTAGAACTTTCCCAGGAATATAGGACAGTTCAACTTCAGCTTCTTCTCCAACCTTCACCCAAGGCAATTCATATTCATATACATCAGCGTAAATCCACACGGTTGACAAATCTGCAATTCTCATCAGAGTCATACCCTGCGCAACCTTTGTCCCAAGGAAAACATTTTTCTCAACGACAACACCATCAACAGGGGAATAAAAGACTAATGTTTTTCGGACCTGTTTCGTGTTTTCAAGCTCTTTTATTTGCTCCTCGCTTATATCCCAATAGAGAAGTCGTTTGCGAGCGCTTTCAACAAGCAGATTTGCACCCTCAATTATATACGAATCTTTACTACCTGAAACACTTTCCCTGTAACTTATTGCCCTAAGATACTCCTCCTGTGCAGTGACAAGTTCAGGACTATAGACTTCAAATAATGGTTCACCCTTGCGAACAAACTTACCCGTATAATCAACATAAAGTTTTTCTATCCATCCGGAAATCTTTGTTGTAAGAACTGTAATTTTTGTTTCATTGTAGTCAACCCTTCCAACTGTTCTTATTGTTTTTGTCAATCTCATTCTTTTTACAGGTTCAATTTTAACTCCTATGTTTTGAACTATTGCCGGGTCAATTCGGATAATTCCGGGTTCGGACTCCTCTTCTCCTTCATAAACGGGGACAAGATCCATTCCACAATCAGGAGCTTTCCCAGGCTTATCGCTTGTAATCCACGGATGCATTGGATCTTTATAGTAAAGAATTTTTCGCTCCGACTTTATCTCACTTTTAGGGTTTTCCACATGAGAAGAATTAAACAATCTTGAAAGAGAATACCCAACAAAGACGGAGATAATCGCAACGGCAATGACTATTAAAATATACTTTTTGTTCATCTTTTTCGATTTTTTATTTTTTAAATTTTTTAAAATAGTCTCGTTCCTGTTATCATCTCAAGTTCTGCAAGTTTTGAATGATAATCCGAAAATATTTTTTCATACTGGATTTGATAATTGTAAAGAGACATGAAGTTGTCGACAAGGGTCATAAAGTCAATTTTCCCCACTTGATACCCAACAAGTCCAATATTTAAATTTTGTGTCGCTTGGGGTATTAAACCATTTTTATAAAGGTCGATTAATCTAACATTCTTTTCAATTTTGTTAAGTGTTTCCTGAATCATTTTTGAAATCTCATTTTTCATCGCCAGATATTTTGCTTCAGATTGCGATATAGAAATTTCCGTTTCTTGGATTTTCAAATTTTGCTTCCGCCAGAAGAATACCGGAAGATTCATTCCAACCGAAAGGCTTAACATATCAAGCGCTTTCATCCCAGACGGATCAATAGCCGAACGTACCCCGTATGAAAATTTAACTTCAAAATCAGGTATCAATTCCTTTCTTGCCAGCCGGTTCATAACTCTATCCTTTTCAACCATTTTACCCATAGCAATTAACATAGGATTATTTTCAAAAGCAAGTTTCTCGATTTCATCGAAGCCCTTCGTAAATTCAACAAAGCGCATTTCATCGGGGACATAAACTGAATCCATCGGTTTCCTATAAAGCAAGGCATTGAATCGCGCTATCATATCTTTCCTTTCCGTCTCCATTTTCACTAGTTCATCTATCATTTTTGACAATTCAACTTGTGCTTTCAAAACATCCTGCTGAATTCCTTGGCCAGTTGCAAATCTCGTCGACGCTATTTTGACAAAATCTCTCAAAAGGTCAATACTTCTTCTCGTTATCTCGATCGCCCTTGTCATATAGTAAATTTCAAAATAAAGCATCTTAACACTTGCAATAAGCTCAAGTCGTTTTGATTCATAAATTTCCTTCGCTATCTCATAATCTTTTTCAGCCATCTTCCCCATCAGAGAGTATTTTTCAGGATACATCAGCATTTGTGAGATCCCGATTTCTTTCATCGTCATCATATCTGCCGTAAAGCTAAAGTTTGTAGGCAAATTTATTATCCCAAGCATTAACATTGGATCAGACGGGGTACTCACCTGCTTAATTTTTCTGTCCGCAGCTTCAACTTGAAGCTTATACGCCCTTAATTCTTGATTGTTCTCAAGAGCAATCTTAATATAATCATCAAGTGTTTGAGAAATGGCAATGCTGATAGATAAACACAGCAAAATTAAAGTTTTCATAGTTCCAAAATTTTTACTTTTCGAAATTTTTATCACGAAATTATTTAAAGCCAATACAAAAAGACAAAATACGGCTCACCTTTAGAGCAAAACTTATTCTATAAGAACCCATCGGTTTAAAAATAGCCAAATGGAGTAATTAAATCAAAAGGGAAGAATTTAATATCGGCAGGTCAAGTTTCGGTGGTGAAATGGGGTGAAAATAAAGAACCGGCAAGACAATAAGGCTTGAAATAGGAATTATCTCAGACTTTAAGTTCACCTGAACTGAAATTAGCTTTAAGGCATCGTTTTTAAAACTCACAAAATCTTGAACATTCCCTTTCTCGAATTTCTTCGCAGAACAGCATAGCATCTTTTCTTGCAATATCAAGGCAGAATCATCTTCCCTAACTTCGCATAAACAAGAATAAAATGACTTACTTCCCATTTTCATTTGGCACATCGATACGACATTCGAAAATTGAACGGTTCCCATCAAGAACACAATCAAAATCAATATGTGTAAAAGCTTCCTAACCATAGCAGAAATTTAAAGTTTTCAACTCGCTGTAATTTAAAACAAAATTTTAACTATTGCAAGTTCCAATATCAATAAGATTCACTTTCGCTGGGAAATTTGCCAGTTTTCACATCGGAAATATAATTTTTAAACGCATCTCTTATAACTTTTGAAAGTTCAGCGTATCTTCTGACAAATTTTGGCTTAAATTCTTCGAACAATCCAAGCATATCGTAAACCACAAGAACTTGACCATCGCAATATGGACCTGCACCTATCCCAATTGTCGGAACCGAAACCGATGAAGTGATTTTCCGCGCAAGTTCTGAGGGTATCTTTTCAAGGACTATTGAAAAAACACCAGCCGATTCAAGTGTTTTCGCATCGTTTAAAATTTTATCAGCTTCACTTTCCTCAACCCCACGCACATCATAACCACCAAACTTATGAATGCTTTGGGGAGTTAAACCAAGATGACCCATAACAGGGATGCCAACACTTGTCAACTTGTAGACAACCTCCGAAATCTCACTTCCACCCTCAAGCTTAACCCCACTTGCGCATGTCTCCTTTAAAACCCTTCCGCAATTCTTAACTGCCTCCTCAACATTTATTTGATAAGAAAGGAATGGCATATCAACTACTACCATCGCTCTTTTAACACCTCTGCACACCGCTTTAGTGTGATATATCATATCTTCAAGGGTAACTGGCAAAGTCGTCTCATGTCCCTGAAAAACATTCCCAAGAGAGTCGCCAACCAAAATGACATCGATCCCTGATTCATCAAGTAGCTTAGCGATTAAAAAATCATAAGCTGTCAACATAGCGATTTTCTCACCACGCTTCTTCATTTCAAGCAAAGTTTTTGTCGTCACCTTATTCAGGCTCATAAAATCATTTCCAATAACTTTGTTTCGCTTATCTCTTCAAAACTTATACCAAATTCAACCTCAAATCCTCTCTTCAAAGACTCCGCCACCTCTTCAAAACTTACATTACGGCCTAAAATTTCATTTAAACAAATCGTTTTTCTTTCAATTTCCAATTTCATTTTCTCAATTAAATCTTGCGACTCAACCTTTAAGAATTCAGGTAACTTTTTATGAAATTCACCGATCAAAATTGAACCATGCTGAAGGACAACATCACCATATCTTCTCTGTGCACTGCCAACGACTTTTCTACCAGCAAAATGTATCTCATACTTGGCTGAAGTTGCAAAGCAAGGAATGGAGCTAAATTGCTTGTAAATTTTTGAAAAGTTAGGTTGTGACTCCTCAAGTTCAAATTTCGCACCAAGTAAACTCAATCCCTTTGCTATTCCCCGACTTAACAGATTATAAACCTCAAGAACTGTTTTCCCAGCCCCATCCACCACTATTGAATATGTTAACTCCTCCGAATGAAGTATAGCTCTGCCACCAGTGGGTCTTCTAACGAAATCAAACCCTGCCTTTTTTATCTTCTCAATGTCAAAAACGGATTCATCTTGATTATATCCGATCGAGATTGCGTAAGGTTTCCATCCGTAAACTCTTAACACAGGCCTTATTTTACCTTTGCCAAAAAGATGGGCTAGCCCTCTATCAAAATTCATATTAAATTCACCATCACGAAAACCCGTATTCAAAAATAGCCATTTTCTACTGATCATAAGGTCCTCTAATTATTCCTCGCTGACTTGATTCGATGAAGTTAATTATATTTTGAACTTCAGGAATAAGTTCAAATTCTTCTTTCAATTTTTTTAAGGCTTGCGAGACATTAAGATTTGATTGATAAATTATCCTATACGCATCTTCTATCTTTTCGATCGTTTCCTTTTTAAAGTTTCTCCGCCTTAAACCAACTATGTTAAGTCCCTCAAACCTTAACGGCTCTCGTGCAGCCATTATATAAGGGGGAACATCCTTCGGCACGCGCCATCCCCCACCAACAATTGAATGTTGACCAATCCTAACAAATTGGTGAACGGGAACAAGTCCGCCAATTACAACATAATCCTCAACTACTACATGACCACCTAAATTAACAGCATTTGCCATTATAACATTATTACCTACCACACAATCGTGTGCGATATGCACATAAGCCATTAACAAACAGTTACTACCAATTACAGTTTTCCCCGAGTGGGCTGTGCCTCTGTTAAGTGTGCAAAATTCACGAATTATCGTGTTGTCTCCTATTTCAAGTGTTGTCTCTTCACCTTTAAATTTTAAATCTTGCGGAATAGAACCAATCGAAGCCCCGTGGAAAATTTTACAATTCTTCCCTATCCTTGTCCCATATCCAATGAAAACATTTGGACCGATAACCGTTCCATCTCCGATCACAACATTATCTTCAACTACGGTAAAAGGTCCAATTCGAACATTATCCCCGATTTGAGCATTCGGGCTGACTACAGCTCTAGGGTCAATGTAGGTGCTCATGATTCCACTTTGGAAGTTTGTTGAATAGATGTTAACTCGGTTTTTGTAACGATAGCTGCCATCATCTCAGCTTCAGCTACAAGCTTACCGTCCACATAAGCCTTGCCTCGCATAGTGCAATATTTACTTCTCTTATCAACCATCTCAACTTCAAAAACGAGAGTATCCCCAGGAAAAACAGGTTTTCTAAACTTTGCATCTTTTATAGCCATAAAATAAACATATTTATCATCCATGTTTTCCTCACCATTCAAAAGCAAAATTCCTCCAGTTTGAGCCATTCCCTCAATTATCAAAACACCCGGCATTATTGGATGTCCCGGGAAATGGCCTTGGAAGAAAAATTCATTTCCAGTCACATTCTTAACTCCCACTATTTTCTCTCCCATCGTGAAGTCAACTATCTTATCGACGAAAAGGAAAGGATAACGATGTGGCAAAATTCTTTGAATTGCATTTATATCAAAGACAACACCTTCCTTCTTCTCAAATTGATACCTCTTGACAAGCTTCTTCTGCAGATAAAGTTTCCTTATCTTTTTCACAAACTCAATATTGCTTGCATGCCCAGGCCTTGCAGCAAGAATTTGTGCCCTCATCGGAGCCCCAACGAGTGCAAGGTCACCTAAAAGATCAAGCAACTTATGTCTGGCTGGCTCGTTTTTAAACCTTAAAGTTTTATTATTTAAAATTCCGTTGCTTCCAAGAAATACAACTTCGTTTAAGCCAAATTTCTTGCTAAGCCTTTCAATCTCTTCCTGTGAAAGATCCCTGTCCACAATCACAATCGCATTGTCAAGATTTCCACCCCGTATTAGACCTTGATCATAGAGCATTTCTACCTCATGCAAAAAGCAAAATGTTCTAGCAGGAGCAAACTCAGTTACAAATTCCTTCTCAAGCGAAAACAAACCTGTATGCTGACTGCCAAGTGCTGGATTTTTATAATCTATCATTATAGTTATCCTAAAATCATCAAGCGGTAAAGCCGCAATATCAACCCCTTTGCTTTCATCTGAGTATAAAATCGCTTGATCTATTATTAAATAATCCTTTGGCTCATCTTGCTTTTCAATCCCAGCTTCTAAAAGGGCATCAACAAATGGCTTGGCACTTCCATCGCCAACTGGTGGCTCAACCGAATCAAGTTCAATTAAAATATTATCAATTTGAAGCCCGGCGATTGCCGCAAGAACATGCTCAACCGTATAAACCTTAACATCTCCAATCCCAAGCGTCGTCCCACGGCTTACATCAACAACATATTCAATAAGCGCTGGGATTTCAGGAGCCCCACCAAGATCTATCCTTTTAAATCTTATGCCGTAATTTGGCGGAGCTGGCTTAAAGGTTATTGTACAATACTTTCCGGTGTGTAAACCAACGCCTGATAAAGATACTGGCTTTTTTATCGTCTGCTGTTGCACTAACATAACTTTAACCTCCCAACCTAAGTTTTTTGTTTAACACAAATTCCTAAATTAAGTTTAAAAAATTAACCTTTTGAAATGATCTTTTCAAATTTTTCTTTAAGTTCGCGAAACTCTTTTATCAACTCTGGAAGCTGTCTTATCGCTCCCTCTATTCTCAAAGCAACCGAATGTTCCCGCGCCGGATAACCGAAATAAACTTTTCCTGGCTCTGTGATTGACTTTGATACCCCGGATTGCGCTGCTATCGTCGTTCTATCGGCAATCTCAATATGACCAACTATCCCAACTTGACCAGCAAGCACACAATTTTTCCCAATCTTAGTGCTCCCAGCAATCCCCGTTTGAGCTGCTATAACTGTGTTTTCACCAATTACAACATTATGAGCTATTTGAATTAAGTTATCAAGCTTTGCGCCACGCTTTATCACAGTTTCACCAAGGGTCGCTCTGTCAATCGAACAATTTGACCCAATTTCAACATCGTCTTCAATTACAACTATTCCAACTTGAGGAATTTTCTCATATGTTCCATCTGGCCTCGGGACAAAACCAAATCCATCGCTACCCACCACAGTTCCAGAGTGAATTATAACTCTATTCCCAATTTTACATCTATGATAAATCGTCACATTTGGATAAATCAGAACATCATTCCCTATCTCAACATCGTCGCCAATTACAACTCCAGGCATTATCACAGTGTTATCACCTATTTTTGCTCTTTCTCCGACAACGACATTTGCACCAATGCGAACATCCCTGCCGAGAACGGCGCTTCCTGCGATAACTGCTGTCGGATGAATACCCTTGGGTAAAAGTTCAACCGGTGGATTTAACAACTTTAAAACTTTAACAAAAGCATAATAAGGCTCATCAACCATAATCAATGAAACATCTTCTCTTCTCCTACTGAAGTTTTTCCCAACTATTACAGCCGAAGCTTCCGTAGTTTCAAAAAACTTTTCATATTTTGGATTCGCGATAAATGTTATATCACCTTTGGATGCATTCTGTATCTCCGAAACTTTCTCCACCTCCACATCACCATCTCCAACTAACTCACCTCCAAGAATTTTTGCAATCTCTGATAACTTCATAAAGCTAAATCACTTTACTTGTAAAAGTTTGTTTAATACCTTCTGAGTTAAATCATATTTTTCATTCGCATAAAGCAATAAGATCTCCCCACTTTTATCAAACACGAAATCATACCCTTCTTCAAGTGCTACCTCTTTTATCGCGTTAAAAATTTTATCCTGAATTGGTTTAACAATTTCAGCTTGCTTACGATAAAGTTCTCCATCCGGACCGAACTTTTGCATTTGGAAATCAGCAATCTTTCTATCAAGTTCTGTCAATTCCTTTTCCATCTGTGCTCTTGCTTCATCAGTCAGAATAAGCTTTCTCTTTTCATATTCATCATATTTTGTTTTCCACTCATCTCTCATCTTTTGAAGTTCTCCTTGCCACTGCTTAATTAGTTCATCAACCCTTCGTTGTGCTTCCTGCGCCTCGGGAAGTTGCCTCATTATCGTCTCGGAATCAACATAGCCGATCTTTAACTGGGGAAACAAAAACCCAACACAAACTAAAGATAAGATCAAAACCTTCGGAAGTAATTTCATTTAGATTTTGCTCCCCTTGTTAATTTATCAAGAACTTTAAATGTAATGTCGAACTGTTTATCTGCATAAAGTAAAATTACATCCCCAGCTTTGTCAAAAACGAAGTTTAATTTTTCTTCTTGAGCAACATCTTGAATTGCATCAATAATTTTGTCTCTTAATGGCTTCAATCTTTTCTCCCTCTCTTGTTCAAATTCACCCTGTGGACCAAGTTTTTGATTTCTGTACTCGAAAATTTTCTGCTCAAGCTCGGCGATTTCTCTTTGCATTTGTTCCTTAGCCTGGGGATTTAGCATCGCCTCTTTCTTTTGATATTCTTCAATTTTACTTTGATATGTCTTAACCATTTGATCATATTCACTTTGATACTTCTGCAAAAGGTTATCAAGTTCTTTTTGAATTTTTTGAGCTTCCGGCAATTGCTGCAAAATTACTTGCGAATCAACATAACCAATTCTTATCGCTGCTTGTTGTGAATAAAGCGATGTGACAAAAAGTAATGTGAATAAAAGTAAAAGAATATTTTTCTTCATCAGGATTCTCCATTTTTTGTTTTAAGTTTAGAAACCTCTGCCAAACTGAAAATGAAAACGCCATCCATCGGGTTTCCCATCTTTGGGTTCAACATCATCAAACCCATATCCGTAATCAAATCCAATTAAACCGATTGGTTGCATATAAAGGCGCACGCCAAAACCAGCAGAACGTTTTAAACTAAACAAATCAACCTGCCTCGTCTTTGCCCACGCATTACCAGCCTCAGCAAATATCAGTAAATATATCGGCATTGGATTCATAGTTAAACCAAAACGAAGCTCAGTGGTATATTTCATTAAAACTCTTCCTTGCGGGACACGGTTCGATGTAACTGCGATCGACATATCTTCATAACCACGGAGTGGGGTTACCGCAATATAACCAAGCCCTGTGCCACCCATCGAAAACAACTCAATCGGTGGAATAAACGAATCACGACGAAAACCATCAACATAACCCCAATCAAATGAATTATACCAAACCAACTTCTCCCAATTAAAAATCCTAGCGAACCATTCAGAGTTTAAATAAATCTTAAAGTAATCCGTAGTCCCAGGGAAAATAGGTCCACCAGATATCTCAGTCGAAAGTGAAACATTTGAACCAATACTTGGGAAAATCGGATTGTCCACGCTATTTCTTGATATAATCTGTGTCAAGCTAAATTGAGTCCACTTCCCTTCGCTGTAATACCCACTTGTTCCCGAAACATCATAAATTTGAAACCCAAAAATATAATCAATCCTGAAATAATCATCCGGCCATCTCAACCGCTTACCTAAACTAAAAGAACCACCCGTTTGCCTTAACTCATATCCAAAAGCATATCTAGTATCAACAATGTTAAAACCAACCGATGTTGGAGTATCTCTAAACCACGGTTCTCTAAAACCTAAACTAAAAGTCCTGTAATCATACCTTCCAAAAACCCACTCAAAATTAAGCATTTGTCCATCCCCACCACGCCACGGCTCGGTGATTGAAAAGTTGTTAAATGTCACACCAATGCTTCCAATCAACCCAAAACTGCTGTATCCTACTGAAGCGTTAAAAGTATCGCTTGATTTCTCCTCAACTTCATAAGTTAAATCCACAGTTGAATCACTTACCATCCTGTAATCAGGTTTGAGCTTTTCAGGATTAAAATAGTTCAAAACGGCAAGATTTCTTATACTTCTTACGATATCGCTCCTGCTGAAATATTTCCCTGGGACAGTGTAAAGTTCACGCCTTATTACCTTATCTTTCGTTTTAGTATTCCCTTTGATGTCAACTCTTCTTATTCTAAACTGTTTACCTTCAAAAACATGAATCACAATATCCAAAGTATCCTCAGCCACTCTAACTTCCTCAGGTTGCATGCTCATTGTCAAATATCCATTATCAAGATAAAGCGAAGCAACATCTGTTTGTTGTTCATTACCATACAAATTCCTCTCAAACTTCTCACGATTGTAAACTTCACCACTTTTAAAACCAAGTCGGTCGCTTAAAATTTTATCATCAAAAATCGTATTGCCTTCCCACGTGATATTTCGAATTTTATACTGTGGTCCTTCAAACAACTTTATCTTGATAAAAAGATTTTCTCTCTTCTCATCCACATACACAGAATCATCAAGTATGGTTGCATCTTTGAAACCTTTCTTGCGGTAATATTCAATTATTTTTTTCTTATCCTCCTCATATTTTTTTCTATCAAACTTCGCAGTCCGCCAGAACATCCACCATTTTTTCTCTTTCGTATCTTTCATTTCACCTTTTAAATCGCCATCTTTAACTTTTACATTCCCCTCAAAGATAATTTTTTTGATTGAGATTTTCTTCCCCTCATTTATGCTAACCTTTAAATTTGCCCTCCCTTCTTTTGTTGGAATAATGTCAAATTTCACATCAACCAAAAAATATCCCTTTTCTTCATATGCTTTCCTTATGTCGTTTGCAATTGAAGTTAATCTATTTTCAGCAATTACTTGCCCACGAACAAGGTTAATTTTATTTTTAATATCCTTTACAGAAATTGCCTTAGCCCCTTCAACTATTACATCATCAAGGCGTGGATATTCCTCAACTCGAATCAGAAGATAAACCCCGTCACCAACTTGATTTTCAATTTCAATGCTGACCTTTTTAAAAACCCTTAAAGCCCAGAGTTGCTTGATGGCATTTCTGATCTTATCACCAGATATTAAGATATTTCCAACCCTCGTAAAACTAATTTCATCGCCAACTTTTAATCCTGAGTTGGCAATTATAGCGGAAGGCTGAACAACTGTATTACCTTCAACCGAAATTCCAAGAATTTTATAAACCTCTTGTTGCTGAGCAAACAAATTCGAAACCAAAAATAGAATTAAAAAAATGTAACTTAAAAATCTACGCATTACCATTAAAACTTTTCTTTTTTATTTGCTCGCTCGTCATCCCAAATCTTCTTTCTCTCCTTTGATAATCTTTTATCGCCTCATATAGATGCTTCCTTCTGAAATCAGGCCAAAGGCAATCACAAATATAAAGTTCGGTATAAGCAATCTGCCACAGCAAGAAGTTGCTTATTCTGTACTCACCACTCGTTCGTATAAGCAAATCTGGTTCGGGCATCCCTGCGGTCTTCAAATAATTTGAAAAAAGTTTATCATCGATCTCATCAACCTTAACCTTACCATTTTTGACATCCCTCGCTATACTCTTAACCGCTTCAATAATTTCCCATCTGCCACTGTAACTTATGGCGAGATTTAAAACCATTCGCTTATTATTCCTCGTCTTCTCAATTGCCTCTTTGAGTTCTCTTTGAACCTCAACAGGTAAACTCTCAATATCACCAATTGCCATAAGCTTTATATCGTTTTTCTGAAGTTTATCCACCTCTGTTCGCAAAACTTTAATAAGAAGCTTCATCAAAGTATCAACTTCATATTTAGGTCTTTTCCAGTTCTCAGTTGAAAAAGCAAACAAAGTTAAGTATTTTACCCCGAGTTGTGCACATGCTTCAACAACATCTCTAACTGATTTAATCCCTTCTCTGTGTCCAGCAACCCTTGGTAATCCTCTTTTTTTAGCCCATCGTCCATTTCCATCCATTATTATTGCAATGTGCTTGGGAATCTCACCTCTTGATTTTAACTCCTCTTGAATCTTTCTGTCGCGATAGCCTTTAACCTCTGTTTTCGATGAGGAAACGGCGTCGCCCACTTTATCGATGCTTTTGCTTTTTTTGAAAAAATTCAAACGGTAAAATCCTCTAACTTTCAAAATTTCTAAGTCAAAATTTAACCTTTTAAATTCAAAAAATCAATTTTTCACACTAACTTGATTTTAACTAGCTCAGGAATTAATTTTAAACTGAGAAATTAAAAATCGCATCCTCAATGCGTATCATAATCTACACGGGAAAAGGTGGCGTTGGCAAAACTACTGTATCAGCTGCAACAGGAGTATTATGCGCCGAGCTTGGCTATAAAACCATTGTGCTCAGCACCGACCCCGCTCATAGTTTAAGTGATTCAATTGGTAAAAAAATTGGCAAAAACCCAGTTAAAGTAACTGACCGACTCTGGGCTCAAGAAATTGATGTGACCGAAGAATTGCGGATTAATTGGGATAAGATTCAAGGCTTTATTGTAAAGTTTCTGTCATACCAAGGATTTGATAAATTCATAGCCGAAGAATTTGCTATATTCCCTGGACTTGAAGAGCTTTTCAGCCTGCTTAAAATAAACGAATACTACGAGAAGGAAAGTTATGATGTTATAATCGCCGATTGCGCCCCAACAGCGAACACAATTAGAATGTTAAGTTTCCCTGATATAGTAAGTTGGTATATGGAAAAATTTTTCCCACTTGAAAGAAAACTCGTGAAGACAATAAAACCCGTGGCTGAAAAAGTTGTCAAATTCCCACTCCCATCCGACGATGTTTACGCACAAGTAGAAGAACTCTATAAAAAAATTGAATACACGAAGAAAACTTTAACGAACCCTAAAATATCGTCTGTGCGCCTTGTTGTCAACGCCGAAAAAATGGTTATAAAAGAATCACAAAGAGCATACACCTATCTTAACCTTTTCGAGTTTCCAGTTGACCTTGTAATAGTTAACAAAGTTTTTCCAGATGAAATTAGCGATAGATATTTTAAAAAATGGAAATTTACACAGGCAAAACATATCGACACCGTAAGAGAAGCGTTCGACCCAATTCCAATTAAGATCTCATTTTTGCACGATGATGAGATCACCGGTTTAAACAAACTTTTAAAATTTGCACAAAACCTTTTTAAAGATGAAGACCCGACCAAAATTTATTATTACGAAAAACCAATGCAAATCGAAGAAAGAAATGGCAGATATTTTCTGAAGTTAAAGATGCCAATTTTCACAAAAAAAGAAGTAAACATTTGGATTAAAAATGACGAGTTGATAATTGAATTGCCGAGCTTTAGGAGAAACATATTTTTACCCTATACACTTGTTACATCAAAAATTAAAGAAGCGAAGTTAAATGACGGAGTTTTAACAATCGAATTTGAAAAAACAAAACAGGATTAAGCCATGCCAGTAGAAAAAGAAAAACAAATGCCGAAATACTACATTCCATTGCCGGATTTCCAAGCGCTTTTCAAATCTCTTCCACCGGAGCTAGATGAAGCAAAGAAACATTTCATTCAAGTAAATAAAGAAATCTTACTTACGATAAGATCGGTGATAGACGCTGGGATTGCGATCGCTGACAAACTTCTCGAAGAAAAACCAAAAACAGAACCAGCAAAAAAGATAAAAGTTAAATAATTATCTCTGCGGGATCTCAAAGCTAAACGATCCCCAAAAACTCTCCCAGTTTACATTGTCACAATTCTCGCATCTCCGCAGATGTACAAGACGAACAAGTTGAAATCCTGAATTTTTAACTTTAAACTTTGCTATTCCATTTTTGTTTGTTTTCGCCTTTTGCTCAAAAACATCATTTTGACCCGCACCGTAGAGTGTCACAATCTTATTCGCAAGCGGTTTACCTTCAAATAAAACTTGAACTTCAAGTTCATCCCCAACTTTAAGAAGGTATGGATTTTTCAAAAGCACTATCTCAAGCCGTTGCCCGATGACCTTTTTATAAATCTCCCCTTCAATCTTATCCCCTGACAAAACAAGCGATTTTATATACCTACGGTATCTCTCTTTTTGAACTCCGCCTTCTAACTTTACCTTGATATCTGTTATCCCTTCATGCTTTAAATACTCATTAAATTCTTTAGGCTTCAACTCAATATAAGCCCATCCTCTTTCCATAGCGATCAAGCCGAGACCATCAAAATCAACTTCCTTTTTCAGAACCGGAACTGATTTATCTTTGACTTGTGACAATAAGTCAACAATACCATCGTTTTTCACTAATTCAAATTTTTCGGTCATTTCCCTCTGAAGTTCTCGCTCAACCTCAGCCTTAAGTTTATCGCCAACATAAAGATGTACAATCAATGTATCGCCTTTTGACAAAACAAACTTTTGTGGACGAAGCCAATAGTCATGGGCGTAAACAAAATTAAAAATGAACAAGAAGATCAGGATTTTTCTCATTGCTTCCACCTATAATTTTCTTTTAAAAATATGATTGCTTTTGCCTTTTTGTTTAAATCAAAACCCGTGAAATCATCCCCATCAAAATCATAGGGGTTTCCGTAGCCAAGCCAATTCCAATCATGCAGTATTTCAAGTTTATCCTTCTTGTTAAGTGAGTTGTAATTCGGTATGACATTTTTCAATCTCGGATAATTCGCATATTTAGTTGGATTAACTATTGAGAAAACTTTTTTATGTCTCCTCATCTCACCCCATTTTTCATCGGAAGTTCTTTCAGTTTTATAAACATAAACTTCACCTGCCTTTATTTTAATGAATCCACTTTTTATAAACTCCCCTTCATCATAAACACATATTTCAGCCCCGGTTGCGATAAGCGAAGCCTTAAGGAGAAATTCACACAAAAGATAAGCGTTAAACTCATTCCCACCGATTCGTGTTATACCACTTGCTATCGAATTATCAATATACCCCCCTCGTTTAAGCACAATTAAACCCTCTCTCTCAAGTTTCTCAAGCGCCTCAACCTCGCTCATCCCAGATGATAAAAGCGTTTCAAATTTTTTTGCTATTATATTTTTAACTGGTTCCTTCTCTCCAGCCCACATCATAAGCTCAACATTTTCCCAATTTGGGAAAACCGCAAATCTTTTGAAATTTATCTTCCCTGCAGTCCAGATAAATTCTGAGTTATACCATTTCTGCAATCTCATCATCTCATTCCACTCCTCATCACTCAAAAAATTTTCCCCATTATCCTCTATCCAATATTTTATCCTTCTCGCCATAATTTTACCTCCATTGTCTTGAGAAATCTTTCAACATACTTGCCGAAGAAGTCAAATTCAAGATTCACCCTGTCTCCGACCTTCCTGAATTTAAGATTCGTATTCTCCCATGTAAATGGGATTATAGAAACTTTAAACCTGTTTGCATCAAGTTCCGCAACCGTTAAACTTATCCCATCAACAGCAATTGAACCTTCCGATATGATATATCTCCCAAATTTTTCGGGAAACTCTATTTCAAAAATCCAACTATTTTTCAATTTCTTTATGCTTTTAATTGTTCCAGTTGTATCAACATGACCAAGGACGATATGTCCACCAAGCCGTTCCTCAAGTTTAAGTGAAAGTTCCAAATTTACCAAATCCCCAGTTTTTAAATCCCCAAGATTCGTTTTCTTTATCGTCTCTTCTACGGCTTCAACTTTAAAACGATCGGTTTGCCTTTCAAAAACCGTTAAGCAAACTCCATTTATTGCAATGCTGTCTCCGATTTTTATCTCTTTGATTAACTTTTTTGATCTCACAGTGAAAATTCTTGCCTTTCCTCGCTGAATGATATTATCAATTTTTCCAACCTCTTCAACTATTCCAGTAAACATACTTAAAGTTAGATTTGTTTAACGATTTCAAAATAAGATTAAACCGTTAAATTTCAAAATTCGGGAAGCCTCGCCTTTACCTTCGGGCATCAAAAGTAACCCCAAATTACTTGACAAACATTCAAGTTTTTATTATATTTAGGTTGAATTCAAAAATAAAAATATGGAGAGTTCAATGATGAAAAAGTTTGCATCAATTTTGTTGATATTTTTATTTGCTATTTTTTCTGCCGGTTGCACAAAGTATGCGAAAGATGAAGAGATCCAACAGTTGAATAACTTGAAAGCTGAAACAGAACAACTCGAAAAGGAAATCAAAGCTAAAGAGCAAGAAAAAGCAGCGTTGCAAAACGAGATCGCACAGAAAGATCAAAAATTGAAGGAACTTCAAGCTGAAAAAGAGAAGGTTCAGCAACGCCTTCAGCAGATAAAGTAAGAAGTGTTTTAACAATAAAACAAAATTGGAGAGCGAAATGAAAAAGTTATTAATAATCTTACTCACATTGGTGTTTGTCATAACCGGCTTTGCTCAGGAAAAAGTTAAGATGAAATATGAAGATTGGCAGAAAGAGATGGCATCATGGACAGCGAAAAGAGATGAGTTGAGGGCTAAGCTCGATGCGTTAAATAACGAAGTTAACAATCTAAAAAGGCAATTAGCTGAAAAAGATGCTCAAATTAAGCAAACACAAGATGCAATCTATGCCCTTGTTGGTACAACACCAGAAGGTGTAAACGAATATAGACAAAAGGTTGCGGACTTTGAAAGAAGATTAAACGAATTATCAAGGCTTTCAAATGAACAACTCTATGAAAGAAGGGCAGAGGTTGAAAAGCTTTATAATGACTACCAAGCCTTGAAATCAGATAAAAGAGTTGCTCTTTCTGAATTTTATGACAAAGTTTTAGGATTTGAATCCCAAGTTAACAATTTAATCACAACCGTTAGGGCTCTTGTTAAAACAAAAGAAGGACAAGTTGTTCTCGCTGAAGCCCTAGTGAAAGAAACGACCTATACAGTTGGAACGTGGAAGAAAGATCGTGATTGTCTCTGGAATATAGCGAAGAAACCGACGATTTATGACAACCCGTTCCTATGGCCAAAGATTTATGTGGCAAATAGGGATAAGATAAAGGATCCAGATTTGATTTATCCTGGCTGGGTTTTAAAAATTCCGCCAAAAGCTGAGCTGACAAAAGAAGAGAAACGGGCAGCCAACGCATACTATCGTAAGAAAGCGGAGAAACAGCAAGCGGGTGGTGGGATGTGAGAACTTTGATGAGATTTTCATTATTAACTTTGAACCCCTGAGCTGTCAAAAGGCAGTATCAGGGGTTTTTTCTTTTTGGAACTATTTTTAAATTTTTCACGATTTAATTTTTAGAGAAACAAAAACAAAGTTGGAGGCAGGAAGACTGAAAAATCATGGTTGAGCGAAAAATTAAGTTATCTGGCGTTAATACCCTTGCCCTCCTGGGCTATAACGATACCTACCTTCACATAATCGAAAAAAAATTTGATGCTGGTATAACTGTCCGTGGGGATAACTTGATCCTTAAGGGTGAAAAGGATGAAGTTGAAAAAATTGAAAGGGTTTTTAAAGAGCTTATTTTTATACTCAATAAAAACGGACATCTTACCGAAAACGATGTCAACATTGTAATTGATCTCGTAAAACTAGATAGCGATGATTTAACATCAACGCACAGAAGAAAAAAACATACTGTTGATGAACTTGATTCAACTATCCTTTTCACAAAAAATGGACCAATAAAAGCTAAAACCCCAGGGCAGCTTGAATACTATCGTCAAGTGAAGAAAAATGACATTGTTTTTGTCATAGGACCAGCAGGAACAGGTAAGACATATCTTGCTGTTGCAATGGCAGTTGCAAGTTTAAAAAATCACGAGGTTAATAAAATCGTCCTTTGCAGACCAGCGGTTGAAGCTGGCGAAAATCTTGGCTTTTTGCCTGGGGACCTGAGGGAAAAAATTGAACCTTATCTTAAACCTCTATATGATGCGCTCGATGATATGCTCCCATCCGATAAACTGAAATCATACTTTGATAAAAGAATCATTGAAATTATTCCACTTGCCTATATGAGAGGAAGAACCTTGAGCAATGCTTTTGTCATTCTAGATGAAGCTCAAAATGCCACAAGCTTACAAATGAAAATGTTTTTAACACGTCTCGGAGTAAACTCAAAAGCAATAATAACGGGCGATATAACCCAGATAGATTTACCTTCAAGAACAACATCAGGACTTGTTGAAATTCAAGAAATTTTAAAAGGAATTGAAGGAATTGCTTTCGTATATCTTGATAAAAATGATGTGGTAAGACATCGGCTTGTTAAAGATATAATTGAAGCCTACGACAGATATAATGCTATGAATGGCAAATCAAACGAAAAAAGGGAGATAAATAATGAACCGAGTTCATGAGCTGTTCCGCGAGCTTGTCGAAGTAATTAGAAGGCTTAGAAAGGAATGCCCATGGGATAGAGAACAAACACATAAATCGATAAGGCATAACTTAATTGAGGAAGCTTATGAAACAGTTGAAGCAATAGATGAAGAAAACTTTGAGGAGTTGAAAAAAGAACTTGGTGATCTACTTCTTCATGTTATTATGCATTCTGTAATGGCTGAGGAAAGCGGGAAATTTACTCTCGCTGAAGTTATCGAGGGGATTAGGAATAAGTTAATTTACAGGCATCCACATGTTTTCGGCGATGTCAAGGTAGATAACTCCAAAGAAGTGAAACATAATTGGGAAAAATTGAAACAGGCAGAAAATAATCGAGATTCAATCATTTCGGGCATTCCGAAATCATTACCAGCATTAATAAAAGCATATAGAGTTCAAGAGAAAGCGGGAAGCGTTGGCTTCGATTGGGAAAATCCAAATGATGTTTGGAAAAAAGTTGAAGAAGAAATTTCAGAGTTGAAAAAATCAATCGAAAGCAATGATTCAAATAAAATAGAAGAAGAAATTGGGGATCTACTTTTTGCAATTGTAAACTATTCAAGATTTTTGAAAGTTAATCCAGAAAGTGCTTTAAATAAAGCGGTTGAAAAATTTACCCGCAGATTTCAAACAATCGAAAGAGAGCTAAAATCTCAAGGCAAAGATATTTACTCAGCAACACTCGAAGAGATGGACGCAATCTGGGAGAAGATTAAAAAGAAAGAAAAAGAATAACAATTATTTTAACATCGGTATTTTTATCCCGTGTTTTTTCGCCATCTCGATAGCCTTTTCATATCCCGCATCCGCATGTCGAGCTATTCCAAGCCCTGGGTCGGTAGTTAAAACACGTTCTAATCTTACCTCCATTTCCTTTGTTCCATCAGCTACAACTACCATACCAGCATGAATTGAAAGACCAATCCCAACACCGCCACCATGATGAACTGCCACCCAACTTGCGCCCGCAACGGCATTTAAAAGAGCATTTAAAATTGGCCAATCTGCAATTGCATCGCTTCCGTCCTTCATCTTTTCAGTTTCACGGTTTGGAGAAGCAACAGAACCAGTGTCAAGATGGTCACGGCCGATCACAATCGGTGCTTTAACCTCACCAGTTCTTACCATCTCATTGAAAATTTTCCCCATTTTCGCTCTTTCACCATATCCAAGCCAACAAATTCTTGCTGGAAGACCTTGAAACTTAACATGCGCCCTCGCTTTTTGGATCCACCTAACAAGGGACTTATTTTCTGGAAATGTTTTAATCACCGCTTCGTCAGTTGCATAAATGTCTTCTGGATCACCGCTTAACGCTACCCATCTAAATGGTCCTCTACCTTCACAGAACAAAGGTCGGATGAACTCGTGAACAAAACCAGGGATTTCAAACGCATCTTTTACTCCATTCGCATAAGCCTCGCCACGAATATTATTTCCATAGTCAAAAACAACAGCGCCTCTTCTCTTAAATTCAAGCATAGCTTTCACATGTTCAACAATTGAACGCTTAGCCATTTGAATATATTTTTGTGGATCTTTCTTTCTTAACTCAAGCGCTTCCTCATAAGGAATCCCATTTGGTACATAACCATTTAAAGTATCATGAGCCGAAGTTTGATCTGTAACGATGTCCGGAATTATACCCCGCCTCAAAATTTCAGGCAAAACATCAGCTGCGTTTCCAACAAGACCGACCGAAATTGCTTCTTTTTTCTCTTTCGCTTTGAGAACAATTTCAAGTGCTTCGTCAAGGTTATCCGTCATCATGTCAAGATATCCAGTTTGAAGTCTTCGCTCGATTCTTTTTCTATCGACCTCAACTCCGAGAAAAGCAGCCCCATTCATTGTAGCAGCCAAAGGTTGTGCTCCACCCATTCCACCAAGTCCAGAAGTTAACAAAAATCTTCCGGCGAGCGTCCCACCAAAATATTTGTCAGCGCAAGCGGCAAATGTTTCGTAAGTTCCTTGTAAAATGCCCTGAGTTCCAATGTAAATCCAACTTCCAGCCGTCATCTGCCCATACATCGTAAGACCAAGAGCTTCAAGCCTTCTAAACTCATCCCAAGTTGCCCAAGCTGGGACAAGCATTGCGTTCGAAATTAACACACGTGGAGCAAATTCATGTGTTTTGAAAATTGCGACGGGTTTTCCCGATTGAATCAACAATGTCTCATCATTTTCAAGCTCTTTTAAACTTTTAACAATCGCATGAAAACACTCCCAATTTCTTGCTGCCTTTCCTGTCCCACCGTAAACGATGAGTTCCTCAGGTTTCTCCGCGACTTCGGGATCAAGGTTATTCATAAGCATTCTTAACGCTGCCTCCTGAGCCCAACCTTTACATGTTAAAACATTGCCACGTGGTGCTTTTATACTTTTAACATCAAACTCTTTTAATTCAACTTGATTTAAGATTTCCGCCATCTTTTACCACCTCCAAATTTTTAAAATGAATTTTTTGTAAATATTGCCTTGAAAACATAACCAGCAATTTGCGGATTCTCCCTGAATCGTCTCATCGAATAAGCATACCAATGCTCACCAAAAGGAACATAAATTCTTAATTTATAACCATTTGACACAATTTTATTCCCAAGCTCAGGGCGCACACCAAGCAACATTTGAAATTCAAACCTTCCGTCTTTCAGGTTATACTCTTTTATCAAACGATATGCCTCATTTATTAATTCATCATCATGCGTTGCAATACAAATATATGCCTCGCTTTGGAAGAGAATATTTAAAAGGTGCTTGAAGTTATGGTTGATCAACTCCCTCTTCTTAAAAGCAATTGTTTCTGGCTCAATATAGATACCTTTACACAACCTTATCCTTGGCTTCAACGGCAATAGAGCCTTTATATCGCTTTCACTTCTTTTTAAATATGCTTGAATTGCCACACCAACATTGTCATATTTTGATTTCAGCTTTTTATAAATTTCAATTGTTGCATCCGTTGTCGATGAATCTTCCATATCAATTTCAACAATGTTGTTATACTCCTTTGCAAGTTTAACGAGTTCTTCAACATTGGCATAACAGAAATCAAAATCAAGTTTTAAACCCAATTGTGTAAGCTTGATAGAAAGGTCTGAATTTAAATTATTTTCTTTGATCTTGTTTAGCACAAGCTTATAAGCTTTCAGCGCTTTGATTGCTTCATCTTCGCTGGTGATGTTTTCACCAAGCACATCGATTGTGGCTAATTTTTTCTGCTCATTTAATTTCTTTACAAGGGCAAGTGCATCTTCAAGTCTTTCCCCCGCTATGTATCGGCTTGCAAAATGTCTGACAATTTTTTTAGGTACTAATGGCAAGGTGCGAACGATAAGTTCATTTAATAGGTTCATGGTAAAAAGAACCTTTTTTATTTTATTTAGCCAGAAAAATTTAATCTTTAAAGTTCTAAAAATCAAACTTCAACTCAGTTCCCTTCTATTTGCGTAGAAGTTTAGCAACAAACCAACCATAGCCATATTAATCCACATTGCTGAGCCACCATAGCTCAAAAATGGAAGCCATATCCCAATTACAGGAAAAAGTCCAAGCGTCATTCCAATGTTAACCACAATATGAAATGCCCATGTGGAAAAAATTCCAATCGCAACTAAGCTTGCAAATTTTTGCCTTATCGTTGATGCAAGATTTATAACACGCCACAAGAGTATAAGATAAAGCAGAAGAATAATTACTGAACCTATAAACCCAAACTCTTCAGCTGGAACACAAAAGATAAAATCAGTCCATTGAGCTGGGATAAACCTTAACTGAGTCTGCGTCCCTTTCATAAACCCCTTGCCAACCAAACCGCCCGAACCAATTGCAATTTTTGATTGAATGACATTATAACCAGCCCCTAACGGGTCACTTAGTGGATTTAAAAAGCTTGAAATTCTTTTTTGTTGATGTGGCTTCAAAATCTTATGATAAATATGTTCGCTTGCCAAACCAATTATTAAATTCATCGCTATTATCATAAGTGTCAAAACAAAAGGCTTACGCATCAGGAGAAATAAAACGGTGATTAAAATTGAAACAAGTATAAAAACTTTAAGGCTAAAAAACGAAGCAACGATCAAAAAAATTGGAGCAACTAAAAGCAAGAGCCAAAATACAGGAATCTCAAACCAAAACATAATTCCCAAGAAAATAGCGCCAAACACAACTGCTGTTCCAAGATCGGGTTGTAAAATGGTTAAAAAGAGCGGAATAAAAGTTAAAATGCCAGCAACTATTAATGTGATAGGGCTATCACTTCTGACATTTTTCCTTGACAAAAAATTAGCAAGTATTAAAATAGTTGCAAGTTTTGCAAATTCAGATGGTTGAAACTGGAACTTACCGATTTGAAGCCATGAAGCTGAGCCTGAAACTTTTTTACCCATAAAGATGACAAGCACAAGAAGCGAAAGCGAAAGAAAATAAAGGAAGGGAGATACCCTTAATAATTTTTGTGCAGGCAAAAAATAGAAAAAAGCAAGTATTATAAAACCACTCAGAATCCAAAGAATATGTTTTACAAAGATAAAAAATTGCCCTGGTAGTTTCGTCGCACTATAAATTGATAACACGCTCATGATCAACAAGCCAACCAATGGGATCACGATTTTAAAATCGATTTTGTCTCCAATTCCTCTAACTAACGCCATCTTACAAGCTTAAATTCTGTTCTTTGATTTTTTAATTCGAAATACTTCTTTACTATCTCTCTTGCGATCGGTGCAGCAACTGACCCACCTGTTCCAGCATTTTCAACTATGATAGCAAATGCAATTTCAGGGTTCTCATAAGGCGCAAATCCAATAAACCAAGCGTGATCCTTACCATGCGGATTTTGTGCAGTTCCAGTCTTACCAGCAACATTTACTCCCTCAACCCTTGCTGCCCTACCTGTTCCAACGGAACCATTGACAACCATATACATCGCTCTGCGAACTATGTCGAATGTTTCCTGTGATACTGGAATTTCCCTGACACGATATGAAACTTTTTGTACCTTCCCCACTTTTTTATCCACGATCTCTTTAACAAGATGCGGTTGGTAATACTTACCCGAATTTGCAAGTGCCATCGCATATCCAGCCATTTGGAGCGGTGTTACACTTATTTCACCTTGCCCAATTGCTAAACTTATAAGATAACCTTTTGTCCACTTGTTAACTCCATAAACCCTGTTGAAATACTCAGTTGATGGAAGAATCCCATCAAGTTCCTCTGGCAAATCAATCCCCGTCCTTTTCCCAAAGCCGAAAAGAGCTCCATACCTTGACCAATCGTCAAAATTAGTTCTTAACATCAGGTTGTAGAAATAAACATTACATGAAACTTCAATCGCCCTCACCAAATTCACCCAACCATGCCCTTGGGATGTATGACATTTAAATACCTTGTTGCCATAGACAAAATAGCCTGGACAATAAACCTTCCAGTTAGAGTCAACCGCACCTGTTTCAAGCGCGGTTATAGCAAGTATCATTTTAAAAGTTGAACCAGGTGAATAAAGCCCCGATATAGCTCTGTTCAATAAAGGCTTCTTTGGGTCAGAGTTAAGTGAATCCCACACTTGTTTAGAAGTATAACCACTTAACAAAGTAAGGTCATAATTAGGTTTACTAACCATAGCTAAAATTTCCCCATTGCGCGGATCAATTACAACAGCTGAGCCAGTTTTATCTTGGAACAATTGTTCCAAAAATGACTGCAATTCGATGTCGACCGTCAAGACTAAATCGGAACCTTCAGAAGGTGGTATATCATTTCGTCCATCGTTATATCTACCCACAAACCTGCCAAGTGCATCGACCATTATAAAACGATATCCTTTCCCACCTTTTATTATGGACTCGTAGCTTTTCTCAAGCCCAGACTGACCGATTTGATCCCCAGGCTTATATAAACCTCGATAAATTGTAAGCTGCGATGATGTAATTTCCTTAACATACCCAAGCATATGGGAAGCAAGCCCAGAAGCTCGATAATTTCTTTTATGTTCGATCAAATAATCAATCCCCCTTAACTCATTTTTATGCTCTTCAATATATGCAATTGCCCTAAGTGGAGCGTCGCGCCTAATTTTAACTGGCGTAAATGGCGACGGCGCTGATGAAATTTTATCCATTATATACTGTGGTTCAACATTTAAAAGTTTTGCAACAACATCAAGATTCTTCATCTCAAACTCATAAGGTACCAAAGTAACAGTATAAGATGGCACATTGTCAACTATAATCTTACCATTTCTATCAAAAATTAACCCCCTGATTGGATCATGCTGAATAGTTCTAATGCTGTTGCTCTCGGCTTGCCTTTTATATTCAAGACTTCGATAAAGTTGAAGTTCAAAAAGTTTACCTAAAAAGAAAAGAAAAACAAGCGAAAGGAATATTTTTAAAAACTTTACCCGAGCTGCTTCATTCATAGCCAAATCCCTTCTTCCTTGAAAGCGTGAAAACAGGGATCAATGATATAATACCTGTATAAACTGAACGACCAACTATTAACCTTAAAACTTCCACACCATCAAAATTACTCCCAAGGATATCCAATAAAAAATATACAAGGTTATCAACCGCCGAACATAAAATCACAATACCAAAGAAACGCAGTGTTCCTATATTTGCTTCAATTTTAGCTTCACTGTAAAAATATCCTGAAATGAAACCAGAAACAGTTTTTGAAAGAGCCGAAAGCCCAGGTACAAAATCAACAGTTAAATCCATCAACAAACCAGAAATAAAACCTGCTACTGTCCCAACAATTTGTCCATTTCTTAAAGCCATATACACAACAAAGATAATAACAAGGTCAGGAGCGATCTTCTCAATCGAGATTAAAGGCACCATGGTTATCTGGATAAACAAAATCGCTAAACCAACAAAAAAATATCTAACATATATCATCATTTTTCAAGCAAATCCTGTTCAATTTTTTCTCTTTCCAGATCGCTTTTATATTTAATAATGAAAACCTCTTCAATCTTGGTAAAATCAACCGCCGGCTTCACCTTTATCACTTTAAAAAGACCCGCTACAGAATTATCTATCTCCGCAACCACGCCGATTTCAAACCCCGGTGGGAAAATTGTGCTATATTCAGATGTTATGACAACATCCCCCACTTCAACATCCATCGTTTTTGAAACATTAAACACTGATAGAAACTCACCCCCTTCCCAGCCAAGTATTCCATCAACCCTGGTTCTTTGAATTTTTACGCTCGCCCTAAAATCTTTATGATACAAAATCATAGCCACCGAATAATTTTTGCCAACCTTCATTATCTTGCCGACAACCCCAGACTCAGATATAACAGGCATATTAACCTCGACCCCTTCATTTGACCCAGCATTTAAAATTATGTAATTGTACGGGCTGACAAGTGTCTTTCCAACTACATCGGCAGGTATAAATTCATAATTATTTGTTTTTTCCTTAAACCCAAGAAGCCTGCGCAACCTAATGTTTTCAAGCTTCTCCTCACGCAGCTGGCTTAACTCACTGAGCAAGAGTATATTTGTCTTTCTCAGTTTTCTATTTTCATCTTGAATGTCGTAAAAATTCGAAAAAATATTCGTAATAGATTTTGTAACCCCAACAACCTCAACAGCTATTTGTGCTACCAAATGCGACTTCGACGAATTACCAACAGAAAGCAATATCAAAGAAACCAACACCAGGGCGGAAAATGTGAGGTATTCCCTTAAATGTTGGCTTATTTGAGACAGAATTTTAAACATTAATATCTCTGACTTTTAAGTAAAACTTTAGAATATGCTTCAAGATTTTCAAGAACTTTTCCAGCTCCGCGAACCACAGCAGTTATCGGGTCTTCTGCCACATGCACAGGTAGTCCAGTTTCCATCTTTATTCTTTCATCAAGACCTTTAAGCAGCGAGCCACCACCTGTAAGCATTATGCCACGGTCAAGTATATCTGCTGCAAGTTCAGGGGGTGTCCTTTCAAGGGCAAGTTTTATAGCATCAATTATTGCAATGATTGGCTCATTTAAGGCTTCCCGAATTTCAACGGAACTCACCTCAACTATCTTGGGAATTCCAGTTACAAGGTCACGACCTTTCACTTGAATAGTTACTTCTTCCTCAAGGGGCATGGCAGAACCAACCTCACATTTTATATCCTCAGCGGTTCTCTCACCTATCAAAACATTATACGACTTCTTAAAAAGCTGAATTATCGCGTTCGTCATCTCATCCCCAGCAATTCTTATCGATTCTTGAGTAACAATTCCAGATAACGCTATAACAGCGATCTCTGTCGTTCCACCACCAATATCAATTATCATATTTCCGTATGGTTCCGAGACATCTATCCCAATTCCAATTGCAGCCGCCATTGGTTCAGGAATCAAATGAACCTCTTTTGCTCCAGCATGCTCAGCTGAATCACGCACAGCTCTTTTTTCTACCTCCGTGACGCCACTAGGAACGCTTATAACAACTCGCCTGCTTGGGAACCAGTTGACATGAATTTTTTTGATGAACTCCCTTAACATTCCTTCAGCCATCTCAAAATCAGCTATCACACCATCTTTCAAAGGTCTTATAGTTTGAAGATCTTTATGGGTTCGCCCAAGCATCTCTTTTGCTTCTTTCCCTATGGCAACAATCTTGCGTGTACTTTTGTCGTATGTGACTATTGAAGGTTCATTTAACACAATCCCTTTACCCTTCATCCATATAAGTGTGGTTGCAGTTCCAAGGTCAACCGCTATATCTGCGGTGAATAAATTGAAAATTCCCATTTTTCTTTTTCTAAATTATTTTTTAATGTTTAAAATGTCTTATTCCTGTGAAAACCATTGCAATATTATATTCATCAGCTGCTTTTATCACATCTTCATCTCGTATTGAACCACCAGGTTGAATTACGGCTGTTGCTCCAGCTTTCGCTGCTTCAATCAACCCATCTGGAAAAGGAAAGAAAGCATCCGAAGCCACAACGCTACCTCTCAAATCATGCCCCATCTCCTTTGCTTTCATAACTGCTATCTTTGAAGAGTCAACCCTTGACATCTGCCCAGCTCCAATCCCAAGAGTTCTATCTTTCTTCGCATAAACAATTGCATTTGACTTAATATGCTTTACAACTTTCCACGCAAATATCAAAGCTTCCATCTCATCAACGGTTGGTTTTCTTCGTGTGACAACTCTCAAATTCATAGGCTCAAGATCAATTTGATCCACCTCTTGAACAAGAACACCACCTATAATTTTTCTAAAATCGAAACCAAACGCCTTCAAATCAATATCTTTATACCTTATTAATCTTCTGTTCTTCTTGCGCATCAAAAAATTCAAAACATCAGATGGAAATTCAGGAGCGATTATAACTTCAAAAAATACCTCATCTATCGCCATGGCAGTTTTAAAATCAATCGGACGGTTGAAAGCAACTATTCCACCAAACGCTGAAACAGTATCAGTTGCAAAAGCTTTTTTAAATGCTTCAAGAGTTGAACTTTCATCAATTCCCACACCACATGGATTTGTATGCTTTACAATGGCACAAGCTGGCTTGTCAAATTCAAGAATAAGTTCCGTCGCAGAACTTATATCAAGTATGTTATTATAAGAAAGTTCCTTGCCATGAAGATGTTCAAAATAAGTGAAGAAATCACCATAAAGCGCAGATCTTTGATGCGGATTTTCTCCGTAGCGCAAATTCTTAACTTTGGGTAAATTCAAATGAAAAACTTCAGGTAATACATCCTCGGTTGATTGTGAAGATAAGAAGTTTGCAATAATTGCATCGTAATCTGATGTATGTCTAAATACCTCGATTGCAAGCGAAAGTCGTGCCCTTTCGGAAATTTCACAATTGTTCGTTTTAAGCTCATAAATTATTTGTTCATATCTATCTGGATTAACTACCCCAACCACATACTTATAATTTTTAGCGCTTGCCCTCAAAAGCGTGACCCCACCGATATCAATTTCTTCAATTGCCTCATCGATCGTTACCTTCCCATCACGAATCACATCGGAAAACGGATACAAATTTACAACGACAAGATCAATTGGAATTATACCGAACTTTTTTAACTGTTCAATATGTTCAGGATTATCCCTCACAGCGAGAATTCCCCCCAGAATTTTTGGGTGTAAAGTTTTAACCCTACCATTAAACATTTCAGGAAAACCAGTTATATCCTCAACCCTCTTAGCCTTGATCCCATTCTGAGTAAGAAGATTATAAGTTCCCCCAGTTGAAATTATATCTATACCAAGGTTTTGGAGCTCTCGTGCGAAATCAACTATTCCTGTTTTATCATAAACACTTATAAGTGCTGTTTTAATTTTCATTTTTGATTATCACCTTTCTTCCGGATATTTTCACTTTCCCTTCGACAAAAAGTTTAATTGCTTGTGGATAAATTTCATGTTCAACCTTCAAAACTCTTTCAGCTAGAGTTTCAGGCGTATCATCATCTCTGACTTCAACTGCCCTTTGCATCACAATGGGACCATGATCATATTCTTCATCAACAATATGCACAGTGACACCGGTTATTTTAACTCCGTAATCAATCACCGCTTTATGAACATTCATGCCATACATTCCCAAACCTCCAAAAGCCGGCAAGAGAGCAGGGTGAATGTTTAAAATTCGGTTCGGATATTCTCTAATTATTTCCGGAGGAATTTTTTTCATATATCCAGCAAGGACGATAAGTTCAATGTTTCTCGATTTGAGTTCACAAAGAATTCTATTAACATAGTCCTCATCACTTGAAAATTGCTTTCTACTTATATGAAGCGCATCAATTCCATTCGCTCTTGCAATTTCAAGGGCACCTGCGTTGGAATTATTACTTATCACCACAGAAATTCTCGCATTTAACTTTCCTTCCTTTATGGCATTAAGGATTGCCATAAGATTTGAACCTCGACCTGAAGCAAAAACAGCAATGTTCATCGATGATTAAAATGAATTCTCATTTCTTGAATAAATTTAATACTTGATTTAAAAATTGTCAAATACGTTAAGATTTGTTAAGAAAATAACCCCACTTTTGAAAGTGTCTCACGCCTTAAGGGTTATCCCCATTAAAAATAAAAAGCCCCGACATATGTCGGGGCTTTCAATGCGCTTTAGGCATCTTTTACATTAATACATATCACTCATTCCACCTGGAACCGCGGGGGTTTTCTCTTTCTCGGGCTTTTCAAATACAACCGCCTCAGTTGTCAACAACAATGATGCAACACTTGCTGCATTCTCAAGTGCAACGCGAGCTACCTTGGTCGGGTCAATAACTCCTGACTCAAATAAATTCTCAAATCTTTCTGTCTGAGCATTGAATCCAAAATCATCTTTACCTTCCTTAACCTTCTGCACAATCACAGATGGTTCAAGTCCAGTATTGGCAACGATTTGCCTTATCGGTTCCTCAAGAGCTTTCCTTACTATATCAATTCCAACTGCTTGATCCTCGTTCTCAGGTTTCAATTCATCGAGCTTATGCATAACTCTCAGATAAGCTACTCCACCACCAGGAACAATTCCTTCCTCAACAGCTGCTTTCGTTGCATGAAGTGCATCTTCAACACGAGCTTTCTTTTCTTTCATTTCAACCTCGGTAGCTGCACCGATCTTCAAAACAGCAACTCCACCGCTCAACTTCGCAAGTCGCTCCTGTAACTTTTCACGATCATAATCAGAGGTTGTTTTTTCAATCTGCACTTTAATTTCATTTATACGACGCTTAATATCTTCTTTATTTCCAGCACCTTCAACAATCGTCGTATTATCTTTATCTACAACAACTTTCTTCGCTTGCCCAAGATATGAAAGTTGTGCATTCTCAAGTTTAAAGCCTTTTTCTTCAGATATTACAGTCCCGCCAGTCAAAATTGCGATATCTTCAAGCATAGCCTTCCTTCTCTCACCAAAACCTGGAGCTTTAACAGCACAGCACCTCAATGTTCCACGAAGCTTGTTAACAACAAGCGTCGCAAGAGCTTCACCCTCAACATCTTCAGCTATGACAAGAAGTGGTCTGCCTGATTGAGCAACTTTTTCAAGTATCGGGAGGAAATCCTTTAACGAGCTGATCTTTTTATCGTGGATTAAAATATATGGATTTTCAAGAACACACTCCATCGTATCTGGATTTGTCACGAAATATGGCGAAAGATAACCACGGTCAAATTGCATACCTTCAACTATTTCCATCGTTGTCTCAGTTCCTTTCGCTTCCTCAACAGTTATAACCCCATCCCTTCCAACCTTCTCCATAGCGTCGGCAATAAGCTGACCAATTGACATATCATTATTTGCTGAAATCGCACCAACATAAGCGATTTCTTTCTTATCTTTGACTTCCCTGCTAATTTCTTTTAATCCCTCTACAACTTTCTGAACTGCCATATCAATACCACGCTTTAAATCCATCGGGTTTCTCCCAGCAACAACATTTTTCAAACCTTCTCTAAATATCGCTTGCGCAAGAACCGTTGCTGTTGTTGTTCCGTCTCCTGCAACATCACTTGTCTTCGATGCAACTTCACGAATCAACTGTGCACCCATATTTTCAACCGGATCTTCAAGCTCAATTTCTTTAGCAACTGTAACACCATCTTTTGTAACAACGGGTGGTCCAAATTTCTTATCTATTATGACATTTCTCCCCTTTGGACCAAGTGTGACTTTTACAGCTTCTGAAAGTTTGTCAACACCGCGTTTCAATGCAGCACGTGCATCAGCATTGAAAAGTATGTCTTTTGCTGCCATATTTTTACCTCCTTCTAAATTTTTTGTTTTTAATTAGTTTACTCAATTATCGCAAGAATATCACTTTCCCTCATGATTAAATATTCTTCTCCATCAATTGAGATCTCAGTTCCAGCGTACTTACCATACAAAACCTTATCACCAACCTTTACCTCCATAGGTATCTTCTTTCCATCATCAGTTATCCGCCCTGGTCCAACAGCAATCACTTCCCCCTGTTGAGGACGCTCTTTTGCTGTATCTGGAATGACTAGACCACTTTTTGTAACTTCTTCAGCTGGCAGTGGCTTTACCACAACCCTATCAGATAAAGGCCGAATGTTCACTTTTGCCATAAGTTCAACCTCCAACTTTTTTGTTTTTATTAGCACTCAATAAGTGTTGTTGCTAACCGTATATAAATATAATCTCTAAAACAATTTGTGTCAAGTGACAAAATGTCTTTTTATTTAACCCAAGCATTGAAAATCAAACGAAATCGAATTAACAAAATCAAAGAATTATGCAAATTTGTCATGTAGTTAAATTTTTAAATCCTCTTTTAAAAGCTCTTTAACCGTCTTTTCTGAGAACATTTGCTTTATCTCTTCTCTAATATTACGCCAATAATTGTGAACAGGGCAGGGACTTTTATCTGAGCAATTTGGAAGCCCCAAAACACAATCCTTTAAGAGTTTCCCCCCATCAAGAGCAAAAACTATATCCAGCAATTTCAATTTCTCGGGCGATTTTCTTAAACGAAATCCGCCGCTTTTACCCCTTTTTGAATATATAATTCCTGCTTTTACAAGTTTTTGAATTACCTTTGCAAGAAAATGTTGAGGAATTTTTAAATCCCGCGCAATTTCCTCAGCATCTATCCACTTTTTAATACTTTTTCCATCAGTTTGATTCAAAGCGATGTAGAGAACAGCTCTCAATCCATATTCAGCGGTCTTGCTAAGTAAAGTAGCCATTTTTGTCATTCTTTTTTCAAAAATTTAAAATTAAATTTCCGCATTTAAAAATTTGCAAAAGTTAAAATTATGTTTTAAATTAAAGTTGACTTTACCTGGGGCCGTAGCTCAGTTGGGAGAGCGCCACAATGGCATTGTGGAGGTCACGGGTTCGAATCCCGTCGGCTCCACCATTTTTAAGAAACCTGCCCTGATCTAACTTGAAAAATTCAAGTGAACCCATTAAATTTTTTATAAGTAAAAATAAAAGAGTGTGAATAATATGACAAACGAAAGGTGGAAAATATATCCCGAAAGGGATGAAGTTTCAGATGAATTAAAAAATCTTGCCAAACAAATCGAAGATGATGGGGGTGTCGTTTTAGCAATTTACCAAGAACCGTATGGTAAAAACTGGCAAATCTTTGCTCTTCTACCACTTGAAAAAGTAAAACCAACACCATTTCAAAGAGACCTATCAACAGCGCATGTAAAAAGACTCCAAGAAGTAATTGAGGAACTCAAAAGATTTATCGATCCAATAGTAGCTATAAGATATTCAAATGGGGAATACTGGACTCCAAATGGAAATCACAGAAGAGAAGCACTACTTCGCCTTGGGGCTAAACAAATACCAGCCATAGTAATTCCAGATATCTCGGTTGCATTTCATATCCTATCACTTAACACAGAAAAAGCTCACAACTTGAGAGAGAAATCACTCGAAGTTATCAGAATGTATAAAGGTTTGCTCGAAACGAATGGAAAAGCTTCCGAAATGGAATACGCTTTCCAATTTGAGGAGGCTTACTTCATAACACTTGGCTTGATTTACGAAAACCACCCCAAATTTAGCGGTTCAGCATATGTCCCAATACTTAAAAAAGTTGACAACTTTATGGATGTACCTTTGACAAAAGCACTGACAGAAAGAGAAAAAAGAGCGGAACTTCTTAAAGAAGTTGATGATCTAGTTGAACCAATCGTTCATAGTTTTAGAGAAAGAGGGATAAATCATCCTTTCTTGAAACAAGCGGTTGTTTCAAAAGTTAATCCGATAAAGAGAAAGAGAAAAACAACAATTGGATATGATGAGTTATTTAAGCAGATGAAAAAGGCACTTGAGAAACTCGATCCATCCTCAATAACAATGGATGAACTTATCGCTCTTGCATCTGAAATGAGCGAATGGGTAGATTAATCGCTTGTAAATTTCTTTAAAGCCTTTGAAATTTCGCGCAATCTCTTATCGACAAGATAATTTACTGTCCCAGGTTCAAATTCGCCGTTTTTAAGTCTTTTTCCTGCCTTAACACCTGTTAAAATTTCAATTCCCTCATCGATTGTTTCAACAGGATAAATGTGAAACATTCCATTCTTAACAGCTTCAATCACATCATCCCTCAACATAAGATCATCTACATTTTTCTTCGGAATTATCACACCTTGTTCCCCTGTCAATCCTTTGGCTTTACAAACATCAAAGAACCCTTCTATTTTCTCATTTACACCACCTATCGGCTGTATATCACCTTTTTGATTTACAGAACCCGTCACAGCTATCCCTTGCTTTATCGGCAATCCAGAAAGAGCCGAAAGCAAAGCATATAGCTCAGTTGAAGATGCACTATCCCCATCAATGCCAGAGTAAGACTGCTCAAAGCAAATACTCGCAGAAAGTGTAAGTGGTTTATCCTGAGCGTATTTCTCTCTTAAATAACCCACAAGGATCAAAACACCTTTATCATGAATTCTCCCACTTAAATTAGATTCACGCTCGATATTTATAACGCCAGATCTCCCCATCGACACAGATGCAGTAATTCTAACAGGTCTCCCAAATCTATAATCCCCCATTTCGTAAATTGTTAACCCATTAACTTGACCAACTCTTTCACCAGTAACATCAACAAATATTATACCTTTTGCGATCAACTCTTTTATTTTATCTTCGATCATTTTTCTTCTATAAAAGCTTTCCTCAATTGCTTTTTTAACATGCTCTGCCTTAACAGATTCATCCCCATCAACCCCAGCCCAATAGTCAGCCTCTCGAATTAAATCTGCTATGACGCTAAACTTTGTTGTGATTTTATCTTTCCTTCCCGCATGCCTTACTGCAAACTCGACGATTTTCCCAACTGCTTCTTTATCGAACGGTCTCAAATTCTCATCACGACAGACCTTCTTCACAAATTTTGCATACTGTGCTATTGCTTCATCATTTAAATCCATCTCAAAGTCAAAGTCAGCCTTTATCTTGAAAATTTTTCTAAAATCTTCATCATACTCATAAAGCAAATAGTAAAGTTCAGGATCGCCAAGCATCACAACTTTTGTGTTTACTTCAATTGGTTCTGGCTTGAGCGAAATTGAACTTATCTGGAAAAATACATCTATAGGTTGAATCTCAAGTTTTCTATACATTAAAGTTCTTTTCAAAGCTTTCCAAACCCCAGGCTCACTTAGCGCATCTCTCGCGTTCAAGACAAGATAACCACCATCAGCCTTTAAAAGCGAGCCAGCTTTTATTTTTGTAAAATCAGTTCTCCAGAACCCGCGAGAATCGTAAACTTTTTCGATTGTCCCAAATATGTTCGAAAATGTCGGGGTTGTCTCAATTATAACTGGAACTCCATCTTGCTCTGAATTATCAAGGATCACATTTACGCGATACGGAAGGAATGGATCAACTTCGTCCCTTTGTTCAAGGAATGGAACTGGTGGCTTGCCTTGTTCTGCTGAAGCCTTGAAAATGTTAAGATTATTCAAAATATGCTTCTTCACCTCATCAAGATATTCATGAACCTTTGGAATTTTAAACTGCTCTTTGATTTCATCAATTATGCCCTCGACGATGGACTTGACAGCATCTCGTTCAAGTTCCTCAAGTTCTTTTGAGAGCTCCCTTGCAAGCATCATTTCCTTTTTAAAAATTTCCTGCATCTCCGCCTGAAGCTCCAGATATTTCTGCTGAATTTCTCGAGCTGTTTCCTCAGAAATCTTTCCCGCCTTAGCAAGATTAGAAAGTTGCTCCACAGGAACAGGTTTACCATCAATTATTGGAACAATGCTTGGCTTGATGACATTCTCAACTTGCATGTTTATAATTGCAAATCTTTCGCTTTCAACTTTTTTCTGAAACTCGCGAAACAATTCTTGCTCTTTTTTTTGATATCTTTCGATTATTTTATTTCTCGCATCTATATACTTTTCATCCTCAAGCGTTTTGGGAATTTTCTGCTTAAGATAAAAAATCATCGCTTCCATATTTCGCTTGAACATTATCGCTTGCCCCCTCGGAAACTCAAGAAGCCGTGGTTCATCAGGATTTTTAAAGTTATAAACATAACATCTATCGGGTGCCTGAGGAGCTTTGGGAGAAATTTGTTTGAGAATGTGTTTTATCGTGGTCATCCTCCCTGTTCCAGTCAAACCGCAAACAAATATATTATACCCAGGTGCAAAAAGCTCCGTTCCAAGTTTCAATGCCTTTAAAGCTCTTTCCTGCCCAATTATGTCCTCAAGAGGTTCAACGGTGTCCGTCGTCTCAAACTGCAATTTTTCAATTGGGCATGTCCAGCGAAGTTCTTCAGGTTTTAACTCATTAAATTTTTTCTTTAATTTAAGTTTCGCCATAGTGCGGGATCTCAAATTTGTTGGTTATATCTCACTTGAAATTTATAACTTTGGCTGGAAAGAAAAAATTTCACTTTAACTTGGGATAGGTTTCAGGTATGCGTATAACCTTACTTACCTTCTCATTTTTCAACAGTTCAAAAATCTCTTTTTTTGTAAGCAACTTCGGTTTATCCCTCTTTGCATCAACTATGCAGAAAAATCCAAACGGTTCGTCCGAATCATTCACAAATTGATGTGGAACATTTGAGCCAATGTATAAAACATCCATGAAACCCATATCAAAAATATCGTTCCCAGCTATCGCTTTGCCCCTACCCCTAAGGCATATAACCACATGTTCATGGCGGTGCTTCTCAAGCGTCGAATATCCTCCAGGCGAAATCTCGAAATATCTTAAATTAAATTTTATCTTTTCACCTGACTTCCCAGCTATCACCTGCCTAAGAACATTAAGCCAGGTATTTTTTTCATCTTTGTACTCTTTAACCTCAACCCCATCCCATCTATAATTTTCAAATTTTAAAAATCTAACTTTTTCCTCACTCATCACTCGCACCTAACTTTTTTGAAAAATAAACTAAAAACAACCAAAAAAACAAAAAGTACCTAAACCACATTAACTACATCTGCTGTTTTACTTCCCATAGCTCCAAGCATCATCAAAGATGTTAAAATGACCACTTGCACTATTAAGGATTCATTAACTAAATCCACCCTATAACTCACAGGAATGCTGATAAATAGGAGAATTGTTATCAAGCCTCTGGGTGCTATAAAAAGAATTGGCTTCGCACTCAGTTTAAATGCTTTGATGAGTATAAATCGCAAAACATAAATTAAAGCACATATAGCGATTGCCTAAAGCACTGTCTTTAGATTTAACAAATTGCTTGTTTCAATCAAATAACCAAACAATAAGAAGAAAAATGACCTAACCAAAAATGTAAATTCTATCGTCAACTCTTTAAACCTATCAACTTCATCACTTAAGACATCAACCCGTAACATCTCGAAAAGTTTACTTGTCCTTTCTATTTTATCTATATTCCCTAAGAAAAGACCAAAAACAAGTATAAGAATTAATGCAGGCAAATGGTAAATCTTAGAGATCGCATATATCATTATTATGATCACAATGATCGGTATAAACTTCACATGATGTTTTATCCTGCTTAGCAGAAAAGCCAAACTTAATGTCGTAAGAGATGCTATAATCAAAATTAACAGAGTTTCAAAAGCAAAAGTGATAATAGATTTAACCTCAATTCCGTTATTAAACACAAAAAAGTTAAAGGCTATTATGCCGAAGATATCTGACAAGCTACTTTCATAAACGATAAATTCTCTGTCTTCAGCAGGCAAGTTCTTGGCACTTGAAATTGCGATGGAACTACTTATCACAGCCAGTGGAATCGAATTTACAAAGCCAACTTTAAATGGGATATTTCCAAAATACCAAAATGCAAGGGCAAGCGTAGAACTGATTATCAAAATCGGCAGAAGGGCAAAAAGAGCAGTTTTTAAAATAAATGGAAACTTATCTTTATTCAACTCTAACTCCAAAGAAGCTTCCAGTATAATCAATATCAAACCAACAGTTCCAAGTATTGGAAGCGTGAAGGTCAAGTCAGGCAATGAGATATTCAGCATTTCCACAACAATTACCTTGGTCAACCATCCAGCAAGAAGCAAAAACAACACCGACGGAATTCTAGTCTTCGATGAAGTTATATCAAACAGATAAGCAAGCAAAAGCAGAAAGCAAAGCGATATGATTATTAAATTTGCATCACCCACAATTAAAGCCTAAAATTGCTTACAAGTTATCAAAACGATTCTGATTCGCTCATTTTCTTTTCTTCGTTTGGGCAAATTGTTTTCTTAACATTTCTGCTTCATGTTTTATCTCGGCGAGATCTCGTTTCATCTCAGCCCAACCATACCAGTGCATATAATCTGGGTTCATATGAAAAGCTCCCTGAAAACTTCTCATCCTATGTTCAAGGAACATAACATAAAGCTTTTGCTCGATGGGATGGCGAACTTCGTAGAATCTCAACAAATCAGTATGCAAAGGATAATCCTTTGGTTTTTCAAGAATTCCATCTTTATAAAGCGATTCAACAATTTTAATTGCCTCTGCCATAAGCTTATCTGATTCTTTTATCACCTCATCAGCTTTATCAAGTTGCTCTTTGGCAAAGCTTGGGCTATGGCATTGCGAACAAACTTTTAACATTCTATCTCTTTCCGCCTGCCACTCCTCCGCTGTCAATCTCACAACTTTACCAGCTTCAACTATTTTAACTCTTTCTGTAAAGTTTCCTTTTTCATCAAGGACACCAAGACCCCTCATGATAGTATTTCTTAATTCTCGCCATTCTGGATCTTTTTCAGCTACTCTTAACGCAAGGAAACCCCAAGCAGTTCTAACGCCATGATCACCATCGGGCATGTGGCAAGTTTGGCAAACTGGGGCTCTGGGAGTTTTGCTATCAGCCTTGTAAGGTTCTTTATACCACTGGCTCAACGGCTTGCTGAAATCCCAACTATCTTTTTCAACTGCGTAAATTGTTCCATGTTTTGATGTGCTCCACATTTCCCACTGCGGATGATCAAACCCCATATGGCATGTCATACAGGCTTCTGGCTTTCTGGCTTCAATGGTTGAAAATTTATGTCGAGTATGGCAGGCATCGCATTTACCCTCGTCCCTTCCGATCCTATGGCATCCACCGCAACCTTTCTCACCCTCGATTATAACACTTGGTTGATCTTTAGTCGTTGGCATAGCCATCATAGCAACCCACGCAAGAGCATGCTTGCCCCGTTCAAACTCGTTCACTTTATCTTCATGACATTGAGCACAATTTCTGGGCGAAACAAGCCTTTTAACTCTTTTATCCTCACAACTACTTTTCGATTCGTGTATTTCCTTAACAGCTTCCTTCACTGGAATATGACAATCTGCACACCCAACCCCTGCTTCGTAATGTTTGCTCAATTGCCAATCCCTGATCGCACTCGCAGTTATCCCCTTAGATATATGACAATTCACACATTCATTTGAATTCACAGCCTTGGAGTTTTTAGGATAGAAGATGGCAAGTAAAGTTATAAACAGGAAGGGGAAAACTGATAAACTGAACATTTTGATCCTGCCCATAGTGGAACCTCAATTTTAGTTTAAATTTCTTAACTATTTTCCGCTATGTTTATCTTAAATTTAACGAAAATTGGGCTTAGAGTCAATAGCAGGTTTCTGAAAACTTTTTCGAAGTTATCCCATCATTTTTTATTCTCCAAGTAAATCTTTAATGCTACCGCACTATTATGTTCCGTATCGCGTGCACTATACAGAAGGGTTACATTTCCTTTGCGGGCCTCTGTTAAGATGGGTTGCCATGCCTCGGGTTTGCCATCTAACTCAGCAAAGTAGCGTCGTTTAAATTCTTCCCATTTCTTTGGGTCATGCCCATACCAAAGTCGCAAGCTGTGGCTTGGAGCTACTCCTTTCAACCATGCGTCAATTTGCAAAGTTTCTTTCTTCACACCCCTGGGCCATAATCTCTCCACCAGGAAACGCTTACCGTCATCAGGTTCAGGGGCCTCATAAACACGCTTGGTCTTGATCATAAAAATACTTCCCTTCTGATAAAGTGATTTAAAAATTCCACACTGGTTCGATGCTCACTGACACGCTGGTTGAGGAAATGGCGTTTCTGAACTAGTTTAAATTCCACACTGGTTCGATGCTCACGAAAGCGCAATCGATACGATCGCGATATTCATGAACGTTTAAATTCCACACTGGTTCGATGCTCACATTTTTGACCCTTTGTATGTGATCCTGCGAAATGAGAGTTTAAATTCCACACTGGTTCGATGCTCACCAAAGTGTATGAATACGAAGGGAATCTTTTTTATTTCGTTTAAATTCCACACTGGTTCGATGCTCACTTATTCAAACAGGGGAAAATTCAATTTTATTTTATAAGTTTAAATTCCACACTGGTTCGATGCTCACTATTTTGATGGTGAGAATTATTATTTATTTGATAAGTGTTTAAATTCCACACTGGTTCGATGCTCACAGCAACTAAAAAATACATCTTGCTTATATCTACCTTGTTTAAATTCCACACTGGTTCGATGCTCACACTGATCCAACCAGTTATACTAAGACAAAAGAAGAAGTTTAAATTCCACACTGGTTCGATGCTCACAGGAAAAACTAATAGACCTATACTCTACAAAATAATGTTTAAATTCCACACTGGTTCGATGCTCACGCAAAATGCCTGCAGAATGTCGCTTGTCCAGAGGGTGTTTAAATTCCACACTGGTTCGATGCTCACGAATCGCGCTTGCAGGGTATTTCGACGCTGAAACTTGTTTAAATTCCACACTGGTTCGATGCTCACTATGGAATTTTTCTCTCTTACTGCAAATTGGACAATGTTTAAATTCCACACTGGTTCGATGCTCACTCAAAAATGAAGCGGATTGGATAAGGAAAGAAAAACGGTTTAAATTCCACACTGGTTCGATGCTCACAAATTATTTAAAAACAACTTATCCCAAAGCCTATATGTTTAAATTCCACACTGGTTCGATGCTCACTAAATGTGATTATCTTGCTTACATAAGTGATAAGGAGTTTAAATTCCACACTGGTTCGATGCTCACAAATCAAAAAAGAGAATGAAAATGCAAAATCAAAAAGTTTAAATTCCACACTGGTTCGATGCTCACAAGGATATAGAAAACTTATACTTGCGATAATTGTTTGTTTAAATTCCACACTGGTTCGATGCTCACACTTGAGAGCAACCGAAAAATTGTAATTGAAAACTTGTTTAAATTCCACACTGGTTCGATGCTCACAAGAATTTTTGAAAGAGCGATTAAAACCCAAATTTGGTTTAAATTCCACACTGGTTCGATGCTCACCGGTAAAGATAGTGGGCATTTTTTATTCCAAAGCATGTTTAAATTCCACACTGGTTCGATGCTCACCGTTGTTTTTGCGATTTTTTAAAAAAATCAAAAAAAGTTTAAATTCCACACTGGTTCGATGCTCACATATTCGGAATAGGGGTTTCAGAAAACCTATTTCCAGTTTAAATTCCACACTGGTTCGATGCTCACAGATTGCAGAAAGAATTATGCTGATGGTTGAAATGGGTTTAAATTCCACACTGGTTCGATGCTCACAATGAGGAAGATGTTTGGCTTTTGATTGACCCCACTGTTTAAATTCCACACTGGTTCGATGCTCACTAAATCAAAAGGAGAATGAAAATGCAAAATGAAAAGGTTTAAATTCCACACTGGTTCGATGCTCACTTCTACTGAGAAAATTCTTACCGAAAAAATTCATACGTTTAAATTCCACACTGGTTCGATGCTCACATTTAAAGCGAAAGCGGAAGGATTTTTAAAAACATGTTTAAATTCCACACTGGTTCGATGCTCACACAATTCCACATTATATCTTGAATCTGAAGGACTTGAGTTTAAATTCCACACTGGTTCGATGCTCACGGAAGTTTGATGGAGAGTGGTGGTGGGGGTATTATAGTTTAAATTCCACACTGGTTCGATGCTCACTCGCAATTTGGGGGAAATGAGGCATTATTTAAAAGAAGTTTAAATTCCACACTGGTTCGATGCTCACGGACCTTGAGAGGTTAAAGTGGGCAAACCGGGAATATGTTTAAATTCCACACTGGTTCGATGCTCACCAATAAATAAAGTTGGACCCGTAACATAACCATATTGTTTAAATTCCACACTGGTTCGATGCTCACAAGAACGAGAAGATTTAAACAAGATTTTGAGAGAGCGTTTAAATTCCACACTGGTTCGATGCTCACGTTCTTTGTGTCTTTGGTGGGGAAGTTGATTATTTAGTTTAAATTCCACACTGGTTCGATGCTCACTCTCCAAAAACTACAAAATTTTACACAAAAAATCAAATTTTTCCAACCTAAATTAAGTCGCGGAGCAAAATGCAAAAATATACGGTCCGCGACTAAGAGAAAACTGATTAATTTTTTTCAAACTTTCAAATATTAAGTATTTAACCGCTAAATTTAACGCCCCAAAACTCTGTCCGCGACTAAATTATTCTACTTACCTCACTTCTTTCCACACCTATAACTTCCCTATCAACCCATTTTTTCTCCATTGAATAAATTAAAACCGAATCCTCATTCAAGTTTATTATTTTTCTCAATTTTACTTTCATTTCCTCAAATTGTCCATCGCTTAATTCTCCTTCAAATACCGAATTTTGCACCCAATTCAAATACTTTCGCATAAATTTTAAAACTTTGTTCACCCTCTTTTCCGCTATGTCATAAACAACTATGTAATACATTTCTAGCCCCCCTACCACCAAATTTTAAATCCTTCATATTTTTCCTCTCCCATTATATGTTTGATCAGCTTATAACACTCCAATTTTATCAGTGTTCTGTAGCTTACACTCCTTTTCAGCTTTGGATGCTTAATTGTCGTCTCAAGCTTTTTATCAAACTCACCAATGAAAATTTTCCTACCCTTATCATTCAAATAAGTATAATTTAAATCCTCATTAAAATGCTCAGCTTTTATCTGCCTATGATTTATCAAGCTAAAAATTAACCTATCAACAAGCAAAGGTTTAAAAATTTCCGATAAGTCTAAACTTAAAGAAAATCGCTTAGTTGCCGGCTCATGAAGAAAACTTACAGCAGGATTAAGTTGTGTTTTATAAATTTCATCAAGAACCACAGAATACAAAAGTGAGTTTCCAAATGAAATCAGCGCGTTGATAGGATTTGTCGGGGGTCTTCGTTCTCTTTTTTCAAACTTAAAAACTTCCTCATCAGATTTTATTATGAAGTTCCAAGCATCAAGATATATTTTATTGATTCGTCCCTCGATGCCCAAAATTTCTTCAATCTTCTCACAATTCCTCACCTTATCCAGACTGCTTTTAATATCTGAAATGATAAACTCAATTTCATCTTGAAATTCTAAATCGTCCGATCTTGATTGGTAATACTTTAAATTCTTTAAAATGTTATGACCAGCCGAGTTAATAATCTCCTTCGCGATTTCAATTCTAAGATTTGGATCCAAATAAAATTCCACTTGCCTTACTATGATATATCCTGAAATTGAACCTTCACGCGGAAAAAATGTACCTGAGTAATGACCATAGTAATCAAAAACGTGCAACGAAATATCATTTTTTGCTAGGAAATTTAAAGCTTTGCTATTTATATCAATTTCCCCAAAAACAAAAATTGAGTCAATGCTTTCAATTGGTATGATTTTTCTCTGGATATTTTCCTCTTTTTCATCGGAGAATTCAAAAACAATTGTATTTTCCTTTCTCCTCAATCTTCCGTGTCTCATTATGTAAAGTGGCTTTTTCATACCTATACCCAACAAAATTCAAAATAACTACAAGATTTACAAGTGGGGATTCTTACTTTCTCAGGTGCTTTTTCTGATGAAACTATAGCTTTTATATCCTCTAAAACTTTTCGGAGTTTCTCCCTATCCTCATCTTTAAGCTCAATGATTTCCCTTTTGTGAAGTTTTGGATAATTTATCACACCTTTAAATCCAACTGCCTTTCTCGTCTCAAGATAGTAGATATAGTATTTGACCTGCCATATATGAGCTTCCTCCAATTTATTTGACTTTTTAACTTCATGAATAATCTTATTTTCAAAATCAATCCAGTCAATGACTATTGTTTGATCAATATCTATTTCCTTGTCTTCTCTCTCATAAGACGTTTGAGATATGAGCTTCCCAATTTTGACCATATCGGATTCGCTTTCAAAATTTAAATTATGTGCAAAAAGCCAAAGCTTCCTCTTACAAACAAAATAGTAATTCACCATCGTTCCTGTATATTTAACATGTTCGAAAAGCTCCATAAGGTTACATAAACAAAGGTTTTAAAAATTCAATCAATAATTCTTGCATCCGCTGAATCTTCAACACCGGATAAGATTAGCCCCACATTATAGTCATATTCGTAATTGACCACCTTAACATTGGCAAGCAATTCCTTTAAAGCATCGTTGTCAATATAACCACTCAAGGACACTAGTGAATTCATTCTTGTTCTATACAAAGGTATTGGAACCATAAAATCTTTAATTAATTCCATAACAAAAATTTTCTCCTTTTTGTCCTTTACTTTTATTCTTTCAATGATATCCTTCAAAGGCGCTTTATTAAGGTTCAATTCATTTAAAATTTTTAGGTTCTGAACTTCTCTTTCCAATAAACTTTCCGGAATAACTTCAATTTGGCTTATACCCCGAAATATCCTCTGGGCTTCGGATTTTTTATCAACGCTGAAATTTTCAATTAATCCAAGCGCATTACTAAATTTTGTCCAATAACTTGTTTCTTTTAAATTTTTCTCGGAATAAAAATCTTCGACCATCTTTACCTTCTGTTCCTCGGAAAGGACACTGTCCTTTAGCAAAGATTTTGTTTTCTCAACTATTTCCTTTTCATAAACATTTCCAAGTCCTGATACATCCCGGGTAAATATATACACATTTGGCCCACTTGGATAAAACTCACCATCCGTTTTAAACCTTCGATAAACTCTACCCATCCTCTGAATTAGAACATCTAAAGGTGCTAACTCTGTTATTAAAACATCAAAATCAATATCGAGAGATACCTCTATAACCTGAGTAGATATTAAAATTCCTTCAAAATCTTCCCGAAGAACTTTATCTTCTTTAGAAGCTCTATCCATACGCACAAACCTTGAGTGTAGTAACAATGGGGAAAATTCTTTTAAAGAATCATATAATTCTTGAGACCTCTTAACAGTGTTACATACAACGAGTATCTTTTTTACCCGATCTTTCCTTATACTTGTTATAAAATTTTTTAAAGTATTTCCACTTAATGGTTCATCCACTAACTTAATTTTGTGTTTTTTAAGTTTGGGAACTTTAGTAATACAAAATTCACTATACTCTTCTAATCGGTCTTTTAAAAAAGATGGCAAGGTTGCTGTAACCACAAGAAATTTGCCGCCGATTTTAGATATTTCTCCCAATCCATGGGTAATTACCGCCATCGTCTCTGGGGAATACGCTTGAATTTCATCAACTACTACTTTTGAATACGAAAGAGTTGCATAAATTTTCTCAAAGCCAAAATATTTTAAAGTTGCGGTGAAAACTTGATCAGCGGTTGAAACTATCAGCGGATAAGATAAGTCTTTAGCCATTTCGTAATGGTAAAAAGCGTCATCAGTAGATGTATTTTCCCATTCAAACAGCAAATCACTCAATGCTCCGGAATGAAGTAATCCTACATTATCTTTGCCAAACAACTTTGCCATTCTTTCATACATAGCAGTCACGGAAGTTCGCACAGGAAGAGTATAAAATGTTTTTTGGCGATCACTCCACAACAATGCCATCTCTGTTTTCCCCATTCCAGTAGATGCTAAAACAATTCCGCTTTTATTTTTAAGTTCATCACTTATTTCTACCAATTGCCATGGTTGTTTAGTTTTTGTAAGTAAAAAATTTTCAGTTTTACCATACTTATCTATAGGTTCAGATTCAACTAGAACACCAGCAGAAGCTGAGTGGTCTATTCTATTTAAAAGCCCTAGAAGAATTACAAATTTCGATTCTTTTTCTAAATCAAAAACTCCATCAATTCGCCGTGAATAGTATTTCCTTAAAATTTCTACATTTTTTCTGAATATCCCCCTTTTTACCAGAGTAAAAGCCCTATTGAAATATGTACTTAGTTTTTCTATATAGTTTTGGACATCAGAATAAATCTCATTTATTATTTTATCGTCCTTTAAATCAGGAAAATTTCTCCAATGATGGAAAGCCACCATTTTTAAAAGAAGTTCATCATCATCTTCAATAAAAAGAAGTGATAAGAAATTATGAGGGATTTCAGAAGCACCATGAGACTCACTTCCTCTGATCTTCTTTTGAAAAGCAGAATTTGCTTTCCCAAAATCATGGTAAAAACAAGGTTTTCTTAATATTTCCCAATCTTTATCTTCAAGCTGTATTCCCAACTTGCCCCCTAATCTTTTTAAATCCTCAAATGCATTTAATACATCTTCAATATGTTCTTTCAGAGTTTTCTGTGGATGAGATTTAGCAATTATTTCATCCACCATATAGGTATCCCCTCTTTATCTGTGTTTATTATCCTTATTTGTCTTTCTGTAATTCCTTGTTCTGCTTGGGCATAAATCACTTTTATCATTTCAAAATTTCTAAATATTTCTAGATTCTCTCGCTTCCTTCGGCCCCGCTTGCTTTTGTATTTTGGTTTTGATACAAGCTTGTAGTAAGCAGGCAGCATATAAGGTATACCTTCGATTTCGAAAGTTTCAGCCATATCAAATCGAATGTAAGAGTTATATGGAAGTTTTATCTCTCCTCCTTCGGTCGTTGAAAGGTCTAACTCTAATTCTTCATCCTCATTCACCTCCATGTTAATAATCAAATCCTCAGGTCTGCCCAAATATGGGAAATACGGAGGATCAAGAAGAGATGCCAAAAGCTTATTGTGAAGTTCCGCGCTTGGCATTTTTATGTGAATAATCAGTTCTAAATCCACCAAAAAAGTGACGATAATAGGATATGGTTTTCCTTCCGTCTCCTCCGCCTTATACTTGTGATATCTAACAAATTCCCGACACAAATTGCCATATTTTCCCTGAACAGAAATATTTATTCCATCTATGGTCTGAGAACTGGAAAGCATGTCATGAATAAAACCAAGAACTGTAGAATAAGGCGGAAGCGGGTAAGTTTCTATTATTTCCATTGAATACGGGGTACGGAATACCGCCTTTTCCTGAAATGTCTTAAGCTTTATTATTCTGTTCATCTGAAGCTTTTTACTTCTTTTCATTGAAAGCTTTCTCTACCTCTTCCTTAATTCTATCTAGAGCATCAAAAGGTGAAACTGTTATTCCAAAATCATCTCCAAACTCCCCCTTCTGAATTCCCAAATGTGTCAAATCGCCTATTATTTTTATCTCCTTTTCACTAACCGTATATTTTGCCTCAAGAACCTGTTTCAAACTTTCATAGTTTATAAAAGGTTTGGAACCTTTAAAGATTACATTTACAGCATTGTGGAAAAAGAGAGACTTTTTATGATATACGCCACCAATAACGAATATGGGTTTTAAATCTTCTCTTCTACCTCTTATATCGCGATATAGAAATTTGGTAGCTTCTATTAAATCACATACTCTTTTTATCTTCTCTTCTTTGGAAAGGTTATGACCAAAATTTTCATCCTTACCAACTTTATCTAAATCAACAGATAGAGAATATTTGTAATAACCATATCCGGTTTCTATATTTGCCATATCTGGGTTTTCTCCAAGCCTATCAGCAAAATTTTTATTTGTCAAAAGCTCTTGATCACCAAACCATGGCTCAAAAGAGATTAAGTGTGTTAATCTTGCAACCGCTGCTCTTGTTTGCGCCTGCCTCCCCCTACCAGCAGTTATCATATATCCAAAAAGATCTGCTTCTTCTGGAAATTCTTTTTTTAACTGTTTGGGATCATACTGTTTTACGCCCTGCTCTGAGGTTAATTGCGCGTATTTCCAAATTCCATGTTCTACAAGCCAATTTACTATAGAATATCTCAATGCTTGGCGAGAAGTAAAAAGAAATGTTTCTCCACTTCCTCTGTGAATTTTTTTAGCTATTGAGACGTTCCCATATCCCTCGTCATAGTTGCATGGGAATGCCTTTACAATGTAAGTTATTGTTAATCCTTTTCTATTCATTGTTTACCCCCTGTATTTGTTTCTTTTTCCTTAACCGTAGAAGTTTCTTCTTCGGTAGGATTTATAAAGCCAGTTAAGAATGCAAGGGCTTTTTCTTGAAAGGAAATCTCTTCGCTTTCTGTTAATAGAGAGAATAGGTTTTCTGGGACAGGTTTTTTATATACGACAAAAAGTCTTAAAAGTTCATGATAAAAATCTTCCTTTCTACCACCCCTAATTAATGTTAAAAATCTCTGGGAGATATGAAAACGTTTCTCCTGATCAATTTCCTCGATTGAAAAACTTCTTCTACTCACTGCTTGAATACTTTTTAATATGCCATAAGATTTTTCAGCGCTCATATTTAACCTCCTTTTTTGATTTATTAAAAATTCCAGTAAAATTAAACTCCAAATAGGCAACATATATTTATCCCTCTCACTTAGTTTCTCAGATAACATTTTAAAAGCAATGTGAATTAAGGGCTTTTTTTCAATAAGTCTCTTTAATATTTCGGTAGAAAGATATACAGAATTGCCTTTATAGATCTCATATAAAAAAGAAAGATTATTTAAAAGCGTGTCGAGTTTAAATTCGCTAAAAATTTCCGAAAATGCTTTATCGATGTTAAAGTAAACAAACTTAGGTTTTGCTTGATCTTTCCGCGCTGATACTTTGATTTCAGCAAAATATGTATTTTCTAATAACCATCGCGTTTTCTTCTTCGCTAACTGGAGAATTAACTCAAAGGATTTAAAATAAGTATTTATTTTTTCAGTAAATATTCCGAGGTGGAATTTGTCCAGTAGTGTTTGAAGTTTGTTGTTAACAGAAAATACTTCCTCAAAAGATGGATAATTGACAAAAATATAGTCTGTTCCATCCAATTCCCTCATCTGCCAAGGTTTTAAGTTAAAGCCCGCAAACGCGCAAAGAAGAATAAGCTGACATAAATGACACTTTCTGTTATAAGAGACGCCATTCATAGCATAATAATTATAGAAATTAGCAAAAGTATTACTACTGATACCTAAAATAGAGAAATCACCTTCGCTAAGTTCTGAAAGACCTTCTTCTGGATAATTTTTGCCACATAAAATGCATAAATTATCTCCATTTTCTCTATTAAGCATTTCAAGTATTGGGTTTAAATATCTTTCTTTAAAATCTTCAGGCCTTTTTAAATTTTCTCCTTTTGGATTTGCAATTACTACCTTATTGAAATAGAACCGCCCCAAAAAATCTGCTTGTGCTTTGAAGTCAAAAACAGAAAAACAAATATCGGCAAAATATTTATTGATATTATCTACAATTTCCTTTATCTTTCTTCTTTCTTTTTTAGTGTTTAGTGACTTCTTTAACTCTCTCACGATTTCTTTGACCTTTCGCATAGACTCAGTTTTTATATTCAAAACCTCTTTCCTAAAAGTGCTCCACTTTTTATTTCCTTTAAGATTGAAAACTCTTCTTTGAATTCCGTTTTCCAGTTCTTGAATTTTAGATATTATTTTATTGCTCTCTTTGTTTTTTAATCCTTTTGCAAAATTTATAATCTCTTTTAGATTGAGGTTTTGTAATAAATAGAGTTTGGATGCATATTCAAAATAGTATATCTCAAAACCATCTAACGCAGAGATTTCAACTTCAACACTTCCATCCCCCTTAAATTCAAATGCCCTCCTCTTTCCCCCAAACTCCAACACCCTCAAAAACCCCACAACCCCTGCATTATATAACCAGTTTGAGGGATAGAGGGTTATCTTCCGTTCTTTTTCAACGGCCATAGTTGGTTTTAGCTTGTTTATTTTACACTTCCCTTACAAGATCAATCATTCCAAAACCTTCACCCCTTCTTGAACCAAGCCCCGCTTTGTTTATGAGATTCAAAACATCAACAGGCGCACTAAGATAAAATACACCTGTAAACCCCGGAAATTTTAAATCACCGTATTTAGTCATATGCTTGACAACGACCCTCTTCAACTTCACCGGTTTAAACTCAACTTCAACCGAATCAATCCCAATTAAATTTCTAGCAAGTTCATTTACATTAAACCTAAACGCCTCATCAAAATCCTCATCCCCGCTAAAATTCTCACACTTGGGACAAAGATAATGCTTCTCATTTTTATGACTTCTTATCAAAACAGGGGCAAGGGTTCTAAATATAGCCGAATCTTTTCTTATCTCTTGTTTATTCAAAACCCTTATCGACGAAACCTCAAAACTTTGCTGGTAAATGTTTAATCTCTTATTCTTCACAAGATAGTTATAGATGTAAATCTCATACACTAAATCAAACGAGCTAAATTTAAACTCTACCGGCTTTGTAAAAAAGATTTTGTCTTCAATTATCTCTATCTCATCCCCAAATGTTACAGCAAATGTATATGGCTTAACAGTTCTCCTACCGAAGATAAGTTCATATTGCTCCCCTGCCTCGCTTTGGATGGCGCTTTTAATAATTGACATGAAACCCGGCCTGTAATCAACGGGTAAGTGAACCCCGCCTTCATTTGAAGCTTCTGCCTTTAAAATACTCAGAAGCAAAAGCTTTCCCTCCTATATTTCACTTGTTAACAAATTTAATCAAAGTCTTTTAATTTGTCAAGGTCTCTCACATGAGAACTCAATCCAATTTCTCGCAAATGGATTAAACCCCGGCGTTTTCCCCTTAACCTGGGATAGGATCGTTTTCACTGCTAATTCAAGCGCGCCACTCTTTTGCTCAAGTGTGAAGTTTTCAGTATCCTCCATATCAATGAAAACACCCTCGATAAATGCATCATACTTGCAAATTGCAAGCATAGCACTTTCACTTAGCTCAACTCTAACGCTGTTAACTTCAATTACATTAAAATCCGCATTTATCAGTTTTCTCTTGTAATCATCGATGGACAAAATTTCAAATTGGGTTGATTCTTTGCTTCGTTTTTTACCCAAGGATTGAAAGGCGATAAGTTTCAACATGCCCCAAAATTTTACAGTATCCGGGGTGTAAGATTCCTTTGTGAAAGTGCTGTTCATAAAAAGTTTACCACCAGGTTTCAAAACTTTAGATATAGCATTTAAAGATTCCTGCTTACCCGAATCAGTTGGAATTTCATGGATTGCGTTACAGAAATAGGCGATATCAACACTTTCTAAAGGGATAAAATTTGGTATATCCTGCGCGATGCATTCATAAAACTCAACCTTCGTTTCTCCAAACGATTTCACTTTATTTTTCGCTATCTCCAGCGATGCAAAATTTGGATCAATGCCAATGATTTTACACTTTCTTCCATTTACTTTATTTAGCAAAATAGATGTTATCAACCCAGTCCCACATGCGACATCAAGCACAGTTAATTCATCTCCTGAAAAGACCCATTCAATTGGGAAAGTCCTTTCGATAAATTTTAAATTTACATCTTGATATTCCTTCTGTTGGCTGAAAGTATCAAAATTAAAATAAGCCCTCTGTTCTGATTTGAATATCTCCATGGTATTTCCTCAATTTCTTGTTATAATACTTAAAGGTGCAAAATTAAAAATTTAAATCAAAATTCGGCGCCCAAGCCGACCCTTACCACGGAACCAAGGCGGTTAAAGTTAAGGTAGGCGAAGTCAAGATTAACAGGTATTCCAACATTTAACCCACTTAGCCCAAATCCGAAGGTGAAGCTCTCTTCGTCGTAATTTAGTTTATACCCGCCCCTTAAACTCAACAGATTTTTATATGTATATTCAATGCCAAAATTTAGTTTCTCTGGGGAATCGCTTGGATGCAAAGCCTCCACCGAAATTGAGAGTCTAGTCGGCGAGCTATGTTCACCTATAATTTCACCTGCCACGCCAAGTTTAAAAATTGACGGCATTTTAAATGAATCGCCAATATACTTGCTATCAACTCCAAAGTTTTGAATTGCCCCGGCTATCCTAAAACTTTTAAACCCAGTAAAGTAAAGGATGCCAACATCAAAAACGAAATTATCGGATTTATAAATCCATATCTTTTCCCTCACATATTTTACAAATCCTCCAAATGAAAATCTATCTGTCAACATTTTTGCATAAGAAACTCCAAGCGCAAGAGCATTTGCCGAGAATGACTCTGTTATTATATAATTTCCAGGTTGATCTGGATTTGCGTTTACAGTTCCCTGCATTGTCCCAAAATCCATCCGAATGAAACCGATCCCCAAAACCCCAAGATTCCCAACTCTTAATGTATAAGCTCCGGCTTGATGTTTTGTGTCAGCAAGCCAATTGGCAAAAGTGAAGTTTACAGAGTTTCGCTTAGACATAAACCCGGTAAGAGCCGGATTAATAAAAATTGCATCGGCTCCAGTGTAGAACAACGCAACCCCAGCATCGCCAATTCCACTTGCCTTCGCACTTACGGGAATTTCAAGAAAAACATAACCAGTTGTTCCAACTTTTTTAAAATCCTGAGAAATGGCAAATGCACTACTCAACAATAAAACAAGGAAAAACTTTTTCATCTTTAAACTCCTAATTCTTTTATCTTATTATTGCAAATTTCCCAATTTTTTTCTTTCCATCCGGAGTCTCAACGTGATAGATATAAATTCCACTCTCAACATATTGACCATAATCCGTGACCTGATTCCACGATGCTATTCCAGAACCATCGTTATGATTAATTGTTTTAACAAGATCACCTCGTATCGTGTAAATTCTTATCGCGCATGGACTCGGTATATTAACAAATTGAATCACATCCACATCCCTTGGGTTAACAAATCCAGATCTCGCGATGAACGGATTTGGCACGACAAGGATTTTATCAAGCTCACTTGTGGCTGGTATCGTCGCCTTAAATGGAACTACCATTCTGTTTGCGAAAATTGAGCTCTCCATCGGCGGAACCCTATTAGAATTAGTCTCTGGGAAACGAGCATTTAGATTTGGTGGCCATGAAGCATGCCCTGTGTCATAACTTGTAATTGAATAATAATAACTGAAACCAATTGTCACAGTAGTGTCAACGAATTTATACTTGCGTTTGCTTGGATCATAAAATTGTGTATCGCCTTTTTTAATATCCGCTATAAGTTCCCACGGCCCGATGGGCAAATAATTTGAACGATAAATTCTATAACCAACAAGATCATAAGCCTCACTCCCTGAATAGTCTCTGTCCGGTATAGCTTCAACTGAATCATACCATTCAATTACATTCGCAATCACCCCCTCTTTTTCATCAAAAAGCCTTACTGTAAAGTTTGGTGTGGGAGGTGGATCAGGGACATTATATCCATTTTCATAATTGAACTGGGCACGACGGGCATTTTTTAAAAGTTCACTGTATCCTCTATTTCCAACCGTTGATGCACCGGTATTTGGGTCTATTGCTTCTTTATATGAAATCCCACCGATAACCTCTGCAGTTACAATTTTTATCGTATCTCCCGGATTTAATGTCCAAGGTCCAAGCGAAACAAGAGACCACATCCTTCGGGTTGTCCATAGCGGATCACCCGGAGAAACAACCGGGCTTGATGCATTCCTTGGATCCTTACAGATCGCATATCTTCCCTCAAGCCCAATGCCTGCGGTTCCAAATGGTCCATAAAGGTCAATTCTATCGTCAGCTGCAGACCAAGCGTAACCATTTATTCTATTTGCCCTTCCGGAACTATCCGGTGAAATGTAGATAAACTTCAAGCCCGGATATCCCGGTGCAAGCCATTCACCTTTTCTTTGTGGTCCCCCTTCGCTATAATATCCATATTTTTCGTTTCTTCCTGTGGTCGCTGGAAAATCATCAGCATAACCAAAGAGCAATCTCTCAGTCGGGATGAAAAAGAAACGATTATTTCTTGCTCCCTCGCTATATTGCGGATAAAATAAAACCCTCCATGCTCGCGAGTTTATTGAGAAAGCATAGGTGAAAAGAACATACATTTTGTAAATGGTGGCGTTATAAAGACCAAATTTATCACCAGGGGAAAGTTCATTGCTTATATTTTTTATCACATACTCAATTATGATGTAATTTTCATCGGCTTGAGAACCACTCCACTGCATAGCCTTTCTCTCAACTCTTATAGGCAAAGGTTTATCACCTTGATATTGCGGTTGGTAATTTGGGTTATATTCCCACACGCTTTCAATAATCTCTTCGGGACCTGAAAAATTGACCTGCCAATGGTTTTCAATTTTATGATGTTTTTTGACTATATACTTCGCCCCCGGCTCCGGCGAAACAGATCCAGCATATAACGCCCAATCTTCCGCAGCGATAACTTTTCCACTTGAGTCAAGTCCAGCAATTATCAAACCGCCTGAGACAAGATGTGAAGCTGGACCACCGATGTCAGCACCAATCCATTCGGGATCGAATCCGGGCCAATCCATACCATAATTTATCCTTTGCCAATTGTTAAAAGGTGGACAAATTTTCCCATAATAAAATGACTCCCATAACATCCCCCTTTTAAAGTAAAGAAGTGGTGCCGAAACTTGAGCTGATAAAAATGTTGCAATTAGAAGAAGGAAAAACAGAATTTTTAATCTCATCTTGGGGCAAATTTTATTTTAAAAGCCGAAACCGATTGTAAAGTAAATTTCTCTTGGAACATTTCGATATGTTGTAAAGTAGTTAAATTTATAACTTGCCCTTGGATTTAATGGGTCCTCGCCCGGTTTCAACATATCCGGAGTTATGTTTCTCTCAACCCAATCCCTTAAATCGTCCTGGGATGAGAAAGGCGTAAGCCATCTGTTGTTAAACAAGTTCATTATCCTAACGCCAAGCAACAAACTTTGTTTACCAAAGTATATCCTTTTCGTCAAGTTGAGATCGAACTTTGCTTCAAGTGGATAACGGCGATTGTTCACTACATCTTTAAACTCATCATAACTTGTCACATAAGTAAATGGTGTCCCACTTTGAGCAGTATATGTTAAACTTATGTTAAAATCTGAAAATGGTTTAACACCCAAAATTTCAATTCCACCACCTTTTTCAACGCTATAATTTACGAGTGCTCTAAACGTATGAGTTCTATCATCGTAAGATAAGAAATCATTTGCTTGATTTCTCTCCTGGTAATTTCTCGGATCATTCGGATCATCCGACCATATAGCCAGGGGACCGTAATATCCAAATGTAGTTCTCGACAAACTATAAGTTAACCTATAACCCCATCTGCCAGGAGCAACTTTATCAATCGTTATTTCAATTCCCTTCGATGCGCCGTAAGAATTATTTTCATAAGTTAAATACCTCTTGTTTCTCCTTATCCCTGCACTTGGAGCATAGACGTATAGAGTGCCAACTTGCTTGACCCTGTCATTATAATAAGCAACGATGTCAATTCTATGTGTATTTTTATAACTGTGTTGTAAGCCAAATTCATAACTTATCGTCTGCTTTGGTCCAAGGTTTCCATTACCATAGGCTATCCAACCAAGTTCAGTCGTTTTCATCAATGCTTCTTTAAACGTCGGCATCGAATAGAAATGTCCATACTGCAACCTAAAAGCGGTGTTTTCACCTATTGGAAATGAAATTCCAAACCTTGGGGAAATCCTAAAATGAGCCTTGGTGTGCTTTGTCCTCGGATCACCGATCGCTTCAGCGCCAAGAGCTGGATAAAATGGATTAAATCTATCGTACGGAATTTCTGTGTTAAAATTATAACCATCGGCTCTAACGCCAATATTCGCAACCATACCTTCATACTCAAATCTACTTTGAATATAGCCAGCGATATAATAAGGATATGCTTTGTAATACTCCGCATAACCAGTCCTTGAGATAAAAGCGTTCGCTGCAAAACTTGAAACCGCATTGTAATATGTATCCCAGTAGTTTAACTTAAAACCAGCTTTTAACTGTAATCTTGTTGTTACTTGATTTGTGTAATCACCATAGACGCTCCAAGCGTCGGTCCTCGCATCTTGCCCATAAAGCGTCGTAAATGAATAAACAGTTCTATAACCTTCATCCCATGGTCCAGGTGGAATCGACCACACATCATCCCTTAAATAACTTGGTCTTTGAGGCACGGGCAGAACTAAAACAACATATCTTTCCCTTGAGTGATACGCCGTCAGTTCAAAAAATGATTGCGGATTTATCGCATATGTCCAAGTAAAACTTTGCGTCGTTGTTATCTCGTCCCTCGGAGAATCAGTAACAAGAACATATTTCCACGCTCCATCTCTTCCCGCCCAGCGAATGTCATCTGAACCCGAGAATAATCCGCCACGATAATATTGGTATAGACCCATAAGTTTAAACTTATGCTTCGGCGCCGGATTCCAAGATAAAGTTAAAGTGTAATTTTGATATACTTGAACTCTTTCAATTGTGGGTATTCTCGTCGGCTTCTCTCTATATTCCGCGGATATAAAAAATCTCAATGCTTCAGGGCTGGAGCCAAGCGGACCTCCAAAGCCAATTAAAAATCTCCTGTAAGCAAGTTTTCTATAATCATAAACCCCAAGTGGATTTGAGCTTCCGTCTGGATTTGGTGAATGGTTTTCCACCCACTTACGCCACATCTTGTAAATCCACTCATCCGACGAATCTGGATAAGTTTGTTTCCATCTTTCCAAAGTTCCCCACTTTTGCCACTCAACAGTTTCAGGTCCATACAAATACGGTCCCCAATGGTATTGCCCCGGGGGTCTATACTCAAAACGAAATTCACCGGATAATTTTGGACCTCCTTCTTTTGTCACAACCTTTACAACACCAGATTGAGCATTCCCATACTCAGCACTGAATCCGCCTGAAATTATCTCCATCTGTGCAACTGCAAGCGGATTATAATCATATTTCCAAGAATTATTTGATTTATCCCATGCAAAGCTATATCCGGGCACGCCAGTATTTGTAGTCATTTGCTCAACCCCATTTATCAAAAAGTTTAATTCATAAGCTCCGCCACCGCGAATGCTATACGTTCCATTGGGATTTTGAATTATACCAGCTGTTAATTCAAGGATTTGCTTTAAACCTTCGATCGGCGCGCTCTCAATTTCCCGAGACTCTATGTTTACAGATGTTGCTGTCTTATCTTTTTCAATAATCGCTCTTTTCGCTTCAACTATTACAGGCTCAACCTCTATCGCCGTCGGTTCGAGTTGAAAGTTAACAGTTGTAGTTCTATCAACATAAACTGCGACATCTTTGACAATCACTTTTTTATATCCAACCATACTTGCTACCAAATTATATCGCCCCGGTGGAACATTAATAATGAAATACTCACCGTCAAAATTTGCTGCAGCTCCCATCGTCGTTCCCTCAATCAAAACATTTGCTCCCACAAGTGGCTCGCCCGTCGTTTTATCCGTGATCTTGCCAAAGATTTTCCCTTTCGGGGTTTGTGAAAATAAAACCGAAAAAGATATAACAAGCAAAACTGTAATTTTCGGTAGCCTCATGGCTTTAAAAAATTATTTTATTAAAACCATCTTTTTCATCGGCGACTTTAAATTGCCAAATTCAAGTTGGTAGTAATAAACACCACTCGGCAAATTCCCCGCCTCAAAACTTGTGATATGCTTCCCAGCACTTTGAACTGAATTAACAAGTGAAGCAACAATTTGACCAAGTGAATTGTAAACATTAATCTTTACAAAACCATCGCTCGGGATTTCATAAACGATAGCGGTTGATGAATTAAACGGATTCGGATAATTTTGATAAATTGCGAAATCCTTTGGGACCTCATCATCTTGAGCCACAGATGTCACCTTCTCAAACACGAAAGCTTTTCTTGCAAACATATCAATTACATACGCTTTTGACTCATCCGGACTCAAAGCGACATCGCAAGGTGCTTCAAACGGTGCCCCTTCAAGCGTCAAAACTTCCATAGCAAAATTCCCAGCGACTTCAAACGCCTTAACAGTCTGAAAACCCGAATCAGGTCTGCAAACCCATAATCTCCCATTTTTATCCGCATAAATTCCGGATGGAATAAATCTACCAAGCGCCAAAAAACCTGCAAAATCAGTTAACGCCTGCCCCCTATAATCCTTAGGTTCAACTTGTGTTCCGCCCGTCCAGATTGCAACATTGCCCGCAGTTGGGTTATCCTCTGAACTATTTCTTGATGTAAAAAATGGAGTGTTCGGATTGTTGTAATCTCCATCAGGTATAACTGCCACATCACGAATTGCATCAAACCCACTAGGAGAACGCCCACCAGGACAGGTTGAATAAAATGGAGGCGGAACATACGCACCGGGAGCCACTGTTATAGTATCACTTTGGATCGATCTACCTGTGAAGTTATAAACTCTTGGGGTCGGTCCTTGCTCTCCCTGAGCTTGATATGTTGTCCCAGCATAAACAAAACTATCCTTTGTCGCACTTAAACCATACACATATGTCCCATAGCCAACCTGCCCAAAACCAGCCCCATATCTAACTTTCTGTTCCGAATCGCCATTCTTAAAATAATCAAGCCCTGAAACTGTACCCATACTAATAGGCTGTCTAAAGATGACAAGCACATCGTTTTGAATCGTCGTTATACCGCGAAGCGAATGAACATTCGCTGTATCAAATCTTGCGGTATAATCATAAACAAGTGTAAAAACACTATCATTTGGTCCTGCTTTCCACAATGCGTTGTGAGCTGATGTATCTGTCGCTGTTGAAGATATAACCCATAAGTTACCACTTGCATCGACAGCGCACAAAAATGGTCTGACATATGAAGTATCTGTGGCAGGGAACTCAATTGATTTTTTATATACCCATTGCTCTTGTGAGAGCAGAAGCAGCGGAAGGAGTAAGGTGAAAGTAAGCTTATAAATTAATTTCATGGCAAAAACAAATTTTATTTTTGTTCAATTTGAAAATAAAACTTTTCCGAGCTAAAGTCAAGCAAATTTTTGGCAAAACATTTTGTTTTTCTCAAAATTTTTCCCATTTTTTGAAAAAAGAAAAATCAAAAAGGCAGAACCACGATGAAAGCAAAACTTTTATCTTCCTTCGCCCTCCTTACAATTTTGGTCTCTTGCTTTCAAATCGTCGGGCAAAAGCCTCAAGAAGTTGAAGATATTTATCTACCCGATGGAGAAAATGTTCAAGTAAGCGTATGGATAGATAATCTTGAAATACCGTGGTCGCTTGTCTTCCTGCCAGATGGAAGAGCTCTCGTCAGCGAAAGACCCGGAAGAATCCGACTCATTGAGAACGGAAAACTTTTGCCAGAACCATATATGCAAATTGATGTCAAACACTTTGGTGAAGGTGGATTAATGGGACTTGCAGTTCATCCTGATTTTCCCCAAAAACCCTTTATTTATGCGATGTACACATACGAGACGAAAGATGGTAAAATTTTTAACAGGGTCATAAGAATTAAAGATAACGGCAAAAGCGGAACTTTTGACAAAGTCATAATCGACAGCATACTTGGTGCGAGATTCCACAACGGTGGAAGAATTAAATTTGGTCCTGACAAGATGCTTTATATCACAACTGGCGAAATATTTAAAGGCGAGTTAGCGCAAGATTTAAATTCGCTCAATGGTAAAATTTTAAGGCTAACTCCGGATGGAGAAATTCCCAAAGATAATCCATTCCCAAATTCGCCGATTTATTCCTATGGTCATAGAAATCCACAAGGTTTAGCATGGCATCCTGAAACTAGGGATTTGTTCGAATCTGAACATGGTCCCTCGGGAGAATATGGGCGTTTTGGGCATGACGAAATTAATGTTATTTACAAAGGTGGAAATTACGGATGGCCTAAAGTAATTGGAGCGCCGGGAGAAAAAGATTATATAGATCCGATCGTTGTTTGGAAGGATGCAACCCCACCATCAGGCATGACTTTTTATAGAGGTGATTTATTCGTGGCAACATTAAGAAGTGAGGCATTGATACGAATTAAGATTCGAAAATCCGGGGATCGTTATAAAGTCACACGAATCGAAAGATGGTTTGCATTTGACAATAGAAGAGGGAAATTTGGAAGATTAAGGGATGTTGTTGAAGGTCCAGATGGCAATCTATACATTCTCACAAGCAACAGGGACGGCAGAGGAAGTCCACAGCCAGGGGATGACAAAATCTACAAAATTGTCTTTAAAAAATGAGTCGACTATAAAACTTTTACAGCGACCATTGTTATATCATCTGTTTGCTCAACCCCGTAAGTATGGGATTTGATTAATTTTGTTACGCCTTCAACAATTTCACGAGATGGAAGATTTCTTAACGAACGAACTGTTTCAATAACTTTATCAATGCCAAGTTCCGTTTCAAACTGATCCATTGCTTCTGTGACCCCATCTGTGTAAAGAAAGATTAAATCACCCCGATTAATTTTTATTTTTTCAGATTTATACTTGCTTTTAAAAACACCGAGCACCACTCCACCCTTTTCAAGAAACTTAACTTTGTTCTCACTTAACAAAACTGGGGGATTATGTCCAGCGTTAATATATTCAATTGTCAAATTCTTCAAATCGATCTTGCAAATAAAAAATGTTATAAACTGCTCTGATAATGTATTCAGCAAGACAACTTTGTTAAGCAAATTCGTGATAGTTTCAATTTCATTTGTAAACAGTAAAATACTTTTCAACGATGCCTGCAAATTTGACATCAAAAGTGATGCGGATAAACCCTTCCCGCAGATGTCAGCTATAACAACGATAAATTCATCCCGACTTATCTTAAGCACATCATAGTAATCACCACTTACAACCTTTGACGGCATAGTCAAACCATAAATATCAACTCTTGGATCTTTCGGCAGTTCAAGTGGCAAAAGATTTCGCTGGATGTTATAAGCAAGATTGATATCATAATTCAAACTAATCATCCTAAGATTTTCAACTGCATTTACAAAAGAAGTAAACAACGCTTGAAGCAAATTTACTTCGCTAATTTTAAAATTTATCTTCCCTCTTTTCTTGCCGAGCAATAAAACATAACTTCTCTGCCCATCTGGTGATCTTTGACCAAGAGCAAAAAGGAAACTTTTCGCTTTTATTCTTGAAAATTGGGCATTCATTGATCCCAGCTTTAAAATTTTCCTAATAAATCCACTTGAGAAGTGCTGTTCATCGGGAAAGGAGAAAATTTTAATCGTGCTTCCATCAGATTTAATAACGGACACGCTCTCAACTCCAAAATGCCCCATCAAAGTCAGTGCAAGTGAATTAAAAATTTCCCCTTCATCTCTTTTTAAAAGGATGCTTTGAGTAAACTCATTTAAAACAGTCAAATCAAAAACACTTCTCTTCAATTCAAGGATTGAGTTAATGTTTTTAAGAGAAATGGCTGTGAAGTTTGAAACGAAGTTAATGTAATCTATTTCCGATTTTGTAAAGCCTTTATTCCTTCCACCGAGAAAGATTAAAGCAAGGGTATGAGTTTGTGCCCATTTGATCGGAAGAATGTAGTCAAACTCTTTACTCAGAATTAAATTTTTAATCCAGCTTTTTTTCAAGCGTGTAAATTCAGATGGAATTTCAAAACGTTTTATTTCAATTTCATCGTCTATTTTAACACCTCTTGAATAAACAAGCTTAAATCTATCCCCAGACGATACAAATCCAGCAATCTTGCTCACCTTTAACTTTCCCATAAGGGATAAGATTGAAACCTTTAAAATTTCCTCGGCAGTGTTCGCAGACCCAAGTGCCCTCCCAAGGTTAAAGATGGATTCAAGTGTAAAAATTGCCTCAGTTTTATACATTATCTCGCTTTAAAAACTTTGTTAAGATGACGACATTTTTGCTTCCTTTCCTTGTATATTTCACTCTATCCATGAACTGATAAATTATAAACATTCCAAGTTTCCCTCTTTTAACGCTTCCCGTCTTGCTGTATTTTTGCACTGGCGATTCAATTTTTATCTTTTTGGGGTTAAAGGGTAAGCCATCATATGAAATGACGACTGTAAACTCATCATCATGGGCTTTCAACTCGATGGTTATTTCACCGCTCGGATTATTTCTATATGAGTGCTTTATTGAATTTGTGCATACCTCGTCAACAGCAAGAATTATCTTCTCAGTTTCAACTTCATCAAAACCAAATTTTCTCGCTCCTTTGGCGACGAAATCACGAACAATCTTAAGATTTCTTAAATCGCTTCTAACGACGATTTTATTATTTCTTTCTTCCTTTGACATTTTTAACCCTGACTTTCTCAAACGATTTTATTGCCTCATTTTCGCTATTTAAAACGCTGAAGATATGTTTAAACCCAAGAAGCTCAAAAATTTCATCTATCTTTTTAGAAAGACAGCAAAATTTAATATCACCACCATTTTTTCTCACCTCATCAACGAAAGCCATAAAAACCCCAAACCCTGCACTGCTTATATAAGATAAATTTTTCATGTTGACGACAAGTTTATAACTTCCACCCTCAACAAGCTTTTTCATCACCTCTTCAAATTTAAGGGAAGTATATGCATCAAGATATCCTCTCAAATTCAAGACTTTAACTGAATTTTTCTCTTCAATCTCGACATCGAAATTTTTCTCTCTTTCTCTTTTTGCCATTTTAGCTCCCAATTATTTTTTCCATTTAACTACAACTATTGTTATATCATCAACCTGTTGCATTTCACCTTGATAACTTGTCAACTCATTGTGAATTGAATTTACGATTTCATCTGAGCATTTATCTGAAGCTGATATTATAGCCCTTTCAAATCGTTCATATCCAAATTCTTCGTTTTCCTCATTCAACGTTTCAATTATACCATCGCTATAAAAAACGAGTAAATCATTCTCTTCAAGTTTAAGTTTAAGCGTTTTAATCAACTTCCGAAAGGAGTGGGTCGGCATAAGCCCAACTCCAGCTCCAGACAATTTCAAAAATTTAAGTGTTCCTCTTTTAACAAGAACAGGTGGCAAATGTCCAGCTCTTGCGATGTAAACAACATCTTTCTTCAAATCAAAATAAGCATAAACAAGCGTGATAAAAAATTTTTTATCTATATGTTCAAAGATAGTGTCATTCATCTTTGCGAGAAAATCAACGGGCTTCGGATAAATTTTTGCAAGCGATTGGAAAACACCCTTTATTTCCGCCATGTAGAACGCTGCTGACACACCTTTGCCTGAAACATCAGCTATGATTAAAGAAATATTCCCATCTTCATGAATCACAAAGTCGTAATAATCACCACCAACCTCAAAAGCGGGAACAGAGAGAGCTGAAATTTCAAATTTTTCCGAGATTGGTAAAGACTTTGGAAGAAGTTTCTTCTGCATTTGCCTTGCGAGTTCAAACTCACGGGCAAGCCGTTCCTTCTCAATTGATTCCTGAATCAACCGTGAATTTTCAACCCCGATAGCGATTTGACCAGCAAAGGCAAGCGCAAGATTAATTTCATCTTGATTGTAATTTTTATCATCCCTCATAAGATACAATAAACCTAAGGTTTTGTCATGTGCAACAAGTGGCGCAATAAGAATTATTTTACCCTCAAAGTTATCGATGTGATAACCTTCTTTAAAGTGCACTCCTTCAAATTTTTCTTTAACATGTGAGATTTGCTCCATTATCTTTAACATTTCGGACTCTTCAATTCCATACCTTCCGTAAATTTGAGTGGAATTAGAAAGTTTCATCTCAACCCACGCCGATTTTGAGTTCGTCATCTCCATTGCAATTTTAACCGACATTTCAGAAAACTCCTTTACATCAAACACCCGAGCCACAAGCTTACCTATATTTTGAAGCGTTGAAAGTTCCGTAACCCTACGCTCGTAAATTTCACCTGTCGGAAGGTGAAAAATCACGCTACCAAAGACAAAGAAGAAATAGATTATCAAAAAGGGCTGAAAATAAAAATGAGTGAAAGAGAAAAATAAATCCGAATAATATCGCATTCCCTCAGCAGCGCTTCCAGTCACAAACGGACTTTGAAGAAGAAAAGAAAATAAAATCGAAAGAAACGAAAAAAGCAAAACTTTGTATTTATCCTTTTTAGACAGACTTATAACCCACGGAATTCTAAACGAAATCCACATAAATAAAATTATTTGGAATCCTCCCAACAATTGTGGCAATAAATTAGGAAGTTCAAAAATTCTCCTCGAGAGCTCAAAAATAGCAAAATATGAAAATGTGATGATGAACTTCACCTTAGCTTCCCTTCCACGCTCGTGAAAAAGGATCTTCAAAAAGATTGAAAAAACTATTGAGAGTAGAAAGGCATAAATCAAGTTGTAAATGTTGGCACTGATAACATCTACATAAGTAGCTAAAGTTGTGAACTCACCAACCTTTTGAATGCCAATTAAATTTTTAAATGCAAATGAAATCCCAACAAGTGCAAACAAGAAGATAGATATAAATTTTATCCCGTCAACGGGATTTTTCTCGAATTTTTGAGCGAACGGCTGAACTATCAAAATCAAAGTTATCAACAATGTTAAAGATAAAACATCTGAAACAACATCAAAGGCTGGAAATGGGAAAGTTTTTTTAATGAGAGTTATGACAAGTAAAACGAAAGCAAACCCCAAAGCAAGTAAAATCTGTCCAAGCGAAAATGTATTTGAATTTTTATCTTTCATCTTACAAGTACAACTTTTCGAACGGTTCTATACTTAGGTGTCTCAAGCTTGCAAAAATAGACACCGCTTGGAAGCTCCCTCCCATAATCATCGGTGCCATCCCATACTATCCTGAAATCTTTAACAAATTGAGAAAAATATCTATCGACAAGCGTTTTAACCTTCTGACCAAGCAAGTTATAAATTGAAATGTTAACATGCGAAGGCTCAGGTAAATCAAGAAGGAAAACTGTCCTCGAGTTGAATGGATTGGGAAAGTTTTGAGATAGATAAAAACTCTTTGGTGGTTCAGACTTTGGCGGTTCAGGCTCAAAATATTTTGTCAAAATATTGGTCCTGTTATCGTTATCAATGACAAAAATTGAAAGGACAGAAGGTAAAGATTCGAGCGTTGCGCTGTATTTATTTTCAGAAACTAAACTCATTTGAATTTTTTGATTATTTGACATGATAAAAACTTCCTTGATCCCGCTTCTTGACATCACATAAACAGAAACCTCATATCCGTTCAAGCTTTGTGTTATCTCCGGGAAATTGCTTATAATCGGTCCATGGTAAAGAGCCGCAGAAAGACCATTCACAATCCCCCAACCATAATCGTTATCTGGATTTCCAGCACGACTTGCTGTATTTCTTATGGCATCTCTAACTTCGAATGAAGTTAACTCAGGATGAGTTGATAGAATTAAAGCAGCTATCCCCGCAACAATTGGACATGAAAGCGATGTCCCCGAAGCATAAACATAGGTATCTTTTGAACTTGGGGATGCCCCAAAAACCGAAACTCCAAGAGCGCAAACATCTGGCTTTATCCTACCATCATAGGTTGGACCCATTGAGCTGAAGCTTGCAATTCTCCCAAGCGAATCGACAGCACCAACCGCTATAACATATTTCCCATCAGCTGGCGCAACTACATATTTCCAAGATGTGTTCCGCTCATTCCCAGCTGAATTCACAACGACAATTCCCTTTTGAAACGCTATATCAGCAGCCTTCGTTATTTTTGCGGTATTCCCGTCCATATCTTGATAAGTATACCAATCAATATAACCAAGTGAGCTTGAAACAACATCAACCCCAAGCGAATCCATCCATTCAATTGCCCTCACCCAATTATCCTCCTCAACTGGTGTTTCACTTCTTATATCCTCAGTTTTTGCGAGAACAAACTTAGCCCCGGGAGCAATTCCAATGAGTTTTCCATCTTTTTTGCCACCGAGAACAGAAAGCGTCAATGTACCATGAAAATCTTGGTTTGGCGCATCTTGCGCTTGATTCGCGGTCGTTGAGTCGTTGAAAATAAAATCATATTCAGCGAGAACTTCAACCTCCGCAAGTGCTTCATGCGTCAACCTGAAACCGGTGTCCATCATTCCAACGATAACATCTTTCCCAATGATGTTCATCTTGTGCAATTCCTTAACACCAGAAAATCTGACCTGAAGCTCGGAACGACCATAATCGTAGTCAATAAGTGGTTTCTCGATTTCCAAATCTTCATAAATATCAACTGTTCTCGCCGATTTAGCAACGGGTTTGACCTCAAGAACGAAAGGAAGATTTTTAACTTTATTTACTTGCTCACTGTCAAGATATGCACTTACCGCATTTAACCATTTTGATACTACATTAATTTTAACACCCAACGAACGCACCTGTTCAATGTAGCCCTCGTAAACGGGAAGATCGTAATAATCGAAAACTTTCCTCTCATCCTTAACTGTTTTAAGCCTTCGCTCGTAGGATCTTTCCGAGATTGAAAATTTAAGTCTTTCGTAAAAAGCGCTCCCTTTGGCAAGCGAAACATTTTCATAAATACCTTTATCCTTGAAAACGATCCAATACTTTTGAGGTTTTCCCTGAGAAAAAGAAATGGAGAAAATCAAAATAAGCCAAACCAGACTTCTCATTCTATTCAAAATTTAATTTTAAAATGATCCCAACCGCCAGATTCAATATCTATTTCGCTTTTATCTTCTTTTATCAACTTAATTCCCTGCTCACGGTCGAGTATCCTGCCGATAACTTTAACATCATTATAAAGTTCGTTTAGTTTTTTAAGTTCGCTCTCAGAGACCGTAAATAAAAGTTCATAATCTTCGCCACCGTGTAGGACATACATTAAATAATCTTCATTAAACTCTTCCTTTGCAATTTTTTTAACAAGATCATCGACTGGCAAACTTGTCTCGTAAATTTCCGCTCCAACACCACTTTGTCTGCAAATATGTTTCAAATCCGACGAAAGCCCATCGCTTATATCAATCATTGAATTAACTTTAACCTTCAAATCTTTAAGTTTTCCAGCGATGTCAAGTCTTGGAATTGGTCTCAAATGTTTTTCAATCGCTTTTAAAAACGGCTCAAAATTTGGTTTAAAATTTTGCTTATCTTCAGCTTCCATAAATTTTTTCTTCTCACGCAAAAGTATCTTTAATCCTGCATACGATAAACCAAGCGTTCCTGTTACACAAATATAATCCCCGATCTTTGCTCCACTGCGATATGGAATTTCATCTTTATTTGCCTCACCGATCATCGTGACGGAGATAGCCATATTTCCAAATGTGGTTGTTGTATCCCCACCGATAAGCGAAAAATTAAACTCATTACATGCCGATTTTATTCCGATGTATAGATTTTCCATCATTTCCACTGAAATTTTTCGCGGAATTGCAACTGTTATCAAGGCGTATCTCGGCGTTGCAAGCATCGCCGCAAGGTCGCTTAAATTCACAACCATCGCCTTCCACCCCAAATTTCGCATTGAAACAAATGTTAAATCAAAGTGAACCCCCTCGATTAACGCATCCGTTGTGACAACTTGCACTTTCCCCTCAGCAGGAACGTAAACAGCAGCGTCATCTCCAATCCCTTTAACAATGAACGAATCACGATACGGTTGAACTATTTCGTTCAATCGCCCAATTAACCCAAATTCCCCAATTTGTGAAATCTCCGTAAAGCTTTCGCTCATGAAATTATTCCCCAATTATTTGAACAACTATATTTCTCGTCCTCGGACGATTGTCAAAATCAACAAGTACAATTTGTTGCCATGTCCCGACGAGTAATCTTCCATTAGAAAACGGAACTGTTAAAGATGCACCAAGAATTGACGCCCTCACATGAGCATAACCGTTGTCATCACCCCATCGTGAATCATGATGATATCTTTTATCCATAGGTGCAATTCTATCAAATGCTTCGGGCAAATCCTTCAATAATCCAGGTTCATATTCAATCGTCGTAACTCCAGCAGTTGAACCAGAGACGAAGATAGTCACATTACCTTCTTTAACCTGATGCTTTTTCAAAATAGATTGAACTTGCTCAGTGATATCAATTATATCGTTAAATCCCTTCGTTGAAACTGTTAATTTATCCGTAATGACTTTCATAAACCTGTGGCAATTTAATTGTTACTAACTCCGTTTGATTTTTAACATAAAAAAGGAGATCGCCTTTGCAGAAGAAAACATCTGGGAGAAAGTAAGATAAGTCTCGGTAAAGAATGTCTTCGTAGATCAAACTCTTTTGTTCAATGTTTATTATCTTTAAAATGTTCGAAAACTTTTCAATCTCAAGCGGAAGTTTTGACTTGTTAAGGATGTGATAATTTACAATTGCAAAGTTTCCCTTTGTTAAAACTTCAGGGGGAAATCTTGGATCGGCATCTTCAATGAATGGTTTTATATCCTCAACGATTTTATCGTAACCAGGATGATACTCATCAAAAGGTAGCGATGTTTCAATAAAGTTCATGCTTTCAGATTTAAACTCTTTCAATTCGTTTATAAAATCCACATTTTCACCATGTTCTCGAATCACCACACCAGTTTTTGAATCAAGCTCGAAGAAAATTCTCTTTTCAATAAAATTTTTAGCAGTGTAAACCTTTCCATCCAGGGCAAAAAGAAAAGTATGTTCTTCATTTTCCCAAAGGATCTTACCACTATTTGAATCAACAGCGTAAATTTTCCCCTGCACTGGGAAATCGGGACGTCTAAATTCACAAAGAAAAAACAAATCTTCATCTGAATCAGATATTTGAACCCACCATGGTTCATCGATGTTTAAATCTTCCCAGACTTTCTTACCATTCTCGGTCGATAGACAAACAAATTTGACATTTTTCCCTTCCAAATTTCTTAACTCACATAAGACTTTATCATATCTTGTTGGGAAAATTTTCCATATTTTGAAACCATCCGGCGATTTAAAAACCCAGAAAGGTTTCAACTTTTCTCCTGAAGAAAACAGTTTCATCTTTTTTCGTCCCTAAGTTTCATTTCCGGCTCTACATGAACGACCACTTTTGATACCTCTTTTATGTCAAGATAAACTTTATTCTCAATCGTAGTTGCAATTTCGTGTGCATCTGAAAGAGAAAGTGAATTATCAAGGAAGCAGTTTATTGTTACCTTATATTTCCCGTCTATTTCCATCACAGTTATATCTTTACACTCAACGACACCTTTTTGCGAGTTTGCGATCTCGTGTATTCTTCGAACTATCTCATCGCATTCGTCATTTACAATTCTTATCTCCTTTATCATGTCATTTTCTTCATCGATATGGATTGAGATTTTTTCAACATTTGGGATTTTTTCTTTTATCTTCGCCTCAATTTCGTCTGCAATTTTATGCGCCTCCTCAAGCGTTTGCGCTGATTTGCACTCAAGATGAAGGTCGACCAAATATTTATCGCTTATTCTCTGAACTTCAATATTATGCGCTGACGCTTTTGACTCAATTAGGAGCATCTTAATTTTATCCAAAACCGTCTCATCGCTTGTTTCAACGGGTTCAGAATGAATCACTATATCAACATTTGGGATTATTTCTTTTATCCTCTCCTCAATCAAATTCATAATTTGGTGTGCGTGTTCAAATGGTATCGTTCTTTTTATATCGACGACCATATCAACGAACGCTTTTGAGCCCGACTGTCTTACTCTTATATTTCTACAATTGACAACCCCTTCAATTTCCATAACTTTATTTTTTATCTCCTCGACAAGCCTAACATCAGGAATTTTATCCGTCAACATATCAATTGTTTTCTTCCCAAGCCTTAAACTTATCCATATGACAATGCCAGATACCACAAGAGCTGCAAATGCGTCCGCTTTATGAAATCCAAACCAAGCGCCAATCAAACCAACTATCACAACTGCGGAGCTTAAAATATCTGTGCTGAAGTGTAAAGCATCAGCCTCAAGTGCTTGACTGTTATACTTTCTCGCTGCTTTGAATAAAATTCTTGAGCGAGAGTAATCAACAACAATTGCCGTAATTACAACAGCAAAGCTCCAAAAGTTAACATCTATATGAACCTCGTGGAAGAAAATTCGTTGAAGGGCTTCGTATATGATCCATCCACATGTGATGAACAAGAGGAGAGTTTCAAAGAGAGCGGATAAATTTTCAAATTTTCCGTGCCCATATGTATGTTCTCTATCCGCAGGTTTATCAGCAATTTTAACAGCAAAATATGTCATCCCAGCAGCCACAAGGTCGAGCCCACTATGTGCAGCTTCAGATAAAATCCCCAAACTACCAGTCATCAGCCCTACAACGAGTTTAATTCCAGTTAAAAAAATAGCTGCTATAACTGAACTTAATGCTGCTTTTCGCTTCTCAACGACCGCCTGAGATTCCATTTTAGACTCATTTTAAACTTTGAAAACTTGCACTTAAATTTATTCAGGAAAAAGTGCAATTGCAAAATTAAATTATTTACTCAATGAGAAACATTAAGCTTTTGATCGAATATGACGGCACGAACTTCGTTGGCTGGCAGATTCAACCAAACGGAAGAAGCGTTCAAGGCGAAATTAAAAAAGCGATAAAAGAAATAATAAATGAAGATGTAAACTTGATCGGTGCAAGCAGAACCGATGCAGGGGTTCACGCCAGAGGCCAAGTTGCAAACTTCAAATGCGAAAATAAAATTCCAACCGAAAGTTTAAAAAAAGCCCTAAATTCAATTCTTCCTGACGATATTGTAATCCACGCAATTGAAGAAGTTGATCCCAATTTCCACGCAAGGTACAGCGCCGTTGAAAAAACATACAGATATTTCATAACTAAAAATAAAATTGCCATCGGTAGAAATTACTTTTGGTTCGTCAAATACGAGCTCGATTTTGAAAATCTTAAAAAATGCGCCGAGCTCATAATTGGTAAACACGATTTTGAAATCTTCTCAAAGAAAGGAACAAACGTGAAAGATTATATTTGTGAAGTCCGAAGCGCCGAATGGAAAATCGAAGATGATAAATTGATATTTGAGATCACTGCCAACAGATTTCTTTACGGAATGGTCAGGGGACTTGTAGGAGCAATGGTTGATGTTGCAAGGGGCAGGTTTGATATCGATGTCTTTAAAAAAATCTTGCTTGAAAAATGCAATGATTTTGAAATCATGCACGCTCCAGCATCTGGGCTTGTGCTTGAGAGTGTTAAATATCCGAATTTCTAAATTTTGAAGTTCAAATTTTAAAAACTTATATTAAAAATAAAAAACATGCACGAACAACCAATCACTCAACAAATTAACATTGAACTCGGCGAAAAAGAAGCCGAAGGAATTTATTCTAACCTCGCTATTATAACTCATTCACCAGCTGAATTTGTAATTGACTTCACCAGAATCCTGCCAGGTGTTCCCAAAGCCAAAGTATTTGCCAGAATCATAATGACTCCCCAACATGCTAAACTTTTACTTAAAGCACTTGAGGAAAACATAAAAAAGTACGAAGCGACATTTGGAGAGATAAAAATTCTTGGTGAAACTGAACAAAAATCACTTGGATTTAAACCTTAAAAACAAATTTTGAAAGCTCAATGTATGGTTATTTCGTTCTTGTCCTTCACACTCACCTACCTTATGTCATAGGCCATGGGCGTTGGCCACATGGCATGGATTGGCTAAATGAAGCTGCAAGCGAATGCTACATACCTTTGCTTAACATCTTCAATGAATTGAAAAATGATGGGATAAATTTTAAAGTCACGATCAACATTTCACCAGTGCTTGCGGAACAACTCACAAGTAAAAATTTCGTTGACGAACTTTTACAATACCTTGATATGAAAATAAAGTATGCTGAGCAAGATGAAATTGAATTCATAAAAACTGGAAGAAAAAATCTTGCAAGCGTTGCAAAATTTTGGAGGGAGTATTATCAAAACATCAAGGAAAGCTTCACAGATAGGTATAACCAAGACTTGATCTCAGCATTTAGAGCACTTCAAGATTCAGGCCATCTTGAAATAATAACATGTGCAGCAACCCATGGTTATCTACCACTTCTTGCACTTGACACAAGCGTTCAAGCACAAGTAAAACTTGGCGTCAAAGTTTACGAGAAACACTTTGGAAGAAAACCAAGAGGAATATGGCTTCCAGAATGCGCATATAGACCTGGCTACAGGTGGAAAATGCCTGTTAAACCAGAAAATAACTTCCCGATCCTTGAGTACGAGAGAAAAGGAGTTGAAGAATTTTTGTCTGAAAACGGGATTGAATTCTTCATCATTGACACTGCTACACTCAGAGGTGGAAAAACGATCGGGGTTTATTTGGAAAGATTTGAAGGCTTGAGAAAGCTTTGGGAACAATTTGAATCCCAAGTTAAATATAGACCAGAGGAGGAAAAATCACCTTATGAAATTTATCTTGTTAGCTCAGGAAAACCAGAGAAAAAGCCAGTGGCTGTTTTAACACGAGACCCGAAAACTGGATTACAAGTTTGGAGTGGTGAGTGGGGATATCCCGGAGATGGATGGTATCTCGATTTCCACAAGAAAAAATTCCCAAGTGGTTTAAGATATTGGCGTGTGACAAGTTCAAAAGCTGACCTTGCAGATAAACTTGAATATGAACTTGACAAAGTTGAAGCACGGCTCGAAGAAAATTCATCTCATTTTGTTGATTTAATAACTACAACCTTAAAAGAACACTTTGAGAAAACCAACAAAATTGGAGTTTTGACGGCTCCGTATGATACCGAGCTTTTCGGGCATTGGTGGTTCGAGGGGCCCAGATTTTTAAAGAAAGTTTTTGAAAAACTAAACAATTCTGAATTTGTAAAACCTGCAACCGCATCAGAAGCAATTGAAAAGCTTAATCCTTCAACCGTTGTTTCCCTTCCGGAGGGCTCATGGGGTGAGGGCGGATATCATTACATCTGGCTCAACAAAGACACAGAATGGACTTGGAGACATATTTACTCAAATGAATTTAAAATGAAGGAGCTTGCGCAAAAATTTTATAACTCAAAAGACGAAAGATTGATTTTTATGCTTAAACAGCTAGCTCGTGAACTTTTACTTCTCCAAGCGTCCGATTGGCAGTTTTTAATATCAACTATCTCAGCCCGTGACTATGCCGAATTAAGGGTTGCTTTTCACAACGAGAACTTCAACAGAATAGCTGAAATAATTGAGAAATATGCGAACACTGGTGATTTGAGCCTTGAGGATTGGAATTTTGTAGTTGAATGTGCTGAAAGGGATAATCTTTTTGATGACATTGATTTAAAATGGTGGGCAGAGGTGGAATTTCCGTAATTTGAGTTTTTTTATTAATTTAATTTTGGCACGAAAATTGATAAAACTTTATGCCATGCGCTTGAAATCGATATTTATAGATGGGATTTATGTTGACCCGGAAATTGCAACATCATATTTTGCCTGCGACCTTGATAAGTGTAAAGGCGCATGTTGTTTTATGTATGGTGACTTTGGGGCTCCACTGCTTGAGGAGGAGATCGAAATTATTCAAGATGCCCTTCCCATCGTAAAAAAATATCTTCCCGAAAGAAATATCGCTTACATAGAAAAAAATGGGTTTTATGAGAAAAGCGATATAGGTTACGCAACAACCTGCATAGATAAAAAGGAATGTGTTTTCGTCTATTGGGAAAATGGAACGGCGAAATGCTCCTTTGAAAAAGCCTTTTTAAAAGGTGAAATCTCCTTCAGAAAACCAGCTTCTTGTCATCTTTTCCCATTGAGGAATTATGGATTAAACGGGGCATCCATTGGTGGTGAAATTTTAAAATATGTTAAGATAAATGAATGCGAGCCAGCGGTGAAGAAGGGAAAGAAAGAAAATATAAAGCTTTACGAATTTTTAAAACCGGCGTTGATAAGATATTTTGGCCAGGAATGGTATAATAAAATGCTTAAAGAATTCAAATCATTGAATAACCGGAGGTGAAGCAAAGTGCTAAAATATGGACAACATCAAACCCTTGAACAAAAATTAACACCCCAACAAATACAGTACCTAAAACTTCTTCAAGTTCCCGTAGTTCAACTTGAGCAAAAAATTAAGGAAGAACTTGAGCAAAATCCATTCCTTGAGGAGGGGCTTGAAACTTCAATTGATGAAATGCTTGAACTTGAGCTTGGGGAAAATGAAGACCTATCCCAAACCGTTAGACAAGAACTCAACGAAGAATATGAAGAGATAACTCAGGACAAGCTTCCAAAACCCGAGGAAGAATATACGCTCGACGATTTTCTCAAAACCCATGAAGATGATGATACTTTCATACCGAAACAAAAAGACGTAATTGGCGAAGATATTGAAGATGAACTCCCATGGCAGCCACCCGCCATCGAACCGCTTCATGAAAGGCTTTTGCAACAATTTGTGACGGTCGCGGAAAACGATAAAGAAATAAGAATAGCCGAGGAAATACTTGGAAATATAGATGATGATGGCTACCTTACAAGAAAAGTTGAAGAGATAGTCGAGGACTTACAGCTTGGGGAAAAGATGGATGTTACTGCCGAAGAGGTTGAAAATGTTTTGAAAAAAATCCAACGACTTGATCCACCTGGAATTGGAGCGAGAGATTTGAAAGAATGTCTGCTCGTTCAACTGGAAGTTGGAGATTTTCCAGAGGATAAGAAAAAACTCGCCATGCGAATTTTAAATGAGGCATACGACGATTTTATGAACAAGAGATACAATGAATTGATGAAAAAATTCGGTCTAAGTGAACAGAGGTTGAAAGATGTCATCCAAATAATCCAAAGATTGAACCCTAAACCAGGGGAAGGAAAAAACATAATTCAAGAGTACATCATACCAGATTTTATAGTTGAACGAATTGGGGATGAATTTGTGATTACCTTAAACGAGAAAAATGTTCCAATGATTCGACTAAATAGAGCTTATTACAACCTTTTAAAAAAGCAGAGAAAACTTAACCCAGAGTTAAAAGAGGAAATAAAGAAACAATTTTCAAGAGCCAAATGGTTTATTGCTTCAATTTATCAACGCAGGGAAACACTTTTACGAATTATGCGGGCTATCGTTGAATTACAAAAGGAGTTTTTTGAAACTGGAGAAGGTCTGAAGCCGATGATCTACAAGGATGTTGCTGAAAAAACTGGGGTTGACATATCAACCATTAGCAGAGCAGTAAACCAAAAATATGTTCAAACTGATTTTGGTATTTACAAATTAAGGGAACTCTTCAGCGAGAAAATCAACACAGTGGACGGAAGCGAGATTTCAAGCAAGGAGGTAAAAGAAAGGTTAAAAGAAATAATAGCTCAAGAAGATCCTCGCAAACCGCTGAGCGATGACCAGATCGCTGAAATTTTACGCAAGCAAGGTTTTAACATTGCAAGGCGAACTGTAGCCAAATATAGAGATCAACTTGGAATTCCAACAGCAAGATTAAGAAAAAGAATTGAATAAAAATAAACAGATTAGAGGTCCAAAGGTGGAAAAAATCATAAAGTCAACAACGATATTAGGGCTCATTCATAATGGGCAAGCGGTGATGGGTGGAGATGGGCAAGTGACTTTATCAGACACAATAATGAAACACGGAGCTAAAAAAGTCAGAAAAATTTACAACAACAAAATTCTCGTCGGCTTTGCTGGAGCTTCTGCTGATGCACTTGCTCTTATGGAAAGGTTTGAAGCAAAGCTTGAGCAGTATAAAGGTAATCTTCTTCGTGCAGCAACTGAACTTGCAAAGGATTGGAGAATGGATAAATACCTACGCCGACTTGAAGCATTGTTAGCGGTCATGGACAAAGAAAATGCTTTAATAATTTCAGGCACGGGTGATGTAATTGAACCTGACGATAAAATTGTTGCTATTGGTTCAGGGGGCAGTTATGCCCTTGCTGCTGCAAGAGTTTTAGTGAAACACTCAAATTTATCGGCTCGTGAAATAGTTGAAGAAGCGTTAAGAGTTGCCGCTGATATCTGCGTTTATACGAATCATAATATAGTCATAGAAGAGCTTTAAAAATTAAATTCATAACTTGAAATGGCAAATCAAATCAAAAAAGAACAGAACAACGAAGTTGCAATAAAACAGCGAAAGGATTTAAAAGATTTAACACCTGAAGAAATAGTCAAAGAGCTTGACAAATATATCGTTGGTCAGGAACAAGCTAAAAGGGCTGTGGCTATTGCACTGCGGAACAGATGGCGAAGACAGCAAGTCCCGCAAGAGCTACGAGAGGAAATAACACCAAACAACATAATTTTAATTGGTCCAACTGGGGTTGGTAAAACTGAGATCGCACGCCGACTTGCAAAACTTGCAAACGCTCCATTTGTCAAAGTTGAAGCATCAAAATTTACAGAGGTTGGATATGTCGGAAGAGATGTTGAATCAATGATAAGGGAACTCGTTGACATCGCCGTCAACATGGTCAGGATGGAAAAAATGGAAGAGATAAAAGATAGGGCAAAAGACCTTGCCGAAGAAAGATTACTTGACATTCTTTTGCCAAGGAGAAAAAAACGAAGATACGACGAGGGCGAGGAATTTGAAGATAGCTATGAAAATGATGAAATGTCGCAAACAAGAGAAAAACTTAGGAAACAACTTCAAGAAGGAAAGCTTGACTCGAGAACAATAGAAATAGAAATTTCATCTCAACCCCTGCCTGGGTTGCAAATTTTAGGACCTTTCCCAGTCGATGATCTTGCTGTCACAATGCAAGATTTCATTGAAAATGTGATGCCGAAGCGATATAAGAAAAGAAGGATGACAATAGCGGAGGCAAGAAACTACCTTATCCAAGAAGAGGCACAAAAGTTAATTGATATGGAAGCGGTGATAAAAGAAGCGATAAGAAGAGTTGAAAATTTAGGCATTGTTTTCATAGACGAAATAGATAAAATCGCTAACCCTGGCGGTTACACTGTTGGACCCGATGTTTCAAGAGAGGGGGTTCAAAGGGATTTGTTACCGATAATTGAAGGTTCGAATGTTATGACAAAATATGGAATTGTAAAAACAGACCATATACTTTTTATCGCAGCGGGAGCTTTTCATGTAGCGAAACCAAGCGATTTGATACCCGAACTTCAAGGTAGGTTTCCAATAAGAGTTGAGCTCAACCCCTTAACCGAAGAAGATTTCGTTAAAATTCTAACATTACCCGAAAATGCTTTGATAAAGCAATATAAAGCACTCCTTGAAACAGAAGGAGTTGAAATTGAATTTACGGATGAGGCAATAAGAGAAATAGCTCACTACGCAGCGGAGGTTAATGAACAACTTGAAAATATCGGCGCAAGGCGACTTCAAACAGTCATGACAACCCTTCTTGAAGATATCCTATTTGATGCTCCGAAGTTGAAAGGTCAAAAGATTTTGATAACAAAGGAATTCGTTCAAGAAAAACTTTCACCAATCGTTAAGGATAAAGATCTGAGCAAATATATTTTATAAATCGTGTCGCAAAGTATTCGCCCTTGATATTTAGTGCCAAAATTTTTAACTTAAATCAAAAAACTTTTTATTATGCCCGTTACATTGTCATTCGAAATCTACGAGGCTTTTGAAAAGGCGCTTGGAAAAGAAGAAGCGAGAAAAGTTGTTAAATCTCTCGAAGCAGCGATTTCTGAAGCAACTGAATATAAATGGGCTACAACAAGGGATGAGATTATCGCTAAGGTAAGAAGTGAAATTGAAGCCTTAAGGAATGAATTTGAATCGTTTAGAAAAGAAGTAAAGAGCGATATTGAATCATTTAAAAAAGAGGTAAGAAGTGATATTGAATCGTTTAAAAAAGAGATAAGAAGCGATATTGAATCTTTCAGAACAGAAGTAAGGGGTGAAATTGACACTATTAAAGGTTGGATAACACAAGAATTTGTAACAAAAGAATTATTTGAAGCTAAATTCGATGAACTGCGTGCCGAGATAAAAACTGAAATTGTAAAACTCGATAGAAAATTCACCATAATGTTCTTGATTTTGCTCTTTGTAATTATTTTCCTAAATCAACAAGCGCTTGAATTCATAGCTAAAATCCTCGGCATAGTGAAATAACTTAACATATCCATGGTTCAACTTCATGTCGAAATCTCAAATGACCCCGAAGAATGGAATAAATTTAACATTCACTCCCCCCAATCAAACCCATTTCAAAGCTACGACTGGCTTAAGGTATATAGCGAATTTTTTAATCTCTCACTTAACATCTTGCTTGTCAGAAAAGGTGAAGAAATCATCTCTGGCTTGATTTACCCGTTCAAAAAAAAGTTTCTCTTCAAAGTTTCAACCCCTCTTTTATTCACATATTACAGCGGAATTTTATTTCAAGATTTCAAGGGAGAAAAAACTCAAAAAAGAATAATGCAAAAAAATGAAGCAATCATAAAAATCCACCAACATTTGGAACAAACCCTCGATTTTTTCACTTTAAAACTTCATTACACCATCGATGATATCAGACAATTTAAATGGCTCGCTTACAAAATCAAGCCAAGACATACATTTATACTTAACATCGAATCAATTGAAAAACTTTGGGATAGGCTGAGTAACTCACTTAAAAGAAAAATCAAAGATGCACGAGAGCAAGGTTTTAAACTCGTCAAGACAACATCCGTTGATGAGCTTGCACAGCAGCAAATTTTAAGTTTCGAAAGAACGGGTGGCAAATTTTTTCTAAATTTTAACGAACTTAAACAGCTTCTTGAAAAACTTGTCCAAAAAAAACTCTTGACAATTTATTATCTCATTGATAAAAACGATCAAATCGTCGCTTCGCGAGGTGTATCAATATGGAACGGCAAAGCTTACGACATCGTAGCTGGAACGATTGGAAAGGAAATAGACAACGCCTCTCACTTTCTTGTATGGAAAATACTTGAGGACTTATCATCAAACAATGTGAAAGAGTTTGATTTCTGCGGTGCGGATATTGAAAGCGTCGCTTTCTTTAAAATGCAATTTGGGGGCGAGATCAAAATCTCGTTTGAGGTAAGCTACACGAAAGGTCTTTTGAAATTTTTAATTTAAAGTCGGATGGATAAATCAGAGCGCTTAACAATTGTTAAAAAAGCTGGCTTCGTAAGCCTATCGAGACTTATCAATTTGCTGGGACTTCTTTTGACAACAATTATGCTCGCACGATATCTTTCAAAACCTGAATTTGCATCTTATGATCAGCTCTGGCTAATCTATAACACATTTTCCCCCGTTCTATCCTTCGCTTTCACAAGCTCAGTTTATTTTTTCGGGACAAGAGAAAATGCAGGAAAATACATAACAGCGATGCTCCTATTCCTGACACTTGCTGGATTTATATTAACTTTTTCTCTTTTTTTGTTAAGATTTGAAATAGCGAAATTTCTTAACAACCCACAATTTTATAACGAGTTTTTTAAATTCGCCCCCTTCTTTCTATTCTCCCTACCCTCGTTAATACTTGATGCGATTTTAGTCCTCAAAAATGAATTTAAAAAGCTCTTCACAATTACAAATTTTACAGTGCTTGCCTATGTCGGCGTCGTTGTGTTGACAATCATTCTTGAACAGGGAATACCGTTTATTTTCGCTGGCCTCTCACTCATTTCGCTTCTTCGTTTCATATATACATGGTATTTGATTAAAAAGTTTTTCAATGAAAAGTTAGAAACGATATTTCCATATCTGAAAGAGATTTTACTTTACACATCACCTCTCACCCTTGGGCACATTAGTGCGCTAATATCAAGACAAGTTGACAAATATATAATCGCAAACAACTTTTCAAGCGATTTATACGCAACATATACAATCGGGGCTAAAGAACTTCCCATCATCCCTTTAATAACAAGTTCATTTGCATCTGTGATATTCCCCGAGATAAGCAAACTTCATGGTGCGGGGAAAAATTCAGAGATCCAGCGCCTCATAAAAGATGTCGTAAAATCAACTTCGCTTATCATAATCCCAATTTTTTCATTTCTAATGTTCTTCTCACAAGAATTTATTCTCATACTTTTTTCGAAAAAATATCTTGATAGCACCGCAATCTTTAGAATTTATCTTTTCTTTCTTCCAGTACGAATCCTCGTTTATAGTTCGATACTTTCCGCTCTTGGGAAACAAAAAATTTACATGCTAATATCTTTTCTTGACCTTGTATTAAATCTAACCCTTGGAACCACGTTGGTTAAAGCCATTGGTTTGCTTGGTCCTGCGATTGCGGTTGTAGTTTCAACATATGTTGAAGCATTTGCAATGCTATTTTTCATTTCAAAAGCCCTTGGCGGGGCAAGCTTGATCAAAATGTTGCCTGTCAAGTTCATGATTTCCATTTTTGCCTTTTCTTTATCGGCTTCGTTTTTATGCTACTTGATGGGTTCACTGATTGAAAATGCAATTTTGAGATTTATTTTAATGGGGGGTTTATTTTCAACCTTCTATCTTTTAGTTGCTGTTAAACTCCATAAACAGATTTGAATTTTTCAATTTTATTTTCAAAATTTTAACTGCAGAAGCACAAATAAAAAGTAAAGGAGGAGAAGTAAAATGTCAGAATTCAGAATTGAAAAAGACGCACTTGGAGAAGTTAAAGTCCCAACATGGGCTTTATGGGGGGCACAAACCCAAAGGGCTGTTGAAAACTTTCCAATAAGCGGAATAAGGTTCCCAAGAACATTCATCAAAGCAATTGGACTTGTTAAGTATTGCGCAGCAAAGGTAAACAAGGAACTCGGACTTCTCGACGATGCAAAAGCAAATGCGATAATGGAAGCAGCTAAAGAAGTGATCGATGGAAAACTTGACGAACATTTCCCGCTTGATATCTTCCAAACGGGCTCTGGAACATCGACAAATATGAATGCTAATGAAGTTATAGCAAACCGTGCCTGCGAAATCCTTGGAGCAAAGAGAGGTGAAAAAGGCGTCGTCCATCCAAATGACCATGTCAACTTGGGACAATCTTCAAATGATGTGATCCCAGCTTGTATTCATATTTCAACTGCAATTGCAATTAAAGAGCAACTTCTCCCAGCACTTGAAAAACTTCATAAAGCTCTCGTTGAAAAATCCAAGGAGTTCGATAACATCGTCAAAACTGGTAGAACTCACCTTATGGATGCGATGCCAGTGCGCCTTGGACAAGAGTTTTCAGGATATGCTGCGCAAATTGAACTCGCAATTGAAAGAATCAACGCTACACTTCCAAGACTATATGAACTTGCCCTTGGTGGAACAGCAGTCGGCACAGGAATTAACACGCATCCAGAATTTGGGAAGCGAATTGCTGAAGCACTTGCCAAGGAAACAGGGATACCATTTAAAGAAACAAGAAATCATTTCTCAGCCCAAGCATCAATGGATACAGCGGTTGAGTTAAGCGGTGCTTTAAAAGCTCTTGCAGTTGCGCTTTACAAAATAGCGAACGACCTAAGATGGATGAACTCAGGTCCACAAGCTGGGCTTGCTGAAATTCGTCTTCCCGCACTGCAACCCGGCTCATCAATAATGCCCGGCAAGATTAACCCCGTGATCCCAGAAGCAGTTATGATGGTATCAATGCAAGTTATAGGAAACGATTCAGTCGTAACGCTTGCTGCTTCATCTGGAAACTTTGAACTTAATGTCGCATTACCGGTCATAGCAAGAAATCTTCTTGAATCAATTACAATTTTGGCTAACGCAAGCGATGTGTTTGTCGACAAGTGTATAAATGGAATTGTTGCGAACAAAGAACACATGGAAAAACTTGCAGCACAAAACGCAATTCTTGCAACCGCCCTTACCCCACACCTCGGCTATGATAAAGCTGCTCAAATTGTCAAAAAAGCAATGGCAGAAAACAAGACAATTCGTGAAGTTGTCCTTGAACTTGGATGGATGAGGGAAGATGAACTCGATAAGATACTTGACATCAGAAAAATGACCGAAGGTGGATTTGTAGCCGGCGTCTCAGGCGGTGGTTGATCTTCAAATTGCGGGACCGTAAGGTCCCGCTCCTTCAAAGTTTAACGAAAACATAAAAAGCAATTGTGAAATGCAAATAGAAAAAATACAGAAAAAACTTCTAGAACTCGGCATCGATGGATGGCTCTTTTACGATTTCCACAACCGAGATAAAATCGGTTTAAAAATACTTGGACTTTCAATTCAAGGTCTTACGACAAGGAGATGGTTCTATTTCATACCTGCTGAAGGAAAACCCATAAAACTTGTGCATAGAGTTGAACCAGATAAACTTGATTCACTGCCCGGAGAAAAATTTTATTACTCAGGATGGAGAGAACTGCACGATAGATTAAAAGAAATTCTTGGAACGCCCAAGAAAATTGCAATGCAATATTCTCCGATGAATTCAATCCCATATATTTCCATCGTTGATGCTGGGACAGTTGAACTCGTCAGAAGCCTCGGACACGAAGTTGTTTCATCAGCAGATTTGATTCAGATATTTGAAGCTTTGATTGATGAAAATTTAATCAAAACGCATTTTGAAGCTGGACGCCTTGTCGACGAAACACTTGACGAAGCATTTGATGAAATCAGAAAAAGCATCAAGACCGGAAAATACAAAACCGAGTATGAAATACAACAATTTATTTTGAAAAGATTCAATGACAAAGGATTAACCTCCGATGAAGACCCACCGATAGTTGGAGTAAACGATCATCCCGCGAACCCACATTTTTACCCAACCCCTGAAAACACAAGGGAGATCAAACCGGGAGATAAACTTTTAATTGATCTATGGGCTAAGAAGAATGAACCTGGAGCTATCTTCTACGATATAACATGGTGTGCTTTCATTGGGGATAATCCGCCGGAAGATTATGTCAAGATTTTTAACATAGTAAGAGACGCAAGGAACGAAGCTTTAAAATTTATCCAAGATCGTTTAGACCGAAACCAAGAAGTCGCTGGTTGGGAAGTTGATGATGTTGCAAGAAAATACATTCAAGAAAAAGGTTATGCCGAGTTCTTTACGCATCGCACTGGACATTCAATTGGAGAAAATGTTCATGGAAACGGTGTAAACATTGACAACTTTGAAACACAGGACCTGAGAAAACTCATGCCAGGTTGCCTCTTTTCTTTAGAGCCCGGAATTTACATCCCAGGCAAAATGGGAGTAAGGTCAGAGGTAAATGTCTACATCAACTTTGAAAGAAAAGCGTTGATAACAGGAAGAGAACAAAAAGAACTCGTTTTAATCTACTAAAACAAATTTGGAGATGCGATGTTTTTAACTGCAATAATAGTTTACCTTATCGTTCTTCTCACCATCGGGATATACAAAACTAGATCCGTTAAAACTCAAGAAGATTTCATGGTAGCTGGCAGAAAAACACCCGTATATAAACTTGTCGGGACACTGCTTGCTACATGGATTGGTTCCGGAAGTATAATTGCTGGAGCTGGGCTTGCTTATAGAGTTGGCTTCTCAGAACTTTGGCTCTCAGCTGGAGCATGGGTTGCCATCGTAATAGTTTACTTCCTCGCTGGCAGGGTTAGAAAAATTTCTCAATACACAATGCCGGATATCCTTGAGCAAAGATATAACAAATGGGCAAGGATCCTTGGAACTATAACCATCGTCATCGCCTATGTAACGATCGCAAGTTATCAATTCAAAGGAGGCGCATTTGTTTTAAACCTCGTCGCTGGAATACCTGTTGAACAAGGCATTATTATCACTGCTGTCTTTGTAGTTCTCTTCACGGCGCTTGCTGGACTTGTATCAGTTATCACAATGGATATAATAAACGGGACACTAATGCTTTTAGGAATTGTTCTTGCAGTTCCAATTGTCCTAAATGATGTTGGGGGCTGGACAAGCGTTAGAGAAGCTTTACCACCGGATAGATTCGCCATCTTCGGACAAAAAGATTTCATTTGGGCTATGGGTGTGTTTTTCCCAACCTTTTTCCTTTTGCTTGGAGAATCAAGTATGTATCAAAAATTTTTCAGTGCAAAAGATGCAAAATCCGCAAGACAAGCCGTCATCTTCTGGGTCATCGGGACAATTATAATTGAAACATCTATCACAGCGCTTGCCGTCTTCGCGAGTGCTAAATTCAAACTTCAAGAATCAGAAAAAGTAATTTTACATCTTGCAACCCACGGAAGTGAAATTGGACTCCCACAAATTATAGGGATAATGTTAATAGTTGCAGCCATGGCAATTATAATTTCAACCGCAAATAGTTTTCTCCTCACGCCAAGCACAAATCTTGCAAGAGATATCTATCAAAGGTTCATAAATCCAAATGCCACTCACAAACAGATCATAACTTTACAGCGAATTTTAATTCTCATTCTTGGTTTCATTGGTTATCTTCTTTTAACAAGATTTCAAACAGTCCTACAAATGGCTTTGACAGCCTACACGATGATTGGAGCAGGCATAACACCGGCACTTCTCGCGGCTTTCTTATGGAAAAGAGTCACAACAGCAGGCGGCGTTGCAAGCATAGCAACTGGAATGGGAATCACTTTGATCATAACACTTATAAATATGTTCAGAGAAGAACCGTTATTAGAAGCAGATTATATTGTTCTACCTGCTGCTGCAGGCTCAATACTCGTGCTAATCATCGTAAGTTTATTAACCCCACCCGACCCACCCGAAAAATGGAAACCATTCGTTGAAAACAAAGAATAAACAAAAATGCGAAAAGCAATTTTATT
>LDXX01000002.1 GCA_001442925.1 Candidatus Kryptonium thompsonii
TTTATCAAAGTGGTTACGCTGGCATTTATTATATCCAGATGGGAATGGGTTGGAATTTTTGATTAGTGAACTTTATTTATGCTCATGTTCAGTATGTGCATCATTGAATTGGACATAGTGGCAGGGATATTTGTGAAGGGCATCAGCAAATTAAAAATTAAACTGGGGAGAATTTATGAAGCTTTTAAAATTCGTTTTTATAGTTTTATTTGTAGCGGTAAACATTGCAATGGGTCAGGGGTATGGATTAGAATTTAGGATTGAATTAGAGAAAGATGTTTTCTTTGAGGGGGAGGAGATTATAATAACTACTTATCTTGAGAATAGGGGTAATGAGGAGGTCGAAGTTGAAAATTTTACCCTTGGGACAGCTTATGAGGGTGTTATGACTTTTATTTTATCAAATTCAGAGGGGGATACAGTAAAATTACCTTTGGTTTTTTTAACTGACTTGCGAAGTATATTAGAGAGGGTTAGCCCAGGTGAAACAATAGTATGTTTTACTAATGGTGAGTTAAATTCGATGTTTGATTATCCTTTTTCTGAGCTTCCAGTTGGAGATTATACATTGGTGGCGAGGTTTGATAGTTATATTGTAAAGAATGGACGCCGCGAGAGGATAATTCTTACTTCAAATGCTGTTCATTTTAAAATCATCCCACCTGAGGGGAAAGAGAAAGAGGCATACGATTTCTACTTTAAATACCTTTTAGGTAATTTTGATATAAGGAGGGAAGGTAGCAAAGGGTTATCGAGGAGAGGGGAACTTGTCGATAAGAAAAATATGAGCAAGGAAGATTTTATCAAAGGATTGGAAAGTTTTTTAAAGAGATTTCCGGAAAGTATTTATGCTCCTGTCGTTATGAAAAAATTGGCGATAGCTTATAGTCTTGCAGGTGGTAGCAATAAATCGTATGATGAAAATCTTATTGATATTGCAATAAAATATCCAAACTCATACACAGCTTGGTGTGTGTTACGTTCAATTTGTTTAGGTAAATTCGTAACCAAGGAAAATAAGAGCTTTCCCAATATTTATCGTGAGAGGTGGGATTTGGTGAGGGAGTTTAGTGAAAGATATCCTGATACGAGGATTGGTAAAGTGTGTAAAGAGATACTGGATGGGAGGATAGAGTTAAGAAATCGTGGTGCAAGCCTTGTTAGAGTAAGGAGATAAGGGCGACAAAGTGATTGAGGATTGTAGGTGGTACGCTTTCACGCAATGGAGATGTTTTATATCCAGTAAATATCGGAGAGGGTAAGAAGCCAGATTTGCTGAGGGAAGAGGGAAGTTGAGGATAGTAGGGAGATGTTCAAAGAGAAAGTGGAGGAGGTCCCCAAGGGATATGGTCTTAGTCAAAATTATCCGAATCCGTTTAACCCAGTGACAGAGATAAAGTTTGCGTTGCCGGAGGATGGATATGTAAAGCTTATTGTATATGATATACTTGGTCGTGAGGTTGCAAGGCTTGTAGATGGGGAAGTAAGAGCAGGTTATCACACGGTAAGATGGGATGCAAGTAATATGTCAAGTGGAATTTATATTTATAGGATTATGGTTGGAAATAAGTTTACTGGTGCTAAAGGGATGCTGTTAATCAAATAGCTGATCATGTGCAGTGTTAGAGAGGATGGAGAGTGTGATAAGTTTGAATTTTAAAAAAAAGAGTTATATTAAAAATAGGTATATGAAAAATTATTTTTTTGTAAGCCCGTGGTTTTTGGTATTTTTATATTAAGTTTTTTATTTTTGCCGATAAATTTTGCTTATGGTCAATGTGGGGATAAAGAGGCATATAAGTTTTTGGGAGTTCGGTTTGACGATAATATTTTTGATTCAAGATACATTAGTTTAGAAGGCAACGGTGATTTTTTATCAGGGGGTTTTATTGACACCACGAGGTATACAAGGGGTAAAGATAGCACAAATCGTATTGCATTTAAGAGGAATAGGGTTTATGTGGGTGTAGGAGATCCTTATCTAATTAATTTAGGTTTTAGGTATAGATTGTCGAAGAGTTGGTTTGTGGAGATGGAGAGTCCAACTTTTCCACTTCCGATGGCTTTTGCTTTTGGAGCTTCAACGAAGAGGTATGTTAATCCATCTAATTTTATATTCTTTGATGTAGAAGCTAAAATTGTAGCAGGTTATGATTTATTACCTTATCACAGGTTTACATCGTTAAGTTTTTTCTCGCCTAGTCCTAGATTTGGGGTTGGATTGGTTGGTGGACTTGATATAGGGACGAAGGTAGACTTTTTGTTATATTTGAGGTTAGGCATTATTTACCAAAGTGGTTATGGCACTCCATATGTTCAGTATGGATTGGGATGGAATTTTTAAAATAAACTTTAAAAAGAAGGGATAAAAATGAGGGTTATTATCCTAATGTTTTTGATATTTCAATTTGCAGTGGCTCAAACTCGGTATATTACTCTGGGCAATGGAGGTTTAAATGCTACGGATGGAGGTTTTGAAAGATATAAAGGGGTTTTCATGAAACTTTCGGGGAAAAAAGGCATTGAAAGTGACGATTCTTTAAAATACAACTTGAATTTAAGCGTGGGTATAAGAGTTACAGCTATGATGATTGGTTATGCTTTTCTTCCTTTCTTGCCTATACCTCCTTCAGTTTCGATTGGGTTGAAAGCTTGGAGATCAGGCATAGTATTTTTTGAATATCCACTTTTATCTATAGGGGTAAGGAAGTACTTTTTTGGGGAAGGTTCGCCCCCTGCTTATTTATCAGTTGGTTTATTCCCAGCTCCAATTCTTTCTTATAAAAATGGAAGTTGGGAGTTAGGTAATATTGGTTTTGATGTGCAATGGGGTTGGGATTTTACAAATCCATATTCAGGTTTTATGGGTTCGCTGTCGTTTTGGCTTACGCATTCGCCAAAACTTACAAAAGAGGACCTTAAAACATTACTAGGTATTTCTGTGAGAATTGGATGGAATTTTAAAATTCAATTTAAAAAATAACGGAGGGTTAAAACGTAGTTCATCAATATCTTGTAATTCAGGGGTATAATTTGTTAAGGATGACCTTAAGGGCAGATATCCCTGAGATAAGAGAGCACTTAGGTACAATGGATCCATGGTATCGTGGTGATAGGCCATGGCAAAGAGGTTTTATTACAACAGGGGCATGGAGAGAGGATGAAGAAAATGTAGTAAATCCATATTCAATATGGCTCCCTACAGGAGCAATTCCACTTCCAACAGTAGATCATTTTTGGGATGCTGATCGTGGGGATGCTAGTGAAAATTGGTTGAGGGTATTAATACAGAATCAGCATCGAAAAACCATTGGTCCTTATATGAATGCATATAAAAAAATTATAGCATATGCATATCCCAATAGAAGTTGGATATTAAAATATGCCCCTGGTACTAGCAATATATACCAATATGATTTTCGCAGGCCAGATGGTTCAATAGTTACTTTTACTTTTTCTATCGCTATTGGTTTTGAATACAATTCATTAGTAGAACTGTATAAAACTGGAAGGGCTTGGGTAGTTGGATATTATGATGTAACTGGTAGGTGGATTAATGCTGATATACGTCCAGATATACTTCCTTGTGAAGTTATTCTTACCAAAGCCTATCGAGATAAGTTTGTTTGGGAAATTCTTGGCAGGATGTGCCATTTGCTTGGTGATATAAGTGTCCCTGCATATGCGCATGTTGATGAACATGCAAGCCGTAAGTTTTTGGTATTCAAATTGGTTCTGGACCTGACATAGAAGAGTAATTACACATATTGGGATGCACAGAAAGTGTATGAGCAATTTGGGGTATAAAATATTGAGGCAGGTGGTTTTGTGAGCGTTAAAAATAGCTTTGGTGAAGTAGGGTTTAAGTGGGTAAGTTGGATGGGGACTTGACAAAATGAAATTTTTTTTTAATTTTAATTGAGGGCGTATATCAATACGCCTGTACTTTCTGTTCTTGGGAAATACAGGGAGGGATTTTGGATGAATTTTGAAATCCACAAAAATAACGGTGTGGGTTATGAACGCAGAGATAGGGGTGACAAGCGTCCGCTTACTTATGGATCTATTTCGAGATAAAACTTTTTCAAAATAAGAGGTGAAAGTTATGTCCATTCAAAATTTCATTAAGGTTTCACAGATGATGTTGCTTGGTTTGCTAATTTTTGTTGGATGTAAAGATAACCCAGTTTCAGATGGTGGGTTTCCTGTTGAGCCTGGTCCAATTTTATTTATTTCCGATAAGAGTGGTTCATATCAACTTTACAGCATGAATGAGGATGGTTCAAATGTTCAGCAGTTGACGAATGATCCGAATTTTCCAATACTCTATGCAAGGTGGTCCCCTGATGGGAAGAAAATAGCGGTTGTTTCAGTAGTGGGAGATAAAAGGACATATCCAGAATATAGGGGTGCAATTTTCATTATGGATGCGGATGGGAGGAATAGGTATCAATTGACTCAGCAATATGTTGTTGTAGATGATTCTACTTATGGGAGATTGATGTATGGAGGGGCATGGGAGCCAGTTTGGTCGCCTGATGGGAAGCAGATCGCATATTTAAGGTTGATGGTTCCAGAAGTATTTGGTAATTGGGATGTTTTCATAATAAATATTGATGGATCTAATGAGCGGAGAATTACTTCAACAATTAATTCTTTTGAGAGGGTATGGGATTGGGGAGGGAAAAATCAGGCGATATTAATATCAGTTCATTCAAAGATTTTTATGTATACTCCAGATGGTAATATTTTAAGATCTTGGGAAAGTGATAGTTTGGCATACGGGAGCATAGCATATTCATCAAAGGGGGATAAGGTAGCATATGTGGTGACTTTTTATCCTGTTTCAGATCACCAGAAAGGCATATTTGTAGAAGATTTGGATAGCGGTGTGATTAAAAACATTACTAAAGGTACAGATTATTACTGGGTTGTTAGCTGGTCACCTGATGATTCTTACATCCTTCTATGTGGGTCAAAAGGTGATGTTGACAAATGGGGGAGAACTGTAAATCGTATTTTAATTTTGAATTCAGATGGAAGTAATATTAGAGATATTACACCATTTGAAAATACATATATTCTACCTACAAGTTGGCGAAAGAGGTGATGCCTTTACATCTTTTTATGCTAAAAAAATTTTAAATGAGGTGAAAAGCAATGAAGCGCAGAATACTTGCTATATTGCTTGCTTTAATTACATCGGTAGTATTCTCACAGCAACTTATACCGATTCAGGACAAGAGTGGTAATAAGTTGCTTTTACAAATGAACCCATGGACAGGTTCTGCACACCGTGTTTATGGTCAATTGCCAAACATCAGCAGATATGGTTTCAGTTGGCTAAATCTTAACCTAATGAGCATAGAGAACCTGTCGAAGAAGTTCTTCTCAGATTACGCCGGTATTCTAAAGATTAATCCAGACCAAACGAAATTAAGGAAGGCAGAGACGGATGGCAGAATGTGGTTTATTTCTTATGAGCAATCTATAAATGGTGTGCCTGTTTATGGGACTGAGATTGGCTACACAGTTAACCAGAGGGGTGATATAGTTGCGCTCGGCGCAGATGCATATCAAAATATATCTGTTTTAACAACTCCACAAATAACAAAATCTAAAGCTGAGGAGATAGCCAAACGAGCATTTGGATTTGATTCAACTGCAATAGAGAAAGGATGTGAGCTTATAATTTATCCCAAACAGGGAAAAGACACGACGATTTTTTATTTGACATGGAAAATTACTTTATTTCGTGCTTATCCATTGCAAGAAATTATTTATTTTGTTGATGCTCAAACTGGTGAGATAATAGAGGCCGAGAGCAATATTAAGGAAGGAGACTATCTCAGGGGTCAAGTAACAGGGGGTTATTGGTCTGTTCATGCGTGGGATTCTCCTGTAGATACAGGATTTAAGACCACGCACATAAAGGTGTGGGCAAAAGTATGGTGGGGTGATTGGTTAGTCTGGGAAGGAGATAGTGATGCCAATGGGAATTATGATGCGGGGTATCTGCCAGAAACATGGGATTACTATATTCAGTTTGTTTTACAGAATGAATGGGTTCAAGTGCGGGATTACGTTAGTGGTAAACCTATCACACAAGAAGTATGGTGCTCGCCAGGGATTGTAAACCTATATTGGGGCGCAACAGATGGAACAAATGTAAGATGGCATGCTTCGGTGATGCATGATTATTTCAAGAATACGTTTAATTACACCGGCGTGTATTATCAGATGGGTGCATACATCAATTGTGGAGAGGGTATAAATGGTGCTGCTGATGGCACAAATATCTACTTTGGAAGCCAACCCGGACGGCAATGGGCGCGTTCAAGTGACGCTGTCTATCACGAGTACACACATAATGTTATTTATCATATTTATGGTGGCTGGATTGGTTCTGGTAGCTATACTGAGGTGCCACCGCCTGGACCGCCTGAACCTGGACCGCCGAGCCCAGGTCCCCCTACCCAAGCGAAAGCTATGGACGAAGGCTTGGCCGATTACTTTGCTTGCACGGTAAATAATGATCCTCGTGTGGGTGAAGACGTTGGCGTTGATAGAAATCTTAATAATGATTACAAATGGAACCCAGACAGTAGCGCTCATTGGAACGGTCAGGTGATTGGTGGTGCTTGCTGGGACCTTCGCCAATCAGTAGTAGAGCCAAGTATCGCAGACAACCTTGTTTTCAGGGCGCTGCAAGTTTCGCCACATGCTCGTACATTTAGCGATTTTGAATACAATGTCTTTGTGGTGGACAAAGAGTACTACAACAGCTCTCACACTTCTCAGATTTATCAAGCGTTTTCCAAGCATGGGATCACGATACCAGCTTTAGTTGTTTCCATATCTGGTCCAACATATCTTAATGGCAATCAACTGGGAACTTATACGGCGACGGCCTCTGGTGGTGTTCCTCCTTATTCTTATCAATGGTGGAAGTTAGATATTGGAGATGGTGATTCATATGCCACAGCAACGCCGTCATCTCCTATATCGCCGATGAGACCTCCTGTGAACACATGGTATCCAATTGGAACGAACAGCCCAACTGTGAGCACGAGTAATCCAGCTTGGCTTGACTTTGAGCTCAAATGTGTTGTGACCGATGCTACAAATATCAGCGTAACATCCAATATTCTTTATGTCACTGTCGGCGGTTCAGGGAAAATTACTGCTGGCGATCTTTCGAAAAGTGAAATCAGCGTGCAAGAGATACCCACTGAATACGCATTACAGAACTACCCGAATCCTTTCAATCCAACAACGGAAATTAGATATCAAATGCCGGTCAGCGGTTTTGTTAGACTTTCTATTTTTGATGTTCTTGGTCGGGAGGTTGAAGTTCTTGTGGACGAGGCAAAACCTGCTGGCTCATATACTGTATCGTTTGATGCATCAAATTTGCCAAGTGGAGTTTACTTTGCAAGAATTTATGTTACATCAAGCGAAGGGAAGCCATTTGTTCAAACAATTAAGATGGTGTTAGCAAAATAAGATTGATGATTGGAATGTAGTTGGTTTTTTAAGTGGTGTTTACTTTTACAGGGTTAGTTTGAACGGTAAATATGTTGATGTTAAGAAGATGGTGTTGGTGAAGTAGTGTGGGCGTATGGCGATACGGCCGTATGATGTGGGCAATTCGTGAATTGCCCCTACGGGGTAAGGTTGAGAGGGGCATTTAATGAAATGTTTTTACATGGGGATTTGACTTTTGGGGTGAAGTTTGGTATGTTTGTGTAAATCCCTTGCATGGCTTTTCTCCCTTTTTAGTGGATCTCGTGAAGGATGGAGCCCCGGTGATGAGCTGAGGCTTTTGCTTTTGTGTTTGTGTGAGTTGAGTATGAAAATATTTTTTAAGTCGGATACTCTCAGATTGTTAAGACTTTTCGTTAAATCATGAGGGGTGAGGATTGTTTTCTTGCTTTTTGTGGTTCAAATGTCCATCAACTTATGATGGAAGGGAAAATGGGCATTTCATGAAATGTCCCTACTTGACTGTTGGTATGGGATTTATTATATTATAGTGTGTGAATTTTGATATGTTTAAGTTTTATTTTATGGTGGGTTTGGATTGAATTTGTGAGGGATTGAAACAAAAAATGGCAATGGATGGATATATAAAACTAGGGAAGGTTTGAATCGAACCTATGAGGGATTGAAACTAAGAAAACTCACCCACTTGCCGTACGCGTAGCCCGCAGTTTGAATTGAACCTGTGAGGGGGTGAATTAGGGCAATTTGTGAATTGAATTTGTGAGGATTGGGATAAATGAAAATTAAATCAATAGCCCAAGCGGTGAACCGGGGTTTGACTTTTGGTGAGAAATTTGTTACATTGCGGTGTGCGAATTCTTAGCACGTTTAAGATTTATTTTATGGTGGGTGAGAGTCGAACCTGTGAGTGGTTGAAACAGTAAAAACTTATGTTGAAGGAGGTAATAATATGAACTCGACTACGCACGGGAGAAGAAGTGCTTCCAAGATCATCGGTTGGCTCATGGTCCTTGGACTCTCCTTGTTCTTGGTTGCTTACGGCGCGACTCCTGATAACTCCCTTGGAACGTCGCCGAAAACATCCCAGCCCCAGTCGCCGGCGAGCAAGGTCAAGGCGTGTGACCTTTTGACCAAGGAAGAAGTGGAAGGGATTATCGGTCAGAAGATCGATAGCGTGGGTGTGCAACCAGGGTACGGAAATTGCATCTACTATATAAGGGAGAAAGTCTTTGGGCAGGTCATGGCACTTCCCATCGTTACTGTTGGTTATTCAAAGAGCGATGTCCAATCTCGTTGGGATTATTGGTCTTCCACGTCGAAAAAGGAGGTTATTACCGGCGTTGGTGATGGAGCCATTTGGTCACCAGACTATGACTTTTTCGTCTGCCGGGTCAAGGGAGGATTGTTGATGATCTCAATAAAAGATAAGGACATGGCCATTAGGCTGGCGAAGAAGGCGATAACTCGGATAAAATAAAGTTGTGATGCGATAGATAAAGGAGTTTGTTCAAGTTACAACCGATGATATTTGGGATAGGTGAGAATTAAATCAGTAGCCCCGGTGGTGAGCCGGGGCTTTTTGTTTTTTAGAACTTAAGGACAAGGTAAGGATTGAGTGTTAAAAGTTTAGCTGAGCCGTCAAGCTTAGCGAGTTTATTTTTTTACTTCTTTGCAATGGAATGAGGATGTTAAGAATGGTTTTGGTGATGTAAGTGGGTTTGTTAGACTATTTAATTTGGGTGGTTGAAGGGGGCGATACTTCTTGACAGATTAAGGTTTGATTTTTATATTAAAATGGGATATTTAGACAAATAGGGTCGTATAGTGATACGCCCGTACATTATAAATGTTGATATTTGAGGTTGGGAGATAGTATGGTGGTTTAAATTTTGGATTTTAGGGCGGGTGGTTTTAAAAGGGCAAAACAAATAAGGATGTCGCAAAGAGGTGGGATTTTATGAGAGTAATAATTTTTACAATTCTTATTTTCAATTTCATCGCTGGTTGTAATTTTCCAGGTGAGGTTAATGGGGATAAGGATGATGTCAGTCGTGGTCCTTTTGATGTGGCATACAGTGTTTTAGAAACTGGGGATGGTTATATATTTGCGGGTCGCACTTGGGAGAAGGGGTATAATATTTGGGTTGTAAAGATTGATAAGCAGGGTAACATTTTGAGTCAAAACACATATGGGGAAGCTCAAAAAGACGAGGTCGCATATACTATGGACAGAGCAGCTGATGGTGGATATATCCTTGCTGGGTACAGTAAACTTTGGAGCAGTTTTAATATGAATTCTTACATTTTAAAAATTAAGGCGGATGGTCAAAAGGAGTGGGAGATAGAGAGTAGTGGTTTTGTTCATAGCGAGATAAAAAATGTTAAGGCAACTTTAGATGGTGGGTTTGTAGCCGTTGGATATACTACGGATGAGAATAATAAGAAGAAGATTTATGTGGCGAAATTTAGCTCTAATGGTGTGAAGCAATGGGAACGTTCATATTATTCATCTCATGGTGATGCAGTTGAAGGAAATTGGATTGAGGAAACAGGTGATGGGGGTTATATTGTTGTAGGTGCTGCGATTTCATTAGGGGGTTTGTTCCGCCTGAGGAGGGATTTGTATATTTTAGCGCTCGATCAAAATGGTGAAAGAGTTTGGGATAAAGTGTGGGGTGGAATTGGAACTCCAGAGGATGAGGCATACTGTATTCAGAAGACATCTGATGGCGGTTATATTCTTACGGGATATGTAGTTGAATATAATGAAGATGGAACAACAAACTATCAACTTTATGTAGTCAAGTTAAAAATTCAGGATAACTTAGTAGTAGAGTGGGTTAAGGTGTATGGTGGGGTGGAGCACGAAGTAGGTCATTACATTAGACAGACAAGCGATGGTGGTTACATTGTCGTTGGAACAGTAGATACACGGGATACATGGGTAAGTGATATTTACGTTTTAAAGTTGGATGGGAATGGTGAAAAGGTTTGGGAGAAAAGATTTGGTGGTGAGTATGAAGATGGGGGTAATTTTGTTATGGAGGCATCTGATGGTGGGTATATAATTGCTGGATTTCTTGGCAAGGCAATTACTCCAGAGATGCACACAGAGGCATACATTATCAAGCTTGACGCAAATGGGAATGTATCTTGGCAAAGGGCATATACACGTTCCATTGGGCAATGAAGCTTAATGGTCCTGTGAGGGATTGAAGCAATAATAATTAACTTGGGAGGTTGGCATGAGGCAAAAAATTTTTATTTTATTTATTTTGCTTCTCTTTCTCTCTCCGTTTTTCTCTTTCCCGATGTCCTTTTCTCAAGAATTTCAACAATCAAACTCTAATTATCTTCGTAAAATAGTTCTCTTTAAAAAAGATTTTACTGATCAAACTCAAAAAGATAAAATAATTTCTCAATATGGAGGTATTAAATTAGGTGACCTTAAATTAATTAATGCTCAAGTTGTTCTTTTCCCTAATAAACAAAAAGTTGAAGCTTTAGCAAATCATCCAGCTATTTTATTGATTGAAGATGACCAAATTGTTAAAGCTCTTGATTTTGATGATACTTACAAAATTAATTCAACATCCAGAGCCAATATCTTTCCTTCACAAGTAATACCTTGGAATATTCTTAGAATTAAAGCTCCTCAAGTTTGGAAAACAGGCAATAAAGGACAAAAAATAAAAGTTGCTGTTTTTGATACTGGAATTGATAAAAATCATCCTGATTTAAGAGTTAAAGGAGGTGTTAAACCAAGATTAGTGAACGGAGATCCTGTTTATTTTCCAGATTGGGAAGACTATAATGGTCATGGAACTGAAGTTGCTGGAGTTATTGCTGCTTTAGATAATAATATTGGTGTTGTTGGTGTTGCTCCTGAAGTTGAGCTTTATTCTGTTAAAGTTCTTGATGATAATGGTTATGGCTCAGGAGGAAATATTATTGATGGTCTTGAATGGGCAATTAATAATAAAATGGATGTTATTAATATGAGTTTAGGTTGGTCAGGTTATTCGGAGACAGCTCACTTAGTTATTAAATGGGCTTATCAAGCTGGAATAGTTATGGTTGCTGGAAGTGGTAATGAACCTAATAAAATTATTTATCCAGCTGGTTATCCTGAAGTAATTGCTGTTGGTGCTACTGATAAAGATAATAATGTTGCTTATTTTTCAGGTAGAGGTCAAGAACTTGATTTAGTTGCTCCTGGATTAGATATTTATACAACTAATTATAAAAATAGTAATCTTTGGAAAGGTTCTTCATATGCTTTAACCTTAGGAACATCTCATTCTACTCCTCATGTTACTGGTGTTGTTGCTTTACTTTTAAATACTCCAGTTGGTTCTTATGATTTTAATAATAATGGTAAATGGGATCCTGATGAAGTAATGAAAAAACTAAAAGATAGAGCTAGAGACATTCTTGATCCTGGTTTTGATACTACTTCAGGCTATGGTTTAGTTGATGCTTATAATTCTATCTTACCTGGTGCTTATAGTTCTATTTTACCTTTGTGGTCTTTCAGGCAGGGGTTTTTTGATGTTAAGGAATATGTTATGAGCGATGTTAAAGGGATTAATAATCCACAGCAATGGACTCCTTTTACGGTGAAAGGTAAATTAAACGAGGCTCGGCAGATTGCACAAAGTTATGCTAATGATGTTAAGTTAAGAGCCATTGGTGCTTTTGAAGGCATTGAGATTCCGTATGATTCTCTTGATGGTAAGGTATATTTTGCAAATTATGTTTTTTATTCGCCCTCTAAAGATAAGTATGTTTATGTTTGGAGTAATGCTATTGTTGGGTCTTATATTGATACTAGTTCAACACCAGAAAATACACTTGTTGATCTGCCGTCAAGTTTTATTGATAGTGATGTTGTCCTTGATAGTGCTGAAGCAAATGGTGGTTATGCGTTCAGAAGTGAACCTAATACAGTTACTGGAGTTATATATGATTTGAGAAATTATCCAGATGATGATTTGGCGCCTGATACGGTAAATCCATATTGGAGGGTGACATATGTAAGGCAAGACACGATTTCTAATGGGGTGGGGATTTTGGTTATTTATCTTAATCCATCGGATGGAAGGTTAGTGAAGAAGTTTCGCATTGTATTTAAACCTGTCACAGCGAAGGAAAGATTTAATGATGTTAATAGTTTAGCAGTAAGTTACGCAAGTGATGCCAGGCTTGTGTATGTTTTGGGGATTGAGGATACACTTGTTGATGGTAAATGTATGTTTTGGAATTATGGTTATAGGAGTAGTAGTGTTGGTAAATTTAGCATTTGGTGGTATGCTGATTCTGCTAGAATTGATACTTTCTTTCTTGATTTACCGGGTATACCATTGAACAAGCCTTTGCAATTTAATTATTATAAGGATAGCAATGTCCTTGCTGGGGTTGGTGAGGCAAATGGTGGAGCTCAGTTTAGGAAAGATCATTTTTATGTTAATGTTTATTATCTTTATTCTCAATCTAGGGACACAGCTCAGATTTATTTTCACAGTATTTATGGGGGTTATTCCAATAGTAAAGGTGTGAGGGATAGTTTGGTTCTTTTCGTTCATCCTGTGACGGGTGCATTTGTTGGTTCATTCACCAAAGTTGAGAGAGATGAAGTGGCTGGGGTTCCGAGGAGTTTTGCGTTACATCAGAATTATCCGAATCCGTTTAATTCTATGACGACGATAAGTTATGAGATTCCGGTGAGGGCGAGTGTAAAGCTTGTTATTTACAATGTTCTTGGTCAGGAGGTTGTTACGCTTGTAAACGAGGTTCAGGAGCCTGGGAGGTATAATGTTAGGTTTGATGCGAGTGGTTTATCAAGTGGGGTGTATTTTTATAGACTTGAGGCTGGTGATTTTGTGAGTGTGAAGAAGATGGTGTTGGTGAAGTGACTCACCCCCGACCCCTCTCTATAAATAGAGAGGGGGAAGATTATTTGTTGACAAATACGATTTTTATAGTTAAATTTTAAACAGTAAGCTAAGTTCTTTGAAAGTTCGAGTTAAGGTTTTTGAGATCTGGTAAGTTTAATTTGGAGAGGGAGCGATTGATAGGGTAGTGTTAATTTATTAATTCAAAAATAAGAAGTTAACAAGGGATTAAAAAACTAACAAGGCAGAGAACTTTATGAGGTTATGTTTAATTTTTGTGTTGTTTTTCTTGTTGGTTTTAACAATTTCAAATGCACATGGATTAACCGGTAAATTAGCTCAAGAAAGTTATCAAGGCGTCATTCAAAATTTAAGGGGTGGGGTTAACACATTTGGATTTCAACCGAACATAGGGCAAGTTGGTAGTTTTGATGGCAAGAGGGTGGATGATGTATTGTTTTTCACAAGGCATAGTGGGATTGATTTGTATGTTAGGGGAAGTGGTGTAAGTTATGTGATAAGAGATGTGAGAGGGGTATTTCGTGACAGGGTCTTACACGAGAGAGTAAGAGCAATTCATGAGGTGCCGTTGTGGGAGAGGGAAATTGAGCAAGATACAATGATTTGGGCAAGAGTTGATTTAAATCTTGTTGGTGGTGTTGTAAGAGAAGAAATGATTGAATATTCAGAGCCGATGGAGGGTTATACGAATTATTATCTTGGACATTGTCCAGATGGAGTTTTGTTTGTTCCAAGTTATAGGGTAGTGAGGATAAAGGAGGTTTATCCGGGGGTAGATTGGGTATGGAGGATTGGGGAGGATGGGCAGTTGCATCATGAGTTTGAGGTTAAACCTGGGGCAGATGTAGGGAGGATAAAGCTTGAGGTTAAGTGGGCAGATGTCCAGTTAAGTGAAGATGGAAGGAGGTTAAGGTTAAAAACTCCAGTTGGGGAGATAGAGGATGGGGAGGTAGTTGCGTATGATGAAGTTGGTAGGGTGGATGTTTTTTATGTTGTTGAAGGTGAGAAGCTTATATCATATGATGTTAAAGGTTTAACAAAAGGTAAGCTTGTGATAGATCCGCCGCTTGCAAGGCCTTGGGCTACTTATTATGGAGGGGGTAGTGAGGATTATGGTCTTTCTATTACCACGGATAGTTCTGGTAATGTATTTGTAACTGGATATACTTGGTCAACCAATTTTCCAACACAAGACCCTGGTGGAGACGCATATTATCAAGGAACAAACGCAGGAGGTTATGATGTCTTCATTCTGAAGTTTACAAATTCTGGTGTAAGACAGTGGACAACATATTATGGAGGAAATGACTATGATTATGGGCTTTCCATTACTACAGATGTCTCTGGTAATGTATTTGTAACTGGATATACTTGGTCATCCAACTTTCCGACGCAGGATCCTGGTGGAGGTGCATATTATCAAGGAACAAGAGCGGGGGGGTGGGATGTGTTTATTCTGAGATTTACAAATTTAGGTATAAGGCAGTGGGGAACTTATTATGGAGGAAATAGCGATGATCAGAGCCGTTCCATTACCACAGATTTTTTTGGTAATGTATTTGTAATTGGATATACTTGGTCAACCAATTTTCCAACGCAAGATCCTGGTGGAGGTGCATATTATCAGGGAACAAAGGCAGGAGGTTATGATGTCTTTATTCTAAGGTTTACAAATTCTGGTGTAAGACAGTGGGCAACATATTATGGAGGAAGCGATAATGATTATGGTTTTTCCATTACCACAGATGTTTCTGGGAATATATTTGTAACTGGAGAGACTGCTTCAACCAATTTTCCAACACAGGACCCTGGTGGAGGTGCATATTATCAAGGAACAAACGCAGGTGCTCAGGATGCTTTTATTTTAAAATTTGAGGGAGGAGCTATATCGGGAAGTCTTTTAGTTTCACCTATTGAAGATTTTAATTCAAGCGGAATTCGTGGGGGACCATTTTCTCCATCAAGCAAGAAATATATGCTTTTAAATCCTGGGAATACCTCTGTAGACTGGTCTGTTACAAAAACAAAGGACTGGGTAAACATTTCAAAGACAGGTGGAACGCTTTCAGCAGGGGGAAGTGACTCGGTTATAGTTTCAATTGACAGCAGTGCAAATAGTTTATCACCGGGAACATACACTGACACGTTGAAGTTCATTGACATTACAAATAATGATACTATAACAGTAGTGGTCAGGCTGAGCGTTAATCCTGTTCCTGGTTATCTTTTGGTTTCACCTGTTGAAGATTTTAATTCAAGTGGAATTCGTGGAGGGCCATTCAGTCCATCAAGCAAAATATATATACTTTCAAGCAGTGGCGAGACTTCAGTAAGTTGGGAAGTCAGAAAGTCAAAGAACTGGATAAGTATTTTCCCGGCCCGGGGAATACTTTCTCCAGGTGATAGTGCGATAGTTATAGTTTCAATTAATAGCAACGCAAATAGTTTACCATCAGGGACATACATTGATACATTGAGGTTTATAAATACAACAAATGATAGTGGGAGTACATCAAGAGTTGTGAGATTAGTTGTTAATCCTGTTCCTGGTTATCTTTTGGTTTCACCTATTGAAGATTTTAATTCAAGCGGAATTCGCGGAGGGCCGTTCAGTCCATCAAGCAAGCAATATACACTTTCGAACACTGGTGAGACTTCAATAAACTGGGAAGTTAGAAAGTCAAAGGATTGGGTGAGTGTTTTACCAACCAAAGGGACACTTTTTCCGGGTGGTAATGCAGTAATTATAGTTTCAATTGATAGCGGTGCAAATAATTTATCACCGGGGACATACATTGATACATTGAGGTTTATAAATACAACTAATGGTAGAGGGGATACTGTAAGAATAATTACCTTGACTGTTAATCCGCCTACTTTAGTCAGGGATGAGAAAGAGATACCGAAGGAATTTGCGCTTTATCAAAACTATCCTAATCCATTTAATCCGGTGACCACTATAGAGTTTGACATACCAAGGGAAAGTGAAGTTCTTTTTGAGATATTTAACTTGATGGGTGAGATGGTGCTTAAGTTAGTGAATGGAAAGCTTGAGGCGGGGAGATATAAAGTTAAGGTAGACTTTGGAGATATGCCAAGTGGAGTATATTTTTACAGGTTGAGGGCTGGAGGTTTTGTAAGTGTTAAGAAGATGGTGTTGGTGAAGTGACTCACCCCCAACCCCTCTCTATAAAATAGAGAGGGGAGAAGTTGAAGTTTGTGAACTCACCCCTTGCCCCTCTCTAAAGTTTAGAGAGGGGGATAATTTAATGTGGTGGGGTGAAGGTTGTTTCGTTAGTTTTGCCTCTTGACAAATTGTTTTTGAGTTGTTAAATTTTTTGGCAAAAAGTATAAAATAAGGTAAAAGGAGTCCTATGAAAAAAATTTTAGCTTTAATGTTAATTTTTTTGCTAAGTTTTTCATTGCTTTCTCAAGAGCGGGGTATAGGGTTGAGGGAGGATGGTAGGCCGAGTTTGCAGAGTTTTTATCGTGAATCATGGGCTCTTGTGGTTGGGATAAACGATTATCTTAGGGCACCAAAGCTCAGGTATGCGGTAAATGATGCGAAGGCAATTGTGGATATTCTCGTCAACAGTTATGGTTTCAAGCGTGAGAATGTGATTGAGTTGTATGATAAAGATGCTACAAAGGAGAACATAATGCGAGCTTTTGATCGTTTGAGGAGATTAGCAAGCGAAAATGATAGAGTTTTTATATTTTTTGCTGGTCATGGTATTACGGAGGTTTTGTTAGATGGTAGGGAAAGGGGTTTTATTTTGCCTTATGAGGGTTCAAAGGCAGAGGTTCTTACGACAGCTATTTCGACGGATCAATTGAATGAGATAAGTTTGTTTATAAAGGCGAAGCATTTGTTTATAGTTATGGATGCTTGTTATGGTGGATTGATATTTGCGAGGGCACAGCCTATATCAGCTGAGGCGTTGGATTATGTTAAGATAATTTCGACAAGGGTGGCGCGTAAAGCGTTGACAGCAGGAGGTAGGGATCAGCCGGTGTTTGACACTGGACCTGGAGGGCATAGTATTTTCACATATTATTTTGTTGATGGTTTAAAGACGATGAGCGCAGATTTAAATCGGGATGGTATAATAACGACGAGTGAGCTTATGGATTATGTTGGGCCGAGGGTTACAGCTGAGTCGAAGGGGGTACAGACGCCGGAGTATGGCGTACTTTTGGGGGATAAGGGAGGTGATTTTGTTTTCATACCTGTTGGTGTAGTTGATGTTAGTATGGGGATGGACGTTGCTTTGAAACCGGGAAGGTTGACGATAGTTTCCAATGTGGATGGGGCGGACGTTTATGTAGACAATCGTATGATTGGTAAACTTGAAGGGAATAAGTTCACATTGGATTTAAAACCTGGAAAGCATTTGGTTGAGTTGAGAAAAGATAGATACACTTCAGCAAGGGGTGAAGTTCTAATTTCTCCGGGGGAGGCAAAAGAGGTTAAATTTACTCTTTCAAGGTCAACTTTTTCAGTTAATGTAAAGACCGAACCAGAAGATGCCTTGGTTTATGTAAATGATAAGTTGCTTGGTAAAGGTTCATTTAGAGCGGATGTTGAGGCTGGTAAGGTTAAGTTTAGAGTTGAGAGAGAAGGATATGAAGCGGTAGAAAGGGAGGTTGTTGTAGATAGGGACGATTTGGAACTTAAATTTGTTTTGAATCGAATTGTGGTTTGGACAAAAATGAGGCTTAATGGTAACTCTGTGCTTTCAGTTGCGTTTGAGGGTGATTATGTTTGGCTTGGGACAACTAATGGTTTGGTTAAGTTAAATAGGTTTACAGGTGAGAAGATTAATTATAATAAGTCAACTTCAGGTTTACCGAGTGATTATGTTCGTGCAATATTAATAGATTCTCAAGGCCACAAGTGGATAGGGACGTATGGAGGGCTTGCAAAGTTTGATGGAGTTAGATGGACTGTTTATAACACATCAAATTTAGGTTTACCGAGCGATAATGTTTACGCGATTGCAGTAGATTCCGATGGCAACAAATGGATTGGGACAGGTAAAGGGCTTGCAAAGTTTGATGGGGTTAGATGGACTGTTTACAACACTTCCAATTCAGATTTACCGAGTGATAATGTTTATGCGATAGCGATAGATGGTCAGGGCAACAAATGGATTGGAACATGGGGAGGTGGCGTAGCGAAGTTTGATGGAGTGAAATGGACTCTGTATAACACTTCGAATTCAGGTTTACCAAGTAACAATGTTTATACGATAGTAATAGATTCTAATGGTAATAAATGGATCGGAACAGATGGGGGAGTAGCAAAGTTTGATGGTGCAAATTGGATCGTTTATAATGCTTCAAATTCAGGTTTACCGAGTGATAACATTTACGCTATAGCGATGGATTCCGAGGGTACCAAGTGGATTGGGACAAACGGTGGAGTTACAGTATACCGAGAAAACGGGGTGAAACCATTTCCCAAACCATATGCTTATTTTTACAGTAATAAACTTGATTTTGGGAAACTTTATTTAGGTGAAATTAATCGTTTAGGTCTCAAAGTTAGTAATGATGGTGGCTCTGAATTAAAGATTACCGATGTAAGTGTAAAAAGTAGTTCGTTTAAATTCTTAGGTAAACTGCCGATAGTTCTAAATCCAGGGGATTCTGTTAATTTGAGTTTTTTGTTTAGTCCAAGTTCCGTGGGTTTCTATGTTGATACGGTATTGGTTTACAGCAACTCACATTCTGATAGCGTTTTCAAAGTTATTTTAGTTGGATCGGGCGAAGGAAGTATGGATAGAGATGCAGCAGGGATAATCAAAGCCCCTGGGGAAGAAATGCTTTTAGCGTTGGGTTTTGGTCTTTTGTTGTTATTATTAATTTTAATACTTGGAAGTGGGTAAATTTTAACATATAACTATAGACTTTTGATGTGGTACGATTAAGGTTGAGTGAGGTGACTCACCCCTTGACCTCCTCTATATAAAATAGAGAGGGGGATCATTTAATTTAGTGGGAAGTATAAAATAAGGAGTTTGTGGCGGGTGGTTTTGTGAGTGTTAAGATAGCTTTGGTGAAGTAAGGTTTAAGTAGGTAAGTTGGGTGGAGGGCTTGACAAAATGAAAATTTTTTTAAATTTTAATTGAGGGCGTATATCAATACGCCCGTACTTTCTGTTCTTGGGAAATAATAGTAGAAAAAGTAACCGAGGTTAAATTAAGAAGAAGGGAATGCCATGTTAAATTTCAGGTTTTTACTTCAAGTAGTTTTGCATATTGTGATTGTTTTTGTTGTAATTGGATCTGGGCTTTCATGCCACGGAGGTAATTCTGTTGTACCACCAATCCCAAAACCACCTGTTTATCCAAGAATTGATGACTCTCCTGCTTGGTCGCCGGATGGGGAGCGCATCATTTATTATCATTACGGTATATCGCACATTAACATTGACGGTTCTTACGATATTAATCCTGATTCAGTTGGTTTATGGATGATAAACGCAGATGGGACAAATCCTCGGTTGATACTCAAAGGCATGGGGAAATGTGCAAGGTGGAGTCCAGATGGTAATTGGATTGTTTTTGAAATGGATGGTCAGATTTACAAAGCACGGATTGTGGGAGATAAGGTTGATTCAATAGTTCAGCTGACCACTGAAGGGCGAAATTTTTTCCCCGCCTGGAGTTCTGATGGGAGGTGGATTGTTTATACAGGTGATTCAAGTGAAATTTGGGTGATGCGAAGTGATGGGACAGAGAAAAGGCGTATTGTTGCTGAAGGTATGATGCCAGATTTGTCGCCGAATGGAAATTCCATTATTTTTGTGGGGCTAGGACCATCGATTTGTCGAGTTAATCTCTCGGATACATCTAAAATTTTTAGATTGATAGTTTTAACTCGAACTCCTTATGCTCCTGATCGCGGTTTGGGGCATCCTCGCTACTCCCCTGATGGGGCGAAGATAGTGTTTGACAGCGATGGTATTTGGATAATGAATTCTGATGCTACAAATCTAAAGTATCTTGGCCTTGGAGATTCCCCATCTTGGTCCCCTGATGGGCAAAAGATTGTTTACATTGGTAGTTCAGGTAAAGAAATTGATTCGACTAATGGAACGGTGTGGGTTATGAACGCAGATGGAAGTGATAAACGTCCGCTTACTTATGGACCTATTCCAAGGTAAAGCTTTTCCAAAATAAGAAGTAAAAAAACTATGTCCATTCAAAATTTCATTAAGGTTTCGCGGGTGATTTTACTTGATTTGTTAATTTTTGTTGGGTGTAAAGATAACCCTGTTTCAGATGGTGGATTTCCTGTTGAGCCTGGTCCAATTCTATTTATTTCCGATAAGAGTGGTTCATATCAACTTTACAGCATGAATGAGGATGGTTCAAATGTTCAGCAGTTGACGAATGATCCAAATTTTCCAATACTTGATGCGAGGTGGTCTCCTGATGGGAAGAAGATAGCGGTTGTTTCCCTGGTTGGAGATGAAAGGACACATCCATCATTTCGTCCGGCAATTTTCATTATGGATGCGGATGGGAGGAACAGGTATCAATTAACTCAGCAATGGGTTTATGTAGATGATTCTACTTATGGGAGATTGATGTATGGAGGGGCGTGGGGGCCAGTTTGGTCACCTGATGGGAAGCAAATTGCATATGTAAGGCAGATGGTTCCTGAGGCGATTGGTAATTATGATATTTTTATAATTAACATAGATGGATATAATGAGCGAAGAATTACTTCAACGATTAGTTCTTCTGAGATAGTGCTTGATTGGGGAGGGAAAAATCAAACAATATTAGTGCGGATAATGGTTGGTTTTTCTCCGTTTACAAAGATTCTTATGTATACTCCAGATGGGGCTGTTTTAAGGTCTTGGGAAAGTGACAGTTTGGGATACATGAGTATGGCATATTCATCAAGGGGGGATAAGGTGGCATACGTAGTGGATTTTTATCCTGCTTCAGATCATCAGGATAGCATATTTGTAGAAGATTTGGATAGCGGTGCAATTAAAAACATTACTAAAGGTACAGCTAAATTTTATTGGGTTGTTAGTTGGTCGCCTGACGATTTTTACGTTTTAGTTAGAGTATCGAATAGAATTTTAATTTTAAATTCAGATGGGAATGGCTTCAAAGATATTACCCCTTTTGAATCAGAAGATCTCTATCCTGTAAGTTGGCGAAAGAGGTGATGCCTTGTGAGATAAAAGCTATGTGTTATGCTAACGCGAAATTAAAACAAATAAGAAGGGAATATTGATGCAATTTTTAATCGTAATAAAAAGAATAACTGCAGTAATTTTTATTTCATTATATTTATTTTCATGCAATACGATAGAGCCACCGCCACCTCCGAAATATCAATCTATTGATGAATCTCCAGCTTGGAGTCCTGATGGTAAATGGATTGCTTATTACCATTTTAACTCCAATCCTGATGACAGTTTATATCCAACGGGGTTATACATAATAGATACAAGTGGGAGTAATCGTAGGCTTATTATAGCTGGTCGTGCTTATAATCCGGATTGGTCACCTGATGGTTCTCTGCTAGCATTTGATGTGGGAAGAATTTTCATTACAAATGTTTATACTGGCGAATTGAAGCAATTAACTTTTGGCAGTGGACAGCACTTTCCACAGTGGTCACCGGATGGAAAATATATTGCATTTGAAGATGTTATAAATACTCCTCCAGATACTGCTGGAATTTGGATTATAAATGTCAATACGCTTGAAATGAGATATTTTGATAGAGGGGGAACACCTGATTGGTCGCCTGATAATACTTCTCTTGTGTATAAAAGTCTTGAAGGCATTACAATCGGGAAAATTGATGGTACAAGTTTTAAAACAATACTTCCGATTAAGAAAGAAACAGGATGCCCCCGTTGGTCTCCGGATGGGACTACAATCGCTTACATAAGAGATAAACCAATTTGGGCCACAATTTGGTTAATGGATACTGAGGGTGGTAATCAACGAGAACTTGTTAGTAATTGTTATTCTTCTCCGCCTTCTTGGTCGCCAGATTCAAGAAAGATTGCGTTCCAAAATCTAAATCCGGAGAAAAATAAAATAGTGATATGGATCATTAACATTGATGGTTCAGGGTTAAAACAAATAACCTATTGATAAAACAATGTAAGAAAGAATATTTTGGTAAAGATATAAAAACTGTTCAAGCGTGTGATATAATTTGGGTTGAACTTGTGCGGGGCGAAGCATTTCCTCTTGACTTTTCTTTCTTTTTAATGTATAATTGTATGCAGTGAGTTTTGCAAAGGAAATCATGGATCTGAAATTAAGTTCAGGTTTCATTGAAATCATTGACTTAAGTGCTGGAAGGATTAAAGTAATATTTTCATGCGATTTTAATGTTCTAAAATAGGAATTTATTTCAAGAGAATATAGTTTGCGATTATAAAGCAATAGAAAGTTACGTCCTTCCTGAATTTCACCCTTGATAAAAAGCCTTCTGAAATAACTGATTAGGACATCAATAATCCCTTAATTTATTTAGTTGCCTGTAGTTTTAAGTCAAGATTAATTTGTAAAGACTCTTTCGTCCATTGGTAATATAAAACACAAGGTAATCTTAATGCTTGTATATTCTGCTGGATTAAGATTTAGCGAAAAGGAAGAAAGGGTAGGTATACAATGCTCTTGGGAAAAGCATTAGAAGTCTTAAAAAAATACCGAAAGGGATATAGAGCTCAGAAGTGGTTGGTTGAAGGCACGAGGTTAGAGAGATACACTTCAATAGAATCTGTTCAAAAAGTTTTTAAACATGCCTGTAATAAGGTGGGGATAGAAAAGATGTTAGTATTCACGCTGAGGTATATGCAGGGGTTATCAGGGCTAAAAATAATAAAACACAAAAAATCCAAGTCAAATAAAAAGCTCGTTAGATAACTTAAATCCAAAACTAAACAAAATGGAGGTTATAATAGATGAAGGTAAATAAGAAAAGCAAGGGGATCTGGTGGTTTAGCCAGGGTTGGTATGGGCGAAGTAGTTTGCCTACGGATAAGTCAGCCAATAAAGGGAGACGACTATTATCCTTGCTACACGGTTTGATTATATTAACCGTGTTTCTATCTACTGCGTGGGTGCCGTATGAATTTTCGCAATCAGTAAAGGCATCTAAGTCAAAGTTGATCGAGCGTGGAAGGTATCTTGTGAAGATAGCTGGTTGTAACGACTGTCACACGGCTGGCTATCCTGAGGCAGGGGGGTGAGATCCCAGAAGAGCAATGGTTGACAGGTAGTCAACTTGGTTGGCGTGGTCCTTGGGGAACAACTTATCCGACCAATCTGAGGTTGTACATGCAGGATATCTCTGAAGAGCAGTGGATCCAGGTAGCAAAGACAGCACAGTTTCGACCGCCAATGCCTTGGTTTACTCTTCGCGACATGACCACGGAAGATCTTCGGGCAATCTATCAATTCATTAGATACTTAGGTCCTGCTGGTGAACCTGCTCCGGCTTATGTTCCACCTAATCAGGAGCCCAAGGGTCCATACATTCTATTTCCTAAGCCACCGGAATAATCTTACAGCTTGGAGCTAACTAAGGTGTTCAACACTGGCGGGCGCGGGCAAGTCGCGCCCGGGTTAGCTCCACTTTGAATGTCATTCTAAAATTTAAAGTCATTTTGTCAATATACCATTGGGAAGTTTTGAATTAGAAAAAATCATTTAAGGAGGAAAGTAAATGGAATTTATAGTAATTAACAGAAGCTTTGGACGAGATTCAAAAAATCTTGTTAATGAAATTAATCTAAAAAGTTTTCAAGGAGCTATGTCGGCATTAGAAACATTTTATTATTCATTTTTAACAATAAATAAAATATGGGTTCCACATGATTTGATCCAGTTAAACAATCCTTTAGGTGGGATAATTCGCGAAATCGATAATATTTCAAACCTTTATTATAAAATATTTACAAGCGAGGCAAATGTTTGGGTTGAGTTTTACGATATTATTTCATATCGGTTTAATGAATGCGTCGTATTTGCTGGGAGAGAAAAAGGTCTTTTTTCGAGCGACGAAAATATTATTGAACTTAACATAAGAACAACAAGATTTTTCGCTTATATTAATGGAAGTTGGGGGCAAGTACATCATCACGGCTCTATAGATGATCCAGAATTATTAAAAAAATATCAAGCAGCTATTAAATAATGGCAAAATATAAATTTGGGGTGATTATACTATTATGGAAAAGGTAGCAAAGCGTATAAGATGATACTTCAAGAAAGGACGATTTCACCCATCTGTAAACCATTAAGCGAAGTTAGTTTAATTTAATGAATGGGGAAGCTAAAATATCAAATTTAAATTTTGATTTTGTTTGAACTTTTGTTTAGATTTTAATTAGTGTAAATCTCAACTGTAAGGGGTTAAGATAGGCGTAGAATAAAAAATAGAAGAGAAAAACGCACTTTGGAAGCATAAAGAATTTCACAAAATAGAAAGAGGTTCGTTTATGAGGCAACCTCTGAGATCATTTTTAATAACACTTTTTCTGGCTGTTGCTTTGGATTTTATTTTGGTAACGACCTCCTTCCCTCAGCAAGATACTACTTCCAAAAAGCCCGTTAAGCTAATTCTTAAAGACGGATCTGAGCTAATTGGAACGATCGTTAGCGAAGATTCTCTATCAATTAGTTTTAAAACTCTTGGCAACATTTCGATAATAATTCCCCGAGAGCAAGTGAAAGATTTAAAACATCTTTCAAATCATATTGTTATTGATGATCCCAATCACACACGCTTGCTGCTTGCTCCTACTGCTAGGCCACTTGCTTCAGGACAAGGTTACTTTTCAGCTTACGAAATTTTCTTCCCTCTTGTTGCTGTTGGTGTCACTGATTTTATTATGTTTGCAGGTGGTATGTCGCTTTTTCCAGGGGCTGAGAGTCAACTCTTCTATTTCGCTACGAAAGTAACTCCAATTCAAATAGGTAAGCTTGATGTTGCGGGAGGAGTTTTATACATTAATACTACTTCAAGAAGTTCCGATGGGGTGGGAATCTTATATGGTGTAACATCATACGGTAATCCGAACACATCACTTACATTTGGACTTGGCTGGGGATTCCATCGTGGTAGGATCGCTGATAAACTGATCATACTTCTGGGTGGGGAACTCCGCACATCAAATAATGCTAAATTAATTACAGAAAACTGGTTCCCGCCAAATTCTGATATAGCATTTCTCTCGTTTGGTGTGCGCTTCTTTGGAGAAGATTTGGCTGCAGATTTGGGTTTCATTTATCCAGCTGGTTCTAAAATTACTGGATTTCCTTTCATCCCTTGGCTTGGGTTTGTCTACAATTTTGGCACAGCAAAATGAGTTTTAGGTCAATGGCGATGTTCTTGGAAAAAGTTAAAACTAATTTTTACTAACTAAAGGAATTTCGCAATGTGTGATATTTTAATTGCAACGCCCAGAGCAACAAAGGAAAACATTATGATATTTGCGAAAAACAGTGATAGAGATCCCAATGAAGCTCAGATTATAGAGTTTATACCAAGACAAAAACATGTGGAGAATAAAGTTAAATTAACTTACGTTGAATTTCCGCAGGTCGAGGAAACTTATGCTGTAATTTTGTCCCGACCTTGGTGGATGTATGGGGCGGAGATGGGAGTTAATGAATTTGGTTTAACAATTGGAAATACCGCTGTCTTCACTAAAGAGAAAAGAGAAAAGGTTGGAATTTTGGGAATGGACATTATAAGGTTAGCCTTAGAAAGAGCTAAAAGCTCAAAGGAAGCTTTAGAGTTTATAATTTCAATAATAGAAAATTATGGACAGGGAGGGAATGGGAGTTACGAACATAGACTTTATTATCACAACTCATTCATAATTGTTGATCCAAAAGATGCGTGGGTGTTAGAAACCGCTGGAAAGAATTGGGTTGTGAAAAAGATAGAAGATGTTTATACCATTTCAAATGCTTTGACCATCCGAGATGATTGGGACCTAGCTTCTCAGAGTGTTGAGAAACTTAGGCAAAAGAACAAAAATTTTAGTTTTAGCAAATATTTCTCAGATAGGTTCTACACATATTTTTCTCATGGCAAAGATAGGAGAACTTTTACATATAAAAAGTTGGACGAAAAGAAAGGAGAGATAACATTAGAGTATGTAATGGAGGTATTATCTTCGCATCAGATTGAAGATTTTAGCCCCGAAAAGGGTTCGATGAGAGATATATGCATGCACTACGGTGGTTTAACAAGACCTTCCCAAACTGCATCTTCGCAAATATCTTTGCTTGGTGAAAATTTTCAAGTTCACTACTTTACAGGCACTTCTCTTCCATGTTTAAGTGTATTTAAGCCGATATATTTTGAAGGAGGTGTTCCTGAACTTGGAGAAAGACCAACGAATAAATATAGCTCTAAGAACTATTGGTGGCGTTTTGAGGTTTTGCATAGAAAAATTCAGACGAATTACAGGACTTATATTGCTGACTTTTTAAAGGATAAAAATGAACTGCAATTGAAGATAATTGAGAAAGAAGTTGATTTTAGAAAGAAATACTTGGAAGGCAAAGTTGATAAATGCGAGTTGTCGGGGTTAACTAAATGGGCTTTTGATGAGGAGGAAAAACTTTTGGAAAAATGGAACGATATCGTAAAGGTTGGAAAATTACCTTTGTTTTATTCTATGAATTGGGGTAGAGTAAATAAAAAGGCTGGGTTGATTTTCTGAAACTTTTGTTTGTGTCAACTTCTTTAAAATAAAGCGTGGGATAAAAATTCGTTAAGTGGTGAATTGCTTGCTTTCTGATGTCAGGGGGTTCAGAGGTGAGCACAAAATTTATTTGGAAGATTTATCTTTGTAGCATAACTTTAATTGCTTCTTAAAAATGTAGCTAAAACAAATCTTGAGGGTAAGCGATGAGATTAGAGGGTAAAAGTGCGGTTATCTTTGTTGAAGACCTTGTTGAGGAAATAGAACTTCTTTATCCAAAGTATAGGTTAATTGAAGAAGGAGTTAAGGTTAAAGTTGCGGGCCCAGAAGTTAGAGTTTTCAAAGGGAAGAATGGTTATCCGATCAAGGCAGATGTTAGTTTTGACGAGATAAATGTTAATGATTATGATGTACTTGTGATTCCTGGAGGATATGCGCCGGATAGAATCAGGCGAAATAAGACAGCGCTCGAATTGACGAGAAAATTTTATGAATCTGGTAAAGTTGTTGCTTTTATTTGTCACGCTGGTTGGGTTCCAATTTCTGCTGGAATTTTGCGAGGTAAAAAGGTTACGGGATTTTTCTCAATAAAAGATGACCTTGTAAATGCTGGGGCAGAATATATTGATAGTGAAGTTGTGATTGATGGAAATTTGATAAGTTCAAGAACCCCTGATGATTTGCCCGCATTTTGTAGAGCTATAATCTCTGCTCTTTCTGATTGAAACTTAAATTATATTGAGTGTGTTGCAATTAGTGAAAGTATAAAAGAAAAATGAGGCCTTTTATGTTGGGCGAGGTTCAGACATTAAAAGATGTTTTAACGCGTAATTCAAAGGAGGGGGAACTTTATAGAAAGATTGATGATAAGCGAATTGAATGCTTTGCATGTGGGCATAGGTGTAAAATTTCAGATGGAAGGGACGGGATTTGCAGGGTGAGATTTAATGTCGGTGGGAAACTCTATGTTCCGTGGGGATATGTTACATCACTTGCACTTGACCCGATAGAGAAAAAACCTTTCTTTCATGTTTATCCGGGAAGTTATACTTTGAGTTTTGGCATGCTTGGTTGTGATTTTCACTGCGATTATTGTCAAAACTGGGTGACTTCTCAAGCTTTGCGTGATCCTGTTGCAGGAGCTATGCCTGATTTTATCAGCCCTGAGGAAATAGTAGAGATTGCCCTTAAATATAAAAGCAGGATCATAACAAGTACATACAATGAGCCATTAATCACATCTGAGTGGAGCGTTGGGATTTTGAAGCTCGCAAGTCAGTATGGAATACGCGGGGCATATGTCTCAAATGGAAACGCAACTCCTGAAGTTCTTGATTATTTAAGACCCTATGTTGATTTTTACAAAGTTGATTTGAAAACTTTCAATGATTTGAATTATAGAAAGCTTGGTGGAAGGTTAAATGTTGTGCTTGATACGATCAAGATGCTTGTTGAAAAAGGTTTTTGGGTTGAAATTGTGACGCTTGTTGTTCCTGGGTTTAATGATTCTGAAGCTGAGTTGAGAGATATTGCGAGGTTTATAGCGAGCGTTTCACCGAATATCCCATGGCATGTAACTGCTTTTCATAAGGATTATAAAATGACAGATCCAGATAATACAAGACCGGAGCAGTTGATAAGGGCTGCTGAGATAGGCTATGAAGAAGGATTAAGATTTGTCTATGCTGGAAATATACCTGGCTATGTTGATAAATATGAGAACACTTATTGTTTCAATTGCGGAGCCTTGCTTGTTGAAAGATTTGGTTTTAGAGTGTTAAAAAATAAAATCAAGGAAGGAAAGTGTTATAAATGCGGAACTATTATTCCGGGTTATTGGGATTAGTTTTAATTTTTCTTGTTTGTTCCAGTTTGTTTGCGCAAGAAGCAAGGATAAAGGGGAAAGTTGTGGATTTCGAAACGGCTGAGCCAATTCCTAATGCAAATGTAGTTATCATCGGAACTAGATTTGGTGCTTCAACCAATTTAAGGGGAGAATTTGAAATAAGTCTTAAGCCGGGGATTTACGATGTTGAGGTGAGGGTTATTGGTTATCAAAGTGAGAGAAAGAAAGTTGATGTTGTAAGGGGTGGCGAAACATTTATTGAGTTTCGACTGAGGCAAGGATATATAGAACTTGAAGGAGTTGAAGTGCTTGCGGATTACAAAACCCGTCGTGCTGTCGATGTTAGACCAAGTGTAATTGAGGTTGAGCCTAAAGATGTTAAGGTAAGTGCTGGCTTTGGGGAGGATGTTTTTAGGATGTTAAGAACTTTGCCAGGGGTTTTTGCACCGTCTGATTTCGCAACACATTTCGTTGTCCGCGGCGGTTCACCAGATGAAAACTTGATAATTATAGATGGGGTTGAAATATACAATCCATATCGTCTTTACGGTTTTGTTAGCATGTTCAATCCCGATCTTGTAAGCGATTTCAATTTTATGGCAGGTGGATTTCCCGCTAAATATGGGGATAGATTATCGGCTGTCCTTGATGTATCAAGTCGCGATGGAAGTAGGGATAAAATTTTCTCAAGCATGATTAATATCAATCTGACGAATGCAAATTTGATTTTTGAGGGGAGGCTTCCCTTAAATGGCTCATGGATATTCTCGACACGAAGAACTTATTACGATCTTGTGCTTGGTCCAATCGCTAAAAAAACTGGGCTTGTCAGCGGAGATGTCACATTTCCAAATTTTTATGATTTTCATACTAAGTTAAGTTTTCATCCGTTCGACAAAAATAAAGTAGATCTTTTTTGGATTTATAGCAGAGATGCGATGGATGTTATAACAGGTGAAAATCTTGATAGGCCAGATAGCATCGCTGTGAATGATCTATCCTACAATAAAACTTTTGCTTTTTCATGGACTTACTCGCCGAGTAAAAATTTAGTTGCAAAGTTCATAACATCTTTATATAGAAATTCGGGCGAAAGTAAATTTGGCGGAGAAGTTTTGGATCCTTCGTATGATTTTGATAAGAGGGTTGTTTCAGATGATGCGGTATTTTTTAAGATTGAGACATGGTCGAATTATATGATTCAAAAGTTTTCGACATCGTTCGATTTAAGTTATGAGCTGGGGAAGAATTTATTTGAGTTTGGAGTTGGGTTGAATCGCGTTGCTTCAGAGTTGAAGTATATTTTGAAAATGGATGAGAATTTAAAAATGTTCCTCATATCGCTTGGATTTTTCTCGGCACCGGAATTTTTCAAGTATTCCGAGTCTTACGATCGCTTTTATTTCTATGCTCAAGATAGAATAAGGTTAAGCAGAAAACTTTCCATACAGCCGGGATTGAGGATTGAGCATTATGGGATCATCAAGAAAAATTATCTTTCACCCCGATTAAATTTGCTCTATAACATTGATGCGTTAATGAGTTTGAGATTTGCTTATGGGTGGTATTATCAGTCTCCCGGGTACGAGAAAATTTATGATCAAAATACATTTTTTGATTTCACTAAAGCAGAAAATTTAAATGCCGAAAGAGCCAAGCATTATATTTTGGGAGTTGAGCGTTGGCTTGCCCCTGAGGTTCTTATGAGGGTTGAGGGTTACTATAAAGATTTTGATAACTTAATTGTAAGAAAGCGTGTGAATGGAACGAGGTGGGTAGCCGATAGAATTCCAAACTATCCACCTACGGATATCAGAGGGTGGAGCGAGCCATATCAAGTATTTGTGAATGATTCAGTTACATCTATACCTGTCAATAAAGGTGATGGGAAAGCCTATGGGTTTGAAGTCTTTATCGAAAAGAGGGAGACACGACATAGTAAAATTTATGGATGGCTTTCTTATTCTTTCTCTGTTGCAAAGAGAAAAATTTATGATGTTGAATTACCATTTATGTTTGATCAAAGGCATACATTTAACATCGTTTTAAATTGGAAGATAAGCAAAAAGTTTAATTTAGGTTTGACATGGATGTACGGTTCAAATTATCCTTATACAGAGCCGATTGGGTTGAAGCCGAGAATTCTTGTGACAGATACTGTTGTTAAAATAATGACTGTAAGGGATAGGGTTTTGCTTGATCTTGATTTTGGAGGGTTGAGCAATTTCTTTAACGCTCGAAAACCACCGTATCATCGTCTTGATGTAAGGGTTACATATAACGCTAAGTTCTGGAACGCTGATTGGAGTTTTTATTTAGATGTTGTGAATGTCTATAACAGAAGAAATGTCGTTGCTTATGATTTTAGCATTTCGAAAGGTGAGATAAAACGAAAACCTATATCGATGCTTCCAATTTTGCCGACTTTTGGAATAAGTGTTAAATTTTAGCTGTGCCTGTTTTAAATAAACTAAATTTGAATGATATGAGGCGAGTTTACCTTGATCATAGTGCAACTACGCCAGTTGATCCTGCTGTTGTTAGTGCTATGACTCCATATTTTAATGAAATTTTTGGCAATCCATCTTCAGTTCATCAATTTGGCAGAGAAGCTAAGGTTGCTATAGAGGAAGCGAGAGGGAAGATAGCAGATTTTATAAATGCAGAGCCATCTGAGATAATTTTCACAAGTGGGGGGACTGAATCGGATAATTTTGCGATTTTGGGCGTGGCGCTTGCGGGTTTTAAAAGGGGAAAGAATCATATAATAACTTCTAAGATTGAACATCACGCCGTGCTTGATGTGTGTATTTATTTGCAAAAAAACGGTTTTGATGTGACATTTTTAGAAGTGGGGAGCGATGGTATAGTTGATCCTGATGATGTGAGAAAATCGATAACTTCAAGAACTTGCCTTGTAACTGTAATGCATGTGAATAATGAAATTGGAACAATACAACCTATCCAAGAAATAGGCAAAATAGCACAGGAATATAATATCCCGTTCCATACGGATGCAGTTCAATCTTTAGGAAAAATTGAGGTTGATGTTAAGAATTTAAATGTTGATTTGCTTTCGGCGTCAGCTCATAAAATTTATGGTCCGAAGGGCGTGGGATTTCTTTATGTTAGAAAGGGGATATACATTGAAAAGTTTCATCACGGCGGTTCGCAGGAAGCTGGAAGAAGAGCGGGGACGGAAGCTGTCCCGTTGATAGTTGGTTTTGGAAAGGCGGTTGAGATTTGTGCCGAGAGGATGAAGTACGATTATGAACATGTAAGTATGTTGAAGGAGCGTATGGTAAAGGGAATATATGAATCTGGATTTGATGAATTTTTAATTTTGAACAGTCCGCTTGATAAAACGATACCACATATCTTGAATTTTTCAGTAAATTCAAGTAAAATTGAAGTAGATGCAGATGCTTTAATTTATGGTTTTGATTTGAGAGGAGTTGCCGTTTCAAATGGTTCAGCGTGCACATCTGGGAGTTTGAAACCGTCTCATGTTATACTTGCTCTTGGAAGGGATGAAAAGACCGCTCTTGCTACGGTTAGATTTTCTTTTGGACGAGGAAACACTGTTGATGATGTCGATTATGCGGTTGAGGTATTTGCGGAGATAGTTCGAAGTTTTGTGGAGAAGGTTGCTTTAAAATAAAAAATTTTGGGCTCATGAGAATTTTTCGAAAGAAGAGTTTAGTCGTTTTCGTAATTTTAGCGTTGCTAGTTTATGATTTTTATCCAAGTTTAGCTTATGCGCAGAAAGAGAAAGTAAAGGTTGGATTTATTGGATTTAAGTTTGAAGGCGTTGGCGTTAAAGTGCAGAGGGATATAACGAACAGCGTTTTATATTTGCTTGCTGGAAAGCCGTCGGTTGAGATCGTTTCTCCTGAGGAGGCGGTATCAATAGTTGGAAGTGAAAAAATTAACTCTGTTTTATCTTTACCTTCGGAGAACGATGTTGTCATCCTTTCGCATATGCTTGGGGTTGATTATTTGTTTTTCGGTAATTTTGTGAACCAAGGAAAAGATACAAATGATGTTGTGCTTTATGGAACTTTTGAATGTTTTGATAGGCCAAAAAGAAGATTTCACACAGTTGAGATAACATGGAGATATGAGGATATCGATAGCGAGGTTAAAAAAATAGACAAGGAATTTATCAGCAAGGTGTTGCCAAAGAGTGGGGGTGTATTTACAAGTTTATTTTTTATAATAGTTCTGGGTTTGGTTATAATCGGGACTTATACGCTTGTATGGGGTTTAGGTGGAGAATCTCAGGAAGCTGGGGCGCCACCTGTGGCACAGTAGGCACAGTAAAAAACTTAGTATGGTGAGATTTATGTTTTGCAAGCTTTTAACACCACTTTTAATCTGCTTCGCATTTATTTCATGTAGAGAGGGATATTTAGCAGATGGCAAGGGTTTTGTTTCATATGAGGTTTCCTTCAACGCAGATAAAAGTTATATAATAAATGAGGCAACATTCATCTTGCAGTTGTATGAATATACACTTGAGATCGTTGATCCCACGAAAGATTATTATGTTGTGCAGACATATTGGAGGGTTCGTGATGGTCAAATTCCATTTGGTTCAGATACGGTTGAAGCTTTATTTAGAGATAGAGTGTTAGTTCATGTTGTTCCGCGGGGAAGAAGTAGTTTTTATTTCAGGACTTATCAGGTTTACAACATTGTGTTTCAGTTTGAGTTTCAGGTGAAGATGGGAGCTAATAATTGGGTTAAGTTTTCACCTCCGAAAGATTATTTAAAGGAGTATTCCGATATAATCAAGGAGTTGAAGATTAGAATGTTAAAGTATGGTCCAAGTCCAGGGGGATAAAAGCAATTTTATTTATTGGTAGTTTTGTTAATTCTTAATAAATCTTGCATTTTTAAGCGGGAATGATTATATTTATGATTGCTCTTTAGGTTTAGTTCTTTGTAAAATTAGCTGGCGTAGCTCAGTTGGTAGAGCAGCTGACTTGTAATCAGCAGGTCCGGGGTTCAAATCCCCGCGCCAGCTCGGTTTGAAGTGGGTGGGCGCCGGAGTTGGAGAGCCGGGCTGGGCTGTAAACCCAGTGGCGTGAAGCCTGAGGGGGTTCGAATCCCTCCCCACCCACATCAAAGGGCGGGTGTAGCTCAGATGGTAGAGCGCCAGCCTTCCAAGCTGGTGGTCGCGGGTTCGAGTCCCGTCGCCCGCTCAAGGCTCGCGTAGCTCAGTCGGTAGAGCGCGTCCTTGGTAAGGACGAGGTCACCGGTTCAATCCCGGTCGCGAGCTCATGTTTTGTGAATTTAAAATAAATCCATATATTTGTAGATGGCTAAATCCGAAGGTCGGGAGATTATCACGCTTGAGTGTAGTGTGTGCAAGCGCAGGAATTACACAACTACGAAGAATCGTAGAAAACACCCTGAAAGGGTGGAGTATAAAAAATATTGTAAATTCTGTAATAAGCATACTATTCACAAAGAAACACGCTAAGCAGAACACGTCCGTAGCTCAACTGGTAGAGCAGCGGTCTCCAAAACCGCAGGTTGGGGGTTCGAGTCCCTCCGGACGTGCTAATTTTTATTTTTAAAAATCATTCGTTTATCCTGATGCGTGAAAAGATAATTAACTTTTTCTCTGATATTTACAAGGAGATGCAGAAAGTTACCTGGCAAAAGCAAGATGAGTTAATTGAATCGACGAAGGTTGTCTTGGTTGCTTGCTTAATTTTTACCGTTATAGTTTGGGCGATTGATATCATCATTACTGAAATTTTAAAAGTTATATTCTAAGAGAATTGTGATGGCGAGAAAGTGGTATGCTGTGAGGACATATTCTGGGCATGAAAATCGTGTTAAGAAGTTTATTGAAAATGAAATTGCCGAGGGAAAATTAAAAGATAAGATCTTTAATGTTTTAGTTCCAACTGAGAAAGTAACTGTCGTCAAAGAAGGTCGAAAAAGATCGCGCGTTAAAGCATTTTTCCCAGGGTATATTCTTATTGAAGCCGAAATGGATGATGAAGTTAAAAACTTTATTCGCAGCGTTCCATCTGTTGTTAGTTTTGTTGGTCCCAAAGGAAATCCAGTGCCTTTAAGAGAAGATGAGGTTGAAAGATTTGTTGGGAAAGGAGAGGAAGTTGGAGAGGTTGAAAGGGTTGATGTTCCATTCAGGGTTGGTGATTCGGTTAAAGTAATCGATGGACCATTTGCGGATTTCAGTGGTATAGTGCAAGAGGTTAACTCTGGGAAGATGAAGTTGAAAGTTATGATCAACATTTTTGGTCGCAAGACCCCTGTTGAGCTTGATTTTGCTCAAGTTGAAATTGAAAAGTAAATAAAAAATAATTTTTTGAGAAAATGGCTAAAAAAGTAGTCGGGTATGTTAAACTTCAAATCCCCGGGGGACAGGCAACCCCTGCGCCACCTGTTGGACCTGCTTTAGGTCAGCGTGGTATAAATATAATGGAGTTCTGCAAGCAGTTTAATGCTCGAACCCAAGATAAAATGGGTTTGATTTTACCTGTTATCGTAACGATTTATTCTGATAAATCGTTTACATTTGTTGTAAAAACTCCGCCAGCATCTGTATTGCTTAAGAAAGCCGCAGGTATTGAAAAGGGTTCTTCTGAACCGAAGCGTGTTAAGGTTGGGAAAGTAACGCGTCAGCAGATAAAGGAAATAGCTCAAATGAAGATGCCGGATTTGAACACGACTGATCTTGAAGCAGCTATGCGCATAATTGAAGGGACTGCGAAAAGTATGGGGATTGAGGTAGTTGATTAAAAATTAATTTAGAAAGAGAAATGGCAAAACATAGCAAAAGGTATTTGGAAGCATTAAAAAAGATTGATAAGTCGAAAGCATATCCACTTGAGGAGGCAATTCAAAAAGTAAAGGAAACCGCAACTGCCAAATTTGATGAAACAGTGGATATAGCAATTCGTCTTGGGGTTGACCCAAGGCATGCTGATCAAATTGTTCGTGGGACTGTTGTTTTGCCTTATGGGACAGGGAAAAAAGTTCGCGTTTTGGTTTTAACAAAGCAACCTGACAAGGAAAAGGAGGCTATTGAGGCTGGAGCTGATTATGTTGGATTTGACGAGTATATAAATAAGATAAAGGAAGGATGGACGGATGTTGATGTTATAATTGCAACGCCTGAAGTTATGGGTGAAGTTGGAAAGCTTGGTAAAATTCTTGGACCGCGTGGATTGATGCCAAATCCCAAGAGCGGAACCGTTACAAACGATGTAGCTAAAGCTGTTAAAGAAGCGAAAGCTGGTAGAGTTGAATTTAGGGTTGATAAGGCGGGAAATATACATGTGTCTGTTGGAAAAGTTTCTTTTGAAAATGAGAAGTTATATGAGAATATAAAAACTTTGCTCTCGACAATAATTAAATTAAGACCAGCATCTGTTAAGGGCCAGTATGTGAAGAATATTACGCTTTCAAGCACAATGGGCCCAGGGATAAAGGTTGATAAGAATTCAGTTATGAATTTATCATAAATGGGTTGCTTCTAAGCCAACATCTCTGGAAGAAGAGAAACGCACTCTTTAAACAGGAGATATTTTTATACTTAAAAAATTTTCGAGGTCAGAATGAAAAAGGAAGAGAAGAGTAAAATAATTGAGGAGATAAGCGAAAAAATTTCTAAATCGAAGGGACTTGTCCTTGCTGATTTTACAAGGATGACGGTTGCTGAAGTAAATGAGTTGAGAAGGGAGTTAAAAAGTGCTGGCGTTGATTATAAAGTGGTGAAGAATACACTGTTAAAGATAGCCATGCAAAATGTTGGTGGATACGATGGGTTGTTTAAATACCTTGAAGGTCCGACTGCGGTTGCGTTTGGGTATGATGATCCGATTACCCCTGTTAGGTTGATAAAGAAGATAAAGGGTAAAATTGAAAAGCCATCTGTTAAGGCAATTTTTATTGAAGGACAGGTTTACGATGGTTCTAAGCTTGATGAACTTGCAAATTTGCCTTCGAAGTCCGATATTATTGCTGGGATAATTGGAAGCGTGATAGCGCCAGCAAGTGGTATTGTTTGGACATTGAATGCTGTTTTGTCTGAGCTTGTTCTTGTAATCGATGCAATTGCTAAAAAGCTCGAAGAAAAAGGTTCATAAGTAATTTTTTAAAAACAAAAAATAACACGAGGAGAAAATGCCATCACCAATAGTGGAAGAGATAGTAGAAAGGATTGAGAAATTAACACTTCTTGAGGCTGTTGAGCTAAAGAAAATCCTTGAGGAAAAATTTGGCGTTTCAGCAGCAGCGGTTGCAGCTCCTGTTGTAGCTGGAGTTCCCGGAGCAGCACCGGCAGCAGCGCAACCTGCTGCAGAAGAGAAAACTGAATTTGATGTCATACTTGTGAATCCGGGTGCTCAGAAACTTAATGTTATAAAAATCGTCAGACAAATTACAGGTCTCGGTTTGAAAGAGGCAAAGGACCTTGTTGATAGCGCACCGAAACCAATTAAGGAAGGCGTATCAAAGGAGGAAGCTGAAAAGATCAAAAAGGAACTTGAAGAAGCCGGAGCACAAGTTCAACTCAAATAAATTCTATTTTCAATTAAAAATTTGAAGCAGGAACTTTTAAAATTTACAAGCCGATAATCACCTAAAAGTGATGAACTTTTAGGGTTATCGGCTTGTTGCCTTTTTAGAATTTTTAAAATTAAAATTTCAAGGAGTGAGGGAAAATTGGCGAAGAAAAGAGAAATTACAGCGACGGGGAGAATATCGTTTGGAAAGATTAAAAATGTGATTGACTATCCGGATCTGCTTGAAATCCAGTTAAAATCTTATAAGGAGTTTTTGCAGGAGGATGTCCCACCCAGCAAAAGAGAGAACAAAGGGTTACAAGCTGTTTTTAAAGCAAACTTTCCGATAATGGATTCAAAGGAAATTTATGTGCTTGATTTTATTGAATATTATCTCGATAAGCCAAAGTTTACAATAGAGGAATGCAAAGAGCGCGGGTTAACATACGCTGTGCCATTGAAAGCTAAATTGCGCCTTTCATCAAAGCTTGATCCGAGTCATGCCGATTATGTGGAGACAATTGAACAGGATGTCTTCCTTGGAAATCTCCCTTATATGACTGAAAGAGGAACATTTATTATAAACGGAGCTGAAAGGGTTGTTGTAAATCAGCTTCAAAGATCCCCTGGTGTTTTCTTTGATGAGACCGTTTTTCCAAATGGTTTAAAGACTTATCAGGCGCAAATAATTCCTTTGAAAGGTTCGTGGATTGAGTTTACGACTGATGTTACCGATATGATGTATGTTTACATTGACAGAAAAAGGAAGTTTTATGTGACAACTTTATTAAGGGCACTTGGTTTTTCTTCAGATGAAGAAATTTTAAAATTGTTCGATCTCGTAGAGGAAATACCTGTTAATAGTTCAACAGTCTCGAAGTTGGTTGGTAAAGTAGTCGCGACAGATGTTTTTGATCGTAAGACAGGTGAGATAATTATTACGAGAAATTCCGAGATCACAGCTAATGATATTGAAAGAGTTCGAGCCGCTGGCATAAAAGAGTTGCTTGTGTGGAGAGAAGAGGATTCGGATATGAAGGATATAATTTTAAAGACCATGGATAAAGATACCATAAAGTCGGAAAAGGATGCGGTCGAACATATTTATAAACAGCTGCGTCTCGGGGAAATACAAGATGCGGAGACGGCGAGAAGTATAATTGAGAAGTGGTTCTTTAACCCGAAGCGTTATGATCTAAGCATAGTTGGAAGATACAAGATAAATTCACGCCTTAATCTTAATGTTCCGTTGACGGAGGTAACTTTAACGAAAGATGATATTGTTGCGATAATAAAGTATCTAGTTAAGTTACAAAGTGGCAAAGAAAGAATAGATGATGTTGACCATCTTGGAAATCGTAGAGTTAGAACGGTTGCGGAACAACTTGCGCAAGTTTTAAATGCTGCTTTCGCTAGGTTGGGGCGAACGATAAAAGAGCGTTTAAATCTGAGAGAAGCGGAGAAAATTACACCACAAGATCTTGTCAATTCAAGGATAATAGCTAACGCTTTAAACGCATTCTTTGGAACGAGCCAGCTTTCACAATTTATGGATCAGACAAATCCACTGGCTGAAATCACACATAAGAGAAGGGTCAGTGCCCTTGGTCCAGGTGGATTAACGAGGGAGAGAGCGGGTATTGAGGTCCGAGATGTTCACTATACTCAATACGGAAGGTTGTGCCCGATTGAGACTCCAGAAGGTCCAAATATTGGTCTCATAGCTTCGCTTGCTGTTTTCGCGAGAATAAATGAGTTTGGTTTTATTGAAACACCGTATAGAAAGGTGAAAAATGGTCGTGTGACGAATGAAGTTGAATATTTAACTGCGGATGAGGAGGAAAGAGTTATAATTGCACAGGCAAACGCTCCAATTGATTCCAATGGGAGATTTCTTGTTGATAAAATTAAAGCGAGGAAAGGTGGAGACTTCGTCGTTGTATCTCCTGAAGAAGTTCAATATATGGACATTTCGCCGAATCAGATTGTTAGTGTCTCAGCATCACTTATTCCATTTCTTGAGCATGATGATGCAAACCGCGCCCTTATGGGTTCAAACATGCAAAGGCAGGCAGTTCCACTTTTGAGGCCTGAAGCGCCACTTGTTGGAACAGGGTTTGAAGATAAGGTTGCTCGCGATTCAAGGATGGTAATAGTAGCTGAAGGTGATGGCGTGGTAAAATATGTTGATGCAACTAAGATTGTAGTTGAGTATGATCATAAAAAGGGAAGCATTGAAGAGATTTTAAGCTTTGATGATAAATATACGGTTGAATACAAGTTAACTAAATTCGCAAGGTCAAACCAAGATACCTGTATAAATCAAAAGCCAATTGTGAAAGTTGGTCAAAGGGTCAAGGCTGGAGATATTCTAGCTGATGGACCTGCGATTGATCACGGTGAGCTTGCACTTGGTAGAAATGTTCTTGTTGCTTTCATGCCATGGAGAGGTTATAACTTTGAGGATGCTATTATTGTGAGCGAAAAACTGGTAGCAGAAGATGCCTTCACATCAGTTCATATAGAAGAGTTTGAGCTATCTGTCCATGACACTCGCCGTGGTGAGGAGGAATTTACAAGGGAAATTCCAAATGTAAGTGAGGAGGCGATCAAAGACCTTGATGAGAACGGAATAGTTAAGGTTGGAACCTATGTCAAAGAGGGGGATATTTTGATCGGTAAGATAACGCCGAAGGCGGAAACCGAACCAACTCCAGAGGAAAAACTTTTGAGGGCTATATTTGGTGAAAAGGCTGGTGAGGTGAAAGATGCGTCTTTGAGAGCGAGTCCTGGTTTGAAAGGAGTTGTTATAGCAACGAAGCTTTTCCAGCGAAAGAAAAAAGATGCGGAGTCGAAAAAGCAAGAAAAGAAACTTTTGGATGGCATAGAGAGAAAGCGGAAGAAGTTAATCGCTGAAACAAAGGAAAAACTTGCGGAAAAACTTGGGTTGTTGCTCGAGGGTGAAACATCACTTGGAATAAGAAATAAGAAAGGTGAAGTTGTCATAAGAAGTGGCGTTAGCTTGAAGCCTGAGGTATTTAAGTCGCGCATCGACGAGCTTGATGACCTTGATTACGATGCTGAATGGGTCGAAAGCCCGAGGAAAAATATGTTGAAGAAGCAACTTTATGAAAATTATTTGAAGAAGCTGCAAGATATTGAGACGCAGGCGAAGATTGAAAGATATAAAGTTCAAGTTGACGAACTTCAGCCTGGGGTTGTGCAGCTTGCGCGAGTTTATGTCGCGAAGAAGAGGAAATTGCAAGTTGGGGATAAGATGGCAGGTCGCCATGGAAACAAAGGTGTTATAGCGAAAGTTGCACCTGTTGAAGATATGCCTTTCCTTCCAGATGGAACTCCAGTTGATATAGTGTTAAATCCATTGGGCGTTCCTTCAAGAATGAATTTGGGACAGTTATTTGAAACGGCTCTTGGTTGGGCTGCTAAGAAGCTTGGTGTTAAATATGCAAGCCCGATATTTGACGGGGCAACTTGGGAAGATATTCAAGAAGAGTTAAGGAAAGCAGGTTTGCCCGAAACTGGAAAAATAAGGCTTTATGACGGAAGAACAGGTGAGCCATTTGATCAGGAAGTTACAGTTGGATATATTTACATGATGAAACTCATCCATATGGTTGAAGACAAGATTCACGCAAGATCAATTGGACCTTACTCACTTATTACTCAACAACCATTGGGCGGAAAAGCACAATTTGGTGGACAGCGACTTGGAGAGATGGAGGTATGGGCTCTCGAGGCTTATGGTGCAGCTTATACATTGCAAGAAATGTTAACTTATAAATCCGATGATATCCAAGGTCGCTCAAAGGCATACGAAGCAATTGTAAAAGGTGATAATTTGCCAGAGCCTGGGATACCTGAATCGTTCAATGTTCTCGTTCGTGAGCTTCAGGGTCTTGGTCTTGATGTGAGAATCGAATAAAAAATAAATTTTCTCAGGAGGTTTTTAAAAATGGAAAAACTGCAGGTTTTAAAAGAAGGACTTTTACGGAAAAAGCAGATTTCAAAAGTTTCAATTAAATTAGCTAGCCCTGACACGATATTACAGTGGTCTCGTGGTGAGGTTACAAAGCCTGAGACGATAAATTACAGAACATATAAACCCGAAAGAGATGGTCTTTTCTGTGAAAAGATATTCGGACCTGTAAAAGATTGGGAATGTCATTGTGGAAAATACAAGAGGATAAGGTATCGTGGTGTTGTATGCGATAGATGTGGCGTTGAGGTTACGCAGAGAAGTGTAAGGCGTGAAAGAATGGGGCATATTGAACTTGCTGTTCCAGTTGTGCATATATGGTATTTGAGATCTGTTCCGAGCAAGATTGGTTCATTGCTTGGGATGTCAACCAAGGACCTTGAGAAAATAGTTTATTACGAGTCATATGTTGTGATAAAGCCTGGAAAGACGGGATTAAAAGAGAAAGATTTGATCACAGAGGAACAATATCAGGAAATACTTGAGAAGTTTCCTGATAACGATAAATTGCCAGATGATCATCCTGATAAGTTTATTGCAAAGATGGGTGGTGAAGCGATAAGAGATCTTTTGAGAAACATTGATATTGAAGAATTATCAAACGAGTTGAAGGCTCAGCTCGCTCAGGAAACTTCTGAGCAAAAGAAGTATGAAATTTTAAAGCGTTTAAAAGTAGTTGAGGCTTTTAATCAGAAAGTAGTTGTGAAAGGTAAGGAAGAGTTTATCAATAAGCCTGAGTGGATGGTTTTGACGATAATACCAGTTATCCCACCAGAATTGAGACCACTTGTTCCTCTTGAAGGAGGTAGGTTCGCTACAAGTGATTTGAATGACCTTTATCGCAGAGTTATAATCAGAAACAACAGGTTGAAGAGGTTAAAGGAGATAAAAGCGCCTGAAATAATTCTCAGGAACGAGAAACGAATGCTTCAAGAGGCGGTTGATGCGTTGCTTGATAATTCGAGACGTGTGAACGCGGTAAAGGCGGACACTAATAGACCTCTTAAATCTTTATCTGACATTTTGAAGGGTAAACAGGGTAGATTCAGACAGAATTTACTTGGTAAGAGGGTTGATTACTCGGGTCGTTCTGTTATAGTTGTTGGACCTGAGTTAAAGCTTCATCAGTGTGGATTGCCCAAGGATATGGCGGTTGAGTTATTCAAACCATTTTTGATTCGCAAGTTAATGGAGCGTGGTTATGCGAAGGCTGCTCGCACTGCTAAGAAAATAATTGAAAGGAAAGATCCAATTATTTGGGAAATTTTGGAGAAAGTTGTTGAAGGTCATCCAGTTCTTTTGAATCGTGCGCCGACTTTGCACCGTCTTGGAATTCAGGCATTTCAACCAGTTTTAACAGACGCAAAAGCAATTCAATTACATCCGCTTGTTTGTGTTGCTTTCAACGCTGATTTCGACGGCGACCAAATGGCGGTTCACGTCCCGCTTTCTTACGAAGCTCAACTCGAAGCAAGGATATTGATGCTTTCAAGCCATAACCTGCTTAAGCCAGCTGATGGTAAACCGATTACAATTGCAACGCAGGATATTGTGCTTGGTCTCTATTATCTGACGAAAGAACGAGCTGGGGAACCAGGTGAAGGTAAAACTTTCTCTTCTCCTGAAGAGGTTATAATTGCGCATAATAGTGGAAAACTTGGGCTCCATGCGAAGATCAAAGTTAGAATTTTAAATCAGGAAACAGGTAAATATGAGCTTGTCGAAACCACAACGGGTAGAGTTATCTTCAATCAAATAGTTCCGAAAGGGATTGGGTTTATAAACGAGGTTTTGACAAAGAAGAAACTTACAAACTTGATAGCGAAAATTTACAATAAGTTTGGAAATGTTATAACTGCCGAGTTTCTTGATGAAATGAAGGATATGGGATTTTATTATGCGACAAAGTCGGGAATTTCAATCGGCATTCCAGATGTGATTGTTCCAGAGGAAAAGGAGCAGATAATAGCTGAATATCAGAGGAGGGTTGATATTCATCATAGGGATCACCTTGCTGGAGAAATTACCGATACAGAAAGATACAACAAAGTTATCGACGAATGGTCAGCCGCGACTGAAAAAGTTGCGAAGGTTTTGTTTGAGAAGCTTTCGAAAATAAATCAAGGATTTAACCCGCTTTTCGTCATGCTTGATTCAGGTGCGCGTGGTTCGAAGGATCAGATAAGGCAGCTTGGCGGAATGCGCGGATTGATGCAGAAGCCTCAGAAAGGTATGACAGGACAGCCTTATGAAATGATCGAGCACCCCATTCTTTCCAACTTCCGTGAAGGTCTTTCAATTTGGGAATACTTCCTTTCAACTCACGGTGCAAGAAAAGGTCTCGCTGATACAGCTTTGAAAACATCCGATGCTGGTTATCTTACAAGACGTCTCGTTGATGTAGCTCAAGATGTCGTCGTGACGGAAGAAGATTGCGGTACAGTTAGAGGAATTACTATGACGGCCCTCAAAGAGGAGGGTGGAGAAGAGGTTATGGTGTCACTTGCAGACAGAATCGTTGGAAGAGTTGCTTTGCATGATATTTATCATCCCATCACGGGTGAAATTATCGTCGAATCTGGTCATGAAATCACCGAGGAACTTGCTCAAAAGATTGAAGAAGCTGGAATTGATGAAGTTGAAGTTCGTTCCGTTCTCACATGCGAATCCAAATATGGAGTGTGCGTGAAATGTTACGGTAGAAATCTCGCTACTGGAAGGATGGTTGAAGTTGGTGAGGCTGTTGGAATAATCGCAGCTCAATCAATAGGTGAGCCTGGAACACAGCTTACGCTTAGAACTTTCCATACAGGTGGTAGCGTAGCTGGTGCAGGTTATAGATCTTCAAAGATCTTAGCTAAGAATAGTGGAAAGGTCAGATTTGTAAACATCAAGTATATCGAATATGAGAAGATGGACGAATATGAGCATGAAACTGTCTTGCGTGTCATTTCCAGGCATGGATATTTACTTATTGAAGATGAAAAAAGTGGGATTGCTAGAAAGTATGCGGTACCATACGCTTCTGATTTGAAAGTGAGAGATGGTCAATTTGTTGAGAAAGGTGCTGAACTTTATGAAACTGACCCATATAATTCGCTTATACTCGCAGAAAAATCTGGACGAGTTGAACTTATTGATTTCATTCCTGATGTCACATATCGTGAGGAAGCTGATGAAACAACTGGACATATGCAGAGGGTTATAATTGAAGCTAAAGATAAAACCAAGGTTCCAAAAATTAAAATCACCACTCCAGAAGGTGAGGAATATTATCAACCAATCCCAGTAAGAGCACTTGTGGATGAAAACCTTAACGATGGTGTAAATATCAAAGCTGGAGATATCATAGCAAAGATTCCGAGGGAGCAGGCTAAGATAAGAGACATAACGGGTGGTTTGCCAAAAGTTGTAAATCTTTTTGAAGCCAGAACCCCCAATAACCCAGCTGAACTCGCTGAAATTGATGGGGTTGTAAGCGTAAGAGCTGAGAAGAACTATTACATTGTTAGGATAACAAGCGATGATGGGCAGTTTAAGAAAGAATATCAGATACCGCAGACGAAGCACTTGCTTGTTGAGGATGGCGATCGCGTTTATGCTGGCGATAGGTTAACAGATGGTCCAATTGACCCGCATAAAATTTTGAGTATAAAGGGTCTTAATGCAGTGCAACAATATCTCGTTAATGAAATTCAGGATGTTTACAGAAATGAGGGCGTTGAGATAAATGACAAGCATATAGAGGTCATTGTAAGGCAGATGATGAGAAAGGTTAAGATTACGAATCCTGGTGACACTAAGTTTCTTGAAAGAGACATTGTTGATAAAGATGTCGTTGATGAAGAAAACGACAGAATTAGAGGTATGGTGGTTATAACAAGCAAAGGTGATTCGAAGTTTAAGGTTGGACAATTAAAATCGAGAAATGAGGTTGAAAGGGAGAATGAGAACTTAAAGAGGAAAAAGAAAAAACCAGCTGAATATCGTCCTGCGAAAGGTGCGGAGTTTGAGCCTATACTGCTTGGTATAACGAGCGCTGCTCTTACATCGGAAAGCTGGATTTCAGCTGCTTCATTCCAAGAGACAACTCGTGTTTTAACGGATGCAGCTATAGAAGCAAAAGTTGACTACTTGCGTGGTTTGAAAGAAAATGTTGTCGTTGGACAGTTGATCCCAGCTGGTACTGGATTTAGAAATGATAAGAAGGATTACCGTGATGTTAGAGTGATGCCTAAGGAAGGTGTGAAGGAATTTGAAAAAGTCGAAGAAGAGAAGGAGAAAGCTCAAATCTTAGAGAAGAAAGCGGAATCACTTTAAAAAAGTTAACTTTTGGAAGTAAAGAGATGTTAATATAAGCGGCGGTTGTTTCAACCGTCGCTTTTTTGTTAAAAACAAAGGATGTTTTTCCAGGATGCCTAAAAGTTCTCAGGCGAAAGGTCTTGTTATAGTTGAATCCCCAGCCAAAGCAAAAACCATTGGCAAGTATCTTGGGGGTGAGTTTATAGTTGAAGCATCTGTTGGTCATGTTAAAGACCTTCCGCAAAAACCAAGGGATGAATCGAGACTTGGGATAGATATTGATAAAGGATATAAACCCAGATATGTTGTGATAAGCGGGAAGAAGGAAATTCTCAAGAGGTTAAAGGACCTTGCAAGCAAGGTAAGCAAAGTCATCATTGCAACTGACCCAGATAGAGAAGGTGAGGCAATTGCGTGGCATATAAAAACAGAAATCGAAGATGTAAACCCTAATGTAAAACGTGTCCTCTTCACCGAGATAACCAAGAACGGAATTGAAAAAGGGATGCAAAATCCCCGCGATATTGATATGAACCTTGTTGAAGCTCAGCAGGCTAGGCGCGTTCTTGATAGGATTGTCGGTTATAGAATTAGCCCGTTTTTAAAAAAGGTTGTGAACGATAAGATCTCTTTATCCGCTGGAAGAGTGCAGTCGGTTGCACTTCGTTTGGTTTGTGAACGTGAAGAAGAGATAAGAAATTTCAAACCCGAAGAATACTGGACGATTGAAGCGGAGTTTCAAACTCGAGAAGGGGAAATTTTAAAGGCAAAATTATTTAAGCTAAACGGTGAAGACCCCAAGATTCCTAATAAAGAGACAGCAGAAAAAATTTTAGATGACTTAAGGGGTAAGAATTTTGTAATTTCAGATATTAGGAAAAAGGAGATTTTACGAAATCCGCCCCCACCATTTATCACAAGCACACTCCAGCAAGAAGCGAGCAATAAACTTCGTTTTTCACCGAAAAAAACAATGATGCTTGCTCAACAACTCTATGAGGGAGTTGAACTTGGTGATGAAGGAAGAGTTGGATTGATAACATATATGAGGACCGATTCAACAAGGTTAAGCGATGAAGCGGTAAGTGCTGTAAGAGAGTACATTTATAACAATTATGGGAAAGAGTATCTGCCTCAGACTCCAAGAGTTTTCAAAAAGTCGAAGGTAAGCCAAGATGCTCACGAGGCAATAAGACCAACTTATATGAAGTATGAACCAAGAGTTGTTAAAAAATATCTCAGTGAGGATCTGTTCGCTCTTTACGAGTTGATTTGGAATAGGTTTGTTGCTTGTCAAATGTCTTCAGCAGTGCTTGAGCAAACAGTTGTTGATATAACTGCAGATAATTATCTTTTCAGGGCGACTGGTTCGACAGTCAAGTTTAATGGTTACATGCAAATTTATGAAGAAACAAAGATCGAGTCGGAAGAGAAAGAAGAAAAGGAAGTTAAGATACCTGTTAAGATAAATGTCGGTGAAGTTTTAAATCTTACAAACCTTATTCCCGAGCAACATTTTACAAAACCGCCAGCAAGATATACCGAAGCATCACTTGTTAAAGAACTTGAAGCAAGAGGCATTGGAAGACCGAGCACTTATGCTACTATAGTTAGCACAATTCTTGAGCGTGGATATGTTGAATTACAGGATAGGAAACTTGTTCCAACTGATCTCGGCTTTGCTGTGAATAAAATCCTTACTGCTAAATTTCCCGATGTCGTTGATTATAAGTTTACAGCAAGAATGGAAGAAGATTTAGATGAGATAGCTTCTGGAAGGAAAGGATATTTTGAGGTCGTTGATTCATTTTTCAAACCGTTTGATAAACATTTAAGAGAACTTGAAGAAAAGAAGGATGAGATAAGAGAGTTAATCCAAGAGGAAACTGACATAGTTTGCGATAGGTGTGGTTCTAAGATGGTCGTCAAAGTTGATAGGGATGGTAAATATCTTGCTTGTTCAAATCTAAGTTGTAAAAATACACTGGCTTTTCCTCAAAATGGAGTAATTGAAGAGACAAGGATTTGTCCTCAATGTGGTGGAAGATTGATTTTGAGGCGTGGGAAATTTGGTAAATTTTATGGGTGCGAAAATTATCCGTCGTGCAGATATACTGAATCAATAACAACAGGGATAAAATGTCCTGAATGTGGGATTGGAGAACTTGTTGAAAGAAAAAGTAAGCGAAAGAGAATTTTCTACGCTTGTTCAAATTATCCGAATTGCGATTTTATACTTTGGGATAAACCGGTAAATAAGCCTTGTCCTGAGTGTGGTTATCCTTTAATTGTTAAATCCCGACGCAAAACCGCTTCATATAAATGCCCTCGATGCAATGCACAGATAACAGAAGTATCAGAATCACTTAACTGAACTGTTGTGCAACATAGGTAAAACTTTCATAGGTATTGGGGGAGTATAGCCTCTTGTAAGAAAAACATAGTATGTTTGAAATGAACCACTTATCTGAATTACCTTCGTTTTCGGTTGCCATGTTTCTGGGTCTATTTCCTTAGGTCTAAGTTCAAAATTTCCAGCGATGGTGTGAAGTGATAAGTTGTGTGAAGTAAGGTTTAAAATCCCTGTGCCTATTGGGTTCGCTGGATTTTGGAGCGAATCAACGGTGGCAGTCGAATAGACAATATTCGCAGAGTCAATGTAAATAGCCATCATTTCGATGGGCGTTTTTGTAGCGTCGTATGTTTGTGGTGCCTGTGTTCCGGTTGAAAATTTGAACCCAATTGCGATAGTATTTGCAGGTTTCCCACCGCTGTATCTTGTCCCAAGCAAACTCATAACCTTCGCTGAATCATCATACACCGCTATAACCGAGTCCATCTTAAAAGATTGGTTATCAACCGTAATATTGATGTAAGGCAGAATTTGACTCTCTTGCTCTTTTGTGCATGAGGAGAGGGCAAGTAAAATTAAAGTTAGCAAAAATGTGAATTTAAGTTTCATAGTCTCTCTAATCTGTCTTTGGCTTTTTTGGCGACCGGGCTTTTTGGATATTCTTTTATTACTCGGCTCATATATTCCTTCGCTTCCTTAATCTTTCCGAGCGCTGCATAGCATCTCCCAAGCATGTATAAAGCATCCGGGGCTTTGGCTGACTTCGTCTGTGCGACATAGTTGAAGTATTCAATCGCTTTTTCATATTGTTTTAACGCAAAGTAGTTTTCACCGAGCCAATAAGCTACGTTTATCTTTAAATTTGTTTCAACACTGCTTCGTAATAATGTATCAAAGTAAGCAATGGATGTTTTATATCGGCGATTTTTGAATTCTCTAAGAGCGAGGTTATAATAGTTTCTAAACTGTTTTTCTGTTATCTCAATTTTGGGCGTTTCAGGTGTAATTCCAGGGTAAGCTAATTTAACTTCTCCGCCAACTGTAGCTGGTGGAGTTTCGGTGGGTTTCGTTGCAACTTTTGTTTCAAGTTCTGCAAGTTTTGCCTGTAAGTCTCTTATTTGCTTTTTATATTCCGTGATTTCACTGTCGCGCTTTGCAATTTCATTTCTTAATTCCATCTCGCTTGCGCCTGGCTGTGGCAATGCTTCATATTGTGCAAGTTTTGCTGAAAGATCGCGGTTTTTTTGTTTCTCTGCTTCAAGTTGTTGTCCCAGTTCAGAAATTTTAGCTGTTAATTGTGTATTGCTTTCTTGAAGCGAGCGCAAGTTTTTTTCTAATTCATTCTTTTCACTTTGAAGCTTGGCATTTTGATCCTGCAGTTTAGCAATTTGTTCCCTTAAAGACTTATTTTCCTCGGATAGGGTAGTTACATACGATGTATCAACACCTTCTGTTGCTTCCTCCACCACACCCCCGTAAATATCTTCTTGTTCAGCTGTCGATGCACATCCCTGAATTAAAAATGAAACCCATACCCCAGTAATTAGAATGAAAAAGAAATTCATTATTTTCATTGCTTTCCAATCCTCTTTTTTGGTTTTGATTTAAGATAAAAAAGTATTGCTTAAAAGTCAAGTGTGCAGGCATAGATGGGTTACGATAAATTTTTTAGGGATGAGTTTTGCTGGGTTTGGAATGGATTTTGTTGAAAATTGATTTTATTGGTGAAATTTTATAAATTTATATAGGAAAAATGGAGGGTTAGCCTAATTGGTAAGGCGGCGGTCTTGAAAACCGCTGGGCTTCGCGCCCTTGGGGGTTCGAGTCCCTCACCCTCCGCACCTTCTTCCCAATGTGATTTGCATCACACTTAGGATGTTTAATATTTGCAAAATTTAAGTGAAGCCAAAATCAAAAATTTATTAAGGTTTTCTAATTTAGCCAAGTTACTCTTGACAGTGTGGACTAATTTTATTATATTTCCATTGAAAGAACCGAAAATAAATTAAAAAAACAGTTGAGAGGTAGCCATGAGAAAATTGATCTTAACTGCTTTTTTAATTTTTATTTTTGCAGGGTTATCTTTCTCACAAGTGAGAATAGGTTGGCATCAATCAAGTATTGAAATTGATGCGGGTGTCACTGATCAAAAGGTTTTCGTTGTTTTAGAGAACAAGTATGCTCCTAATACTTATGGTGTTTGGTCTTTTCAAGTTAATATAATGTATCCTGCTGCTATGAATATAGATACTGCTGGTGTCACTTTATATCCCAATAGTTTATCTTCAAATTTTAGCATTTCAAAAAATAAGAGATCTGCTAATGCCTCCGATCCCGATACTATTAGCGTTCTGGTTTCTGGCAGAACAAAGTCGCGAATGTTTCAGCCAGGCTATAACTCAAGTGTTCTTGCCGTTACATTGCCATCTTTATCCAACGGTTCATATAGCCTTACTTTGATCAGTGCTTCAGCAGTTATAAGAAAGTATCCAGGTGGCGGGGGTACTCCGAGCACAGTTACGCCTACCTTAAATCCTGCGACAATAAATATCACAGCGACGACATTTACACCGCCAACTTCTTCACCAACATTTACACCAGCTGGGTATTCTAAAGATCGTAAATATGGGGATATAAACTGGGATAACTCTGTTAATGTTGCTGATGTAACTGGACTTGCAGATGTGGTGGTTGGAAATTATGGCAATGTAATCGTAAATGATCCGCAAAGTAGCTATCAATTTAGAGATGCAAATAGTGATGGCACGCAAGATAGATATTTTTATGAATCAACAAATGGTGAATCTCCGCTCCAATATGATAATCAAAACCCAGATAATGCAGATAGAACAGCTGCTGATGTTAATGGTGGGGATGGAACTCTTGATCTTATGGATCTTGCAACATTAGAGGATGCGGTGGTAAGTGGTGTATGGCCAAGCTATGCAATAAGTGCAATTGCGGGTTCTCCTGTGTTTAAAGTTAATGACAAAGGTTTTGGCAGTGGTGCAGTTCTTGCGAAGTTTGATGAAGGCGGTAAAAAGGTAAATGCTAATGGAATTTTAAAGTTTGAGGTATTTAATCCGGGTACAAAGACAAGCAAAGTAAGAGTTAAACTTGAAAATAATGAGGCTTTGTTAAGAGGATTACAGATAGAGTTGACATCTTCAGTTCTACCTGGAAAGATTGATGTATGGAAGATGCCCGATGCCAATGGATTGTCCGTTGATTGGAAGAGAAATGAATTTAACAAAATTGTAATTCTTGTTTACGCTGATGGTGGAAAGTATATAAAAACAGGAGAAAGTGTTTTACTTACAATAGTAGTACCAAATGTTACGGTGGAACAATTTTTAAGTGCTGAACCTAAGGTTATAGCAAGCGTTGCGAATTTAGGTGCTGATTTGTTATACGATGTTTCCCAATTTAGTGATGTAGTTCCACTTGATTATATGCTTTATCAGAACTATCCAAATCCATTTAACCCAGGGACGGAGATAAGGTTTGATATCCCTGAGTATTCAAGTGTTAAGATAATTGTTTGGAATGTTCTTGGTCAAAAAGTTAGGACATTGGTTGAAGCAAATCTTGATCCTGGAAGGAAGAGTGTAAAATGGGATGGAAGGGATGAGCAGGGTAATCCTGTTGGCTCTGGCGTCTATTTCTATACGATGTATGCAAGATCGCTTGAGGATGGGAGAGAGTTTACAATGACGAGGAAAGCGATACTTATGAAGTGATGTAAAAATTACCTTGGTTTTATCAAACCCCTTGCTTTCCAGGTTATTCTTGGAGGGCAAGGGGTTTTTTATTTGGTTTTAATCAAATTTATTGTTAAATTTTTCCACCTGTAATTTCGAAAAACAAATTTTGAAAAGTGTTTGAATATGTATAGTGTTCTTGTTGCTATTGAGGTGATAATTGCGATTCTCTTGATCATTGCGGTTTTGCTTCAGGCAGGTAGAGGTGGAGGTCTTGCTGGGGCTTTCGGTGGCGCAGGATTTGGAACTGTTTTTGGTATTAGGAGAACCGCTGATTTTTTAAGCAAGGCAACTATTACGTTGGGTGCGATCTTTCTTCTTCTTGCTATTGTGATCAATCTTTTCTTTCTCCCCGGAAAAACTCCTGAAAGTGTCCGGGAGAGCGTAATTCAACAGAGGGCTAAATCAGTCCCTCCAGTTAGTGTTCCTGCGGCTCAACCTACTCAATCTCAACCAGCTACTGTTCCGCAGGGACAAAATAAGTAATTTTTAAATGTTGTGGCATTGGGTACCTTCAGTATAGTGATGATTGAAATTTAACAAAGAAATTTTATGGGAAATTATGGCTTAAATGTTATAGGTGGGATATTTGAGTTTTTTTATGTTCTTTTGCCCGTTCTTTCTATTACAATCCTTGCTTATAAATTCGCATCTGAGACCGGTAGAAGGACTGGGTCTTCACTTCTTTTCTTTTCCTTAGTTTTTTACTTCATAGCTGTATATGAATCTTTTTACATAACAGCGAGATTTGGGGTCATAGTAAGCACTGAACTTATTTTTCTACAAGCGATTTACATTTCCGCTGGTGTTTTCTTTGCCTCTGGGGTTGTTTCATTGCGTAATTTCTTTGTGAGGTTCACAGGACTTGGGGATTTAAGTTTAAGTTCTACTTTTAAAAGAATTTTGATAATTGTGTTCATTTTTGTTGTTTTGATGTTGCCCTATTTTTTGACACAGGCTTACGAAGGTGATCTTTATCTCTTTAATGATGTTCTTTATATCTTCATTCAGTTGCAATTTTTTATTTCGTATTTCCTTCTCGGGGATATAATGATGATGAATAAGGGTGTGTGTGAAAAAGCACCTCGTAGAAGTAGATGGATTAGGGTAGCGTCTCTTTATTACCTTATCGAGCCAATTTTATGGCTGTGGTTATTGAATTCAAATCTTCCCAACTCAATACTTGATAAAACTTATTTTGCCACGGAAGTAGCTGGGGCTCTTGTATCAGGATTCTTAACATTTAACATACTTCATATTTTAATTTCCCACCTGCCATTATTACTTGATAAGTATAGGTCGAGATATATCGCCGTATTAAAATCTGGAATTGTGAAACGGCTAACTATAATGTTAGTTCTTGCGGGGGTTACGGTGATTTTATTTGGAACGCTTGCAACCGGTGTATATTTTGATTTGCAGGATCAAGTTTTTGCAAGCAGAGTTTCAAAGGATTTTGATGTAATAAAAGTTTTTGCACGACAGACCGAGAGGGAGCTCGAAAGTTTAATTTTAAGAATTAGTTTCATTGCTGAAAGAGGTTTAAGCAGTGAAAAGGTGAAAGATACCGCAAAAAGTTTAAAGGAAAGATACGCTGAGATTGTATCAAATATATTTTTCTTCGATAAGGAGGGCAAAATTTATTACTCTTACCCTGGGGTTGTGGAGCTCACTTTACCGAAGAAATTTGTGAGGGGAGAATTTGTAGCGACACCAATTTTAAATGATAAAAGTGGCTCTCATTCGTTTATTTTGTATCCATACTTTGATAAGGACGGTAATTTTTTAGGGGGAATAGGGGTAGAATTTAATTTTGAAAATTTGCGTGGTAATTTGAAGAAAGTTACTGAGGGAAGTTCAAGGATTCTATTTCTTGATTCACAGCTAAGGATAATCTCTGCTGACGATACAAAAGTCCTTGGTGACAATTTTATCAGATTTTTAAAATCACAAATAGATTCACCATTAAATATAAAAACTGAGGATTTGGTTAAGCTTGGTAACTTTCGCGAGAGGGTTTATAAAAATTCGAGGCGGACTATTTTAAACGTCTCAGTGGTGCCATTACAATTCAATTCGGATAAAATTTTTATAATCGATTATCATTTTCTCGATGATTTTAAAATTTTTGATGTTTTGCCGGGGTCAGCTTTAGGAGGAATTGCTTTAGCTTCAATTGGAGTTTTGATAAGTTTTATTCTTGTTTTGTTTTTGAATTTCAAGTTTTCTGAGCATTTGGAGTTTGAAATTGAGAAGAGGACAATGGAGCTTTTGAAGTCCGAAGAAAAATACAGGTCAATTGTTGAAAATCCATTTTTTGGAGCTTATTTGATGGATACTTCGGGGTTTAAATATGTCAATGATAAGTTCTGTGAGATTTTCGGATATAGCAAAGATGAAATATTAAATTTGAAAGATTACCCTATATTAATTCATCCTGAAGATAGGGAAAGATTAAATCAGCAACTTAGGAAGAGATTAAAGGGTGAATTTGAGGTGAATAAGTGGAGTGCAAGGGGTTTGAGAAAAGATGGGCAAGTTATTTTTATTGAAGGTTATACAAAGCGAGTTGAGTATGAGGGTAAGCCTGCAGCTCAGGGGATGATAATAGATGTGACGGAGGAAATTAAGAGAAGGGAAGCTCTTCAGCAAGCGCAAAAACTTGAAGCCCTTGGCACGCTTGCAGGTGGCATCGCTCACGATTTTAATAATATTTTACAAATTGTAATTGGCGCTGCTCAACTTCTTAAAATGAAGGTGAAGGATTCTGAATATGCAAAGTGGATTGATACAATTGAGACAACGGCTTTGCGAGGGGCTGAGCTTGCAAGACGACTTCTCACGTTTTCACGAAAGAAGCCAACCGGGGAAATGAGACCTATTGATATACATCGCTTGATTGAGGATTCAGTGAAGGTATTTAGAGAGACTTTCCCGAGAAACATTGAAATAGAAACGCACTTCAATGCAGAGAATCACATAATACTTGGGGAAGAGGCGCAAGTTCAACAAGTTATTCTCAATCTTGCTATAAATGCAAGAGATGCAATGCCCGAGGGAGGTAAGTTAATTTTTAGAACTGAGAATAGGGTTGGAGATGGACTTAATGGAAAGTCTGATGTTGAATATTTGGTTATGCATGTAATTGACACTGGTATTGGTATGACGGAGGAAGTGAAACGAAGGATTTTTGAGCCATTCTTCACAACTAAACCCCCTGGGAAAGGAACGGGGCTTGGGCTCTCAACTGTTTATGGAATTGTAAAATCGTATGATGGATTTATAAAAGTTTATAGCGAGGTTGGAAAGGGAACAAAATTTTCAGTATATATCCCTGCATATAAAGAAAGAAAAGAAAAAGATGAAGCAAGAAAGAAAGAAGAAGTAAAAGTGAAAAAAACTGGGACTTTACTTTTGATTGATGATGAGGAAGATATAAGGTTTGCTGGGAAAGAGTTGCTTGAGGCTGAGGGATTTAAAGTTTATACTGCTGGCGATGGGATTGAAGGGTTGAACATTTATAGAGAGCACAAAGGTGAAATTGATCTTGTCATTCTTGATCTTAATATGCCGAAGATGAGCGGTAAAGAGACGCTTTCACAGCTTCTCTTGATAGATCCAAATGTGAAAGTGATAATTTCCACGGGGTATATTACTGAATCAGAGAAAGAGGAAGTCGAAGGAGTAGCTGGTTTCGTTGAGAAACCGTTTGATATAAACAAGCTACTTAAAATGATAAGCGAAGCTTTGAAGTAGAAATTTTGGTTTGATTTTGTTTTGGGGTTTTAAATTTTTGAAAAATCTCGCATTTTTTGGTATATTTAAGGGAAAACTTTTTAAAAATTAATTCATAAATGAAGCAACATGTCCAAAACAAAATCAGTTTTGTTTTTATTTGGGCTCATTGGCATTTTAATCTACATTTCAACCACGGGATTTCAATGTGCAAGTCCTGAGGTTACAGGGGCAAAGGTTTACATGCAGAGGCAGGATTGGGTAAATGCTGAAAAGCAGCTTTTGAAAGAAGTTGAGAATAATCCTAAAAATGATGAAGCTTGGTTTTTGCTTGGTTATGTTAGAGGTGAACAGAAGAATTATAAGGGAATGATCGAGGCGTTCAACAAGTCGCTTGAGGTTTCAAATCGATTTGAAAAAGATATTAACAATTACAAGCTCAAATATTGGGTTGATAACTTTAACGCTGGTGTAGCTTATTTCACGAGGTTTAGCAATAATCGTGATTCAGTTGTTTACATTGACAAGGCGATTGAGTCTTTTAAAACTTGCACCGAGATAATTCCTGACAGCGCAGCAGCTTACAAAAACCTTGCCTATAGTTATCTTGCGAAGGGAGATATTGACCCAGCGGTTGATCCACTCAAGAAAGCGATTGAACTTTCCAATGGACAGGATGTTGATGCGATGAAGATGCTTGGAAAAATTTACTATGATTACGCTTCGCGTCATACATTTAAGTTTGAGGATCCCTCAAATAAGCGCGATATAAGGGTTGGGATGTCTAAAAGTGAAGTTCAGTCGAGTTTTGGGACACCTGATTCAGTTGTTAAGCCTAAAGTTCAGGAGCCAGTAAAAGGTAGGAAGCCGGTTAAACCAGCACCTCAGCAACCTCAGCCAGAGAAGTGGGTTTATTCAAAATATGGGCTGACAATTGAATTTGAAAATGAAGCCGTTAAAGCGATCTATTTCAAGGGAGAAAAGTATGAAAGTGGTGGAGTGACGGTTGCGCTTGATTCAACTGAGTTTTATGCAGCAAGAGAGTGGTATGATAAAGCAATTGAAGTTTTTAATAAGGTTAGAAATCTTACTCCTTCAGATGAGGAGACGCTCGCTTTCTTGTCAAATGCTTACATAAACGCCGGGCGTAGCGATGAAGCGCTTGAAGCTTTTCGTGCATCGGTTGAGGCTCAGCCAGGAAACAAATATTTCCATTACAATTATGGTGTCCTTCTTCTTAGAGCGGAGCAGTTTGAAGACGCTATAAGGGAATTCAAAGCTGCGGTTGATCTTGACCCGAATTATAAAGAGGCAGTTTATAACCTTGGGGCTGCTTATGTTAACTGGGGAGTTAAGTTAAAACAACAGGCGGAGGATCTTGCTTTAAGGCAGAATCTTGAAGAGCAAGCGAAATATGAAGCGATGTCAAAGGATAAATTTAGGCAGGCGCTTCCATATCTTGAAAGGTTGACTGAAATTGATCCTAATGATGTTTTCATTTGGGAGCTTATCGGGAAGATTTACGCAAACCTTGGAGAAGTTGAAAAAGCTGAACAGGCTTTTAAGAAAGCGGATGAGTTGAGGAGTAAACAATAGTCGTTAAGTTTGCAAATTAAAGGGCAGGCAAAAATTTTGCCTGCCCTTTTTATTTACAATAAACTGGGGTGATAAAAATGGGATTCTCGACGGATGCAATTCATTTTGGGCAGAAGCCAGATAAAGAATCTTTTTCGGTTATACCGCCAATTTATCTTGCAACAACTTATGCGAGAAAGTTTGAGGATAGGGATGCTCCGTATGTTTACTCGCGAACGCAAAATCCAAATCGTAAAATGCTTGAAGAAAACATCGCAAGGCTTGAAAGCGGGAAATATGGATTCGCTTTTTCATCTGGGGTAGCCGCTGTGACAGCGGTTATGCAACTTTTGAAGCCGGGTGATCATGTTATAACGACAAAAAATATCTACGGTGGCACATTGAGGGTTTTTAAAGAGATGCAGAAATGGGGTATTAAATTTTCATTTGTTGATATTACTCAGGTTGAAAATGTCGCAAATGAGCTTAGAAGGGAAACGAAAATGATTTTTGCTGAGACGCCTTCAAATCCTTTCTTGTATATCACGGATCTTCGAAAATTGGTTGAGATTCGGGATTCGTTTAATAGAGAAATTTTGATTGCGGTTGACAACACATTTATGACGCCGTATCTTCAAAGGCCCCTTGAGTTTGGATGTGATATAGTTATTCATAGTAGCACGAAATTTTTAAATGGTCATAGCGATGTCGTCGGTGGAATTGTTGTAACAAATAGAGATGAAATTCAAAAACCACTTTGGTATATTCAGAGGGCATTTGGAGCTGTTCCAAGTCCGTTTGACTGTTGGCTTCTTTTAAGATCTATAAAAACGCTTGCGGTTAGAATGAATCAGCATTGTTTCAACGCTAAAAGGGTTGCCATTTTTCTCGCTTCTCATCCAAAGGTTAAGAGAGTTTTTTACCCTGGGCTTCCTTCGCATCCACAGTATGAGCTTGCGCAATCGCAGATGAAGGACTTTGGCGGTATAGTTACAATTGAACTTGAATCGATCGAGGTTGTTAGGAAATTTCTTGGCCATTTGAAAATTTTCACACTTGCTGAGTCCCTTGGCGGGGTTGAGAGTTTAATAAATCACTCGTGGAGCATGAGCCATTCCTCAGTGCCTGAGGAGGAGAAAAGGGAGCTTGGTTTAACGGAGGGGGTTTTGAGACTTTCGGTTGGGATTGAAGATGTTGAAGATTTGCTTTTAGATCTTGAGCAAGCCCTTGATAAAGTTTGAAACTATATCGTTTTTCATTCCGTCCAAATTTACAAAAAAATTTTAAGGTTGGAGAATGAAAAAATTTAAGATTTTTGTTTCACTGGTTTTAATCTTTGCTTTGTTTTTCAATCTATCCCTTGCACAACGACCGAGAATTTACTACAAATCGCCGACACCACCGCCTGAACATCCAACAAGGGAAAGAACTTATGACGTTATCCATATAAAAATTGAGGTTAAACTTGATGAAAAACAGAAAACAGTTGATGGAAAAGTCACCACAAAATTTGTCCCGCTTCGTCCCGATTTTAAAGTTTTTGAGCTTGATGCGGCTGAGATGAAAATTGGAAAAGTTTATTTTGTTAATGGTAAGCCTTTAAACTTTGATTTTGATTCACTTGCTCAGAAGTTAAAAATTTACCTTGATCGTGCCTATTCATTTAGAGATACACTCTCGGTTGTTGTTGAATATTTTGTTTCAAATCCACGAAAGGGATTATACTTCATCCAGCCTGATTCGGCTTATCCTGACAAGCCTTATCAAATTTGGTCTCAAGGTCAGCCTGAGGATAATCACTATTGGTTCCCGTGTTATGACTTCCCAAATGATAAAGCTACAAGCGAAGTTATTGCGACTGTAAATAAAAATTTCGTAGTAATTTCAAATGGTAAACTTCTTTCCGTTAAAGAGGATAGAAAGCGAGGTTTGAAAACATATCACTGGTTTATGGATAAACCCCATTCGAGCTATTTAATTTCAATTGTTGCTGGTGAATATGTAAAGCTTCAGGATTATTACCTTGATATTCCCCTTGAGTATTATGTTTATAAAACAAACGCAAAGTATGCTAAACTTTCGTTTGAGAAAACACCTGAGATAATGAAGTTCTTTTCCGAAAAGATCGGTTATAAATATCCGTATAACAAGTACGCCCAGACGATAGTAGAAGATTTTATCTACGGTGGGATGGAAAATATAACTGCGACGACGCTGACAAGCACAACGATTCATGATGAAAGAGCACATCTTGATGTTTCAAGCGATGGGCTTGTCGCTCATGAGATGGCTCATCAATGGTGGGGGGACCTTTTGACTTGTAGAAGTTGGGAACATGCGTGGTTGAACGAAGGGTTTGCGACTTATTTCACTGCGCTTTACTTTGAATATGCACGGGGGAAGGATGAGTTTCAATATAGCGTTTACAACATGCAAAGGACAGCAAAATTTGCCGATATGAGCGATAAAAAGCCAACAGTGTGGAATAGATACTTTGATCCAACAGATCTTTTTGGACCCCACATATATCAACGAGGTGGAGCAATTCTAAATATGATAAGGTTTATTCTGGGGGACGAACTTTTCTGGAAGGCAATAAATTATTATGCGAGAAAGTATGAATATCAAAATGTTGAAACAAACGATTTTAAAATAGCAATTGAAGAGGCTACGGGATATAATTTGAAATGGTTTTTTGATCAATGGCTTTATAAAGCTGGATATCCAATTTTTGAGGTAAGTTATGTTTACAATGATACGACGAAAACTCTCAGATTAACGGTTGAGCAAATTCAAGTTGCTGATTCGCTTACCCCTGAAGTTTTCAAGACACCCGTTGATGTTGAGATAACGACAAAGGAGAGCAGTAAAACTTATAGAATTTTTATCAGTGAGCGAAAACAGACTTTTGATTTCAGTGTTAATAGTAAACCTTTGATGGTGATATTTGACAAGGGGAATTGGATTTTGAAAGATTTATTTTTTGAAAAGTCAAAGGATGAGTTAATTTATCAAGCGTTAAATGCCAGCGAGATGATCGATAGATTATGGGCTGTTCAGGAACTTGGGAGGATGGTGGATAAGAAGGATGTTGTCGATGTGATGATGAAACTCATTAAGAGCGGTGAATTTTATGCGGTGAGGCAGGAAGCGATAAATAATCTTGGGAAATTAAAAGATGAAAGCACGGCGAGATTTTTGATAGATGTGTTTAAAAATGAGCAGGATTCAAAGGTTAGGAGAAGTATAGTTGAAGCTTTGAAAGAGTTTAAATTTGATTTCGTTGCGAAATTTTTGGCGGAAGTTATAGAAAATGATAAAAGTTATTATGTCATCGCTTCAGCCGTTAATTCGCTTGCATTGATCGACTCCGTAAATAGAATGAGCGTTATAAAAAATGCACTTGCGATGGATTCTCATCAGGAAATAATCAGGACGACCGCATTGAGACGGTTAAGTGATTTTAAAAACACCAAGTATGAAAAGGAAGCGATTGATATACTTAAGAAATATTCGGTTCGTGGCAACCATCCTTCGGTTAGAATAACTGCGATTTCAACTCTTTCAATTTTTGCTGATAAGGAACCGAGCATAAAAGATTTTATCTTCGGTATGGTGAATACGCCTGAATTTTTCGTTAGGATGGTGATTTACAATGTTCTTGGAGATATAGGTGATCAAGAAGTTCTGAATTATTTGAAACTTGCAGAAAAGAAGGAGTTAGATGGTAGAATGCTTCAAGCCATTTGGGATGCTATCGCAAGGTTGGAGCGAAAGTTGAAGGGGTAGTATTTGAAATTTGATTGGAAGTTATAGATTTTTTATCTTTACGAGTGAGAAAATAATTATTGCTAATTTATGCCCAAGATCGAAAAAGGGTTCAAAATAACATCGGCGGTTAAGAAAGAGATAGAGCAAATTGTTGACGAAAAGCTCTCAGCAAATTATGCAACCAAGGCTGATGTCGATGATCTGAAACAGGTGGTTAAGTTGCTCGTTGAAGCGCAGAAGGAATTGACAGTAAAAGTATCAGAGCTTGCAGAGGCTCAGAGAAAGACAGAGGAGAGACTTAATTCACTTGCTCAAAGGGTTGAGGAACTCGCCGAGGCTCAGAAGAGAACGGAGGAGAGGCTTAATGCCCTTGCTCAGAGGGTTGAAGAACTCACAGTGGCGCAAAGGAGGACTGAGGAAAGGCTTAATTCACTTGCTCAGAGGATTGAAGAACTCGCAGAAGCACAGAGGAAGACGGAGGAAAGGTTAGATGCATTTGAGAAGACGACCGAGGAGAACTTTAGGAAAGTGTGGGAGGCTATAAATCAGCTTGCTGAAGCACAGAGAAAGACGGAAGCAAGGGTTAATGAACTTGCTGAAGCCCAGAAGAGGACAGAGGAGAGGTTAAATGCATTTGAGAAGGCGACTGAGGAAAACTTCAAAAGAGTATGGGAGGCTATAAATCAGTTCGCTGAGGCGCAGAGGAGAACCGAGGAAAGACTCAATGCTCTTGCTCAAAGGGTTGAGGAACTTGCTGAAGCACAGAGAAAGACGGAAGCAAGAGTTAATGAGCTTGCTGAGGCCCAGAGGAGGACGGAGGAGAGGTTAGATGCGTTTGAGAAGGCGACTGAGGAAAATTTCAAAAGAGTATGGGAGGCTATAAATCAACTTGCCGAGGCGCAGAGGAGGACGGAAGAAAGGGTTAATGAGCTTGCTGAAGCACAGAAAAGGACGGAGGAAAGACTTGAATCTCTTGCTAAGAGAGTTGAGCAATTAACGGAAGAAGTTAGGGCGATCGTTGGCGAGATTAGAGATCTTAAAAAGAGATTTGGCGATTTATCCGATGCAGTTGGTTTCGGTCTTGAAGATAGAGCATTTAAGTCCTTGCCAAAGCTTTTAAAAAGAGATTATGGTATTGAGGTGGAAGGGAGACTGTTAAGAAGATTTGTTAAAGATGCTAAAGGAAGAGATATTGAGGTTAACATATTTGGTAAGGGTACAAAAGATGGTGTTCAAATTACAATAATTGGTGAGTGCAAGAGCCAGCTGTCTAAGAATAATGTCATAAGTTTTATAGAAGATAGATTGGCAAGATTTGAAGGCGTCTATGAGAATATATTCCCCGTAATAGTAACCTATATGATAAGTGAGCCTGATGTCGAAGATTTCGTCAGGGAAAAGGGAATTGCGCTTTATTACTCTTACGATTTCGATTAACCACAAATTTGTTTAAGTTTTTCAGGTTTTTTGATAATTATCTTTTTGCCTTGAATTTCGATCAAATCCTCGTCCTGAAGCTTCCTCAAAGCTCGTGAAATTGTCTCCGATATTGTCCCAAGGTATGTTGCAAGCATAGATCTTGAGAGATTTAAATTTATCTCATTTTTACCAGAGTTTTTATATTTATTGTAAAGATATTCAGCCAACCGTGTGACCACATCTTTAAGAGTTAAATTTTCAATTTGCTGATTTAAGCTCATCAATCTTTCTGCAAACCCATGTAACATCTTAAGGCATATTTTGGAGTTCTCGTTTATTATTCTCAAAAATTCTTCCTTAGGGATAAAAATAAGAACGGAATTTTCTATCGCCTGAGCATTCGCAGGGTAGATATTTCCTTCTTCTCTATCACTTATAAACATCGGTATCTCAGCAAATGAGTTAAACGGCTCAATTATATGTAAAGTTATCTCTCTACCATCAGGGTTTGATTTATAAACTCTCACAGCACCTTTCACGACTATGTAAAATCCATAGTAGACATCACCCTCAAGAAAAATAATATCCCCTTTTTTAAAATTCATCAGCTTGGATATTTTCATGAATTTCCTTAATTCATCTGTGCTAAGTTCTGAAAAGAAGGGTATATCTCTTATCATTTCAGGGTTTTCAATCATCGCATGAGAAAATTTTGATTTTCATACTCACTTTAAATATATGTATGCGCTTTTTAATTTTTCAAATTGGAATGCTTATATATTGATTGTGTGAATGCTATGGGTGGGGGATTATCTCATTTTGAAGGTCTTTCGCAGATTTATGAAGAGAAGAACTAATGAAAGAATCGCAATAAATCCAGAAGTTCCAAAAAGATAAAGCATAAATTGAGCGAGGGTTTGCATTGGACCAGATAAATATAGTGGAATAAGCATTGGTATAACCCTAAATGAAACGGCGATATTTCCGAAGATGAATGTAAGAAAAACAATTTTTGTACTTGCAATTTTGCTTTTGTGCATAAAACCTGGTAGCATCCGTTGAGCCATGCCAAGTATCAACAACGAAATAAAGCCAGCAAGAAACGAATGTCTCACAGGATCAACTCCGTAATGAACCGATAGACCAAGTAATAAAATTAACCTTGCAAGCATATCAAGAAATAAACTGATCACGAGCCATAAATAAGCGGAATAAATTAAAAGTTCAAACTTGCCAAATTCACCATAATCTGAATAACCCTTTCTTGGCTTTTTACCTACACTTGGTTCTTCAACCCTATCCCTTCTCCAAAATGGTGATTTAGCGAGAGCTTTGTCCGGTAAAAAAATTCGTTGAATTATCCCCGATGAAAACAACAGCGATATGATTGTAAGATCGATGAGCAATGCAGTTAAATTTAAATCGATGTTTATCAATTGAATTGGGGCTGAGATAAATTCATGGAGTATGGCGATCGCAAGATAGAAATAACCAATGTATTTGATAGATTTTGTCGGTGGTTTCAAGTGAATGTAAAGTGGGAAGTTTAAAATTGAAAGGGCAAATGAGATCGGAAATAGAACAAAATTCATGAAGATGTTGATACTCCATTTATTCCATACAAGCCATTCGTATCTGTTAAGAAAGATCGATGATACCTGAACAATTGAATAAACTATCCAGCCAAGGATGAACAGCATAAAAAATGGTTTTACTATTTCAAAGCCTTTTCTTTTAAAATCTGGTGCTTTCAAAAATGTTTTTATTAAAAGCATAACATACAGGATTATCCCAGCGAATTCTACGATGTTGCCAAAGTCCGCAAGGTTTTTAAAGATATCGCTTATCTTTTCATCTTCAACATAAGGTCGCCAAAATTCAAAATTTGTTCTTATTAAAAGTCCAACAACAGTAAGATAAAGAATAAATCTTAGTGTGCTTTTCTTCTCAATTGGAACACTTGCCATTCTTGGTAAAAAATGTAAACTCACACCCATTATAAAGAGCCCAACCCATCCGATAAGTTGGAGGTGTCCGTGTACTTGAATCCATACATCTAATGCTTTTGGTAGGCTCATATTAAATCCGATTTGCATCGCTATATGCGCACCAAGCATAAAGCCACCAAGAATAGCTATCCCAAGCGACCACCAAATAAATCCAGTTTCAAATTCTTGATGTATTTGTTTCACATTACCAAAATCTTATTTAAAACTTTTCAAGACATTTAAAATGTAAAGGACAAAGGTAACGAAATGTAAAGTTCCAGTTATCCAACCGGACCAAATCCATATCTCAACAAGGTTAGCAACAAGTAAATCGGCGGAAACTCGCACAACTGTCATTAATTGAAAAAGATAAAATAGAAGTCTGGAGGGAGGTCTTTTGGGCATTTTTGCAAATGTTGATCCAATTACAATTGGTGCATGAGATAAAATCATTGTAAATATGAATCCCAATCCAATCGAATGGAAGACGACATCTTTCGCAACTGCTTGAATCTGGCTCCATAAAATCATACCTATGCTTGAAAACATAAGCCAGAGATATGCAATTGTCAAGGTTTCTTTGGTAAATTTGTGCAGTGGTAGTTGTGCTGTTTTGAATTTGGCTGAAGCGATTATGGCGGAATCATTATAAATCAATCCGATGCAAACAAGAAGTAAAATAATCCCAATGACTTGAGGGGGTAAAAGATAAAAAAGTGAATTGATGATTGAAACAACAAGATAAATTATTAAACTCGCATATACAATTTTTGCTGATACCTTCTTAAAGCCAAGTGTTAGTTCTATCCTTTCAACTCCTATCACAGCAATTGCAAATGAAAAACCAGCAAGGGCAGATTCAACGCTCCCTGCAAGTCCACCTTCTCTAAATAACGCAACGGAAAGAGCAACATAGGCAAGAAATTCAACAAGTGGATTCCATATATGTTTAAATGTTCGGTAAGCGATGAATCTATGTATTCCCCACCCAAGCAAAGAAACAATGTTAAGGATTTTAAATAGCGGCGAGCCAAGGTGAATTAAGATGGCTGATATTCCCCAAGCGTAAGGAACCCAAACGAGCCATTTAACAGGCAGGGCAAACATCCTTTCAAAAATTATCAATGTTCCAAGAAATGCACCAACCATTAAATTTCCATGTGGAGGCAGAAATTCGGGAATTGATGGCAAGGTGAAGCCCCGAGTCAGGGCAATTCGCCACACACCTATCACCACAGCAGAAACAAATGAAATGATCCCAAGTAACATCGAGCCTCTTAATATCCGTTGCTCAAATGTGGATTTGCTTTTGGTGTAGTTCACAAAGTTAATTTTTCTTTGTTATCTTAACACTCCATATAGTTGGACCCGCGCTTATATATTCCCAACCAAATTTTTCTCCTTTTTCAGCTTGAAATTGATAATATAAAGGTTTTGGATCGTGGTCATTTACAAGTATAAAGCTATCCGATGGGTTTAATTCATCAAATTTCTCGAGTATGAATCTATGCCTATAGACTGGTGGAATATCCCGTACATCTAATATTTTCGCTTCGCCTAAAAGTTCATATTTCATTTCATTTAGCATTTTGTGGAATTCTTCATGTTTTTGTGCTCCAATTTCGTTTAACTCAAACTCCTCAAATTTTTCAAACAATTCTTTTTGGGTTTTATCTGAAAGATGCATATCTGCCATCACAAATAAAATATTGTTTTCCTTATTGATGTGCTGTTCGAGTAAATCAACATAGCCTTTTATTGCCTCAACCATTTTCTCAAGCGCAGAGACATCAGGCTTTGCTTTGTAACTTTTGATTGATTCGTTGATTATTCGAATATAACCCCTACCAAATTCATGTTCGGTAAGCATTACTCCGATTGGGCCACCCTCTCTTGGGATGCCAGCTTTTTCAAGTTCAGGAAAGAGCATATTTTCTTCTTTTCCGTGATGGCATTTATCGGCAAAAACCGAGAAAAATTCAGCCAACCTTTCAAGTTTCTCGATGTCCACCACCCTTTCATTCTCAATTTTATTTCTGAGCATATCGAGCAAGACTAACGCTGTGCGAATCGCCTCGTGTTCTTTCTTGAGTTGTTTTATTGCCGTCATTTTTAATCTCTTTTTCTTTTTTTCAAAAATTTAAAAAATCATCGCAAGGGGAAACATTGACTTAAGTCAATGTTTTTAGTTGGGGGTAGGAAGAAAGAGAAATTTTATGCAGTAGAAAAGCTCAAGGGTAGAACTTGAAATTTAAATCGTTTTATATTAATTTAGTTTTGCTTGCGTAAAAAATAAAATCATGAGGAAAAAATGTTCAGAAATTCTAAGAACCTTTTACTTTTTTTATTCTTTGTGGTTTTCCTTCTAACTGGTTGTTCAACTTACCAAGTAACTAAACCTGATTATCTAGCTTATCTTGATACCGTAAAGGCGGGGCAATTTGATACAGGTAAAATGTGGACTTTTGATTATCCCCCGATTGATTATTTCAAAAAAACATATAATTTTACTCCAACTTCTGATTGGTTTGAAAAAGCACGACTTTCTGCCCTGCGGCTTCCGGGATGTTCTGCGTCATTTGTTTCAGAAGATGGACTTGTTATGACGAACCACCATTGTGCAAGAGGAGCACTTGACGCAGTTAATCGTGAAGGGGAAAATTTACCCGAAACGGGTTTTTATGCTGCTACACTTGAGGAAGAAAGAAAAATACCAAATCATTATGTTGATCAACTAATTTATATTGGGGATGTCACTGATGAAATTCAAAAAGCGTTTGAAGAGGGGAAAACTGACGCTGAAAGAGTAGCGAACCGAGATAAGAAGATAAGAGAAATTCAGCAAAGGTATTACGAGGAGTTTAAGAAGTCAAATCCTGAGGATTCAATTGTTGCCAGCGTTGTCACATTTTATAACGGTGGGAAATATTCAATTTATGTTTACAAGAGATATACTGATGTGCGTCTTGTCTATGCACCGGAGACAATCGTTGCTTATTTTGGTGGCGACCCAGATAATTTCACATATCCAAGGTATGACCTTGATGTTGCGTTTTTCAGAGTTTACAAAGATGGGAAGCCGTTAAAAACAAAATATTACTTCCCATTTAGCAAGACGGGCGTTAAAGAGGGTGACCCTGTTTTTGTAATTGGAAATCCGGGTAGAACAAATCGTTTGCTCACGGTTTCACAACTTGAATTTTTCAGGGATGTAAGTTATCCCTATACCTTATCAGTGCTCGATAATCTTGTCAGGATTTACAGTGATTTTATCGCTAAGCATCCGGATAAAAAGTTGAAATATCAAACTCGTCTATTTAGCTTTTCAAACTCTCAAAAAGCATATGCGGGACGACTTGCAGGGCTTAGGGATGCATATCTTATGGCAAGAAAGCGTGATTTCGAGAAGAACTTTAAAAATTCTGTTTTAAACAATCCAAATCTTAAAGCTAAATACGGCAACCTTTGGGATGAAATTGCCAAATATCAAGTTGAGAAAACGAAGCTATTCCATGAACTTCAAGCATATAGCTTCACCGGGCCTTCAAGGAGTGTTTATTTTAGAATTGCAAATGATCTTGTTGAGTACGCTGAGCAAATGAAACTACCTGAAGAGAGAAGAGCTGATGCTTACAAAGGTGAACGACTTAAAGCAACGAAGGTAAGAATTTTCCCACAGGAGATCGAAACTGAGCTTGAAAAGGCGATCCTTATTTATCAACTTAATTATATGAAATCGGTTTTCGGTGAAAAGAATCAAGCTTTTAATGAGCTTTTGAAAGGTAAATCGCCAGAAGAGGTAGTTGATAATTTGCTTAATGTGACAATTTTATCAGACAAGGAAAAGGTCACGGCATTGCTTGAGGGTAATCCTGATGATATTTTGAAGTCAAATGATCCTTTCATCTCGTTTGTTGTTAAAACGAGGCAACGAGCACTTGAGGTAAGGGAGAAATATAACTCGGTTAGTGCAAAAGAATCAGCGAAACTTCAATTGCTTGGAAGGGCAATCTTTGATGTTTATGGGACATCGATTCCACCGGATGCTACATTTACTTTGAGGATAGCTGATGGTGTTGTGAAAAGTTATGAATATAATGGAACGATTGCACCACCTATAACGACATTTTATGGGTTATATGATAGACACTATTCATTTAAAACTACCAATAGAACCGATTGGGAATTACCGGAAAGGTGGAAGAACTTGCCTTCAACATTTGATTTAAGCACGCCTCTTAACTTTGTGGCGACAAATGATATAATTGGTGGGAATTCAGGTAGTCCTGTTGTCAATATGAATCTTGAGGTAGTTGGATTAATCTTCGATGGGAATATTGAAAGTTTGCCGGGCGATTTCATTTATGTTGACGAGAAGAATAGAGCTGTTGCGGTTGATGTGCGCGGGATAGTTGAAGCGTTGAGGCATATTTATAACGCTGATAGGTTGGTTGATGAACTTGAACAAGGAAAGATTAAATAAGGTTTGATTGCTCAAAGCCCCTCTCCGCTTTATGAGAGGGGCAAATCCTTTAAAATTAAAGATTTGGAAGAATGCCTTTTAAAAGATCAATCCCAATTCATACTAGGATAATCATTGCTTTGATTCTTGGTGCTATTTTTGGAGTTATTTTCAGCATTGATACACATAAGCTGAAGATAGTCACTAAAACGGATAAAGGTGAGGTTAAAAGCATCGTTGAGAGATGGGATAAAGCTGAATTTATCTTGCCGAATTCTAGAAAAGAGTTCACAAGTGACGATCAATTAAGGATAATCAGATTTTTTAAGGATTTGCCAAAATCTGAAAGGGATCGCGCAGTTTTAATTTTTTATAAAAAGTCATCAAATGAGAACTTCAGCCAAACACAAATTATAAAATTTGAAAACATCATTGATATTCAGAAAGTTAAAACCATCGCGACCGAAATAAAACCGATCGGGACGATATTTGTTCGTTTGTTAAGTTTCCTTGCGATTCCGCTTGTGATAGCTTCGCTTGCAGCTGGTGCAGCAAGTTTAGGTGATATCAAAAAAGTTGGAAGGATTGGTGGAAAAACACTTGGACTTTACATCATCACAACGGTGTTAGCAATTACCATTGGGCTTGTTTTAGCTAATTTGATGAAACCTGGGGAAAAAATTTCGCCAAATATAAGGGATAGAATTGCTTCGGAATATCAAGCGGATATCTCTGAAAAGATTCAACAAGAACTCGGTGTTGATATCGTTGATTTTTTTGTAAATATTGTGCCGACGAATCCGATAAATGCGATGGCAAATGGGAATATGCTTCAGATCGTCTTCTTTGCGGTGATATTTGGAATTACCTTGACGATGATTGATAAGAATAAATCTGATCATGTTCTCAGGTTTTTAGATGGTGTAAGCGATACTATGATAAAAATGGTTGACCTTGTGATGAAAATAGCGCCATATGGTGTTTTTGCTTTAATTTCCGCAACGGTTGCTGAATTTGGTTTTGGAATCCTTAAAACACTTTTATGGTATGTAGCTACGGTTATAATCGGGCTTTTAGTCCATTTATTGGGCGTTTATTCCTTCGTTGTTGGATCCCTTGGTAAGATGAATCCTTTAAGGTTTTTCAAAGGAATGAGAGATGCCCAAGTGATTGCCTTCAGCACAAGTTCAAGTGCTGCGACGCTTCCTGTCAATTTTGAATGCACTGAGAGAAACCTTAAAGTTCCAAAAGAGATTACAAGTTTTGTTCTTCCACTTGGTGCAACTATTAATATGGATGGAACAGCTCTGTATCAAGGAGTTGCTGCTGTTTTCATAGCACAGGTTTATGGTTTTAATCTTGATATAACTCAACAGCTCACAATTATTCTCACCGCGACACTTGCTTCAATTGGAACCGCCCCTGTTCCTGGAGTAGGTATAATCATGCTTGTTATGATTTTAAAAGCAATTCATATACCAGCTGAGGGAATTGCCCTTATCCTTGGAGTTGATAGAATCCTTGATATGTGCAGAACCGTCGTTAATATCACTGGAGATGCAACGGTTGCTGTTGTGGTTGCAAGGAGCGAGGGATTGATGGGTAAAGATGAGAAAAAATGAGTTTTAATGAAAGTGTTAAAATCAAAATTTTTATTTTTTCTTCTTTCAGTTGTTTTTTTAGGAAGTGTTCCAGAGTCACATGTCTATCGCTATGATGTGCACCATAGTGGAGTTTATCGCGGTGATAAAATTCCAGGGCTTGATAGGTTGAAATGGAAATTTAAAACAAATGGAACGATTTATTCTTCTCCTGCGGTTGTTAATCAAACGATTTACTTTGGCTCAAACGATGGAAATTTTTATGCGGTTGATTTCAAAACAGGAAAGTTGAAATGGAAATTTAAAACAGGAAACACTATTGAAACATCACCAGTGTATTTTGATGGAAAAATTTATTTCGGTTCAAATGATAAACATTTTTATTGTCTCGATGCGAGGACTGGTAAGATGGTGTGGAAATTTAAAGTTGAGGGTTGGCTTATGAGTTCCCCGATAGTTGTGGACAGCACAGTTTATTTTGGTTCGGGTGAAGGTGTCCTTTATGCGGTTTCAGCTTCAGATGGAACTCTTATTTGGAAATTCCATGCTCAAAAGGCAATTCATTCATCGCCCGCTTATCACGATGGTAAAATTTATTTTGGTTCGCTTGATAAAAATTTCTATGCGCTTGATTCTAAGAGCGGGAAACTTGTTTGGGTTGTCGCGACTGGCGGGGTGATAAACAGTTCACCTGTAATTTCTTCGGGTATCGTTTTCTTTGGTTCACATGATGGTAATCTTTACGCGGTTGATTCGAAATCTGGCTGGGTGAGGTGGAAATTTCAAACGCGTGGACAAATTACTCAAACTCCAGCTGTTGATGATAAAGCAGTTTACTTTAGTTCAGCCGATGGTGTTTTTTACATCTTATCGCTTGATGGAAAACTTATTTGGAAAATAGCCCTTGATGAAGTTTCAATATGGAGTCCACCTATCGTAGCTGGTGATTATATCTATACTTGTGTTAATACCGCAACATATTCAGGTGTTTATAGATTGAATAGGAAAACTGGGAATATGGATTCGGCGTTTGATTTGTCTAATAGAGTCTTTGCTTCGCCCATTATTGTTGATGGAGTTTTGTTTGTTGGCTCAAAAGATGGATATTTGTATGCAATTGAGTAATTTGTATTTGTGAGATGCACAAGATGGTTATTTTGTAAAACAAAAAATTGAAAGAAATTGATAGCACTTTTAGCTGGAATAATATTTGGTTTAGTTATATCTATACCTGTTGGACCAATAAATCTTACGATACTAACGAAAGGAATGAGAGACGGATTTAAGCCCGCATTTTGGACAGGTGTCGGGTCTGCAACAATGGAGTTTTTGTATTGTCTTCTTGCGATGTTTGGAATGGGTGCAATTGTTGAACACTCGCTTGGTAATATAATTGTTCAAATTTTTGCCTTTTTAATTTTGCTTGTTTTTGGGTTTCGTAATCTAATCGTCCATCCGAGAAAAATTTACAATGGTGAATTAGCATTTAATAACGGGAATGGTAATGGCAAAGTTAGTTTTCTTAAGAAGCATCATATCCATAACACATTTTTAGTTGGCGCGGTTCTTTACGCTTTAAATCCAACATTTATAATCTTTTGGATAACAGTTGCAGGCTTCGTTCAATCAACAAGTTTAATTGGTAATTCGCTCGATAACTTTTTCTTTGCGCTTGGCGTTGGACTTGGGGTTGTTTTGTGGTTTTATCTTTTGTTGAAGTTTGTTCATAATTTTGTCGAGTTTAGAACGAGAACGATTGTGCGCTTTCATCGGATTTCGGGGATTATAATCTTAAGTTTCGCTTTTTATCTTGCATTCGAGATTTTGAGAAAATTAATATAAGAGGGGGGACATGCTTTATTGCACATCTTTTGAAACAATTATTGGTGTGATTTATGTGGCTTCTTCTGAAAATGGAGTTTGTAAGATCTCTCTTACGCTTGAATCCGCAGATGAATTTAGATCTTGGATAAAAAAACACTTTGATGAGCATGAAGTCGTTGAAAATAGACTGAAAAATAAGGATGTCATTGAACAGATTAAACTTTATCTGGCAAGGAAATTGAAAAAGTTTGAACTTCCAATTGATCTAATTGGCACAGATTTTCAAAAGAAGGTATGGCGCGAAACGATGAAAATCCCTTATGGCAATACAATTACGTATTCAGCGTTGGCAAGGAGAATCCATAAACCAAATTCCTACAGAGCGGTTGCCAATGCCCTTGGAGCCAATCCTTTGCCAATCATAGTGCCATGCCATAGAGTTATCGCTTCGGATGGCTCTCTTGGAGGATACACAGGTGGAGTTAAAATAAAAGAATTTTTATTGGGACTTGAAGGCGCGAGGGGTGTATAAGATTTTATTGACAGCTTTGATTTTTGTTTCTGTTTTAAACGCACAAATTAGAATTGTCAATTCAGATGGTTTGAACTTTAAATGTTTAACCGCAAGCTTTTATGAACCTAAAATGGGGTTGATGAAATATTTTGATAGAAATGGGTTAAAGGTTGACATCGGTAATTCAGTTGATTTGATTGAGATGAAAAATAAAAATTATACCATCACTTTAGGAGCTGATTTTTTTGCTTATGTTCTTGTTAACAATTATGGATTCTTAATTTTGAGAGTTGAAGCAATTGATGGTTTCTTCGGAGGCAATGTAAGCGTAAATGGTGAAAGGTTTTCAGGTCGATTTAGAATTCTTCATCGCAGCGCTCATCTTGTTGACGAATATGGAGAGTTAAATAGAAAACCATTCCCGTTTACAGGAGAATTTGCTGATTTAATTTTGGCTTTTACGCGTGAATTCTACAGATTATATGGTGGACTATCTTATACATTTAGAATAAAACCAGCGGATGTGAAGAGATTTTATCTTCAATCGGGTTTTGAGCTTTTCAAGGATGTCAATCCAGTTACAGCAATTTTTGCCTGCGATGTTAAATTTTTGAGTGAAATTTTTGGTCTGAGTTTGATCGGTGGGATAAAACTTGGGCGATGGAACTCAAGGGGAATTTTTATTTACATTGTTTTTTACGATGGTTTTGATATTTACGGGCAATACTTTAATTTAAAGAAAAAATTTGGCGGTTTGGGTTGTTCATTTGAATTTTGAATGAAGGATCAAAAAGCGAAATGCGAATCCCGGAGGATAAAATAGAGGAGATAAGAAGTTCGGTTGATATTGTTGATTACATAAATCAATTTGTGTCCTTAAAAAGGGTCGGCAAGAATTATGTAGGACTGTGTCCTTTTCATGCTGAGAAAACCCCGTCATTTACAGTAAGTCCAGATAAGCAACTTTATCACTGCTTTGGGTGTGGTGCGGGTGGCAATGTTTTCAATTTTATTATGCAATATGAGAAGGTTTCTTTTTTTGAGGCTGTTAAGAGGATTGCGGAATTTGCTGGAATAGAACTTCCAAAGCCAGAGAGAAAAGATAGATGGATTGAAACGGAATTTGAAGAACTTTACGAGGCGAATCGTTTTGCTGAGGAGTTTTTTGTCAAAAGTTTGCTGAAGACATCTGAGGGGAAAAGGGCGATGGAGTATCTTTATAAGCGTGGGGTTAACGATGCGACGATAGCAAAATTTGGGATCGGTTATTCTCCAGACCAATGGGATGCCCTTGTTCAGCATGCGATAAAGCAAGGTTTTTCGCTTGAGTTGCTTGAAAAGGTTGGCGTTATAATAAAGAAAGAGGATGGCTCTTATTACGACAGGTTTAGAGGTAGAATTATTTTCCCTATTTTTTCGATCACAGGTAGAATCATCGCTTTCGGTGGGAGAAGGTTAAAAGACGACGAAAACATACCGAAGTACATTAATTCTCCCGAAACGAAAGTTTACACGAAAAGCAAGGTTTTGTATGGGCTCTATCAAGGAAGGGATTCGATAAGAAAGAAGGGGTATGCAATACTTGTTGAAGGTTATATGGATTGTATTTCGCTATTTCAAGCTGGTATTGAAAATGTTGTAGCTTCAGGGGGCACAGCTCTCACCGAGGAACAGGTGCGTTTAATTTCAAATTACACGAATACAATTTATTTTATCTACGATGCTGACTCCGCTGGAGCAAGAGCGATGATGCGTGGAGTTGATTTAATACTTGCGCAGGGGATTGATGTTTACATTGTTAATTTGCCTGAGGGAGAGGATCCAGATTCGTTCATAAAAAAATATCCTGTGTCTGAATTTGACAAATTAATTGAAAATGCTGTTAATTTTGTTGAGTTTAAAGCATCGACCTACCAAAGGCTTGGTAAGCTTGATGATCCAAATGTGAAAGTAAAAGCGATTCGTTCGATTGTGGAGTCAATTTCGAAAATTCCAGATGCGCTCAAGCGTAGCGTTTTTATTCGTGAAATTTCTTCAAAGTATAAAATCCCAGAGCAAGTTCTTAACGCAGAGCTTGAGATGGCGATTTTAAGAAGTGGGAAAGAAACGGTGAAGAAGGAGATAAATTCACAGGCTCAAACAGGAAGTTCTGTTATTTTAAAATTTAAATCAATTCCAGCAGAGGAAAAAGATTTAGCGAAAATCTTGCTTGAAGCGGATGATGTTGTGTTGAGGTTTGTTTTTGAATACATCAAGTTGAGTGATCTTACAAGTGACTATGTCAAAGCGATTTACCAAAAAGTTCGTGAAGCATTTGAGAAATCTCGGGAGATGAAAGAACGGCAGAAGGTTGATATTATTAATGACTTGTTAAATGAAGCTGAGAGTGATGACTTTCGGAGCTTTTTGACAAATGTTGTTTTAAGTAAGTATGAAATTAGTTATTTTTGGAGTTTAAAAGATCTTTCGGATGAGGAGGATGAGCTTGAAGAGTTATGGAAAGCGGTTGATGATGTTTTGACAAAATTCTACCTACGAAAGATACAGAAGATAGAGCAGAATTTAACCGAGGAGATAAAGAAGGCAGAAATTTCTGGCGATGAAGAAAAGCTTTCGATGCTTCTATCGAAGAAAAGCGATGTTGGAAGGAAGAAGAATATACTTAGCAATAGGGGTTTCAAGGATATAATTCGAAAATATCTTAACTCACTAAATCAGGTGTGAAAATGGTGATAATTAAAGATGGTAAATGCGATTTTTGTGGTTGTTGCGTTGGAGTTTGTCCTGAAAATTGCATTGAGTTATATGAGGCGGAGATTAAGATAATAGATGAAATTTGCACTGATTGTGGAAAGTGTGTATGGGCTTGTCCATTCGAAGTCCTTGAACTTCGCATAACCAAAAATAAAAAGGATGAGCTTATATAGATGGCTTTTGGTAAGAATTTTCCCAAGTTTGATTATTATGATATTGTCGTCGTTGGAGCTGGTCCCGCTGGAACGACCGCTGCAAGATTTGCGGCGATGAGCGGAGCGAGGGTTTTAGTGCTTGAGAAGGATAGGGATGTTGGGTATCCTGTTAGATGTGGTGAGGCGGTAAGTCACGAGGGACTTGTTCAGTTCATCGAGCCGAACCCAAAATGGATTGCAAGCACAGTTAGATATTTTAAGCTTGTTGCTCCCGATGGAACAGTTATAAAGCCAAATATAGAGGGTTTTGGATATATACTTGAAAGGCGAATTTTTGATTATGAACTGGCTAAGTTGGCAACATATTGTGGTGCCGAAATTGTGACCAAGGCATATGTCAATGGTTTGATAATGAACGATGGGAAAGTTGAAGGAGTGAAAGTTTTGTTGAATAACTCCGAGCAGATTGAGATAAGAGCAAAAATAGTGATAGGGGCAGATGGGGTTGAATCCAGGGTTGGGAGGTGGGCTGGGCTTAATACCACATGTAAACTTCAGGATATGGAATCGGCAGTGCAGATGACTTTGACAAATATAAATGTTGAGCCAGATACATGTTATTTTTACTTTGGTGAAAAGGTTGCACCAGGAGGATATTTGTGGGTTTTTCCCAAGGGAGAAAATACAGCAAATGTTGGGCTTGGGATAGCTGGGATTTATGGTAGGCAAAAGCATGCTTTAAGTTATCTTGAAGAGTTTATTGAAAAAAATTTCCCCAACGCTTCTATTTTGACGGTTATAGCAGGTGGAGTTCCATGTGCAAAGACAGCTGACAAGATTGTGACGCATGGTCTTATGCTTGTTGGAGATGCAGCGCATCAGGTGAATCCAGTTTCAGGTGGTGGAATAATAAGTGGAATGATAGGTGGGAAAATCGCGGGGCAAATTGCTGGCGAGGCGATAAAGAAGAATGATCTTAATTTAATTTTCAACTATGAAAATGAATGGCGAAAAACCCTTGGACAAAGGCATGAGAGATACTACAAGATAAAACAATTTATCTACAAGTTTTCGGATGAAAAGTTAAATGAAATTGCCAGGGAGCTTTCAAAAATTCCATATGAGAATTTGACGCTTAAAAATCTCTTTTTGACAGCAGTTAAAGCTCAGCCATCGCTTATAGTTGAAGTGTTGAAACTATTCATTTAAGAAAACCATTCGAGTTGTGATTTTAAATTTGGTTTAGTAAATTTTTGGAAAATGGCACTTTAAAGGAGGCATGGTCTTTGCTAAATCAAACAAAAGAACATATTAAAGGTATGGAACCCCAAGAATTTTACAAAGGTCCACGTGGCATTGCAGTTAAGATCTTAAATCGAGTCGAGAGAACGGATTCATATCTTGATAAACTTCTTGACATTGAACTTAAATCCGACGAGCTTAACGAACTTGACAAGAGATTTTTGACCGAGCTGACGCATGGCGTGCTGAGATGGAAGACGCGACTTGATTTTATCATTGAATATTTTTGTAAAAACAAGTTTGCAATGCAAGATCCAAATATTCGAAATGCGATGAGGGTAGCTCTTTATCAGATTTTGTTTTTGACCAAAATTCCACATGCTGCTGCTGTAAATGAGGCAGTTGAATTCATCAAGAAGATCCGAGGTCAAAAAGCTGCAAATCTTGTCAACGCTGTGCTGAGAAATATAATCCGTAATCTTAATAAACTTCCGACGCCAGATAATGAAACCGATCCAATTCAATATCTGTCAATCATGTATGCACATCCAACATGGATTGTGAAGAGATGGGTTGATAGATATGGATTTTATGAAACAGAACAATTGCTTGCTGCGAATAATGAACGTCCAACCATCGTCGTAAGAGCTAACTCTTTAAAGACAAATGCTGATGAGCTTGCAAAACTTTTTGATGAGCGTGGCATAAAATATGTTCGCTCAAAATATCTTGAAAACTTTTTAAAGGTTGGGCATCTTTCCGGGATTTACAATATAGATCTTTTTAGTCAGGGTTATTTCTCAATTCAAGATGAAAGCGCTGGGCTTGTGGTTAAATTGCTTGATCCAAAGCCTGGGGAGACAGTGATAGATCTTTGTTCAGCCCCCGGTGGGAAAACAACATATATTGGGGAGTTGATGAAAAACGAAGGGAAGATAATCGCCGTTGATAAGTATGAGCATAGATTAAATCTTGTAAAGCAAAGCTGTGAACGACTTGGACTTACGAATGTTGATTTTATCGCTGAGGACGCCACTGCAGCTAACTTTGGGGTGGCGGATAAAGTTTTGGTTGATGCACCATGTTCAGGTTTTGGAGTGATCCAGAAAAAGCCTGACATAAAATGGCAAAGAGAACTTTCAGATATAAAAAATCTTGCTAAAACACAACTTGAGTTGCTTGAAACTGCAAGTAAACTTGTCCGAAATGGTGGTGTGATTGTTTATAGCACATGCACCATTGAACCGGAAGAAAATATTGAGGTCGTTAAATCGTTCCTTGATAAACATCCCGAGTTTGAAATCGAGGATGCAAGAAATTATCTCCCATCTGAAGTTGTAACCAATGGTGGTTATATGGAGACATTTCCTCATAAGCATGATATGGATGGTGGGTTTGCGGTAAGGTTAATCAAAACAAAATAAGCCATGGAAAGAGAGAAAGGCTCGCATCTTGTCATAGTTGATGGTGAAACATTAACCCCTGAAAAAGTTTTTGATGTTGCAGTTAACTTTGCTCCCGTTAAACTTTCGCAAAAGGCAATCTCCAGGATGAAAAAATCAAGGGAACTTGTTGAAAAGTGGGTTCAAACAGATGAGACAATTTATGGTGTTACCACTGGGTTTGGAGATTTTGCAACGGTAAGGATAGAGAAAGATAAAATTGAGAAACTTCAGCAAAATCTTATCTATAGTCATTCTGCTGGCGCTGGAGAAGCATTGCCACCGGAAGTTGTAAGAGCGATGATGCTTTTGAGAGCAAATGCTTTAGCGAAAGGTTACTCCGGGGTCAGGGTTGAAACAGTTGAAATGTTGATCAATTTTTTGAATCATTATATAACTCCAATCATTCCATCTCAGGGTTCAGTTGGTTCAAGTGGTGACCTTGTTCAGCTTGCTCACCTTGCTCTTGCAATGATGGGTGAAGGAGATGTTTGGGTTGGAAAGGATGTTGACCCGTCAAATTTGAAAAGGATGAAATCCACAACCGCTCTTAAAAAATTCGGGTTAAAACCACTTAAACTTTCAGCAAAGGAAGGGCTTGCTCTCATCAATGGCACACAAATGATGACAGCTTATGCATGTCTTATCGTTAAGCAAGCTAAAGAATTATGCAAAATTGCTGATATAGCTGCCTCGCTTAGTATTGAAGCTCTGAAAGGAACGGATAGAGCGTTTGATGAAAGGATTCATAAATTAAGACCTTATCCAGGACAGCAAAAAGTTGCACGAAATATTTTGAGGATGATGAAGAACAGCGAAATACGGCTTTCGCATCTTTACGATGACCCAAGGGTTCAAGATGCTTACTCTTTGAGATGTGTTCCCCAGATTCACGGTGCATCGAGGGATGCAATAGATTATGTTTACAATGTTGTTTCAATTGAAATAAATTCTGCAACTGACAATCCCCTGATTTTTCCAGAAGATAAAATTCATCTTGAGGGTGGAAACTTTCATGGCCAGCCAATTGCTCTTGCAATGGATTTTATAGCTATTGCTTTATCTGAAATTGCTAATGTGTCTGAGAGAAGAATTGAAAGGCTTGTAAATGCACAGTTAAGTGGATTGCCAAAGTTTTTGACAACTCAAGGCGGATTAAATTCTGGTTTGATGATCGCTCAATACACCGCTGCATCGCTTGTCTCAGAGAATAAAGTTTTATCTCACCCAGCGAGTGTCGATTCTATTCCGACATCGGCAAATCAGGAAGATCATAATAGCATGGGATCAATCGCAGCACAAAAAGCTTATAGGGTTTTGAAAAATGTTCAAACAGTTCTTGCGATTGAAATAATGTGCGCTGCTCAAGGGATTGATTTTGCGAGGGTTGATTCGAAGACTGGAAAATTGATGAAGTGCGGGGTTGGAACACAAGCGGCTTATGAGTTTGTGAGGGAGAAGATTAAACATCTTGATGAGGATAGAATTTTATACAACGATATTTTGAAAGCACTTGAAATTGTTAAAAGCGGAGAAATTATAAAAGTTGTTGAGAAAGCAATCGGAGAGGAGCTTGAATAACTTATGATTGATGGTTCGGTGAAAAAGGCATCTATCACACTTGAAAGTGACATAAGATATCTCAAAGGAATTGGGGGGAAAAGATCCGCAGCGCTTCGTGATGTCGGCGTTGAGAAGCTCATCGATTTGCTTTATTACGCTCCTGCTAAATATATCGATAGAAGTATGGTTGTAAGTGTTGCGAAGTTGAGAAAAAACTGGTGGGAGTTCCAACGCATTAATGCTGTTACATTTATAGGTAGAGTTGTTGATAAAAAAATCTTAGTTAGTTCAGGAGGGCGACAAATTCTTGAAATTGTGATTGATGATGGGACGGGGAGATTAAGTTGTACTTGGTTCAACAAAATTGAGTATTTCAAAAGACAGTTCGAGATTGGGGATCTCGTCGCAGTATTTGGAAAGCCAAGTGTTTTCAGGGGTAGAATAAATATCGTTCATCCCGAATTTGATTTCTTAACTGAGGCGGACAGTGTAAATATACATACTGGTAGAATTGTTCCAGTTTATCCTTTAACTTCAAAATTAAAATCGCTTGGGCTTAACACACTTAAACTTCGTGAGCTTATAAACTTTGTCATAGATAACTATATTGACTATGTGGAGGAAACTTTACCCGAAAAAATTCTCGCTAAATATGGGCTTGTTCCGTTAAAATTTGCCATAAGATCAATTCATTTCCCCGAGACGCATGAGGGATTACAACTTGCGTTAAAGAGGTTGAAGTTTGAAGAGATGTTTTTGCTTCAACTTCTCCTTGCGAGGAAGCATTACGAGTTGAAACATTTTGAGAAAGGCATTTCTTTCAAAAAGATAGGTGAGCTTGTTCACGGTTTCAGCAGGATCTTACCATTTAAACTAACGGAAGCCCAGCGGAGGGTCGTCCGCGAGATATGGAACGATATGAAATCTGACAAACCGATGAATCGTTTACTTCAGGGAGATGTTGGAAGTGGTAAAACGATCGTTGCTTTAATTTCAATGTTGATAGCGGTTGATAACGGCTATCAGGCTGCGTTCATGGCTCCGACTGAAATTCTTGCGGAACAGCATTACGCCACTTTTTTGAATTTCCTTGATTCCCTCCCTGTAAAAGTTCGGCTCCTTATAGGGAGCCTAAAGTCAAAGGAAAAGAAGGAGATATTGAGCGAAATTGAAAATGGGGAAGCGCAGATAATTATTGGAACGCACGCTTTAATTCAAGAAAGGGTAAATTTCAAGAATCTCGGTTTGGTTGTGATTGACGAACAACATCGTTTCGGTGTGATGCAAAGGGCAATGCTTATAGGAAAGGGTTATAATCCAGATGTTTTGATAATGACCGCAACTCCAATTCCAAGAACTTTGGCTCTTACAGTTTATGGTGATCTTGATGTATCTATAATAGATGAAATGCCAAGAAAAAGAAAAGTTAAAACAGAGATCGTCCCTGATACTGAAAGGGAAAGGGTTTACGAATTTCTTCGTTCAAAGGTTAGGGAAGGCCATCAGGCATATATTGTTTATCCTTTGATTGAAGAATCTGAAAAGCTTGATCTTGAATCAGCGATTGAAAACTATGTTCGCCTAAAAAATGAAGTTTTCCCGGAGTTTAACCTTGGTTTGGTTCACGGTAGGATGCCCGGGACGGAAAGGCAGGAGGTAATGCTTGCCTTCAAAGAAGGGAAAATTCAAATACTTATTGCAACGACGGTAATCGAAGTTGGAATTGATATACCCAATGCTACTATAATGGTCATAGAGAGCGCCGAAAGATTTGGGTTATCTCAACTTCATCAGTTGCGCGGTAGAATTGGTCGAGGGGAGAAGCAGTCATACTGCTTTTTAATAGCGAAGTCAAGTTTATTTAGAAAATCCTCTGATGATGCTTTATTTGAATTTGAAGATGAGGCTACCGAAGAAAGCAAGGCGATGGAAAGGTTGAAAATCATTGCATCAACAATGGATGGTTTTAAAATTGCTGAGAAAGATCTTGAGCTTCGAGGTCCTGGGGAATTTTTCGGCACAAAGCAAAGTGGTTTTATAAAGTTTAAATTCGCTGACATCGCAGCTGATAAAGAAATCCTTGAAATAGCGCGTCAGGAAGCATTTGAACTTATAAAGCAAGATCCGAATCTCTCAAAGCCTGAGCATGCGGGTCTTAAAAAGGAATTTTTAAAACGGTATTCAGATGAAGTTAACCTTGCAAAAATAAGTTAAAAGTAAAATGGAGCCACAAATGAATGATGAAATAAAGGAAATTCTGACAAAATATAACACAATTGCTATCGTTGGTATCTCAAATAAACCCGACCGCGATAGTTATATTGTCGCTGAATATCTTTTGAACCATGGCTATAAAATTATTCCAGTCAATCCAAATATCGATTCGATTTTCGGGCTGAAGGCATATCCTGACCTTTTAAGCATACCGGACGAAATTGATATAGTTGACATATTCAGAAGACCTGAGTTTGTTGATGAAGTTGTTGAGCAAGCAATTCAAAAGAAGGCAAAGGTCGTATGGATGCAACTCGGTGTAGTAAATGAAAGAGCAGCAAAGAGAGCTCAGGATGCGGGATTAAAGGTTGTGATGAATAAGTGTATAAAAGTTGAGCATATGTATAGATTTGGAAATTTTTAATAAACCGGAATTTTGATTATCTGTCCCGGCTTTAACTTTTTACCTTCAAGTTTGTTCAGTTCTACAATATCTTCAACGGTTATATTATACTTTTTAGCTATCGATTCGATTGTTTCATTGGGTTTAACCCGGTGGTTTATTGTTTTTTCCGGTATTACTATTATCTCGCCATTTTGAAATATAATCTTTGAGCCTCGATATTTATATTCTGCTAAGTTTAGTTCTTGTGGTTGAGCCTCAGCTGGTAAGGCGATTTGAAATTCTCCATCTGGAAGTGATGATTTTAAAATCCATGGGTTAAGATATTTTAAGGTTTTATAATTTGTTCCCTGTAATTTTGCCCACAAAGCAAGGTTTTGTATGGGACCTTTGACAGTGACATATTTAACTTTGGGTGGTTTAAAAAGTTTTGTTGTGTCAAGAACGAAACCATATCTATGGGCATTTGAGATTAGTTCTTTTATTGCTGCAACCCTAAAAACAAATCTCGATGTTTCTCTGTTAAGATGTAAATCAAAATAATTATCAACCCATTGAAAATCCAACGCATCTTTTATGCGAGCATCGCCAGCGTTGTATGCAGCAAGGGCAAGGGTCCAACTGTTAAATTTTTTATATAAATCTTGTAAATACGAAAGAGCAGCCTCAGTTGCTTTTTGTATATGAAGGCGTTCATCGATATACTCGTCGACTCTTAACCCATATTTTTTAGCTGTTTCAGGCATAAGTTGCCATAATCCTGCAGCTCCCTTACTTGAATATGCGTTTTCCAACAAACGGCTCTCAGCAATGGCTAAGTATTTTAAATCTGGATGTAAGCCTTTTTCTTTTATCTTGCTTTCAATGTATGGCATATACTTGCCACATCTCTTTAAATCAAGGACAAGTTGATTTTCATTAAACTCAATGTAGAATTCTCTCTCGAACCTTTCTCTTACATCTGGAATTTCGAGCGGTATTCTCTCCCCACATAGGAAGACTATATCCGGTGGATGAGTAATTGAAAGGTAATTTATAAAAGCCTCATTAGTTGACTTGGATTTATCTATTTCCTTTGAATCTTTCATTGAGATTAAAAGGACAAAAATGAAGGCGCCGACAGAAAAAATATGTAAAATTTTATTCATGATGTTTCAAAAGAGTTAGTTTTAGGGAGTTTATCCTCGTTCGCGTTGCATTTAAAATCGTTATCTTAAAGTCGTTAATTATAAACTCTTCACCTTTAGATGGAATTCTACCAATGTTATTTATTACGAAACCAGAAATTGTTTCGTAATCTCCTTTTGGAATGTTGAGATTATATTCCTCATTTAATCGATCGATCTCAACTAATCCATTCAGAATAAACGTATTTGAATCAACTTTTTGAATAAGATTTTTCCCTGTGTCAAATTCATCTTCTATCTCTCCTACAAGTTCTTCAATCACATCTTCAAGTGTTATCAAGCCCGATACCCCGCCAAATTCATCAACGACGATTGCCATACTTATGTTTTTCTCTTTGAAGTCCCTTAAAAGCTCAATACAGCGTTTTTTCTCAGGAACAAAGTATGGTTCCTTTAGGATTTCGTTGATATTTTTAGGATTTTTAAATAGGTCTTTAACATCTATGATCCCAATTATATTATCAATCGTTCCATCGTAGACCGGCAAACGCGAATGGCCGGAGCTTGAAAATGTTTCAACTATTTCCCTCATACTCATATTTTTTTCAACACCGATTATTTCCATTCTTGGCTTCATCGCAAGTTCAACTGGCATAGTTTCAAGTTTAAAAACTTTTGAGAATGGTATTTCAATTTTTATGTTCTCATTCATCTCACTTTCTTTAAGCAAAATTTCAAAATCTTTCTTGCTGAAAAATTGCTCGATCGTTTCAGTTTTCAGTTTAAGAATCTTCAAAATCCTTTCAGATGTGCTTTTTAGAATCTTCACCACTGGTAAAAATATAAAATAAATTAGTTTAAGAGGAAGTGATGCAAATAACACAAATCCATCGGCAGACTCTCGCCCAATAGTTTTGGGGATTGTTTCACCAAATATGAGAATTAAAAGTGTGATCAAGATTAAGATTGTAAAATCGTTTGAATTAGCGCTTGTTTTTAAAACGAAAGTTAGAATTGAGCTTAGAGCGATGTTAACGAAATTGTTTCCAATTAAAATAGTTATAAGGAATGTTTCGGGCTTCTTTGCAAACTCGTTTGCGATTTTAGCGGTTAAAGATTTTTGCGATTTTATTTCAAGTTTTATCTTGTTTGCGCTGATAAATGCAATTTCACTCGCTGAAAAAAAAGCAGACAGTGAAAGTAATATAAATGCTAAAACTATCTCAACTTGCATATGAGGTGGGTTTTATTTTGAAAAATAAAAAGGCACAGAGTAAAACTCCGTGCCTTTTGAAAAGAGTTAAAGAAACCTTAAGGCAAGGATTATTTTTTCAATTTAAATCTTATCGGTATCATCACGCGCACTTTCACAGGCTTTCCACGCTGTTTTCCGGGTTTAAACTTTGCTTTCATCACGGCAGCTTGAGCTGCTTCGTCGCAGCCTGCGCCAATCCCTTTGACTACATCAGCCCTTACGACATTGCCGTTTTCATCAACGAAAGCCATAACGTAAACAGTTCCTTCAACTCCAGCTCTTATTGCTATCTCTGGATATACTACATTTCTCTGGATTGATTCAAGACCACCAATTATCTCAGGCATTTCCTCCACCACCATGAAGAATTGCTCCTCAAACGGTATCTCTTCTTCTTTCTTGCTCAATTCCTCCTTTGGTGGAGGTGGCGCAACCTCTTTTGTGATATCAAGCTCTGAACTTATATCGATGTCGATATCACTTAAAGCCTCATCACTTGGGGCTTCAATTGGGATTGGTGGTCTTGGTGGTGGCGGTGGTCTATTTTCCTGTCTGGTTTGTGGAATTTCCTCCGGTTTGATTATTTCCTGCTCAACCGTTAAAATCTTCTTGCCACGCCCAATATCTTTCGGGAAAAACCTAAACGCAACAATTACCAACAAAAGCGCAATCACCAACCCAAGCTCAATCCACTTCCGCCACCTCAACCTTAAATCCGCTTCGGGCTTTTTGATAACTGGCATTTTTAACTAACCTCCTAAAAATGATTTTTTGTTTATGCTGCTTCTAAATTAAAAAAAATTAAACAATTTGTCAAATTTAATCCAAAACTTTCACTCATACAATAATAAATGCTAATTATTTCATTTTGAGAAATAAAAAGGCACAGAGTAAAACTCCGTGCCTTTTGAAAAGAAATAAAGAAACCTTAAGAGCGAGGATTATTTTTTCAATTTAAATCTTACCGGTATCGACACACGCACTTTCACAGGCTTCCCACGCTGTTTGCCGGGTTTGAATTTTGCTTTCATTACGGCAGCCACAGCAGCTTCGTCACAACCTGCACCAATCCCTTTAATTACCTCGGCTTTTACAACATTACCATTCTCGTCAACGAAAGCCATGACAATGACTGTTCCCTCAACTCCAGCTCTTATCGCTATCTCTGGATATACTACATTTCTTTGAATTGATTCAAGGCCACCAATTATCTCGGGAAGTTCCTCTACCACCATAAAGAACTGTTCCTCGAACGGTATCTCATCTTCCTTCTTGCTCAATTCTTCCTTCGGTGGAGGCGGTGCAACCTCTTTCGTGATATCAAGCTCTGAACTTATATCGATGTCAATATCACTTAAAGCCTCATCACTTGGGGCTTCAATTGGGATTGGCGGTCTTGGTGGTGGCGGTGGTCTATTTTCCTGTCTGGTTTGTGGAATTTCCTCCGGTTTGATTATTTCCTGCTCAACCGTTAAAATCTTCTTGCCACGCCCAATATCTTTCGGGAAAAACCTAAACGCAACAATTACCAATAAAAGCGCAATCACCAATCCAAGCTCAATCCACTTCCGCCACCTCAACCTTAAATCCGCTTCGGGCTTTTTGATAACTGGCATTTTTAACTAACCGCCTAAAAATGATTTTTTGTTTATGCTACTTCTAAATTAAAAAAATCAAAACAATTTTGTCAAGATTAATCCGAAACCTTCACCCATACAATATAACATGGATAATACAAAAACTGTTTCATCAAAACACATCTGTAACTTAAAAAATTCTAACTTGATTTTATTTTTGTACAGTTCTAAATTAAAACTGATTTAAAAACAAACCCGGAACATACCTATGAATTACCCATTTTGGGATGTTCCCTTAATTGGAGGGGGAATTCTAATTGGAATTGTTGCAATTTTACATGTCTTTGTAGCTCATTTTGCCATCGGAGGAGGGCTTTACCTTGCTCTAACAGAAAGAAAAGCGATCAAAGAAAATGATCAGAAATTGATTAATTACCTGAAAAAACATTCAAAATTTTTCCTACTTGTTACAGTTGTATTTGGCGCTTTATCAGGTGTTGGAATTTGGTTCACAATTGGACTTGTTCATCCATCTGCAACATCAACTTTAATTCACAGCTTTGTCTTCGGGTGGGCAATTGAATGGGTATTTTTTATCGTTGAAATATCCGCAATTTTAATTTACTATGCGACATGGGATAAGCTTGATCCAAAGACGCACAACACGATTGGTTGGATTTATTTCGCAGGGGCTTATCTTAGCCTTGTAATCATCAATGGTATTCTAAGTTTTATGCTCACATCTGGGAAATGGGTTGATATTCCATTTACTGAACCTTCGAAAAAATTCTGGGTTGGTTTTTTCAATCCATCGTATTTCCCATCTCTTTTCATAAGAACTGGAGTTGCCCTTGCACTTGCAGGTTTATATTCTTTAATAACAGCGACTCGGGTGGAAGACGAAGAGTTGAGAACTAAACTTGTTCAGTACTCAGGAAAATGGTTGGTTCCAGCCTTTATTCTCATCCCTGTGGCAGGGATATGGTATATTTCGATTATTCCACCGCTCGCCCGTGAAATTTCAATGGGTGGTGCACCAGCTGTGACTGTTTTTGCGGTGTTAAGCATTGTTTTTTCGCTTATCATTGCTTTATTTGCGTGGCTTGGACCCATTAAGACACCAAAGCAAACATCATTTGCATTTGCTTTGGGACTACTTGTTATTGGGTTTATGGTTACCGCTGTAACTGAATGGGTAAGGGAAGCAGTTAGAAAACCATATATAATTTACAACTATATGTATTCAAACGCTATCTTGAAAACGCAAGGTGATAAAATAAATGAAATTGGAGCATTAAACTTCGCCAAATGGGTTTCGGTTAAAGAAATAAATGAAGAAAATGTGCTTAAAGCTGGTGAGGAAATTTTTAGAGTTCAATGTCAAAGCTGTCATACCATTGATGGGTATAATGGAATAAAGAAACTTATAAGTGGTTGGAGCGAAAACTATATTGATTTTCAACTTCAGCATCTTGATATGTTGAAAGGATTCATGCCTCCGTTCTATGGGACGGAACAAGAAAGAAAAGCACTCGCTAAGTGGCTTTACAGTTTAAATGAGGAAAAAACAAAATAAATGGGTTTAAAAATGACACAACAAATTATCATCCCAGAACCTGATCCAATTCCGTTGCCAGCGCCGTACTGGCTCTTGAAGTTCTTGCTTGTTCTCACATTTATACTGCATATCATTGCTATGAATTTTGCACTTGGTGGCGGTATAATCACTGGCATAACTGATTTAATCGGGCGGAAAAAGAACAGTCAATTTCATCTCAATCTTGCTCGTTCTTTTTCAAAAATGCTTCCCATTGCCACAGCGTTTACTATAACGCTTGGGGTTGCACCACTATTATTCATTCAAGTTCTTTATGGACAGTACTTCTATACTGCATCTATTATTCTCGCATGGCCATGGTTGAGCGTGATTTTGCTTTTGCTTATCGGATATTATGGGTATTACATTTATCAATTTAATTTCGAAAAACTTCAAGGAGTGAGGGCATGGATTGTGCTTGGAAGCGCTGTTTTATTTGCGTTGATCGGACTTATCTACACAAATACTCTTGTTTTAATGTTAACTCCAGAGAAATGGGCACAAAAGTATTTCGCTAATCCACATGGGACTAATTTTAATTTTGACGATCCAACGGTAATCCCAAGATATTTACATTTTCTTGTGGCTTCGGTTTCAGTGGCAGGTTTGCTTGTGTTAATTTATGGTCTTGTCAAATTAAAAAGCGATGAAAGTTTCGGAAGATGGGCTGTTAGGTATGGTGGGCTCTGGTTTGTAATTGGTACTGTTGTTCAATATGCAACTGGAATATGGTTTTTGCTTGCTCTTAAAAAAGATCTAATGATGATTTTTATGGGTGGAAATGGAGTGGCGACCGCTGTTTTTGGTATCTCTGTATTGCTTTCGCTTGTTAGTTTAATTCTTATTTTGCTTTCTTTCAACGCTCAAAATCCGAGACCGCTTTCGATATTTGGCATTGTTTTGCTTTTCTTGACAATTGTTGGGATGGCTGTAATGAGAGATATTTTAAGGGATGCTTATTTGAGTGATTATTTCAAGCCAGAGCAATTCGAGGTTCAACCCCAGATTTCAGTGCTTATTGTTTTTGGAATTGTCTTCATTGCGGGTTTGATTACTGTTGGTTATATGCTGAACAAGGTTATAAAAGCTAAGCCAGTGACAACTTAATTAAACTGCCCGCCCTTATTTTTAAGGGCGGGCACTTAATCATTTTTTAAAATCCTATATCAAATCCGATAACCCATCTAAACTTTGCTCTTTTCTCTCCATTCAAAGGATGACTCACATAAATCGGGAAATCCACTCTTATTGTGTTTAAGCCAATCTCTGAAAAGATATTCGTTATAGATGACATTTGTTTAATCAAATCCGTTTTTATGCCGAAACCTAAGTCATACTTGATATTTTTGAAACTTGTTCTTTCATTTTGACTCCAAATTTTACCTGCATCGAAAAAGATTGTCGTTTTAAAAATATTTCCGATGATTGGCAAAGTTCTCATAAAAGGTAAGAGCGAGGAGAAGTTTATTTCAAGGTTTGCTGAATAAACTCTATCATCAGAGATGTTTTGATCCAGATACCCACGCAATCCAGCACCTCCAAATGGCTCGACATGCTTTCTAAAATCCGCTGGGAAAATTTTACTTCTATAAATTGGCACATATAACTGTTCTATCGGCGATGAAGTTGCAATGAAGAATTTCGTTTGATTTGGTATGCTTCCATTGCCATATCCACCAAATAATCTAAGTGAAATCGTGTATCCAGAACCAAGCTGAAGTTTTTGAACAATTTCTGAATAAACTTTTGAATAGTTAAAGTTGCTTAACATCGTCGATGATTCAAATGAAAGTGAAAATTTTGTTTGCAAGATTTCACTGTAATTAAAGTATGTATATCCCAAAATTAATCTCGTCAACCTACCATCATCCCATTTATAAATTGGATCTACATAGTTATTGTTGATTGATTTGAAGAGTTGAACTTTAAGTGTCAAGTTATGAAAGGGTGGAATTGTTAAGGTTTTTGAAAACCGCTTTCTGAGTCCAAAGCCACCACCATATCTTCCTTCAATTTTGAAAAGTTCGAACTCTGTAAATGTATTTTTACTTATTTCAAATGGAATTCTTCGATTATTGTTTAAATAAAAGTCAAGGTTATTCGTCCTCACACTGTAGAGAATCCAAAGTTTGTTAGAGATGACATCATCGAGATAAGATCCGTTAAGTTTTAAACCAATTTTAAAACCATCGGGAATATTATACCAAATAGAGGGTCTTAATCTCAACCAATATGCGTCAAGTGGAGCGATGATTTGAGATAAAGGGATAGTATTGTCGATTGAGATTTTAACCTTTGGAAATGGATATGTATTGTTCAAGCGATTTACATCAGCTATTCTCAAATCAGGATTAATTTCGGCTGAAACGGGCTTTGAAGGTAATTCGATTTTGATTTCATTTTCCCATTCATCATTTAGCCAAATATCAACGGGAAGATTTACAGTCGTAATTTCTCCATTTTTCATTTTTATTGCGATATCAATTGGCATAACTGCTCTGCCTTTTCTAATGACTTTTATCGTGGTCTCGTAAACTTCTTTTCCATCTTTTTGGATTTGTTTGGATTTCATTGACTTTATTCCGTAATCGCAAGTGTATGTCCTATGAAACCATTGGTCGAAGAACCATCTTAAATCTTTGTTTCCACTTACTTCCATTGCGAGATTGTAAAAATCTTCAGGATAAGGATGTTTAAATTTCCATCGGTTGTAATATTCTTTCATCAATTTTGAAAAGGTTGAATCGCCAAGCACATATTGAAGCATAAACATAACGGTTGCTGTCTTCGGGTAGAATGCGGTAGTAGCTGGATAGTTTTCAAGCCAGTGATCTGCATGTGTAGCTATGGGTTCTTCATAACCTGTTACAGCAAGTAGAAGGTATTGGCGTTGATTGTTCTCTCTTTCGTCAGTTGAAACTCCAGCGGAGCGAATGAACCATTTCGTTGTGTCGAGTAAATTATTTTTTCTCCCGTAATATGCTTCAAATGCAAGCGTAGTTATGAATGTATTAAATCCTTCGTCCATAAATGCAAATTCAGTTTCGTTGTTGCTTATCATCATTGGATACCATTGATGCCCAAGCTCATGAACTATGACCCCAAATAACCCTCTATAAGGTGAATTTGTTATGTTATAGCCAATGAAAACGATCCCAGGATATTCCATCCCACCACCAACGGCATAGCTTGACATGATGAATGCGTTTGGGTAAACATAGAGACCGAAGTTTTCGCTGAAGAATTTAATTGCGTGCAAACCAAATTTAACGGCTTCATCTTTCCAATGCGCTTGGTTACCTTTAAAGTATAAGGCGTGGATCATAACACCACCGTAGGGATGTTCCTCATTTTTCCAAAACACAGCATCCCAAATATATTTTTCGTATGCGCTAAAAGCAAAATCACGAACATTTTTGGCGATGAATTTCCAAGTTATATAAGTAGTTTTGTCCTCATCAGTTATTTTTCTCTCAGAGAAATCAGCAATGCGATAGATTTTTTCTGGATTATTTTTTGCCTCTTCAAGTTTTTGAATGACTGAATCTGGTAAGACCTCAGCAGGGTTTAAAAGTTCGCCACTGTATGCAACTATAAAACTTCTGGGGATTTCGAGTTCAACTTCAAAATCTCCAAAGTCATTGTGGAATTCTCCAGTGCCTATATATTGGTCTTTGTGCCAGCCATATTTATCATAAACCGAGATTTGTGGGTACCACTGTGCGATGTCAAAGCATCGGTTGCTGACGCCCGTTCTCATCCCTGGTCCTGGGGGCACTTCTGCTTCCCATTCAATTTTAAAGGTTATGCTTTCCCCTGATTTTAAAACCTGGGGTAGCTTTGCTTCAAGGATTGTATCGTCGATTTTGTAGTCAAGGGGTATCTCGTTTCCTTGTGAAATAATTGAAAACTTTTTCAATTGGACACCTTTATAGTCTTTTTTGAGTCTAGTGTACATCTTTCTTTTTTCTGCATATTTCCAGCCGTGACTATTTTGTTTAAAAAGGTTCCAGTATAGCCTAAAATAAACCTTATCGAGCTCGTCTGGTGAGTTATTTGTATAGATTAGGGTTTCTGAGCCTGTAATTATGTTATTATCTGGGTCGAGTTTGGCTTTAATCTTATAATGGACATGCTGTTGCCAATAGTTATCTTGCTGAGAAGGGAAAACCCAAGACGTGATAAATATTGATGTAAGAAGCGTTAAAATTGCTAACTTTTTCATTCTTACCTCAAATTTTATTTTTGTTTTTACAGACGAGATTTGAAATTTATATGTTTCAATTTTAAGTTTTCGGTTTAAATAAAGCAATTTTAAGTTCGGGTAATTTAGCGCAAATTAGGTATTAATTTGGAAATTGTGGCGGTTTTTTTTATATTTTAAAAAAACTTAACCTCCATAGTGGGCTTAAGACCCACTATTTTTTTTGATTTATGATGGATATTGAAGAAGTTAAAAGCAGGCTTAGAGAAATAATATTGCCAATTGTGGAAAATTCAGGTGCCTACTTGGTCGATATTAACTTAAAGGGAGTAGGGAAGAGGTTGATTGTTGAGGTTTTAGTTGACACGGATGATGGAATAACGGTGAAAAAGTGTGAGGAGATAAGCAAGCAAATTTCCGATGCTCTTGATTTTTATGACCCTATACCTGGGAGTTATAGACTCGAGGTTTCATCTCCCGGGGTTGGAAATCCATTTAAAGTTAAAAGGCAATATTTCACAAATGTTGGAAGATTTCTTCGTGTAAAGTATGTTGATGCTCCATCGAATCAAGTGCGAGAGGTTTTTGGCAAGCTTATTTCAGCCGGGGAGGAAGCAATTGAGTTAAAAGTTGATGATGATTTTCTTATTTTAAAATATGAACAAATTCTTGAAGCCAAAACTGAAATTGTCTGGTAAAATTAAATTAGAAGATTAAAATTATGAATCGTGAAATAGTTGAAGCATTTACACAGCTTGCAAAGGAGAAGAAAATTGAGAAGGACAAAATTGCATTTATCCTTGAGGATGTGTTCAAGACTCTTGTCAGAAAGAAATACGGTGAGGATTCCGAGTTTGATATAATTGTGAATTTGGAGCGAGGTGATATTGAGATTTACCTTTTGAAGGATATAGTTGAAGTGGTGAAGGACCCAACAAGGGAAATTGCGCTTGAGAAAGCACGTGAGGTTGACCCTACACTTGAACTTGGGGAAAAGTATGTTGAGAAGGTTGAATTGAAAGATTTTGGATTGCGCTTGGTATCGCAAGCGAAGCAGTTGTTTATACAAAGGTTGAGCGAATATGAAAGGGATTCGATTATGAAGGAGTATGAATCATATATAGGAGAAATTTTGATAGGTGAAGTTTATCAAGTTTACATGGGCAAGGATAATAAGCCGGAGTTGGTTCTCTTGATGCATAATAAAAATGAAATGATTTTACCACGTAGCGAAATGATACCAAATGAAAGATATAGAAAAAATGAAAGTTTGAGAGTTTTGGTAAAGGAAGTTAAACCACCGAGCCCGAAAGATGAGCGAAGGGGTGGAGGCCCGAGAATCATAGTTTCAAGAGCTGATCCGCAATTTCTTGTCAAGTTATTTGAACTTGAAATACCCGAAGTTTATGACGGTGTGGTTGTCATAAAGGGGGTTGCGCGAGAGGCAGGTAAAAAGTCAAAGATTGCGGTAGCATCGACCGATGAAAGGGTTGATCCAGTTGGTGCATGCGTTGGGATGAAAGGGGTGAGAATTCATTCAATAGTAAAGGAACTTAACAATGAGAATATAGATGTAATTGCTTACACTGATGACCCAGCACTTTTCGTTGCAAGGGCTTTACAGCCGGCAAAGCCAAAGTGGATTGAAATTGACAGTAAGGAAAGAAAAGCGATAGCTTATGTTCCCCCAGAGGAAGTTGCATCTGCTATAGGTGATGATGGTATAAATGTTCGGCTTGCTTCTGAACTAACAAAGTACGATATTGAAATACTTTCAACTGAAGGAGAGAAGAAGGATGTTCAGAAAATTATTCGTTTATTTGATTTGAAAGATCAAATTGGAGAGGAAATTTATCAGCGACTTAAGGACGCTGGAATCGAAACAAATAGAGATTACCTTGCGCTTTCGGATGAGAACATAAAATCAATTCTTTCCGGGGTGCCGGGTGTTGATGATAAAAAGATCAAAAGGTTAAGAAACATAATAAGAAAAGCTTCAAGATAACTTTTAAATAAACGTAAAAGACATGCCTAAGAGAATATATCAAATAGCGAAAGAGCTTAATATATCGTCTGATGAACTTGTTAGTTTCCTACAAAAGCAAGGTTTTGATGTGAAGGGCTATATGTCGCCCGTTGATGATAAAATGCTTGAGATAATAAATAAACACTACAAACACGAGCGAGAGCAAGCAGAGCGTCAAAAGAGAAAAAGAGAGAAAGAAGCAAGAGAAGTTAAACCTGCGAAAGTTGAACCGCGTACCGTTGTTGAGGAAATTGAGACAAAGTTACCCGCTGAACAGAAAGAGGTTGAACCAACACAAGTTGTTAAGATCGAAGCGGAGGAGCCAAAGCCCGAATTTGTCCAGCCTGCCGAGGAAGTGGCAGTACAAGGTTCGGAGCCTGTAACAGCGGAGGAAAAATCAGCGGAGATTGCTGTAAGTGAAATTAAAGAGGCAAAGGATGAAACGAAGGATAAGGTTGAGCAAGTTGAAGAACTTGCACAAAAGCAGGCTGAAACCGTTATAGAAGAACATGCTGAAGCCAAAGGTGAAACAGCTGAGTTAAAAGAAGCACCCGCTAAACCCGAAGAAAAACAGGCGGAACCAGTTGGTTCTGAAAAAGCCACAGGAATGGTTTATGTCAAGGTAGAGGAGAGGAAGGAATTTAGGAAGGATGATAGAAGGAAGAGGTTTGAAGCGGAAAGAGAAAGGGATAGAAGAAGGGAAAGAAGAAGGGGTAAAAGGCGCAAGGAATTCAGAGAGGAAAAGCCAGTCAAGGAAGAGACAACGGTTAGCGATGTTATCCATGCCCCTGAGGTAGAGGCGATAAAAGAAGAGACACGAAAGAGAAAACAAATAAAGGAAAAAGAAGAAAAGAAAAGGAAAATCGTTGAAATAGACGATTTTGAAATAAAGAAGCCGTTAAAGAGGAAAAAAAGTAGAATTGAAATTGATGAGGCTGAGATTTTACGTAATATTGATCAAACGCTTGCTGAGATGGAGGATTCTGGTCCAGATATAAGGGAGATAATTAAAAAGAGAAAGAAGAAGGAAAGACAGGAGAAGGAAGAGAAAAAGGTAGAGCAAATCGAAAGGGAAAAGAGGAAGATAAAAGTTGCCGAATTTATCACAGTTAATGAACTTGCAAATATCATCGGGGTTTCAGCAAGTGAGATAATTAAGAAGTGTCTTAATCTAGGTCTTGTTGTTTCAATAAATCAGCGACTTGATTTTGATACGATAACTCTAATTGCAAGTGATTACGGTTTTGAAGTTGAAAGGGCTGAGGAATATCTCGAAGATATAATTGAAGAGGAGCCAGATCACCCCGAAGATCTTGAGCCGAGACCGCCAGTTGTGACTATCATGGGACATGTCGATCATGGTAAAACAACTCTTCTTGATTACATAAGGCAAAGCAATATAGTAGCTGGTGAAGCTGGTGGTATAACACAGCATATAGGTGCGTATCAGGTAACACTTCCAAATGGTAAACAAATTACATTTATCGATACTCCAGGACATGAAGCATTTACTGCTATGCGGGCTCGAGGTGCGCAGGTTACAGATATCGTTGTTCTCGTTGTCGCAGCAGATGACGCTGTAATGCCCCAGACCGTTGAAGCGATAAACCACGCCCTTGCTGCGAATGTTCCTATAATTGTTGCGATAAATAAGATTGATAAACCAGGAGCAAACCCAGATAAAATAAAACAGCAACTTGCCGAAAGAGGAATTTTGGTTGAAGATTGGGGTGGTAAGTACCAGTGTGTTGAAATCTCCGCGAAATACGGGAAGAATGTAGATTTGCTTCTTGAGAAGATTTTGTTAGAGGCGGAATTAATGGAGCTTAAGGCGAATCCCAAAAAGAGAGCTCGTGGTGTGGTAATTGAATCAAAACTTGATAAAGGACGTGGTCCCGTTGGAACTGTTCTTGTTCAAACTGGAACTTTGAAAATCGGTGACCCCTTTGTTGCTGGAACTACATTTGGAAGGGTAAGAGCTATGTTTGACGAAAGAGGGAATAGAGTTGAGATAGCTAAACCATCAACACCTGTCCAAGTTATAGGGTTTGATCAATTGCCTGAAGCAGGTGATTCATTTATAGTGGTTGAAGATGAGAAGAGAGCAAGAGAAATTGCAAATAGAAGAGCTCAGTTGAAGCGGGAACAGACATTTAGACAGTTGAGAGCTGTATCATTAAATAAGTTATCTGAACAGATTAAAGAAGGGAAAGTTAAGGAGTTGCCAATTATAATTAAAGCAGATGTTAATGGATCTGTAGAAGCTTTGTCTGACTCATTGATGAAACTTTCAACTGAAGAGGTTAAAGTTAGAATTATTCATAGGGCTGTTGGAGCTATAAGCGAATCCGATGTCTTGCTTGCTCAGGCGTCTGGAGCGATTATAATTGGTTTCAATGTCAGACCAACATCTGGAGCTAAAAAGCTCGCAGAGAGCGAAAATGTTGAAATACGGCTTTACAATATAATCTATAATGTGATTGAGGATGTTAAGAAAGCTCTTGAGGGAATGCTTGAGCCAGAAAGGCGAGAAGAATTTCTTGGCACAGCAGAGGTTAGAGAGGTGTTCAAGATTTCAAAAGTTGGGACGGTTGCAGGTTGTTTTGTAACCGAAGGTAAAATTTTAAGAAGCGCCCGTGCCCGACTTATAAGAAATGGAATTGTGATTTATGATGGTAAAATTGCTTCGCTTAAAAGATTTAAAGATGATGTAAAGGAAGTTGAAGCAGGGCTTGAGTGCGGTGTTGCGCTTGAAAATTATAACGATATAAAAGTTGGCGATGTAATAGAAGCTTATAATATACTTGAGATCAAAAGAAAACTTGAAGAGGTGAAAGGGTCGTAGATTTCTGAACTTAAAATGAGGTTTGAGAATGAACAGCATAAGAGCAGAGAGGGTTGCTTCACTTATCAAGGAGGAGATATCTGATATAATTTCCAAGATTCTTGAACATGAAAGCGTTGGATTCTGGACGGTTACGAATGTGAGGATGAGTCCCGATTTAAGGTATGCAAAAATTTATATAAGCATTTACGGGGATAAGGTGATCCAACAAAACACGATAAGGAAGATTGAATCTTTTAAGAAAAACATAAGACAACGGCTTGGGTCGAGGTTAAGATTAAGATTTGTTCCTGAAATAGAATTTTATCTTGATGATACGCTTGAGCATGTGGATAGAATTAATGCTCTTTTAAAACAAATTGAAAATAGGGAAAAGAATAATAGAAGTGACGAGGTTGGCTCAGAAGATAAGGGAGGGTGAAATAATTCTTGTGAATAAACCGTCTGGATGGACATCTTATAGAGTTGTTGATAAAATCAAAAGATGGTTTAAGGTAAAAAAGGCAGGCCACGGGGGAACTCTTGACCCTTTTGCAACTGGTTTATTGATAGTTGCAACTGGAAAGAAAACAAAAGAGCTGTCTAAGATAGCAGAACTTGATAAAGAATATGAAGGTGTTATGGAGCTTGGCGCTGTTACGATTAGTTATGATCCTGAGACTGAAATAGTTGAAAGACGAAATCTTAATGGTATAACTGAGGAAGTGATTAGAGAAAATGTAAAGCGTTTCATCGGGGAGATTGAACAAGTTCCACCAATGTATTCTGCAGTGAAGTATAAAGGTAAACCGTTATATAGTCTTGCGAGAAAGGGAATCACTGTGGAGAGGAAGCCGAGGAAAGTTAAGATCTATGATTTTCAAATTTTGGAGGTTAATCTTCCCGAAGTTCGCTTTAGAGTGAGATGTTCAAAGGGAACTTATGTCAGAAGTCTTGTTTATGATTTTGGAGAAAGTTTAGGGTGTGGAGCTTATTTAAAATCTCTCGTCAGGACGAGGATCGGTGAGTATAAACTTGAAGATGCTTTAACGATCGAGGAACTTAAGAAAATTTCATCGCAAGGAACGGATGGAGGTGGTGAGAAACATAAATAAAATTGTCAAGGACCCCAATTCAATTGTTACAGTCGGTGTATTTGATGGGGTTCATATCGCCCATCAGGAAATTTTGAGAAGGATGAAAGAAGAAAAGCTTAAAACGGGAGCGAGGACGGTTCTTGTAACATTTGACCCGCATCCGCAAGAAGTTTTACATCCAAATGAAAAATTTTATATCTTAACGACGATTGACGAAAGGATTGAGCTTTTGAGTGATTATGATCTTGACATTATTTTTGTTGTAAATTTTACGCCTGAATTCTCAAATATAACTGCTGAAGAGTTCTGCAAAGAAATAATGCTTGGGAGGATAGGATTGAGGAAAGTCATTGTTGGATATAATCACGCTTTTGGTAAAAATAGGGAAGGTAATCCTGAAAAGCTTAAAGGGTTTGGGGAAAAGTATGGGTTTGAGGTTGAGTTAATTCCACAGCTTCTTGTTGAAAATAATCCAGTTAGCAGTTCGAAAATAAGGTCAATTTTGAACGAAGGGAACGTTAGACTTGCATCTAAGTTGCTTGGGCGGTATTATTTTATAAATGGAGTTGTCGTCAAAGGAAGTGGTCGTGGCAAAGAACTCGGCATCCCTACAGCGAACATTGAGCCGATATCGTTAAGAAAGCTTATGCCGAAAAATGGAGTTTATGTTGTAAGAGTTACGATAGATAGAAAACATTATTTTGGGCTTATGAATATAGGTTACAGACCGACTTTTGAGTTAGATAGCGAAAGAGTTGCAGAGGTAAATATATTTGACTTTGATGAGGAGATTTATTTCAAACATATAAAAGTTGAGTTTATAGACAGGCTGAGGGATGAAATGAAATTCCCGACTCCAAGGGAATTGGTTGAGCAAATTGAGAGAGACAAAAAGGACGCAGTTAAATTAATTGAAAAGGAGTTTTCAGTGATATTCTGATTTAACTTTGAAAAACAAAAATAAAAAGGAGATATGCCATTGACAAGCGAACAGAAAAGAGAACTTGTCAGGAAGTATGGTAAACATGAAAAGGACACTGGTTCCCCAGAAGTTCAAATTGCGATTCTTACAGCTAGGATCAATCAGCTTGCTGAACATTTTGAAAAGCATCCGAAGGATAAGCATTCGAGGATGGGCTTGATTAAAATGATAGGTAAGAGAAGACGCTTGTTAAGGTATCTTGAAAGAACAAACTATGAAAGGTATAAGCAAATTCTTGAGGAACTTAATTTAAGAAAATAAAAGAAATCAAAGGATGGTGGCGAGATTATGAGTTATTTAAAGAAAGAAATTGAAATTGGTGGACGCATTCTCTCATTTGAGATAGGAAAATATGCGAAGCAAGCTGATGGCGCCGTGATGGTAAGATACGCGGATACTATGGTTTTAGCTACTGCAGTTGCATCGGAGGAGCAAAAGAAAGATATTGATTTTATGCCCCTTTCGGTTGAGTATAGGGAAAAGACATCTGCAGCAGGAAAAATTCCCGGTGGATTTGAAAAGAGAGAGGGAAAACCGACGGAGAAAGAAATTTTATCGGCAAGATTGATTGACAGGGCTTTAAGACCCCTATTCCCAAAGGAATTCAGAAGTGAAACTCAAGTGACGGTGACGGTTTTTTCTTTTGACCTTGAAAATGATCCAGATATTATTGGAGGAATTGCAAGTTCAGCTGCTTTGATGATCTCTGATATTCCATGGAATGGACCAATTGCTGAGGTTAGAGTTGGACGAATTGACGGGCAGTTTGTTATAAATCCAACAATCCCACAGCTTGAGAAAAGCGATATTGATCTTGTTGTGGCTGGAACAATTGATTCAATTGTGATGGTTGAAGGTGAAGCGAAAGAGATATCAGAGAAAGATATGGTTGAGGCGATAAAATTTGCGCACGAATACATAAAGAAGATTTGCGAGGTTCAAATTGAGATTGCCAAGGAAGTTGGTAAGCCAAAGAGGGAAGTAGTAAAGGAGGAAATACCAGAGAGAATCATAAACGATGTTAAAGAGATAGCTGAGGCGAAGATAAAAGAACTTAACAGAACACCTTTAAAGAAGCTTGAACGGGCGGAAAGGATGGAAACAATTGTAAAGGAGACGATAGAATCTTTAAAGCAGAGATATTCATCCGAGATGGTTCAGGATGAGTCTGGGAATACTATACCATTGATAGCGCTTTATCCAAGTTTCGAGTTCTGGGTAAAGCAAGTTATTGAGGAAATTGAGCGAGTTGATATGAGGTATATGGTTTTGCGTGAAGGTAGGCGAATCGACGGGCGAGGTTTAAATGACATAAGGCCAATAACTGCAGAAGTTGGAGTTCTGCCGAGGACTCATGGTTCAGCATTATTCACAAGGGGTGAAACACAATCGCTTGCGACCGTTACGCTTGGGACAAAAATGGATGAACAGTTAATCGATACATTATTGCCTGAGTATACAAAAAGATTTATGCTTCATTATAACTTCCCACCGTTTTCAGTGGGTGAGGTAGCTCCGTTTCGCGGTCCAAGTAGAAGGGAAATTGGCCATGGGAATCTTGCTGAAAGGGCTTTAAAGAATTTGATACCGTCTGAGGAAGAATTCCCTTACACCATAAGGGTTGTTTCTGATATACTTGAGTCGAACGGTTCATCTTCAATGGCGACCGTTTGTTCTGGAACACTTGCCTTGATGGATGGTGGGATCCCGCTTAAAAAGCATGTTGCTGGAATTGCAATGGGTTTAGTTAAGGAGGGCGATGAGGTTGCAATTTTAACGGATATACTCGGCAATGAGGATAAGCTTGGGGATATGGATTTCAAAGTTGCTGGAACTCGTGATGGGATAACAGCATTTCAAATGGATATAAAGATAAGTGGTATAAGCTATGAAATTTTCGAACGAGCGCTTGAGCAGGCACGAGAGGCAAGGATGAAAATTCTTGATATACTTGAGAAGACAATCCCAAAACCGCGCCCTGAGATTTCTCCCTATGCGCCCAGGCTTATGACTACAAGGATTCCAGTTGAAATGATTGGTTGGGTTATCGGTCCAGCTGGGAAGAATGTTAAAATGATGAAACAAGAATTCGGCGCTGAAGTCTTTATTGAGAATGATGGTTTGGTTTGGATAAGTGGTCCGAGTAAAGAAGCATGTGAAAAAGCAAAGCAGATGGTTGAACAACTTGCTGAGGTTCCCGAAGTTGGAAAAATTTATAAGGGAATTGTGCGCAAAATTGTTGATTTCGGTGCTTTCGTTGAAATTTTGCCTGGTAAAATTGGACTGCTCCATATCTCAGAGATCGATCACAAGAGGATTGAGAAGGTTTCTGATGTTTTAAAAGTTGGAGATGAAATTGAAGTTCAGATATTGACAATCGATGATATGGGGAGATTTACTTTAAGTAGAAAATCTTTGATTCCAAAACCAGATTCACACCAAAGACAAACTCAGCCCACCTCAACTTATAAATCAAGAAGATAAAAAAATCTGTGGGTGTCCCAGCCCGCAGATTTTTTATTTTTTATTGTTGCATTTGGGGGTTAAAGTGTTAATAAAATTGCAATTGTTTTTTATAACCAAAATTTTTATATTTTTCGGTGCTGAATTTTGAATTCAAAATAATAGGGAATGATGAATGCAGAATTCACTCATTGATCTAAAGGTTATAGCGACGAAAATACGAATAGACATAATAAAAATGTTAAACAAAGCTGGTTCAGGTCATCCTGGTGGTTCTCTTTCGTGCGTTGAAATCCTTGTTGCTTTATTTTGGGAGAAAATAAAGAGGACACCTGAAAATGCACTTTCACCAGACAGGGATCGATTCATATTATCCAAAGGTCATGGCGTTCCTGCTCTTTATGCGGTTTTAGCACATAGAGGGGTTATACCTTATGAAGAACTTTTTACTTTAAGAAAAATAAATTCGCGATTACAGGGGCATCCATCGCGACTTGATTTACCTTATGTTGAAGCGTCAACTGGTTCTTTGGGGCAGGGTTTATCAATTGCTCAAGGGATAGCTCTTGCAGGAAAAATTGATGGCAAAAAATATCGCGTTTATTGTTTGCTCGGCGATGGGGAGATGCAAGAAGGTCAAGTGTGGGAGGCGATAATGTCTGCACCGAAATTTAAGCTTGATAATCTTTGTGCGATTGTCGATTACAACAAAGGTCAAATTGATGGTTATGTTAAGGATGTTATGAACATTGAACCACTTGCGGATAAATTGAGGGCTTTTAATTGGAATGTGATTGAAATCGACGGACATGATTTTGAACAAATTTTATCTGCCCTTGATGAAGCTGAACTCGTAAAGGGAAAACCAACTTTCATAATTGCGCACACAGTTAAAGGTAAGGGTGTTTCATTTATGGAAGATAATCATGAGTGGCATGGTAAAGCGCCAAATGACGAGGAGACAAAACTCGCTTTGAAGGAACTCGAGGAAGAGCTTAACGAACTTTTATCACAAAAGGCGGAGGTAAAATAATGCCAGCTAAAGCAACGCGTGTTTCATTCGGAGAAGCACTTGAGGAACTTGGAGAAAAAATTCGTGATATAGTTGTCCTTGATGCTGACCTTTCAAAATCAACAATGTCAATAAAGTTTGCGAAGAAGTTTCCAGATAGATTCTTCGAAATGGGAATTGCGGAACAAAATATGATAGGGACGGCTGCTGGGCTTGCCTTAGCTGGTAAAATTCCATTCGCATGTAGTTTCGCATGTTTTTTGATAGGCAGATATGAAACGATAAGAATGTCGGTTGCTTATACGAATGCAAATGTCAAACTTGTTGGTACTCACGCTGGGATTGGAATTGGGGAAGATGGTTACAGTCAAATGGGACTTGAGGATATCGCACTTATGAGAGCGTTACCGAATTTTTCGGTCATTCAGCCGTGTGATGATATTGAAACAAAGCAAGCTGTTGAATATATCGCTCTGCATCAAGGACCTGTGTTTTTACGATTAACAAGGCAACCACTTGAAGATGTCAATCCACCTGATTACAAATTTCAATTTGGGAAGGGAGTAATTTTAAAAGATGGGAAAGATGTGACCATTTTTGCAACTGGTGGAGTTGTGTTTAACTCTTTGCTTGCTGGGGAAAAACTTGAAAAGGATGGGATAAGCGCACGCGTTGTGAATATACACACAATTAAACCAATAGATGAAGAGCTTATAATAAAGTGTGCAGTTGAAACTGGGAAAATAGTCACCGTTGAAGATCACAATATTGTTGGTGGGCTTGGTTCAGCTGTGATGGAGGTTTTGGCGGAGAATTATCCAGTTAAAGTCAAAAGGATTGGAATAAAGAAATTTGGCGAATCGGGCAGTCCGAAAGAGCTTTATGAGAAATATGGGCTTGATCCTGAAGGTATTGCAAAAGAAGTGAGAGAATTTTTGAAGTAATGAAAATTTTTAAAATGAGGGATTTTTTGAAAGATCTTAACAAGGCGCAAAGGGAAGCTGTAAAATGTATAGATGGACCTATCTTGATACTTGCTGGACCTGGAAGCGGGAAAACGAGAGTTTTAACCTATAAAATTGCATATCTTTTATCGCTTGGCGTTAGACCATGGGAGATACTTGCTCTCACCTTTACGAATAAGGCAGCTAACGAAATGAAGGAACGCGCCGTTCAACTTGTTGGGGATATCGCTAAGAATGTTGTGATGGGAACTTTTCATTCTGTATTTGCGAAGATTTTAAGACAGGAAGCTGAAAGGCTTGGCTATACGAGGAGTTTTACGATTTATGATCAAGATGATAGTTTAAGTTTGATAAAAAGTATAATTAAAGAACTCAACTTTCCTGAGGATACGATAAATCCATCTCTTGCTCAGGCGAAAATAAGCAATATAAAAAATGCTTTTGTCAGCCCGGAGGTATTCTCCGCACTTGCTGAAAATTCGTTTGATGTTAAAATTGCACAGATTTATAAGGCTTATCAATCCGCCCTTTTCCAGAGGAACGCAATGGATTTTGATGACCTTCTTATCAAATCAGTTGAGCTTTTCGAGAGGTATCCAGATGTACTTGAGAAATATCAAACGAAGTTTAAGTATATACTCGTTGATGAATATCAAGATACGAATCGTGTTCAATATATTTTGTTGCGAATGCTTTCGGCAAAGCATAGAAACCTTTGTGTGATTGGGGATGATGCGCAAAGCATATATTCATGGCGTGGGGCTGAGATAAGAAATATGCTTGATTTTAAAAATGATTTCCCCGATTGTAAGATTTTTAAACTTGAACAAAATTATCGCTCAACAAAAAAAATTCTTCGTGCCGCTGATTCGGTTATAAAAAACAACACCGAACAGATATTTAAAAACCTATGGACTGAGAATAGCGAAGGCGAACCAATCGTTGTGCTTGAATGTAGAAATGACAGAGATGAAGCAGAAAAAGTCGTTCATTTCATCAAAGAGGAAATTCGCAGGAACAAATATAACCTTCGCGATTTTGTAATTCTTTACAGAACAAATGCGCAATCAAGATTATTTGAAGACGAACTCCGTCGCCAAGGATTTCCTTATACAATCGTTGGTAGCGTTGCTTTCTACAAGCGAAAAGAGATTAAAGATTTGCTCGCCTATTTTAGGCTTATAGTTAATCCAAGAGATGATGAAAGCTTGCTTAGGATAGTTAATTTCCCAAATCGTGGCATAGGTGATGTTACGATAGAGCGTGTGAAAGCATTTGCAAATGTTAAGGGTTTGTCGCTGTTTGAAGCTATGTGCAGGTCACATACGATTCCAGGATTGACTGAAAAGGCGCGGAAAAACATTTTTAATTTTTGTACTTTGATTCAAAAATATATTGATCTGAAGGATAAGATAAGCGCTGGGGAGCTTGCTCGTGCGCTCGTTGATGACCTTGGGCTCATAAGGTTTTATAAGCAGGAGGGCACGCCAGAAGCACAGCAAAGGATTGAAAATATAGAAGAACTTTTATCAGCTATAACTGAATTTTCCAATGAGAACCCCGAGGATGGCGGACTTGAAAAATTTCTTGAGCAAGTTTCTTTAATAGCTGAGATTGATACATGGGAGAATAAAAGAGATGCGATAACTTTAATGACATTGCACAGTGCAAAGGGGCTTGAATTTCCAGTCGTATTTATTACGGGGCTTGAAGAGGGACTTTTCCCAATTGCAAGTTCTATTTATAATTTAAAAGAGCTTGAAGAAGAGCGACGCCTTTTCTATGTTGGAATGACGCGTGCGATGAGGAAACTTTACCTTTCCTATGCCAAGGAGAGAATGAGGGCTGGAAATGTTTTTGTTCAAAAAAGGTCAAGGTTTCTTGATGAAATTCCACCTGAGCTTGTTTCTTATTATAGTTCAAGGGAGGATAAAAAGGAAAGAGTTCGCGAAGTTAAAATTTCAAGCCCTATGTTTCAACCAAAAAATATTGGTGTAGGTTCACTTGTCAAGCATGAAGTTTTTGGACTTGGGGTTGTGGTAGATATATCAGGGAGTGGTGATGGTATTCGTGTGATGGTTGATTTTAAAGAGTATGGTCGAAAATTACTCCTTCTGAAATATGCAAATCTGAAAGTTATATGAAAACCTGAAGCTCACCTTCAAAATGAAATCTGAAAAACAAATCAAGATACCGACGCTTGGGGGGACAAGCTCAACAAAATTCATTTGTTCAAAGCTTGAAATCAAAGAGGGAATGAATGTTCTGGTTGCAAGTGTAAATTTGCGAGACAGTCTCACTTACATTGCGAAAAATTTTAAATGCAGTGTTTACGGGGTGCATGAGCTTCCGCACATAGTTATTTCTGCGAAAAGCGAGGTTGCAATGGCGGGGCTTGAAGAAAAGGTAAAAGTTAAAGTTATGAGTCCAATTACTCTTGATTTTGAAGATAAAACATTTGATTTGATAATATCAGAGGGGATTTTGTCGCAGTATAAGAAAACTCAGATATTGAAGGAATTTTACAGAGTTTTGAAAGATGGTTCGTTTATTGGTGTGGCTGACTTTTATTGGAAGAAATCCCCTGTGCCAACTTATGTGCGTGAGGCATGGCATGTGGAAGGTGGAGCAATTGAGACACTTGAGGAAAAGTTAAAAATTTTCAAAAGTTGTGGATTAGAACCAACTTTCGTTCAGGATATAAGCAATGAGCTCGTGCGTTATTATTCAGAGTTTAAAAAGATCATCGAGAGTTCATTGAAAGAGAGACGCTTCTCGAAGAATGAGTTTAAAGAGGTTAAGAGGTTCAAGCATGAGGTGAGTGTTTTTCTTGAACAAGGTGGGGATAAGTGGATGGGTTATGTTGCGATCACCGCAGTGAAGAAAAGTCTTTGATTATTTTTTCTTTTTGAGTAAATTGGTTAAAAAATCAGCAAAGTTTATGCCCTTAATAAATTTTTATGGGCTTGGAATTGAAGTAGAGTGTGAAGAAGGTAAAACAATTTTTGATGTGGCAAGAGAAAATTCAATCCCAATTGCCGAATCTTGTAATGGTGATAGAACTTGTGGACATTGTCGTGTTTTAGTGCTCAATGGAATGGAGAATTTGTCAAGCCCAGATTTTGAGGAAATGAGACTAGCGGAGAGGAAAGGCTTATCCGAAAACGAAAGGCTTGCATGTGCAGTCAAAGTTTATGGAGATGTTAAAATCACAACATCTTATTGGTGAAATGGCAAGGATAACTCTTGCAGTTGGAAAAGGCTTCTCAGGCGAAATTTACAGGTATGAGGTTGATGATGAAGTTATGATCAAAGAGATCGTCAAAAAGTTTGTTGATGAGATTTATCACGGTGAAAGGAATGTAGATGACTTTGTGCTTTTTAATTTAACTCGTGGATTTGAATATAGTAACGATGAAACACTGGCAAGTAAAGGCACTGCATCGGGTGATGTGGTTTTGTTAATTGATTTGAAGAAGGATTAAAAATAAAACTTAAATCAAAGTGAGATTTAAAAAACATATTTTCATCTGCACAAATACTCGACCACCTGAGCATCCAAAAGGTTCTTGCGGTCAGAAAGGCTCGGAAGAGTTGAGAGATAAATTTAAAAAGAGAATTGCCGAACTTGGATTAAATAAAATCGTTCGAGTTAATTCAGCAGGTTGCCTTGATGCGTGCGAATATGGTATAAGCATTGTGATCTATCCAGAGGCAATATGGTATGGTAATGTGAGCGAAAAAGATATAGAGAAAATTATAGATGAGCATTTGGTTAAAGGCAAGGTTGTCGAATCGTTGCTGATTAATGATGAAAGGTTCAATCCTAAGTTGATGAAAAATGCAAAGATTGAGGCATTAAAGGATGAACATTAAAAACAATTAGAGGCTGAGATATGTCAAAAAAATCTCCATTCGCCAAAGAAACACTGCAGGAAAAGAAGAAAAGGGTTAGCAAAATTATAAATGTGTTAAAGAAGCTTTATCCTAATGCGAAAACCCATCTAAACTTCTCAAATCCGCTTGAGCTTCTTGTTGCGACAATACTTGCAGCGCAGTGCACCGATGAGAGGGTTAATAAGGTAACAGAGTATCTCTTTAAAAAATATCAAACTGCCCAAGATTATGCGAACGCTGATTTGAAAGTGCTTGAGCAGGAGATAAGACCAACTGGATTTTACAAAAACAAAGCAAAAGCCATTAAAAACTGTTGTCAAGTTTTAGTTGAAAAATATAATGGGCAAGTTCCAGATACACTTGAGGAACTTGTCGAGCTCCCAGGCGTGGGCAGGAAAACAGCAAACGCAGTCCTTGCAAATGCGTTTGGGAAAGATGGAATTATCGTTGATACGCATCTTAAAAGGGTAACTGCTAGGCTTGGGCTTGTTAAAAGTAGTAATCCAGATAAGATTGAGTTTGAGTTGATGGAGATCGTTCCAAAGGGTAAATGGACGCTTTTTTCACATCTAATTGGGGAGCATGGTAGATATGTTTGCGAGGCAAGGAAGCCTAAATGTTCAATATGTAAAATTAACAAGCTCTGCCCATCTGCAAAAGTATGAGTTAATTTAAAAGTAAAGATTTTACCGAATGAAGGAAATAACCGTTGCGCACAGCCCTGATTCAGACGATGCTTTTATGTTTTACGCTCTTGTAAATAATAAAATAGACACAGGCGATCTAAAATTTGTCAACATTTTAAGCGATATAGAAACCTTAAATAGAAAAGCCTTTGAGGGTGTTTATGATGTCACTGCAATTTCTTTTCATGCATATGCTTATGTGTCGGACAAATATATGCTGATGCCATGTGGTGCAAGTATGGGAATTGGATATGGTCCAATTCTGGTGGCTAAGAAAAAATTTTCTCCGTCCGACTTGAAAGATCTTACGATTGGGGTTCCAGGGACTTTGACGAGCGCTTTTTTGATTCTGAAAATTTTTGAGCCTAATGTAAAGTATAAAGTAATTCAGTTTGATAAAATTATCGATGCAGTTTTAAATGATGAGATCGACGCTGGACTTTTAATTCATGAGGGACAATTGACTTATTCGAACTCTGGACTTGTTAAGCTAATTGACTTTGGGGAATGGTGGTATGATCAAACAGGATTGCCACTTCCTTTAGGCGGGAACGCAATAAAGAAAGAGCTTGGAATTCAATTGATGAAAAAAGTTTCGAGATATTTGTATGAGAGTGTAAAGTATGCACTTGAAAATAGATATGAAGCCCTTAAATATGCTTTACAATTTGCCAGAGGAATGGACGATAATCTCGCTGATAAATTCGTCGGCATGTATGTAAATGAGTTGACCCTTGATTATGGTGAGGATGGCAGGAAGGCTGTGCAACTGTTTCTCGATTTGGGTTTTGAGAGAGGCTTGATACCTAATAAAGTTAAAGTTGAGTTCGTTGAATATTAAACAAATTTAATCATATAAGTGTGATCGAAAAGTTGATAAAGTTAAGAGAAAAAAATCCTAAAATAGTTGTCGGTTTAATGTCGGGGACATCTGCAGATGGGGTTGATGTTGCAGTTGTTGAAGTTTTAAACGCTGGTAGACAGACAAAAGTTAAAACTATTGGGTGGAAAACATTTCCATTTGATGAGGGACTAAAAAAATTAATTTTAAAGAATTCACAACCTGAAACGAGCAAGGTTGATGAAATTTGTAGATTAAACTTTCTGCTTGCCCAAATTTATGCCGACTCAATTTTTAAAACGCTTGATGAGCTTGGCATTAGTGTTTCGGATGTTGATTTAATCGGTTCGCATGGTCAAACAATTCAGCATTTGCCTGGTGAGGTTGAAATATCTGGCTATAAAGTTAAAGGGACGCTTCAAATCGGTGATCCTGGGGTTATCGCAAAATTGACGGGTATTCCAACGGTTGGCAATTTCAGGGTTGGTGATATGGCTTTGTGTGGGGAAGGAGCCCCGCTTGTTCCTTACTTTGATTATATTATTTTCACATCGGATAGTTTAAATAGGTTGGTGCTTAACATTGGTGGAATTGCAAACTTTACAGTTTTGAAAAAAGGTTGTGATGTTGAGGATGTGATTGCTTTTGATACAGGACCGGGAAATATGGTTATCGATGCGCTTGTTAAGATATTTTTTAATCAAGATTATGACGAGGATGGAAAGATCGCGCAAAGCGGGAAAGTTTCGGAAGATTTGCTTGGAAAGATGATGGAGCATCCTTTTATTACGAAAAAACCGCCGAAATCAACGGGTAGAGAAGAATTTGGCTCCGCATTTGTAAATCAAATCCTAAAATGGGGTAAAGAATTATCACTCCCCGCAGAGGACATAGTAGCAACAGCGACTGAATTTACAGTTTATGCGATATTTGAAAATTATAAAACATTCATCAAACCATATACGCAAATAGATGAAATAATTGTGAGCGGTGGTGGGGCAAAGAACAAATTTATGATTAAATCACTTGAGAAATATTTCCAAGTTCCAGTCAGATTGACCGACGAGTTTGGGATTTCTTCTGAGGCGAAGGAGGCGATTTGCTTTGCCGTTTTTGCAAATGAGGCAGTGGCTGGGAATCCAGTGAACATAACTTCGGTAACAGGTGCAAATAAGAGAACGATTCTTGGGGGAATCTATTTTTAAAATTTCAATTCAGAGAATTTCTTTTTGCCAAGAATGAAATATTCAATTACTATGCTTTTTTTAAAAATCAGATTGTTGTTTATTTTTTTCTTCTTAATCTTTTTTCGGTTTCTAATTCTCTTTATTATCCACTTCGGTTGAGCGATCAAGAAAATAAAATGAGCTTTAAGCACTGCGAAAAAATCCCCAACGCTTCCTTTGAGAAGATAAACAATTGCTGAGATGATGTCAAGGAACAATCTTATCGGAATTATTAAAAGCGCATCTGGAAATGTTAAGTTTTTTTCAAGCATTATCAGGCTGTTTCTGTGGTTTAAAAATGTTTTTCTTGGATTTGCTTTTGGGAGAGTTCCACCGCCGACATGATAAACCTTGCTTTGCGGGATACAAAATATTTTATATCCATGAAGGTTTGCTCTCCAGCATAGGTCTATTTCTTCCATATGTGCGAAAAAATCTTCATCGAGGAAGCCAATTTCATGGAGTAAATTTCTTCGAATTACCATACATGCTCCCGTTGCCCAAAAGACTTGTTTTATTTCATCATATTGCCCCATATCTTCCTCTGTGTAGAAAAAAATTCTGCCACGGCAAAATGGGTATCCAAATTTATCAATGAAGCCACCGCATGCACCGGCATATTCAAATTTGTTCCTCTCAAAATAAGATAAAATCTTTGGCTGACAAGCAAAGACATCTTTGTTTTCTTCCATAAAATTTATAATTGGATTAAGCCATTCAGGGGTAACTTCAACATCTGAATTAAGTAAAACGATATAATCACCGCTGGCGAATTCGATCGCTCTATTGTAACCTCCGCAGAAGCCATAGTTTTTATCGAAGGTGATAAGTTTTACAGATTTAAAATTTTCTCTTACGAAATCAGCACTTCCATCGGTTGAGCCGTTGTCCGCAACGATGATCTCTAAATTTTGATAATTTGTTTGAACGACGGAAGGTAGGAATTTTTCAAGGAAGTGTTTTGTGTTCCAGTTGAGTATGATTACGCTAACCCTTGGCTGCTTCATCAAGCGAAGTTTTTGTAAAATTTAACTTAAGTAGGTCCCAAAAACAAAATTGTTATTTATTCGCTGTTTGATTAAATTTAAATCGTGATAAAAAATTTTATCATATTACTTTCGCAAAGACTCATGGGAACGAAGCTTCAAGAAAATTGTGTATTTTGTAAAATTATTGAAGGTTCGGAGAAAGCAGAGATTCTTTATGAGAACGAGCATATCATTTCAATTCTTGATATTAATCCTGTCAACTTTGGGCATGCGCTTGTGATCCCGAAGAAACATTACGATGACTTTTTGTCTTTGCCGGAGGAACTTTATTCATATCTTTTGAGCGCGGTAAAAATTGTTGCTGGGGCAATTATGAGTTCGATCGAGCCGAAGCCGGGAGGTTTTAACATTCTTTCAAACAATGGATTTGTCGCGGGTCAAAGGATTTTTCATGTGCATTTTCATGTGATCCCTCGATATTCAAACGATGGGTTGAAGTTTAAACCTGTCGTTAAGAAATACACGGATGAGGAACTTAAAAAATATGCAAATTTAATAAGGCAAAAAATAAACGAACCTAAAACACAAATAATTTAGCGGGAGGTAATGAAATATGGCGTATGAAAAATTAGTTCCACCTTCAGAAGGTGAAAAAATAACGGTCAAAGACGGCAAACTAAATGTTCCTGACAATCCAATAATTCCATTCATTGAGGGTGATGGAACGGGACCTGACATATGGAGGGCAGCAAGAATGGTATTCGATGCCGCTGTTGAAAAGGCGTATGATGGAAAGAGAAAAGTTGTATGGTTTGAAATTTACGCCGGTGAAAAAGCCAACAAGGTTTATGGTCGTGAAGTATGGCTTCCAGACGATACGCTTGAAGCAATTAAAGAACATATAATTGCCATAAAAGGACCACTTACAACCCCGGTTGGCGGTGGGATAAGGAGCTTAAATGTCACATTGAGACAAGTTCTCGATCTTTACGCATGCGTTAGGCCCGTTAAGTATTACGAAGGTGTTCCAAGCCCGATGAAAAGACCGCAAGATGTTGATGTTGTTATTTTCAGAGAAAATACTGAAGATGTTTATGCGGGAATTGAATGGAAGATGGGTTCACCGGAGGCGTTGAAGATGATCGATATACTTGAGAAAGAATATGGGATTAAGGTTAGAAGAGATTCTGGAATTGGTGTTAAGCCGATGTCGGAATTTGGCTCGAAGCGACTTGTTCGCAAGGCGATTAAATATGCAATTGAAAATGGTCGCAAAAGCGTCACGCTTGTTCATAAGGGGAATATAATGAAGTTTACAGAAGGAGCTTTTCGCGAATGGGGATATCAGGTTGCGCTTGAAGAGTTTAGAGAATATGTCATAACCGAGGAGGAGCTCAACAAAGATTATGGTGGTAAGCAACCGGATAGCAAAATTGTCATCAAAGATAGAATAGCCGATAATATGTTCCAGCAGTTAATCACAAGACCCGCTGAATATGATGTTATAGCGACGCCAAATCTTAATGGCGATTATCTATCCGATGCTGCAGCTGCACTTGTTGGAGGGCTTGGGATTGCACCGGGTGGAAATATCAGTGATTTCTATGCTGTTTTTGAAGCAACCCATGGTACTGCTCCGAAATATGCTGGGCTTGATAAGGTTAACCCAGGTTCGGTTATTCTTTCGGGTGTTATGATGTTTGAATATATCGGTTGGAAGGAGGCAGCTAAATTGATTGAGTATGGGATGCAAGAGACGATAAAGCAAAAGTATGTGACATATGACTTTGCGCGACAGATGGAAGGAGCCACTGAAGTAAAAACAAGTGAATTTGCTCAAAGGATTGTTGAAAACATAATGAAGTGCGATTTAAGCGAAATTTTTGCTGCGAAATAATAATTTAGAAGGACGGGATTTGAGCGAGATAATTTTAAGGGCAGAGAATATACACAAAATTTTTTGGCTTGGGAAAAGTGTTAAACTACATGTTTTAAAAGGAATAAGCTTTGAAGTTAGAAGAGGTGAGATGATAGCGATAGTTGGGGCGTCCGGCGCTGGTAAGAGTACACTTCTTCACATTATCGGCGCCCTTGATAGACCGAGCGAGGGAAAAGTTTATATTGATGGGATTGATGTGTTTAAAATGTCGGATGTCGAACTTGCCAAGTTCAGAAATAAAAAAATTGGCTTTGTGTTTCAATTTCATCATCTTTTACCTGAATTCACGGCTATTGAAAATGTTGCGATGCCCGCGATGATAGCGGGAAAAAGCTTTGATGAAGTTAAGGATAAGGCGTACGAACTTCTTAAGGAGGTTGGACTTGCGGATAGGGCACATCACAAACCGTCGGAGCTTTCGGGTGGAGAACAACAAAGAGTGGCGGTTGCGAGAGCTTTGATGAATTCACCTGAATTAATTCTTGCTGATGAGCCGTCGGGAAATCTTGATAGTGAAAATGCGGAAATACTCCATAATTTAATGTTTGAGTTAAATAGAAAATACAAGCAAACTTTTATAATTGCGACGCATAATGAAAAACTTGCCGAGATGGCAAATAGGATTATAAAAATAGTTGATGGGAAAATTTGCGAAATTATAACAACTGAAAGAAATTTTTAAAACAAAATTACGGAGAGTGAAATGAAAAAGGAAGTTAAAATCGTTCTTGCTGGATTAACCGCACTTGGAATTGGCCTCGCGGTTGGATATATGATAGCAAATTGGTTGATAAATGATCTGATGAAAGATGTGGTTGTCGACCTTGACGAGGAAGAGGTAGCAAGTGAACTACATCAAACTGCTGAAGAGGAAGTGTAAAAATTAGATTTAAAATGTCCTGTGTTTAAATTTGAACTTGTGGCGCTTGATTCTAAAACTTCAGCTCGCGCTGGACTTATTTATACTGACCATGGTGTTATTGAAACCCCAGTTTTTATGCCAGTTGGAACACAGGGGACCGTCAAGGCAGTTGAGCAGAGGGAACTTGTTGAAATAGGAGCGCAAATAATTCTTGGAAACACATATCATCTTTATTTAAGACCTGGGACGGATGTGATTTTTAAAGCAGGTGGATTGCACAAGTTTATAGGTTGGGAAAGAGGTATTCTAACAGACAGTGGGGGGTTTCAGATTTTTAGTTTGGCTCAGTTTAGAAAAATCTCAAAAGAGGGTGTAAAGTTTCAATCACACATCGATGGTTCATATCATTTTTTCACACCTGAAAGTATTATTGACATTCAGCGAATACTTGGTTCAGATATTATGATGTGCCTTGATGAATGCACACCTTATCCTTGTGATTATGATTATGCCTTTAAATCAAATCAATTAACTATTGAGTGGGCTAAAAGATCTCGCGAAAGATTTGACAATACGAAGCCTTTGTATGGTCATACGCAGGCAATTTTTGGAATCGTTCAAGGAAGTATTTATCCAGAGATAAGGGCTAAAAGCGTTGAGGAACTTGTAAAGCTTGATTTAGATGGCTATGCGATTGGAGGATTAGCAGTTGGTGAGCCAATTGAAACGATGTATCAAATAGCTGAATTTACCGCTTCACTTCTCCCAGTTGATAAACCAAGATATCTTATGGGGGTGGGCACTCCTGAAAATATTTTGGAGGCGATCTCCCGTGGAATTGACATGTTTGATTGCGTTATACCGACGAGAAATGGCAGAAATGCAACATTATATACCAGGGAGGGTAAATTTAGCATAAAAAATGCAATTTATAAGGAAGACTTTACACCTGTTGACAAGGATTGCGATTGCTATACTTGTAGAAGTTTTACACGGGCATATCTCCGTCATCTTTTCAATGCAGATGAAATTCTCGCCCTTCAACTTGCTTCTATTCATAATCTCGCCTTCTATTTATGGCTTGTCAGGGAGGCAAGAAGCCATATAATTCAGGGGGACTTTTTAGAATGGAAAGATAAAATGCTCCAGAAAATAGGGGAAAAAGCGAAAATAGCTAACCACTAAATTTGTCGAATAAAGCGACGCCCAACTTTTTACAAGCTGTAGCATTTTAGCACATATGATCATAAAAATTAAAAAAATTTTAAGTTTTTGGGAATTGGCATGGAAATTGCTTTTTTATTTTTTGTGTACAAAAAATAAAATATGGATGGCAAAATGAAGTTAAGAGTGACAACTTTAATGATTTTTTTGCTTATCTTAGCTCTACCCCTTTCAGCTCAAAAGGCTTACATCAAAATTAAAGGGATGTCCCCACATGAATTAGAGGGAATGGGGATTGCGAACCTTGATAGTATATCTTCCAGTTTATCAGTTGTTGGAACTGGTACAGTTGTGTGGCTTGTGGGTTATGATGTTTCGGGTGATACTACTTTTAAGCCTGCCACAAGCTATGAATGGTCAATTGTGAGTAAACCAACGAACTCAAATGCGGCTTTGAGCAGCACAAGTGCTCAGTTGGTTTCATTTACTCCCGATGTCGCTGGAACATACCAAGTTAAATTGGTTGTAAATGGCGCTGACGACACCACGATTACAATTATTGCTGCAAATTACACCGGCGTTGATTGGAAGGACATAGGTAGTCAAACTCTTAACTGTGCAACTTGTCATAAGAACGCAACCCCGGATGTTTATTCAAAGTGGAGTTCTTCTCGACATGCAACGATGTTTGAGCGTGGTATGAATGGGCAAGTTGCCTCGTATTGGGGACCGAATTGTTGGAGATGCCACACAACAGGTTATAACACTATGGCGAACAATGGTGGGTTTGACGATGTCGCAGCGCAACTTGGGTTTGACTGGAACCAATGGAAGCCGCCAAGAGCTGGGCTTTTTGACTCGCTTTTGACGACTGACAAGAAAGGATTAAGTTTGCTTGCAACTATTGGTTGTGAGAACTGCCATGGTCCGAAGAACCCATCTCACTTCGGAGCCGGAACACAACCGAAGACGATGAATCCTGAAGTTTGTGCTCAATGCCATAATGAGCCATGGAGACATAACCGCTATGTACAGTGGGAATACTCAGGTCATGCTGAGTCGGTTTGGTCAAATAGTTTCAGAAACACCGCTGCTGGAGCGCAGCCAATTCAGAATTATGATCTTAACACTTGCGTTCGTTGTCATGATGGAGCTGGTTTTGTGAGTTTTGTTAAAAATGAACCATTTGATAATAGGGCTTCCTCGGGTTACAGCCGTATCACTCACACGAAGATAGTCTGTCAAACCTGCCATGATCCGCACTCAATGGAGTTAAGAGAAGCGCCTACATCAGCCGATACGCTTGCAAACGGATTTGATTATTCGCAAATTAACCTTGGCAAAGGTAAACTCTGTGTTAATTGCCATAAGTTTCGCAGGAACGCTTTAACATATGTCACGACAAATCTTAGCTCAATTTGGGGTCCACATTATGCTGGAGCGGGTGATGTTTATCTTGGTCAAAATGGTTACAGCTGGGGTGAAACTTTGCCAAGCAGTGTTGGACATCGACTTGTTGAAAATGCATGTGTAGGTTGCCATATGTCTGCTACTCCAGACACAGGCCATGTTGCAAGAGATAAGCTCGGAATGCATACTTGGAAAATGAAATATATCGCCCCCGATGGTCAGGAGTATGACAATATCACTGGTTGCGTGAAATGTCATACTGGTATAACCAAGTTCGATGATATAATTGCTTCTTACGACTACGATATGGATGGCACCGTTGAGCCGTTTATGAAGGAAGTTGATGGTTTGATTGAAAAACTTGCAATGGCTTTGCCACCGAAGGGACAACCCACGGTTGATTGGCAACAGATTAGAATCGACCCCGACTCTGTGAGATTAAAGCAAGCTTATTGGAACTACCGCTATGTTGTTGGAGATGGAAGTCGTGGTGTACACAATCCAAAATATGTCGTGCGATTGTTGCAGCTTTCAATTGGCAAGATTACTGGCGTTGAATTCCCAACATATGATGTGCCGATTAAGTTTGAACTGTATCAGAACTATCCGAACCCATTCAATCCTACCACAAAGATAGCCTTTGCTTTGCCTAAAGATGCGAAAGTTAAACTTGAGGTATTTAATGCTTTAGGTGAGAGGGTAAGTGTCTTGGTAGATGGATATTTGCGTGCAGGTGTGCATACGGTTGATTTCAATGCTTCTGGGTTTGCAAGCGGTGTTTACTTCTATAGATTAACTGCTGATGACTTTGTTGCGACGAAGAAGATGGTGTTGCTCAAATAATGTATTTGAGAAATTAAAGAAAGGGGCAGGCTTTAAGCCTGCCCCAATTAAAAATATTCACCCATGTCTATAAAGCATTACCTGTTAACACTTTAAACCATCCTTGAAGATACAATTTTGATACTCCCCTGAACCCCATCTTGACTTTTTATTTTTCATTGATTATTATTGTGAATAGTTAAGGAAGTAAAGGAAGAAAAAGGTAAAAACATTTGGTAGGGATGGAAAGAGTCTCTATTTCTTTAATTGATAGTGGTAGCGGTAGAAGTATAACATCTTCAAGGATAGATGGCTGTTGGGAAATAATTGGTGTGGTAAAAGTACTTAATGATGCAGAAGTTCGATGGTTATGATGATGACACAAGGTGGAGAGAAGATGATAGGGGTTTACTACATTGGTATCTTGTTAGCTCATAGAGATAAGGACTTTTTAAAAAATACATATCAAAGAAAAAGTCTATGAAAAAAATTATTTTATTTATCGTTCTATTACGTATCGCAACTCTTAATGCCCAAGATAAGAATCTCTTGTCAATTATAAATGTCCAATTTTTTATCAAAGTTCAACCAAATTATGAAATTGTAAATGCATATTTTCCATTTTTAAGCAATGTAAAAGTTTATAAATTTGAATTGGAAAGGCAAGTTTTAAATGTAATTCCTAACATTAGATCTTCTGGACCTATATTCTATGATTTCGATTTGGGTTTGGTTTGGAAAAACATAACATTGTCACTTAGGCTTTCAACTACATATTTAGCGCCGATAAAGCCAACTGGGAATTATATTACAAAAAATAATGTATTTTTAAATAAACTCGATCGCTCTATCCCGGGGTTTACAAATTTGAATTTGCAATATAAATTTTTAAAGTATTTAGAGTTATTTATCCAATATGAAAATAAAACGATAGGGTATAGTACTTCAAAGGATCCTTTGAATACCGTGGTGTATTTTACGGGAAGATATAAGCTTTCAAATGTTATTATACTTGGTGGTTGTATTGATTTCGAGATTGCAAAGTTAAAAATGTTACAAAGTGTTGGGATGTCGCTATTTGGTAAATATAGCCATGATTTTTTGGTTTTTAATACCCATCAAGACTCGGGTAAATTTTTAATCTATTTACAGCCATTTAGAGAGCAAGGAACCTTAAACATATTTTCTTACACTGCTAATTTTGGTTACAAAATTAGAGACGATATGCAATTCGATTTATTCTTTGAGTATCGCTATTCAAGAAGTAAAGAAATTTTCAAAGAAAGTCTGTATAGATTTGGAGTTAGATTTATATTGATTTTTTTGTGAGGAAGTTAATAACTATAAAATTAGCATTTTAGGAAATAAAGGTAAACAATCTTATATTCGAGGCAGGTGAACTTGTAACTAATGGAATCAAGTTCAAATTAAATCCGATACCCCCTAGAAAATGCAAATATAAGTATCGTTGCCGGTGACAAAGGAGCTGTTGCAAATTTGGATACTTGCTTTATTTACAATACTTATTACTCAGCTTCTTTCTGCTCAAGTTGGAACTGTAAGTGGTTTTATTTATGATCAAACCAGTGGCATTCCCCTTTCATTTGTGAATGTGTGGGTTAAATCGACAAGTAGAGGAACGGCGAGCAATCAAGATGGATATTATATATTATTCCTTTCGCCGGGGAAATACCTGATAGTATACTCAATTGTAGGTTATCAAAGATTAGAAAAAGAAGTTGTTATCAGGGAGAATGAAAATATTAATTTAAATGTTTATCTTGTTCCAGATAGTGTTGAGATTGATACAGTAGAAGTTGAATCTTTGCCAAACACAAACATGGAGCCGAGGACAATTATAGTTAGAAGAAATGAGATAGAAAAAATACCGCCATTTTTGGGGGAATTTGATTTGTTAAAAACATTACCTTCCTTTCCCGGAGTAGTTGAAAGGGATTTTAGTTCAAGGCTTTATATTCAAGGTGGATATCCAGAAAATAATCTAATTCTAGTGGATGGGGTTGAGGTTTATAATATAGAACATTCATGGGGTATTATTAGTGTTTTTAATTCCAAAATGGTGAAAAGTGTTGAATTGATAAAAGGAGGTTTCGATGCAACTTATGGTGATAGAACCTCTTCCGTGATAAATATTACTACGAGGGAAGGGAATAAGAACAAAATATGTGCAAGTGGCAATGTGAGCCTTGTAAGTTTCAGTGGCGTAGCGGAAGGTCCAACAATTAATAATGGTTCTTGGATTATCGGCATTCGTAGAACATACTTTGATCTTCTTTTCCCTCGCCGTGTATTACCAGATTACCATTATTTTGATTTTAATTTTAAAATTGCTCAACCCGTATCTAAAAATTCTACAATAAATATTTCAAGCTTTATTGCCCGTGATAGATTAGTTGAGGAAGGAGACTTAAGGTGGGGCACTAAAGTTATCGGCCTCAATTATGTTTATCTGCTTAATCCAAACTGGATTTTCAATATAGCATCAGATTTAAGCTCTTTTGGACTTACTAGAGATTTTACTGGCGAAAACAATCCAGATTACCTTGATATATTTGGTTCCTCAATTAAAATTAGAGCGCAAAATTTTTATAAAACATCAGTAAATGAAATAGGATTAGAATTAAAAAAATTAGATTTAGATCAATGGTTGAGTTTTAGTAAGACGATCTTTGAAGGGATTGAAAAAGGGAAGAGAACGTATTATTATCTTACATTTTACTTTCAAAATGAATTACGAGTGAATAAATTTTTTGTTTTTGCCTGGTTTTAGATTATATTTTTCACTATTTAACAAATATACCAAACTTGATCCACGAGTTAGTATTAAGTATTTGCTAAATTCTTATACATCGCTTCAGTTTTCATTTGGTACTTATTCTCAATATTTAAATAGGCTAGAAACAGAAATAGAGGCACCAGGCTCGGATGATTATTTTATATTTCCAGAAACATTTACTCTGTGGAGAGTGGCTGATAATAAAAAACTTCAGCCATCTAAAGCTACACACTATGTTTTTACATTAAAAACAAAACTTACAGATGAGATAGATTTTACGAGCGGAGTTTATTATAAAGATTTTCAGCGGGTATACATTATATACTACTCTTCTTCGGAAGGATATTCAGGCTCTTTGAAAGAAGGAAAGAAGAAATCATATGGAGTTGAATTTTTACTTGAGAAAAGAATTGGTAAAATTACCGGCTGGTTAAGTTATACATTATCTAAAGTTATTAATTGGTTTCCCGGGGTTAATCAAGGGAAACCATATCCGCCCAAATATGATAGAAGACATAATTTTCACATAGTTGCGCAATATAATTTATCACCAAAATGGAAGTTTAATCTTGAATGGAGATATTATAGTGGCGTCCCATATACCCCATATGGCGGAGGAGATAAGAATAGTAAACGAACTCCTGCTTACCATCGTTTAGATGTTGGTATTATATATACTTTCAAAGTCAAAGAAAGGTGGAGATTCAATTTATATCTACAAATTTACAACTTGTACAATAACAAGAATATTATAGAGGTGTATTATAGCAAATCATCTGTAAATTATATATACTCACTTCCCTTTTTACCAACGGCTGGAATTGAGATTGAGTTTAAATAAATAATTTTGCTTTACATAAGGCGCCAAGAAACAATATTTAAAAATAAAACTTTATATGTGCCATGGTTCATAAAATTAAATTTTCTTTAGTCTTATTGATCTTGGTTAACTCGACTTTATTTAGTTTTAATTTTAAGGGTGATAAAGCAAAGCAAGCGGTATATTTCGAGTTTCTTGGGAATGGCTTGCTTTATACATTAAACTATGAGAGGGAAGTATTATCAAAGTCAACTGCAATAAGAATAGGGACATGTTATATAAATACGAGAACTGGTGAGAATAAGCTAAATGTGTTGATGTTTCCTTTGATGTTTAATTATCTTGTAGGGAGTTCGGTGAGTAAATAGAGTTAGGATTTGGTCCCGTATTTGTCGTTGGATCAATTAAATTAAAAGGTGAGCCTAGCGAAAAGATTAATTTTGAATTCTTATTTGCAAGGATAACAGCAGAAATAAAAGAACCAGTTGATAAATCAGGTATTGATTTATTATTTTTCACAGGTACAATAGGGTATAGGTATCAACCCAAGGGTCGAGGGATTATTTTTAGAATTGGTTATACGCCTGTAATATCCAAAGGTGGAATTTCTTCTTGGATTGGTTTAAGTGTGGGATATAAGTTTAATTAACATAATCAATTCAATTTATTCAGTGGATTAACTGCTGATGGTTTTGTTGCGACGAAGAAGATGGTGTTGCTCAAGTAATGTATTTGAGAAGTTAAAGAAAGGGGCAGGTTTAAAGCCTGCCCTTTTTTATTCCCAGTTTCTCACACCGTTGTCATCAATTATTGTCTTTACAAGTTTTAAAGGTTCGGGTTTTTGATGGCTTATTTTAAATGCTTTTGCCAGGCGTTCCTTTGCAGTTTTTATAACATCATCTCTATCTGTGTAAAAAACAGCAAGCTGTTCTCCTGATTCAACTTTATCGCCAACTTTTTTTCTTAAAACAATTCCTGCCTTTGGATCGATCACATCATCAACTTTTGTTCTCCCAGCTCCGAGTATGAGGGATACCATTCCAACTTCTAAGGCATCAATTTCGTAAACATAACCATCGAACATGCTTTTAACCTCGATTGAATGTTTTGAAAGTGGATATTTTTCAAGGTTCTCAATATAGCTTACATCTCCCCCCTGTTTTTCTACGAGTTGAAGGAATTTCTCATAAGCTTCACCTGAGAGAACAACTTTCTGTGCAATTTTCATTCCTTTCTCTATTGAATTTGCCTTTCCACCAAGCATGATCATCGCTCCAGCGAGAACATAGGTAATATACATAAGGTCGGGAACATCAAGCCCTCTTAAACATTGAACTGACTCAACAACTTCAAGCCAGTTGCCAACTGCATAGCCAAGTGGTTGATTCATATCAGTTATAAATGCTATAACTTTTTTCCCAAAGTTTTTCCCTATTGTGAAAAGTACTTGCGCAAGTTGAAGTGATTTTTCATATTCCTTCATAAATGCGCCCTGTCCCGTTTTTACATCGAGGACGAGGGCATCAATTCCCTCCGCAAGTTTTTTGCTCATTATACTTGCTGAGATCAAAGGGATTGATTCAACGGTTGCTGTTACATCTCGAAGTGCATAGATTTTTTTATCAGCGGGAGCAATTTCCTCGGTTTGTCCAATCATTACAAGCCCTATCTCGGAGATAACTTTTTTGTATTCTTCTACCGAAAGGTTTGTTCTAAATCCCGGAATTGATTCAAGTTTGTCAAGCGTTCCGCCTGTGTGCCCAAGCCCTCGACCAGATATCATTGGTACAGGGACACCCGCTGCAGCAACTATTGGTGCAAGGATTAGTGAGACCTTATCCCCGACACCACCTGTTGAATGTTTATCAACCTTTATACCAGGGATATCTGAAAGATCAATGATATGACCGGAGTTCAACATTATCTCAGTAAGGTATGTTGTCTCTTCGAAATCCATATTTTGAAAATATACAGCCATCAGGAAGGCGGACATTTGATAATCAGGGATTTTGCCGTTTAAGTAACCATTGATAAAGAATGAAATTTCATCTTTTGTTAATTTTTTGCCATCCCTCTTTTTTCGTATGATTTCTACAGGGTTCATTTTTCTTTGGGTTTGTTTTTAAATTTTTTGAAGTATCTCGACGGCGATGTGATATTTTTTAAAAGGTGGGAGTAAATATGCGCCTTGAACTAGATGTTTTGCCTCTTTTAAGAATTGCGCTGATATTTCAACTCCAACTTTACCAGCGTCATCGTGTGCAAGATAAAGTTTTTCACGAACCCAATCGGGGATGTTTATCCCGGGGACTTCATTGTGAAGAAATTCAGCGTGTTTGTAACTTCTAAGCGGTAGGATGCCGAGCATAATTGGGATTTTAAGATGTTCAATTTTTTTGATGAAAAGTTCAAGTGTTCTCATTTCATACAGCGGTTGGGTGAAGACAATTTGTGCACCTGCTTCAACTTTCTTTTCAAGTCGAGAAATTTCATAATCAAGGTTTTGTGCTGTTGGATTTGCTGCGCAAGCAATTAAAAAATTAGTTGGTTCACCAATTGTGTTACCAACTGCATCAAGACCGTGATTCATGTTTTTTAAAATTTTTATAAGCCCTATTGAATCAACATCTGCCACGGTTGTTGCGTGGGGGAAGTCGCCAATTTTTGTTGGATCTCCAGTTATTGCAAGTATATTTTTAATCCCAAGTGCCCATGCGCCAAGAAGAAGCCCCTGTAAGCCAATTAAATTTCTATCCCTGCAGGCAATATGTGTGATGGTCTCAATTCCCACTTTAGTTTCAACAAGATGAGATATGGCAACCGGATCCATTCTAAATCTTGCTCTCGCCCCATCTGTTATATTTACTGCGTCGATTCCATTCTCTTTCAAATACTTTGCACCCTCGATCACTGAGCTCATATCAAGCCCGCGTGGGATGTCAAGCTCAACGGTTGTTAAAAACTTTTTCCCTATATTTTTTGCGAAATTTGATTTTTTATCTTCCGCAGTGATTATTTCAACTTTTGATTCTTTTGGGGGCTCTATTTTTTCATGTTTTTGTTCTTTTATCCTGATGTTAACTTCGGGTCGTTTTAATCTTAAATCTTTTACTGCGTTTGCTATCGCTTTTATGTGTGATGGTGTTGAACCACAACATGCGCCGATTATTTTAACACCCGCTTCGACAAGTTGCTTTGCATATGTTGCGAGATATTCGGGACTTGCGTGGTAAACTGATCGACCATCGACAAGGGTTGGGATTCCAGCAGCGGGTTGAGCAGATAAAATGACATCATCCTGATACATTGATTTTATAATTGAGAACATTCTCTGGGGTCCGACAGTGCAATTTGAACCAACAACTGTTACACCTTTTTCCTTGATGTGTTTTACAACCTCTATTGGGAAGTCCGTGGCAAGAATTGCTCCATCCTCTGGAAATGTTTTTTGGGCTATAAGTGGAATTTTATCCGAGACCTCTTTAACTGCTTCAATTGCAGCATCAAGTTCATTCAAACTAACAAATGTTTCAAGAATTATCAAATCGACGCCAGCTGAAATTAATATTTCTGCCTGTTCTTTTATTACATCCTTAATTTGTTGAGTTTTTATTTTTCCAAGTGGCTCAAGCAATTTGCCCGTTGGTCCAATCGAGCCGGCGACATAGACATCATCACCCGCAACGGATTTTGCTATCTCAACACCTGCTTTGTTAATTTCTTTAATTTTATCTTGAAGATGATAAAACTCAAGCCTGAATCTATTCGCATCGAAGGTATTTGTTTCAATTATCTCAGCCCCCGCCTCAATATACTCACGGTGAATCCTGGCAACTATGTCTGGGTTTAGCAAATTGTGTATACATCGTGGCTGTTCATGATATTCGTAAAGGTCGAGCATTGTGCCCATCGCCCCGTCGCAAATGATGGGTCTATCGTCGAGCAACCTTTCAAGAAAAGGTTTTTTCATCTTTGTTTAAATTTTTGTTTATAAATTTAGTTCCGCTTCAACAATTCTCCAAAGATGCTGGCATGGGAATTTATTGTAATAAAGAGCTCGGTTAATTATAACTGAATCAACGCCATATTTTTCAAATTCGAAAAGCTTGTTTAAATCTTGATAGCCATTTAATTCACCTTCGACCATGATTTTAATCTCTGACTTTTCAGCTACATTCTTAAGTGCTCTAAAGTTAACAGTTCCATCTTCAAGTATATCATTGTAAATAATCCTTTCAATACCAGCTTCTTTTACTTTTTGAATGGTTTCAAAAACAGTTATATCTTCACCAATGAGATTTCCATCTCTCGCTTCAATATGTATAGTGATTCTTTTGGACATAAATTCATTTATAAGTTTTTTCAAAAGTTCTAAATCTTTATAGGCAACAGTATCAAGAGCTATTCTTAAAATCCCATCTTTAATTGCCCGTTTAACACTTTCATAATCTCTAAAACCTCCGCTTGCGATGACAGGTATATCGACTGCGTTAACAATTTTTTTGAACACATCGAGATTTTGCGGTTTACCAGCGATTCTGCCATCGACATCGATCAGGTATAATGCTTTGGCGTTCTCCTTTCTCCATATCTTTGCAACCTCGATCGGATCGTCAGGATAAACTTTTGGGTTTTCGGGTAAACTTTGTATCACACAGGTGCATTTCCCATCTTTTATTTCGATAGCTGGTATTACAAGGATCATTTCATTGTTGCTCCGTTTTTGTATTTAATTAAATCTATTTAAAATTGCTTACTTTTTCAAGAAAAGCTCGAAGCCTCGCAAAATTTGACTTTTATTTTTTAATGTATTAAATTAGGATGAAATTTATCCTATTTAAAAAACAAAATTAGGCAATCTCAAATGATTAAAAAATCAGTTAGCCTTCTACTTTTAGCCTTAGTCGTTTCACTCTCCTTTGGACAAAATGCAACACTAAAAGGGGTTGTGAAATTTAAAGGTGAAGCACCGAAGCCAAGATTAATAAGCATGAAAGCAGATAGGCAATGTGATGCCATGCATGGTGGCAAACCTGTAGAAGCTGAAGATGTTGTCGTTAATCAAAATGGAACACTGAAATGGGTATTTGTCTATGTGAAGGAAGGAGTAAAGGGAAAGTATAATCCTCCAGCTGAACCTGTTGTTTTAGATCAACAAGGATGTTGGTATCATCCTCATGTTTTTGGAATAATGGTTGGACAAAAGCTTGAAGTAAGGAACAGCGATCCGTTGCTTCATAATATTCATGCAATGCCGAAGAAGAATAAACCCTTTAATATCGGTCAACCTGTAAAAGGTATGAAAAGTTACTATACTTTCACAGTGCCTGAGGTGATGGTTCCGTTTAAGTGCGATGTTCATCCATGGATGAGCGCATACGCCGGGGTTCTTGATCATCCATTTTTCAGTGTGACAGGTGATAAGGGCGAATTTGAAATCAAAAATCTTCCGCCAGGGACTTATACTATAGAAGCGTGGCATGCGAAGCTTGGAACGCAGGTACAAACTATCACGGTGAAAGCTGGAGAGACAAAGACGATTGAATTTACATTTGAGAGGAAAAAATAAATCGGAGTAAAAAATCATGTCTGAAAAACAAAGCAAATTTCATGGTCTGTTATTTTTATTTTTCTTTATAACTGGGATGATCCTTAGCGTTTGGGTTGTTTTAAGAAATGGTTGGTGGCTTCCTGAGCTTGCTTCTGACAGGGAGACGATTGATAAAATTTTTGTGACGATTTTTATTATTGCTGGGATTTTATTTATTTTGAGTGAGTTGTCCCTTTCATTTTTTGTTCTAAAGTATTCGGGTGACCCAAATCGGAGGGCGTTTTACTTGCCCGGAAACACGAAAAAAGAAATTTTATGGTCAATTCTGCCAGGAACACTTGTTGTTATAATCCTTGAAATAAGCGCTGAATTTCTCGGCGGGGCATCGCTATGGGGAAGGATTTATGGTGAAGTGCCGAAAGATGCTTTTTTAGTTGAAATCACTGGAGAACAATTTGCGTGGAACGTTAGATACCCTGGTCCCGATGGTAAATTTGGTAAAACAGATCCAAAGCTTATTTCCACTGATAATCCGCTTGGAATTGACATAAGTGATGAAGCGGCGAAAGACGATATAGTTTTTCCTGCTGGACAGGGAATTCTTTACTTGCCTTTGAATCGTCCAGTTGTCTTTTTAATTCGCTCAAAAGATGTAATTCATAGCCCATATCTTCCGAATTTCAGAGTTAAACAGGATGCTGTGCCGGGGATGACGACAAGAACTTGGTTTGTTCCGAAAAAAGAAGGTGAGTTTGAACTTGCATGCGCCGAACTTTGTGGACTCGGACATTATAGGATGAAGTTGCCAGTTGTTGTTGAACCGGCTGAAAAAGTGGAAGAGTGGCTTAGAGAGCAAACACCTGCTGCTGATTTATACTATTGATGTGATTGTTTGCGGTGGGTATTTGTAATTTTTGAAAACAAATTACAAAAAATAAGAGGTGCAAAAAATGAGTGTTGAACATGCGGCTGTTGAAGTTCACCATAAGGAAAGTTTCTTAACAAAGTATATTTTTAGTACAGACCATAAGACGATAGCGAGGCAATATCTTATAACTGGAATTATTTGGGGCGTAATTGGGATGATCTTATCGTGGTTTATGAGGTTACAACTTGCGTATCCAAACCAGCCCATGCCATTTCTTGAAAAGATACTTGGCAGGTGGGCTGAAGGTGGAATTTTGAAACCTGAATTTTATGTAGCGCTTATAACAATGCATGGGACAATAATGGTATTTTTCTTGTTAACTGCTGGTTTGAGTGGTACATTTTCAAACTACTTGATCCCGTTGCAGATCGGGGCAAGGGATATGGCGTTTCCAGTTTTAAATATGCTTTCTTATTGGGTGTTTTTCGCGGCTTCTGTTGTGATGTTAATTTCTTTCTTTGTTCAAACTGGTCCAGCTGGGGCTGGATGGACAATGTATCCACCGTTAAGCGCAATTAAAAGCGCAATTCCGGGTGCCGATGTTGGAGCAACCCTTTGGCTTATTAGTATGGGATTGTTTATTGTTTCAAGTTTGCTTGGTGCGTTGAATTATATTACAACCACATTGAACTATAGAACCAAAGGGATGTCGATGTGGAGATTACCGATAACAGTTTGGGGTATGTTCGTGACAGCAATTTTAGGTTTGCTTTCATTCCCTGTTTTGCTTGCTGGTGCAGTGATGTTGATTTTCGATCGCGAGTTTGGAACAAGTTTCTTTGTGCCGGGTGGACTTGTCGTTGGCGGTCAGCCAGTTCCACATGAAGGTGGAAATCCGATACTTTGGCAACATCTTTTTTGGTTTCTGGGACATCCAGAGGTTTACATAGTTTTGCTTCCGGCGGTTTCGCTTGTTGGTGAAATCCTTGCTACAAACGCGAGAAAACCACTTTTTGCTTATAAAGTTTCAGTTGGTGCTTTAATCGGAATTGGAGCGTTAAGCATGATTGTATGGGGGCATCATATGTATGTAAGTGGAATGAATCCAATTCTCGGTGAGGTTTTCGTTATTACAACACTTGCTATATCTTTTCCAACGGCGATACTTATTTTTAATTACCTTGTAACAATTTGGCGTGGAAATTTGAGGCTTACTCCTGGGATGTTATTTGCACTCGGTTTTCTTGGTTTGTTCATTCCTGGGGCCTTGACAGGTGCTTTTCTTGCAACTGCTCCTGTTGATATTCAACTTCACGATACTTACTTTGTTGTCGCTCATTTCCATTTCACAATGGCAACTGCTGCTGCTTTTGGGATGTTCGCGGGTGTTTATCACTGGTTCCCGAAAATGTTTGGAAGGATGATGAATGATAAGCTTGGAAAAATTCACTTTTGGGGAACATTTATAGGTGTTTATTTAATTTTCTTCCCGATGTTTTTCCAGGGTATAGCTGGTGTGCCAAGAAGATATTATTCCTTCACGGAATATAACTTCACATCTCAATTCGTTGGTTTGAATAAATTTATTACCATTGCGGCTTTTGTGGCAGGAGCAACTCAATTAATTTTCCTTTTCAATTTCTTCTGGAGCATGTTCAAGGGTCCAAAGGCAGATAAGAATCCATGGAAGGCGAACACACTTGAATGGCAAACTGATTCACCACCGCCACATGGAAATTGGGGTCCTGAGCTACCAGTTGTCTATCGTGGACCTTATGAATATAGTGTCCCTGGTGCTGAGGAAGATTATATTCCACAGACTGTACCGATTAAAGTTGAAGCTAAATAAATTTTGGTTTGATGAATGTATTCAAAAGGTTTGCATCGCTTTGCGGTTTTAACAGCTGCGTTTATTGTGTTTTTAATTGGAGTTGGAGCTTCTGTTACAAGTACTGGTTCAGGTGATGCTGTCCCCGATTGGCCACTTTCTTATGGTACGCTTTTTCCAAGGATGGTTGGTGGAGTTTTTTACGAGCATGGGCATCGGCTTGTTGCGGGGACAGCTGCGATTCTAATAACTATACTCATGATATGGCTTTTGAGAAGTAACCAACCCAAATATGTTAAAACTTTCGGCGTTATCGCATTTGTTGCTGTCTTGTTGCAGGCAATTCTTGGAGGTTTAAGGGTTCTTGTCATCTCGGATCCGGAGGTTCAAAATACAGCAACCGAAATATTTTCCGTTGGGCATGTTGAACCAATTAGAATGGCCATCGCAATAACCCATGCGACGCTTGCAGAAATTGTTTTATGTATGACATTTTTGATTTCCCTTTTTACATCAAAAGCATGGGTAAAATTCGAGGCTGATAGAATTGACACAGGGGTGAGAATTGCGAAGTTATATACTTTAACTTTTGCTTTTGCATTTATTCAAATTTTACTTGGAGCTTTAGTAAGGCATACACAGTCTGGTATGGCAATACCTGATTTCCCGCTTTCATTTGGGAAGATAATTCCGCCGTTTGGAAATTTACCATATGATCCAAATGCTCCATTTCAAATAAGTTATGCTGAATTGCAGTTTAAAGTGGCGATTCACTTTGCGCACAGAGTTTGGGCTTTTGTTGTTGCTGGGGTTGGAATTTACGCGTCAATTCTTGCAATAAGAACGAGTGTTAAGTTGTTCAGAAATCTTGCGAAAATGTGGATTAGTTTGATTGTTCTTCAAATTTTGCTTGGTGCTTTTGTCGTGTGGACAAAGCTTGCGGTTTTAGTTACAGTTCTTCATGTCGCTGTGGGCGCAACGATACTTGGGATGACGCTTATACTTTCTGTGCTTGGATGGAAAAGTATAAAGTTGGCCGTTGAACAAAAAGAGTTAATTCTATCAAATTCATGAGTTTAAATTTATGTTAAGTAAAGCTTTAAGTTTTTTGACGGATTTTCTTCTTTTAATAAAACATCGTTTGACATCGCTTGTTGTATTTACAACTGGGATGGGATATTTGATAGCGACGCGTGGAGATATTGACTGGTTTACTTTTATTACAACGCTTTTTGGTGTTTTTCTTGTTGTTGGCTCTGCGAATGCGATGAATCAAGTTTTTGAGGCAAGGGTTGATGGAATAATGAAAAGGACATCCAATAGACCTATTCCGGCTGGAAGAATGAAAAAGGTGGAGGCAATTTTGATCGCGCTTTTGATGTTGATCTTGGGTCAATATGTTCTTTATAAGTTTGTAAACGGTATAAGTGCTTTGCTTGCCTTGATTGCTTTTGTGATTTATGTTTTTGCATATACTCCATTGAAGAGAATAACCCCACTTTGTACATTTGTTGGGGCAATTCCAGGAGCTATTCCACCTGTGATTGGATGGACTGCGGTAAGAGGTCAAATTGAACTTGGAGCAATTATTTTATTTGGGATTCAGTTTATATGGCAGTTTCCACATTTTTGGTCAATAGCTTTAATATGTAAAGCTGATTATGAAAAAGCTGGATTTAAGGTTTTGCCATCTTCAGATAGCAGAATAACTGCAATCAATCTTGTTATTTATACCTTTATGCTTCTGCCGATGGGATTGATGCCAACAATAGCTGGGTTTGCGGGTAAATATGCGCTCATGGCGTCTATTTTTGGTGGCGGTTTATTTTTTATTCAAGCCCTTTCATTACTAAAAGACAGTTCGATCCACTCGGCAAAGAAAATAATGTTAATGGCTGATATTTATCTTCCACTTCTCTTTATTTTTCTTTTGATTGATAAGGTTTAAAAATTTAAAAAGGTGAAAAGTCATGGTAATTGAAAAAAAAGGTAAATCTCAAATTTCGGATATAGATTCAGGTAAAATTTTTAACAACGGAGGTGGCGGAGGTGCCGGCGGGCACAATTATTCATATGCATTGCCAATCAATCCTGCTAAATTTGGATTATGGTTGTTTATAGGTGCAATAATTATGTTTTTCTCTGCCCTTACAAGTGCCTATATAGTAAGGCATTCGGTGGGAAACTGGCTCAGATTCGAATTGCCTGGGATATTTTGGTTCAATACCTTAGTTCTGATTTTAAGCAGTTTGACAATTCAGTTAAGTTATTTTCAATTGAAAAAGGATAATTCGGCAAGCTTTAAATTTCTATTTTTGTTATCAACTTTGTTTGGGATTTCTTTCTTAATTGGGCAATTGGTAGGTTGGGGACAGTTAAGGGAAATGGGAATTTATGTGAGCACGAATCCATCAAGTTCATTTTTCTATCTTTTGACATTAGCGCATGCAGTTCATCTTGTGGGTGGAATTATTGCCTTAATTTATGTTTTGATAAAGGCGTTGCTTGGGTATTATAGTTCAAAAAATAGGCTTGGGGTTGAGCTTTGTGTAACATATTGGCATTTTCTTGATGTGCTTTGGCTTTATCTTTTCGTCTTTATAAATGTTACAATTTAAAAAACAAAAATTGGGAATTGAGATGGTTCAAGAAGTAGCGTTTGAGCAAGAAAAAGTTCTTAAATCCCCGTGGGGCGGTGGAAAATCGCCGTTTGGTGTATCAAGAGAAAAATTTACGATGTGGATTTTCATTTTATCTGATGCATTTACATTTGCTGGATTACTTGCTGGATATGGTTTTTTAAGGGCAAGTTTACCTGAATGGCCAAGTAGAATTGAAATTTTTTCTGCTTTCCCATTCGTAAGTGCAAAATTGCCTTTGCTTTTTGTCAGCATTATGACATTTATTTTGATTTGTAGCAGTTTAACCATGGCACTTGCGGTTGACGCTGGTAAAAGAATGGATAGAAAAGGTGTTATTAAATATCTCTTGCTTACAATCGGTGGAGGGTTATTGTTTTTGTTGTGTCAAGCATATGAGTGGGGACATTTAATTCATGAGGGTGCGCGCCTTACAAGCAATCCTTGGGGAGTTCCATTATTTTCTGCGTCATTTTTTGTGATAACTGGATTTCATGGTTCACATGTCTTAAGTGGAGTTATTATCTTAACGATTATGGCGATAAGGGTTGCAAAGGGAATTTATGATAAGCGAGATTCTTATGAAGGCGTTGAGGTTGCTGGACTTTACTGGCACTTTGTCGATCTTGTCTGGGTTTTCATTTTCGCGTTTTTCTATTTGCTTTAAAAAACAAAATTAAGGTTAACTCATGGCAGAAGCGGTTCACTCAAGAAAGGTTTATTGGCGTGTTTGGTTCCAACTTCTTATGATTACAGTGGTTGAAATCATTGTTGCGTTTCTCCCAATTTCGCACTATCTCATGGCTTTACTTTTTACGATAATGGCTTTGATGAAGGCAACTTTAATAGCGGCTTATTTTATGCATTTGAAGTTTGAGCAAGTTGGGTTGATTTACTCAATAGTTTTGCCGTTGATTTTAATTATAGCTCTTGCGGCTGCTTTAATTCCAGATGGAAGCGTTGCTCTTTTGATGCGACTTGGTTTGGGTTATTATTAAAAAATTAGATAAACTTTTAAAAAATGCCTGGTAAGAGAATTGTTATTGCAATTTTAAGTATTGGGATTGGAATTTTTATAGCTTTGAAGATTCAAATTTGGAAAGTTTCATCCGCTGCCATTTTGCCAACTTATGGTGAAGTTCCTGAATTTAGTTTAATTGATCATCATGGGCAGGAAATTAATCTTGAAAAGTTAAAGGGTAGCGTATTTGTCGCTGACTTTTTCTTTACAAGTTGTGCCGGGATTTGTCCAAGGATGACGGAGCAAATGACAAGGGTTCAAGAGGCATTTAAAGATGAGCAAAGGGTTAAACTTGTTTCGTTTACTGTTGACCCTGAAAGAGATTCGGTGTGGGTTCTTTCTGAATATGCAAAAGGATGGGGTGCTATTGACGGTAAATGGTTTTTCATCACAGGTGAAAAGAAAAAAATTTATGAACTTGCAAGAAAAGGTTTTAAACTACCAGTTGAAGAGGGCGATGGTGGACCTAATGATTTTATTCATAGCGATAGATTTGTGCTTGTCGATAGTAAAGGTAGGATAAGGGGTTACTATAGTGGGACGGACCCCGAGGATGTTGACAAGTTGATAAGAGATGTAAAATTAGTTTTGAGGGAAAAGTGATAAAAATTTTGCCAAATATAAATGCGATCTTTAATCTGCTAAGTTTATTGTTTCTTTCGCTTGGATTTTTAAGCATCAGAAGAAAGCATGTTAAGAGGCATAAGATATTTATGCTCTCCGCTTTTGTTTCTTCAACTCTTTTTTTGATCAGTTATCTTGTTTACCACTATAACGCTGGCGTTACTCGGTTTCAAGGTCAAGGAATGTGGCGGTTGATTTATTTTTCGATTTTATCATCTCACACTTTCCTTGCCGTGCTTGCTCTTCCGATGGCTGTAATTACATTGATTCTTGCACTGCTTGGGAGGTTTGATAAACATCCGAAAGTTGCACGGATAACACTGCCAATATGGATGTATGTTTCATTGACAGGGGTCTTGATTTACTTGATGCTTTATCATTTTTTCAGTTAAAAATAAATTTTGGCTATGAGATGAGGAAATTATTAATGTTGTTTTTGACTCTATTTTTGGCTGTTAATTCTGTTTATTCCCAATGCGCAATGTGTAAAGCAAATATCACTAACTCTGAAGAGGGAGCTCAGCTTGCTGCTGGTATAAACGATGGAATTGTTTATTTACTCGTTGTCCCATATTTAATTTTTGCTGGATTTGCATTGGCAATTTATGTTTCAGCGAAGAGAAAAAATAGACAGTTTTGAAAAGTGGTTCAATTTTTGTATATTTTAAGCCAAAGCCCAAGTCAATCTTGCACTGCTTGGGAAAAGTAAAACAAATTTAGCAAAAGTTAATGCACGAGGGAAAAATCGTTCAAATTATCGGACCTGTTATCGATATTGAATTTGAAGATGGCTATTTGCCTTCCATTTTTAATGCAATTAAAATACCAAGGGTGAACATTGAGGGTAAGGAAGAAATCCTTTGGGCTGAGGTTCAACAACATTTAGGGGAAAACAGAGTTCGAGCTGTTGCTCTTGATTCAACGGATGGACTCGTTCGTGGAATGAAAGCGTATGATACGGGAGGACCAATAAAAGTTCCAGTTGGTCCAAAGGTTCTTGGTCGACTTTTGAACCTTGTAGGTGAGCCGATCGATGGGCTTGGTCCTATTGAAACTGACAAATATTATCCAATACATCGTGAGCCACCTGAGTTTACAGAGCTAAGTACGAAGAGAGAAATACTTGAAACGGGGATCAAGGTCATCGATTTGCTTGAACCGTATCCGAAGGGTGGAAAAGTCGGACTTTTTGGTGGCGCGGGAGTTGGAAAAACAGTTTTGATTATGGAGATGATCCATAATATCGCTGTTTATCATAAAGGTTATTCGGTTTTCGGAGGCGTTGGCGAAAGAACGAGAGAAGGAAATGAGCTATGGCTTGAGATGAAGCAATCTGGCGTTTTGCAGAATGCGGTGCTTGTCTTCGGACAGATGAATGAGCCACCTGGTGCAAGATTGAGGGTTGGATTAAGTGCTCTTTCGATCGCTGAGTATTTTAGGGATGAGGAAGGAAAAGATGTTCTTCTTTTCATAGATAACATTTTCAGATTCACGCAAGCAGGTTCAGAGGTTTCTGCATTGCTTGGACGGATGCCTTCAGCGGTTGGATATCAGCCTACTTTAGCAACTGAGATGGGAGAACTCCAGGAAAGAATCGTCTCAACGAAACGTGGTTCAATCACTTCTGTTCAAGCGATTTATGTTCCAGCAGATGACTTGACAGACCCAGCGCCTGCGACAACATTCGGTCATTTGGATGCGACGACGGTTCTTTCAAGACAGATAGCGGAACTTGGAATTTATCCCGCTGTTGACCCGCTTGATTCAACTTCTCGATTGCTCGATCCAAAGGTCGTTGGTGATGAACATTATTATGTGGCAAAAAAGGTTAAAGAGATTTTGCAGACGTATAAAGATTTGCAGGACATAATTAATATTCTTGGGATAGATGAGCTTTCGGAGGAAGATAAACTGATAGTTTCAAGAGCTAGAAAGATTCAGCGTTTCCTTTCTCAACCTTTCTTCGTGGCTGAGGCATTTACAGGAACTGAAGGAAGATACGTAAAGCTTCAAGATACGATAGCTGGGTTTAAGGCGATAATTGAAGGTGAATGCGATGAGCTTCCTGAAATGGCATTCTATATGGTTGGAACCATTGATGAAGCGTTCGATAAAGCAAAGAAAATGAAGTTTGATTAATGGATAAACTAATTCAAGTTGAAATTTTAACTCCCGAAAATGTCGTCTATCGTGGCAAGGTTAAAAGTATCACTCTCCCTGGAGTGATGGGAAGTTTTCAAGTTCTTTATAATCACGCACCTTTGATAAGTACACTTGAAGTTGGAAAGGTTAAAATTGTCGATGAAAACGGAAATGTGCTTTACTTCGCGGTATCAGATGGATTTGCGGAGGTTAAAAACAATGCTGTCATCGTGCTTGTTGATTCAGCTGAGCAATATGAGAAAGCGAAGGTGAATGAAGTGGTAAAGGAGAAGAAGAAACAAAGGTTGGTTTCTGGATTTGTTGCTACAGATGTAAGGGATAGAACTTATTTCTAAAAGTAACTTGGCTGGAAAATGTCTCATGTTAATATAGAAAAGCCTGTAAGGAAAAAGAAGGTTAAACTTATTGCTTTTGTCAATCCCGAAGGCTGTACTGGATGTGAGGTTTGCATTGAGTTTTGCCCTGTTGATTGTATTTATAAAGTTAGGGGACCTGAATATATTGATTCATTTAATGGTGTTAAGTCTGCAACGCTTGACATTTTAAAGGAAAGCCTTGCAAATGGGGTAAATCCGTTTTCAAATGTAAATGGTGTTGTTATAGTTGATGAAGATATTTGCATAGGTTGTAAGCTTTGTGCAAAGTATTGCCCTTGGGAAACAATAGACATGGTTCAAAAAGATAGTGAATAATGTCTGGGATGGTAGATATATCTAAATCCCTTGGCTATGCGATACATGCGTTAATTTACATGGGCATAAAGGGAGACAAAAAACTTGTTCGAGCATCTGAGGTGGCTCGTGAGTGTGGATTATCGGTTAGCTATATGATGAAAATCCTTCAAGCATTGCGCCGTGCAGGTATAGTTGATAGCACAATTGGGGTAAAAGGTGGTTATGTTCTTGCTCGCCCGTTGAGCAAGATAACGCTTTATGATGTTATTGTGGCTATTGAACCTGCAAGGGATGAGATTTGTTATCTTTCAACTGCTATTGGTTGTCGATTTAAGAAGAATTGTCTTGTGAGAAATTTATTCGGTGAAGTGAACGAAAAAGTGAAAATCTCTCTTAAATCTGTAAATTTGCAAGCAGTTGTTGATTCAATCGGGGATAAGATTTGTATCTTTTTCCCGCATAAGATATAATTTTTTTGTCTTTAAAAAGGACACTTTTTATCTTAATTTAAAACAAAAACAAATTTTAAGCCTTTTCACATGAGTGAAAGCTTAAATCAGACAACGAATCAGGATGTTGTGCAGAAGGATGTAAAAAAGAAAGTTATTCCAAGACAAGACAAACCACCCGAAAACGACACAGGGCTCTGGAAGTTTAATCGTCGTTCTTTTCTGACGCTTACTGGTTGGCTTGGATTTTTAGGATTTATTTTTACATCAATTATTGGTGCGATTAGATATATGTTTCCGCGTGTTCTCTATGAACCACCAACCACATTTAAGGCAGGGTATCCCGATGAATACACTGTTGGAGAGGTGAGTGAAAGATTTAAAGATTCACAACGCGTGTGGATAGTTCGCGAGGAAGATGGATTTTACGCTCTTCTCGCCGTTTGCACTCATCTTGGTTGCACACCGAGGTGGCTCAGTAGCGAGAATAAATTCAAGTGCCCGTGCCATGGAAGTGGATTTAGAAAATCTGGGATTAATTTCGAAGGACCTGCGCCGAGACCGCTTGAAAGAGTAAAGATAACGCTTGCGGAAGATGGACAGATTTTAATTGACAAAGGCATCACATATAGGTATGAAAAAGGTGAATGGGGAAAGCCAGGCTCATTCTTGCCGTACAGAGGTTAATTTAAAACAAATTAAGCTTTGAAGTATGCTTGCTCAAATAAAGAAGAAAATAAAAAGTTCAGATATTTACAAATCAATTTTTCGACATGGCTACGAAGATACGCAGAGAAATAGAGCCTTAATGGTTGTTGATAATGTTTTTCTGCATCTTCATCCAGTGAGAGTTTCAAGGCACGCTGTAAATTATGGTTATACATGGGGAATGGGTGGGATTTCATTTCTTCTGTTTATAATTCTTACGATAACAGGAGTGATTTTAATGTTTTATTATCGGCCAGCTGCTGAATATGCTTACGAAGATATGAAGTATTTAATGAACGATGTTCCATTCGGTGCGTTGATAAGAAATATGCATCGCTGGTCAGCTCACCTTATGGTTATAACAGTCATGCTTCATATGTTTAGGGTATTTTTAACAGGTTCATATAAACCACCGAGACAATTTAATTGGGTTATTGGAGTTATACTTTTACTTCTGACATTTCTCTTAAGTTTCACGGGTTATCTTTTACCTTGGGATCAGCTTGCTATATGGGCTGTGACGGTTGGAACTAATATGGCACGCGCGACGCCATTTCTTGGGCATCAAGGACCTTTCGGTCCTGAGCTTGGGATGAGGCCTGATAATGATATAAGATTTTTGCTTCTTGGAGGAACACAGGTTGGTCCACCAGCTTTGTTGAGATTTTATGTGCTTCACTGCATCTTTCTTCCACTTGTCACAGCAATTTTCCTTGCTGTTCATTTTTGGCGCGTGAGGAAAGATGGAGGTATTTCAGGTCCTTCTCCAAAAAAGATTTAAAATAAAATTTCAGGTTTTGGAAGTATGCACAATCTTTTGAGAATTCTTGGGAACCCAGATAATTTCCCTATAATAATACTTCTTTTCACAGTTTACGGTTTCTTTATTTATGCTATGAAGAAAGCGAAAAGAAATGACGAGCGTGGCGTACCATACGAAGCCGATGAAACGGACAAAGTTCAAGTTTGGCCATATCTGGTTAGAATTGAATTTATTGCAGCAATTGCTGTTATGGCTTTTGTTTTGGCTTGGTCAATTGCCTTTGATGCCCCACTTGAAGAGCCTGCAAATCCTACCTTAACCCCGAACCCGTCAAAGGCTCCATGGTATTTCCTTGGGCTTCAGGAAATGCTTGTTTACTTCGATCCGTGGATTGCTGGAGTTCTGTTGCCTGGACTTATTATAATCGGCTTGATGGCGATACCATATATTGATATAAACCCAAAGGGTAATGGTTATTATACATTCAAGGAAAGGAAATGGGCAATTACAATTTTTTCGTTTGGCTTTCTTGTGCTTTGGGTTCTTTTAATTTTCGTTGGTACATTTTTCAGAGGGCCTGGTTGGAATTTCTTCTGGCCTTGGGAGGAATGGGACCCGCATAAGGTTGTTGCAATCACGAATGTTGATCTAACTGAACTTTTTGGGATCCCAACTTATAATCCAGATGGAACTTTAAATCCAATTGCATCTATTTTAGGTGGAGTTGTTGTTATAGGGTATTACGCTATTTTAATGCCAATTGGTTGGCTGTGGTTGAAAAAGAAAATGCCTGATTTTGCTGAAAAATTTGGCTTGACAAGATATGTGATCACATCTTACTTGTTTTTGACTATGATCGCTTTACCTATAAAGATGATCTTGAGATGGACTTTAAATGTTAAGTACGTGTGGGTGACACCATGGTTTAATGTTTAATTAAAAACAAAAAACGAAGCCAAATGTTTTTTAAATGGTTAAAAAAGCGTAGAGAGATACCAGTTGAACAAAGAAGGTATGACAAAATTTATCTATCGCTTGCACTTGTTCTTTTTCTTGCCACATTATGGGCTGTTATTGATGAAGTTTCAACTCGAAGGCCTTGGAAGGAATATCAGAAAAAATTTTATCAATTGAAACTTGCGAAGCTTGACTCACTATACAGGATTGCGGTCGCAAACTTTGATAGCGCAAGATATAAAGAGCTATCTGAGGCACTTGCAAAGGCAAAGTCGGAACTTCAATCCGAAGAATATAAAAAAGCCCTTGCTGAATACAAGCAGTATGAAAAAGAACTTGCTGAGTTAACGAGAGAATTTCAATTCGCGAAAAGCAGGTCTGATGAATACTATTACTTTTATCAAAAAGCGAAACTTGAAAATAAAGGTGATAAAGAAGTCCGAGATTGGTGGACAAAGATACAGCGCGAGGAAGCGTTGATGAATGAATTTAACGCGAAGATAGAGGAATTAACGAAGAAGAGAGATGAAGCATGGGCAATAGTTAAAAGCTACAGGACAAAGGTTAGCGATATTGAGCATGAGATTGATAAACTTTTTGAAGAAATAAACAAAATTAAAGATAGGATTCAAAAGACAAAAGAAGCTCAGATAAAAATTATTCAGGTGATATTACCTGAATTTGAGCGGACAAATTTTGGAACCTTAAAAGCTCGAGTTGATAGATGTCAAACTTGTCATCTTGGGTGGAATGATCCTCTCTTTGAAGATGCTCCTCAGCCGTTTAGAACACATCCAAATCTCGAACTTCTTCAAAAGCATAACCCAGAAACATTTGGTTGCACACCATGTCATCGTGGTCAAGGACCAGCTCTTACTGAAGGATATGCGCATGGGGATAAAGATAAGCATTGGGAATGGCCAATTTTGAAAAAAGAGTATATCGAAGCTGGGTGCAACGATTGTCATTTCAATGAGATTAATCTAAAGTGGGCGCCAACGCTTACTATGGGAAAACATATTTTGATTGAGTCGGGTTGTTATGGATGTCATGGTATCGATGGATATAATGATTTTCCAAAAGTTGCACCAAGTTTAAATAATCTTCTTGTTAAAACAACCCCAGGATGGATTTATCGATGGCTTTTAAGTCCACGTGAGTATTTGCCTCATGGTAGGATGCCAGATTTTAAGTTAACGCCTGAAGAAGCCGAGGCTATAACTGCTTATCTTGTTAAGATCGGGCAAGATAGTATGAGGAACTGGCAGTATCAATTTAAATATCAAGGTGGTGGCAACCCAGCTCGTGGGAAGGAACTTGTCGAAAACATTGGTTGTCTTGGGTGTCATGCAGTTGGAGATAACAAAGTTGTAAGGGAAACGCGAGGTTTAAATTACGATATCGCGCCTGAATTAACGAAAGTTGGAAGTAAAGTAAATCCTCAATGGCTTTATGATTGGCTCAAAAATCCGAGGCATTATCTCCCGAATACGAAAATGCCGAGCTTGAGATTAACAGATCAAGAGGCAAGCGATATTGTCGCTTATCTGATGACCCTGAAGGACACAGTGGATTATGCAAGTATAAAAATAGACTACTCCGAAAGCAAAGCGGAGCAGGGTTTAAGATTGATAAAAAGTTATGGTTGTTATGGTTGCCACGATATAAGGGGAACGGAAAGGGAGACGAAGGTAAGCGTTGATATTTCCGACTTTGCGCGGAAAAATATTGAACAGCTTGATTTTGGATATAAAGAGCATTTGCCTAAAGATCGCCTTGTTTGGCTTGCTGAAAAATTGCGTGATCCCCGCGGTTATTCAACGGAAAGAATACAGTTGAAGATGCCGCAGTTTAATTTTACAGATAAAGAGATAAAGGCGTTGGTAACTTTGATAGCAAGTTTTAAAAAGAATGAAGTTGGACCGAAGTATGTTCAAACATTTGATAAAAAGAGAAAAGAAATCAACGAAGGTAGAAGGTTAACCCTTTGGTATAATTGTATCAATTGTCATCAAATTGAAGAGCAAGGTGGATATATACACCCAATGATTGAAGATCCAGGGTTACGCCCACCATTACTTACAATTGAAGGTGCGAAGGTTCAAGAGCCGTGGCTTTATCAATTTTTGAAAAATCCAAGCACGATAAGACCATGGTTTAAACTGCGAATGCCGACATTTCAACTTACAGATGATGAGATAACAGCGCTGATAAAATACTTTCTTGGCTTAAGTAATCAAGAATTCAAGGTTAGAAGTTATGATGTCCCACTTGAGCAAAAATATGTTTCAGCTGGAAAAGTCTTGTTTGACAGATTACAGTGTTTGAAATGTCATACCGTTGGGAGTGGTTTATCTGCTTCAATGCTTGCTCCAAATCTTGATCTTGCCCCTACTAGATTAAAACCTGAGTGGGTTATTGATTGGTTGCGTGATCCTCAATCAATTCAACCTGGAACAAATATGCCGACATTTTTCTACGAAGGGACTACTCCAGTTCCTGATGTGCTTGATGGGAATGCAAATGAACAGATAAGAGCGTTGCGTGATTATATCTGGACATTTGCCCGAAGAAGGGCACCAAATTTAGTTAATAGATAAAGATAGATCAGGGGTAGCCATTGTTGGCTACCCCTTTTTATTTTTAGCCTTTTTATTCAGTTATTTCTTTTGTAAATCCTTTTCAATCTCTGCGTTGATGCTGTGCCATTTGAAAATGACGCAGCCTTTATGGCAATTGTTGTTCCACATGATTTTGTTTTATGCTTAAAGAGCAGATAACCCCCGCCGTATAAACCCATATATTTTTGATATCCTATGAGCTTAAGATTTTCATCGTTTAAAAACTCGTCTCTCGTCTCCCACACGCTTTTACACATTGGGCACTTTTTGAACATTTGTAAACGGTTAAAATTTTGTTTGCTCTTTCAAATACATTATCGGGAAATTATCTTAAAACTTTAACTTGGATCGATCACTTTAAGATGTCTCAATCCCTTATATTGTCTTTCTTTCCAGATTGTTTTCCCACCTAAGAAAACCATAAATGGTAGGGCAACGACATAAACTATGTAATAGAGTTCGAAGAAGGGAAGATATTTGAGAAGGTGAATTTTTTTGAACCTCTTTAAAATTTTGAAGAGAAAGGAACCATCAACAAGGAATTTCAAAAGAAGAGCAAATAAAAGTGTGGAAAGGTTTTTTACAAAGAGAGGCGAAAGAAGTAAGAGAAGATGAAAAATATATCCACCTGCCATCACAGCGATACCCAATGGACCTGTATCAAGTCCGCCTGTTCCCCATCTTTTCTTTTGGTGATAAAGTTCTTTCCATGTTTTTACTGGTTTGCTTATAACAAGGGTTTCGATATCAACTGGAAAGGCATAATTCCATTTTTTGTTTTGTACTATCGCTTTAAAGAGCGCAAAGTCTTCGGTGATGCTAAATTTTAAATTTTGGTATCCTCCAAATTCAGCGTACGCTTTTTTTCTGAAAGCCATGTTATTTCCGATACATGCAACTGGTTTAAAGAGTTTTCCAACTGAAGCAGCAACTCCAAGGAGAAATGCCCAATCGAGAGATTGCATCCCGTAAAAGATTTTACCATGTTCAATTATAGTAATTCCAGATGCAACACCTGTTCTATCATCAAAGTATTTTAGCATTCCCTTAATCCAGTTTTTAGGGACCATACAGTCGGCGTCGGTCATGAAGATGAATTCACCACTTGCTTTATCGATCGCTTGGGCGAGGGCGTTTGCTTTTCCTTTGAGATTATTTATCGATGTCTCAATGTTCAAAAGTTTAAGATTCGGGCTATCTTTTTGAAGGTTTTGAACTATCTCAGCCGTCCTATCAGTTGAGCCATCATTTGCAACAATAATTTCCAATTTATCTTTTGGATAGTCAACTTCAACGATTGACTTGACGCATCTTTCAATATTTTCCTCTTCGTTTCTGGCTGCCACAACCACACTTACATTTGGCAAGTTTTTATCATCTACGGGATTTTTCTTCTCGTCTTTTGTAAGCGCAATTAAAAAAAGAATTATTTCGATCCCATAGTAAATCGCTGATGCGATTAGAATTAAATCAAACATACCGTTACAACTTTGTTTTACAATGGTATATTCCCGTGCTTTTTCTTTGGATTTGTGTCAACTTTGTTTTCAAGCATTCTAAGAGCTTTAATTATCATCTGCCTTGTTTTCCTGGGTTCGATCACATCGTCGATGTAACCTCTTTCAGCAGCGATGTATGGATGTGCAAATTTATCACGATATTCTTGAACAAGTTTTTCTTCAAGTTCTTCGGGGTTTTCTGCCTTTTCAATTTCTTTTTTAAAAATTATCTCAACAGCTCCTTTTGGACCCATTACGGCAATTTCAGCTGTTGGCCATGCATAGTTTATATCGCTTCTTATATGTTTTGATCCCATAACATCATAAGCTCCACCATAAGCTTTCCTTGTAATTATTGTAATCTTTGGCACAGTTGCTTCGCAATATGCGTAGAGAAGTTTAGCACCATGTTTTATTATCCCGCGCCATTCTTGATCCGTTCCAGGCATGAATCCTGGCACATCAACGAAGGTTATAATTGGGATATTGAAAGCGTCGCAAAATCGCACAAATCGAGCTGCTTTAACAGATGCGTCGATGTCGAGAACGCCAGCGAGAACGGAAGGTTGATTTGCCACTATCCCAACGGGATAGCCATCGAATCTTGCAAACCCGCAAATTATGTTCTGTGCAAAGTGTTCGTGAACTTCAAGAAATTCACCATTATCGACAACAGATAAAATTATTTCTTTCATATCGTATGGTTTATTCGGGTTGTCTGGAATTATTGAGTCAAGTTTTGGGTCTTCTCGGTTTGGGTCATCACCTGTTTCAATTCGCGGTGGATCTTCCATATTGTTTGAAGGAAGATAGCTTAAAAGTTTTCTTATGTGCAGTAGGCATTCAACATCGTTTTCGCATATAAAATGCGCAACACCACTTTTCGTTGCATGAACTGTTGCCCCACCGAGTTCTTCAAAGGTTACATCTTCATGCGTAACTGTTTTAACAACATTTGGGCCCGTGACAAACATATAACTTGTATTTTTGACCATGAAAATAAAGTCAGTTATAGCTGGCGAGTAAACTGCGCCACCAGCACATGGTCCCATAATTGCTGAAATTTGGGGAATAACCCCAGATGCGAGTGTGTTCCGCAAAAAAATTTCGGCATATCCACCCAAGCTTGCAACGCCCTCTTGAATCCTTGCACCTCCTGAGTCATTTAAACCAATAACTGGAGCGCCAACTTTCATAGCAAGGTCCATAATTTTACAAATTTTTTCAGCGTGCGCCTCCGAAAGCGAACCACCGAAAACTGTGAAATCCTGGCTGAAAACAAAAACAAGGCGACCATCAATTGTTCCATATCCTGTAACGACTCCATCTCCAAGTGGACGTTGTTTATCCATTCCAAAATCGTAGGTTCTGTGTCTAACGAACATGTCTATTTCTTGAAAGCTTCCCTCATCAAGCAATATATCAATTCTCTCTCTGGCTGTTAACTTCCCCTTTTTATGCTGTTCTTCAATCCTTTTGGGACCTCCACCAAGCTTTGCTTCTTCACGAAGTTTAATTAAATAATCGATTGTGTTTTTCATGATGGCGCAAAAACTTTGATTTTATGGTTTTTCTAAATTTATAAAAAATGAGCGTTTAAAAAAATTCGGCTTTAAAACCTATGCCAAAATTAAGATTTGAGATTTAAAATTTGGTTAAGGGAATCTTAAAAAACATTAAATTGACATCCTGCCTTTGGATAGTTTAGTTGAATTTTACGAAAGAAATGATTAAAATTTAAAAAAATAAGAGTCTTAAAAATGCCCGAGTTTAAGATAAAGCGACTTTATTATTCGATCGGGGAAGTAAGTAAATTAACAGGGATTGAACCATATGTCTTGAGGTATTGGGAAAAGGAATTCGAGCAATTAAAGCCAGCAAAAAATAAAGCTGGGAATCGAACTTACACAAACCGTGATATAAAAATTATTTTAACGATCAAACGGTTGCTTTATGAACAAGGCTATACTATTGCGGGGGCAAAACGAGTTTTGGAAAACTACGACTTTGACAAAGATCCAACCGAGCTTGTCATCGAGGGGGAGAAAATTAAAGCTTCGAAGATTATAGACCCAGAACTTCGTCAGGATTTGATCGAAATTAAAAAGATACTTGAATCTATTCTGAGCAAACTTTAAAATGGATTTGATAATCTAACGACGATGACGGGGGGCATTTTCTTGTCCGTTCTCCATGCAAAATAAATTCTTGTCTTCATACTCTCCGTTCCAAAGCCAAATCCAAAGTCGGATTTTATTTCGTTTATATTCTTAATTTTAAATCCAGCAGTAATTTTATCTTCAATTGTGTTTATATATCCCGCATCAAAGAAAATAAAGAAATTAACAAGGTCAAATATTTCAATTGGATTTTTCAGTATATATTCAAAGTTTGCAAGCATCATTTTATTTCCTTCGAATGACTTATAAGGAAAAGCATAGAGCGTTCCAAAGCCACCGATTTCAAATGATTTTTGCTTGGGTAAAATTTTATCCGAACTGGCAATTTTGAACCTTAAGCCAAAGTTATCATATTTAGATAAGTTCATTCGTACTTTAAACTCTGCTGTAAAGATTTTATAGTTAAAATTTTGAAGTTCTTTTTCAAAGCTGAAGAATACCCCAATGCCGGATTTTCTGAAGCTCTCGATCAGTTTAAAGCTTCCAGTTTCATAGGTTAAAGAAAGGGACTTTAAATTTCCCTCATACACGGGGGGATTTTCGCGGAACGGTCGTTTCTTATTCCATCCGAAGTATTTAATATATTTCGTCGTTTCGCTTGCATAGTTAGCATTTGAATAATTTAACTTAATGTTTTGTATGCCGAGGGGAAATTTACTTCCTATGTAGATATCAAAGTAAATGTCAAAACCTTCATGTTTGAAGTAATCTCTGTAGTCATAGTTCCAAACAAGTGCTGAAATTGTATTCGCGTTCGGTGATATTAACCATTCGTCTTTAGTCCCTATGGTTGAAAAGAATTTCCCGCCGAGAATTAGAAGAAATCCACTCGAAATAGGATCTCCAGAATTTATTAATGCTCTATCAATTCCAGCTGAAAAAATCCACCTATGTGATTTCGTTGCATATCCACCATAACCGTAAACTGAGATCGGCTTATAGATTATGTTTGCAAATCTTCTTGGGAATATCAAACCAACTTTGAACCCGCTGACTCTTTCAAATTCAAAATAAAAATTATCGAACCCAGGTTGTTCTTCGTAAAATTGTTTATATCTAATTTCTATCCTGTGCTTTTTTCTGCTGTAAGAAGTTGCTTTATCAATTTCTGCCATTGAGTGGAAATTTCTATATATCTGCCCAGTGAATTTAGCACCTTCGCTTATTATAACTTCTCCATTGGTCGTATATATATCACCATTGACCTCAGCCCCGCTTTTGATTATGACATCACCGTTTTCGACAAGTATGTTCCCATTTATGCGACCATAGATGACTAAATTGCCGTCTTGAACGAAGATGTCACCTTCGATAAAATCGTTCTCCCTGATTTCCGTGTCCCCTTTAAATATAAAAGTTGGTGAAACGGGCATCCTTGGTTTTGTTTTCTCTTTTAAAGCACCGAGCAACTCTTGGGTTGTTTTTTGAATTTCGATGGTTTCTTTATGGATTTTTTCCATCTCTTCTTGAAACTTTTCAGGGTCCATATATTCTTTTTGTTTTCTCAGGATTTCAAGTTGTTTCCTTATTTTCTCAAGTTGTTTTTGCATTTCTTTTTGTCGCAGGATTTGGTCTTCGGGGATGATTTCTTCGGATGAGTAATAGTTTTCAATCTTTTTAAGGATTTCATCGATTAAATCCTCAATTTTCCATTTCTCAGTTTCCTGGGCGAGGACGCCTTGAACAAGCAAGGAAAACGACAAAATAATGAAGAAAACCTTTTTCATATTTTTCACTTCCTTATCTTTGTTTTCTATGGGAAATATACGAAAACATGGGATAAAAAGTTACTTGCCCTTGATTTCGAAGAGAGTTATTTTTAAGTTTATGCAAAAAGCTTGGGCTGATGCGTATCTTTGTAAAGGTTAAACCAAATGCGAAAGTTGAAAAGGTTGAGAAGATTGATGAAGTTCATTTTGTTGTTTCTGTGAAAGCGCCACCGGTTGAGGGCAAAGCAAACGAGGCGCTGATTAAGTTACTTTCGGACTACTTCAACATTCCAAAGGGGAATATAAAGATAGTTTCGGGTTTATCCTCGAAAAGTAAAATTGTTGAAATTCTCAAAACTTAAGGACAAGTGGGGATAAATTAGTGGCATAGAATTTGTAGGACTTTTACGAAAAAATTATGGACAAAATTATCCTTTTCTTGATTTTTGATTTTGCCTGTTATAAATTGATTCCAGACAACAAATTCCGATTTAGATTTGCTTAGCAGAACCTGTAAATATGCAATTCAAGCAATGATTTTCATCGCTTCACTTAACACAGAAGAACCTGTTCTTGCGAAGCAAATTGCGGGGGCTTTATCAATCCCGAGGGAATTCTTAAATAAAGTTATGCAACGGCTTGTCAAAGCAGGATTTTTAGTTTCGGTCAAAGGTCCCGGTGGTGGATTTTTGCTTGCAAAGGATCCTAAAGATATTACCGTTTTTGACATCGTTAAGGCAATAGATGGGGTCGAATGGTTTGATTCATGTCTTTTAAGGGTTGGTCGATGTGATGAGGCGAATCCATGTGTTGTGCACGAGTTTTGGGTTAAAATAAGAAACCAAGTAAGAGCTATTCTTGATCATGAAAGTTTAGCAGATCTTGTCAAGGAGTTAAGGAATGGCAAGAGGGTTTTACAATTCGCCGAAGATTTTATTTTGTTGAAAAAAATTAAAACTCAAATGGGTATTAATTGAATGGGTTACAAGGTTTTCTTGCCCGATTTATTGCATTGGCAGAAGCAAGTTAAGTGTCAGGCGGCATGTCCAATTCATACAGACGCTGGCAGATATGTTCAACTGATCGCCGAGGGGAAATATAAAGAAGCATATTTTGTTGCTCGATCACCCAATCCATTTGCATCTGTATGCGGGAGAGTGTGCGCAGCTCCTTGTGAAGATTTTTGCAGGCGCGGAAGCATTGATAAACCCGTAACGATAAGGGCGTTAAAGAGATTTTTAACTGAAAAATACGGAGTTGAATCGCTTTATCCGAATACACAGGACGAAATTTTTGAGAGTGATTTTGATGCGCAAGACAATAAACTGTTTTGGCATCTGCCAACGCTTACAAAGGTCAGAAAGGTAGATGTAAGAGATAAAAAAGTAGCAATAATTGGAGCGGGACCTGCGGGGCTTTCTTGTGCGCATGATCTTGCAGTGATTGGTTATCAAGTTACAATTTTTGAGGCTTCAAATGTGCTTGGCGGAATGATGAGGCATGGGATACCTGAGTTTAGGTTGTCGAGGGGTATAATAGAAAAGGAAATTAACAAAATTTTGGGGCTCGGTGTTGAGATAAGAACACTCACGCCCTTAACGAAAAATTTTGGAATTAAAGAATTAAAAGAGGAATTTGATGCGATATTTATCGCTGTTGGGACGCAAGAAGGAAGGGAAATGAATGTTGAAGGAGCAAATCTTGATGGCATTATAAAAGCGATTGATTTTTTGGTAAATGTTAATAACGGTTATAGAGTTGAGCTTGGGGAAAAAGTTGTCGTAATTGGAGGTGGGTTTGTTGCGTTTGACGCTGCGAGGACTGCTTTGAGAATGGCAGTTGAGATGGAAGAGAAGGAAAAATTGGGGAATGGCTCAACATATACCATCGTTATGGATGCTGCAAGGACCGCGCGAAGGGCTGGGGTTTTGGAAATTCACATCGCAAGTTTGGAGTCGTTCGAGGAGATGCCAGTGTTAAGAACTGCTCAGGGGAAAGAGGAATTTGAAGAGGCTGTTAAAGAGGGGATCATCTTTCATCCGCAAAGAGGGGTTAAAAGATTTATTGGCGAGAATGGAAAGGTTAAAGGGATTGAATTTATTGGGGTTAAAAGAACTTATGATGAAGATGGCAGATTCAATCCGATCTTCGATGAGAGTATAAGTGAATATATGGAAGCTGATACGGTCATACTTGCGATAGGGCAAAGACCGAATTTGAACTTTATAAAGCCAGAGGATGGGATTGAACTTACCGCAGCTGGGACGATAAAGGTAGATCGTGAGACACTTGCGACGAGTGTTCCTGGTGTTTTCGCTGGAGGTGATGTCGCATTTGGACCGAGGAATTTAATTGACGCAATTGCAAATGGGAAACAAGCTGCGATATCAATTGATAATTATTTAAGGGGATTAAAAACGAAGAAAGTTTTCAATCTTTCGATTGAAAAGATTAGAAAGCAGGATTACTCAACATATGTTGGTTATGAGATAACACCGAGGAAAGCACCCGATGTTATTCCAATCGATAGAAGAACTGGGGTGGCTGAAGTTGAAATGAATTACACCGAAGAACGGGCAGTTGAGCAAGCGAAAAGATGTTTGCTGTGTCATATCCAAACAATTTATGATGCTGAGAAATGCGTTTTGTGCGGTGCTTGTGTTGATGTTTGCCCTGAATATTGTTTGAAGCTTGTTCCAATTGAGGAGATTGAACTTGAAGACGAGGTGAAGGAAAAACTTTTACAGCATTATCAATTTACTGACGATGTTCCATTATCCGCTATGATCAAGGACGATGAGAAATGCATAAGGTGTGGTTTGTGTGCCATCATTTGTCCGACCGATGCAATGACGATGGAAAGGATGTATTATGTTGAGCAAGAAATAGTTGAGGATTAAAAAATAAAAAATTTGTTGGAGGGAGCATGAAACTTGACAGGAGAGAATTCTTGAAAAATTTAGGGATCGGTTCTCTACTTTTGGCTCTTGCAGGGCAGATTTATACATGGGTGAGGTCATTGTTTCCAAATGTAAGTTATGAGGGGACAAGGCGGGTTAAACTTGACGAACCTGATAAAATTCCTGATGGTGTAACTTTTATCGATGATATCAAGACATACATATTTCGTGAGGGTAAAACATTTTATGCGATCTCAGCAGTCTGCACACACCTTGGCTGTACGGTTAAGTATGTTGGTCTTTCAAAGCCAAAAGTTGTGAAAATAGGGGGAAAAGAGGTTGAGGTAAAATGGGAATTTCATTGCCCATGCCATGGATCGAAGTTTTATGGCGATGGGACTAATTATGCTGGACCTGCGCCAAGGCCACTTGATTGGGTTAAGGTTGAGGTTTCCCCTGAAGATGGTAAACTTGTCGTCGATTTGGGTAAAAAAGTATCACAAAACTATAAGTTAACAGTGTAAAATAAAACTGGGTATTTTATGGCTGAAGTTAAAGTTAACGGCAAAAAATTAACGAAACGAAGTTTGTTTTGGACATGGGCACCGAGGTCTGAAAAGGAAGCTGGTGATTCAATCGTTCGCAATCTTTTGCTTCACTGGTTTCCAGCGAAAGTTACATTAAAAAGTTTATCTTGGGGATATTCGCTTTGGCTTGGAACTATAACAGCTACGTTGTTTTTGATACTGACTTTGACAGGTGTTGTTTTAATGTTTCTGTATGTTCCTTCTGTTGAAAGGGCATATCAAAGTGTTAAGGACATAGAGTATGTTGTCTCGTTTGGATGGTTTATAAGAGCGATGCATAGAAATTCTGCGCATTTGATGGTTGCGTTTGTTTTTCTTCATATGGTCAGGGTATTCTTGACAGGGGCGTATAAAAATGGCATTGGTGTTGGTCAAAACAGACCGTTAAATTGGATTGTCGGTGTCATTCTTCTTCTTATAACTTTGTTTCTTTCATTCACAGGTTATCTTTTGCCTTGGGATCAGCTTGCTTTTTGGGCTATAACGGTTGGAACAAATATCGCTAAAAATGCTCCAATTGTGGGCGAGTGGATAAGGTTTGTTCTTTTGGGTGGGCATGAGATTGAGCAAAATGCTTTGATAAGATTTTATGTGCTTCATTGTTTCTTTTTGCCTGCTGCGGTTTTAATACTTTTCTCATATCATATGTGGAGGATAAGAAAGGACGGAGGACTTGCGTGTGTTGATAACCTTGTGCTAAGTCAGAAGAAAGAAAAAGTTAAGGATGGGATGAAAAGTAAGACATATTCTTTGCTTGGGTTGACGGCTGGGAGAACAGTTCAAGTTGAGACAAGTTTGATTGACGAGGAGAAATATACTGTTAATTCAGTGCCGTTTTTAATTCGTAGAATTGGGCTTGTTATGCTTGGGACATTTGTTTTTGTTGTTTTGATAAGTTTGTTTATTCATGCGCCACTTGAAGAACCAGCGAATCCAAATGTGACGCCAAACCCTGCAAAGGCGCCTTGGTATTTCCTATGGTTGCAGGAGCTTGTGGCTATAACGACGATAAGGATAGGTGGTTTTGTTTTAAATGGTGCACTTGTAGGTGGAATTTTAATTCCAGGAATTTTGGTGATTTTGCTTGCTATATGGCCATATCTTGATAAAAGTTCAAATCTTAGCACTGGGGTTTGGTTCAGCAAAGAAAGAATGAGACAAAATATAGTTTTCCTTGTCTTATGTTTCTTGGTGATTGTTTTGATAATCATTGGGACTTATATGAGAGGACCAAATTGGGAGTTTTATTTCCCATGGGAGCCATGGCCTCAATTGCCGAAGAAATTTTAAAAAAAATTAAAAAGTGAAGATGGATAAAAGCAAACTCAAAAAGGATGTAACTATAGTTTATGCTGTGGCGTTAATGGGGCTAATTGTGACCATCATCATGTATATTGGGTATTTTACGCCTGAATGGAAGAAATATCAATCCGAATTTAAACGATATGTCAGTGAGAAGCTGGGGGAAGAGAAGGCGAAAGCGATTGAATTTGGAGTTAAGCAAATTTATGTTAAGGAGCTCAACAGAGTTGATAGATGTATAACTTGCCATATGGGGTATGAATGGAAGGGGCTTGAAAATGCGCCCAATCCGTTTAAAACTCATCCAAAGGAAATTCTTGATAAGCATCCGCTCCAAAAATATGGATGCACGATATGTCATGGCGGTCAAGGGTATGCGTTAAATAAAGAAGAAGCTCATGGTTTCATTGAACATTGGGAGGAACCGCTGCTTGGGAAAGAACTTGAGGATATTTACAGACCGCCGGATAGAAAGGTTTTATTGCAGATGAATTGCAATATATGCCATCGATATGATACATTGACACCTGGGGCTGATTATATAAACTATGCTAAAAAACTTGTAAAGGAAAAAGGTTGTCGTGCGTGTCATAAAATTAACGGTCGTGGTGGGGTAATAGGGCCTGATCTTACTTATGAGGGGGATAAAGCGCCGGAGCAATTTGATTATTCAAGAATTGGTGGTTACAAATCCGTCTTTGCATGGCATGTCGCACATTTTAAAAATCCCAAAATGGTTTCTCCAGAAAGTATAATGCCCGAGATGGGGTTTGGCTCGAGGGAAGCGATAGCTTTAACACTTTTAACGATGAGTTGGAAAAAGGTTAATCTACCTCCTGAGTATTATCCGCAATCTTATACTGCGCTCGCTGATTTGCCGACGCCTGAAGAAATTGAGAAAGAAAGGCAGATGCGAGAGGGAGAAGGTGCTTTCTTTGTAAATAAAGGATGTTTTGTATGCCATTCAATTTCTGTATTTGGGATCGAATCCGCTGCTAAAATTGGGCCTGATCTTAGCAATGCTCTCGAAGATGTCCAGAGTAGATTCGGGAAGACACTTGAAAACTTCATTAAGGAACCCACAGGAACGATGTCTATTGTTTTGGGTAGTCAAATTATGTTGACTGATTCTGAAAAGGTGCAAGTGGTTGAACTCCTAACGAAAGCGTATGAGAAATACCGCAAACAACAATTAACCTCAAAACATTAAAAATTAAAGGAGGCGTAGAGCCATGAGAAGCCAAATTCAAATCGCATTAGGCATTTTAGTTATTTTCATCGCTGTCGCACTTGTTTTCCACAGTTGTAAACCTGGTAAAGAAGCTGTAAAAGGTGAAGCAGCGGAAGCTGCGCTTGCAACTTATGTTCCGCCGGGTGACCTTGATGAATTTTATCTCTTCTATTCCGGTGGTCACTCAGGACAGATTTTCGTGGCGGGAATTCCATCGATGAGGCACATTTGTACAATCCCTGTATTCACTCCTTATCCATCTACAGGTTATGGTTTTGACAAAGAGACAAAGGAAATGCTTGGTGGTTACACTTGGGGAGATGCACATCATCCTGCATTAAGTGAGACAAATGGTGAATATGATGGTAGATGGCTTTTCATCAATGATAACGCAAATAATAGGATTGCGAGGATTGATCTTAGAGAGTTTAAGACAAAGCAAATTCTTGGTCCAATTCCGAACCTTTCGGGGAACCATGGTTCTACCTTTGTAACCGAGAACACCGAATATGTCACGATAGCAACAAGGTTTTCAGTTCCGATTCCCAAGGGGACTTATGTTCCGGTTGAAGAATATGCAAAAAGATATCATGGCATAGTTGCTCTCGTTGAAGTTGATCCCAAAACGGGTGAAATGAGAATGGACGATAAGCATGGATTCCAAGTTCTGATGCCACCGTTTAACTTTGATCTTGGTGATGCTGGAAAGGGTCCAAGCCATGGCTGGGTTTTCTGGACATGCTATAACTCTGAAAGAGCAACTGGAATACTTGAGATCACAGCTTCACAAAATGATCGCGATTATATCGCTGCTGTTAACTGGAAGAAAGCCGAGGAATATTTGAAGGCTGGGAAGTATAAACTCATCTCTGGAGTTAGGGTGATTGATCCAAAAGAGGCACCTGGAGTTGTTTATCTTATGCCATGTGCGAAGTCACCGCACGGTGTTGATGTTAGCCCGGATGGAAAGTGGATCGTTGGTAGTGGAAAATTGCAGAGCATAACGACGGTTTATAACTTTGAGAAAATGCTTAAGGCTATTGAAAATAAAGATTTTGTTGGAGAAGAAGATGGAATCCCAGTGTTAAGATATGAAAGCGTGCGCGAGGCTGAGGTTCCAGTTGGGCTTGGTCCACTTCATACTCAATTTGATGATCAAGGTTATGCTTATACATCACTTTTCGTTGAGAGCGCAATCGCGAAGTGGAAGCTTGGGACATGGGAAGTTGTTGATAAAATCCCGATTGCTTACAATATTGGGCACCTTTGTGTTCCTGAAGGCGATACCAAGAAGCCCGCGGGCAAATATGTTATCGCTTTGAACAAACTTTCACATGGAAGACATCTTCCAGTTGGACCGAGCCAGCCTGAAGCATCACAATTGATAGATATAACTGGCGAGAAGATGAGATTGCTTTATGACGCTTTCACAGAGCCTGAGCCACACTATGCTCAAGCGATAAGAGCCGACAAATTAAAAGATAAGGTTTTTGAGGTTTATCGGAAAGGGATTGAGAACACGAAACCAAATGCGATATGGGATGAGAAAGATGCGAAGATAGTTAGAAAAGGGAACACAGTTGAGGTTTGGATGATTGCTGTCAGGTCAAGATTCCAGCCGTGGAAGATTGAAGTTAACCAGGGTGATAAAGTTATAATTCACCTGACAAACATTGAGCAAACGACGGATGAGATTCATGGTTTTGCAATTTGTGAATACGACATAAACGTTGTTGTTGACCCCGGTGAGACTAAGACAATTGAATTTGTCGCGAATAAACCTGGCGTGTTCCCATTCTATTGCACTAATTTCTGTTCAGCTTTACATCAGGAGATGCAAGGTTACTTGCTTGTCAAGCCAAGAGGTGGAGCAGGTGTAGCACAAAGATAAACTTATATTGAGGTGGCCCTAATTAGGGTCACCTCTTCCTTTAAAAAAAATTAAGGAAACTACAATGGAGCGCATACTTCAAAAGTGGGAAAAATTCCAGGATACACCTTTAAACTTGAAATCAAGAATAGCACTTTTAATTTCTGTCCTATTTCTTCTTGCGGTTTTTTTCTTCCCCTTGTGGAGAATGCAATTTTTTGCGACTTTTTATCCTGATGGTTTAAAACTTTACATTTACTCCTACAAACTTGAAGGCGGGAAAACAGCTGGCAGAGATGATCTTCGGGAAATTAACACACTTAATCATTACATTGGAATGAAACCTTTATCTCAAAGCGATTTCCCAGAGTTTACATATCTTCCTTTTGTTTTCGGTGCACTTGGACTTCTTGTGTTAAGGGCTATTATTCTTGGTAAGGTTTCAACGCTTATTGATCTGATAGTAATGTATTCTTATATTGGAATTTTTTCGATCCTTGACTTTTATAACAAGCTTTATACCTATGGACACAATCTCGCGCCAGATGCTCCGATTAAAGTTCAGCCGTTTACGCCACCGCTTTTTGGAAAAAAGATGATAGCACAATTTACCGTTTATAGTTATCCAAGTCTCGGTTCATTAGGACTTTTTCTTTCGCTTATAGTTCTTGTTATTGCTTTGTTTTTAACATTAAGAGAAGTTAAACCATCAGAATGAGAAAATTTTGGGGACATATTTTTTTAATTTTGTTAATTGTGAACTCATTAAACGCCGATGTTTTGAAAGTTGGGAAGAATTACGAATTTAAGAGTATAAAAGAGGCGCTTCAATTTGCGAAACCACATGATACGATTTATGTTTACGGTGGAGAATATTACGGAAATATCTTTCTTGAAAAACCTGTCGTTTTGATTGGGGTTGGAAGACCTTGGGTAAAGGGTGAAAACTGGGGTAGCACAGTTACGGTGCTTGCAGATTCATGTGTTGTAAATGGATTTAAAATTACTGGCGGTGGGAATCTACTTCAAAAGGAAGACTCTGGGATTTTGTTGAAATCATCATTTAATGTGATTGAGAATAATCTTCTTGAGGATGTTTTATTTGGCATTTACTTTTTTGCTGCAAATAATAATGTCGTCAGGCATAACACAGTTATCGGTCGACCCTATCTTGGAATTGGGGAAAGAGGTAGTGGGTTACACATTTGGAATTCAAGAAATAATTTGGTCGAGGAGAATTTTATTACGAAGGTGAGAGATGGGATGTATATTCAAGAGTCTGCAAATAACTTGATCAGGAAAAATTACGCAACGGATTTAAGATACGGGATACATTATATGTTTTCTGATTCAAATTCATTTGAGGAGAATGTTTTTATTGATAATGTTGTTGGTGGGGCTGTAATGTATTCAAGGCACATTTACTTCAGGCGAAATATATTTGCGAGAAACAGAGGATTTAGTTCGTATGGACTTTTGCTTCAATCATGCGACTATTGCGTTGCGGAAGAAAATTATATACTTGATAATTCAATCGGGCTTCATTTTGAAGGCACGAATTATAATATAGTCAGGCGCAATTTAGTTCAAAATAATGATCTTGCCATTGCTCTTTTTGCAAGTGCGAACTATGATAAAATTTACGAGAATAACTTTATCGGAAATCTCGCTTTGATAAGAACTATTGGTAATCCAAAAACGGTATCATTTAGTTATCAAGGCAGAGGGAATTATTGGGATGGTTTTCTTGGTTATGATCTTGACGATGACGGCGTTAGCGATGTTAAATTTAAATTAACAAATGTATTTGAGGATATTCAAGGTAAATATCCAGTAATTCAACTTTACCTTTCAAGCCCATCTGCGAGGGCGATTGAGATCGCTGAAAGAACGATGCCAATTGTTAAATCATTTAAAATTTATGATGAACATCCGTTGATGCGAAAGGTTGAGATTCCAAACTTGTCATATCTTGTTAAAAGGGGTGAAGCTGAAAAAATCGAAAGTAAAAGAATCGCCTTTATGGGGACAGGTTTTGTTTTCTTGTGTGCCTCTGTCCCTTTTTTGATCGTTTTCTTCAAATCAAAGAAATTAAGAAAGTTATATGCTATCGGTTAAAGGTTTGAGAAAATCGTTTAAAAATGTGGTAGCTGTCAACGGTGTGAGTTTTGATGTTGGGGAAAATGAGACAGTTGTTTTGCTTGGACCAAATGGTAGCGGGAAAACCACAACGCTTAAATCGATCGTTGGACTCGTCATCCCAGATGAAGGTGAGATTTATGTGAATGGGATAAATGTTCGGGTTAACCCTAAGGAGGCAAGAGGTTATTTAAGTTTTTTACCCCAGAGGATTTCTTTATATGAGAATTTAAAAGTTGTGGAAATACTTGAGTTTTTTAGAAAGTTAAGAAATTTACCTATTCAAAGGGTGGAATATGTGATTGAGATGCTCAACTTGAGGGATATACTTGGGAAATACGCAAGGGAGTTATCTGGGGGCAATATTCAACGGCTTGGGATTGCAATTGCTCTTATGCCTGATGTTCCAATTTTAATTCTTGATGAGCCTACGCTGAGTTTAGATCCCGAAGGAGTTATGAGGTTTAAATCTTTGCTTTCTTCGCTAAAAAAGGAAGGGAAGACAATTCTTTTTACAACTCACCTTTTAAATGAGGTTGACGAACTTGCGGATAAAGTTGGGATTCTTGTCAGTGGGAAATTGATAACATTTGAAAGCGCATCTGAACTTAAGAGAAAGTTAAAGTTTGAATCCAAAATTTATTTGATTGTTAAAAATATGAAAGATGAATTTGTCGATCTTGCGTATAATTTTGGGGCAATGGAGGTCAAGAGAAATGGAACGAGCATGATCGTGAGGGCTGATTCAAGCAAGATCCTTGACATAATTTTCAATCTCAAGGAAAATGGGGCACAAATTGAGAATTTTCAAACATCAAGTCAGTCGTTTGAATCAATTTATCAGAAATTGGTAGAAGAACATGAAAGCAGGAATTAAAACAATTTTAATTTCACTTTTAACTTTTTTAATCTATTCATGTTCGCGAGAAATGAAACCTGAGGAAATCGAGCCACACGACATTTGTTACCTTTGTAAGATGGCAATTTCTCAACTTAACTTCGCCACTGAAATTGTGACCCCGAATGGTGAGGTTTATAAGTTTGATGATATTGGCTGTATGATTGAATTTAAAAAGATGCAAGGTTTGCCAGAGGGTTCGGTGATGTTCGTTCGTGATTTTTATACAAAGGAATGGGTAAGAATTGAAAATGCTTATTTTGCTATGTCCGAAAAAATTCAAACCCCGATGAATTATTTTGTTGCAACATTTAAAACGAGGGAGTCGTTGGAGAAATTTTTAAATGAATACGGTGGTGAGGAATTTCCTTATGAACAGCTTGAAATCAAAATTTTGAAGTAAGATGAAAGGAAACGCTATTTACACGATTGCTGAAACAGAAGTTATCGTGGGTGTGAGGAACAAGTGGACGCACATTTTTACATTGATATTTACAATTCTTGTTCTCGGCATTTCTTATTTTGGTTTAAGCGCGAGTGGTTATACTGGAAGTATGCAAGATTTTTCGAGGACCACATTAAGTTTGCTTAACCTTGTTTTGTATATTATCCCACTTGTTTCGCTCGTGATTGGTGTTATTAGCTTCTCCAGCGATGGTAGATTTAACGAACTGATATTTGCTCAACCTTTAAATCGTTGGGAAATTTACATTGGCAAGTTGCTTGGTCTTATGATCATCATTTTTTCATCTATGGCTTTGGGTTTTGGTATAAGTGGGTTCATCATTTTGTTTAGGGTTGGTTCGGAAGGCGTATTTAGATATTTTGTTTTTGTTCTGCTTTCAAATTTGCTCGCTTTCATCTTTCTTGGGATTTCGGCTTTTATATCTGCCTTAGCAAAGCAAAGGGGTCGGGCTTTTGGGATTTCAATTCTTGTTTGGTTCACTTTTCTAATCTTTTATGATTTGGTGATAATCGGTGCGACAACTTTGTTAAGGGGGAAGTTGGCAGCTAAATTCGCGATGATTTCACTTCTTGGGAATCCAGTTGATATCGTTCGTGTGTTAAGTTTGATAACTTTGAATTCCCCTGAAATTTTTGGACCTGCTGGGGCTGCGTTTTTGAAGTTTTTAGGTGGAAGTCTTCAAGCGTATGTGGTTTTAATTCTTGTTTTACTTCTGTGGTTCATTTTCTCTGTTTTTTTAGCAGTTAAAATTTTTTCAAAACAAGACATAACTTAAAACAAATTTGTGGAGGAGAAAATGAAGAAGGTAATTTTTATCTTAACAAGTTTGGTTTTCACACTTAGCATCGCACTTGCACAGGGGCAAAAGGATTGGAAGACAACGTGTGAAAAGCAGTATAATGATAACCTTGCGGTTAAACAAGTTGTTTTGAACTTACTTGATCAAGTGAAGAAATCAGAACAAACTGATGTCGTTAAGAAAGATGTGGCTGATGCACAATATTGGATAAATCTCGGCGATGAGATAATGAATAAGCAAAAAGCAAGAATGGACAAAGGTGAATATAACGAAGATGTCTTTACACAGCTTGGTTATGCGTGGAGATATTATGTCGAGGCGGGGACGAAATTAACAGTCGCTTTGAATAGTTTGAGTGTTAAGGTTAAAAAGAAAGGAAGTTAAGATTTTAAAACTTTCTTTATGTCTTTTGGGGGATATGTTTTTATATCCCCCGCTTTTAATGGTTAAAGAATTATGAACTGACAAGCGGTGTTGAAATGTTTGATAAATAGTATGGCTTCTATTTTACTTGTTTTCATCATGTTTTTGAATTATGGGTCGCAGATATTTTATAAACATCATCATCACGGAGATATTTGTCATTGTAATGAAAATTGTGGGTGTGGTTGTAAGGGTAAAGTTGTTGTTAATTTGATAAATTCGGTTTGCTTTGATTCTGAAGGATGTGGTTGTAAAAAGGGGCAGATCGTTTCTAAATCTCCTACGGAAGAAGGGCTTATCATTGTTGAGAATAAATTTTCATTTTCATTTCGAGATCCCTTCCTTGCATTTTCTGAAGTTTTAAAATTCTTACCAATTCAATCTGACATATTTCACCCTCCTGAGGAGGAATTGTAGGTAAATATCTGATAATTCCCAATTGATTAAAAACTTGAATTTTAAAAAATTAAACTCAGGAGGAGTGCTATGCGAATTAAGTTTTTAGCTCTCATAGCCTTAATTTTTACCATTTCACAAAGCTATTTTGCTCAAGAGAAAGGCTTGATTCGCGGTTTTGTTTATGATTCTAAAGCTAAATATCCGCTTGTAAATGCGAATGTTTGGCTTGAAGGTACAAATCGCGGTGATGTTACGGATTTCAAAGGTTATTTTGAGATTAAAAATCTTGAGCCAGGGAATTACACTGTTTCTGTTTCCTATGTTGGATATAAGCGTGCAAAAGAAGTGGTTTCGCTTGGCTTAGGTGAAGTTAAGACGCTTGAGATTTACTTAGAGGAGCTACCCTATTTTTCGGTTGAAGAGATTGTAGTTTTTGGCAAGCCTGCTGAAGTATATAATCAGGCTGAGATTGGAGGCAGGGAGATAACGAAGAAGGCGCCACGTGATCTTGGTGAATTTGTCAAAAACTTTTCAAATGTATCAGCAGTAAAAAAAGGTGGATATGCTCTTGACCCTGTTGTTAGGGGTTTGAAATTTGATCAGTTGAACGTTCAAATTGATAATGGTATAAAGATTGAGCCTGCTTGTCCAATTAGAATGGATCCGCCAGCTTCACATGTTCAAGCCGAGGATTTGGAAAAAGTTGAAATTTTAAAAGGACCTTATGCTCTTCGTTATGGTCCAAACTTGGGTGGCGTTCTTAATTTTGTTCTGATAAAGCCGAAAAGATTTGATAAATTTTCAGTTGGAGGGAAGCTTGAGACCGGATATGAAAGTAATTGGAATGGGAAGGTTGCAAAGTTGACTTTGTCAGGTGGTCAAAGATTATTTGATTTTGCGGTGTCGGGTGGAATGAAAGATTATGGAAACTATAAGGATGGTTCAGGAAATCAAGTTCAGGCGGGCTTTAATATAAAAGATTGGTCTGGCAAATTTGGATTTAATCCAGGTGATAACCATAGACTTCAAGTCTCAGTTCGCGGGATATATGCCCGGAATGTTTTCTTTCCAGCCCTTTTAATGGATGAAAGGAGAAGTGATTCAAGGATAATTTCAGCTGATTATGTTTCAAAGAATTTAAGCAGTTTGATTAACGCTATTAATTTGAAGGCTTATTATTCAAAAGTCCATCACATAATGGATAATGAATTTAAACCGACAAGGATGATGGTTGAGGCAGTTACAGATGTTAACACATTGACTCAAGGAGCTCGAGCTGAGGTCGGTTTAATTTTGGGTAAGAGCGTAGTTTATCTTGGCTTTGATTATTCGAAGGTTGAAAAGGATGGATTTAGAACGAGGAAAATGTTGACAGGACCTATGGCTGGGAAGACATTTAAAGACACCGTTTGGCAGAATTCTTATATTTCAAATTTAGGTGTTTTCTCGGAATACAGAACGGGTGTTTATGATTTTAACTTGATATTTTCAGCAAGATATGATTTAAACTACGCCGATGCGAGAACACCCGCTTCATCTTTTGCAGGGCTATTTAGCTCACTTTCATCTAAGCACTATAGTTTCAGCGTGAGCGCTGGAATTGATAAAGCGGTGACATCAAATGTTAAGTTATCAGTTTTGCTTGCTTCAAGTAAGCGAAGCCCGAATATAAGTGAGAGGTATATAAACTTTTTGCCAATTGGACTTGACAACTATGATTATATCGGAAATCCTTTGTTGAAGCCTGAGACGAACAACAGCATTGATTTAATTTTAAACAGCAAAATGCTCGGTGGCGTTGTCAAGGGTGATGTCTTCTATTATTATGTTAAGAATTTTATCAGTGCTAAGGTGAGACCGGATTTAATGCCTAAGAATATGGGGGTCCTTGGGGTGAAGCAATTTATCAATATTGAGAGCGCGAGGCTTTGGGGCTTTGAGATAGGTTATACTTCAACATTTAGCAGGGATTATGGATTTAGCTTGAATATTTTCAGGACAAAAGCCTGGAACGCGGTGACTGATGAGCCCTTGCCAGAAATTCCACCGCTTGAGGCGAGGACGACAATTTATTATAATTTGTTTGGTGGGAAAGTGGTGCCCGAACTTACAGTAAGGGCTGTTGCTAGAAAAAGCGATGTTTCAACAAGTTACGGTGAAACTCAAACACCGGGATTCGTGCTCGTTAATTTTGTGATGAGCATTGACTATTTCAAATTTGTGGATATTTCACTTGGGGTGAACAACTTGTTAAATAAAACCTATTATGAACATCTGAACAGGCGGATACGGACGACAGGTGTCCCGGTCTATGAACCTGGTAGAAGTTTCTTTGTGAACTTAGCAATAAAGCTTGGAGAGTAAAAATGAAGAACAAAATTTTTGCGATTTCAATTTTAATTTTTCTTATACCTTTGGTTGCCCTCGGGCAATCGGCGCTTGATTATCTTAAGCCTGATTTTGGGCGTAAGATCGGTGTGTGTAGCGTCTGTAATATGGATGTCTTTGAGAAAATGATGACGAGCGTTGAAATTTTAGTTGATGATACGGTTTATCATGCCTGCGGGATTGGATGTGCAACCGCTATAATGGAAGGTAAGAATGTAAAAGATGTTAAGGTGGTTGATTTTAAAACTTTTAAATTAGTTGACGCTAAAAAAGCATGGTTTGTCACTGGTAGCGTGATTTCACCAGCGAGAGCCATGTTGCCTGAATTTTCATTCTCAAGCAAAGAGGATGCCGAAAGCTTTTCAAAACTTTACGGTGGGCATATTTTTAGCTATCAGGAGATAATTGATCTTGCCAAAAAGATTCGAAAGGAAAGAGAGAAAAAGTAGTTAAACTGTTTAAGGGGCGGGTTTATCCCGCTCCTTCTGTTAATAGTAACGCTTAATTTCATCGCTTAAGTACTTAACAACCATTACCACGATACCTATATCATCGAGAAAGCCAACGATAGGGGTTAAATCTGGGATCGAATCGAGCGGTAGAATAAAATATAAAAGCGCACCTACAGCTATTGCTTTCTTCAAAATTGAAACCGCTGGGTCTTTCATAAATCTATAAAGAGCGAGGAGATCTTTTTTGAAGCTGTGTTTTCCCTTCAAACTGGCAAGTTTTTGCCAGAAGTTCTGTTCAACATATTTTATATCTTCTTCCTTTACTTTTGGGATAATTTTTCCAAAATCGTTTGAGGTTTTATCGTTTTGTTCAATGTGAACGCTTGCTTCAGCTCCGATGTGTTCGTAATCTTTCATGGCTATTTTTAGATTTTGTTTTGCTTTAATCGCATGTAACCGTCATTTCCGAGACCAAAATTGTCGGTGATGCGATGTTGCTAAAAAATATAATATCATTTCCAACAAGGGTAATATTTCTCAAAATATCGCTGAGATTGTCCGCAATCGTGATTTTATCCACGGCGAATGCAATTTCACCATTTTTTATCCATAAACCACTTGCTCCTTTAGAAAAATTACCAGAAACAATGTCAACTCCAAAACCAATAAGCTTTGTGATCAACAACCCTTCGTTGATTTCATTTATGATTTCTTCTGGTGATTTATTTCCAGGTTTGATGTAGAAATTTGTTGGGGCTGGAGCAGGGATTGTATTATATTTGCGATGTGCGTTTCCAGTTGGAGGTAAAGCAAATTTTTTTGCAGTTATTGAGTCGAGAAGGAACATTTTTAAAACTCCGTTTTCAATGATCAAATTTTCTCTTGTTTCAATCCCTTCGTCATCAAATGGTTTTGATGCGATCCCGTCTTCAAAGCGTCCGTTATCAATTACTGTTAAAGATTCGTTGGCAATTTTTTCACCTATTTTATCAAATAAAAAGCTCATTTTTCTGTAGGTGTTTTTGCCGTTCACTGCAGATGAGATATAACTTACGAGAGTTGCGGAAGTGATCGGATCAAAAATAACAGGGTATCTTCCAGTTTTTATTTTCTGTGGGTGGAGAAGTTGCAATGCCCTTATGCTTGCATTCTTTGCCACGAATTCAGGTGTTTGAAGTTTGTCAAAAAATCTACTCACAGAGGAATAAAATCCTGTCTGGCTTTCTCCATCTTCAGAGGCAATAGTGGAGCAATAGATTTCAAAAATAGTTCCTTCATATTCGCCGATAAATCCATTTGAGCTTGCGAGCGTCCTACGTTGAATTACATTGCCAAAGCCTGTTGATTCAACTTTTATTCTTGGGTCATAAGATTTTGCGAAACTTTCTATCTCTTTGGCGATTTTTATTTTCTCGTCAACATTTATTGAAAAAACATTTGGGTCGAAAATTTTTATTTCATTTTGATTTTCAATTTTGGGTAATTCGTTATCAGGTTCAGGGGTTGAATTTTCCGCAAGTGTGATTGCTTCTTCAATCGCTTTCTCAATTGCAAAGTTGGAAAAATCGGTTGTGTATGAGAAACCAATTTTTTTATTTTTAAAAACTCTTATGCCAAGCCCGTGGGTTACCGCTTGTTTTATGGACTCGATCTCCGCATCTTTTATCATCGCTGAAAACTCATCATCTATCGATATAAAGACATCGCATTCTTCTGCGCCTTTTTGAAGTGTTTTTAAAACGACTGACTTGGCGAGTTCGATTGTGTTCATAAATCTTTGCTTTTTATTTTAGGATTTGAAGAGCTTTATTGAAATTTAGAAATTTTGGCTAAAACTTTGAAATTTGAGTCCCAAAAATTAAATTTTCTCAAACCATTGAGGTGAACGAAAATAAAAGCTGGAAGATATGTCTAAAAAGAACACTGCAACATCTTCACAAGCACAATTGATGGACAAAATTGTTTCACTTTGCAAGAGGAGGGGATTTATATTTCAATCAAGCGAGATTTATGGTGGAATCAATGCTTGTTGGGATTATGGTCCGCTTGGGGTTGAGCTTAAAAATAATATAAAGCAGGCATGGTGGCGGGCAATGGTTTATGAAAGGGATGATATTGAGGGGCTTGATGCTGCTATATTAATGCATCCAAAAGTGTGGGAAGCGTCTGGGCATGTGGAAAATTTCACTGATCCCCTTGTTGATTGTAAGTCCTGTAAACTTCGTTTTAGAGCGGATCAAATACCTGAGGAAAATTTAAAACTGAAAAAGTGTCCCGAATGCGGCGGTGAATTGACGGAGCCGAGGAGGTTTAATCTAATGTTTAAAACATTTATGGGTCCTGTTGAGGACGAAGCACATGTTGTTTATCTTAGACCCGAAACAGCGCAGGGAATTTATGTCAATTTTGAAAATGTGTACATCTCAATGAGAAGAAAAATCCCGTTTGGTATAGCCCAGATAGGTAAAGCATTTAGAAATGAGATAACGCCTGGAAATTTCATTTTTAGAACAAGGGAATTTGAACAAATGGAGATGCAATATTTTGTTCGACCTGGAACGGATATGGAATGGTTTGAGAAGTGGCGTGAGGAAAGATTTAAATGGTATTTAAGGATTGGAATAAAGCCTGAGAAACTTCGTTTCCATCAACATGGTCCAGATGAACTTGCTCATTATGCTTCCGCTGCTTACGACATTCAGTTTGAGTTTCCGTTTGGATGGCAGGAGCTTGAAGGGATACACAATAGAACGGATTATGACTTGTCAAGACATCAACAATTTTCTGGCAAGGATTTAAGTTATTATGACGATGAGATTGGTCAAAAATATATCCCATACATAGTTGAAACATCGGCTGGATGTGATAGGACATTGCTTGCGGTTCTTGTCAACGCTTACGACGAGGAAGATACGGGCAAGGAGATAAGGACTGTGCTTCGTTTACATCCATTTCTTGCGCCAATAAAAGCGGCGGTTTTGCCACTTGTCAATAGGGAAAACATGCCTGAAATTGCGTTTGAAATTTATAAATCGTTAAAACCGCACTTTAAGGTTTTCTATGATGATAGCGGATCGATCGGAAGAAGATATAGAAGACAGGATGAGATCGGAACTCCATTTTGTTTCACCGTTGATTCTCAAACGCTTCAAGATGGAACTGTTACAGTAAGAGATAGGGACACGATGAAACAGGAAAGAATTCATAAAGATGAAATTCTTAATTTCTTGAAGGAAAAAATCACTTTTTAAAACTTTACATTTGAAAATGTTACTATGGGCAAAACAATTGCGATTGCTGGTGGGACTGGTTTTATAGGAAGTTATGTTGCTAAATTCCTTTTAAAGGATGGGTATCGAGTTTTAATTTCAAGCAGAAATCCCGAAAGGGTTTCAGAACGCTTAAAGGAATTTGATGTTTTCAAATGGGATCCTGAAACTGAAAATTTCCCAGTTGAAGTGGTTCAGCGAGCTGATGTTTTGATCAACTTGATTGGTGAAACTATCTCGCAAAGGTGGACGGAGAAAGTCAAGGAGAAATTGAGAAGTTCACGGATAGATTCAACTCGTAAAATAGTTGAAGCTTTTTCAAAGGTTGATTCATTGGGGAAAACTTTCATATCTGCGTCGGCGATTGGAATTTATGGAGGCAAAAGAGATGAGATTTTAACTGAAAGTTCAAGTTATGGCGATGATTTTCTTTCAAAATTGTGCATCGATTGGGAAAATGAAGCAAAGAGAGCAAGTGAATTTGGAGTTAGAACCGTAATTTTAAGAATTGGTATAGTCATTGGAGAAAATGGTGGATTTCTTGCTAGGTTAACCCCGATATTTAAACTTGGGCTTGGTGGAAAGATAGGGGATGGGAAAATGTGGATGTCTTGGGTTCATATTGAAGATCTTGCGAGAGTTATCAAGTTCGCCATTGAGAATGAAACCGTTAGCGGTGTTTACAATGTTGTTTCTCCAAATCCTGTGACGAATGAGGAGTTCACGAAAACATTTGCGAAAGTTTTAAATCGTCCCGCTTTTTTACCTGTGCCAAAATTTGCTCTTAAAGTTCTATTTGGGAGTGAACTTACGGAAGTTGCTTTAACATCAAGTCAAAAAGTTAAGCCAGAAAGATTGCTTGAGTTAGGGTTTGAGTTCAAGTATTCCAACATTGAGACTGCTTTAAAAAGTTTGTTTTTAAAATAAAAACTTTGATGAAAATGTGGTGGCATAGGGGCAGAAGATTTGGAAAAGGATTCGGGGGATTTTGGTTTGGATTTGGTTTTCCACCTTTTGAGACATTCTGGACGGGATTTCGCCCGTATATAACGCGTGAGGAGTATATTGAAATGCTTGAGGATTATAAAAAGCAGTTGGAAGAGGAACTTGAAGAGGTTAACAGGGAAATTGAGAGACTGAAGAAGGAGAAATGATTTTAATTCACAATGCTAATCAAGTTGTCACGGTTGCATCGTTTGGTGACAAGGTTAAACGGGGGAGAAGGCAAGGGGAAATTTTTGTAATTGAAAAGGGAAGTGTTTTAATAAAGGATGAAAAAATTGAATGGGTTGGGAGGGCAATTGATTTCAATTTCGGTCTTTATGGAGATGAAGTTGAAATTGTTGACGCTACTGGAAAAGTTGTCCTACCTGGATTTGTTGACTCACATACGCATCTTGTATTTGCGGGGACGCGGGAAAGTGAATTTGACTTGAGGATAAAAGGTTTTACATATCAACAAATCGCGGAAATGGGTGGCGGGATTTTAAGCACAGTTAAAAAAACGAGAGAAGAAACTAAGGAAAATCTTCTTAAGATAGCTCGTAATTATGCAAGGATGGCGCTTTCGTACGGGACAACGACGATCGAGATAAAAAGCGGATATGGTTTAAATCTTGATGATGAGGTCAAAATTCTTGAGGTTGCGAATGAGTTAAATGGAAATCCGGCATTTACAATACCAACTTTCCTTGGGGCACATGCGATACCGCCTGAGTTCAAAGGTAAAAAAGATGATTATGTTAAGTTTTTAATAGATGTGGTCATTCCGGAAATATCGAAGAGAAAGCTTGCGAGATTTTGTGATGTTTTCTGCGAGAAAGATTATTTCACTCCTGATGATGCAGAGAAAATTTTAAATGCTGGGAAAAGAGTTGGGCTTTTGCCGAAGATTCACGCTGAGCAATTTTCAAATTATGGTGGCGTTGGAGTTGGTGTGAAAGTTGGAGCAATTTCAATTGATCATCTTGAAAATGTAAGTGACGGAGATATTGAGCTTTTATCAAAAGCAGATTCAGTGGCAGTTTTACTCCCTGGGGTTTCTTTCTTTTTAAATTATCAGTATGCGCCGGCAAGAAAATTGATTGACGCTGGTGTTCCCGTTGCGATTGCGACGGATTTTAATCCGGGCTCGTGTATGAGTTTAAATATGCAACTTATGATGACGATTGCTTGTACCCAAATGAGGATGACGGTTGAGGAAGTGATAACAGCGGTGACATTAAATTCTGCTGGTGCGGTTGGAATTTCGGATATAACTGGAAGTATCGAAGTTGGAAAGAGGGCGGACATTTTAATTTTTAATGTCGTGGATTATAGAATGATACCTTACTTTTTTGGAATCAATCATATCGACACCATTTTTGTTGGGGGGAAAAGAGCTGAAGTTAGCACGCCCATGTGATTGTGATATAAATCACTTTGCTTTTGCAATAAAAATGGTTATTTTGAAAGTGAACTTAAATTAAAATTAGGGAGGTAGCATTATGCGTTGGTTAATTCTTTTATTGGGTCTGATTTTAATGTTTTCAACTGTATACACTCAGCAATTTGAAGTTAAAGCTTCATTCCCCACAAGTGGGGCGTCAGGTATAGCCTCTGTGCCTGATTCTGTTTTTATGTACTTTGTTTTTTCAAGTCCAATTGACACCAGCGTTTCTTTTCCGGAGGGATGGCAAGGACTGCCACCATTTTTAAGCTTTCTTGCCTTTGATCCAATTGATTCAATTAAATTAGGGCCCGGATATTTAAGTCGAACTTTGGATACCATTGGTGTGTGGGCTAAACTTGCTCCAAATACAGACTATTGTATTGTTTTGATTGGTGCTTATTCAGCTACCGGCGAATTGCTTTCCAAGCCATATGTTGTTAATTTTACAACTTCTTCAACGATTGGGCAGTGGACTGTAAGCGGGACTGTAAGTGTGAGTCCCAAGGTGGTTTCAATTCCAGAAATTCCAAAAGTTGATTTAGCCAAGTTGAAGTTGGAAATTTCCAATTCAATAGGTGCATTTGATATTCGATCGGGTTCTGGAGATGTTAAGCTTTCGAAGGAGATTAATTTTAGCTCGCCATCTTTCAAGTTTTTGAATATTCAGCCTTCGAAAACTTTTGGTGTTGATCCAAGTGTCGGCATCGTTGCATTGCTTGACAGAAATCCCTTTGTCGAGTCAGAGGTAAATGTCAAGTATGCAGCAAATGTTAAACCTGATTTCTCGTTTAGTATAAACTATGTTCGTGATGGGACATATTATTTATTTGCTGCTTTTGATACAGTAAGAGATGGCATGTTTAATCCAGGTATGGATTTAATTATGTTTTACGATGCCAACGGAGATGGTCAACCTGATCCTATTACTGTTAGTGGTAGGAATGTTTCCGGTTTAAGTATCAGTGGTGTTTGGCAAATTAGACCGTTTACTGTAAATGGGATGTTGCCCGGTGCTAAGTTGCTTGCTCAAAGCTACGCTAACGATGTTAAGTTGAAGGCAATTAGTGCTTTTGAAGGAATGGAGATTCCAACCGATACACTTGATGGTAAGGTATATTTTGCATCTTATATTTTTTATTCACCTTCAAAAGGTAAATATGTTTATGTTTTGGCGAGTGCGTTTGCGGGACTTTATCTTGATACTATGTCAGTGCCAGGGGTAACCGCATTAGTTGACTTACCGGCGACTTTTATTGATAGTGATGTTGCTTTTGATAGCGCTGAGGCGAATGGTGGCTATGTGTTCAGAAGTAGGCCGAACGCTATAGTGGGAGTTATGTATGACTTAAGGAATTATCCAGATGATGACTTAGCGCCCGACACGTTAAACCCATATTGGAGAATTGTTTATATTAGGTCAGATACCACTGGTTATAATCTCGGTGGAATTTTAATCATCTACCTAAATCCTTCGAATGGTAGATTGGTTAAAAAGTTTGAGTTCTCATTCGCAGCTGTAACAGCGAAGCAAAAGTTTAATGAGGTGGATTCTTTAGCAAAAAGTTATGCGAGCGATGCTAAGCTTGTGTATGTTTTTGGACTTGAAGATAGTCTTATTGATGGTAAATGCTATGTATGGAACTACGGTTATAGAACTGGAACGGGTGGTAAGTTTAGTGTTTGGCTTATTGCCGGAGCTGCTGGAGTTGATACTTTCTTCCTTGATTTGGGCGATATACCTATACCATTGAATAAGCCTTTACAATTTGGTAGTTATAAGGACAGCGATGGGCTTGCTGCGGTTGCAGAAGCAAATGGTGGAGCTTCCTTTAGGGGTATGTATCAATATACCGGTGGCGCATATCTTTATTCTCAATCTTTAGATACAACGAAAATTTATTTCCATGCTATATACAGTGGGGTTGATACTGCGACTGGAAGGCAAAGGGAGCTCGTTATATTCATCGATCCTGTGACGGGCAATTTTGTCGGTATGTTCACAAAAGTTGAAAAAGATGAAACAGCTGGTATTCCGACAAGTTTTGCGTTGCATCAGAATTATCCAAATCCATTTAACCCTATGACGACAATAACTTATGATATTCCAGTGAGAGCAAATGTAAAACTTGTTGTTTATAATATTCTTGGTCAGGAAGTTGCTACGCTTGTGAATGAGGTGCAGGAACCAGGAAGATATAATGTTAAGTTTGATGCATCCGGGTTGCCGAGCGGGGTTTATTTCTATAAACTTGAGGCTGGTAAGTATGTTGATGTGAAAAAGATGGTGTTGGTCAAGTAAAGATTCAAGGTGTGAAAATTCTGTTTACTCGGAAAAGGGCGGGTTTAAACCCGCCCTTTTTTGTATTTTGTTGGATATTTATGACTTATTGAAAGAGTCGGACAATTTTCATATATTTTTACTGTTGGAAAGAAATTAATGATGCGGGAGTGAAGAAGCTAATCATACTTATATCTATTGTCTTTACTGCCATCCTGTATGGACAAACAATTGATGAAAATTTTTGGGCTACAAACGGGACTATTTATGCAGCTGCGAGATATAACAATCAGTTATATTTCGGTGGAACATTTACTCAAGTTTATAGACCGATAACTGGTGGGGCAGTTGTTGATAGAACTACATCCGATGCTTATCCTAATTTTCCGAAGGTTTTAAGTGGGACAGGTCCTGGAACAATATATGCGGTGGTCAGCGATGGGAATGGGGGGTGGTATATAGGTGGAAGTTTTACGCAGGTTGGGAATGTTTCAAGGACAAATATAGCGCATATTTTACCAGATGGATCTGTTGATCTAAGTTTTCTTCCTTCCGGGGCTAATGGAATTGTAAGAGCCCTTTCAATTTCGGGTGATTATCTCTATGTTGGCGGAGATTTTACAAGTTTAAATGGGGTTGCGAGAAATAGAATAGCAAGGGTTGATCTAACAACTGGAAATGTTGATGTCTGGGATCCAAATGCGAATGGAAGTGTGTATACAATTTTGCCTTACGGTGGAGTTGTATATATTGGGGGTGGATTTACGTCAATTGGTGGTCAAGTGAGGAATCGACTTGCTGCAATTGATGCATCTACCGGAAGCCCGACTTTATGGAATCCAAATGTTCAAAATGGTTTAGTTATGACTTTGGCTTTATATAGTGCTAATAATATACTTTATGTGGGTGGGACATTTACTCTCATAGCTGGGATTACTAGAAATCGCATTGCGGGTGTGAGTATATCAACTGGCGCAGTTATATGGTATCCAACAGGTGGAGCAAACAATACTGTTTACTCGCTTTCAATAGGTTCATCGTTTGGGGATTTTTTATTTGTTGGCGGTGCGTTTACAACGATCGGTGGTGTCGGGAGAAATCGTTTATGTGCTTTTAATTTACCCTTTGGGACATTAAATGCGTGGGATCCAAATGCAAATGCTAGTGTGTATTCTGTTTTAACATATGGTTCTGAGCTTTATGTTGGAGGAATATTCACATCAATAGCTGGTCAAGCAAGAAGTAGGGTTGCGAAATTTGATTTTTCAACATCTCTTGCCACTTTAACTGCGTGGGATCCATCTGTTTTAAATAATAGTGTTTATGCGTTTTCATCATACTTAGATAGAATCTACATTGCTGGTAATTTTGGCGGGATTAATGTAAGAGGGCGCAACTATATTGCGAGCATTGATTTATCAACGGGAAACTTAACAAGTTGGAATCCTGGAGCAAATAACACGGTTTTAGCGATATTCGCTGTTGAACCTTATCTCTTTATCGGAGGTCAATTCACAAGTGTCGGAGGGCAAATTAGAAATCGATTAGCTTCATTTAATTTAAATGACGGCAGTTTAACTTCGTGGAATCCATCAGCAAATGGTGATGTTAGATGTTTTTCGAGTAAGGGTTCGATTCTTTATGTCGGTGGTGCTTTCACGAGTATTACTCAAGGAGCTGCGAGAACAAGAAATTACCTTGCTTCGTTTAACATTAACACTGGTCAACTTACATCGTGGAATCCAAATGCGAATGGCGCTGTTTATACCATGTTTGTTTCAGGTGATTATCTTTATGTTGGTGGTTCTTTTACAACTATTGATGCTCTTACAAGAAACAGACTTGCACGTTTTGATCTGACAACGGGTGAGTTATCCAATTGGAGCCCCAATGTTAATAATACGGTTTGGTCGGTTGCAGTTTACGGTTCCGTTGTCTATATTGGTGGAGCTTTCACTTCGGTTAATGGGGTAGGGAGAAATTATATCGCTGCTTTGGATGCAAATACTGGGGCATTGTTAAGTTGGAATCCAGATGCAAATAACACAGTATATACATTAGCGGTCACAGGCTCGACTGTTTATTGTGGTGGTGCATTTACGCTTATCGGTGGAGTGTCAAGAAATAGGGTGGCAGGGATTGATGTTAACACTGGTAATGTAACATCGTGGGATCCGAACGCGAACAACATAGTTTATACCTTAGCATTATCGCTTGAGTCAGGTAGGATTTATGTTGGGGGTAGTTTTACAACGATTATGAATTTGCCCAATCCTTCACTTGCGGGTTTAACTGTGCCAGATGTTTTGGAGCAGCAACTTACTGTTGGTTTTGCTGTAAATTCAATCTCTGTCGTAACTGGTTCAACTGGGAACACTGTTAATATTCTTCTTAAATGGCTTGATAGAACTTACCCTGAACAGGGAGTTTATGAGGTCACTTTTGAAATCACAAGTCCTGATATAAGTTTAAATTCAAGCAATGTTTCACTGCATCCGTCAATTTCCGGAGGTTTTACAATAAGTAAAGTTGACATTTCTGGGGGCGTAAGGGTAACGATAACGGGGAATTCCATTTCGTCACTTTTAATTGATAACGGTGACTTTGAAGGTGCATATCTTGTTGCGGTTTTGACTTTCAATGCTCCAACCATTGATGGCAATTACTATATAAACTTAACAAACATTTCTCCAGCCGTAATTCGTTTAGTTGATCCACCTTATACGCCATCTAATTTTTCAGTTAGTGATGGTTATACTGTTCTTCAAGTTATTTCATCTACTCAACTGCCGATAACTGTGCCTTATTTTACACCAGCTGGGTATGCTCAAAACAGAAAGTACGGTGATATAAATTGGGATGGGAACATAGATATTTCCGATGTGACATCGATAGCTGATCTTGTGATGGAAAATTACTCTGCTGTTCCTGTGAATGATCCTGCTACGGGTTCGAGAACATTTTACGGTGGGGGAGCTGATCCAAACGGGTATGATGGTTCTAATCCCGATAAAGCCGATAGAAAAAGTGCAGATGTACAAGGAACTGGGGGCGATGGTGATCCAACGAATGGCGAAGGTGATGATTTAATAACTCAACTTGATCTTGCTGTGTTAGTTGATGCTGTTTCTTCAGGAGAATGGCCAAGTTATCCAGGAGTTATAAGTTCTATTAGTGGTAAACCAGCGTTTAAGGCGGGCGAGAACGGGGATAAATTTTACACTTTGAACAAGAGCGGTTCAGGGAGAAGTAGTTTTGTAAAGTTTGAAATTTTTAATCCCGGTGACGAATCTTGCAAAATTAGAGTTAAGCTTGTCAATAGTGAGGTAAATTTAAGAGGATTACAAATTAATTTTAAATTGTCAGTTTTACCTGGTAAAATTGATGTTTGGAAAATGCCGGATGCGGCTGGGTTAAATTTTGTATGGGCGAGGAATAAATTCAATGAGGTTGTCATTCTTCTTTATGCTGATGGCAAAAAATATTTGAAGATTGGTGAAAGCGTACTTTTAACTTTGGTTTTGCCCAAGGTGACGCTGGAGCAATTTGTTGAGTCTGAACCGTCCGTAATTGCAAGTGTTGAAAATGTCAGCAAACCGATGATGTTTGATATTTCAATTGCAAACTTTGGTGAGTTCCCATTGGAATATAAATTATATCCGAGCTATCCGAATCCGTTCAATTTTGAGACAGCGGTTGAGTTTGATGTGCCTGAATATTCGAGTGTGAAATTAATTGTATTTGACGTTTTGGGTAGGAAAGTTAGAACTTTGGTTGATGATAAATTTGACCCGGGGCGTAAGGTTATTAAATGGGATGCGAGAAATGATTCAGGTGAGGTTGTTGGTTCTGGTGTATATTTTATCGTAATGTTTGCAAATTCGCTTGAAAGCGAGAGGGAATTTGGGGGTAAGGCAAAAGTTTTATTGCTTAAGTGAAAAGCGGAGGGTTGAAATAGTATTTTTCGCCTTTTAAACTTGACAACGAAAAATTTTTTTATTATCTTATGGAAGCACTTCCAAAATAAATGAGTTCTTTATGGGATAACGATTTATGACATAGCTCGCGAGGCTAAGGTTGGGATAGGGACGGTTTCGAGGGTTTTGAATGGGAATCCACATGTTTCGGAGGAGACGAGGCGAAGGGTTTTAGCCGTAGCGAGAAGATTAAATTACCAACCACACACTTACGCACAAAGATTAGCAAAGCAAAAAGCATACGCAATTTCAGCTGTAATTCCATTTTTTACTAACTATTTCTTCATTGAGGTCCTTCGCGGGGTTCAAAGCAAAATATCCGAGTTTGGTTTTGACCTTGTTCTTTACGGGGTTAATGATCCTGCGACGCAAGTTGAATATTATATTCAAAAGAGCACTCATCGTGGGAAAGTTGATGGTGTTCTTTTCTTCTCGATGAAATTTCCTGAGTCATATACGAGATATTTCATTCAGCGAGAAATTCCAATAGTGCTTGTTGATACCTTCCATCCCAAGTTTGATTCAATTACTGTTGACAATTTTAAAGGGGCTTACATTGCTGTTAAGCATTTAATTGAACTTGGACATGAAAAAATTGGGATGATTGTTGCACGGCTTGAAAGCGTTCCAGCAAGACAAAGATTTGAGGGATTTAAACAGGCTCTTATTGATCATGGCAAAAAATTTTACGAGGAATTTTTTATTGAGACAAAAGATACAAGGCTCGATGGATTTAATAGGGAGGCAGGATATTATGCTTGCAAGGAGCTCTTGAGTCGTAGCAGGAAGCTTCCAACCGCTATTTTTGTTTCAAGTGATATTCAGGCGATTGGAGTTATTGAAGCTTTAAACGAAAATGGGATAAAGGTTCCGGGGGATGTTTCGATCATTGGTTTTGATGATATAGAGCTTGCCAAAGATTTTGGGCTCACAACCGTAAGACAGCCAATGTATGAAATGGGGGTCATAGCGGTTGAAAAACTTTTTGAGAGAATAAATAATAAAAAAACGAAGCCGGAGCATATAAAGTTCACCCCTGAATTAGTTATAAGAAACAGTTGCCCTTAAAGAAAGAATGAGGTTATCATGAATTTTAAAAAATTTTTTATCGCTCTTCTCATTCCTGCGATTGTTTTAGGTGGCAATACAGGGAAGATAGCGGGGCGAGTAACAGATGCTCAAACCGGGGAACCAATAGTCGGGGCAAACATAATAATTGAAGGAACATACCTTGGTGCAGCATCTGATTTAAACGGGAATTATGCTATAATAAATGTTCCACCAGGTGTATATAAAGTTAAAGCATCTGCAGTTGGATATAAAACGGTTGTAAAGGAAGGTGTAAAAGTTTCGATTGATCTTACCACGAAACTTGATTTCCAACTTGAGCAAACAGTTATTGAGCTTGGTCAAGAGGTTGTGGTGGTTGCTGAAAGACCACTTGTGCAAAAAGATTTGACTGCTTCGACGGCTATAATTGGAAGTGAGTTAATAGAAGCCTTGCCTATCACTGAGTTTCAAGAAGTTTTGGAATTGCAGGCTGGGGTTGTTGCGGGTCATATTCGTGGTGGTAGGAGTGGGGAAGTGGCATATTGGATTGATGGTGTTCCTGTGACAGATGTTTACGACAGAAGCACTGTCATTTCAGTTGATAGGAAATCGATCCAAGAGCTTCAACTTGTGAGTGGTGCTTTCAATGCGGAATATGGGCAGGCGATGTCTGGAATTATAAACATAGCTACAAAGGATGGGGGCAACAGTTTGAATGGGAGTTTCACCACCTATTTTGGTGGGTATGCCACGGCTCATACGAATATATTTACTGGTTTAAGTAAGTTTCAGCCTATGTCAATTAGAAATTTTGAGGGGAATTTAAGTGGCCCAGTTATCAAGGATAAGCTTTTCTTTTATCTCAATGGTAGATGGATTTACTTTGGGGGATGGCTTTATGGAGTAAGGAAGTTTAAACCGGAAAACATAGTTGACAATCGCGACCCTGATCCTAACAAGTGGATCATAAGTTTAAATCCAGAACAAGGATTTGGAGATAGCGCGTTCGTCCCGATGAATTGGAATAGAAAGATATTTTTGCAGAGCAAATTTACATTTTATCTATCGCCGACATTTAAGGTTTCGTATAACTACATGTATGAATACATGAAATATCGGAATTTTGATTTTGCTTTCAAGTATAACCCTGACGGTGATTTGAATCGTTTTCATAAAGGGATTACAAACATCTTTTCGATAAATCACACGCTGAGCAAAACGACATTTTATCAAATGAGTTTTTCATACTTTTTCAAAGATTATAGACACTATGTTTTTCAAGATCCATACGATCCCAGATATGTTCATCCTAAGCTTTTGCTTCAGCCCGGACCTTACAGTTTTATTGCCGGTGGGATGAAAATGGATCATTTTTATAGAAATACTGGCACATATGTTGCAAAGTTTGATTTAACATCGCAGGTTACAAGAGTTCACCAAATGAAAACCGGGGTTGAGTTCAGGTATCATACTATTTATTTTGAGGGGTTTTATCTTGATTTATCTGACGAAGATAGGGCGAGGGACCCGATTCTTGATAAGAATCCGTATGTTAAAACGAGGATTCCTGATATAAGTGAGCCATCACACACCTTATTTAGAAATAACCCGAAGGAATTTTCATACTATATTCAGGATAAAATGGAATTTAACGAGATAATTTTGAATGTTGGGGTTAGGTTTGATTATTTTAATCCCGATTGGCATGTACTTGCTGATCCGTCTGATCCAAATATCTACCAACCTTTAAAACCGCAAAATAGGTACTTTGATACAAACAATAATGGGATTTATGGAGATGAAGGAGATGTTCCCAAAACAGTTGATGATAGAAGAGCATATTGGTATATTCGTGCGAAGCCAAAGTGGCAGTGGAGTCCAAGAATAGGTGTTGCTTTTCCGATAACCGATCGTGGAGTTATACATTTTTCTTACGGTCATTTCTTCCAAATTCCGCCATTTGAATATCTTTACACAAATCCTGAATTTAAACTTGGTTCTGGGACGGGAAATATTGGACTTGTTGGGAATGCTGATTTAAAGCCTGAGCAAACTGTAAGTGGTGAAATCGGTGTTCAACAAGCGATCACAAATGATATAACGGTTGAGTTAACTGGGTATTTCAGGGATATAAGAAACTTAACTGGGACAAGAGCCGATGAAATTTTTATATTCGGTGGCTCAGCTTGGTATAACAAGTATGAGAACACAGACTTTGGGTTTGTGCGAGGGATTGTTTTATCGCTTGATAAAAGATTTTCGAATAATTGGGCTTTGACAATTGATTATACCTTTCAAGTCGCAAAGGGAAACGCATCTGACCCAGCTCAAACGCGAAGCCTTCGGCTTGGTGGGCAATGGCCTGAGGTAAAGATAATTCCGCTTGATTGGGATCAAAGACACACATTGAATGTAACTGCTTCTTATTCAATTCCAGGAAGTTGGGGTTTGAGTGTTGTTGCTCAATATGGAAGCGGGACACCGTATACGCCAAGGCAATCGAAGAACATTGGCACACTTTTAATCAACTCGGAAAAGAAGCCTTCTGTTTTTAATGTTGATCTTAGGCTTTATAAGGACATTAAATTTAAGTTCTTCACACTTTCTTTGTTTGCTCGCGTTTATAATGTGTTTGATACAAAGAATGCCTATGGTGTTTACAACGATACCGGAAGGCCCGATTTTACACTTGATTATCTCAGCGCTTTGAAACAACAGCCAGTTCAGCTTGTGAATCCACTTGGCGAATGGTTTACAAACCCAACTTTTTATTCGGAGCCGAGAAGAATTGAATTTGGGTTGACGATTTTCTTCGGTAGATAATTGAAACAAAATTAAGTTAAGTCATGAGAAAAATTTTAGGTTTAATTCTGTTTTTTTCTATCCTTCATTTGATTTCGTTTGATGTTTCCATTGCTCAAAAGTTAAGGGGCGACAGGACTTTTCGAAAGGTTGGGATACATAATGGTAATCTTGTCAAGACGGTATTTGGTAATTGGGGGGTAATAGCACAACCTTCAAATCAGGGTCCACCGCTTGCGTGGAAATATGATGACAACGGTTATGCGGGTGATGTCAGCATTCTTGTCGGGGTTGAGTTGTATTTCCCAAGATTTGATTCAGCGCTTGGAAGGGTGGTTGTTGATACGGTTCATTCAGTTGTAATTTGTCCGGTTGATAGACCTGGTGGTGCATCGGGTGGTGAGACAGGAAGTGGAGGAAAGTTTTGGGGTTTTGAGCCGGTTCCAGGTTATGCAAATCCAACTCTTCAAGAACCTGGTAAAGGCGTTGCAATGAGTCATTTACCTGAAACTTGGCCACCATTTTGGCCTGATCATCCAGATTGGATAGATACAACAACTGGAAAACCGTTTTGGAATGGATATTTTGGTAAGGGAATTACAAATGCGGACCAGGAAAGTTATTTCGTCATGGATGATAACAACGATGAAAAATACAATAGAAGGTATGGTTTCAGACCCGATTCGACTGATTCAACGAGAATGGGGCACGGGCTTTTTGTGAAGGTAAGGGGAATGCAGTGGTCAAATGTTTTAGCAGAAGATGGAATTTTTTGGATATATGATATAACGAATGAAGGCACAACAGATTATAGGAGAACTGTTTTTGGATTTTTAGTTGGAACTTGGGTTGGCGCTGGTGGTGGTTCGAGTGGTAATACCGAATGGAGAGATGATTTGTCGTTTTTTGATGCTGCTGAGGACTTGACATATTCATGGGATGCTGATAAATATATTGATAAAAGTTCAAATCCGAAATGGATCGGAAGCGTTGGTTACCTTGGATATGGTTTTCTTGAAACGCCGGGCAATCCTTTTGATGGTATTGATAACGATGGTGACAGCAATAATCCAGGCAGTCCCAAATTTAAAGCTCAAGATTTCCCACCTTCTCCTTTAAATCCTGATGGGATGAACAGGGTATTATCACGGTTTGATCCAGGACCAAATCCCGATTTTCCAAATAATAAAATAGTTTTGATTGAGGTTAAAAAGGTTTATTCACAGATGTATGGAGTTTATCAAACCGTTTACGAAAGAAAAGTTGTTTCTTTGGATACGCTTTTCAAAAACGATACTGACACAATTACGGTTTACTCTCTTGGGCTTCCGTTTGTAATTTGGCCTGGTAAAGAACTCGTTGAGATCCCAAACAATGGGATTGACGATGACCTTGATGGCTTGATAGATGAAAACTTTGATCTTCATTATAGACAAATTCGGAAGACTGCTGATGGAAGGGTGATTTTTGATAAGTTAAATCCACTTGCGTATAAGAACTATTTCACAGGTCGAGGTCTAAATGATCCAATGATTGATGAAAGAAGGGATGATGGAATTGATAACGATGGTGATTGGGATCCATACTGGGATGATGTTGGGGCAGACGGGGTTCCTGGGACAGGTGATTTTGGTGAGGGTGATAGGAGTCCAACTCCTGGGGAACCGCATTTTGACGCAACTGATGTGAATGAATCTGATCAAATTGGACTGACGAGTTTTGACTTCTTTGTTCCAGCTGGAGCGATAAACATGGCTAATGACGAAGAGATGTGGAGGCGTCTTGCCCCTGGAAATTGGCAAGTCCCTGAACAATATATCACAGGTTATGTTGAAGGTCCTGATTTTGATGCTGGTTCTGGATATTTTCCGTTGACATCAAAGCAGACTGAAAGATTTTCACTTATACTTTTTATGGGTGAGGACTTAAAGGATCTGTATTTTAATAAAAGAGTTATGCAAGGGATTTATGATGCGAACTATAACTTCCCGAGACCTCCGGAGAAACCAACTTTAAGGGCAATTGCTGGGGATAGGAAAGTTATTTTGTATTGGGATAATGTCGCTGAAAAATCTTTTGACCGTGCGCTTGCCGAGGTTTATAAAAATAAGGGTGAAGATGTCAACAAGGCTTATGATTTTGAGGGTTATAAAATTTATAAAGCGACGGATCCAAATTTCAACGATGCCAGGGTTATAACTGATGGATTTGGAAATCCTGTTTTTTATAAACCGATAGCGCAGTTTGATCTTAAAGATAGTGTTTTCGGGTGGTTTCCACTTGATTTCAATGGTGTTAAGTTCTGGCTTGGAAGCGAAACCGGAATTCAACATCAATTTATTGATACAGATGTTAAGAATGGTGTCACATATTATTATGCGGTTGTCGCTTATGATAAGGGTGATGCTGAACTAAAGGTTTTTCCATCGGAGAATTCAAAATATATTCAAATCACATCAACAGGGAAGTTGATTTTTGATAAAAATACTGTAAGCGTGACCCCAAATGCTCCATCCGCTGGATTTTTGCCCGCTGGAACTGATAGCATTCGTCATATAGAAGGACCTGCTACAGGGAACATCTATCTTTATGTCCTTGATCCTTTTAAAGTCAAAGATAATCATACCTACAGGGTTGTTTTCAAGGATTCATCTTTTAACAGGATAACAACAGCTTATTCCGTTATTGATATCACTAATCAATCTAATCCGGATACAGTTGTGAAATGGAGTCGCATTTTTGAGGGTGAGACGGATTTGTTTGACGGGATGAGATTAATTTTTGACAATCACTGGAATATAAAGTTTATTGATAGTTTATCTGGATGGAACAGGTCGGGTATGCCAAAGTTTACATTTACACAGTTTAGCGCTGGAGCTGTCAGAGGCAAGTTATATCCGGCTGATTATCGGATTGAATTTTACGATGAGGTTGTTGATACATCAATGGCATATTCTCCGCTTAGAATACCTGCTCAACCTGTGAAGTTTAAAGTTAAAAATCTGACTGACGACAAGTATATAGACTTCATTTATGTGAACGTGTATAATGCCTTTACAAAGGTTAGGCAAATTAGCATTGGTTTCTATGAGACATATCAGAACACATCTTCGTTTACCTGGGCTGTTATATTTCAGGGAGATTCAGCGTTTACATTGCCAGGTGCTGGAAATGTTTTAACATTAAGGACAACGAAGCCATTTAGGGAGGGGGATATTTACGAGTTTGAGGTTCGCGCGAATCGCATTGATCCTGAACTTGCGAAGGCACAGCTTGATAAGATACGGGTTGTTCCAAATCCCTATGTCGTTGCTGAAAGGTGGGAACCGCCACTTCCGCCTGGAATTTCAAGTGGTAGAGGTCCGCAGAAGATTGATTTCACACATGTCCCGGCAGGTGCAACGATTTATATTTTTACATCTCGTGGGGAGCTTGTTGTGACATTGAAGCATGATAAAGATATTTCGGATGGGACTGTTTCATGGAATCTAAAGACGAAGGAAAATTTAGACGCAGCTTATGGGGTATATTTCTATGTTGTTGACGCTCCAGGGATTGGTCAAAAGACTGGAAAATTTGCAATTATAAAATAAAAGTTTGGCTAAACTATGGTGAGAAGAGTTTGTTTTATCTTCATCGCAATTTTAATTTTGAGCCTTCCTCTTATATCTCAATCTAAAGTTGGCACTACTGCTGCTCCATTTCTTGGCATAGCGGTTGGTCCAAGGGCTATAGGTTTAGGTGGGGCTTTTACTGCTTTCGCTGGGGATGTTAGCGCGCTGTATTGGAACCCAGCTGGAGTTTCAAGGCTTGGGAGAAATGAGATAATGCTTTCGCACACAAAATGGATTTTCGGGACAAGTTTTGATTGGGTCGGTATCGCAGTTGGAATTGATAGAAATAATTATGTTGGTGTGAGCATCACAAGACTTGATTATGGTGAGGAAGAAGTTACGACGATTGATTACCCGGAAGGAACTGGTGAAAGGTGGGACGCAAGTGATATTGCAGTTGGCATTTCTTATGCGCGGAACTTAACAGATAGATTTTCAGTTGGGGGAACTGTAAAGTTCATTCAACAAAAGTTGTGGAACGAAAGAGCTACTGGATTTGCACTTGATGTAGGTGTTTTGTTCATAACCGAATTTAAAGGTCTTAAACTTGGGGCGAGCATTTCAAATTTTGGAACTGAAATGCAACTTGATGGAAAAGACTTGTTTGTGATTTATGATCCTGATCCCGGAGCTTCTGGAAATAATCCGGCAATAAGTGCAAAGCTTAAAACTGATAATTGGCCACTTCCACTTCTTTTTAGGGTTGGTGCTTCAATTGATGTTTTTAAGACCGAAACAAATTATCTGACGCTTGCGGTTGATGCACTTCATCCGAATGATAACACGGAAAGTTTGAATATTGGTTTTGAATACAGTTTTCGCAATTTGATTTTTTTGAGGGCCGGTTATAAGTCGTTGTTTCAAAAAGATTCGCAAGAAAGATTTACGGTTGGTGTTGGGATAAATTACAAAGTTGGTGGGATTGGATTTAGTTTTGATTATTCGTATCAAGATTTTGGGATTTTAAAGAACATCCAGAGCTTTGCAATTGCTTTGCAGTTTTAAAAACAAAAGTGGAGGTCAAATTCGCAAAAACTTAAAAAAACGAAATTTTTACTTGCTTAATTCGCCTCGTTCTTTTAACTTAATTCTGAAAAACAAAAATAATGGGAGGGTAGTATCATGTTAAGGTCGATTAAAACTTTAGCAATTCTTTTCGTTCTCACCACTGTGGCTCTATCAATTTCTTTTGCGCAGTTAAAACTCTCACCTGTATGGGTTAAGAAAGCAGGGGTAGTGTCCTGGCTTCAGACCGATAATGCGGCACGCGGAATAGCTTATAATCCTGTTAATGATCATGTTTATGTTGTTTCAAGGACTGATGGATTGAAAGTAGTAATCCTTAGCGCAGCAACTGGTGATAGCCTTGGGAAATTGGATGTAACAGGTATAAGTGGTGGGACATTTGCTTTAAATATGATTGATGTTACAAGTGATGGGATAATTTATGCGTGTAATTTGTCCACCAATACCAGTGGTGATACCGTGTTCAAAGTATATCGTTGGGCTGATGAAAGCTCTGCGCCGACAGTAGCAGTTTCGTGGAGAGTTAACGCAAGAGTTGGTGACGCATTTGCAGTTGATGGTTCTGGAACAAATACAAAAATTTATGCAAGTGGCACTGGAAATGACAAAGTGGTAGTTTTTGGAACAACCGATGGAGTAAACTTTACATATGAAAAGTCGGTCACCGTTGGCACTGGTCGTGCACGACTTGGCATTGACATTGATAAAGATGGAAATATTTGGGGTAATGGTGCTGGAACAATTGCTGGTGTATGGGATCAAAGTGGAAACTTATTGGGTGAAATTGCGGGTACATCAGGGACTGCTACAGCTGATTTGGGTTTAACTGCCTCCGGAAGAAAACTTTTCTTCACTTTGGGAATGGGTGCTGGTGTAGCTAGTCCTTATTTTAAATTTTATGTTTATGATGTAACAGAGGGTCCAGCAAAGGCAAAATTAATAGCTGTGACTGATAGTATCACTGGTAACTCAAATGCAAACGGCACTGGAAGAGCGGTATACGATCCTGTACGTCATAGGATGATCGCTCTTGCGACAAACAACTATCTTGCTTCATTCCAGTTGACTTATCAAGTTACATTTAATGTTAACACAGCGACATCGCCGAAACTTTTGACGGATTCATCGCTTGTTGAGGTTCGTGGTTCACATCCATTGCTTGGTCCATGGTCAAGTGCGAACACAAATAGAATGACGAATTTAGGTGGTGATTATTGGAAACTTTCAATTGATTTTCCAGATACGATGATAGGGAAGGGGCTTGAGTACAAATTCTATGCTGAGGATTGGGAAGATGGTCCCAATCATTCATTAATCATACCTGCGGCGGATACGACATTGCCACTTGTTTTCTTCCGCAAGCAAGGTTTTGGACCAAATCCACCGTATACGCCAACTGATTCAATTGATGTGTGGTTTAGGGTTTATGTTTATAACATCCCTGAGTTTGACCCAGCACAACATGTCGTTGGAGTTCGTGGAGCGCAATTGCCAAACCATAACGATTTTGGAGATATAAGTTGGGGCAGGACTTTTGTTCTCAGTCCAGAACCAGCAAATGATAAGATTTGGTCCGGAAGGTTGAGATTCCCGTCGCCATCCGGAATTGCTTATAAGTTCGTGATTGCTTCCAGAGATAACCCCGACAATGTTATAAGGTGGGAATCAGATCCGAATCGCGAGGTCACTATAAAACGAGATACGACATTAGGATGGACGACATTTGATAGAAAAGTTATCGCTCCAGCAAAGCCAGTTGCCCTTTACTTTAGCGTTGATATGAGCGTAATGCAAGGAGCTGGGATTTTCTATCCAGACAGCGGTGATGTTGTTTTGGTTCGTGGCAGTTTCAATGGTTGGGGTGAATCTGACGCGTTGAGCCCGTCAACCCTTGAGCCCGGAGTATGGGAGAAGTTTGTTACGATTACAGCTGCACCTGGCGATTTCATTGAATTCAAGTATTACATCAAGACTGGGACAAATAATCAAGCGAGGGTTCCAAATGGTGGATGGGAAACAGGCGCAAATAGAAAGTACACATTTACTGATGCAGATACCCAGCAAGTTGCAAGGGATTACTTTAACAAACTTGGTCCGGAAGGTTATGTTCAGAAGCCAGAGGGGGTTGAGGTGTGGTTCTATTGCGATATGAGAGGAGTGACTGACAATAGTGGCAATCCAATTACAAGGGTCGATTCATTGTTCATCGCTGGGAGCACACCGCCATTGTTCTGGATTTGGGATGAACCAACGAGGGATCGTTCAAAGTTGAGGATGCATGATGATGGTGCATATCCAGATAAAGTCGCTGGAGATACAATTTATGCTGTCGCTTTGACATTCCCAAAGTGGAGTATAAAGGGACCGATTCAGTTTAAGTTTGCGGCGAATGGAACTGTTGACAATGAGGCTGGCTTCCAAGAGGATCATCTCTTGTTCCTTGATGATATGCCAGATCAACCGGGTACAAAGGCGGTAAATGAACTTGAGGTTGTTAAATTTGGAAGACAGAGAGGATTGGGTGCTTTCAAAGATACAGTTAAGATCGTGAACAAGTTCACAGGTGTTAAGCAAACAGATGAGATTCCTTTGACATACGCTTTGTATCAAAACTATCCGAACCCATTTAACCCGACCACAACGATTAAATATAGCATACCGAATACAGAGCGTGTCACATTGAAGATTTACAATATTCTTGGACAAGAGGTTGCAACACTTGTTGATGAGGAACAGAAGCCAGGTGTCTATGAATTGAAATTTGACGCTGGAAATCTTGCGAGTGGTGTTTACTTCTACAGATTGAAAGCTGGTGGATTTACCGCTGTTAAGAAGATGATGCTGGTGAAGTAACTCACCCCCTTAATCCCCCTCTCTAAATTTTTAGAGAGGGGGTTAAGATGCTAAAAGTTTTAAACTCACCCCCTTGATTTCCCTTCTCTAAGTTCTTGGAGAGGGGTTAGGGGGTGAGTAAAATTTAAATTTATTTGAATTGAGCCGGGAAGCTTAAAGAATAATTGGTTGCTTTTAATGACTAAAAAGCAAATAATTGAAATAGCAAGGCAATTAAGAAAACAGCAGACGGTATCGGAGAGAAAATTATGGGAAATTTTGCGAGGCAGAAAATTTTTAGGACTGAAGTTTTTGCGGCAACACCCAATAATATATATTTGCAACGATAAGCTTCACTTTTTTATAGCCGACTTTTATTGTGCGGAAAAGAAAATTGTTTTAGAGCTTGATGGGAAGGTGCACGATTCTCAGAAAGATAGAGATCAAATGAGAGATTACATCATTAACAGTATGGGATTAAAAGTCTTGAGGATAAAAAATGAAGAGCTGCTTGATATTGAATTAGTTTTAGAACGGATAAAAAACTTTATTGAATCTGTTTAATTAACTCACCCCTTTAGTTCCCCCTCTCTATTTCGATAGAGAGGGGGTTAGGGGGTGAGTTAAAAAACCAAAACATAGGGGAAATTACCTTTATGCTCAAAATTTTTATATTTATTCTAATCTTCGCTCAATCTCTTCTCTCACAAATTGTCCCTGTGACATTTTATTATAAACCACAAACCCCTGTAAATTCTGTTTTTCTGGCTGGCACATTTAACAATTGGGGAAATAATGTTAATGGAATTGTCTCAGATACAACATTTAGAATGCGTTACGATGCTAGTAATGGTGTCTGGTATAAAGTTCAAAATCTCGGCGTTGGAATTCATGAATATAAATTTGTCGAAGATAGAAACGGCGATGGCAAAGGGGAGACATGGATAACTGATCCAAACAACCCAAGAGTTAATTATTCGAATTATAACAATTCAATTCTCATCGTTTCCGATCCGATGGTTTTCCACCTTTTGCCAAAGCATGGCACGATAACGAATCGCGATCAACCGGAGATCTCAGCTTATATTTTTTATTCATCCAGTACGACAATTTCAGAGATTAATCTTTATATAGATAATGTTCTTGTCCCAAATGGAATTACATATTTTAATCCGGGAAATCAAAAGTTTAGCTATACTCCATCTCAACCTCTTTCAAATGGTCAGCATTTTATAAAACTTGAAGTTAAAACATCAACTGGTAAAACTGCTTCTGATACCTCGCGTTTTACTGTTGATGTAACATATAGAATTTATCAGGCTGAATATGAATTTATATTTGACCCGAGAAGTTCAAGAAATTCCTACAGAAATATAACCTCGGTTAGTTTACGCGGTGAGTTCAATAATTGGGGGGAAGACCCGATGCAATACGATTCACTTCGCGGTGTGTGGACAAAAACTTTGAGATTAACCGAGGGGGAATATGAGTATAAGTTTTATCTTAATGGATCAATATGGACTGCTGATCCGGATAATCCTGTGACTCGGGGGACTTATGGAAATTCGGTTGCTTATGTGAGCCGGATATTGAAGCCGTATTTTAAAGTTTTAAATCCGCCGAACGGAAAGATTTACTCTGATACAGTTAACTCAATTAATGTGATCGCGAAAGTTTTTGATAGTTCAAGGGAGAAAGGTATTAACCCAAATAGTGTAAAGGTTTATCTTGATGGGGTTTTGATTCAATCAAACTACGACACAGTTACCAAGACAGTTACGGCGCAAATTAATAACTTAACACATGGAAGGCATGAGTTAAAATTTGAAGCAAGCGATAAAGATGGCAATTATGGGGTAACTTATTCAGCATTTGGGGTTTATCCTTCCAATTCGGGATTCCATTATGTTGATAACACTGGTGATGATTTGGGGGATGGTGATTATGTTTACCCCAATGGATTTAGTCCTGGTTCATGTGATATACAAGAATTTAACGCCCGTGCCAATCAAACAGGGGATACAATTTTCTTTACGATAAAACTTAGAGATATAACTCAAAACACATCCATTGCTTTCTTAATAAACAGTGCAATTGACAATTTTATCCCTGATCCATTTTCAGCAGAGATTAAAATTCCAGATTTCAGCGATCGTGGAGTTTACATTATATCTGCTCCAGGTGTTAATGATCAGCGATTTAATGCGATTTATACAAAGGCTGACCCATTGACAAAAGTTAGAAACATTAGCTATAATGCGAATGCTTCCATAACATCCGACACGCTTAAATTCTATCTTACACTTGATGAGATTATAAACTATCTTGGTTCGTTTAGTGGGAAGCTTTATTATGCGATTTATTCATTTCTTATTGATGCGAACGGTACTGCTGTAAAGATTACATCTGCAAATGGAGGAAACGATCAAAATGGTAATCCGAAGGTTTTTGATCTTGCTTTCATTGACGATGCGATTCAGAGAAAGATTTTAAGTTACTATATCGTCGGTTCAAGTCCAATACTTGCTTCAATTGATAATGAGGGTCGTGGCTTTGCAGGGATAACGCCATCGCAAATTGGGATTGATATGAGCGGTGTTCCAATCGTCAAGATCACAACTCAACCGAGGAAGACGCGGAAAACTTCAATTACGATTCGCGGTGAGATAACACATCAGGATGGAACTCCTGCAAATGAGGTAACATATGTTGAAGTTTTCATCAATGGTAATAAAGGAACATTTGGTGCGTCTGGTGGGAAATTTTCTGTACCTGTTAATTTGGTTGAGGGTGATAACATAATTCAAGTGAAAGCAACAATTGGAAACAAATCGGGTTATTCAAATAAAGTTAACATTTATAGAATCGTTGAACATAAACCATTTGCAAAAATTAAATTTTCTGTCAGCGGTTCGAATATAATTCTTGACGCAAGTGAAAGTTCAGATCCGGATTCTGATCCTTTGACATTTGTTTGGTTTGCTGATTCGACAAATCCAGAAATTATTCCTGGTGTAAATGGTTCGACCACAGCAAGCGTAACTATTTCAAAACCGTCTAAGCCCGGTGAATATTACTTTACACTCATTGCTCGCGATCCGGCTGGAAATGCTGACACTACAAGGAACTATTTCGAAATAAGAACTGATGGCAGCGTTTATCTTCCGGGTTATGCGGATAATCCATCTTGGGTTAAAAATGCGAGAATGTATTTAGTTTTCTTGCACTCTTTTACTCAAGAAGGCACGATAAAAGCAGCTACACAAAAGCTTGACTATGTAAAATCAATGGGATATAATGTGATCTGGCTGATGCCGATAATGAAAAATCAGTATACAATTGACGCTGTTGGGGGTGGATATGGAATTGTGGACTTTTATCAAATTGCACCTGAATATGGGACAATGGATGATTTTAAAGAATTTCTTAACAAAGCACATTCGCTCGGGATAAAGGTTATCCTTGACATAACTCCAAATCATGTTGCAGATGGTCATCCGTGGATCCAAAGCATTAGAAGATATTGGTTGGATTCCCCCTATTGGGATTTTGTCCAACATGAGATTTTTGCACATAATGAAGAATTACCCCAATCTTACGCACCTGATTCAGCTTATGTTCGATATGCCGATTGGACGCTTGCAAATTTAAATTGGTCTGATGTTGATTTAAGAAGTTATATGCTTGATGTGTTGAAGTGGTGGGTGAAAGATGTTGGGGTTGATGGATTTAGGTTTGATGTTTACTGGGGACCACAAAGAAGATATGGTGAACAGAACTTTGGTATCCCAATTAGAAACACTTTAAAACATGTAAAACCTGACATTCTGCTTCTTGCAGAAGCTGCGGGAACTGGACCGGGAACGGAAGTGATTTATGCAGACAGCAGTGGAGGAGTTGATGCTGCTTATGATAGAAATATGTGGAATGTATTTAGAAATGCTTACTCGTTGAGCTTAAATGAAATTAACGACAGGGCGACAAATTATGGGTATTATCCTGGTCCAAATTCTCAATATCTGCGATACATGGAAAATCAAGATGAAACTCGAATTGCTCTTATTTATCAAAGTGATTTGAGGAGAACTAAACCACTTGCGACAATTTTATTTACAATTCCAGGGATTCCGCTTGTTCATGCTGGTCAAGAAGTTGGTTTCGGAAATGGGATGAATGAATTCGAAGGCAGAAGGTTTAAAATTAATTGGAATGATCCTGATAAAGAAATCTTGCAATCCCATTATCAGCGTCTTGCATTTATAAGGGATAAATTCCCCGCTTTTAGAGGTCGAGAGCATCAAATGATAAGTACAAATGATCCAAGAGTTTACGCCTATGTGAAAAAATATGAAAATCAAAATGGACTCGTTATCGTTAATCTTTCAGCAGATGCCAAAACTGTTAATTTGAATGTCAAAGATTATGTCCTGTTTACGGGTGGAATTCAGCCAGGGCAAAATTATTATTTAAATGACTTGTTCTCAAACAGTTATTCTATCGTTAATGGTGACGCATTGCAAAATATCTCTGTAACACTTGAACCTTATGGCTCAGCTGTCTTTACCATTTCTTTAACACGCGATACTGTTTCAGTTCCGCCGATCGTCTCCGTAAAAGATGGTATGGGCGAATTTATTCCACGAAAATTCAAACTTTATCAAAACTACCCAAATCCGTTCAACCCCTCAACATTTATTGAATTTGACATACCTGAAAGGGCTAAAGTTAGGCTTGTGGTGCATGATGTATTGGGTCGAGAAATTAAAGTTTTAATTGATGGAGAACTCGAACCTGGAAGGCATAGGGTTAAGTTTGATTCTGGTGGTTTACCGACGGGTGTTTATTTTTATCGTTTATCTTACAATGGCTTTAGTGAAGTAAGAAAGATGATTTTAATAAAATGAAAATAAAACCACATCGAGTAATGCTTTATATTTTTCTCTTCCTTTTCCTTGCTCCTCCATTACTTTCCCAGCCAAGATTTGAGAATGGTTATGTTGTATTTCAACTGTATGCTCCGGATGCGAAATCAGTTGTAGTTGCAGGGGATTTTAACGGTTGGCGAACTGATGATTTCTTAACTAAAGATGAAACCGGTATTTGGTCGAAAAAATTTAAAGTTAAACCCGGAGTTTATCAGTATAAATTCATCGTCGATGGTAAATGGATGCTTGATCCAGCTAACCCTGTTAAAGTGGAAAATTTTAATCGCACGGATTTTAATTCCATCTTTGTTTTATCTTATGATTGGAAAATTTTATTACAATCTGAACCTGACGCGAAGCCAAATCCTCAAGATATCTATCCAAAGACGAACAGAATCTACCTTAACATAATCTGGCATCAACATCAGCCGTCTTACCTCGATCCTGAAAAAGACGAACTTCAAGGACCATGGGTGAGAACCCACGGGACTAAGGATTATTATGACATGGCGAGCTTGCTCGAGAAATACCCCAATGTCCATGTAACTATAAATTTGACCTCGTCTTTACTTTACCAGCTGAGTGAATACTATGTTAAGAGATTAAAGCCGTACTTTGATCCTAAAAAGAATAGGATTGACGCAGAGAGATATTTTAAAGATAATGTTAAAGTCGATCCATGGATTGATTTGATGCTGAAAGACTCGAAAAATTTCACGGAGTATGAACTTGGCTATATTTATAAAAATCCATGGAATTGTTTCAGTGTCAGCGAAGTTGTGATTGATAGGTTTCCAGAGTATAAGGCTTTGAAGCAAAAGGATCCCGCTAAATATACAGTGGATGATCTTAGAAAAATTAAATTTTTCTTTTACCTTTCAAATTTTGACCCAGATTTCTTAAATGGGAAGGTGAAACTCGCAAACGGATTTGAAGTTGATTTGACTGACCTTGTTCAGAAAAAAGATGGAAAATATTACCTGAAAAAAGAGATCACTGAAGATGATTGCAATCGAATTGTTGCTGAGACATATAAAATTTTATCTGCTGTAATTCCAGTCCATAAAAAGTTGATGTATGATCCTGTTAAAAGAACTGGTCAAATTGAGGTTATAACCACGCCGTTTTATCATCCAATTTTGCCTTTGATATATGACACGGATATAGCGAAGCTGCCTCAACCCAATGATAAACTTCCTGAGAGATTTAGTTATCCCGAAGACGCTGATGCTCAGATAAAAAAATCGATCGCATACTATCAAAAAATTTTCGGGCAAAAACCTTTAGGAATGTGGCCAGCGGAAGGATCCGTATCTGAGCAGGTTGTTTCTCTGTTCGTGAGGAATGGAATAAGATGGATAGCAACGGATGAGAAAGTTTTAGCAAGATCGAAACCCGAAAACCAACCTTTTTATTATCCATATTTTGTTGATGAGGATACTATTTACGGCAAGAAGGACGAAACGAAATCATTACTTATTGTTTTCAGGGATACAAAACTTTCAGATGCCATCGGATTTACTTATCAAAACTATGAACCTGAAATTGCAGCTGATGATTTTATAAGATATGTGTTAAGTTTTGCACCTGAAGATTCAACTGATGAAAGGCTGATCACGGTTATACTTGATGGTGAAAATGCATGGGAATGGTATAGGAAAGATGAAGACGGCAAAGTTTTTTTAAATGCACTTTACAGAAAATTAAGTAAATTGTATGATGAAGGCCAAGTTATAACTGTGACGATGAGCGAGTGGATTTATGGAAATCCCAAGCGTGGCATCAAACCGCACAAGATTACATCTCACGCTGAACTTGAACCGCTCTGGGCTGGAAGTTGGATAAACGCTAATTTTGACACATGGATCGGTGAAGATGAAGAAAATTTAGCTTGGGAATATCTTTTAAAAGTTAGAAGAGATATCGAAAAGTTGAAAGTTCCACGACCGAATCCAGCATCGGATTTACCAAAATTGGAAACTCGAAGATATTTTGAATACAGGGCATGGGAATCACTTTATGCCGCTGAAGGCAGTGACTGGTTTTGGTGGTATGGCAAAGATCAAAACGCTCTTGGTGGGGATGAGCCATTTGATGTTGGCTTTAGAACTCATTTAATAAATGTTTACAAGTTTTTGCAAAATGCAGGTTATAAGATTGAGATTCCGAAGTTTTTATTTAGCCCGATTTTGAGAGATAAAAAAGATCAACCTTGATGATGAAAATAGTTCGATTAGTCGCGATTTTTTTAGTCTTTTTGTTTATCTCATGTTCTAAAGATAATCCTGAAAGAGTTAGAATCGTCATATGGCATCAGAAGCCACCCGGCGAGCGGGAGATACTTGAGCAAGCGGTAAAGAGATACATGGAGCATCATCCAAATGTAAAAGTTATTGTTTTGTATAAAGAGACGGAGGAACTTAGATCAGCATATATCATATCCGCAATAGCTGGAAAGGGACCTGACATAGTTTATGGACCAAGCGATCAAGTTGGACCTTTTGAATTGCTTCAAATTATTAGACCACTTGAGGAAATTTTTGACACAAGCTTTTTAAATCAGTTCGATCATCGGGGGTTGCTTTGGTATAAAGGACATCTTTATCAAATCGGGGATCAAATTGGGAATCACCTTTTTCTTTTGTATAACAAGGAACTTGTCAAGAAGCCACCCCAGACGATGAGCGAATTAATTAAAATTGGAAAGGAATTAACAAAAGATTTTGACGGGGATGGAAAGATCGATCAGTATGGTCTTGTTTGGAATTATACTGAGCCTTTTTTCTTCATACCATTTTTAACTGGATTTGGCGGGTGGGTGATGGATTCTGCGGGGAATCCGACTTTGAACACTGAGGCAACTGTGCAAGCATTGAAATTTGTTCGCGATTTAAGGGATAAATACAAAATTATTCCGAGGGAATGTGATTACAATACTGCTGATGCGTTGTTTAAAGAGGGACGGGCTGGGATGCTTATAAATGGTCCATGGTCCATCGGCGGATACAAGAAAGCAGGTGTTAAATTCGGAATAACTCGAATTCCAAAGGTTGAAGCTACGGGGCTTTGGCCAGCTCCAATGGTTTCAATAAAGGGTTATTTAATTAATGTAAACGTTGATGAAAAAAAGTTGCCATACGTTCTTGATTTGTTCAAATATCTTGTCAGCGCGGAAGTTCAACTTGAGCTCACAAAATCTCTTGGCACGATACCGACACATAAAAAAGCGTTAGAAAATGAAATTGTGATAAGTGATTCGTTGGTTCAATCTTCCATTTGGCAAGCTGAAGTTGGGAGGCCAATGCCAGTTGTTCCCGAGCTTAGGGCAATATGGGATGCGATGCGTCCGTATTATCAAGCGGTCCTTGGCGGAACAATGACCCCAGAGGAAGCAGCCATCAAAATGCAGCAACTTGCGGTAAAAAAGATTGAGGAAATGAATGAATAGAAGAACATTATTCATACTTGTATTTTTGCTTCCCGCTTTGTTGATAATGTTTGGCGTCATCGTTTATCCCTTCTTTTATAATATCGTTCTTTCTTTTTCGAATATGAGTTTACGGCATTTTCGAGATTGGAAGATAATTGGCTTTAGACAATATGTTAAGGTTTTCACGGAGAATACATTCTATGTTGTGTTTTTAAAAACCCTTATATGGACTTTTGTGAATGTAATTTTCCATGTTACGATAGGAGTTTTTCTCGCCTTGCTTTTAAACAGAAAATCGCTTAGGTTCAAACCCATTTTTAGAACGCTTTTGATTTTGCCGTGGGCGATCCCACAAGTTATAACTGCGTTGACATGGCGAAGCATGTTCAATTACGAATATGGTGCGATAAATATTTTCATCGCTAAATATCTTAACATGTCACCCGTTGAATGGCTTTTGAGACCTTTTGAGGCATTTACTGCGTGTATCATCACTAATGTATGGCTTGGCTTTCCGTTTATGATGGTCGTCGCTCTCGGAGGATTGCAAAGCATTCCAAGTGAGCTTTATGAAGCGGCTGACATCGATGGTGCATCGGCTTGGCAAAAATTTAAAAATATAACCGTGCCATTTTTAAGACCTGTGATGGCGCCAGCAATTACGCTCGGCATTATTTGGACATTTAATAATCTTAATATCGTATGGCTCGTTTCAAATGGCGGTGAACCAAGCGATCAAACTCACATACTTGTCTCGTATGTTTATAAAGCCGCGTTCAACCTTTATAGATATGGCTACGCTGCTGCTTTGTCCGTAGTGATATTTTTAATTTTGCTTGTAATTGGAATTTATTTCCTTAAAAAGACAAAAGCGGTCGAATCAATTTACTAAATAAAGTTTGACGCAAGATGAACGGACATAAAATAAAACGAATTTTGCTTGATTTTGCGACATATCTTTTCATCATAATTTTCACCTTGGTTGCAATTTATCCAATTTTAAATGTGGTGAGCATCTCCCTTAGACCTGCGGACAAGCTTCTCTCGACATCTTTGAGGATCATACCTGAAAATGCAACTTTAAATTCGTACATTCAATTGTTTACATCGACGCCGTTTTTAAGATGGCTCTTTAACTCGACTTTTGTCTCTGCTACTGTGATGTTGACAAGCGTGACGCTTGCTTCAACTGCTGGATATGCTCTTTCGAGATTTAGGTTCTTCGGTAAGAAAGCTGTGATGATCGGGATATTGATTACGCAAATGTTCCCCGCAACGATGCTTTTGCTTCCGCTTTACATTATGCTTATTAAACTTCATCTTTTAAATAGTTATCTTGGGCTCATCATAGTTTACACATCTACCGCTTTGCCATTCTGCGTTTGGCAGATGAAGGGATATTATGACACGATACCAGTGAGTTTGGAAGAGGCTGCGAGAATTGACGGCTGCAATCAGTTTCAGGCGTTTTATAAAGTTGTGTTTCCGCTTGCTTTGCCAGCTCTTGTTATAACTGCTCTTTTCTCTTTTATGTCAGCATGGGCTGAGTATGTTGTCGCTGCGCAGATTCTGCAAGAGCCTGAACTTTACACGCTTGCAATTGGGTTGAAGCAATTTGAATCAAGCATGGCAACGGAATGGGGATTATATGCTGCGGGTTCCTTGATTGTGAGCATACCAGCGGTTTTGTTGTTTTTAGTTTTGAGCAGATATCTCATATCTGGTTTAACACTTGGGAGTGTGAAAGGTTAAAAACAAACTTGGTTTGAAAGATGAAGGCGAAAATTAATGGGATAAACATCGACTACAATTTTTATCCTGTTGAGGAGTCACCAACTGTGGTTTTTGTGCACGGTTTTCCATTTAATCAAAAGATGTGGCAACCACAGGTTGAAGTTTTAAAAGGGAAATGTTCGATTTTAACCTATGATGGTCGTGGGCTTGGGCAAAGCGAAGTTGGTGATGGGCAATTTATGTTTGAAAATCTTGTCGATGACTTTATCGAGTTGTTAAGAAGTTTGAAAATTGAAACAGTTATCGCTTGCGGGTTATCGATGGGTGGATATATTATTTTACGGGCTTATGAAAAACAACCGAAGATGTTTCACGCTTTAATCTTGTGCGATACAAGAGCTGAAGCCGATGGAAACGAGGCAAAGTTAAAGAGGGCTCAGATGCTCCATATATTGAAATTTCACGGCAAGGAAAAATTCGCTGACGAATTCATTAAAACAGTTTTATCGCCGAAAACATTTGAATTTAAGAAAGAGATTGTCAACTTCGTTTATGATATGATCGTTCAAAATAATGAGATTGGAATTGCAGGAAATTTAATCGCCCTTTCAACTCGAACTGATACATCGCATCTGCTTGAGAAGATTGATATTCCAGTTTTGATCGTTGTTGGTGAAGATGATACGCTAACCCCACCCACACTTGCGCAAACGCTTCACAGCAAGATAAAAAACAGCTATCTTGAAATAATCCCATCCGCTGGACATTTAAGCAACCTTGAAAATGCCGAAAAATTTAATGACGCAATTTTAAACTTTTTGAAGAAAGTTTGTCAAATCTAAGTCAATCTGCGTATTTGTCACGCATTATCCGAGCAACTTGCACTAAATTTTGAAGTGATGGGATGACTTCTTCCCAATTTCTAGTCTTTAACCCACAATCGGGATTTATCCAAATCAAATTTTTATCGATAACCTTAATCGATCTTTCTGCGATTTCGAGCATTTCTTCCACAGGTGGAACTCTTGGCGAGTGAATATCGTACACTCCAGGTCCAATCCCGTGATCATAGTTAAATTTTTCAAATGCGTCAAGGATTTCACCCTTGCTTCTTGATGCTTCTATTAAAATCACATCGGAGTCCATAGCGTAAATATACTCGATGATTTCATTGAATTCAGAATAACACATGTGCGTTTGAATCTGCGTTTCGGGTTTTACGGCTTCATTTGTTAGCTTAAATGCATTGACCGCCCATTCAAGATATTCTTTTTGTTTAGCTTTTTTAAGTGGCAATCCTTCTCTGAACGCTGGTTCGTCAATTTGAATTACTTTTATCCCTGCTTTTTCAAGGTCAAGAACTTCATCTCTAAGGGCAAGGGCAATTTGATAAGCTATCTCTTTTTTGGGTATGTCTTTTCGGTAGAAAGACCAATTTAAAATCGTAACTGGACCTGTAAGCATCCCTTTAACGGGTTTTGAAGTAAGGGATTGAGCGTATGTTATTTCTTTTACAGTCATTGGTTCTGGTCTTGATACATCGCCATAGATTATCGGCGGGCGCACACATCTTGTCCCATATGATTGAACCCAACCATTTTTTGTGAACGCAAATCCTTTCATTTTTTGACCAAAGAATTCAACCATATCTGATCTTTCAAATTCACCATGAACCAAGACATCAAGTCCAAGTTTTTCTTGAACATCAATCACATGTTCTATCTGTTTTTTGATGAACCCTTCGTATTCCTCCTTTGAAATTTTTCCAGCGTTAAAATCAGCTCTTACTTTTCTAACATCCTTTGTTTGCGGAAAACTTCCAATCGTCGTGGTTGGAAATTTTGGAAGTCCAAGGATTGAAATTTGTTTTTGATATCTTTCGGCGAATGGAACCTTTCTTCCGATTTTTTTCTCATCTATCTGTGCTATTCTTTTCCTTACTTCCTCATCTTTAAATTCATCCCTCAGTGCTTGAAGGTTTTGCGAAGGGATTGGATGACCATCGTTGAAGATTTTTTTAAGTGTTTTAAGCTCATCGAGTCTTTCGTTGGCAAAGGATAAGAGCCCAATTAATTTGTCATCGAGATGTCCCTTTTCGGGTTCAACTGAAACAGGCAAGTGGAAAAGTGGAGATGAATTTGAAATTATTAATCTGTCTTCGTTTACAAATTTTAACAAGTCGTTTATGAAATCAACCGTTTTTTGAAAATCAATTTTCCATGGGTCTCGCCCTGAAACAATGCCAGCGATAAGCTTTTTGTCGGAAGGGAAGCCAAACTTCTTAAGGTTTTCGAAGTTTTCTTCATTTATCGTGAAATCGAGACCGATGCCGTGGACAGGAAGTTCAAAAACTATCTTTTCGTACTTCGATAAACTCTCGTAATATGTATGGACGAAAATTTCAATTTCTTTAAGCCCATCGGTTAGAATTTTATATGCTTCGATTAAGATTTGAACATCGTTATCGTCAATATCAAGCACAAGAGCTGGCTCATCAAGTTGTACTGTTTTAACCCCGTTTGCTTCAAGTTCTTTTAGAATTTGGTTGTAAACTTTAGCTGCGGAAAGAACAAGGTCTTTAAACTTTGGAGATTCGTTTGCTTTTACCATGTGAACTAAAAGTTTTCCCTCCTGCTTCTCTGGAACTTTACCAAGCCAAATGTATGTAAAGGGACCTACGAGGACAGGCTTTGTTTCAATGCCAAGTTTTTCTTTGGCAAATTTATATGATTCAAGCGGACGATTTTTTAAAAGTTTAAAATCATTTTCAAATTCTGGGACGATGTAATGATAATTTGTATCAAACCATTTCGTCATTTCGCAGGCGATTGCGGTTTTGCTTCCGCGAGCCATCGCAAAATATGTGTCAAGATCTAGACTTTCGCCAAATCTTTTGGGAACGACGCCAAGCATTGTTGATATATCAAGGATGAAATCATAAAGTGAAAAATCGTTTGATGGGATGAGATCAAGATCTGCGTTTTTTAAAACGGTGAGTCGCTGTATTTGAATTTTTTCAGCTTCGTTGTAAAGTTGTTCTTTCGTTATTTCACCTGCCCAGTAGCTCTCAACGACTTTTTTGAGCTCTCTGTTTGGACCGATTTTAGGATAACCGAATGCAGTTGTTCTTATTGCCACTTCTTTTTTAAGTTTTGTTTTTAAGTTGAACCTTAATTGCGTTAATTATAATAAAATTTTTACAAAAAATCCAGCCCTTAAGCGTGAAAAAATTAGTTTTTAAATCTTCCCCTCCCTTAAGCAAAATGTTTTCGCTGGGGATCAAAGAACCATTGTCAGCAGAGCCATCCTTATTAAAAGTCCATTACGAGCTTGCTTGAAGTAAGCAGCCCTTGGATCGAGATCAACATCGGTAGCGATCTCATTTAGTCGCGGAAGTGGGTGCATAATTATCGATTTTTGTTTCATCTTTGAGATAACATCCTTATCGATAAAATATTTTTTCACGGTTTCATCGTAGATGTCAGCCTTGTCTGCAAATCTTTCCTTTTCAATTCGTGTTATGTATATGACATCAACCTCAGAAATGACTTTGCTCAAATCATTTTCAAGTGTAAACCATACATTATGTCTTGTCAGATAATTTTGAATGTCTTCTCTTATTTGCAAAAAATCTGGAGCGATGAAGTAAAGCATTACTCTTTCAAACTTACCAAGCAAATAAGCAAGGGATCTGACAGTGCGACCCTGTTCGAGGTCTCCAACGAAAGCAATTTTCAGACCATCAATATATCCGAGTTCTTTGTAAATTGTATATAAATCAAGCAGTGCTTGCGTTGGGTGTTGTCCACCTTTGCCATCGCCAGCATTGATGACAGGTACTGATGAAACAAGCGAAGCCCTTTTGGCAGCTCCAACTTCAGTGTGCCTTAAAACAATCACATCACAAAAGTTTGACACAACTCTTATGGTGTCTTCGAGCGTTTCACCACCAATGACGGAAGAGAAAAGATGTGCTTGTTCAGTTGAAATTACCTTCCCGCCTAACCTGTACATTGCAGATTCAAAAGAAAATCTCGTCCTCGTTGAAGGGGCGTAGAAAAGCGAAGCCATTATTTTGTTTTGGTAGTCGAGCGTCCCGCCTCGCTCGAGAATTTTTTCCATCTGATCAGCGGTTTGAAAGAGTTCATGAATTAACGGTAATGTAAACTGTTGTGCTTCAATTACATGCTGTAATTTCGCCATTTGATTTGTCGAGTTTAATTTATTGATTTAACGATTTTTGTTCCAGCGTTTCCAAAAACTGCCTCCTTTAGGTTTTCGGGAGATGTTATAATTGCACACTTCCCACCATTTTCAATAAAATCTATAACCGCTTCAATTTTCGGTCCCATACTTCCCGCTGGGAAATGCCCTTCATCGTAAAATTTTTTGATCTCTTCAAGGCTGACGACATCAAGCGCTTTTTGATTAGGTTTTTTATAATTCAAATAAACTTTGTCAGTATCAGTTGATATAATAAAATAATCAACCTCAAGATATTTCGCCAACACAGCTGAGGCTCTATCTTTATCAATAACTGCTTCAACCCCGATGTATTCACCATCTTTTTGGATCACAGGAATTCCACCGCCACCGACGGCTATAACCACCATTCCATCATTCAAACATTGCCTTATCGCTTCTTTTTCAATTATGTCAATAGGTTTTGGTGATGGGACAACTCTGCGATAACCTCTGCCAGCGTCTTCTATTATTTCCCAACCGAGTTGTTTTTTTCTTTCAGCTTCCTCTTTAGTGTAAAAGGGTCCGACGGGTTTAGTCGGATTTTTAAATGCGGGGTCATCTTCGCTTACGACAACTTGGGTTACAATTGTGACCACAGGATTTTTAATTCCGTTTTTCCACAGAGCTTTTTGTATTGAATTTTGAAGTATATATCCAATTTCTCCTTGGGTTGAGGCGACACATACATCAAGGGGCATTGAATAAACCTGTCCAGAGGCAACCTCTGACCTTATCAATTGTGCTCCAACCTGTGGACCATTGCCGTGGGTTATGACAAGGTTAAACCCCATCTTTATCAATTGAGCAATATATTCAGCCGTTTTAAGTGCATTTTCAAATTGTTCTTCGATTGTTCCCCTTTGACCTGCTCTTATGAGAGAGTTTCCACCTATGGCAAGTAGTGCGGTTTTCATTATTAGATTTAATTAGTTTGTTAAACTCCTCACATTTTCTCGCGCATCAATTCATACATGATCGCCTTTTGAACATGGAGTCGATTTTCAGCCTCGTCAAAGACAACGCTGTTTGGTGAATCGATCACATCGTTTGTAACCTCTTCGCCGCGGTGAGCTGGCAGACAGTGCATAAAAAGTGCATCTGGTTTTGCCTTTGAAAATAGTTCTTTATTTACTTGATACGGTTGGAAAATTTTCTTTCTTATTTCTGCTTCGCTTTCCTGTCCCATGCTTGCCCAAACATCTGTGTAAACAACATCCGCATCTTTTACGGCTTCAAAAGGATCGTTTACAATGGTTATCTTTGCACCTGTTTGTTTTGCGTCTTCAATGGCAAGTTCATAAATTTCCTTCTTTGGTTCATAGCCCTTTGGTGTAGCAGCCCAGAAGTTAACACCAAGTTTTGCTGCACCAAACATTAAAGAATGACAAACATTGTTGCCATCTCCGATGAATACAACTTTTAGATTTTTAAGATTTCCTTTTTTCTCAAGCATTGTAAAGTAATCAGCCATCGCTTGACATGGGTGTAATAAATCCGTTAAACCATTTATCACTGGGATCTTGACAGATCTTGCAAGTTCAAGCACAATATCATGCCCAAATGTTCTTATCATTATTCCATCGACCATCCTTTCAAGTGTTTTCCCAACATCATAAACAGATTCCCTTTTTCCCATTTGAATGTCCGATGGCGCAAGGTAAATTGCATCGCCACCCAATTGTCTTATTCCAACTTCAAAGCTAACCCTTGTTCTCAAGGAAGGTTTTTCAAAAATAAGTGCAAGTATTTTGCCTTCCAAAGACTTGGAGAATTTTTTGGGGTTTGATTTCATTTCCTTTGTTAGTTCGAAAATCTGATGAACTTCATCAACGGTTAGATCATGAATCGAAATAAAATCTTTGTGTCTCATCAATTTAAAATGTTTTTGTTTTTAAGGTTTAATTCAAAAATCAAACTTTTAGCTTTTTTGATTTGACAAAATCTGTTAATATATCTACAAGATCTGGCTTTCCGATTTCTTGTAATTCGTATTTAACACGCACGCTTGGTTTGTTAAGTTTTAATACTCGTCTTAAATCAATAGGTGTTCCAATTATTACAATATCAGCAGGCGTTCTATTTATCGTTTTTTCGAGTTCCTTTATTTGCTCTTTTCCATATCCTACCGCTGGCAGTAGGTTCCTTATTTGTGTGTACTTTTCAAATGTTTCTTTAATCGAACCAACAGCGTAATCACGAGGGTCGACAAGCTCTTTAGCTCCAAATTTTTTCGCAGCCAAAACAGCAGCACCGTAGGACATCTCCCCATGTGTGAGAGTTGGACCATCCTCAACAGCGAGGGCTCTCTTACCACGGATCAGAGAACCATCCTCAACAAAAATTGGTGAAGCAGCTTCAATTATTATTGCTTTCGGATTTACGCTTTTTATGTTGTTTCTTACAGTTTCAACATCGGCTGGGTTTGCAGAATCAACTTTGTTTATTACAACGACATCAGCAATTCTAAGATTTGAACTACCAGGGTAATAGGTTAATTCATGTCCAGGTCTGTGTGGGTCGGTGACGACAATTGTTAAATCGGGTTTGAAAAATGGCATATCGTTATTTCCGCCATCCCAAATTATTACATCAGCTTCTTTTTCTGCTTCTCGAAGTATTTTCTCATAGTCAACCCCAGCATAAACAACCCCACCGTTTGCTATGTGAGGTTCGTATTCCTCCATCTCTTCTATGGTACAATTTTGCCTATACATGTCTTCAATCGAAGCAAACCTTTGAACAACCTGCTTTCTGAGGTCGCCATATGGCATTGGATGCCTTACCACTACGACTTTTAATCCCATTTCCCTTAGTAACCTTGCAACTTTCCTTGAAGTTTGACTTTTTCCGCATCCCGTTCTTACGGCTACAACCGCAACTACTGGAACTTTGCTCTTAAGCATCGTTTGGTTAAGCCCCAAGAGCCGAAAACTCGCACCAGCTGAGATCACCCTTGATGCTCTTTCCATAACATACTGATGGGATACATCTGAATATGAGAAAACGACTTCATCAACTTTGAATTTTTTTATAAGTTCTTCAAGCTTTTCTTCGGGATAAATTGGAATTCCTTTTGGGTAAAGCTTTCCAGCTAATTCAGGTGGGTATTTCCTGTTTTCTATGTTTGGTATTTGTGTGGCTGTGAAAGCAACAACTTCGTAGTTTTCATTATCACGATAATACATGTTGAAATTGTGAAAATCTCTTCCAGCTGCACCCATAATTATGACTTTTTTCCTGTCCATGAAACCTCCATAAAATGTTTTTATTTTAATTCGACAAATGAAAATAAAGGTCAAAAAAGATGGTAATTCAAGGTTAGAGCAGAAGGGAAATAGATTGGATTATTGTAGGAAGCACTAAGTTTTGTAGTCTTTGGGGGTTAAACCTGTGAGATTATTTAGCTTTGGTTTAAACATAGTACAACAGTAGAAGTTTGCTTAAAAATTCAATAATTTTTAAATTTTTCAGTGTAAATTTAAGCAAAAAATTTCGGAAAACAAAAACGAAAATTTTAAAGGAGGTGCCATTATGTTCAAGGATTCAATTGAACTAAAAAATTATCTTGTTGGTGTAGTTGAATTTGATGGTGATGTTAATGTAATTGATCCTGTAAAACTTAGGGAGAAGGCCATCGATGAGCTTGTTTATAACGCTGTTTTTAATCCCGATGAAAATTTAAAGATGGAAATACGCAATCTTATTCGCAAGATAGCTAGAAAATTAGGTGTAATTCCTGCTTCTATACAAAGTTTTTATGAAGCGATGGGAAGAGGGGAAGTTGGTGGATTTACCGTTCCAGCGGTTAACATTCGTGGTTTAACTTATGATGTAGCGAGGGCTTATGTGAGGGCTGTTAAGAAACACAATGTCGGTGCATTCATCTTTGAAATCGCTAAATCAGAAATAGGTTACACCTTCCAAAGACCAAGTGAATATACCGCTTGCGTTCTCTCTGCATGCATAAAGGAAGGGTATCAAGGTCCTGTTTTTATCCAAGGTGACCATGTTCAAGTAAGTGCTAAAAAATATGCAGAGGATCCAGAGAAGGAAATTAATTCGTTAAAAGCTCTTGTGAAGGAGGAAATAGAAGCAGATTTTTACAACATTGATATTGATAGTTCAACTCTTGTTGACTTGAGCAAACCGACGCTTGATGAACAACAGAGGCCAAATTATGAAGTTGCTGCTGAAATGACGGAATTTATAAGAAAACTTCAACCAGAGGGAATCGAAATTTCAGTTGGCGGTGAAATTGGTGAAGTTGGAGGCAAAAATAGCACACCTGAAGAATTAAGAGCATATATGGCTGGATATCTTAAGCTTCTTTCGGAGAAAGGGAATTATAAAGGTATAAGCAAAATAAGCGTTCAAACTGGGACGACGCACGGTGGAGTTCCATTGCCAGATGGAACAATCGCACAAGTTAAAATCGATTTTGAAACCTTGCGTGTGCTTTCTGAAATTGCACGCAGAGAATATGGCTTATCGGGTGCAGTTCAACACGGTGCATCAACTTTGCCTGAGGAATTATTCGATAAATTCCCACAGGTTGGAACTGCGGAAATTCACCTTGCGACGGAATTTCAAAATATGATTTATTCAATGCTTCCAGATGATTTCAAAAATGAAGTCTATGAATTCCTTAAAAAAGAGTTTAAGGACGAATGGAAATCAGGAGACACTGAGGAGCAATTCATTTACAAGACTAGAAAGAAAGGCTTCGGACCATTTAAAAAGGAATTTTGGGATCTACCACAATCGCTTAAAGATGAAATTGGCAATGCGCTTGAGAAGAAGTTTAGCTTGCTTTTGCAGAAGTTAAATGTCGTCGATACTTATGACCTTGTGAGAAAGTATGTCAAGGTTTGAATAACATTCCAAAGGAAACTTATCCTTGATCTCTAAATTTTTAAAGAGTAGCAAGATTTTACCCCCTGTTTTTGCAGGGGGGCTTGAAAATTTTAAAGTTTCATTTAAAATAAAATGAAAAGAATACTTCAAATTTTATCCTTCTTTTTGCTTTTTGATATCTCTGCAAATTCTCAGCAAAGTTTACAGATAAAGTTTTATGACATCGATGGAAATATCAAGATAGTCAATTACAAAGTTAAACGCCCTAAAATTGCGCTTGTATTAAGTGGCGGGGGCGCAAGAGGGCTCAGTCATATTGGGGTTTTAAAGGTGTTTGATGAGTACAATATCCCTATCGATTACATAATTGGCACGAGCATGGGAAGTATAGTAGGTGGTTTATACTGTGCTGGGCTTAAAGCAGAAGAAATTGAAAGAATCGCTACCACAACAAATTGGGATTATGTTTTAACACTTGGGGAAAGAGAAGATAAGGCAAACTTGTTCCTTGAGAGAAAATATTTAATTGAGAAAAGTTTTATCTATTTTCGATTTAAAGGTTTTAAGCCACTTATCCCTTCTTATGTGAGCTCAGGTCAGGGTATAACCGAATCCCTTTTGAAAATTTTCTTTAAGACACCGTTTCACTATGTGACAAATTATGAAGAGCTAAAACCAAAGTTTTATTCAGTTGCAACCGACCTTATAAGTGGACGAAGAATTATCTTCTCAAAGGGGAATCTTGTTTATGTCGTCAGGGCGAGCTCAACAATTCCACTTGCTTTTCAGCCTGTTTCTATGGATTCCCTTGTTCTTGTAGATGGAGGATTGATTTCAAATATACCTGCTGATGTAGCCAGAGAGCTTGGGTGTGATATTGTTATAACTGTGGATGCGACAAGCCCACTGCGTAACCCCACTGATATTCAATTGCCATGGAACACAGCTGACCAAATAGTTGGAATAATGATGCAACTTTCAAACGAAGTCCAACTTGAAAAATCTGACATAGTTCTAAAGCCGAACCTTGATAACATAAACTCTACTGATTTTGAAAAGGCAGATTTAATAATAAAAAGAGGCAAAGAAATCGCCAAAGAAAAAATCGATGAGATAATTTCTCTTATAGAGTCGAAATGTGAAATTTTAAGCGATGGAGAAACACAAAAATTTTCCAATTACAAGTTGAAAGTTTATGGTGATGGTTTACCTGCCGATGTTGTTTCAACGATCTTCCAAAAGAATGAAATCACCGATGAAGAAATTGTTAAGAGCTTAAGCAAGCTGTTATCCGAAGGTGAATATGGCAAGATTGATATTGAGGTTCATAAAAATTCAAACATTGACGAAATTATAATTTGGACTGAGCTAAATCCAAGGGTGAAAAGGGTAAATGTTTATCCGCAGTCGATGCGAAATTTTCAAATGGACTTCTCAAGATTTAAGAGTGATATATTTAGCTCTGTAGAAATTAGCGATTCATCTTTTGTTTTTCATCCAAAGAGTGTTGTTTATTTTTCGGAAAGCGAGATTTATAAAATTTCACGGGAGATTTTGAGCGTTTTTCATTTTTATGGATATCCGTTCGTTAAAGTTCGGACACTTGAATTTAATGATTCGTCTAACGAGCTTAACATCTATTTAACCGATGGATATGTTTCTGACATAAGGATTTCAGGGAATAAAAATACGAAGAATTCTGTTGTGCTTCGTGATGTTATGTTTAAAAAGGGTGAAGTGTTAACAGATGATAAAGTTATAAAGACGCTTCAAAACCTGTGGTCTACAAATCTTTTTTCACAGATAAGGTTTGATTATGAGGTCAATGATAGTGTTAAAGTGGCGCTTCATCTTCAGGAATCACCATCCCAATTTTTGAGAATAGGCATGAGAATTGACAGTGAGCGAGGGGGACAGTTTTTTTCGGATTTTAGAAATGAAAATACATTTGGGCTTAATGATGATTTTGGTATGACACTTCAAGGTGGTATGAGAAATTTGCTTTTCAAACTTGAATATAAAGTCGATCGACTTTTTAATACGATGTTTACTTATAGATTGAATTTTTACAACTCGGTAAGAAAAGTTTACACTTATGAAACGATTTATGGAGATAAAAGTTTCTTCTTAAAGAACAATGGTGAGATTAAGTTCGGGTATGGGGGATTTGAATTATCGGTTGGAGGGCAGTTTGAAAGGCTTGGAAATACATTGCTGAAGTATCAGGTAGAAGAAGCGTTTGTAAAGAATGTTTCAAGAGTTGAATTTAAAGATGAAAAAAATTTGCTCTCAAAATTACAGTTGAGCATAGTTGTTGATTCAAGGGATAGGGCTTATTTCCCAAACCGTGGTATTTATTTGAATGCCTATTACGAGACATCTCAGAAGTTTCTTGGTTCGGATATCGCTTATTCAAAAATTTTCTTTTCGTATGAGAACTACAACACCTACTTCAAATACGGGGCTCTGAGATTAAAATTTTTGTTTGGTTTATGTGATGAATCGACCCCTTTATCTCAGCAATTTTTCATCGGCTCGATAACAGGATTAAATTCCTTTGCTGGAATGAGGGAAGATGAAATTTATGGGAGGCAGGTTATTATCGGTGGGGTTGAGGCGAGATTTAAAAGTCCTATTAAAGTTATGTTTGAAAATTTTATCTCTTTGCGCTATGATATTGGAGCAGGGTGGGAAAAACTCGAAGCGGTGAGGTGGAAAGATTTAAGACATGGCGTAGGAATAGAAATTGGTTTCGATACCCCGATAGGGGCGTTGCGAATAATTGTGGGTAAAAGTTTTATTTTAAAGAAAATTGAAAAAAATGAAGTGTTGTGGGGTCCGATTGTGTCTCAGTTTTCGCTTGGGTTTGAGTGAAATACTTGGAACTTGATTTCTTAAAAATGTTTTTTAAATTATAAATAGTACCAAAAACAAAGGTGTAAAATTTTAAAAATTTTGGCGAATTACGATAGGGAGCGAGAGAGGGCAGTTATAGTTGGTGTGATTTTCCCGCATCAAACAAGAGCGCAAGTTGAGGAATATCTTGATGAGCTTGAGCTTCTTGCTGATACAGCGGGGGCTGATGTAGTTTGTAGGGTTTATCAAGAAAGAGACAAGCCAGACCCTGCTTTTTTCATCGGTAGGGGTAAAGCAGAACAAATAGCCAAAATCGTTGAAGAAGAAAAAATTGATTTAGTAATTTTTGACGATGACCTGTCGGGAGTTCAAATCAGGAATCTGGAGAATATAATAAATTGCAAAATTATAGATAGAACAACGCTTATACTTGATATATTTGCGTCCCATGCGAGGACGGCGCCTGCCAAGATACAGGTTGAGCTTGCCCAGCTTGAATATTTACTGCCGAGATTGACGGGTAAATGGAGGCATCTTTCGAAGCAATATGGTGGCATCGGCACAAAGGGACCTGGTGAAACTCAACTTGAGACGGATAGACGACTCATCAAAAGAAAAATTGCAATTTTAAGGAGAAAGTTAGGTGAAATTGACAACCAAAGAAAAGTTCAAAGAAAAGGTAGGCGTGATATTTTCAGGGTCACACTTGTTGGTTATACGAACGCTGGTAAATCAACCCTTTTAAATGTTATGGCTAATACGAATGTTTATGTTGAGGATAAACTTTTTGCAACACTTGATGCGACAACTCGAGTTATTAAATTTTCCCCAACTAAAAAGGTTCTGTTAACAGATACGGTCGGTTTCATAAGAAAACTTCCACATCATCTCATCGCATCTTTTAAATCAACACTTGACGAAATTATCGAAGCGGATATTTTAATTCATGTTGTTGATATATCAGCCCCTAATTTCAGGGAACAAATAAAAGTTGTTGAGGAAACCCTTGAAGAACTTAACTCACTTGACAAACCAACAATTATCGCATTTAACAAGATAGATAAGTTGCAGGATAGAAGTATAATTCATACTCTTGCGAAGGAATATGAAAACGCTGTTTTCATATCGGCGTCTCGTGGAGTGAACATTCAAGCGTTGAAAGATAAAATTCTTCAATTGATAGATGATCATTATGTTGAAATAACTGGCAAGGTTAATGTTTCAAATCCTGAAGCTATGTCGATTATCTACAAATTGGGGGAAGTTCTTGATGTAAAGTATGACGATGATAATTACATAACATTAAGAGTTAAGGTCGAGAAAAGACACCTACCGAAAATTTCAGCATATATTTTAACTTGAATTTTTACTTCCAGCTGTCATACTCAACTGTGCACCAAGCTTCGTCATCAACATAAAGTTCGTGGGTTGACTTTAACCGCGGTAGTTTTTTAAGTTTGATTTTATCATACGCCTCCACCCTGAAAAATGAGGATCTAAACCAGTTAATATTAGGTATGCCGATTTTAAGTTTTTTATTGATCAAATAATGGTTGTAGTTCTCAATCCATTGATTCTCATCCTCTGGGTAATAAGAGAAATCTCGAATTATATCCGTTATAACCATTCCTGTTGAAAGAATAAATCTTTGTATATGATACCATTTCTCAAGGTTTGCTTCGATGTGAGTCAAACCGAAGTATCCCGCAGAGTTTCTCTTTTTTAACGCCTGCATACATCTGTATATGAAAAGGATGAAACCTTGGAGCGTTTCAACGGGATCTGTTAAGAATGTGTCATATTTATTCATCTCTTTTCTCGGGAATGAATCAAGAACATCATGAGTTATCGTTGTTATGTTGAGATCATATTCTTTTGATACATCGTTTATGAAGTCAGTTAATCTTTTGTCGATTTCAAGGACGGTTATTTTCTTTGCAACTCCAAGCAAGCCAATTGCTATGCTTACGAGGTCGTCATCACCAAGGATAAATATTGCCTTATCTTCAATGTCACCTCTCTCATACATGAAAATTGCACGCCTTATTGCGTCTTCAGCGCTTATGAATCCCTGGTCATACTCAATTGATGGAAGGGGACGATTTTTGACAATGTTTTTGTAAGTTTCGAAGATTTTTAAATATTCACCTTTTATTTGAATTCCGCCACGACAGTGTTCACATCTTGGATCTGGATAAAATTTTGTTTGTATTTGACCATCGAGATAAAATTTGTCCCCTTCCCTTTTTATGATTTTTTCTTTTAGAAGTTTGTTCAATACTTGATAAAGTTCCTTTAAAGTGCCATCTTGTCTGTTTACTATTTCCCAAAAAGTTTTCTCGCCTGAAGATAGAGCACGCAGTATCTGATTTTTAATCTTGCTGTTAGCCATGGCTGTTCCGCTTATCTAATTTTTAGAAAATTTACAAATTTATTTTGTTATTTCAAACTGAGCAAATGTCAAAATTTTTGTCCTGCTAAGTTTTTAATGTGGCATTTTTAGACAAGGAAGAGATTTTAAACTTTTTTCTTTGACTAATTTATAGCGAAGTTTGTTTGGCATAGTGTTTGATTTTTATTTAAAATGAAGTTATATTAAGAAGTGAAAAACAAATCTTGGATTGTGATGAAAAATTTTAATCTTACCGAACGCATTCAGAGAGTCAGAAGATATTTTCGGAAAACTTCAAAGGAGGAGGTAATACTTTTAATAAATCAAGCCATAAAGGAACTCGGGGAAATTGAAAATAGGACCGATGAAATATGGGCTCATATTATGGATATGAGTAAGGGTAGAAAAAAGGATAAGAAAGTTTACATTGAGTTGATTGGGGAAGAGCTTGATAAGATAATTGAAGGGGTTGAGACGGTGAAGGAAATTTTGAATAAGGCGAAGGGGAATATCCGTTTATCTCAGAAAAAGGAACATGAAATTGACCTTTGGATTTAAAAAAGAAAACAGAGGAAAGATGCAAGTAACACTTCAAAAAGCCTTTGTTAAAATTGACAAGGAGCAATGCAAAGGTTGTACACTTTGCATTGAGACATGCCCAGTTGATGTTTTAAAAATTTCGGATAGGTTTAATTCGCGTGGTTATCATTACACTGAATATGTCGGAGATGGTTGCACTGGGTGTGGAGTTTGTTTTTATGCGTGCCCTGAACCAGGGGCTATAACTGTTTATAAACGCGGTGCAATCGTCGATGAAGAAGTTTTAAGCGAAGCATAAGTTGCTTCGCTTTTTTATTTAAAACCGCTGATAAAACAGCGGTCGAAAAGAAAACAAAAAAGGAAATTTTGAAGTATGCCTAAACAACTGATGAAAGGAAACGAGGCAGTTGTAAGAGGGGCAATCTTGGCAGGTTGCAGAGCATTTTTTGGATACCCAATCACACCAGCAAGTGAAATCGCTGAAGCTGCTGCACTTTTAATGCCCGAAGTTGGTGGGGTTTTCATTCAAGCTGAAAGCGAGGTTGCGGCAATTAATATGCTTTTCGGCGCAGCAAGCGGTGGTGTGAGAGCGATGACCGCTTCCTCAAGCCCAGGGATAAGTTTGATGCAAGAAGGAGTTTCATATGCAGCGGGAGCAGAATTGCCGATGGTTATAGTTGATGTTATGCGAGGTGGTCCAGGGCTTGGCAATATAGCACCTGAACAAGGGGATTATTATCAAGTTGTTAAGGGTGGAGGGCATGGCAATTATAAGGTTATAGTCCTCGCTCCTAATTCCGTTCAAGAAATGTGTGATTTAACTTATCTTGCATTTGACCTTGCTGAAAAATACAGAAACCCTGTTTATGTTCTCGCTGATGGATTTATTGGGCAAATGGTTGAACCAGTTGAATTCCCAGAACCAAAACTTCCCCAGATTGATAAAACATGGTGCGTTGATGGAACTGCCGAGACAAGACATAACCTTATAACATCAATTTATCTTGCGCCAGAGGAGTTAGAACAACACAACTTGAGGTTAAAAGAAAAATACGATCGCATCAAAAGAGAAGAGGTGAGATACGAAGCCTATAAAGTTGATGATGCCGAGCTCGTTTTGGTTGGTTATGGGATAGTTTCAAGAATTTTGAAGAGTGTTGTTGATATAATGAGAGGGGATGGATATAAAGTTGGTTTGTTAAGACCGATAACATTGTTTCCATTCCCTGATGAAAAAATTAGAGAGATCGCCAAAACTGCGCAAGTATTTCTCGTTGTTGAGTTAAGCACAGGTCAAATGGTTGATGATGTAAAGCTTGCATTAAATGGGATGCGTGAGGTTAAGTTTTATGGAAGGTGTGGAGGTATGGTGCCGTCCGCTGAGGAAATCATTGAGCAAGTTAAATCTATTTTTGAAGAACTCGAAAAGGAAATTGAACATCAAAAGTGAGGTCGAAAAATGGCAACAACAATATTGAAAAAGCCCAGCACTTTTTACGAGGTTTTTACAAGAAAACCAGATGCGGATAAGATAAATACGCACTACTGCCCAGGCTGTGGTCATGGAAAACTACATAAGTTAATAGCTGAAGCAATTGAAGATTTGGGGATTCAAGATAGAGTCATAATCATCAATCCAGTTGGTTGTTCAGTTTTTCTTTATTACTATTTTGATACTGGACATATACAAGTTGCTCATGGTAGGGCTCCAGCAGTTGCGACAGGCATCAAGCGTGTTCATCCACATAGCATAGTTATAAGTTATCAAGGTGATGGTGATCTTGCAGCGATCGGTGGGAATGAGATTTTACACGCAGCAAATAGAGGGGAACATATAACTGTTTTCTTTGTCAATAATGCAATATACGGTATGACTGGTGGCCAGATGGCTCCAACTACGCTACCTGGTATGAAGACAACTACAACGCCACGAGGTAGAGATATCCACAATGAAGGTTATCCGCTAAAAATGGCTGAATTGATAGCGACGCTTGAAGCTCCTGTTTACGTTGAGCGAGTGGCTTTAACTGATGCAAAAAATATGGCAAAAGCAAGAAAGGCAGTTAGAAAAGCGATTCAAATTCAAGTTGAGGGAAAGGGATTTGCTTTTGTTGAAGCACTTTCTGCCTGTCCAACTGGCTGGGGGATGAACCCGCCTGATGCGGAGAGATGGATAAATGAAGTTATGACAAAATATTTCCCACTCGGCGTTTTTAAAGACATTTCTGATAAAGTTGAGCCTGTAAAATTTGAAAGGAAAATTCTTACGCCCGAGGATATCAAAAAAGCAATTGGAATTGATGGTGGAGAAATTACACAGGTAAAGAAATATCAAAGAAATACTGTCGCTGAAAAGTACAAAAATCCGAAGATAAAAATAGCTGGCTTCGGTGGTCAAGGAATTCTTTTGCTTGGGTTAGTGTTAACTCAAGCTGGTATGCTTGAGGAGTATCATGTCTCCTGGCTTCCATCTTACGGACCTGAGATGAGAGGTGGAACAGCAAATTGTCATGTAAATATATCTGAGACCGAGATTGCTTCACCGCTTGTGTCAATTCCAACGGTGTTGATCGTCATGAATAGACCATCGCTTGAGAAATTTGAGAGAACTGTTAAGCCTGGTGGGATTATATTTTATGATAACTCATTGATTGACATTGAACCATCAAGAAAAGATGTTGAAGTTGTCGCAGTGCCTGCCACGAAGATTGCGGATGACCTTGGCTCGACTAAAGTTGCAAATATGGTGATGATAGGTGCTTACATTGGATACACTGGCATTCTAACCAAGGAAAGCGTCTTTGATGCTCTCGACATGATGGTTAAAAGAAAAGAATTTAACGAGTTAAATAGGAGAGCGGTTGAAGCTGGGATGAAGTTTGTTATGTGAATTTTTTAAATGCTCAAAAGGGGCTGAATAATTCAGCCCCTTTTTAATAATTTTACAACCTCGTTGAAAACCATATCAACTGTTAAAAGCTTCATACATTTCATGTAATTTTCGCCTTCCTTGTTGCAGAAATCAAGATGACATGGGTGACATTCAACATCAACTCTCAATGCTTTGTGTCCCTCGCTATTCGGATACGGAAACCATATATCTTCTTCCCCAGGTCCGAAAATTCCAATTGTTTTAGTTCCAACCGCAACAGAGATATGCATCGGACCACAGTCGTTCGATATGTAAAGATCAACCAGAGATAACACGCTGGCAAGTTGACGCAAATTTAAAGCATCAAGCACAAATATATTTTTTCTTGAAGTGAGGTTAAAAACTTCAATGGCAAGTTCCGTTTCATTTTCAGAATGAGTTATGATTACATTAGCGTTTAATTTTAAGGCAATTCTGTTAGCAAGTTCTGCGAAATTTTCTTTAAACCACATCTTTGCTGGCCATGTTGCTCCAGGATGGATTCCAACTGTTTTTTTATTTAGATCAATGCCTTTGCTTTTCAAGTATTCCGTTGCCCAACTCTTTTCATTATGGCTTAAAAAAATTTCTGTTTTCATATCTTCATATGACAATGGTTCACTAAATGTTATTCCAATTGGTTTCAAATAATCAAGGTGGAATTTGATCGCATTTTTTCTTTCTTCGCTTCTTGGAATCGGATGTGTGTAAAGATATTTCCTCCATCCAAATTCCCCTCCAATCCTTGTCTTCGCACCACTTAAAAACGATAAAATTGCGCTTCTTGGATTCCCAAATAGATCAATGACGAGGTCAAATTTTTTGGTTCTTAAAGTTTTGATAAAATTAAGTTGTTCTTTAAGGGTCCACGAAAAGTCAAGTGGGATCAATTCGTCCAAGTACGGGTTGTTTTCAAGTAGGGTGATGGCATTTTTATCCGCAAGATAGGCAATATATGAATTGGGAAATTTCTTTCTCACCGCTCTTATCACTGGAGTTGTGAGCACAATGTCCCCAATAAATCGAAGGCGTGTTATGAGAATTTTCTCAAAGGTACCCATTTTTGGGAATTTGAAATTTTTTTGACAAATTTAAACAGAAAAAACAATTTGAAAAAGAAAAATTGCTTCGTGAACATTCAGCGGGTGCGGTAATTTATAGGGTAGAGGGTGGCGACTTCAAGTTTTTAATTTTAAAATATGGGCTTGGGCACTGGGATTTTCCGAAGGGAAATGTTGAAAAGGGAGAATCTGAACTTGAGACAGTTAAAAGGGAAGTATTGGAGGAGACGGGGATCGATAAAATTGAGATAATTGATGGTTTTAAGGAAAGAGTAGGATATTATTACAGGATGAAGGGAAATTTAATTTACAAGACTGTGAATTATTATCTTGCTCGAACTGATCAAAAGGAAGTTAAGCTATCTTATGAGCATGAAGATTATGCTTGGGTTACCGTTGATGAGGCGCTTAAATACATAAAACACAAAAATAGCATTGATGTTTTAAATAAAGCCTACCAATATTTAAAAAATAAAGGGGGTGAAACAGGGTGAGAAAATTTGCTAATTTTTTACTTCTTGTTCTTCTTCCGATTGCCTTGGTTGCGGTTATAATCCTTTTGGTAAGGTTTTTAGCTGTTGATGAGAAACATCTTTTTGATGAGAGTGAAATTTTCTATTAAAAAATAAAAAGCCGGACGCTTTAGATGCGCCCGGCCTGTGAACCTTACTTTATCAGCATCATCTTCTTAACACTTGTGAACTTACCTGCTTCAAGGCGATAGAAGTAAACCCCACTTGGATATCCGCTCATATTGACATCAACGCTATATCTGCCAGCGTTAAACTCCCCATCAATTAGTTTCATAACTTCTCTTCCAAGAATGTCGTAAATTGTGAGCTTAACATGTTCTTTCTGTGGTATTTCAAATTCTATCCTTGTCGTTGGATTAAATGGATTCGGGTAGTTTTGATGCAGTATATAATTTCTTGGGATTTCAACATAAGGAGTCTCTTCAACTGTAGTTGCGATATCTTCTGCATAAGGACGAACAATAAAGAATGGAATTGGGTAATAATTATTACCATCGTAGATTGTAGAAAAGCGACCTCCAATATAAACATGTCTGTGTTTGGGATTAACCTCAATAACATCTGAAGATGGGGTTGCCCCCAGTGCCCACCTTTGACTTATTCTTTTGCCTGTTCTTTTGCTCAGCGCTTCAACCCCTGAACCAGCAAGGTAAACAACTGAATCAGTTAAAGCAACTGAATTATAAAAAGAATACTGTAAGAAGGGTATATCGGGTTTCCACCCTGTTACTTTCCCATTGTATGTGTAAATTGAAGCAATTTTTTGTCTCGCTGAATCACCGGTGATGGTGAAAGGACCAGTGATATAGATTACAGAGTCATCTATTGCTATATCTGCTACTGCGGTTGTGATTCTCCCATATTGATCATAACCAACTTGAAACGGACCTGTTTGCCAGTTGAGAAGTTTAACGCTGTCAAGTCGTGTTAAGAATGCAGCCATAAAGGTTCTCGGTATCGTATCAAGTGCTTTTGTAAACCATCCTGCAACAAATAATGTATCGCCTTTGATACCTATTGAGTTAACTCCTGCGGACAAGCCAGCCTTCCAGTCTAAGATTGCTCCAGTTCTTGGGTCTATAACCGCGAGACCTCCTTTTCCTTGAAGTCCCCAAAAACCGCCCGCAACATAAATTGCTTGTGGAGTTGGTATTATCTTTTTCACACCTGTATATCCTCCCCAGTAACTAAAGTGCGAACCCAAACTCCATTTTTTCTTTATCTGACCCGTCTTTAAATCAAGAGCGACAAAGATTTCAGGAGAATAGTAAAGCGGATCTGCGTAATTATACCAACGCCCACCGACCAATGCTATGCTCCCGCCAACATAAAGAACTGAGTCCATCACAGCAAGAGCAGATACGAATTTAACGGGTATATATGAGGTACCTTGTTGATTATTAATTTCCATGACAAAATTGAACTCAGGTCCGACCCAATCTCTTATTACCTTTCCTGTCCTCGCATCAATTGCAGAAAGTGAGTTTCTTTGGAGCACTTGCCTTCCAAGTGAACCCATTATTCTTGTCCTGAGGTCAGCGGCAACGAGCAATTTACCATTCCATATGTGCAGTCCATAAACAGTTGCCCCTGCCATACTCCAAACGCCTGGACCATCGGTATCGTTGAAAAGAACAGCACCTTTCCAATCCTTCACATTTCCATTAGTGGCGTCAAGAGCTATAACTCCGTATCTAAATATTGTGTCAGTGCCAGTTAGTACACATGTTAACAGGCTTCCTGCAACAAATATAGTATCCCCAGCAAATGCTAAGTCATTTATGTCACCGCCAGTGCTATATATAATCGAGCCTCGAGCTGTGAACTCGTATCTAAAGCGTGTATTCACCTTCCAACTTGTTAATTGACCTGTTGAAAGATCAAAGCATGCTATATCTCTTCTTTCTTCCGAATTAATGTAGCTGAACGCCCCGCCTATATATAACTTTGAATTGTGTATTTTAATAAGCTTTACTGTTCCTGGCTCACCACTATTTGGACTATATACAGTTACACTTGGATTCCATTCTTTAATTTCGCCTGTTACTTTGTCAATCAGGGCAAGCGATAGTCTTCTATATGTTCCAACAGAATCAAATCTACCGCCGATATAAATGTCGTTGCCGTTAATAGCGATTGCGTAAACCAAACCTGCAGATGTTCCATATTTGACCATAGGATTCCATGGCAAAAGTTTTCCTGTCTTAAGATCAAGCGCTGCAATACCATATCTTGTTGAATCCCCAACCTTTTGAATTTTCCCGCCAATGTATAATACTGAATCTGAAACAGCTATCGCTTTGATTCCACCATATTCTACAACTATTGAATCGGTTTTCCAAGGTAATACTTTACCAGTTTTTGCGTCAAGTGCAACAATATAAGTTCTTGTAGAATCCCCAACCTTGGTGAAATTACCAACTGCAAAAAGTATGGAGTCAACTAAGATCATATTCTCGTAGTCGGTAAAGGCAGAGAGAGTGGGAGGGTTAAAATTAAGATCAATGGTTCCGTCAGAATTTACATGCATAATTCCATTGAAAGATTTTACAAGACCATCTCTCAGCATGACTTTGAATTCATAACCACCGCATATATAAAAGCCACCTTTACCATCAGGGATAAACTTTTTTAGCCCATCTGATCCATAAAAATTAACTACTCTAAAAAAGTTCGTATCGACATCACCTGTTTTAAGGTCAAGCGCTCCAAATGGACCTATCGGTGGTCCCCAGAAATGAAAAGCTCCACCAACGAAAACGGTATCACCATGCGGAAGTATAGAGTATACAGGACCATTGGGGACATCGGGATTATCGAAAAACTTAAAGATGAGGCTCTGTTGCGAGTAAGCAGTGATAAAGTTAAGCACCCAAAATATGGTTAAAAGAATTCTTCGCACCATTTTTGAGTCTCCCTTTATTTTTTTAATCCAAAAACTTACTCGCTTCATCGCAGTTTATTCGATTTACATTAAGTTAAAAAATTTTTGAAAGGGAGCCGTGTGATTTATATCACAATTATGGTTACTTTAAGCTTTGCTAACAAGGGGTGAACATACCTTTGAAAATTTGGCTTCATTTTTTTAAATTTTTTAAAAATATAAATTTATTTACACAATGGGCGACATTCCAGCAGATGAGTGGAAAAAGCTTATCAAATTTTTTATAGATACCGCAGAGGAAAAGGTAAATCAAATGAAAAAAGCACTTGAGACTAAGGACCTTAAGGTAATTCAATTATATGCCCATCAACTTAAAGGTTCTGGTGAAGCATTTGGTTTCCAGGAAATCACAGAGATCTCGGAACTGATAGAGCAAAAGTGTATTTTAGATTCTTGTTCAGATGATGAACTTTGCAAAATGATTCAAAAACTATCCGATACAATTGAAAAGTTTAAGTCAAGGTACATCAATTAATGATTTTACTTCTGTTATTTTTCTTCATTTCGGAGCCATTTCTCATAGCGCAGGTAAAAGTTGAACATGTTGAAAGGTATGCTGTATGTTATTCGAAGGTCGCACCTGATGAAGCGAAAGATTTTGAACTTTTGATCCTTGATCCCGACCATTACACAGCGGATGAGGTAGCGGAGCTTAAAAAATCTGGCGCAATTTTAATAGCATATCTTAACATAGCAGAGCTCGAGTCTTATCGTGGTTATTCTATCCCTGAGTCTTTGATAATTGGTAAAAATCCAGATTGGGATGGTCATTTTTATGTTGATATAACATCAGATGTGTGGCAGAGTTTAATTTTTGGTCAAGTTATTCCGAAAATAATCTCAAAGAATTTTGATGGTTTTTTCATCGATATGATAGACATAGTTCAAACCTTCCCACACTTTTACGAGCGAGTTATCGATATGGTTAGATCGATAAAAATGCAAAATAAGGAGAAAATTTTGATTGCAAATAATGGTTGGGTTTTGATGGATACATTGAAAAACTATGTTGATGCTTTTTTGATTGAAGGGCTTTTCACAAGGTACAGTTTTAAAAGCAAAAGATATTTCGTCAGGTTTGAAAGGGAGTATGCGGATAAGGTTAAAATTTTAAAATCCTTTGGAAAGAAAATTTTTACGCTTGATTTTTTACCTGGGAGCGACAAAAGAAGAAATTTCATTAAAAATCTATCCAAGTATTACGGATTCATCCCCTATGTTTCAACGATAGAATTAAATAAGGTATACAAATGATTTTAAAGCTAAGTGAAAAGCTAAGCATAGACAAAATTTCAGAATTAAGGATGCGCTTGAAAAATTTTTTGATTTCAAATGGACTTGAAAGCGAAACTGCCGACGATATTGAGCTTGTGATAAGTGAGATGCTCACAAATATATACAAGCATTCTTATAAAGGAAATGAAGGCGATGTGGTAATAAATGCTAATATCGATGATGAAAAAGTTTACATCTCAATTAGGGATTTTGGCGAAAAGTTTGCGCCGGCGGAAATAAGTGAGCCTGATCCGGAAGTCCTTGCGGACCATGGCTATGGACTTTATATCGCAAGCCAAATTATGGATAAAATTGAATATATCCTTTCTCATGAATCTGGGACTGAGGTAATTTTAACAAAATACTTAAAGAAAAATGGTTGATGTTTGTTTAATTCTTGAGGGAACATATCCTTATGTCGTCGGAGGCGTTTCAAAGTGGACGCATGCCCTTGTAAAGAACTTAAGCGAAATTGAGTTTTCAATTGTACATCTACATTCAGGTGAGGAAAGAAAAATTAAGTTTGAAGTTCCAGAAAATGTTAAATCGATCGTTGAAATAGATGTAAGAAATGGATTTGGGTTCAGGTTTGATTTCAGAGACTTGATTGATGTTGTGCCTGAGGCAAAGGTTTATCATAGTTTGTCGACGGGTTTTGCGGGGCTTTTGGGGTTACAGGTGAAGTCTGTGAAAAATAAACCTTTAGTTTTAACTGAACATGGTTTGTATTGGAAGGAAATTGAGTTTGGGGTTGACGAGGTTGAGTGCGGGTTTAAAATTTTTAAAAACCTAAGGGAAAAGGAAAAAGTTTGCGTGGAGAGGCGAAGATATTTGGAAATTTTTAAAGAAATTGCAAAAAAATGTTACTTGGGTGCGGATGTTGTAACGACGGTATGTAGATATAATCTTGAACAGCAGTTAAGTTTGATTTCAAATGGGAAAAACTCCACAGACTTAAATTTAAAGTTCAGAGTGATTGAAAATTTCGTTGAGCCTGAATTTTTTGGAACCGTAGTTAGAAAAGTTAGAAGTGAGAAAGTTATTAGTTTCATCGGAAGGGTTGTCCCGATAAAGGATGTTAAAACATTCATAAGGGCGATGCCTTTAATTCTCGATGGGATTGGTGATGTTAAGTTTTTAATTGTTGGAGATTTGATGCAGGATCCCGAATATGTAGATGAATGTTTTGAACTTGTCAGAGAGCTTGGACTTGTTGGAAAGGTTAAATTCACTGGCGAAGCAAATGCCGTTGATTATCTCAAAATATCTGATGTTCTCGTTTTGCCAAGCGTCAGCGAAGGGCAACCATTTGTGGTTCTTGAGGCGATGGCTTCGGGTGTCCCAGTGGTTGCAACATGTGTCGGTGGGGTTCCTGAACTTATTGATGAAAGTGGGTTTGAATGCGGGCTTTTATTTGATGTTGGGGATTATGTTAAGCTTGCGGAAAATGTCCTTAAAATTTTGAGTGATGAGAGTTTGAGCGAAAGGTTGGCTGAAAACGGGATTAAAAAAGCTCGAAGATTTACAGTTGAAAGGTTTATTAATGGCTATGCAGAAATTTATAGAAGATTTATATAGGGAAGAATGGAGAGAAAATCGGTTCTTTTCGAAACTGAAGGTACTTATCCGTTTGTCGGTGGTGGAGTTAGCACATGGGCGGATATACTTGTGAATAATTTGAAAGATTTTGACTTTTACATTTATGCTGTGACTGGTATGCCTTATATGGAGTATAAGTATAAACTCCCAGAAAATGTTAAACTTGTTCGCCAGATTCCACTTTGGGGTTCGGAGGAGCCGTTTGAGGATATATTTTTTGAAATTCCTTTCTCAAGCATTTACATCAGGAAGACAAAAGTTAATGAAAGAGTTGTTCTTCGCAAATTTATCCCGATATTTATCGAATTTTTATCTTCTCTTATGAACCCATTTTCAGATCCTGAGGAATGCGCAGGCTATATATGGCTTATGCATAGGTATTTTAGCGAGTATGATTACAAGCAAACTTTTAGAAGCTTTGTTGTCTGGCAGGAATTCAAAAGGTTGGTTGTGTTGAAGTATTTTGAAGAAAACTCATTTCTTAGTGAGGATGAAATTCCATCGGTTTATGATTTAACGCTTGCTATGAGATGGCTTTATCATTATTTGATGCCTCTTTATGTTGATGTTCCAGAGGTTGACTTAAGCCATGCCACAGCTGCTGGTTTTTCTGGATTGCCAAGTGTCGTTGCAAAAATGAGGGATGGAACTCCGCTTGTTGTGACTGACCATGGGGTTTTCGCAAGGGAAAGATATATAGGAATTGGGAGTGAAAAAAATTTGTCTTTTTTTGCGAAAAAGTTTTTGATCAATCTTTCAATCTTGATTTCTAAAATTCTTTATAAGCTTGCGGATAAGGTTTTGCCAGTTTGTCAATTTAATACAACATGGGAAAAAATTTTTGGAGTTGAGGATGGAAAGATAAAGGTAATTTATAATGGCGTTGATCCAGAAGTTTTTCGGCCGAGACCAAAACCTGAAAAGACCAGAGAATTTCCAACAGTGGTAGCAGCAGCAAGGGTTATGCCACTTAAAGATATTGAAACGATGATAAAAGCAAGCGCAATTGTAAGGGAGGAAATTCCAAATGTCAAGTTCATTGTTTATGGTGCACTTGATGCTGATCCAGTTTACACAAAAAAATGCCAGCTTTTGATAAAGGAGTTAAAACTTGAAAATACATTTATACTTGCTGGGCATCATTCAAAACCAAGCGAAATTTATAACGAGGGGGATATCTCGGTTCTTTCGAGTATATCTGAGGGATTCCCATATACTGTGATTGAATCGATGGCGTGCGCAAGGCCTGTGGTTGCGACAGATGTCGGCGGGGTGAGAGAAGCGCTTGAAGGATTTGGAATTGTCGTTAAACCACGGGATCCCAAAGCACTTGCCGAGGGCGTGGTCAAACTCTTGAAAGATCATGAACTTCGTGAAACACTTGGAAGGAGGGCGAGGGAACAAGTTTTGGCGAAGTTTAGAATTGACATGAGCGTTGACCAGTATAGAGAAGTGTATAATGAACTTATCCAATCTAAGAGAAACGCAAATGAAGGAAGAGTATATATCGCAACATACGCAGAAAATTGAAAAGGTCGCAGATGAAGTAATTGAAAAAATTGGAAACCCTGTAAGCGTTCTTCAGGTTGCTGCTGTGATCGAAAGTTTGGGATATAGACATGTGGACTGCCCAGTTGAGTTTGGAAGAAGCAATATATTTGAGTTAAGTAAGGATGTTTACAGAAT
>LDXX01000003.1 GCA_001442925.1 Candidatus Kryptonium thompsonii
TAGAGATTTGAACATTTTAAATGAATTAAAGTTTGCGCGTGAATTTTACGAAAATGTAAGTGATGAGGAATTGTTGAAAATTGCAACTTTAAACGGAGCTAAAGCCCTTGGCTTTGATAATATCTGTGGCAGCATTGAAAGAGGAAAAGATTCTGATCTGATTTATTTTATCATTCCAAGTGATTTAAAGAAAAGCGAAATTTATAAATTTATTTTCCGCTCGAATATGTGCAGTAGACTGAGGTAGGATTTTTCCAAATTAGTTTCTTTGCAAGTAAAGAAAATGGGCAAGAAAGGAAATTAACAACTAAAGTAGAATTTGCTTTTAATATCTTGACAGGAAATCATGATTTTTTTAAATTTTGAAAAATTTAAAAACTGCAGGACTATGCAGAGAGAGAGAGAGAGAGAGAGAGAGAGAGAGAGAGAGAGAGAGAGAGAGAGAGATGAAGCAAAAACGAACCAACATAATTTTGTCTGCCAGTATTGTTTTTATTTTACTTTTTATTGCGGTGGTTATGTTTTATCTGCATGATAGGATTGAAAAGAAAACTGTAAAGGTAAGGGGTAACACCCAAATTTTGACCGCGAAACAAATTGTGAACTCATTCGAAGACTATTTCCAAGCAAGGGGGCGAGGTTTGAAGGTTTTATCATCGTTTGAGTCAATCAAGCGAAGAATCCGAAAGCAAATGGAGGATGATGTAAATTCTTATTATCGGTATTTAAAACAGGAGTATGTTAGTTCTATTTCTGTCTTTGATGAAAATGGCAGGATTATTTATTCAACATTGAGCGAAGCGATTGGTAAAGATTATAAAAATTCAAGGTTTTGGGAGAAATTGACAAGATCGGGGAAAGATAGCTTGATCCCAATAATTTCATTTGATACAAGCGGTGGGGTTTTATATAAAAAGCCACTTTCGCTTATCATTTTACCTGTTTATGATGGAAATAAGTTTTTAGGTGCAGTGGCTTATGCGATAGAGATTGATTCGCTTTTAAATTCCTTCATTAAAGTAGTAGATCCTGAACTTAAGCTTTACGATATTTGGATTATAACGCAAGATGAAGTTCTTGTTTTTCATTCCGCTCACCCTGAGATGATCTTGAGGCGGGCGCAACTTACAGATGAATCTTGTTTGAATTGTCACATTCCACAGGGAAAAAATCTTGGTCCATTTAGTTATATTGATTCAATAATTGCGAAGGAGTCTGGCATTATAAGATACAAGTTAAAAAATTATCCTGAGCAACTTGCTAGCTTTTCAAGTTTAAAGATTGCTGGGGAAAAACTGAAATTTGTTGTTTCATCACCATTGAAAGAAGTAACAGGAATCATTATATCTGATCTTCGCCTTATTTATGTACTCATCGTGTTGATTATTGTTGTTCTTTTAGTTTTTGCGTACCTATTTTTGGTGAATATGAGAGAGATAATCCGTGCGGAAGAGGAGAGAAAACAAAGGGAAGAGAAGGAGAAACTACAAAGGCTTTACACCTTGCTTTTCCAAAATTCAAATGATGGTGTGTATATCTTTGATTTGGAAGAGGGTAAGTTCATTGAGGCTAATAAAAAATTTCAAGAGATGTTTGGTTATACAGTGGACGAGCTTAGAAAAATTGATTTTATGCGATTGGTTGCTCCTGAGTCAAAAGCGATGATTGAGGAAAGAAAGCAAAAGATCAAAAAAGGTGTTCCAGTTCCATATAGATATACCTTTACGGCGCTTGCTAAAGACGGACGAAAAATTGAGCTTGAAGCAACTGTAAGCTATGTAAGATTTGGCGAGAAAATGTATGTTCTTGGAATTTATAGGGATATAAGTGAAACTTTAAGGCAAAAGGAACTTTACGAAAGTTTGTTTGAAAACTTGCCAGTTGGTGTTGTAATTCATCAAGATGGCAAAATAGTCAAGTGTAATAAAAAGGCTGTGGAGATGGGTGGGGGTAAGGATGAAAGTGATATAATTGGGAAACCTGTTCTTGATTTTGTTCATCCGGATTATAGAGAAATTGTGAAAGAAAGGATAGAAAGAATGATTGAGAGAGGTGAATTTGTTCCGCCAGTTGAAGAAAAATTCATACGGCTTGATGGCAGTATAATTGATGTTGAAGTCAGGGCTTCTAGGATTATGTGGGAAGGAAGACCCGCTGTTCAAGTTGTGGTTTTGGATGTTACCGAAGTAAAGCAACTTCAAAGAGAATTGGCAGAGCGGTATCAGAAAGAACAAGGGTTAAAGTTGAGATTAGAATCAATTTTGAATAATATTTCAGATGGGATTATGTTTCAAAATGATCAGGGTGTAATTGAATTTGTTAACGATGAATTTTGCAAGATTTTAGGATATAGTTCACCAGGCGAGCTGATTGGAAAAACATTTGTACAGTTTCTTGACGAGATCAAAGACTTGTTTAAGGATAAAGGTGAGATAGATAGAATCAAAAGTTATGTGGATAACAGGGAATTTGTGAAATATTCTGAAGCAAAATTGAAAAATGGTAAAATAATAGAAAGGGTTGGAATTCCTGTCTTTGAGCATGGGAAATATGTAGGGCGCATAAGCTTGCTTAGGGATATAACGGAAAGAAAGCAAAAGGAGAAACAAGTTCTGGAACTTCAAAGATTTGAGATTATTGGACAGCTTGCGAGTGGAATTGCACATGATTTTAACAATGTACTTGGGATTATAAATGGGATGCTTGAAATTATTAAAATGAAGACAACGGATAAAAACATTTTAAGTTATGTTGATTCAGCTCTTTCTGCTGTTCAAAGAGGTGGGGAGATATCAAAACGACTTTTACAATTTTCAAAGAAAAAGGTTGAAGAGTTTAACCCAATTTCAATTAGAAATCTCGTGCTTGATTGCGTGAAGATACTTGAACATACAACGCCAAAGAATATAGAGATAAAGACAAGCATTGATGAGGATTATATTATTCTGGGTTCTTACGGCGATTTGCAACAAGTGATTTTAAATCTTGCTTTGAATGCAAGGGATGCTATGCCAAAGGGTGGGAGGTTGACGATTACAGTTTCTTCTGTAGATAGAGATTTTGTTATGAAAAAATTTGGAAATGCGACTTCAGATACTTATGTTGTAATTGTTGTTTCAGATACGGGAGTTGGTATAAGCGATGAAATCAAAGAGAAAATTTTTGAACCGTTTTTCACAACGAAAGAGCCAGGTAAAGGGACGGGGCTCGGGCTTTCGATTGTTAAGAATATTGTTACCATTCATGGCGGTTTTGTTGATTTTGAAAGTTTGGTCGGCAAGGGAACATCTTTTTATGTTTATCTTCCAGTTCAAATTAGAGAGGAGAAAGTAGTTAAAATAAATCGGGGGGCGGAGAAAATGGTGGAAATTGGGCGTGGCTATAAGGTGCTTGTCATTGAGGATGAGGAGGGCTTGAGAACTATTATGAAAGATTATCTTGAAATGCTTGGGTTTACGGTAATTGGAGTTAGTGATGGTGAGCTTGGGATTCAAAAATTTGCAGAAAATCCAGATATAAAAATTGTTTTCGTTGATTATGGCTTGCCGAAGATTATGGGAGATGAGGTGATAAAGCAGATAAGCCAAATTTCAAAGGATGTAAAATTCGTTCTTGTAACTGGTTTTGTTGATATCGGGGATGAAGTTAAGAGCTCACTTCCGGAGGGGGTGAAATTTCTCAGAAAACCGTATACCCTGGCTCAGATTAAGGATATAATCGGTGAGGTTTTTGATAGTGGGGAATAAGTTGAATTTTAAGATTTTTGTTATTACATTTTCAGTAGAAGCACTTGGTAAGAAAAATTTTTGATGAAGCTATGTGTTTGAACATTTGGTATAATTGTTTGGGGTTCGTGGGGCGATCAATTTTTAACAAGAAGCACATACATAAACAAATTAAAGGGAGGGGTTAATTATGTCACAGGCACCAACAACACAACCAACCTATGTAAAGGGTCTGGAAAATGTAATAGCAAACCAGACTCGACTTTGTTTCATTGATGGTAAAAGAAGTAAACTTTTGTATCTTGGTTATGATATTGCAGATCTTGCTGAGCATTCTAACTTTGAGGAGGTTGCATTTCTTTTGTGGAATTATCGCCTCCCAAAGAAGAGTGAGTATGATGAATTTGTAAAGGCGATTCGTGCTGAGTATGAGATTCCCGATCAGCTTGTTACAGTTATGAAGCTTATGCCTAAGGATTCTGACCCTATGGATGTTTTGAGGACTTCGGTATCATTTCTTGGTTTATTCGACCCTGAGAGGAATGATAATTCACTTGAGGCGAATAGGAGGAAAGCTCTTCGTCTTACGGCGAAGTTTCCGACGATAGTTGCAGCTTGGGAACAGATAAGGAATGGCAAAGAACCTGTAAAGCCGAATAAAGAATTTAACATTGCGACCAATTTCCTTTACATGTTGAAGGGTGAAAAGCCGGATGAACTTTATGCAAAGATTATGGATGTTGCTTTGATTTTGCACGCGGAACATGAGATGAACGCATCGACATTTTCAGCGAGGGTGACGATTTCAACATTGACTGATATGTATTCGGCGGTTACATCTGCGATTGGGACATTGAAGGGACCTTTGCATGGTGGAGCGAACAGAGAAGTTATGAAGTATTTGCTTGAGATCGGTGATCTTTCGAAGGTTGATGATTTTGTGCAGAAAGCGATTGCAGAGAAGAAAAAACTTGAGGGATTTGGACACAGAGTTTATAAGTCAATGGATCCAAGGGCTTTGATATTGAAGAAATATTCGAAGATGCTTGGTGAAAAGCTTGGTAATACCAAGTGGTATGAGATGTCCGCAAGGATTGAAGAGCTTTGGGTAAAGGAATTTGGTGAGAAAGGTGTATGGCCCAATGTTGATTTCTACTCAGCATCGGTTTATTACTATATGGGAATTCCGCTTGATCTTTATACCCCGATTTTCGCGGTGAGTCGTATCACTGGGTGGACCGCACATATACTTGAACAGCTCGCGGATAACAGGATTTACAGACCAAGGGCTGAGTATGTTGGACCGATGGATCAGACCTATGTTCCAATTGATCAACGTTAAGCAAAGCGAGGGCGGGATAAAAATCCCGCCCTTTTTATTTTCTTGAAAACTCCGCCAACCTTTGACATACAATATCTTGAATCATATTTGCAACTGCCGTTGGGATAAGATAATTATTCGTGATCATCGAAAATGCGAGCATCTCTCCATCTTTCGTTTTAACATAGCCTGATAAGGCTCTTGCATATTGAACATAGCCAGTTTTTGCCCGCACATTCCCCTGTGCTCTTGTCTTTCTCATTCGTGTTTCAAGCGTCCCATCAACTCCGGCGATCGGCAATGAATCATAAAAATATGAAAAATATTCGTGTTTAAACATGTAGTTTAGAAGGGTTATAACCTGGAAAGGTGTGACAAGATTTAAACGCGATAGGCCGGAACCGTCATAAATGGAAATTAAATCTGGTGATATTCCAATTTGTGCGAGGGTATTTTTAACAACTTCAACTGATTTTTCAGTGGAACCTTCCCCGCCAAAAATTTTACCAAGAGTTCTAAAAACTTGTTCAGCGTAGAAATTTTGACTTCGTTTATTTATAACTTTTATGATCTCGCTCAGTGGAGGTGACTCGTAAGAGGCAAGAACTTTCATTTTTTCATAATCTGGTTTAAAAAATGTTTCATCAATGTCAACTGGCGAACCGGTGATTTTTATTCCTTTTGATTCGAGGACTTCTTTGAAAACGGTTGCGGTGTAAAGAGTTGGATTGTGGACGGTTATTGATTCTTTATATGGCTTAGATTTTAAGCTTATTTTTCCGAAGACATTGATTATATTTGTGCCCGGTGCTCTAAAGAAGTCAATTTTAGTTGAGCTATCAGGATGGACAGTTATTACTTGGTTTTTTATTTGAACATAGTTTGTGTTCGGGTTGATTTTGATTATAGCGGGATCGTTGATTCTCTTGCCGGGATAAATTTCAAAGTCAACGCAGTTATCGTTAAAAGAAAGGGCGCTGATGTGTGCAGAGTACCAATATGTTTCATCGTCCCATGCCCAACCAGTTCCCATATATTGGTCGTCAAAATAATTATCGTCGCCAACTATATTGCCGTAAATTTCGGATATTCCAAGTTTGAGCAAACTATCAGCCCAGTCTTTGAAGGTTTTGGTGACATCGCCATTTGTGAACCTACCTGAAATTGTTGGGTCACCACTTCCACGGATGAAAAGGTTGCCATATAATATTCCGCCTTTTATCTCGCCATCGGTATAAAGGTAAGTTTTATATTTGAAGTCAGGACCAAGTTTAAGTAAGGCAACGGCTGTAGTGAATAATTTCATGTTTGAGGCAGGGATGAAACTTTTATGTTCATTTAGCCGGTAGATATATTCGCCAGTTTCTAGTGATTGAACTATGACTCCCCAGTGGGCATTTGAAAAAGACGGGTCTTTAAAAATTTCGTTAAGTTCGTTTCTTAATTGATTTAGTGCGGTATCTTCATAATAGATGATTTCGTTGTCGGTAATTTTGCTCTCAGTTTCCGGTTTCGATTCAACTACTTTTTGAGCGGACGCACAGGAATAGAAATAAACAAGAATAGAGAAAAGAAGTAGCTTTTTGATCATAGAGTTTCAAGTTTTTTGTTTATTCAAGCCCAACCAATTTTTTTAACTTTTTTATCTCTTTTTCTGTGAGATATCTCCACTCTCCCCTTTTCATTCCACTGACGGTTATACCGCCAAAACTTACCCTGTGTAATTTTCTAACTTTGTATCCAAGGCGTTCAAACATTCTTCTTATCTGTCTGTATCTGCCTTCGTGAATTGTTATGCCAAGTTCTTTTTTATCACTATCTGGGAGTATATAGATATCGCAAGCTTCTGTTTTTCTTCCGTCAAGCATTATGCCACGTTTCAATTTCTCAATATCTTCTGGTTTTATCGGTTTATCTATTTCGACTTTATATGCTTTCTCAACTTTATATTTTGGATGCATAAGGCGATAGGCAAGTTCTCCATCATTTGTAAGCAAGAGAACACCAGTTGTATTTCTGTCGAGGCGTCCAACTGGGAAAATTCTTTGCTTGACCTTCACCAAATCAAGGACAGTTCTTCTACCTTTTTCATCCTTTACTGTTGTAATGCAGTCTTTCGGTTTGTTTAGAACGATGTAAACTAATTTTTCTTCAGGTTTTACTGGTTTTCCATCGACTGTAACTATATCTTTTTGTGGGTTTATCTTTACACCGAGTTGAGTTATAACCTTGCCATTTACCTCAACCCTTCCCTGTTGGATTAGCTCATCTGCTTTTCGCCTTGATGCGACGCCACACATCGCAAGGTACTTGTTTAGGCGTATAAGTTCATCACCCTTTTCTTCAGTTTTCTTCTGAATTTTCTCCTTCATCGTCCATCACCTCATTTCTCAAGTTAAGTTGGTCTTCGTAGTTTTCTTCCTTCATAATTTCATCAATTTCTGGTGGTTTTGGTAATTCGGATAAGCTTTTCAAGCCGAAATATTTGAGAAACTCTTTCGTTGTTCCGTATAGAAGTGGTCTTCCAATTGTTTCAGCCCTTCCGACGATTGTTATCAATTTTTTTTCAAGGAGCGTTTTAATTATATGGTCAACATTTACACCACGAATTGACTCGATTTCAGGTTTGCTTATGGGTTGTTTGTAAGCAATTATCGCAAGTGTTTCAAGGGCTGGTTGTGAGAGTTTTCTTTTATTTTTTTCTTTAAAAAGTCTTCCAACCCATTTTGCAAATTCTGGAAGCGTTGCGAATTGATAACCTTCAGCTATTTCTATGATTCTAAAAGCGGAACCTTGCTCGGCATATCTTTGATTTAATTCGGCAATTATATTCTTTATATCGTCTTCGCTTATCTTTCCTGTTTCGCCATTTGATGAGAATTTTTTAGCTGGTTCATTTATAATGTCTTTGATTTGCTTTGGGCTTAATGGGGTATCTGATGCGAAAATTATAGCTTCAACAATTGATTTTAAATTCTCCATTAACGATGGTTGAGATTTGTTTTAAATTGCGTTTGCATAGCTTTCCTGAGTATCTAAAGCCCTCTCTATGAAAATCTCCCCAAATGTTTCATTCTGTGAGATTTTAATTTTTTTAAGCTTTGCAAGCTCAAGAATTGCAAGAAAAGCGACGATGATTTTTAATTTTTCAGCGTAATCTCTTAAAATCTCGTTGAATGAGAAGCTATCTTTAAACTTCAACCTGTTAAGTATATTCTCCATTTCATCTTCAACTCTATAATTCTGGATCTCAATTTCCTGAAATTCTTTTTCTTTTGAACTTTCAAATGCTTTTTTAAATGCTGAAATTAGATCAAACAATGAGACATCTTTTAAAGACCCATATATTTCCTCTTCATCGTAGTAATCCCTCGCATCGTGTTTAAAGTATTGACGATAGTAAATTTTTCCTGCTTCATCTTCCATTTTTGAGAAGTCGTTGGCGAGTTCTTTAAATTTTTTGTATTCAAGCAATCGTTTTACCAATTCAGTCCTCGGGTCTTCCTCTTCTTCGTCAGTATCGGTTTCGGGCTTTGGGAGCAGCATTTTTGCTTTTATTTGCATAAGTGTTGATGCCATAACGATGAATTCGCTTGCGATTTCAAGGTCGAGCATTTGCATAAAGTGGATATATTCAAGGAAATCTTTGGTGATTTTTGAGATTGGAATGTCGTATATGTTAAGTTCATCTCTTTTGACAAAGAAGAGAAGAAGATCGAGCGGACCTTCGAAATATGGGAGTTTAACTTTGTATTTCATTTTTGAAGTAAATTAGTTTTCAACCGAGTTTCATAGCCTCGTGGACATCATGCATTGTTTTGCGCGCAACTTCGCGTGCTTTTTCTTCACCTGCTAATAAGATTTCTTTAACTTCTTTTACATTTGACTCAAAGTATGCTCTTTTTTCGTGTATTGGTTTTAAAAATTCGATTATTTTTTCCGAAACCTTCGCTTTGCATTCAACGCATCCGAGTTGACCTGACTCGCATCCCTTTCGTATTTCCGGGACTTCTTCGGGATTAAATTTTTTGTGATATGTAAAGACAAGGCAAATGTCGGGTCTTCCGGGGTCACCTTTGTAAATTTTTTGTGGATCCGTAAATGCTTTTTTCATTTTCTTCTTTATTTCTTCAGGTGGATCGGAGATTAAAATTGTGTTGCCGAGTGATTTGCTCATTCTTTTCCCATCAAGACCGGGTAACCTTGCAAATTCCGTCAAAAGTGGCTCCGGTTCAGGGAAAACGGGGGCATAAGTTTGATTAAATCGCCTTGCTATATCGCGGGTTATTTCAAGATGTGGTAATTGATCCTCACCTACAGGGACAAGTTCTCCTTTGTAGAGCAAAATATCAGCGGCTTGTAGAACGGGGTATCCAAGGTGACCATAAGATATGTTATCAAGTTGAAGATCCCGGACTTGCTCTTTCAATGTTGGATTTCTTTCAAGTCTTGATACAGTGATAAGCATTGAAAAGATCAGGTGCAATTCTGCGTGTTCTTTAATTTGTGATTGCCTGAAGACGGGACTTAAATTGGGGTCAACGCCTGAAGCAAGCCAATCGATCAACATTTCTATTGAATTTTGATAAATTTCTGATGTATCTAAATTTGTAGTTAATGCGTGGTAATCCGCTATGAGAAAAAAGCAGTTATGTTCTTTTTGAAGGTTGACCCAATTTTCAAGTACCCCGACAAGATGACCCAAGTGCAGTTTTCCAGTTGGTCTCATTCCGCTTAGGACAACTTTTCCGCTCAATTTTGCATGGAGATTTTGTTTTAAAAAACTTTAAAAAATTTAGAAAAAAGTAATCAAAAATGAAATTATAAAGATTCATTCCTCGTCTATGACCCAATATTCGACGAGATTATCCGGTAGGTTTGCGATGAATCTGGACGGTTTTGTTAAAACGAACCCCGTTCGGGAATCGTAAATTCCAACAGGATAACAGATGAAAAGGTGTTCCTTTGCTCTTGTGCAGGCAACATACATCAATCTTCTTTCTTCTTCCATTTCGTCGTCATTTTTTGCTGAATGTGAAGATGGGAAGATGCCATCGAGAGCGTGAATTATAAAAACTGTGTTCCACTCAAGACCTTTTGCAGAGTGAATTGTTGAAAGGACGAGATATTCATCGTCAGTTCCGGGTGGAACTATCTCCGAGACGCTTTCATTTGGGGGTTCAATCGCAAGATCCGTTAAAAATTCTTCAAGCGAATCATACCGTGATGCGATGGTTTCAAAAATTTCAAGATCTTTTCTTCTTTTCTCATAATCGTCGTATTTATCCCTCATTATCGGCTCGTAGTAGCTGAGTATTATTTCTGTTTTCTGTTGAACTGAAATATCATCTGGATAAATTGTGTAAAGGAGTTTAAATAGCTTGGCGACGCTATCTGGGTAATCTTTAAATTTAAGCCAGTAATCCGGGTTTGTTTTGATGTTCAATTTTCCAGATGTTATGTCTTCAATGATCCTTTGAGCTGTCCTTGGACCAACTCCATCTAACAGAAGTAGAATCCTATGCCATGAGATTATATCATTGGGATTTAAAATTACGCGAAGGTGTGCTATGATATCTTTTATATGGGCTGTTTCAATGAACTTGAAACCGCCGAATTTAACAAATGGTATATTTGCCTTTGCAAGTTCAATTTCAAGGTCGAATGATAAGTAGCTTGCCCGGAAAAGCACGGCGATTTGATTTAAGGGTATCCCTTCTTCTCGCAGTTCAAGAACTTTTTGAACGACAAATTTTGATTGGTGATTTTCGCTTGGTGCAATTACGATTACAGGTAATTCTCCACCGGGCTTTTTGGTGTAAAGAACCTTTGTGTATTTTTCTCTTGCTCTATCGATTATTTCATTGGCAAGGTTTAAAATTGGCTGTGTGCTTCTATAGTTTTCTTCAAGTTTTATGATTTTTGTATCGGGAAAATCCTTTGGGAAATCCATTATATTTCTAAAGTTTGCTCCCCTGAATGCATAAATGCTTTGTGAATCATCCCCAACAGCCATGACATTTCTATGTTCCATCCCTAAAAGACGGATTATGTCCGCTTGGAGTCTATTCGTGTCCTGATATTCATCCACCATTATGTACTTGTATTGATTTGCGAGTTTTTTTCTGACATCGTCAAATTCCTCAAGCAATCGTTTCAAGTTTAACAAAAGGTCGTCATAATCCATCAGGTTATGTTTTGCCTTGTATGAGTTGTATATTCGAAATAATTTGACGATGTCCTCAACTTGCTCGTAATAATGGGGGAATTCCTCAAGGACTATTTCTTCAATTGGAGTTTCCGTGTTTATCGTTTTGCTATAGATTTCATAAAGAGTTTGCTTTCGTGGGAATCTAACTTTTGCTTTGTCATACCCTTCTTGCGTCCGCAAGAGATTTATCACATCTTCAGCGTCTCCTTGGTCTAGTATGGTAAAGGAATTATCATATTTTAAAAGATGTGCATACTTTCTTAAAGTTAGATTTGCAAATGAATGGAAGGTTCCACCTGATACTCTATCGCACCTTGCATCGAGGAGAATTGATGCACGGCTTAGCATTTCCTGTGCAGCTTTTCGTGTGAAGGTAAGAAGTAAAATTGATTCTGGATTTACACCGATTTCGACAAGCCGAGCTACTCGGTAAGTGATTGTTCTTGTTTTTCCTGTCCCAGCTCCAGCGATTACAAGCACTGGACCTTCCAGCGTCATCACCGCTTCATATTGGGCTGGGTTAAGTTCATCAGCATATCTTATTTTTGAAGATTTTACGCTCCGCTCTTCAAAAATCTCACGCTTTAGAGTGTATTTCTTCTTCTCCATTTGCCTTTAGATTAGTGTTATTTTTCATAAAATTAAACTTTTATTGGGCTAAATTCAAGTGTAAAGAGCTTTTGACGCTGAATATGTATAGCCTTTAGAAGCATTGTAATTAGCGCAAGCACTTGATTATTTTAACATCTTTTATTAAAATTTTAATGCAAAGCATTCTTTCGCAGGGCAAGAATTTTTAAAATCATAAAACAAATTAAAGTGGATTACGACCAAAGGTATAACGATTACAGAAAAATTATAGATGAACGTTTAAAGCAGGTATTGGTGGAGGAAGAACCAAATAGTTTATATGAGCCCATAAAATATATTTTGCTTGCCGGCGGGAAGAGGATAAGACCTGTGATCGTCATTCTTTCTTGTGAATCATTGGGTGGAAATCTTGAAGATGCGATAAATCCTGCGCTTGCGGTTGAGATTTTTCATAATTTTACGCTTGTTCATGACGATATAATGGACAATGCTGACATTCGTAGGGGTTTGCAGACGATTCACAAAAGATGGGACATAAACACGGCGATTTTAAGTGGGGACGCAATGTTTGCAGTTGCTTATAAACTTCTATCTCAAACTAATTCGAAAAGAGTTGGGGAAATTTTTGATTCATTTGCTCAATCGGCAATTGAGGTTTGCGAAGGTCAAGCTCTTGATTTGGAGCTTGAAACAAGTTTAAAAGTTGGAATTGATGATTACATCAAAATGATAAGCAAGAAGACGGCATCTTTGATAAAAAATTCGGCTAAGATTGGGGCTTTGCTTGCTAATGGGACGGATGAGCAAATTCAAGCGCTCGAAAATTATGGATTTAATTTGGGGCTTGCTTTTCAACTTATGGATGATCTTCTTGATGTTGTTGGGGATTCTGGTGAATTTGGTAAATCAATCGGCGGTGATATAATTAACGGGAAAAGAACTTTTCTTCTTTTGAAAGCAATGGAAAAAGTAAGGGGGAAGGACAAAGAAATCATAGGAAGAGTGTTTGCAAAAGATGGGCTTGATCCGTCGATAGTTGCGGAAGTTAGAGAGATTTATTTTCGTTATGGAATAATTGATGAAACACAGAAAATGGTCAGGTTTTACACCGACATCGCTATAAAATCACTTGAGAACCTTCCCAAGTCTGATTCACACTCAATGCTTGTTTGGCTTGCAAATAAATTATGTGAGAGAAGAATTTAATGATAAAGAAAGAAGTAGAAATTAAGAATAGAACTGGGCTTCATACGCGCCCAGCAGCGATGCTTGTTAAACTTGCTTCAAAATTTAAATCTGACTTTTTTATTGAAAAAAATGGAGTTGAAGTAAATGGGAAAAGTATAATTGGGGTAATGTCTCTTGCGGCCGAGCAAGGTTCAAAACTAATTTTGAAGTTCATCGGTGAAGATGAAGATGAAGCTGCAAAGGCGATAATCGAACTTTTTGAGTCAGGATTTGGTGAAATTGAGGAATTAAAAAAAGATGAAAACCGAGATGGAAGTCAAAATAATTGAGGGCATACCTGCATCCCCGGGTATAGCCATTGGAATAGCACTTAAATATGAGAAACTCAAACCGAAGGTCACTAAAAAGGAAATTAAAGAACATGAAGTTGACGCTGAGATCGATAGGTTTTTGAGGGCGATTGAAAAGTCAAAAAGTGAACTGCACAAAATTTTCACGCTTGCCGTTGAAAAACTTGGTTCAGAAGGTGCGCAAATTTTTGAGGCTCAGCTTTTGATGCTTGATGATAAGATGATAATTGACAGGATAATTGAAAGGATCAAGGTTGAAAAGGTGAACGCGGAGTTCGTTGTAAATGATGAGGTTGAGAAATACATCAAATTTATGCAGAGTTCCGGAGATGATTATTTGAAAGAAAGAGCACATGACCTTGAAGACCTTAAAAATAGGGTCATAAGAAATATTCAACAAGAGAAATGGCTTTCAAGGTTTGACACATCAAGAATTGTCGTCGCTGAGAATTTAACACCGGCTGACGCCCTTCTTTTCAGCCGAAATCAAGTCCTTGGCTATGCAACTGATTTGGGCGGGATTACATCGCATACAGCGATTCTTGCTCGCGCCCTTAAAATCCCTGCCGTCGTTGGATTGAGGGAAGCAACTAAATTTATCAAAACAGGAGATACTGTGATACTTGACGGATACAAAGGAATTATAATAATAAATCCAAATCAATCTTTGATCGACGAGTATCAAGAAAAATTAACTCGTATAAGTGAATTTGAAAAGAAACTTGAACAATTGAGGTTTTTACCTGCTGAGACAATTGATGGGAAAAAATTTACTTTGCTTGCAAATATAGAGCTTCCAGATGAAGTTGACGAAGCTATTCAAAAGGGAGCGGAAGGTATTGGTTTGTTCAGAACCGAATATATTATAAGCAATGGAGTTATCCCTGATGAGGATGAGCAATTTGAGGAATATATTAAAATTGCTGAAAAGATTTATCCCGGTAAAGTTGTAATAAGAACATTTGATATAGGTGGGGATAAGATATTCAGAGATTATCGTAGGGAGGATAATCCATTTCTTGGATGGCGTGGAATTAGAGTTGGACTTGATAAACCAGATATCTTGCTCTCTCAATTGAGAGCTATCCTTAGAGCAAGCGTTAAGGGGAATGTTATGGTGATGTTCCCAATGGTTGCGAGCCTTGAGGAGGTAAGGGAAGTTAAAAAGATGCTTGAGTTAGCTAAATCTCAACTTCGTGAAAGAGGGGTTAAATTTGACGAGAACATAAAATTGGGCATTATGATAGAGGTTCCATCAGCTGCTTTGATGGCGAAGGAAATTGCAAAGGAGGTTGATTTCTTCAGCATAGGGACAAATGATTTAATTCAGTATACGCTTGCAGTTGATCGAGGAAATGAAACTGTTGCAAAAATTTATCAAGAATTTCATCCAGCTGTCTTGAGGTTGATCCAATTTGTGGTAGAGTCAGCTCATAGAGCAAGGATACCTGTTTCAATGTGTGGTGAAATGGCAAGCGATCCCTATGCAACAATTTTGCTTGTTGGATTTGGACTTGACGAATTTAGCGTTGCACCGGATTCAATCCCAAGAATAAAACAGGTTATCAGGTCTATCAAGTATAGAGATGCAAGGCGAATAAGCAAAAGAGCCCTTGTTTTTAAAACACAGGGAGAAATTAAAGCTTTCATTTCTAAGGAATTGAAGGGGATAATACCCGAGTTTGATTTCTAAAAACAAAAGGAGGTTCTATGTTATCAATCAGTGATATAAGGAATTATGATAAGTCAGATATGTTTTCAAAACTTGTCAATTTCGCCCAGCAAGTTGAGGAAGCGGTTAAAATAGGCGAGGGCGTAAAAGTTAACTTTTCAATTAAAAAAATCAACAAAATAGTTTTAACCGGGCTCGGCGGTTCTGCGATCGCTGGGGATTTGCTCCGTTCTTATCTTTCAGATGAGATAAAAGTTCCGATAATTGTCAACCGTGATTATTTCCTTCCGAAATTTGTCGATGAGAATACTTTGCTAATTGTCTCAAGTTATTCCGGCAACACAGAAGAGACGATCTCAGCATACAACGATGGTGTAAAGAAAAGAGCGAAGATAATATGCATCACATCGAATGGTGAGATAGAAAAAATTGCCTTAAGAAAGAAACATCCCATTATAAAAATTCCGTCTGGTTATCCGCCGAGAACCGCACTTGCTTATTCTTTCTTCCCAATCCTTATTGTGCTTTCAAAGCTTGGATTTATCAAAAATAAAAAAAGAGAGATAAACGAAACCATAAAACTTATCGACGCTAAATCAAAAGTTTATTCAAATCCGGAGCATGAAGAGAACTTAGCGTATAAAATTGCCATCCGTCTTACTGGCTCTATACCTTTTATTTACACATCTACAAAATTTGATGCTGTTGCGATGAGGTGGGTTTGCCAGATTGAAGAGAATTCAAAAATGCTTGCACATTTTAACATTTTTCCAGAATTGAATCATAATGAAATTGTTGGATGGTCTGGAGAGGTTGAGGGAAGTTTTAAAGAGATCATGAATAAAATTAGCGTTGTGATTTTGCGAGATGACCAAGAGTATGAAAGGATAAAATACAGGATTGAGATAACTGACGATTTGATAAGACCTTACGCTGGTGAGGTTTTAAATATCTATTCTGAGGGCAAGACAACCCTTGCTCGATTATTCTCGCAAATTTATCTTGGCGATTGGGTCAGCTTTTATCTTGCGATTTTAAATAAAGTTGATCCAACACCTGTAAGACCAATTGAATATCTGAAATCTGAGTTGGCGAAGGTTTAGATATGCATTCTTAAACTATCTTGGTGATAGGAAGATTTTTTCCATCGCTTTTTAAAATCTCGTTCATGCTTCCAGTTCTGTAACCCTCGAGGTCGAGGGTTATATAGATGAATCCAAGTTTTTTAAGCTCTTGGACGACTTTAATTCTGAATTCATCATCGAAGAATTTTTGGAAGCCATCTTTGTTTGTTTCAATTCTAACCGTATTTTCATCGATGTATCTTACACGGACGATTTTCAAGCCGTTGGCTCGCAAGAAAGATTCAGCCCTGTCAATTTTCTTTAATTTTTCTCTGTCAATTGGTAAGCCATAGGGGAACCTTGAGGAGAGGCAGGCAAATGAAGGTTTATCCCATGTTGGTAACCCGAGAATTTTAGATAACTCTCGTATTTCATTTTTTGTTAATCCAGCTTCAAGCAAAGGAGAGCGAACATTGTTTTCTTTCACGGCTTTTAGCCCCGGTCTAAAATCCCCAAGGTCGTCAACATTTGTCCCGTCTGCGATCCATTTGATGCCTTCGTTAATTGCTATTTGTTTCAATTTTGAAAAAAGCTCGGTTTTGCAATAATAGCATCTATCGGGCGGGTTTTCGCTGAATTTTAGGTTGTCGGTTTCTTCCGTAGCGACAACTACATATCTTATCCCGATCATTTCAGCAAGTTTTACCGCTTCTTTTAGTTCCTCTTCGGGATATGTATCAGATTTACCGATGACAGCGATTGCCTTGTCTTTTAGAACATCGTGAGCTACTTTTGCAAGCAAAGTGCTATCAACACCGCCTGAAAATGCTACAACTACCGAACCCATCTCGTTAAGAATGTTTTGAAGTTTAGCATATTTATCGTTAAGTGTCATTTTTTCCTTTTTTCCTTCTTGGTTTTAATTCTTTAAGTAAAAGTTTTTTAATCTCTGCAATAGGCATTTCTTTTCCAGTCCAAAGTTCAAATGATTTGCTTGCCTGTAAAATTAGCATTTCAATACCGCTTATAACTTCTGCTCCTTTCCTTCGAGCAAGTTTCAAAAACTTTGTCATGGGCGGATTATAAACAAGGTCGTAAACCACTTGACCATCGTGAAAGAAATCATCAACTGGAACAGGTAATTCATTTATGTTGGGATACATCCCGATCGGTGTTGTGTTAACTACAAGTCTCGATGATTTTATATCACCAGCTATTTCGGGTAAGAAAAATTCTTTTACCTCAAAATCTTTATAGCCTAGAACTTGTGAAAAGTGTCTTGTGATCCCTTCTGCTCGAGAGATATTTCTATTTGCTATCACGATTCTTTCAGGTTGAAAATTCGTAATCAAGGAATAGATCACGGCCCTTGCTGAACCACCAGCTCCAAATATGAAAACGGGTGTGTTCGATATTAAATTTTTGTATTTCTTCAGCGATTCTGTAAAGCCATAAACATCAGTGTTATGTCCACTTAATGTGCCATTTTCATTTACTATGGTATTTACTGCGCCGATGATTCTCGCTTCAGGTGAAACATTGTCAAGACTTTCTATGACAGCCTCCTTATGCGGTATCGTCACATTTACACCTTTTATTCCCAAAGCAACAAGCCCTTTTAAAGCATCTTTTAAGTTTTCAGGCAAGACATCAAAAGCTATATATTTGTAATTCAAGCCAGTGAGCTCAAATGCAGTATTGTGAATAAATGGAGAAAATGAATGTGAAATGGGATGACCTATTAATCCAACTATTTTTGTCTCAGCGTTTATTGTCATAACCCCTTTGCATTTTGAGTTAAAGAGCAATTAAACTATGAGCTGGTGAGCTTTTTAGGGTGCTTTATTCTTTAACCATTTTTTCAGGTATCGTTTATACTTTGGAAACTCGTTTTCAAATTCTTCTATTTTTGAATTATCAATCTCAAACGCTTTTGAAAAATATTTTTCTGCTTCGTCAATCATGTTTGCAAGAAGAAATAACCTTCCGATCTGATAATACGGGTCGGCGTACTCTGGGTCAATTTTTATAGCGTTGTAATATGACTGAGCCGCTTCTTGATACCGCCCGAGCTGTTCATAGACCAAACCTACGCTGACCCATAAACGTGGGTTTTTCTGATCTAATTTTATAGCCATCATATAACTTGATAGGGCTTCGCTGAATTTGCCGGTTTCGTATTCAAGATCTGCTTTTGCCTCCCAGATATCCGGTATTCTTGGGTTGTAGTTTACTGCAATTGTATAATCCGCAAGCGCCTTTTTATAACTTCCGATAGCTTCATAACAATTCCCGCGGATATAGTAAGCTAAATAGTCTTGAGGGCTTAATTTTATAACTTGATTGAGGTACTTTATCGCCTCACGGTATTGTCCAAGTTTTATGAGAATGTTCCCGATATAAAACAATGCCGTTTTGGAGTTTGGTTCATATTTCAAAAGCTGTTTAAAGACCTCAATCGAATCAATATATCTCCCAATTTTGAAAAGAAGTTCAGCTTTTCTCTCAAGCGCGGGAGTAAAATTTTCTTTTATAACAAGTGCCATGTCGAAAGCTTCAATTGCTTTAATGACTTGATTTAGCTTGGCAAGAGCAACTCCCTTTTTATACCACAGGTTATAATCATAGGGATCGAGGTCAAGACAGGTTTCAAGCGTTTCATTTAAATTCTCGAAATCACCTATTTTTTCATAGCAGTCCGCGAGCTTTAATAGAGCATCCTTATCGTTGGGGTTTAACTTTAAAATTTCCTTTAAAGCATTAATTGTTTGTGGATATTTTTCGCTTTTTTCAAGTATGTCAGTTTTAATTCGCAGGAAATCTATATTTGTCGGTTGGATTTCGATTGCTCTTTCGATGCATTCAAGGGCTTCTTCGGATTTATCCATGTTTTCAAAAGTTATTGCCATGTTTGCCCATGCGTCCGCCTCACTTGGGTTAAGCATTAAGGCTTTATGAAAGGATAAAAGAGCCTTTTCATATTCATACATATTGTTGAGTATGATCCCTTTCTTTACCCAGTAATCTACAGAGTACGGGAAGAACTCTATCAGCTTTTGAACATGGGGGAGTGCCTTCTCATATTGGCCAGAAATTAGATATAGTTCGATCAATTCTTCAACGATCTCCGTATTTAAATAGCCACCCTCATTATTTTTCAAAAATTCTTCATATTTCTTTATTTTGCTTTGGATTTTTTCCTTTTCCTGGAACTCTTCAAAGTCGTCTCTGTCTTCAAAATCTCGATAATCCATGTTTAAAACGGCGTTTTATTTGGGTTTTCAAATTCAAGATAATAAAAATTTTAAATTAAACAAATAAAAGCGGGCTTTAAAAGCCCGCCCCAAGCCTTTGAAAGAGCCCCAACAAAACCAGAGGGGATCAATCGTGCAAGGATTCAAGGTATCTTGCGGCGTCCAAGGCAGCCATACACCCTGTCCCTGCTGCAGTTACTGCCTGGCGATATACTTTATCTGCAACATCCCCAGCTGCGAATACACCAGGTACACTTGTCGCTGTCGAACCTGGCTTCGTAATTATATAACCAACCTCGTCCATCTCAATTTGACCTTTAAAGATTTCTGTATTGGGCTGGTGTCCAATTGCTATAAATAAACCATCGCATTTATAGTCCATCGTTTCGCCCGTTAAAACATTTTTTAACCTTACCCCTGTCACTTTCTTTTGGTTTACATCGTAAACCTCCTCAACCACGGAGTTCCAAATAAAGTTTATCTTTGGGTTTTTCATCGCTCTATCTTGCATAATCTTTGAAGCTCTTAGCTTATCCCTCCTGTGCACAATGGTCACCTTGCTTGCATATCTCGTTAAAAATAAAGCTTCTTCCATAGCCGTATCTCCGCCCCCAACGACAACCACTTCTTTATCTTTGAAGAAAAATCCATCGCAGGTTGCACAAGCTGATACACCATATCCTCTTAATTTTTGTTCTGATTCAAGCCCCAACCATTTTGCTGAGGCACCTGTTGCAATTATGACTGCATCAGCAGTGTAGAGGTCTTCATCAGCCCATATTTTAAAAGGTCTTGTCGAAAAATCAACCTTCGTTACATCAAGCATTTCAAGTTTTGCCCCAAATCTTTCCGCTTGTTCTCTCATAAGTTGCATTAATTCTGGTCCTTGAATTCCTTTTGGAAATCCTGGGAAGTTTTCGACTTCGGTTGTGAGCATAAGCTGTCCACCGGGTTGAGAGCCTTCAAATACAAGAGGTTGAAGATCAGCACGAGCTGCGTATATCGCCGCTGTTAATCCAGCAGGACCAGAGCCAATGATGATAAGCTTTCTGTGTTCAATTGGTTGCATTGTTCACTTTTTTATTTAGTTTTAAATTTCTTAAAACTTCATTGAAGTTTTTTATTGAAACATCCGCGTAATTCATTAACTCATTTTTATCCAGAGTAGTTTCAACTCCAACAGCAAGCATATCTGCGTTTTTGGCAGCAATTAAACCAGCGATTGAATCTTCAAAGACAATGCATTCTCGAGGCTTGCACCCGAGTTTTTGCCCTGCAAGAATAAAAATATCGGGTGCTGGTTTTCCATGTTTAACATCCTTTGATGTAACAACAACATCAAAAAGACCATGTAGGTTTAGTTCGCTAAATATAAGTTCAACATTTTCATCGGGTGCTGATGTTGCAAGGGCGATTTTTATACTATTTTCTTTCAAAATCCTTATAAACTCAATCACTCCATCAACAGTTTTCAAATTCCCAACCGCTATCTTCCTGAAAATTCTATCGACCTCAATTCCAATATATCTTGCTTCTTCCTCTGTTATTTTCCCATTGAATAAAATTTTGGCGCTTTCCTCACCCCTTCTTCCAAAGATGATCTTTTTAAACTCTTCATCGCTTAAACTATATCCAAACCTTGCGCATATTTCACCCCACGATTGACGATGCAGTTTAAAAGTATCTGCTATCACACCATCAAGGTCAAATATAGCGCATTTGAAATCAAGATTTAAAAGTTTTTGCAAAGCCAGATTTTTAATTGCATTTTTTACATTTCGCATAAAGCCATGAAATTTTGCTCTTTTTATCGGACTTAATTTGTAAAGTGATTTAAAACTTTCTTCGTTTAATTTTGAAAGTTCAAACAAGTCTGGATTAATGTTATGATCGAAAGCTTTGAATTCGGTGATGTTTGTCTCCTTTTGAAATTTCAAATTCCATGGGCAAACTTCTTGGCAAATATCACAACCAAAGATTAAATTTTCAAATTTATTCGCTATGTGCTCTGGGAAGAGATCACCTTTATACTCAATCGTCCAGTATGAAATGCATTTGTTCGAATCGAGAACATAGGGCTCAACTATCGCTTCAGTTGGACATGCGTCAATGCATCTTGTACATTTTCCGCAGAAGTCGGCTATTGGTTCATCATAAATGAGTTCGAGGTCACAGATTATCTCACCGAGAAAAACCCATGAACCAAATTCTCTTGTTATCAGATTTGTATGTTTACCAATCCAGCCAAGTCCCGCTCTCATAGCCCAAACTTTTTCCATCACAGGTCCAGTGTCAACATAAATTTTCGCTTTTACATCTGGGACAATTTGACGAATAAAGTCGAGTAATTTTTCAAGTTTCAATTTTAAGATAATGTGATAATCTTGACCAAGTGCGTAAATTGAAATTCGTCCTTGGTGAGGTTCAGCGGGCGGAATTTTTTGAAAATAATTGAGGGCTACTGAAATGATCGACTTTGCTTCAGGTAAAATTTCTTTTGGATTTGTTCTTTTGTCAAAATTTTTTCCCATCCAGTTCATATCGGCGTGAAATTTCCTTTCAAGCCAGTTTGAAAGTTTGACGCTTTCCTGTTCAAGTTCTTCAACCCTTGCAATTCCAACTTTTGAAAAGCCAATTTCAATTGCTTTCCGTTTTATTTCTTGTGTCAGCTCATGTTTGTTCATCTTCAATTTTTATCCATATCTCGTCATTTTTAATTAAAACTTCAAAAGTTTTCAATCTTCCTGAACCATAGACTGGTTTACCTGTTTTTATCTCGAATGTCCATCCGTGCATTGGGCAGATTATTTTTTCGGCTTCGATTATAGCATCTGTTCCATTTACTATCTTTGTATGCTGGTGTGGGCATATGTTTGACAAGGCAAAAAATTCTGAGTTTAAATTTACAATGGCAATTTCTTGTTGATCTATTTTAAATGACTTTGCTTTTCCTGGTTTAACTTCCGAAATTTTGCAAAGTTTTATTTCTTTTGGCATATTAGTAAAGACTTTTTGATTAAATTTAGGTTTAAAAGTTTAAAAATTAAAAAATGAAACAGTGCGGGTTAAGCCCGAATTTAAGATAAATTTTGAGGAAATTAAAAAATTTCGCAGAGAAGGGAAAAGTGCATTTGAGATAACCAAGACGCTGACCCAAGGGCTTGATTCTTTTATCATTTCATTATGTGATGAGCTTGGTTTTAATGAATCTTTTGCCATTATTGCAACGGGGGGATATGGACGGGTTGAGCTTTGCCCGAAGTCAGATGTCGATATAATGTTTTTAGCTGAGTCGAAGGATAAAAAAATTGAGAGCTTCGCCGTTGAATTTTTCCAGCATTTGTGGGATGTTAATTTCAACATTGGGCATAGCTACAGAAGCATTGATGAATGTCTTGAACTTTTGGAGTCCGATATAGAATCGTGGGCGTCCCTTCTTGAGTCGAGATTTATTTGCGGGGATAAAAATTTATACGATTTCTTCGTTCGGAGGTTGAAGGAGAAATCGCTTGGCGGAGGTTCGCTTGACTTTATCAAGGCAATAATTGATGGAAACAAACTGAGGCATCAAAAGTATGGGGATACATCAAATCTTCTTGAACCTAATATTAAGAAAAGTGCGGGGGGATTAAGGGATTTACATACATTGTTATGGCTTTTGAAAAGCACCGATCCCGACTTTTGGAATTTGCGAGATGATCAGTCGATGTGTAAAGGAATGCTTGAGTTGATGTTTGAGAAGAGCATGATCTCCGAAGAGAAGTTTTTTGCAGTTGTCGATGCTTTTGAATTTCTGTTGTGGACGAGGATAATGCTTCACCTTGTCACGGAGGGGATTACAGATGTGCTTGATTTTAATATTAAAGAGAGGGTTGCACTTGAGCTTGGGTATCGTGATGAGTTTGATAAAAAAGCGGTTGAAATTTTTATGCGTGATTATTATTTGAGGGCGAGGGAGATTTTAATGTTTAATAAAATTTTTGTGATGGGTTTTGAGGAACGTTTCAAACCTGGGTGGACAGGTGAAGTTGAATTGCTTGATCAAAATTTTTCAATTTATGATGGGCGTGCGATAGCTCTTAACTCATATAGAGAGTTTTTGACGACGGAGGAAATTTTTAGGGCTTTCTTGTATAAATGTAAAACTGGTGCAGATTTTGATGAAAATTTGAAGCGAACAATTATAAATAGTGCAAGTAAGGTTAGTTTTACAAATGATGTGGAGGTAAACAAAATTTTTCTTGAAATTTTGAACTCTAAATCTGGGGTGGCTTCGGCACTTAAACTGATGCATGAATTTGAGATCTTGGGAAGATATATTCCTGAGTTTGGTAAATTGACCGGTTTATATCAGCACAATCGTTATCATTATTTCACAGTTGACGAGCACACTTTAAAAGCTGTTGAAAATGCAGAAAGGCTTGGCGATGCGGATTCAAGGCTTGGCGAGATCTTTAGAAACCTTGAAAGGAGGGACATTCTTTATTTGGCTATTTTATTTCACGACGCTGGCAAAGCTGTTAAGGTTGAGGGACATAGCGACATCGGAGCAGAGCTTGCGAGAGATTTTTTGATGCGGATAAATTTTGATGCTGTTGATGATGTCTGTTTTCTTGTTAAAAATCATCTTTTAATGGAGCAAGTTGCATTTAGACGGAATTTTTATGAGCCTGAAACATTATATCATTTTGCTTCGAACTTTAAAACGAAGGAACAACTTGATATGCTTTACATTTTGACCTATGCAGATCTTTCTGCTGTTAATCCAGAGGTATGGACAAGTTGGAAATCCCAGCTTCTTGAGGAACTATATCTTTTTGCCGAGCCAATAGTTGAAAATAGATTGACGCTTGAAGAAGTTTATCTAATGATTGAGGAAAGGGCAAACAGGAGAATTGAGTCGATCATTTTATCTCTCTCTGAGAAAATATCTCGCGAGATGGTCGAAAATCATTTTGAAAGTTTGATCGAGGATGGCTCTTATTTGAATGTTTTCTCTGATATTGAGATAGGTGAGCATATAAGGTCGATTTCCGAATACGGCGGTAAAAAAGTTGATGTTATCTTTTCCCATAAGGATGGGTATACTGAGGTGACCGTGATAACGAGGGATGCTCCTTTCGTCCTTGCTAAGATTTGTGGGGTTTTATCCGCAAATGATGCGAATATATTTGACGCTAAGATATTTACGCGAAAGGATGGGATTGTAATTGATAAGTTTAGGGTTTTTGATTACATATCGGGTGATGAGCTCACTGCAGGGCAATGTGAAAAAATTAAGCAAGATCTCGAAGATGTTTTCTACGACAGGATAAATTTTGACGAACTTTTTGAAAAACATAGGAGAAGGTGGAAGAGAAAAATTGAGAACGTCAGAAAAAATGTTAAGATAGCGGTTGAATTTGAGGATTCGAAAGATTATACGATAATTGATGTCTTCGCTCCAGATTCGCTTGGTTTTTTATATAAGGTTTCGCGAAAAATTTCGGAATTGGGGTTGAATATTTATTTCGCAAAAATTGCAACTCGAACGGATGGCATTGTTGACTCGTTTTATGTCCTTGATTTCAACGGAAATAAGATAACCGATGAGAACATGAAGGAAAAAATCAGAAATGAAATCTTGGCTGTGATCTATGAGCTTAACAATTTAAAACTAACTTTGGAGTAGAAATGAGACAGAGATTGATTGATATGATAGAGGCAGAATTGACGAAGCCGAGACAAATTACAGAGCAAGTGCTGGATAACATTCTATCTCACTATTCATATACGCTTGATCAAATTGATAAATTTTTCGCTGAGGAGATCGCAAATCTTGAGGATTACGAGATTGATATTCTTTTTTCGCCGATTTTCACGCCAAAGGTTCAAGATAAAGCGATGTTTTCAAAAATTCTTGATGAAATTGAAGTTGACAAAGATGGGATTGATGAAATCGTGAGGGAACTTGAAAAGAGAAATTTAAAGGCAAATTTATATGTGGTTTTGAGGAACGGGGATGAATTTTATGAGAAAAGGTTTTCAATTCCGCTTAACAGTGTAAATTTAAAAAGATATGTCAAGCTTTTAAATCTTGATTGCAAACCATCGAAAGAATTTTCAAAGATGATTGAAACCACATTTAAGGATAAAAGCGATGAGGTTAAGGCAATTTTGCGAGATGAATTTTGGAAGGAGGAGTGGCGTGAGGAGTTTTTAAAGGCATACCTTGTCTATGTTTCGAATCAAGGTGATGCGTCACTTGAAAAGTTTGAATTGCTTTTAAAAATTTTAAGAGGAAATCCAACTGCATCGAGCATATATGAAATTTATGAGTTGATTTCAGATGTAATTCAATTGACAGAAATTCAGGTAAATGTTTTAAAGACAGGGCGAAGACAGTTTTTCAATGATATGATTGAGCAATCTTATAGGGAGGAAGGGACAGATAAGAGACCACAGAGCGAAGAGGAACTGAGAAAAAGAGAAAGCGAACTTCTGTATTATCTTGAACTTAGAGATGAAATCGGCTATATAATTGAAAATATGAAAGAGTTTTTGACTATTAACACAGCCAGAAGATTTGCGAGAATTTAAAAATTAAGTGCGAAGTGCATATGTTTGTTCCGTCTTATGTTAAGTTATATAAAACAGGTGAGTTAAAAAGGCGAGTTGAAATACTTGAGTCAATGCTTGAGAAGTGCAATATATGTCCACATAATTGTGGTGTTAATAGATTGAGGGATGAGATCGGAAGGTGTTACTCTAGGTATAAACCAATTGTTTCAGCCTATGTTCCGCATTTTGGTGAGGAACCTATACTTGTTGGTGTGAACGGGGCTGGCAATATATTTTTTGGTAACTGCAATTTACGGTGTGTGTATTGTCAAAATTATCAAATAAGTCAGAATTGGAAAGTTGAGATAAAAAATGAGGTTACATTTGAACGGCTTGCTGAGATAATGCTTGAACTTCAGGACAAGGGATGTCACAACATTGGGCTTGTTTCACCAACTCATTTTGTTCCGCAGATTGTTAAAGCACTTTATATCGCCGTTGAAAATGGTTTGAGATTACCACTTGTATATAACACGAACGCATATGATTCGGTTGAGGTTTTAAGGCTGCTTGAAGGTATAATTGATATTTATCTTCCAGATATAAAGTATAGCAGTGATGAGATGGCGTGGAAGTATTCAAAGATACCGAACTATGTTAAGTTTTCAAGGATGGCGATAAAGGAAATGTTTCGTCAGGTTGGAAGCGATCTTGTCGTTGAGGATGGTGTTTTAAAACGGGGTTTGATAATAAGGCATTTAATTTTACCGAATGACATCGCAGGAAGTGAAGAATCGTTGAGATGGATTGCCGAAGAGTTGGGGAAAGATGTAGCGCTGAGCATTATGTCTCAGTATTATCCAACAAATAAAGCTTTTCAATATCCATTGATATCACGGAAGATAATGTTTAGTGAATACATTGCTGTTCTTGAACTTCTTGATAAGTTTGGCTTTGAAAATGGTTGGATTCAAGATTTTGATGAATCTCCAGATTTTTATCGTCCAGATTTTTCGGACAGGGAAGAGCCTTTTAAGGATAGACTTAAGGTTAGAAGTACGACGGGTTAAGATTGGATTGTTGCTTTGAAACTTTGGATTGTGTCTATTTGTTATATTTGTTTAGAATATGTCTAAATCTAAAATTAAATTGGAGAAAAAACGAAGATGAAGATAAATCAGCTTTCATGGATGATCGGCGGACCACAAGGAAGCGGAGTTGATTCGGGGGCGAATATATTTTCAAGAGCCTGTGCCTATGGTGGGCTTCATGTATTTGGGAAAAGGGAATATCATTCAAACATTAAAGGTGAGCATAGCAATTATGTTGTAAGAGTTGATTCAAAACCGATAAGATCTCATCTTGATGAGATAGATTTTCTTGTTACATTTGATCCCGAAACTTTGTTTAGGCATGTGCATAAAGTTGTTCCAGGAGGTGTGATTATTTACGATGTGAATCAAGAGGGCATAACAGTCGATAAAATTCCAACAATAGATAAACAGGCTAACCGAAGGATTAAATCATTTCTTTCTGAGAATGGTGTTGGTTATAGCGTGAAAGATGTGATTGAGTATGCTTCAAGGAATGGCATACTTACTTACGGTATTCCGTATGTTAAGTTGCTTGAGGGTCTTGCTGAAGAACTTGGTGATCCGCGAATAGCGAGGATGGATGTAATGATAAATGTTATGGCTGTGGCAAGTTCATTTGCGCTTCTTCAATATGATTTTGCACCCATTGAGAGGGCAATAAACTATGTATTCAAAGCGAAGGAGAAGGTTGCTAAGTTAAATATCGAAGCTGCGAAATATGTTTATAAATATGTTCTTGAGAATTTCGAAAGAACAAGTTATAAGCTTGAGCCAGTAAGTAAAAGTGAAGATGGTAGAATAATCATTCAGGGTTATCAGGCATCTGCGCTTGGGAAAATTGCGGGCGGATGTAGGTTTCAGTCGTATTATCCTATAACACCGGCTTCCGACGAGAGCGTTTATCTTGAAGATAACGCCGTATTTGAAATTATCGGAGAAAATGGCGAGCTTGAAAAAGGTTCAATCGTTGTCGTTCAAACCGAGGATGAGATTGCAGCTATAGCTATGGCGATCGGAGCTGGACTTGCCGGAGTTAGGGCTTCAACTGCAACTTCTGGACCCGGATTTTCGCTCATGGCAGAGGGTTTAGGATGGGCGGGGATGAACGAGGTTCCCGTTGTTGTTACGCTTTATCAGAGAGGTGGACCTTCAACTGGCTTACCGACAAGGCATAGTCAAGAAGACCTTCTTTTCGCGGTTTATGCAGGGCATGGTGAATTTCCAAGAATTGTATATGCTTCTGGTGATGTTGAGGAAGTATTTTATGATGTAGCAAAAGTTTTTAATTTTGCCGAAAGGTATCAAACCCCGGTTATACATCTAATTGATAAAGGGATGGCTAATTCGATCATGACCGTTAAAAAATTTGATTTGTCCAAGGTAAAAATAGATAGAGGTGAGCTTGTTGAAACGTTTGTAGATGGCGTTTACAAGAGGTTCAAGTTTACTGAGACTGGTGTTTCTCCAAGGGTTAAGCTTGGAACAGAGAATGTAGTTTTTTGGAACACTGGTGACGAGCATGATGAGCTTGGGCATATCACTGAAGATCACGAGGTTAGAACAATGATGGTTGATAAGCGAATGAAAAAACTTGAGCTTGCTTTGCAGGAAATTGATGATGAGGACAAGGCACTTTTTTATGGTGATGATGACGCTGATTATGTTGTGTTGAGTTGGGGTTCAACAAAAGGTGTGATACTTGATGCAATGGATATGCTTAAAAAGGATGGATATAAATTAAAGTTCGTTCAGGTTAAATTGCTTCATCCATTCCCGAGTGATAGGGTAAGTGAGCTTATCGGCGATGCGAGGTTTTTGATTGACATTGAGCACAATAAGACGGCGCAGTTTGGTTCAATTGTTAAGCGAGAGATTTTAAGAGATATAGATTATTACATTTTAAAATACAATGGCAGGCCAATGTCTTTAAGCGAGGTTTACATGGCTTTAAAATTAATTTTTGAAAACAAAGCAAACAAAATACAGGTGCTGAACAATGGCGATTAAAATAGATGAAGTCAAAAAATTAACTCTTGATGATTACAAAACAGATGTTCACAACGATTGGTGCCCCGGTTGCGGTGATTTCGGTATACTTCAGTCGGTTCAAATGGCTTTATTTGAGCTTGGTATACCAAGGCACAAAGCTGTGGTTTTTTCAGGGATAGGCTGTTCAGGGAAAACACCGCATTTTATAAATGTTTATGGGATTCACACATTGCATGGCAGGGCTGTTCCTTTTGCAATTGGTGCGAAACTTGCGAACCCTGATTTAAATGTAATAGTTGTCGGGGGCGATGGAGATGGGCTTGGCATAGGGGTTGGGCATTTTGTAAGTGCTGGGCGAAGAAATGTCGGTTTGACATATATTGTTTATAACAATGCTGTTTATGGCTTGACAAAAGGGCAAGCATCCCCAACTTTAAAGCTTGGTGTTAAAACAAAATCTCTCCCGAAGCCGAATATAAATGACGCAGTAAATCCAATTGCCCTGGCTCTTGTTTCAGGTTATACCTTTATTGCGAGGGCTTATTCTTACGATGTCAAGCATCTTAAAGAAATAATTAAAAAAGCGGTCCTTCACAAAGGGTTAGCCTTTATCGATGTGTTACAGCCTTGTCCGACATACAATGATATAAACACGAAGGATTGGTATTCTGGAAAGGATAGGATTGATCCTAAGACAGGAAAATCTATCCCAAGAATTTACAAACTTGAAGATACAGGTTATGATCCTTATGTTCGCAGCGATGATCCTGATGAATTAAATTCTAAATTCGTTCAAGTTGTTGAAAAATCGCTTGAGTGGGGCGATAAGATTCCGGTAGGTATATTTTACATTAATGAGCATATTTCAAGTTATGAAGAAAGGATAAGCAGTGTTATTTCTGATTATCTTTCAAATCCACCGGCGCGACAAAGAATTGCCTTGAAGAACGGGATGACGAATGTTAAATTAGAGCGCCTGTTGAGGGAATTCTCGATTTAGGCCATGAGAAAAATTTGTTTTTTTGAATTTTAATTGGTATATTTTTAAAACAAAGATAAAGAAAAACAACTTTTGAAAGTTAATTTTGGAGGCTGAGCCGGAAAAAATAGGAGGGTTTACCTCAGTTGTGTTGGCGTGCAAGATTATGGAACTTATAGAAAGTGCACTCGAAAGGGTGCACTTTTTTATTAATAATAAAAAAATTAATTAAAGAGGTTGTGGTATTGAAAAGTAAACTTATCGCACTTTACCGGCTTCAAATAATTGATAGTAAGCTTGATGAAATAGCGGGAAGGCGTGGCGATCTGCCAGCGGAAATTTCTTCGTTGAGCGAAGAAGTCGAAAGGATTGAGGAGGAACTAAGGCGGGCGAAAGATTCACTTAAGAATGTGATTGAAGCAATTGATAGTGTGGATTCTGACATAAGTATGCTTAAGGAGAATATAAAAAAGTGGAAGAAGCAGCTAACTCAGGTTAAGTCAAATCGCGAATATGATGCTCTTCAAAAGCAGATTGGGGAGGCGAACGAGAGGATAGAAGAGCTTACGGAAAGAAGAGGGCAATTTGTTAAGCAACAAGGCGAGCTTGAAGAAACGATAAAGGACTACGAGAAGGAGCTTAAGAAGTTACGCGAGGAGCTTGAACAAAAACAATTGGAACTTGAGGAGATCGACGCTGAGATAAAAGATGAGGAGCAGAAGCTTTTTAAAATTCGCGAGAAATTTGTAAAAGATGTTGATGCGATACTTTTGAGGAGATATCAAAGGGTAAGGGATTCACTTGGGACGTTAGCGGTTGTTCCAGTTAATAATGAGACGTGCGGAGGTTGTGGCGCTAAGATTCCCGCTCAGCGTGTTGTTGAGATATGGCAAAATAATAAGATTTATACTTGTGAATCGTGTGGTAGGATTTTGATCTCGAGCGAGATCTATAACGATGCGATGAATAGTATTAAAGTGAGCATTAAGTAACCTGGTGTGGGTCGGGCAGTTGCTCTTCCGTCGTTGATGACGGAAGGGAGGAAAGTCCAAACTTCTTAGGGCGGTAAGTTCCGAGCAATCGGAAATTCCAGTGGCTAAATCCGCTGGAAATGGAAAGTGCCACAGAAAACATACCGCCCCAACCTTTTAGGTTGGGGTAAGGGTGAAAAGGTGGGGTAAGAGCCCACCGTCCCGATAGTGATATCGGGAGCAGGGCAAACCCCTTATGAAGCAAGACCAAATAGGAGAGGACCTCTGTTCAGTAATGAACGGAGCCGAGATTGCCCGTCTCGGCTTTGCTCCCTAAGGAGCAAAGGACTCTCGGGTGGGTCGCATAAGAGAAATAACTGCCACTTCCCATCTTAAAGGATGGGAGGGACAGAATTTGGCTTATAGACCCACACCAGTTTTTTGAAAATAAAAATAAACTTCGGTGCAAAAGTTGACGAATAGATGGAAAGTAGTAGAGGTAAAAAATTATGCCAAGGTTTATGAACTTGCCAATGGGGCTAAAATTCCAGAGCCAATTGCCAAAGTCTTAGTATCAAGGGGCATTGATTCAGTTGAAAAAATGAATAAGTTTTTTAACCCAAGTTTAGAGGATTTGTATGACCCATTTTTAATGGAGGATATGGATAAAGCAGTTGATAGGATTGGCAAAGCAATTTTGCATAAAGAAAAATTTTTAATCTATGGAGATTATGATGTTGATGGAACCACGGGGGCGTCAATGCTTTATCTTTTTTTAAAAGAACTTGGGGCGAATGTAGAAGTTTATATTCCGGACAGATTCAAAGAGGGTTATGGCATTTCAAGAAGTGGAATTGAAAAAGCATACCAGAAAGGTGCAAATGTAATGATAGCGGTTGATTGTGGGATAACCGCTATAAATGAGGTAAAACTTGCCCAAAGTCTTGGGATTGATGTTATAATATGCGATCATCATGAACCCGGAGAACAGATACCCGAGGCATTTGCAGTGCTTAACCCTTTAAAGGAAACCTGCAACTATCCATTTAAGTATTTATCGGGGTGTGGCGTTGCTTTTAAACTTATTCAAGCACTTCAAAAAAAACTTTCTTTGGATAATATCGATCCATTTCAATATCTTGACTATGTGGCCGTGGCTGCGTCCGCAGATATAGTGCCACTTATTGATGAAAATAGAATTCTTGTGAAGCATGGTCTTGAACTTTTAAATTCGTCAAATCCGAGAGTTTCGTTTCTTGCTTTACTTGAAAAGGCAGGTCTGAGAAATAAAAAAATTAACACATGGCACATTGGTTTCGTCATAGGTCCGAGGATTAACGCTGTTGGACGACTTGGGGATGCAACGAGAGCAGTTGAGTTTTTGATAAGCAATGATTATAGTTCCGCATCTTACTGGGCTGAACAGCTTCACCTTGAGAATGAAAGGAGGCAATCACTTGATAGGAAAGCTTTTGAAGAAGCAATTAAGATTATTGAAGAAGAGAAGATTTACGAAAAGGACAAGGTTTTAGTTTTATATAATGAAAATTGGCATCAAGGAGTTATAGGGATTGTGGCTTCAAAAATAGTTGAGAGGTATCACAGGCCAACGATACTTTTAACTTATGCAGATGGTGTGTTAAAGGGTTCAGCAAGAAGTATCCCAAATTTTGATATTTATAATGCTCTGAAAAAGTGTGAAAATACGCTTATTCAATTCGGCGGGCATAAACACGCTGCCGGTATGATTTTGGACCCGGAAAAACTTATTGATTTTAAAAATGCAATCAATAAATTTGCTGACACTGTCATAGACGATGACATGTTAACCCGCGAGATTTACATCGATGCTGAAGTGGATATAAACGAAATTTCTATTCCAGAATATTGGGCGATAATAAAAAATTTTGAGCCGTATGGTCCGGGAAATTATGAACCAGTTTTTCTTGCTGCCGATATCCCCATCTGGGATGTTAAAATTTTTGGAAATAATCATTTAAAGTTTAAAATTAAGGTGAATAGTTTTACGATTGATGCAGTTGGTTATGGACTTGGAAATCTTTATGATGAGGTGGTCAGTAAAGGTAAAGCAAGTGTTGTGTTTACCTTTGATGAAGGAAGTTGGAATGGGCAAACAGTGATACAGTTTAAAGTTAAAGATTTAAAGTAAAAACTTAGGAGGTGTTGAAATATGTCAGGTCATTCAAAATGGCATCAAATAAGACATAAGAAGGCAGTAGTTGATGCTAAGAAAGGCAAACTTTTCACCAAGCTCATTAAAGAGATAACCGTTGCGGCAAAGCAAGGTGGTGGAAATCCCGATACGAATCCCAGGTTGCGTATAGCTATTCAAAATGCCAAGGCAGCTAACATGCCTTGGGAGAATATTGAAAGGGCGATTAAAAGGGGAACTGGAGAACTTCCGGGAGTTACCTATGAAGAAGTGGTTTATGAAGGTTATGGTCCAGGAGGCGTTGCGCTTTACATTGAATCGACAACGGACAATAAAAATAGAACCGTTGCAGAGATAAGAAACATACTTAGCAGACATAATGGAAGTTTGGGTGAGGCTGGTTCAGTTGCGTGGATATTTGAAAGGAAGGGAGTTATTCAAATTCCTAAGGAATATGATGAGGATACAATTCTTGCAATTATACTTGAGGCGGGAGCAGACGATTTGAAAACCTATGATACCTTCTTTGAGGTTATCACCGCTCCTGAAAATCTTGAACAGGTAAGAGAAGCACTTGAAAAGAATAATATAAAGATCGATGACGCAAAAGTCAGAATGTTGCCTAAAACAACTGTCAAAGTTGAAGGGAAAGACGCGCAAACCCTTTTGAAATTGCTTGAAGCATTAGAAGATCACGATGATGTTCAGAATGTGTATTCTAACTTTGAAATTGACGATGCTGTCCTTGCTGAATATAGTAAGCAAATCGGAGCTTAAAATTTAATTTATCACAGGTAAAGATTAAAATGAGAGTTCTCGGCGTTGACCCTGGAAGTAATATAACTGGCTATGGGATTGTTGAAGTTGAGGAGCATGATGGAAAACCTGATAGAACGAAATTGGTTGCCGTCGATTATGGCATTATAAAAGTTGACGAAGAAGATATTTTTCACATTAAGTTAAAAAAAATTTACGATGAGATAAGCCGGATAATAAACTTATATCATCCAACTGAGCTATCCATTGAGACAGCTTTTTATGGTAAAAATTTTCAATCTGCTTTTAAAATAGGTCATGTGCGTGCTGTTGTGATACTTTCGGCGGTAAATTCTGGTATATCTGTTTTTGAGTATACACCGCGCGAGATTAAAAAAGCGGTTGTTGGTAAAGGAAATGCAACGAAGGAACAAGTTCAATTCATGGTCAGAGCAATTCTTGGTTTAAAAAAATCCCCTGAATTCTACGATGTCTCTGATGCGCTTGCGGTAGCAATATGCCATATCAATAGAACGCTTGTTCCAGAACAAGCAAGATACAGAGATTGGAAAGCTTTTTTGAAGGCACATCCTGAATTTTTATCGGATGATATGAATGTGAAATTAAAACGCAAAAAGAAATGATATTTGCGCTTGAAGGTAAAGTTGTCAGCAAGTCTCCAACAGAAGTTGTGATCGATGTTGGAGGAGTAAGTTATTTAGTTTACATTCCTGTTACAGTTTATGATAAAATTGGCGATGTTGGTTCAAATGTGAAACTTTACACTTATCTTATCGTCAAGGATGAAGAAATGTTTCTATATGGTTTCTCAAGCGTTGAAGAAAGGGAGTTTTTTAAATTGTTAATTTCTGTGTCCGGTATAGGTCCGAAGATGGCGCAGGCGATAATGTCAGGGATGAGCGTTGAGGAGCTGAAAAACTCAATTGTTCAAGGTGATGTATCAACGCTTGTATCGATCCCGGGGGTTGGAAAGAAAACAGCTGAAAGGGTGATAGTGGAGCTTCGGGATAAAATTGCAAAAATTGAATTTGCTGGAAAGCCCCTCGAATTTATATCTTCAGATCAGGTTGAAGTGAGAAATGAAGCGTTGCTTGCTCTTATTTCGCTTGGGTTTACGCGCCAAGTTGCTGAAAAAGCCATCCGTCTTGCAATAAAAGAAAACGAGAAAAAGGAATTTACGGTCGAAGAACTTGTTAAACTTGCACTTAGGCATGTGACTTCAAGATAAATCAAAGTGATGAAATGAAAAAAATTTTTTTACTCTTTGTTGTATTAAATATCGCTATCGCTGGGGATATTGATAAATTTAAAATCAGAGAAAATATCATCTCGGGGATAGTTTCAGAGAATGAGAAAAGAGAAAAATCTCCAGCTGTTGCATTTGGTTTTTCGTTGATTGTGCCGGGACTTGGGCAGGCATATTTGGAAAGATTTGATGTTGGAAAGTATTTTCTTGCTTCTGAGATTTCGCTATGGCTTGTCTATTTTGGGTTGAATGAATATGGGCGATGGTTAAACGATGATGCGATAAATTTTGCGGTGATTCGCGCTGGGATTGACCCGAATGGGAAACCGGATGATTTTTTTGCAAACATTGAAAATTACAGAAGTGTGTATGATTACAATTTAAGAAAAGGAAGAGATAGGGATTATGCGAAACTTTACGATCCGGAAAAATTTTATTGGTGGTGGGATTCGGAGCAATCAAGACAAAGATATAAAGATATGAGAATTAAAAGTCGTGCGTTTGGATATTACGCCAAATTCTCTTTCGTTTTTATAATTGCGAATCATTTCGCAAGCGCAATTGATGCTTTGATATTGGCAAGAAAGCAGAGCAAAAGTTTAAATCATGAATTTGGCTTTATACCTTCATCTCGGGGTTTAAATTTTTATTTAAAATTTGAGTTTTGATTTTTCAAATTAAATCCCGTTCTGCGGCTATGAAAGCCCGGATGCTTGCTGATGAAGTTGAAATCATTTATGAGGACGATGATTTCATAGTTTTGAACAAACCCGCAGGTATTTTAACCATCCCAGATAGATTCGCAAGCGCTATTCCAAATCTTTACGATATTTTGAAGAGGGAATATGGTAAAATATTTGTTGTTCATCGACTTGATAAAGAAACAAGCGGCGTCATTTGCTTTGCGAAGAATGAAGAGGCACATGCAGACTTGAGTGAAAAGTTTGAAGAGCATGATGTAAACAAAATTTATTATGCCCTTATAATGGGTCATTTGCGAAATAAAGAGGGAAGGATCGATCTTCCACTTTCAGAAAACCCGAAGGTTCCCGGCACGATGCGGGTTGATTATGAGTCAGGAAAAAGGTCGATAACTGAGTACAAAGTTTTAGAAGAATTTGAAAATTATTCGCTTGTTGAGGTTAGACCGCTTACAGGGCGAATGCATCAGATCAGAGTTCATTTCAAGGCGATTGGACATCCGCTTGCTATAGACTCAGTTTATGGGAACAAAAGTGAAATTTTTTTGTCTGAGATAAAAAAGAAGTATAAGCCGAAAGAAAGCGAGCCGGAAAGACCATTGATGAGCAGATTGACACTTCATGCATTGAAACTTGGTTTCTTTCACTTCAGGAAGAAAGAGTACATTGAATTTGAGGCGAAGTTGCCGAAGGATTTTGAGAGCTTGCTAAAGCAGTTGAGAAAACACAGTTTGAAAAACATTGACAAAATTAAAGCATGAGTAAAGCCTATGAAAGATAAACAATTTACACCATGGTATTTTAAACCCGAGATAGCAAAAGTTTACGAATCATTTTACGAGGGCAAATATAAGGAGGCGGATATCCAAGAGAAAAATCTGTTAAAGTTTTTACTTGATCAGATAGATGGCGTTAGTGAGATTCTTGAGGTTGGATGTGGGACGGGACATTTTACAAGATGGTTGGGTTCGCTTGGATATAAGATCGTTGGAGTTGACATCTCACCTGTTATGCTTGGAGTTGCAAAGGAATTATGGGATAAGGGAAAATTTATTAACGCGAGGGCTGAGTTTTTGCCTTTTAAAGATAAATCTTTTGATGTTGTTTTATATGTCGCATGCCTTGAGTATATGCCGGATCTTGTCAAAGTTTTTAAAGAAGCCGAGAGAGTTGCGAGGCGAGGGATTGTCATGGGTTTGATGAACAGGTGGAGTTTGCCAACGATAAGGCGAATAATTCAAGTCAAACTTGGCAAAAATCCATATTATTACAATGCACGGTTTTATTCTTTGCCGATGATAAAAAAGGAATTAAAACGAGCGCTTGATGGTAAGAGTTATGAGTTTCTTGATTGGAGATGCGCCGTTTTTCCAAAGATTTTTGGTATAAAAAAATTGCTGAAATTTCCGTTGGGAGGTTCTTTTCTTGGTTTTGGAGTTAAATTTAAATAAACTGGGTTTGGTGATATGCAAGTTGATTTTCCAAAGTTTGGGAAAGTTGGAAAGTTGTTTTTTGATAATATAATTTATCCAAAGCTTGGCTTAAAGAGGGATGAGGTTCTTGTCGGTCCTAATTATGGTTGTGATAACGCAGTGGTAAAGATAAACGATAGGCAAGTTATGATATTGACATCAGATCCGCTTTCAATTATTCCAGCACTTGGTCTTGAGGATTCGGCGTGGCTTACGGTTCATTTGCTTGCTTCGGATCTTTCAACGAGTGGGATCCCGCCGATGTATGCGGTGCTTGATTTCAATCTCCCGCCGCAAATAACAAAAGAAGAGTTTGAGATTTATTGGGATGCATTTCACCGTGAGTGTGAAAAACTTGGCATAGCAATAGTTGGCGGACATACTGGAAAATTTTTCGGAATTGATTATACAATCGTCGGGGGTGGAACATTTATCGCTATTGGTGATATAGACAAATATCTTTCTTCAAACATGGCGAAGCCCGGGGATCGAATTGTGATAACAAAAGGTTCAGCGATTGCAACGACGGGGATACTTGCCCGCGTTTTCCCGGAGACGATTGAAAAAAATTTCGGTTCAGATTTTTTAAAAGAAGCACAAAGTTATTTCCGAAAATTCTCCGTTGTTGATGATGCTTTGACTGCTGTTAAAATTGGCGTTCGAGATGATGGCGTTTCAGCGATGCACGACGCTACCGAAGGAGGCGTTCTTGGTGGGATCTATGAAATGGCGGTTGCAAGTGGTTGTGGAGTTCATGTGTTTAAAGATAAAATCATTGTTTCAGAAACGACAAGAAAAATTTGCCAGCTATTTGAAATCGATCCGTATATTTCACTTAGTGAAGGAACATTGATAATTGCGATTAAGGAAGGGAAAGTGTCGGAGCTTCAAAAGGTTCTTTCAGAAAATGGGATAGAATCTGTGGAGGTTGGATATTTTGAAGAGCCCTCATATGGGTTAGTGATTGAGAATCCAGATGGGACAAAAGAACCATTGGTTTATCCTGAAACAGATCCTTACTGGAATGCTTATATAAATGCTGTTAACAAAGGATGGAGGTAAAATATGAAGATAAAAGGTGGTCTATATTTCGTTGTCGATATAACTGCAGTTGAAAGGCTTGGTTTAGAAAGGTTGTGTGAAATAGTTGAAAAAGCACTAAATGGTGGGGTTGATGTAATACAATTATGGGCTGATAAATCTGCATGGGAAATAAATTTTGAAAAATTTTCCGATGCGACGAAAAAGTTGATAGAAATTGCCCATAAATACGATGTCCCTGTTCTAATTGCGAATGATATTGAACTTTGTGCAAAATTTAACGCTGATGGTGTACATCTTGATGGGTATGAAATACCTGATAAATCTTGCGACGAAATTAGAAAGATCATCGGCTATGATAAAATCATTGGCATCACTTGCGGAAATGATATCAAGAAAATTGAATGGGCAAAGGAGAACAAGGTTGATTATATCTCGTTTTGTTCTATCTTCCCAAGCTCATCTGTTGATTCATGTGAAATTGTTCCTCTTGAAATGATAAGAAGGGCAAAAGAAATTCTTGGAGAAGATATCCCTGTCTTTGCCTCGGGTGGAATAACAATTGAAAACATGGGTGATGTTATAACTGCTGGCGCTGACGGTATCGCCGTCGTTTCAGCTATAATGAAAGCCGAAAACCCAGAGCAGGTAAGTTCTGAGTTTAAGAGGAAGATTAACTTGATCAGGGAAGAAAAAATTTAAAGCGGGTCTTGTTTAAAAATAGAGTGCGATATCATGCGAAAAGTTTATTGCGAGATTACGGGAAAAGAATTGTTTCTTCCAGATAGATGCGAGAGAATTGTTAGTTTCAGCCCTGCGGTTACTGAGGCACTTTTTGAAATGGGACTTGGTGAGTTTGTCCTTGGAGTGAGTGTTTACTGTGTCAGACCACAAATCGCAAGGAAGAAGGTAATAGTTGGGAGTTATAATACTTTTAACGAGGAGAAACTTAGGAAGTTAAATCCGGATATAATTTTCACGACGACGGGTTATCAACTTGATCTTATTAAAAATCTCGGCGAAAAATTTCAAGTTTATCCAGTTCGTTTACCCCCTTCAGTCTCAGAGATAATTTCGACAAGTTATGAAGCAGGGGTTGTAGCGGGATATTTTTCAAATGCGAGGGAACTTGAAAGAAAATTAACGAACAAGTTAAGTGAAACGATCTCTGATCGTAAAGCAAATAAGCCCAAGGTTAAAGTTTATGTTGAGATTGATCTTGGTGGTCCTGTGACATTTGGTGCATACAGTTATATAACTGATGCAATTGAACTTTTGGGTGGAGAAAATATATTTGGGAATTACCCTGCGGAGTGGATCACTCCTGATGATAATAAGGTTAAGGAGTTAAACCCGGATGTGATAATTTATGAGCCGAAGATGTTTTCAAAAAATAGGGATAAAGATAAAATAGTGAATTTTCTTCGGGGTAGATTTGGGGATGTGAAAGCGATAAAAGAAGATAAGGTTTTTATAACTCCGGGAATTTACGATTTTCTTGCTCATCATGGACCAAGTTTTATAACCGAGGTAATGCCATGGCTAAAAGAAATAATTGATCGGGAATAGATTATTCAAGCCCAAGTTCTTTTCTTAAAAATTTACCTGTGTAAGAATTTGGGTTTTGTGCAACTTCCTCCGGTGTTCCTTCCGCGACGATGTAACCGCCGTCGTCCCCACCTTCGGGTCCAAGGTCGATTATCCAATCGGCAACCTTTATAACTTCAAGGTTATGTTCTATAACGATCACAGTGTTGCCACGATCGACAAGTTTATTTAAAACATCAAGTAGCATTTTTATGTCTTCAAAATGGAGTCCGGTTGTTGGTTCATCAAGTATATAAAGGGTTTTACCTGTCGAAACTTTTGAAAGCTCAGTGGCAAGTTTGACTCTTTGGGCTTCACCTCCAGATAGAGTCGGAGCAGGTTGTCCAAGCTCTATGTATCCAAGTCCAACATCATAAAGTGTTTGAAGCTTTCGTTTAATGTTTGGAATATCTTTAAAGAATTCAAGCGCTTCTGAGACTGTCATGTTTAAAACATCACTTATAGATTTGCCTTTGTATCTAACTTCAAGCGTTTCCTTGTTATATCTTTTGCCTTTGCAAACATCACATGTGACGAATACATCCGGTAAAAAGTGCATTTCTATTTTTTTGACTCCGGAGCCTTCGCAAGCTTCGCACCTTCCGCCTTTTACATTAAAGCTAAATCGTCCAGGTTTATAACCACGAAGGCGCGACTCAGGGAGTTGTGAGAATAGCTCCCTTATGAAGGTAAAAACACCCGTATAAGTTGCTGGATTTGAACGCGGTGTCCTCCCAATTGGAGATTGATCAATTTCGATTACCTTATCGATGTTTTCAATTCCTTCAATTGAGTCATATGGTAATGGTTCTTCAACCGAGTTGTAGAAATGTTTTGCTAAAATTCTGTAAAGTGTTTCCCCAATCAGCGTTGATTTTCCAGACCCGCTTACACCAGTGACGCAGATAAATTTTCCAAGTGGAAATTTCACATCTATGTTTTTGAGGTTGTTGCCCCTTGCACCTCTTAGAATAAGGTATTTCCCATTTCCTTCTCTTCGTTTTTGTGGAATTTCGATCTTCTTTTTTCCTTTTAGATATTGTGCAGTTAAGGAGTTATTATCAAGTTCGTGGGGTTTTCCAACAGCAATGACATTTCCTCCAGACTTTCCAGCTCCCGGACCAAGGTCTATTACAAAGTCGGCGTTTTCAATCGTTTCTCTGTCATGTTCAACAACTATAACTGTATTTCCAAGGTCTCTTAAATTTTTCAATGATTGAATCAGTTTCAGATTGTCTCTTTGGTGTAAACCTATGCTCGGTTCATCAAGTACATATAGAACACCCGAAAGTTGCGAGCCAATTTGAGTTGCAAGGCGAATTCTTTGCGATTCGCCTCCAGAGAGGGTTTTCGCTGATCTATCGAGCGTTAGATAATCAAGCCCGACATCAAGAAGAAATTTTAATCTTGATTTTATTTCCTTAAGAATTTGATTTGCAATTAAAAGTTCTCTCTCGGTTAAATTGAGGTTTTCAAAAAATTCATATGCTGATTTTATCGACATTGAAACTATTTCGTCAATCCCCGTTTTCTTTCCGGTTTTTGCATCGACCAATTTTACCGATAGGGAAGATTTTTTTAATCTTTTCCCTTCACATGTTTTACATATCTGCGTACTCATAAATTTTTCGACCCATTCACGAATCCCTTCAGATGTTGTATTATTGTAAAGTTGTTTTAAGTAGTTTATCACCCCGTCAAATTTTTGTGTATAGGTTGCCACATAGCCATCGGAATATTCATATTTAACCGGGAATTTTTCATCGCCAGCGCCGTAAAGAAGGATATTGATTTTTTCTTTTGAAAGTTTTTTAATGGGCTTGTCAAGATCAATTTCGTATTTTCTTGCCACAGATTTTAAGAGCGACCATTCCCAAGTGTTTCTTTCTTTTCCATAGGGAGCAAGTCCTCCCTCAGAAATTGAAAGAGATGGATTAGGAATTATAAGCTTTAAATCAAATTCCATTTTTTCGCCAAGTCCATCACAATCGGGGCAAGCACCATATGGGGAGTTAAATGAGAATGAGTTTGGTGAAAGTTCTTCATAACTTATTCCACAATCAATACAAGCGAGATGCTTGCTGAAAAATAGATCCTCTTTGCCATCATTTACAATTATAGAATCGTTCCCATATTCAAGCGCAAGTTCGACGGACTCATAAATTCTTCTTTTTGATTCCTTCGATATAATGATCCTGTCGATTAAAACTTCAATGTTGTGAATTTTATACCTATCTACTTGCATCCCTGGGGTTATCTCTCTCACCTTACCGTCAACTCTAACGCGTAGGAATCCATCTTTTAAAATTTTTTCAAAGAGTTCTCGATAATGTCCCTTTCTTCCTCGGACGACGGGAGCTAAAATTTCAATTCTCGTTCCCTCGCCAAGCTTGATGATGCTTTCGACGATTTGATCTATTGATTGTTTTTGAACCCGTTTCCCACAGTTATAGCAAAATTGAACTCCAACCCTTGCAAATAGAAGACGCAGGTAATCGTAAATTTCGGTCACGGTTCCAACTGTTGAACGAGGGTTGTGGCTTACTGATTTTTGATCAATTGAGATAGCGGGGCTTAAGCCATCGATCAAGTCAACATCCGGTTTTTCCATTATGTCAAGAAATTGTCTTGCATAAGCGGATAGAGATTCCACATATCTTCGTTGTCCCTCGGCGTAGATCGTATCGAAGGCGAGTGAGGACTTGCCGGAGCCTGAAACCCCGGTTATTACGATGAATTTATTTCGTGGTATATCAAGATTTATGTTTTTTAAGTTGTGCTGTCTCGCCCCGCGAATTATTATTTTATCAATCATTTTTGCTTTTTACATCATCAAATTTTTTTCTGCGCCCGCAGTATAAAATCAATTATTTCTCTTACTGCTCCATTTCCACCTGAAGCTGAAGCAACATAGTCAACGACTCTTTTAACCTCACTTCTTGCATTTGCAGGAGCTGCGCTGAAACCAACTATTTTCAAAAGCGGAATATCAAGGATGTCATCACCAACATAACAAAATTGCTCAGGTTTTAGGTTATATTTTGATGCCAATGTTTCAAATGGTTTTACTTTGTCAATGGCATTTTGAATAAGATCTGTTATCCCAAGTTCATTTGCTCTTTTTTTGATTATATCTGATTCCCTACCCGTTATAATTCCAACCTTTAATCCAAGTTCAATTGCTCGCACAATTCCAAAACCATCTTGTGCGTTGAAAACTTTGATCTCTCCGCAGTTTGATGAGTAAATTATACTTCCATCGGTCAAGACGCCGTCAACGTCAAGAAGAATCATTTTAACTTTTTGAGCTTTTTCTGTTGCGCCTTTTCGAACTTTCATTTGAGTACGCTCGCTTGTTCAAACTTTTTGACGAGTTCATCAATTTGTTTCACTTGATATAGCAAATCGTAGAGATAGTCAAGTTTCAGTTGACTTGCAGCATCGCTCAAAGCTTTTGATGGTTCAGGGTGTGTTTCAAGAAAAATTGCATCAACCCCGACCGCTACCGCTGCTCTCGCTATATGAAAAATAAATTCCGGCCTTCCACCGGATTTCCCACCAATGCTTGGTAATTGAACTGAGTGCGTCGCATCTATTACAACAGGGTAACCGGTTGAGCGCATAATCGGGAGAGAACGCATATCGACGACAAGATTATGATACCCGAATGTTGTCCCTCTCTCGGTTAGCAAAATTTTATCGTTCCCTGTTGAAGCAACTTTTTCAGCTGCGTATTTCATATCTTCAGGAGCCATGAATTGGCCTTTTTTAATGTTAACTACTTTGCCCGTCTTTCCAGCAGCAATTAAAAGTTCCGTTTGTCTACAAAGAAACGCAGGTATTTGAAGCACATCAACATATTCCGCTGCCATTTCCGCTTCCGCCTCAGAGTGAATATCGGTGAGAACAGGGATGTCAAGTTCTCGCTTTATCTGAGAAAGTATTTCAAGCGCTATTTTTTCCCCAATTGTTGTAAATCCTTCTAAACTTGTTCTATTTGCTTTTTTATAGCTCGATTTAAAAATAAATGGCATCCCAAGTTCAGATGTAACCTCTTTGGCTCGCTTTGCTGTCTCGTAAGTTATCTCGTAGTTTTCAACGACGCATGGTCCAGCTATGACGACAATTGGATTTCCACCACCAATTTTTATATTCTTAACTTCAACTATTTTGGTCATGGATTTTGCCACATTTTTTATCAAAATTAAAAAAGGGTTTTTTTAAATCAAAATGAGGTGTGGGAGGATTTTTTCAATCTGAGAGCGGTTCTGAAATAGCATTTATAAGTATTTCTGCCGTTGCAAGATTTGTGGCTAAGGGGATGTTGTAAACATCGCAAACGCGCATTAAAGTTTTAATATCAGGATCATGTGGGTGTGGTTCAAGTGGATCATGTAGAAATATAACCATATTACATTTTCCTTTCACAACAAGCGCAGCAATTTCAACATCTCCACCGTATGGACCGGAGTGATAAGCCTTAACTTTCAATCCTGTTTTTTCTCGCACAAGTTTTGCTGTTGTTCCAGTACCGATAAGATTAAATTTTTCAAGTTTCTTCTTATTTTGTGTTGCAAATGCAACCATATCGGCTTTTTTTCTATCGTGGGCTATCAAAGCTATCGTTTTCTGTTTCATCCTCGTGCTTTCTTTTCTTTTTCAAAAAGGTGAACCAAATGGGTAGTTCTATGACAGTCGCGATGATGATAACCAATGTATCGTGAATGGATTTTAATTTTGATGTCATTTCTTTCCCTATGAAAAATATCTGGGCTATAAAACCACCGACTTGTATTGAAACAAAAAATAAAACAAGCAAAAAAATCAAAATAAGAATCACAGATTTCACGCCGTTAGCTTTCCCTTGCTTGTATCCAAGCGTTGAAAAGACAACTATATGCACAGCATAAAAAATTACATTTACAAGCCCTAAAATTTCCTCAGTTTTCAAGTTCGGGTAATTTTTAATTTTAACTTCGTTCGGGTAGAATTACATCGTCAATTCCATTTAAACCGACCGGGCTTAAAGTTAAAAACGGTTCGCCGTATTTTTTCCCGATCATTTCACCAAAGAAACGAGCCCTTGCAATCAGGTATTCTTTAAAGTCTGGTGTGCTCAACAGGGTTTCTTTAGCATTGAATTTCACTTGCGGATTAAAAAATTGAGATTTGTAGCATTCGATGACTTTTAACTTTTTATCGAAAACATCGGATATGTCAATTATGAGATTTGGTGTAAACTGTTGATAGAAGTACTGAACATAGAAAAAAATTTTCTTTGGTCGGAAAGGTTCTTGAACTTTTCCGTTTAATTTAGTTTTTAACTTTGCAAGCCCTGAGAGATACCACGCTTCTCGGACGAGTTTGCTTGTGTTCTCGTGGTCAGGATGTCGCTCAATCCAGTAAGGCGCTAAAATTATTTCGGGTTTGTATTTTCTTATGATCTTTATTAGTTCAAGTTTATTCTCATGCGTAACTTCTATTCCTCCATCAGGTAAGTTGAGATTTTCACGGACGCTTACACCCATAAGCACCGCTGCCTCCTTTGCCTCCTTTTCTCTTATCTTTGCATTTCCCCTCGTTCCAAGTTCGCCTCGGCTGAGATCAAGGATTCCGACAGGGTAATTTTTCTGAGTTAGTTTTATTATAGTTCCACTGCAACTTAACTCTACATCATCTGGATGTGCAGCTACTGCAAGAGCGTAAAGTTTCATCAGCGAGAATCTGTTTTTTTGTTTTAATTGATTGAAAATTTCAATGAAACCCTGTGTGTGTTTCCCAATTCAGAATCAAATTTTGCGAATGAGTAATCAATGTCAAGACGATTTATCTTTAATCCAGCTCCAAGTGTAAATTCTTTATTTTCAGTAAAACCAGACCTTACTGAAATTTTATCTTTGAATGAGTATTCAAACCCGGCGTTAAAGTCAAAGCTTATAAAATTAGTGCCGACTAACGCAGTTTTGTTCCTTCCTTCAAATCTTGTTATTAAATCCAACGATGGTGTAAATTTACCCCACAAAATTTCAAATTCTCTGCTTATTCCAAGCGTCAGTGAAGGTACTACAATTTCGTTTCTGCCGGTATTCCATGCGATTAGAGTTGAAGTTACATCTTTTATAACTGCTCCTATGGAGAAATTTTGAAGTTTATATTTTAACCCAAGATCAAACCCAATGCCGATGCCAGAGTTCTTTTCAATTTTCCTATAAATGAATTTTATGTTTCCACCAAGCGAAAATTTTTCTTTTATATTTCTTGCGAAGGATGTTATGAAAATCCAATCGGCGGACGAAACAAAAGAAATTCTATCAGGGTCAAGTCGATCTATGTTGGGGTCAAAGATGCCATTTCCGTTAGTATCAAAAAAAGCGTCATTTGTATAAGGTATATCTTCAACCCCAATGCGAATGATTGAGAAAGCAAATGAGAAAAAGTCTGCTGGCTTTGGGGCAAATCCAAGATAATCATAATTTACAATACCAGCGAATCTTTCATCATGCATTAAAATTAGTTGAGCGCTTGATAGTTCGGTTAAACCTGCAGGATTCCAGTATCCAGCTGTGATATCATTTGCAACACTTGTAAATGCTCCACCCATTCCAAGGGCTCTAGCTCCAACTCCAATTGATAAAAAATCACCAGCATATTTTGCAAACTTGAAACTGTTTGAAAGTGCCTGAACTGAAAAGAAAAAGAGAAGGGAAAGGAGCAATTTATTAATCAATCGGTTTGGCGTCAAGGATTTCAATAAGCGATTTGACAAATGGAGAATCATCTATAAGTTTTTTTAATTTTAAATCGGGGCTGAGTTGTTTAATTTTTTCATTTAATTGCTCTACCTCGGCTATTTTAACATCGATTTCAAGATCAAGGTTGCATAATTCTTTAATTTTCTCTCTCAGAAAACTTCTATTTTTCTTTATCCATTCAAGATGTAAATCAGTTGATGTTCCAATGTTAAGTTTGGACTCTTTTATTGCAATGGGCCATGAAAATTTCAAAGCCGTAGTGAGATTTAAATTATAACTTTGGGCTTTATTTACAATCTCATCCCATTTTTCGCGAATTAAATTTAAAATTTTCTCGGGATCTATAATTTTTGGTGTTTCGCGTTTCTGAAATATCTTTTTCTCGTAGGTTTGGGTGGGCTCATCAAATAATTTATTGATGCTATCGATATCATCGCTTTGAAGTGTCAGAGTTTCAGTCTTTTGGGATGGCTTTGGTTGTATATTTTGCGATGTCGGCGACATCTCAACTTTCGATTTATTTCCCCCTTCCGGGGGAATATTAAAATTTTCGGGGTTAGCGCCTCCGGATGAATTAAGATATTTTTCAAGTTCTTCGATTTTTGCAAGCAGTTCTTGAATTTTTACAGCACTATCAAGAGATGCAAGTTGAGTTATAACCATTTCAAGTTTTAACCTTGGCTGGGGTGCCCATTTTATTGAAGCTTCGGCATCGTTTACAATTTTTAACATTCTTATTATATCTGATTCAGTGAAGTTATTAGCTTGGCTGATATAGCGAGATTTGTAATATTCTGTCGCTTCAATAAGTTCAGTTGATTTTGTCGTTATCACAACAAGGAAATTTCTTAAATGTTCAGATAGACCGGTCAAGAATTCTTGAAAGTCATAACCAAGTTTAGTTATTTCATCGACAAGCTCGAGTCCAGCTTTTATATTTTTCTCTTTAACTATGTCTGTAACTCTAAAGAAAATTTCCTGATCAATTATGTTAAGAGCTTTGATCACATCCTCGAATTTTATCTTTTCGCCGCAGAATGATACAACTTGATCAAATATGCTTAAGGCATCTCTCAGCGAACCATTTGCCTTTTTCGCAATTGTGAAAAGTGAATCATCATCTATTTGAATTTTGTCCTGTTGCGCGATAAGTTTTAATCGTTCAATAATTTTTTGTATCTCAATTCTTCTAAAGTCAAACCTTTGGCATCTTGATAGAATTGTCGATGGCACTCTATGGGGTTCTGTGGTTGCGAAGATGAAAAGTATATGTGGTGGTGGCTCTTCAAGTGTTTTTAAAAGTGCGTTGAAAGCTTCCTTTGTGAGCATGTGTACTTCGTCAATAATATAAACTTTATACTTCGCTTTTGTTGGCGTGTATCTCACTGATTCGCGAAGGTCTCTTACCTCATCAATTCCTCTGTTTGAAGCTCCGTCAATTTCAAGGACATCGATGCTTCTGCCATTTGAAATTTCAACGCACATTTCACATTCGTTGCAAGGTTCATAATCTTGAGGATTAAGGCAATTTATTGCTTTAGCAAGAATTCTTGCAACCGTTGTTTTTCCGATGCCTCGAGGCCCAGCGAAGATATAAGCATGGGCGACTCGTCCAAGTTTAAGTGAATTTAAAAGCGTCGCCGTTACATGTTCTTGACCTACAACTTCGCTAAACTTTGACGGTCTCCATTTTCTTGCGGTCACGAGATAAGCCATGGTTGCTTTCCATCGTTTATTTTGAGATAATATAACAAAAACTGAAAAATTGAGCAATTTGTAGAAGAAAGGGAAAATTTGTTTTTTCTTTCTGTTTGAGTTATATTGTCGAAAAATAAACAAAAAATGAGGAGCTTTAAATGAGGGAAATCTTTTTAGCGTTTATTTCTTTTTTCTTCCTTTCACAATTTTTATATTCACAGGAAGTTTTGCTTAGATTTCAGCCGGAGAAGGGGAAAAATTTTGTTTACTTCCTTTCAAGTGAAGGAGTTTTAACACAGTCCGCTATGGGAATGGAGCAGGTTGTAAATTCAAAAACGGAGACGAAATTTTCTTATTTCATCCAAGATGTTTCACCGGCGGGGAATATTGAAATGATAATTTTAGTTGACACAATCAAAACTGGGGTCAAAACGCAAACCCCGCCACTTGATACAAACTTTGTCATCCCAATGCATTTAAAGTTAAAGCAAGTTCTCGATAAGTATGGTAAAGGAATAAGCTTTGAAGTTCTTGATATGAAAGCGAGTGAATTGCCTATGGGAGTTGGTCGAAGGATTGATAAAAGAACATATTCACATACTGTGGTTTTCCCTGAAAGGAAAGTATCTAAGGGTGAGTCTTGGGATTTTTCTTATACCGACACAACTTCTAATGAAGGTGGACAAACGATTGTAAAAGCGCAGGGACAATACACTTTTGATGGTGTGGAAAAAGTAAATGGTATAGAATGTGCGAGGTTGATACTTAATTCTAGTTTTTCAATTTCAGGACAGGGTATGTTTCAGGGAATGAATTATGGTCTTGAGGGTGAAGGGAAAAACATCGGAAAGATATGGGTTGACTTGAAAAGTGGACTTTTGGTTCGTTCTGAAACGGCATCGGAAATAGAAATGGCCATGGGAATATCGGGACAAGTTGAAATGACCATTCCGATGAGTCAAAAGATAACCACAACTGTAAGTTTAGTGAAGTAATTTTAAAACATTTCGAGCCAAGCGCACATTGTCTGTTATAATTCCGTCGACCCCAATATCTATCATTTTTCTTATATCTTTTGGATCGTTCACAGTATAGACGAAAATTTTAAAACCCGCATCATGTATTTTTTTGACAAGATTCGATGTCGTGAACTTAAAATTATGTATTAAAGCGACAGCATTTAGATTTTTAAGTGTCTTGATGGGGTTGAAATAAATTGGATAATGGTAAAGAAGAGCTGTTGGTATTTCGTCTGTCAATTTTTTTATCCTTCTTAAAACTCGCGGGTCGAATGAACTTATTAGGGTTTTTTCTTCGTATCCATTTTCAAAAACGATAGCGAGAACTTTTTCGGCTATTTCATTTTTTCTGGTTGATGTTTTGATTTCAATGTTTATAGGAATTTTCCCGTTTATAAATTTTAAAGTCTCATCAAGTGTTGGTATTTTTTCACCTTTATATTTTAAATCAAACCAACTACCCGCGTCCAGTTCTTTCAAAGTCCAAAGATAGAAATTTTTAACCTTTCCCCTTCCATTTGTTGTCCTATCAACTTTAGCATCATGAATTATAACCGGAGTTCCATCTTTAGTAAGGCGAATGTCAACTTCAATCATATCGGCTTTTGAACGAATTGCATATTTAAAAGCAGAAAGTGTATTTTCCGGGGCAACTGCGGATAATCCCCGGTGAGCGATCAAAAGTGGGGAGTCGGTTTTAAAAAACTTTTCAAAAACTTCCATCGCTTTCATTTTAAAACTTCAAGATAAATTGTTTTAAGATATAAGGTTTCTGGCATTTGAAGTATCCAGGGATGATCTTCAGGTTGAAAGGTTACATCAATAACTCTTAATTTTTTCCCAATATCATTACTTGCAAATCTAATTGCTTCTTTAAGCATGTTAAGTGAAACATGGTATGCGCAGGATGAAACCATTAATTTACCGCCGGGTTCAAGCATTTTAAGTGAATTTAAAATTAATTTGTGAAAAGCCCACTTAACGCCTTCAGCCCCTCTCTTAGTTTTAGTCATCGCCGGTGGATCTATGATAATTAAATCAAATTTTTCGCCTGAGTTTGCTAATGATTCAACAGTTTCAAAAGCATCCCCAGTTAGAAAGGTTATTCTATCGCTTAATTTATTTATTTTTGCATTTTCCCTCGCAAGGTCAGTTGCACTTCTATCTGAATCCACACCGATTACGCTTGCTCCCGCACTTGCGCAGTAAATGCTAAATGCGCCCGAGTAGCAGAAAAGATCTAAAACTTTATCACCTTTGTTTACCATTTCTTTGATCTTTTTTCTATTATCCCGTTGATCAAGATAAAATCCTGTTTTTTGTCCATAGTGCAGATCAACGAGAAATTTTAAACCGTTTTCCTCAATTTCAACATATCTTGGAACATGTCCATAAAGTTCACCTGACAATGTCTCAAGCCCTTCCTCCTTGCGAGATTCCATATCGCTTCGCTCGTAGATCCCAGAAATTTTCAAAAGGTCTGTTAAAACAGTTGTAATTTCATGTTTGAAGCTTTCAATGCCGGCGGTTCTAATTTGAAGAACAAGATAATTGTCAAATTTATCCACGATAAGTCCAGGGATTTCATCCGCCTCAGCATGAATTAAGCGAAGCGCGTTAGATTTGATTTTTAATTTTTTTCTTTTTTCAATTGCCTCTTTTATCCTTCTCTTGAAAAAGTTGGTATCTATTTTTTCATTGTCTCGCGTTAGGATTCGGGCAGCTATGTGAGATTTTGGATTAAAGAACGCCTTTCCGAGGAATTCGTTGTCTGAGCTTTTCACATTGACAATTTGAACAGGTTCTTTTTTAAGTTTTTCGAAATTTTCAATTTCATCTCTGAAAATCCAGAGATAGAAATTTTTGATCTTTTTTTCTTTGCCTTTTTTTAGCGTGATTTCCATAGGTTTAGATGAATTTTTTCAAACTTGATTTTTCGGCGTCGTTTTGATATATTTGTAATTGAAATTTCGGGGCGTAGCGCAGATGGTTAGCGCGCTTGCCTTGGGAGCAAGAGGTCCCCGGTTCGAGTCCGGGCGCCCCGACTCGATTTAAATTTTCCCCTTTCTTATCAAACTGTCAACTGATATCCCCTCACCACCTTTGAAGATGAATACAAGCGCTATCAAAAAGTATAAACCAGCAAGTTCAAATCTTAAATCAGTTGTAAGATGCCGATAAATTGCAACAGCCATTGTGAAGGCAATAAAAAATGCAGAATGTCTCGTGAATAAGCCAATCGCAAGCAAAATTCCACCGATGAATTCAGACGCTGCTGCAGCTAAAGCAAATAACTCAGGAACCGGAAAACCAATACTTTTTACTGTATTTATAAATCTCCATTCATTTCCGCCGAAGAAATGTCCAACCGCACCTTTAACCTTCCCAAGCCCATGGAAATACATAAGCATCACTCCTGAAGCAAAGCGAAGTAATGAAACTGCAATAGTTGAGAACTTTGCCATTGTATATCCCTTTTTTGATTTTAAAATAGAATTTTCAAAAGAAAATTTCAACTTCGTGCGCCCCTCCGCACCCGCACGATGGTAAAGTCTGCGTTGATAACTTTCGTCCTTCGAACTCTATGGAAAATTCACCTGTTTGCTTAAACTTGAACTTATAAATACAATTTCTAAAAACTCTATCAACTGTAACCTCGTTCCAGTTGGCTGGAAAAACTGGTCTTTCAATACGAATGCCTTCATAATCAGGTCTGATGCCACAGATATATTCATAGAAAGCCTTGAACATCCACGCAGATGAACTTGTAAGCCATGTGAAGGATGCTTCTCCAAAATGGGGCGAGTCCTTACCACAAATATATTGTGGATAAACAAACGGTTCAGCTTTATATCTTTTGTCATTCATAAATCTTAAAGGTATAAGCTTTGAATAAATTTCAAATGCTTTCTCTTTGAACTCATCTTTGAGCATTGATAATGCTATGATTGCCCATGAATTTGCATGAATGAAGAAACTCCCATTTTCTTTTTCCCCAGCCAAAAACCTTGTTATTATGCCAAGTTTTTCATCGACCTTTGTATATGCTGGATCGAGCAGTAAGAAACCATAAGTTGATTCAAGAAATTTTATCACAGATTTTAAGCAGTTGATTTTTCTTTCTTTATCGCAGGCATCACTTATAACTGCCCAGACTTGTGGTTCCAAATAAATTTTTCCCTCTTTTGAAAAATAACTGCCAATTTTTTCGCCATCGTCCGTAATTGCTCTAATGAACCAACCAGCGTTGTCAAGTTTTTTATATTCTTCATAGCAATGTTCATTGATTGAATCTTTGAGTTTATCTCGCTCAGCTTTATAATCTTCAACATCAATTTTTAAAAACTCATTCAGTTTTATCCATTCATTTAAAGTGTAAAGCAAAATCATGCTTGCAAGTGTCGATTCCCCTATATTTTGAATCCCAGCAAAATTTAAGGCGTCATTCCAATCCCCACCTCGCAAGAGAACAAGTCCATGTTTTCCTCGCAATCCAAGGACGAAGTCAATTGCTTTTTTAAGGTGAAGATAAATGGAATTTTTTTCATCCGAATCGTAATAATTAACCTCATGTTTCAGAATCTCTAAATCACCTGTTTCTTTAAGATATTCAAACATCGTTATGCAAAGCCACAAGGGATCGTCACTTTGATTTGAAATCTCAGCGTAGTTATCAATTGGGTTGAAACTATGACATGTGTTCCCATTTTTAAACTGAAATTTGAAAAGATAAATAAGTCGTTCTTTGCAAATTCTATGATTTATCGGCAAAATTCCGAGTATCGATTGAAGTGCGTCTCTATAACCGACCAAATCGAATCCAGCTACATAATTGCTTGCTGGATATCTATGCAAATTGAAGCAAATCCAGTTTTGGTATTTGTTCCAATTATTTACAAAGATATTTACCACATCATCTGGTGTTTGAACTTTAATTCCTTTTTCGATTAGTTCATGTGTGATATACGAAGAAGTTTTTGCGAAATCATTTTTCGCAATTTCAATTTTAGCATCAGGCTTTGTCCTTTCGTTTAAAATTCCGAGCGAAATTAAAATTTCCTTTTCCTCTTCATTTTCGATTTCAACATCGTGTTGAAATGCAAAAATAGCTTCTCTTCCATTTGCTATTGATTCAAAACACCAACCTTCTTTTACTGCTTGTGGTAGTTCAATGGTTCCATCTCCGATGAACGCCGACTTCAAAGAATCAAAAGATTCTGGTGGAGGATCAGATGCGAAAAATACAATTTTGTCCCAACTTTTGTTTGCCCTTTCTTTTATTTTATCAATCCAAAATGTCTTCGTTGCATATAGAGTTTTATCTTTAACCCAAGTTCTAACGAAAAGTTCGTAGGCATAGGGATCAAGTATTGAAGGGTGCAAATTTCCAAGCGAGAGTTCAACGGCTGAAAAAATTTTAAAATGCTTTTTTCGTCCTGATTTATTCTTGATTTTTATAATCCAGTATTCAAGGTCTTTATCGATTGGCACAAAATAGGTTATTTCTCCCAAAATTTGCTCTTTCATTGTCTCAATTTTTAAATAACCGATGCCAAAGTGAACCTTCCAAAGGTTAAATTTGTAGTTTGAGGGTAGGTTTAGGCACCAATTTTCATCTGTTTCGATATCTTTAACATAAACAAAACGCCCAAGTTGAGAATTTACTTTTGGAATCCATTTGATTATCGAGTTAAATGTGGGGTGCTCGTGGAAGCTTTGTCCTGTCCCGTTATAAAGGATAAGGGCGCTATATTTGCCGTTTGTCAGTATAATTGACCAGTCGGAAGGTGGTTTTCCTTCATGAATTATCTCTTTGGTTTCAATGTTTAAAGTTGTTTGCATATGTAGTTGCAATTTTTTGTGAATATGTTTAAATTGTGCTTAGGAGAAAGTTATTTAAAGTAGGTTAAATTTTGAAAATTTTTCATTTCGACATTTTAAATCTATTTACCCCATCGTCTTGATGGGGAATTTAAGCTGAAAACAAAATTTTATTGTGTAAGCCATGGAACTTGGAATCGGCATGGCGGGGAAGAGGCATTCAAATGTGGTTATAATCCTTATGAATGTTGTATTGACCGTTTTGATTTCAGATTTTATAGCATTTGTAATTGAGTGGATTCGCGGGGGGAAATTAGAGGTTCTTTCTTTTTTTATTGTACCTACTATTACTGGCATAGTTCTCGGGATTTTGTTTTCGTTGGGTCGGATTTCAATTGAGAAAAAAATCATGGAAACTGAAAAGTTTTGGGAAAACATTTTTCATTCTTCCGTTAGCGGGATAATTCTAACTGATTTAAGTGGTAAAATAAAATATGCCAACGATTACGCTCTTAACTTCCATGGTTACACTCTCGATGAGATAAAAGAGTTTTATATTTTTGATCTTGTCGTTCCAGATTTCATAGAGGTGGTTAGGGAATATATAAGAAACATAATTGAAGGGAAGGAACACGAGGCTTTTGAAGTTGGGTTTTTAACGAAGACTGGGGGGATAAGATACGCAGAGTTAAATGGAAACTTAATAAAGTATGGTCCTATTAAGTTAATTCAGTTTGTTGAAATTGACACCACTGAGAAAAGAAGATTTGAGGATGAGCTAATTCAAGCTGAACGAAAATACAGGGATCTTTTTGAAAATGCTGTTATCGGGGTATATAGATCAACTCCAGATGGTAAAATAATTGATGTAAATCCAGCATTTGTAAGGATCTTCGGGGCAAAAAATAAATACGAGATATTGCAGAGAAACGCTTCTGAGTTTTATGTAAATCCAGAGGACAGGCTTAAGTTTGTTCGAGCTTTTGAAATTACTGATATGGTATCAAATTATGAAAATAGGTTAAAACGCCTTGATGGCAAGGAAATATATGTTCGCGAACATGTAAGGGCTGTTAAGGATGCTGTGGGCAATGTTCTTTACTATGAAGGCATGATAGAAGACATCAGTGAACAAAAGATGTGGGAGGAAAAACTTAAGGAATCTGAAGAGAAATATAGAACCCTTGTTGAAAGTTCGCTTGTAGGGACATATATTTTCCAAGATGGCAAATTTAAATTCGTAAGTGGTCAGCTTGTATCGATTTTAGGTTTTAGCAAAGATGAAATACTTGACACAAGATCCATTTTTGAGTTTGTTCATCCCGATGATAGGCAGAAAGTATTTGAGATGTTCGCTTCAAATTTGAAGGGAGATATTTCCAGCGGTAGTTTTTCTTTCAGAGTTATGAAGAAAAATGGTGAAATTGCGTGGGTTGAAGTTTTTAACAATCCCATAATTTATGAGGGTAAGCCTGCACTCCTTGGAACAATGCTTGATATAACAGATAAAATTAAAGCTGAACAAAGAGATAAACTTTTATCAAATCTTCTGCTTAATTTAAATGATGCTGTTGTTATAACCGATGAACAAGCGACTATACTTGAAGTCAATGACGCCTTTTGTAGAATAACCGGTTATTCGAAGGATGAGGTGATTGGTGAAAATCCGAGGATTTTGAAGTCTGGCCTTCATGATGAGGAATTTTATAGAAACATGTGGGATTCAATTTTAACAAAAGGGCATTGGTCAGGTGAAATAATTAATAAGCGGAAAAATGGGGAGCTTTATTTTGCTTTCCTTTCAATTTCATCTATTAAAGATGAGTTGCACGGAGTTACATATTACCTTGGGATTCAGTCAGACATAACTGAGAGGAAAAAGATAGAAGAACAGATCAGATATCAAGCCAATTTAATTGAAAATGTTAACGATGCGATAATTGCTGCTGATTTGAATTTTAGAATAACATCATGGAATAAGGCAGCTGAGAAGATGTATGGATATAAAGCGGAAGAGGTCATTGGAAAGGAAATAAGCGAAGTTATTCCAGCTGAATTTCCAGGTCTATCAAGGGAAGAGATTAGAAGGATACTTTGGGAAAAAGGCTTTTGGAACGGGGAGGCAATACATTACAATAGGTTTGGTGAAAAAATATATGTGAGCAGTTCACTTTCGGTCGTTAGGGATTCCCGTGGAAATCTAATCGGGACTGTTGGCATAAATCGTGATATAACGGAGCAGAAGAAAGCAGAGGAAAAGTTAAAGTTATACGCCGAACAACTTGAAATTGCAAATGCACAACTTCAAGAATTGAACAGGCTCAAGAGTGAATTTCTTGCGAATACTTCGCATGAGTTGAGAACCCCTTTGAACTCAATTATTGGTTTCTTGAACTTGATAAAAGAGGGATTGTATGAAAATAATGAAGAGATGATGAAATTTATAGACAATGCTTTGATGAGTGCGAAACATCTTTTGAATATCATAAATGATATACTTGACATTGCGAAAATTGAAGCTGGCAAGCTTGAACTCAACATAGAGGATGTTGAAGTGTCGGAACTTCTTTATGAGGTTTGGACATTGTCCCATGTTCAGGCGGAGCAGAAAAAGCTCGAATATAAATTTATTTATCCCGATAGAAAAGTTTTTATAAGGGGGGATAGAAACAGATTGAAGCAAGTTTTGTTAAATCTTATTGGGAATGCGATAAAATTTACACACAGAGGTGGGATAACTGTTAAGGCGGAGGTTTTTGAGGATAAGGGTTTTTGTCAATTTACAGTTATTGATACCGGCATCGGAATACCAAAGGAGAAACAAGCTAAGCTTTTCCAAAAGTTTGTTCAGGCTGATGGAACAACAACAAGAAAATATGGAGGCACAGGGCTTGGACTTGCGATTACAAAAAGTTTGGTTGAACTTATGGGTGGAGTTGTTGAACTTTACAGCGAGGGTGAGGGTAAGGGCACAACTGTAGTATTTACAATTCCGCTCTCTGAAACTACATATGATGAAAATTTTGAAGTTGAAGCAGGAAAGGTTTATGGCGATTCAGGCTTATTAATACTTGTTGTTGATGATGATAAAAAGTTTGCTGATTTTTTGAGATCATTTCTTGTTAAAAACTCCTTCAGGTTTGTCTGGGCGAGCAATGCTGAAGATGGATGGAACTATATTTTAAATCTTAAACCTGATGTTTTGATCCTTGATTATGCAATTCCACATAAGGCATCAGCTGAAGTGAAAAATGGTTTTGATCTTTTTTTGAAAGTGCGTGAGACCCCGGAGGTTAGAGACATTCCAATTATAATTTTGACGGGCCATCTGCAGAAAGTTAAGGAACTTTTAAATCTTTCATTTGTTAACTTTCATCCAAATGTTATTGAAAAGCCGGTTGATCCAGCTTATCTTTTGAACCTTTTGAAACAGTTTGTAAAAGAAAAGGATGAAATTAACATCCTGCTTGCGGATGATGATGTAAATGTTAAACTTTATTTACAAAAAATTCTGCCTGATGGATATAAGATCGACTATGCGAGCAATGGTAAAGAAGCCATTGAAAAAATCAAGGTGAATAATTACGATATACTTTTACTCGATTTAATGATGCCCGAGTTAAATGGATATGATGTGATAAAAGAATTAAGGTTGAATAAGCTGGCTCCGAATCTACCGATTCTTGTAGTGACCAATTATCCCGAGCCAACGACTGAAGAAGAAAGAGAACTTCTTTCAAAAAGCCTAGGCATCATCGTTTTTGACAAAAGTGAGCTTAATTTGAATCCCGATAGGTTAATAGATTTGATAAACAAACAACTTAAAACAAAGTAGAATAAGGCGATGGTCCATGTCCTTGTTGTTGAGGATGATGCTATGACGGCGCAATTGTTTAAAATAATTTTGGAAAGAAAGGGTGGTTTTAAAGTGACGGTTACAGACAACGGAGAAGAGATAATAAACCTTTTAAACTCCGGTGACGTTAATTTAATCATAATGGATGTCTCACTTCCGGGCACATTTGTAAACGGGGTTCAAGTTGATGGGTTAAAACTTTCAAGGATGATAAAGGAAAATGAAATTACATCAAAAATTCCAATTATACTTGCAACTGCACATGCCATGCGTGGTGATGCCGAAAGGTTCCTTGAAGAAAGTAAAGCGGATGACTATATTCCCAAACCCATTGTAGATCATAATTTGCTAATTGAAAAAGTTAAGAAATATCTACAAAATGAGTGAAGAGATAAAAAAGGGAAAAATTTTAATTGTTGAGGATGATCAAAACTATGCAAAGATTTTGGAAAGGGTTTTAACAAAAAATGGGTATGATGTTAAAATTTCAAATGACGGCATTGATGGCTTTAAGCAAATGCTTGAACTGAAACCAGATATAGCAATAATTGATTGGATGATGCCTGGGATGAGTGGAATTGAGCTTGTGAGTAAAATTAAGGCACATCAAGAATTAAAGTTTTGCTATGTTATAATGCTTACAGCAAGAGTTGAAACAGAGGATAAAATAACGGGTCTTGAAGCAGGAGCAGATGATTTCATAACGAAACCAGTTGATTTTAATGAGCTTATAGCAAGGGTGAGAGTTGGGTTTAGAATAAGAGCTCTTCAATCTGAAGTAGCAGAACTTGAACATGAGGTTGCACTTCTTGAAATGGCAAGGACACTTGGACACGAAATTAATAACCCACTTAATATAATTTACCTTGCCCTTGAGCTTATAAATCGCTCATTAAAGGATAACGACATCGACAAAGTTCGGGAAAACTTAACTCGAATTTTTCAGGCTTCCGAAAGAATAAAAGAAATCGTAAATAAGCTTATCACACTCAAGAAACCCGCCTTTAAGGATTATATAAACGGCAAGCGAATGCTTGACTTAGACAAATAAAAACCCTTACAAAATTTCTCAGCTTTTTTGTAATTTTTACCAAGCCTGAATTGGGGGGCAGTAAAAACTCTTATTAATCAATAAAAATTCAAACTTTATAAGTCAACTTTTACCTGGCACAATAGTTGCGGTTTTTAAATTGTAGATTTGTAAACTTAAAAATTTTTTGCCATGTCGATTGTTTGTAAAATTTTGGTTTATACGAGTGATCTCAAATTCAGTGAGAGAATAAAAGAAATCTTCGCCGAAAAAGATTATATCGTAAAAACCACGGAGTTATTTACCGAAGTTGTTGAAATATTATACTTTGAGCTATACGATATCTTGGTAATTGAGCCTGGATTTATAGGGGACCTTAGCGAATTATTGAAACTTGCTGATAATATTTTTCTTGGCATACCCATTGTGGTTGCTTGCAATGAAAATAAGTTGAGAATAGAGGATGGAAACAATTCAAGGTTTTATTTTATCAACAAGTTCGCTAATCCCGAGGAATGGCGAAATGTTATTCAAATTGCGGTAGATGAAAATTACATTATAAAGCCAAAGGAGGTCTAAAATGATTTCAATTGTGATTCAAAATATTATCTTCGGTATTCTTGCGATAGGAATTTGGTTTATCGTTAGAATTTTCGGGGAGGAAGTGCGAGGTTTTAAATGGGTTTTTGCAAGCGTGCTGCTCTTATGGGCAGCGTGGCTTATAGATGTTCTTTTTAAATTTAACTTTCTTTCTATTTCAGTTCTTCTGCTTGGTCTTGGATTTGGAATTTATGGCTTAGTTTTGATTTCAAAGAGAAAAGAAAGAGAATTGAATGTTATAGATTCGATCGAGTCAGCGGTAAATTCAATGATTAAGAAAATTGGTGCGAAGGGTGCTGTTATCTTTTTAGAGGGCATTGATAAAAATTTAAAGTTTGGAACTGATAAATTTGATGAGGGATGTTTAATGTTGTCAATCCCAATAAAATTAAGTGATGGTACATCATGTTATATAACTTTATATGGAGATAATCCGTTTGCCAAGTTTGAACAAAATGATTTTGAAACTGAACTTGCCTTTTTAAGGCTTTACTTGGAAAACTTAAAATTAACCCAAGAGATTGAGCTTGTTAAGTGTGATTCTGTTAAACTTAAAAATTCAATCTATGAGTATATCCACCTTCTTGCACATGAGCTTAGAAAACCGCTAACTGGTATAATTGGGTTTTCAGAGATTTTAAGAGATGAGTTTAAAAATTTGAGTGAGAGAGATATAATCGATTTTATCGGGAATATAAAAAAGTCTGGCGATGAAATGCTGGCAACCTTAAAGTATCTTACCGAGATCATGGAGGTTGAAATGGGAAAAGCTGAGCTGAAACTTGAAAAATTTAATCCGCTTGAGGTTGTAAGCGATGTGATAAACTGTTTTACAAATGAAATTAAGCAAAAAGGTTTAAGGGTTGTTATAAATTCTGATGAAAGTTTTGAAATTGAAGCTGATAAGAAAAAGTTTAAAGAGATAGTTTATCAGTTGATTTCAAATGCTGTTAAATTTTCACATGAAGGGTCTTCAATTGATGTTGGGATTGTAAAGTCTGGGGATAATTTTGAATTTAGTGTGAGGGATACAGGGATTGGGATTCGCCCTGAGGATATTTCAAAAATTTTTAAGCCATTCCCTAAGATAAAGTCCCACTTAAACGGCTCTGGACTTGGTCTTGCTCTCGCAAAATGTTTTGTTGAATTGCATGGGGGTAAGATAACTGTTTCAAGCGAATATCAAGTTGGAACTGAATTTAAGGTTATATTGCCGTTAGACAGTGGTCATAACTGTCTTAAAAAGGAAGAAGTTAAAAAGTACGAAGTGATATAAAGTTTCTTTCTCATGGCTACCTCCCTTATGAAAGGCATGGGTCATTGCGCCCATGCCTTTTCACTTTGTATTGTTTTGTCAACAAGTTTTCTTATCACTTTTATATGTTCGGGGGTTGTGCCACAACAACCTCCGATTATGTTTACTCCTAAACTGATAAGTTTCTCAACAAACTTAGATATGCTATTTGGTGTGTCTGGGTAAATTAATTTATCGTTTATTCGTTTTGGTGTTCCAGCTGATGGTTTTATAATGATGAAAGTTTCACTTATGATGGATTTTAACTTTTCAGCAAGTGTGGTCATTTCGGCAAATCCATTTCCACAATTTGCGCCGATAATTTCAGCTCCAAGGTTTAACATCTCTTTAACGCTGGTTTTTAAATCAGCGCCACCGTAGGTTTGAAATCCATTTTTTGTCAAATGAAAGCTCATCGAAACCGCTATAGGTAATTTTGTCTCAGTTCGGGCAACTCTATAAGCTGCTTTCATTTCCTCTACGAAGATCATCGTTTCGATTAAAATCGCATCTACACCACCATCATTTAAGCCACAAATTTGCTCTGAAAAATAAGCATCTATATTTTTGAACTCTTTATCAGTTGGTTTTAAACCAGTTGGTCCAACGCTGCCGAAAATAAACTTATTATCAATTTTAGCTTTCCGTGCTATTTGTGCTGAAGCTTTAGCCAGTTCATATATGTTTATGTCTTTGATTCTTACAGGATTTGCTCCAAACGAATTGGTTGTTATTATATCAGCGCCAGCGTTGATGTAATCAATGTGAAGTTTTTCCACTAGGGATGGCTTTTTAAGATTTAATATCTCAGGATTTTTTTCGCTTGAAAGTTTTAAAAGTTCAGTTCCGATCGCGCCGTCGCTTACAAGTATTTTCGATTTTAGCAGTTCGAGCATAGATTTTTTATTAAGTTCGCGATTTGTATCGATGTATCGAAAAGTATTTTGGATGCATTTTTAAGCGCATACGATTCTTTCATTCCAAGGTGTGTCATGGTTATTATTGATGTCAGCCCAAGGCTTTCGGCTAATTCTTTTAAGTCGCCTTCAATTTTTCCAGTTATGGCAATAATTGGTATATTTTTAGCTCTTTCAATTATTCCTTTAATTGCTTTGCCATATTTAACTTGGGAGTCGATTTTACCTTCGCCTGTTATTATGATGTTTGCATTTTTTATTTTCTCATCAAATGAGACGAGATCAAGGAACAGATCAATTCCTCTTACAAGTTCTGCATTGCAGAATGCAACGAGACCCCCTGCAAGTCCTCCCGCTGCTCCAGCGCCCGGAAGATTTCCTATGTCAATTCCATATTTTTCTTTAATGGAATCAGCTAATTTTTTAAGTGCTTTGTCAAAGGTTGGAAGTTCTGATCTTCGTGCACCTTTTTGCATAGCGTATGTGAAAGAAGCACCTTCAGGACCACAAAGAGGATTTAAAACATCTACAGCAACTTTAAATTTAACTTTTTTAATCCGTTCATCTACATCTGAGTCATCTATTTTCTTCAATTTGAGAAGATTTATTCCGCCCTGTTTTAGTTGCTTTTCGTTTTTATCAAGGAACCTATACCCTAAAGCTGTCGCCATACCCATTCCACCATCATTTGTGGCACTTCCACCAACCCCAATGATTATTTCGTTTATATCGTATTTGAATGCTTCTTTTATTAATTCTCCAACTCCATAAGTTGTGGTTATTTTAGGGTCGCGTTTGGATTTTGGAACAAGCGTTAACCCGCTCGCAGAAGCCATTTCAATTACTGCTGTCCTATTTTTAATCAAGAATTTGGCTTTTACCCTTTGTCCAGGCAGGGGACCTGATACAATCGCATCGTGAATTTCGCCACCGATTGAGTAGTGAATTGCGTCAACAAATCCTTCTCCTCCATCCGAGATCGGAATTTTTACGATTTCACAATTTGGCAGGATCGATTCGAATGCACTTGAAATTATATGTGTAGCTTCTATAGATGTAAGAGAGCCTTTAAATGAGTCAGGGGCTATTACGATTTTCATTTTTATGTTTGATTCGATTTTTGAAGATCTTGGCTGAGAGAATTATAGCGGACTCCATACTTTTTTCATTTGCGATTAATTTTCCAGCGATATCGTAAGCGGTGCCATGATCCGGCGATGTTCTCACTATGTTAAGTCCAGCTGAAAAGTTAACAGTTCTATAAAAATCTATAAGTTTTATCGGGATGAGCCCTTGGTCATGATATAGTGATAAAATCGCATCGTAATTTTTATATTTTTTCTCGCCAAAAAATCCATCTGCTGGGAATGGACCTTCAACCGAAAATTTTTCTCTGCTAAGTCGGTGAATAACTGGTTTTATTATTTTTTCCTCCTCTTCTCCAATAAGTCCGTTCTCACCGGCGTGTGGGTTTAGTCCAAGGATTGCAATAGTTGGCGAATTTATACCAAAATCTAAACGAAGTGAATTAATCAGGATCTCAATTTTTTCGGTCAACAATTCTTTTGTTAAAATTTTGCTCACTTTGGATAGAGGTATGTGAATCGTCACCAGTCCAAGTTTAATTTTGCTGTTTACAAACATCATTAGGTATTTTTTTGAGCTCGAAAGTTTCGCTATCATCTCTGTTTGTCCTGAGAAATTAAATCCAGCGAGATTTAACGCTTTTTTAGAAACTGGAGCGGTACATATAGCGTGGGCTTTTTGGGCAAGGCATAGCTCAACGGCAAGTTTTATGGATTCTCCAGCAATTTTGCCAGATGTCTTCGTGGGTTTGCCAATGTTAATTTCAAAGTTTTTAAAATTTTTCATCGGCAAAACATTTACAACTCCATCTTCAATTGAAAGATCATCCTCGTCAAACATAATGTGAAATTTTAAATTTAAACGCTTGGAGTAAATCTCGACGATTTTAAGTGGTGCTATGATAAATGGGTTGGCTATGCGTAGAACATTTCTTTTTACCATTGATTTTAAAGCGACCTCAGGACCTATGCCATTTATATCACCCACGGTGATCGCAATTTTAGGGTTCATATGTCTCAACGGATGTTAATTTAAAAGAACCATACTGATCAGTGAAAACAAACTTTCTTCTGATGGGTTCGTAATACCATATTTCCTCAGTCGGTCTTCCAGGGGTATATTTTCTTTCGATTTTTGTCGGTTGCCCGTAGAGTATATAAACCTTACCTTTATCCGTCCTTGCTCCATCCCTTTCTCTTAAGGTTGCGAAATTTATATACGCATAATCAACCCTTCGGTAGTATTCAGCCATCAATTCGTTATATAATGTTTTCGGTGTTGGATCTCTCTTTGCCCAAAATTCTTTAAATTTTTGTAACCTTGCTTGTTGTGTTCCAAATCTCAATTTTGCCATTTCATCTGGCGTGGCAATATACTCAAGAATTTCAATTGCGTAGTCAAGGTTTTGAAGTGAAAATGGCATATCAATCCATTCAACGGTGAACTTCTTTGTGAATGATTTTTTAATTTCCTTCCCAGTAGGGTCTTTAAATTTTACGGACATTATAAGCTCATACTCTCCAAGGTCAAGTGAGTCACCCTTAAATGGAATGAGAAGCGAATAATATCTCTGCGATGGCATTGGAACTAAAAGATAGGTGAAAATTGTGTCGTAAGGATTTTCTTTGAAAAGAAATTGTTTGTCGTTTTTAATTTCATCGCCCTGAATTGTAATTTTTTTCATTTCTTTTCTTTTTCCAAATTCGGAAAGAAAAACAAGGGAACATTCGACTGTTTCTGGTTTATCGGTGAATTGAATATAGGCGACAAACCCCTTCCCGAAGTTAACTCTGTTTCCAATGTTGGTTGGTATTAAAATAACCGTATCTCCATTTGTATGGCTTTCTTGGATGATCGTAAGATCCGATGTTTCAAATGAGTTGGGCTTAAATGATTTTAAATTAATGTTTCGTTCCCTTTTTAAAATCTGCGTAGCTTGTTCATCTTCGACGATCAATATCAAACGATAATTTCCTGGTGTTAAGTCAAAGCGAAAATTCCCCTGAGTGTAAATGTCTTTTGAAGTCGTTTCATTATAATCATTAGTTGCTCTATGACCTCTGAATATCTTTCTCGCTGTCGATCTCCCATCTTTATCAAGGATTTCGACGCTTACAGTGAAATTTGCAATATACAAAGGTGAATCCAAGGGGTTTTTTACAAATGTCAGCAGTGCGTTTGATATTCTAAAGTTTATGTCAATTCTACTTTTCGTTGTGTCTTCGCTTATGAGGTTTATAACTTCATAAAAGAATAGTTTCCCGAATTCTCTTTCGGTTGTTGAGAAAAATGGGCGGAAAAATGGAAGTTGCGCAGATAAGGTTGAGGTCAAAAGAAATAAGATGAAAATCGACTTTTTCATATTTACCTCTGAAATTTTTTCTCTTGCTTAATTTAAACATATAGATGCGAAAATTCAATCCACCGTTTAATTCAGTTTATGGATTTGAGTCGCTTTTGATACCAATGTTTTATTCCTTCAGCAATATATATATTGCAACTATTGTGGTTAATTCGAAAATTAAAAGCGTAACCCCAGCAACTTTATCATAAGTTTTAACCGTGTTAAGTTTTTCAGGATCCCCTGTTTTTAAATATTCGCCATATAATTTATCAGCCTGCATTTTGAAGTAAACCGAGACCGCTCCGCTTGCCAAACTTAATCCCGCTATTGGTAAGACGGATTTAAGTTTATCTTTCGGCTTTGTTCGCAGTTCTGATTCAGCGCCTGGTTGTTGAGGCAGGCTAACTTCGATATTTCGGCTCCCCCCATCTATGAAAACTTCAACTTCGCCATAACCCTTTTTTCTGATTTTTAAACTTTTCCCAAGCAAATCTTTCATTTTAAAAATCGTTGGGGTAGTTCCAATTATTGAATCTCCAAGAAAAATATCCGCCGAGAATGGAATTGAGTTAATTTTGATAAGTTTTTCAAAGGATATAAAAAGGTTCAGCGTGTCGTTTTCTTTAACTTCTATTTTCTGAACTATATCCTTTTCAAGCCAATCTGTTGTTTTAGGGTATTTCAAATTGAGCGTATAAGTCCCAGATTTGATTTTCATATTTATCAAAGGGGATCTTCCAACAAATGTTGAATCGATATAAACCAAAGCTCCACTCGGTTCCGTGTTTATGTTAATAAACCCATATTTTTCTTGAGTGAAAACATCGGCAGAAATTGATAAAAGAAAGACAAGCAAAAATATCATCTTATTTAGATCTCTGTGTTTTAAAAGCATAAACCATTCTATCTTCTGAAGCTACAAAGATAAAATTTTTCCAGATGACAGGTGTTGATTTTACTCTTCCACCAGTTTCGTAATTCCAAAGCAATTTTCCATCCGTGATATCAATTGCATAGATGTTTTTGTCAAGCGATCCGATGAAAACGACATTATCTGAGACAAGCGGGGCAGAATTGATTACGCTTTTCGCAGAGAAAGTCCAAAGAACAGTTCCATCCTTTTCTCTCAAAGCGTAAAATTTTCCAGAGGCTGTCCCAAAGAAAAGCAATGAGTCCTTAATTGCGCATCCACCGTAAATTTTTGAGTTTGTCTGAAATTTCCACTTAAGGTCTCCATTTTTAAGATCAAGACCGTAGAAAGTTCCGTTTAAAGCCCCAACAAATACTTTTCCTTTGTGTATCGAAACTGGGGCAAAGATAGGGGAATTTGTGTTAAATTTCCAGCGTAATTTTCCTGTTTCAAAATCAATGCAATAAACATTTCCATCATCGCAGCCGAAAACTATCGCATTTCCATCTGAAGCAGGTGATGAACGAATTGGTTTTGATGCTTTAAACTCCCAGATTTTTTGTGGTATGTCATATTTTATCTGATAGTTTATCACATGGCTGTCAATTGTTGCAACGATGAGATTATCATAAATAAACAATGGTGATGCTTCAATTTCACCAATCTTTTCACGCCATATGACCTTGCCAAGATTTAAATCAAGTGCTTGAAGTGTATTTTTACTGTGGGCGGTTGGGATTACAATCTTATTTTTATAAAGCACGGGAGTTGCTGATATGGCGGATTCTGCTTCAATTATGCCTATTTTTTTCCCCGTTTCAATGTCGACCGCATGAATTTCTCCATTGAGCGTGGCGATAAATAAAATTCCATCCGCAACAATCATTGGAGCGTATGAAAACCCTGCGCCAGCATTATATTTCCACGTCAGTTGAAATGGAGGTGATATGTTGAAGTAAGAAACATTGAGATTTTCTGGTGAATTTCCATATTGAATCCAATTGAATTCCCCAAGGATTATATTTTTTTCAAGTTTAAATGCTGAACAGGAGACAAAAACGAGTAGGAGAAAGATGCTAATTTTTTTCATGCGATAAATTTAAGTGTTTTAAAAGTCCCAGCCGAAAAAGAATTGATGGAAAAATGACTTTTGAAATTTTGATAAATTATTTTCAAGCCTTTTTCCAACATCATATCTTAATACGATGACTCCGCCAATATTAAATCTTATTCCAAACCCAACGCTTCCGAGTGTTTCTGTATATTTATTGTCCCATGCGTTTCCAGTGTCAAAGAACAGCGCACCTCTTATTGAACCTATGAAAATTCCGCCAAATGGGAATTTGATATCAAATTTATCTATGAACGGAAAGCGTAGCTCTTGGCTTACAAACCAAAGTTTCTTACCCCTTATTGACCATCTTTCATATCCTCTCAAATCCCAACTTCCGCCCATGAACCATCTTCTCGCCTCTTTACCTTCATTGTAGAAAAGTGTCAACCTGACAGCATATGCTGATCTTGTGGATAATCTGAAGTAATGTCTGTAATCAAAAATGAATGTGTAGTAATTGACATTTGAAAATTGTATATCTGTGGTATAAGCAAGGGTTATGTTGAATCTCTTGCCGTCGATCGGTCCTGTTGGAGACCAAAGTGAGTTATCAAAAATGTAAGAAAGCGAGTTTGAAAGAAGCATAGCTTTTCTTTCTCTGACCCCAAAGAGTATCTCTTTATCCGAGCGATTTAACATAATGCTAGCCTCAACCCTTCTGAAGACTGATATTGGATAGCTTAGTGCGAAGTATCCTCCGTATGCTTTTTCGTAGTAAAAAAGATCAGGGTCCGTAAGATCATATCTTCTCCCAGCTAAGTGGAAAATACCATATGCGAAATTCGTTCGTTTGCTCAGTGAGACGCGCGAAATTGCAATGTTGAAACTTTTTAGAATTTCGTCCTTTGTCTGTGCTGTGTTGTAAATCAAGATGTAATATCTTTCGTTTCCGAGAAGATCACTTAAAGCGATTGCAGCACCGCCAACTGTTCCAAATATCGGATCTGTTGAGATTTGGCTTTGTGCTATATCAAGATCATATTTCCCACGATATGTGGTTACATTGACCTTTTGAATTCCGTGAATTTTGGGCGTGTCCCAGTGATTTTTGTCAATTGTTTGATAGTTTATCTTTTGAACGAAATTTGGCTTTTCAATTTTTTCGTAAACATTCTCAATCATTCTAATTTGAAATTTCAAGTTTTCAAGCGCGACACAAACTATCCTGCCATCGTCGGTCCATGTTGGATCAAAAGCAGCGGTTGTTAAATTCGTGATTTGTTTTATTTCGACTTCCTCATATCCGTTCAAATTAAATGTTCCGTCAAGTTCGGCTATGAATTTCTTTTGTGAAAGGTCAATTACCCAGATATTTTGTGTCCCGTCGATGTCCGAAGAAAAAGCGAGAAATCTTCCGTCTGGTGCCCATGAAGGCGAGCTACAAGAGAAATTACCGTAGATAAAATACTCGATTTTATCTTCATTTACATCGTAAAGGAAAATGTTATATTTCCCGTCGATCCCAAAATTCATTCTGTCGGAGATAAATGCGATTTTATCACCTTTCGGCGACCATGCAACTTCTCTGTCGTCGTAAAAATCGTTTGTTAATTTTTTCAGGTTTTTCGTCTTGAGATCGAAAATGTAAATGTCGCTATAACCTGACTTATCTATAGCTGTTATAGCTAGTTTTTCAGCATCAGGGGAAAATGAAAGGGATGTTATCATTACGAGCGAATTAAATTGAAACATATCCGTAATTTTTTCGCTTCTTAGATCGTAAATATGTATTGCGTCATGATCCCCAGATTTTGTTATGAAGGCAAGCTTGTCATTTTTAACATCAATTTTTGTTTTGAAAAGATGAAATGCCTCAAGTTTATCTGAGCGTTCCCCTTCAATTACTATTTTTGGTTTTGTTTTTGATTCAAGGTCGATTTTGTAGATATTTGTGTAGCCCGTTATATTTCCGACAAAGTAAATTTCTCTTTTATCCCCATTTCTGTAAAAGACAGGCTTCATATTAAATCCTTCGACGACAAGTGGTTTGGTAACGGCGCTCGGTGGGTCATTGTATTTGAGAAGCGGGTAATATTTTTTCTTAAGGTGATAGAGCCATTCCTCATCAAATTGTTTGTAATTTTTCCCAATCGTTAATTCAAAGACTTTTTCGAATGAGTTAGCTTTCCAGAAGTTTTCAAGCAAAAGAAGAATTTTTTCCTCACCGTATTTTTGAGCTATATATTCGAGTATATTTTGTCCCTCTTTATACATCAAAAATGTTCCTAAAATTCTATCCATTTCGGAGAGAGGCACAATGTACCCGTTAAGGACAGCATCTCTTAGAAGCATTTCAGCTTGGTTATCCCATTTTGTAGACCAAAATTCAGCGAGTCCCTCTGTAAACCACAATGGTGGCATCTTTTCTGTCGGCTGTTTGCGATCCTTTAGAACGCGTTGAACTTTATGGAGTGTAAATACATGGATGAGTTCGTGTTTTATTACGTGTTTGAATTGATAAAGTGAACCATCAAATGGTATAACAACCCTTCCTTTTATGAATTCAAAAAATCCGCCAACTCCTTCTGGGATTAATCCGGGAGTTGTATTTGTTTGCTGGAAATAAAGATGGGAGCTGTAGAAAACGAGCGGGATTTTATTCAAGATGTTTATGTTGAACTTTTCTTGAAGTTCAGCATAAGCTTCTTCAGCAAAGTATGCCCCTCGCTCAGCAATATCTTTCATTTCAGGGTGATAATAGATGTCAAAGTGTTCAGTTTTTAAAATATCCCATTGAAACTCTGTATATTGAACTTTGTTTCTCCCGAAATAATACCATTGGGCAAGACAATTGGAGTAAAGGAAAAGGAAGCACAAAACTAAATTTATAAATTTTATCATGGCTTTAATTCGACTTTATTAAGAGTCCTACTCAAATTTATAAACGCTATAACAATTAATCAAGTTCTTAGTGGCTGAATTTGGGTCTTTTAAGGCAAATTTTGAAAAACGATATTTTTTTGTTAATTTTGGTTGCAAAAAATCTAAAATAAACTACAAGAACCTAATGGTTAAAATCGGAGTTCCAAAGGAGACCTATCCTGGGGAAACAAGAGTAGCAATTATACCTGCTAATGTTCAACAATTCAAAAAAATTGGGGCTGAAGTTATAATTGAGTCAGGAGCAGGCGAAAAAGCCGGTTTTACTGACGCAGAATATCTTGAAAAAGGGGCGCAAGTTGTGAAAACCCGAAAAGAAGTTTTTGAAAATGCCGATGTTATACTTCAAGTTCGAGCTCTCGGGGCAAATCCCGAAATGGGTAAAAAAGATATTGCCTTGATGAGGGAAGGGCAGATTTTAATTGGATTTATGGAACCTTTCTTTGCGAAGGACTTGGTTGAAGAGGTGGCGAAGAAAGGGGTGATTTCTTTTGCACTGGAACTTTTGCCGAGGACATCTCGGGCTCAAAGTATGGATGTTTTATCTTCAATGGCTACTATCTCTGGATATAAGGCTGTTTTGCTTGCGGCAAGTCATTTACCGAAGATGTTTCCAATGCTTACGACAGCAGCGGGGACAGTTTTACCTGCAAATGTTTTTGTTATAGGTGCTGGAGTTGCTGGGCTTCAGGCAATCGCAACAGCAAGAAGGCTTGGAGCTGTTGTGAAGGCGTATGATATAAGACCGGCAACAAAACAAGAAGTTGAAAGTTTGGGAGCAAAATTTGTTGAGCTTGGACTTGAATCTCAAGAGGCTGAGGATAAAGGTGGGTATGCTCGGGATATGGGAGAAGAATTTTATAGAAAACAGAGAGAAATGCTGACAAAAGTTGTGGCTGAAAGTGATGTTGTCATCTCAACGGCTGCTGTCCCTGGGAAAAAGGCACCTATATTAATTACCGAGGATATGGTCAAAAATATGAAACCTGGTTCAGTTATCGTTGATCTTGCTGCTGAAAGAGGTGGAAATTGTGAATTAACCAAACCTGGCGAAGTGATTGAAAAGTACGGCGTTACAATAATTGGACCTGTCAATGTTCCAGCAACAGTGCCTTATCATGCAAGCCAAATGTATTCGAAGAACATCACAAATTTCTGTATGCTTTTCATTAAGAACGGTGAAATAAACATTAATCTTAACGACGATATTTTATCAAGCACATTACTTACAAAAGATGGAAAACTAACAAACCCAATCTTTGATTAAAAACAAAACTTAGAAAAGAAAATATGGATTCATTCATTGCGGTGTTAACCATTTTCGTTTTGGCTATGATCGTTGGATTTGAAGTTATCACAAAAGTTCCACCAATTCTTCACACGCCGTTGATGTCGGGTTCAAATGCAATTTCTGGAATCACAATTATAGGTTCAATTATAGCTGCTGGAGCTAAATACACGACGCTTGCTTCTGTCCTTGGTGTAATTGCAGTTGCATTTGCAACTATAAATGTCGTTGGTGGTTTTCTTGTCACCCATAGAATGCTCGAAATGTTTCAGAAGCCAAAATCAGATCAGAAGGAAAAGAAATCGTAATTAAAACAAAAGTAAATTTACTATGCCACAAGCACTTGTAAATATTGCTTATTTAATTTCGGCTTTGTTATTCGTCTTTGCTTTTAAAGGTTTGTCCCATCCACGAACTGCGATTAGAGGCAATCTTCTCGGAGCACTTGGAATGTTGATAGCAATTGTTGTAACATTGATGGATAAATCAATTGTAAGCTATGAACTTATCATTTTAGGTTTTATAATTGGTGGGGTTATTGGGGCGGTTTTAGCTATTAAGGTTCAAATGACCGCTATGCCCCAGATGGTTGCCTTGTTTAATGGTTTCGGTGGTGGTGCTTCGACGCTTGTTGCTGCGCTTGCTTTTATTGAGGCAACGCAATTAAACAAAACTCTTGGGACGCAAGAAACTGTCGCAACAGTTGCATCTGGAATAATTGGTGCGGTTACATTTTGGGGAAGTCTGGTAGCTTTTGGAAAGCTCGAGGGCATAATTGAGGAAAGGCCAGTTAGATATAAGGGAGACCAAATTGTTAAAATTTTATTTGCACTTTCTTCTATTATCCTTGGCATTTACTTTGGACTTGAGCGAGATATAAGCTATTACTGGTATTTAGTAGCGGCATCATCAGTTCTTGGTGTTCTTTTGACCATTCCGATTGGCGGTGCGGATATGCCAGTAGTGATTTCTTTATTAAACTCATACTCAGGACTCGCTGCTTGTGCTACGGGTTTCGTTCTAAATAATAATGTTTTGATCATTTCTGGCTCGCTTGTTGGTGCATCTGGAATTATACTTACAAATCTTATGTGTAAAGCGATGAATAGATCTTTGACAAATGTTTTATTCGGTGGATTTGGTGAGATAGTTGCAGGTGCTGATGAAGACAAGGTTTATGGTGGTAAGGTGAAATCGGCTTCACCTGAGGAAGTGGCGATGCTACTTGAAAATGCAAGACGTGTTGTTATAGTTCCTGGTTATGGAATGGCAGTCTCACAGGCGCAATTTGCAATTCGTGATTTGATGAAAGTTCTCGAATCCAAAGGGATTGAGGTTGAATTTGCAATTCATCCAGTTGCAGGAAGAATGCCTGGGCATATGAATGTTTTGCTTGCGGAGGCAAATATACCGTATGAAAAATTAAAAGAGATGGATGAGATAAACCCAACATTTGAGCAAACGGATGTATCAATTGTAATTGGGGCAAATGATGTTGTGAATCCACTTGCCCGAACAGATTCAAACAGTCCGATTGCGGGTATGCCAATTCTTGATGTTGATAAATCAAAAACAGTTGTCGTAATAAAACGAAGTTTAGCGCCGGGATTTGCTGGGATACCGAACCCATTATTTGCAGCGGATAATACCTTGATGCTTTTTGGAGATGCGAAGAAGATGGTTCAGGAGCTGATAAACGCCTTAAAAGAGTCTTGAGAATTGATCTTGATGTTTGTTATCTTTAGCCCCGACAAATATGTCGGGGTTTTTTATTTTATAAGTTCCTTGGAACGAGTGAAAATTTCATCAAACATTTTTTCGGTCAATTTTCCTGTGAAAGTATTCCTTTGGCTTGGGTGATATGAACAAAGTAGGGTTATTTTTTTCTTATCCCGTTGAAAAGTTAATTCATTGCCGTGATAAAATTTCGAATTGCCGTTTATTCTCTCAAAACCAATGTCAATCAAAGTTTTTATAGTTGTTGCGAACGAGATTTGCCCGAGCGTTACGATGACCTTTACATTTTTTAGAAGCATTAATTCATTTTTTAGGTAGTCATTGCAGTTTTTGATCTCTTGTGATGTTGGTTTATTTTCAGGTGGGGCGCATCTGACGACGGCGGTGATGTAACAGTTGTTAAGTTTTAAACCATCATCTTTTGAAATCGATTCAGGTTGGTTCGAAAATCCAAATTTGTAAAGTGTTTTGTAAAGCCAATCGCCGCTTCTATCCCCTGTGAACATTCTTCCAGTTCTATTTCCACCATGTGCAGCGGGTGCAAGTCCAACGATTAAAAGTTGAGCGGATTGATCTCCAAATCCTGTGAGTGGTTTCCCCCAATAATCCCAATTTTTAAATCTTGCTACTTTTTCCTTGGCTACTTTCTCACGCCATTTGACAAGGCGAGGACATTTGTGGCAGTTTATAATTATATGGTTAAGCTCTTCGATTGATTTAAGGTTCAATTTTTAAAGATATTTTTTTGTTGCAAATTTTTAAGTCGAGATATGGTGAATTGTTTTAGGTTAAAGGGATTAAAAATAAACGAAATAAAGGGACATAAATTTGCCAAATGCGATGAACAAATTCGCATCGCCACAAGAAATAGATAAACCTATTCGTTCACTTTTGATGTTTAAGGCGCCAAGGTTGTTTTGGGATTACAATAGAACAATATCAATCTGGTGAAAGTTTTAATTTAGCCTCTTGGGAGTTTAAGTGTGCTTAAAATACGCGATGCTTTTTTAGCATCGGCATCGTTGTCAAAGGCAAAGAAAGCAACAAATTTGTTGCCCAAAACTGAAGCCTTCACGAAAGACAAATTAATCCCCGCTTCTGCTAAAGCATTAGTCATCAAGTGTCCTAAGCCTGGTTTATTTTGACCTTCGATACGGAGCACAACGGGAGTGGATACCTCAGAAAAGCCCACAGACTTTGCAGCTTCAGTTGCTTTTTTGCCCTTGACAGGACCAAGATAAACAACGCCAAAATTCGCTTTTGCAGGGTTGCGTTCAACCAAAACAACTTGTAAGTCAACTTTTGCTTGGGCAAATGGTTCTAATACCTTGGCAAGCGTTCCTGGTTTGTCCTCGATTTCCCCGCTCCACAAGGCGACTTTCTGTACCTTTAAAGGCATATTTTCACCTCCTAATTTTGATTTTGTAAACCCAAAATCTTGTCGACTTGTAATTAATATATAAAACTTGCTCACATTTGTCAAGATTTTCCCACGCCGATGATCACTTTTAGAGCAGGGGCACAGGAATATTTCCTACCAGATGATATTTCCCCTCTGTTTGCCCTTAGATATTTCCAAAATTTCTGTGAGTCGGACGGGATTGGTTTAAAAGATAACTTTGGAGCTGGCGTAAGCCAGCTCCTGGTGAGTTGATTTATGAAATCACTCCCAATCTTTTCCCGACTTTTTTAAATGCCTCAAGTGCTCTATCGAGATCATCTTTTGATAATGCGGCTGAGATCTGGGCTCTTAATCTTGCTTCTCCCTTTGGAACCACGGGATACCATAAACCTTTGATGTATACACCTTCTTTTAGTAATTCTTCGCTCATATCCATTGCAAGCGATGCTTCGCCGAGCATTATTGGAACGATTGGATGAATTCCGTCAATTATCTTGAAACCGAGATTTTTAATCTCACGCCTGAAATATGCAGTGTTCTCTCTTAGTTTATCAATTAACGAAGTATCCTCCTCAAGCATTTTGATTGCTTCAAGCGTTGCCATGATGACACTTGGTGGGAGCGAATTCGAAAATGTGTAAGGTCTTGATTTTTGCCTGAGATATTCAATCATTTCTTTTTTACTGCTGATGAAACCGCCAGCTGCTCCTCCGATTGCTTTTCCAAGGGTTCCAGAGATAACTTCAACTTGTCCAAATACGCCAAGCTCTTCCGTAGTTCCCCTTCCTGTTTTTCCGATAACTCCAAGTCCATGAGAATCATCAACGAATAAAATTGCGTTGTATTTTTTTGCAAGTTCAACAAGTTGAGGAAGTGGTGCCATATCTCCTTCCATGCTGAAAACCCCGTCGGTGGCAATTATTCTGAAGCGGTAATCTTTATCTTTGTCTTCCTCAAGCATTTGTTCGAGCGTTTTCCAGTCGCCGTGTGGATAAACTTTTTTATCGACAACCTCTGGCTTGCATAATCTTATTCCGTCGATGATGCTAGCGTGGTTTAATCGATCGCTGTAGATGACATCTTTGTAATTTTCATATCCAAGCGCTTCATTTACGAGCGAAGCGAAAAATCCTTCATTTGCAGCAAAACATGACGAGAAAAGAATTGTATCTTCGGCACCGACAAACTCTGAAATTTTTTCCTCAAGTTGTTTATGAATTGATTGAGTTCCACAGATAAATCTAACGGATGCGACGCCATAACCATACTCTTTAATTCCACGGATGGCTGCCTCTTTTATTCTTGGGTGTGAAGCAAGTCCGAGATAATTATTTGATGCAAGCATTATGACTTCTCTTCCGTCAACCCTTACGATCCCGCCTTGTTCGCTCAGCAATGGAATTTCTTTTTTAAATGTTTTTGTCGCCTGTAATCTGTTTAGTTCTTGAGTTAAAATTTGTGTGTAGTTCATCTTTATGCTAACGATTTTGTTTTTAAGGTTTTAAAATCACTTTTAAACCATCCCCATTTTTTATGGCGTTGAAGCCCTCTTCAAACTTTTCAAGTGGTAATTGGTGTGTGATAAATCCTGCTTCGAGAATTTTTTCAGCAAGTCCTGATTTAAGAATTGAACGCATTATCTCCCATGTTTCAAAAACTTTCCTTCCAATTATGCCATGAATTGTGATTCCTTTGAAAATCACATTTTTTGAAAAATCGATGTTTACATCTCCCTCAGGCAATCCAAGAAGTGATATAGTTCCGCCCATTCTTATAACTTCAAATGCGTCTTGGTAGGCTTTGTAATTTCCTGACATTTCAAAAACTATGTCAACGCCCGTTCCGTTGGTTTCTGCTTTAACAGTTTTTATGAATTTCTCTCTTTCCTCCGGGATTGCGACATCGAAGCAAAAGTCAGCTCCAAATTTTTTCGCAATTGAAAATCTTTTCTCAACAATTTTTTCGTGAGTTGCGCTGGTTCCAGGTTTTGATGCGTCTGTAACGAAAATTTTTGATGCACCGCTCATTTTTGCAATTGCTGTTGCCATTAACCCTTGGACCCCACATCCAAGAATCGCCACAGTTTGTCCCATTAAGTTAACGGATTGTGCAGTATGGACTGCGTTTCCAATCGCATCCATGAATGCGATTATTTCTACGGGAAGCTCACCGTTTCTAAATAAAACTATGTTCTCAGCTGGAACTTTAACATATTTTGTGAAAGCACCGTCTTCGTGGATCCCTTTTATCTTCGTGTTTTGGCATACATGTTTTTGTCCAATTCTACATTGGTAGCATTTTCCACAAGTTATATGCATCTCTGCTGAGACGACAAAATTTTCATTTAAAAACTTGATCAAATCGGGATCACCAGCAAGTTCATCGGTATTTCTTTTCCCGATAAAGTCAGATAAAGTTTTGTCTTCATAGGATTTTACAATTAATAGACCAGCGAGATGTTTTCTCGCTATGTCACCAGCGTCAACAATTTTACCTGCAAATTCATGTCCAATGATTACATAAGGTGTCGTGTTTGAGAGCATTTCATCTTTCAATGATTGTTTGCTGTTGTAAATTCCAACATCTGTTCCGCAAATTGCTGACGCAAGGATTTCAATTTTTACTTCTCTTGGGTCAGTTATTTGGGGTATGGGAACTTCGGTAAGTATCAGTCCCTTTTCCCAATCCTTTTGGGGGTGGGGGGTTGGTTTGATAACTGCTTTCATGGTGTTGCTTTCGGTGTGCATTTGATATGTCCTTTTACTTTTTGTTAAACCGAGGTTTTGTTAGTTCAGTGTAAATATAGCCAAAAGATTCTTTTAGTTCAATTTGAGATGATTTGAAAACCGTCGATGAAATTTGATAATTTGAATCGTTAAGTTTAAATTCTTACTAAAAAAATTTTCAATTTGTAAGGCTTATGATAAAAAATGCAATTGCAAAGCTTGTTCAAAATGAAGATTTAAGCCTTGAGGAATCATATTTTGCTATGCGACAGATAATGTCGGGGGAGGCTGAGCCAGTTCAAATAGCTGGTTTTCTTGTTGGATTGAGGATGAAGGGGGAAACAGCTCACGAGATAGCTGGTTGCGCTAAGGCAATGAGAGAAAAGGCGGTGAAAGTTGATTTTGAAGATGAGAATTTGATAGATACATGCGGAACTGGGGGAGATGGCGTCGGAACTTTTAATATATCAACGGTTTCTGCAATTATTGCCAGCGCGGTCGGGGCTAAGGTCGCAAAGCATGGGAATAGATCGATATCAAGCAAATGTGGAAGTGCCGATGTTTTGAAAGAATTAGGTGTTAACATTGAGTTGACACCAGAGCAAGCAAAAAAGTGTCTTGAGGAGATAAACATAACTTTTTTATTTGCCCCTTTCTATCATACGGCGATGAAATACGCAGCTCCTGTGAGGCAATCCCTTGGGATAAAGACTATATTTAACATACTTGGTCCACTTACCAATCCAGCAGGAGTGAAAAAGCAAGTTATTGGGGTTTTTTCAGAGAATTTAACTGAAAAAATTGCCTTTGTTTTAAAAGAACTTGCTTCTGAACATGCTCTTGTTGTCCATGGGACTGGTGGAATTGATGAGATCTCAATTGCTGGAGCTACGAAAATAACTGAATTAAAAAATGGCGAAGTCAAAACATATGAGATCGTCCCCGAAGATTTTGGGTTGAAAAGATGGGATTTGAATTTGATTCTCGGGGGAGATGCGAAATTAAACGCTGAGATAATAAGAAAAATTCTTGATGGTGAAAGTGGTCCCCATAGAGATGTGACATTGCTTAACTCTGGAGCTGCAATTTATGTGTCTGGTCTCGCAAGTTCAATTTATGAAGGTATTAAAATGGCTGAAGAAGCGATAGATTCTGGCAGAGCGAAGCAGAAGCTTGAAGATTTAGTTAAATTAACAAACAGTTTTAACAAAGTTTAAGTTTATGCCATTAATAATCTCCTTGCTTTTAATTGCGGGTGGAATTTTGGTTTCAATGCTCGAAACTGCTGTTATAACGCTTGAAGACGCAGAGAAAGTTAAATCTAGGTTGATAGATAAAATTGAATTTTTTAAGAAAAAGCCTGAAAATTTTGCGTTTACAATCTCTGTAGCTAAGGCATTGTTTTTTGTCCCTGCTTTTATTTCTCTTGGAGCGTGGACCAAGGGGGAAACAGCATCGCTTTTAGTTGTCTTTTTGGTGTTGGTTATTTCGTTTTATCTTTTCCATGTGTTGCGAAATTTATCTGAAAGAAAGCCTGAAACAGTGATAAGAAGCTTGTGGTTTTTGGTTTATTTTCTTTTTTTCATTTTTAAGTTTTCGCTATCTTTACCATTGGGATTTGTTTCATTGTTTTCAAGTAAAAGTGTTAATTTTGTAAAGCGTGAGTTTGAGTTTTTAATTCATGGCGTTGATGTAGATGAAGCACCAGGTGAGGATTTTCTTCTTAAAAATATCTTTGAGTTTGATGATAAAACCGTGCGAGAAATTATGGTGCCGAGGACGAAAGTGGTTGCTCTCGATATAAATGCTCCGCGCGAGAAAGTTATCAAGGTTGTTTTAAATGAAGGATATTCACGCCTTCCCGTTTACAAGGATACGATTGATAATATAATTGGTGTGGTTTATGCAAAGGATTTGATAAATTATATCGAGGAGCCAAATTTATTTGTACTTTATGATCTTTTAAGACCTGCTTATTTTGTCCCCGAGACAAAAAAGATAAGTGAATTGTTAAGAGAGCTTCAAAAAAATAAAATTCACATGGCGATAGTCGTCGATGAATTTGGCGGTTTCAGTGGAATAGTAACGCTCGAGGATATACTTGAGGAAATAGTTGGGGAGATACATGATGAGTATGATAAGGTTGAGAAAAATTATGAGGTGTTAAGCGATGGTTCAATAATTGTCGACGCGGGGATGCTTGTAAGTGATTTCAATAGGAAATTCGGTGAGGACATACCTGAAGGAACTGATTATGAAAGCATCGGTGGATTTGTTTCAAAACTTGCAGGGCGAATTCCGAGTGAAGGAGAAAAGATTAAATTTAAAAATGTCGTCTTTGAAGTGCTGAAAAAATCCAAACGAAAAATAGTCGAATTAAAAATCACGAAGGCAAATTAAATGAACTTCCTTGAGAGAATTGTTAAAACAAAGTTAATCGAGGTTGAAAGAGCGAAGGAAATTCTACCTTTAAGAGAGTTGAAAAAAATCGCCGAGAGCTCGAACTATAACCATCGTAGTTTAATTGATGTATTGAAGCAGGGGGATGGTGTTAAGATAATAGCTGAAATAAAAAAATCTTCACCATCGGTTGGGGATTTAAGCGTTGATAATTTTGATCCCGTTGTAATTGCTAAGGAATATGAAGGCGCTGGGGCAAGCGGGATATCTGTTTTAACTGATTTCGAATTTTTTGGCGGTAGGAAACAACATCTCTCGCAGGTGAAGGGGAATGTAAAGGTTCCCATTTTGAGAAAGGATTTCATAATTGATGAGTATCAAATTTATGAAACGAAGTACATCGGGGCGGATGCTTTCCTTTTAATTGTGAAAATAATTGATGATGTTCAGCTTGAGGATTATTTATCACTTGCGAAAGAGTTGGAGCTTGATGTCCTTGTTGAGGTTTTTGACAGACACGATATAGCGCGCGCTTTAAAAGTCTCGCCTTATCCAAGATTGATAGGGATAAATAATCGTGATCTTGAGACTTTTAAAGTTGACATCAACAGGTCAATTGAACTTTGTGGAATTCTCCCTGACGATGTTGTTAAGGTGAGCGAGAGCGGAATTAACAGTAGAGAAGATGTTGAGAGAATATCCGATGCTGGTTTTGATGCGGTTCTCGTTGGTGAAGCGTTGATGCGAGCAAAGGATAAAACAAGAAAAATTTTTGAACTTCTTAGTAAAAACTAAATTTTATGTTCTTATGTCGATTGTTGTGAAAATTTGCGGGATCACAAATTTTGAAGATGCTGTGAATTCAGTTGAGGCTGGTGCTGATATGCTTGGATTTGTTTTTTATGAAAAGAGCAGGAGATATATCGATCCAGAGAAAGCTGCGCATATTGTGAGAGAGGTGTCTTCATTCGCACTTTGTGTCGGTGTGTTTGTAAATGAGGATGTTGAGAAAATAAAAAGAATAGTTGATCAAACGATGATTGATATCGTTCAATTAAGCGGTGATGAAAGCCCAGAGGTTTGTCAGATGTTGAAAGGTTTTGTGCCGGTTATGAAATCGTTTAAAGTTAAAGATGAATTCGCAGAAGATGTTTTAAAAAATTATGATGTTGATTTCGTTCATCTTGATTCATATTCTGATGGTGAGTACGGTGGAACGGGAAAGGTGTTTAATTGGGATGGCGTGGCAGGGTTAAGTGAGAGATATAAAATAATTCTATCTGGTGGTTTGACTCCTGAAAATGTGAGAGATGCTATTTTGAAAGTTAAACCTTACGGGGTTGATGTGTCAACTGGGGTTGAGGAATATCCGGGGAAGAAAAGTTTTGAGAAAGTTAAATCATTCATTGAAAACGCAAAAAATGTGAAATTATGAAATTGCAACTTCCTGATTCAAAGGGTTATTTTGGGATTTATGGAGGTAGATTTATTCCTGAGACATTGATCCCTGCTGTTGAGGAACTTGAAAGGTGGTATTTAAAGCTGAAGGATGCTGAAGATTTTCAGAATGAATTTGATTATTATCTTAGGCATTATGTGGGGCGTCCAACCCCGCTTTATTACGCTCGTAGATTGAGTGAATATTTAGGGGGTGCGAAAATTTATCTAAAGCGTGAAGATTTGTGCCACACCGGGGCTCACAAGATAAACAACACGATCGGTCAAGCGTTGCTTGCCAAGAGGATGGGGAAACGACGAATAATTGCTGAAACCGGCGCTGGTCAACATGGTGTTGCGGTTGCTACAGTTTGTGCATTATTTAATTTTGAATGTGTGATTTACATGGGGGAAGAAGATATGAGAAGGCAAGAGATAAATGTTTTCAGAATGAAGTTGCTTGGTGCCGAGGTGAAACCGGTTTCATCGGGAAGCAAAACGTTAAAAGATGCGATAAATGAGGCTATACGGGATTGGGTTACAAATGTTAGAACGACTTTTTATATGATTGGCTCCGTTGTTGGAATGCATCCTTACCCGATGATTGTGAGGGATTTTCAAAGTGTTATAGGTAGGGAGACGAAAAAACAAATCTTGGACATCGAAGGAAGGCTTCCCGATGTCATAATTGCTTGTGTTGGTGGTGGGAGCAATGCAATGGGGATTTTCTATCCATTTATTGATGATATCCCAAGGGTTAAATTGATCGGTGTTGAAGCTGGGGGGAAGGGAATTGAAACTGGATTGCATTCCGCATCTTTAAATGCTGGAAAGCCTGGGATTTTGCATGGGGCGATGCAATACCTTCTTCAAGATGAAGATGGTCAAATACTTAACACTCACTCCATATCGGCTGGGCTTGATTATCCGGGGGTCGGACCTGAGCATTCTTATCTCAAAGATGCAGGATTGGTGGAGTATACTTTTGCAACGGATGATGAAGTCATTGAGGCGTTTCGTCTTTTATCAAGGCTTGAGGGTATAATCCCGGCTCTTGAAAGTTCTCATGCGCTTGCACATGCTTTAAAAATTGCCCCACAAATGAAAAAGAGCGAAATTATAATTGTAAATTTATCCGGTCGAGGCGATAAAGATCTTGGGATAGCGATGAAGTATATCTAAAACTAAAGCAAGGGATAAAAAGTGGAAAATATCTCAGGACTTTTATATAAGGAAGAGCAAAATTTTCCAGCATGGTTTTATCTTTTGTTTTTCTTGTGGATTCCATTTATTGTTATTGTCTTCGTTATCAACCCAGAACTTTTCAAAGAAAGTGATTTTATGCTTGCCATACTTTTAGCTGTGCTTTTTGAGTTTTTGATAATTGCTTTGATGGGAAAGCTGACGATTTTAGTGAGGTGGAATGAAATGGTGGTTAGAATTGGATTTTTCGGATTGAGGATGTTGAAAATTAGAAAAAACGAAATAAAAGATGTTAAGGTGGTTGAGGGGAAATTGTGGAAAATGTATGGAGGATGGGGGATAAAAGGGACTTGGGGGACAGTTGCTTTTATTTACTCAGGCGGCGGTGGGGTTGAGATTGAATTGATAAATTCAAAACAAGGTTTGCTAAAGGTTAAACTTAGTAAAGCTGTCATCTCAAGCAAAAATCCGTGGCGCCTTGCGGAGGCTATAATGTCAATTAGTTAAAATAAAGTAAACCCTTGCCATGTTTCAAACGGAGAAAGCCTTGATAATTTTTCCGGCGAAATTGAGCGATTTAAAAGTTGACGATAGTTTCACTTTTGATGAAAAGCTGGAAATCTACAAGGCAATCCTTCATGATACCTGCGATTATTATGTTCAAAAGAGCAGAAACACAAATGTTTATGTTTATTTTCCAGATTATGAGACTTGTGATCTTTTAATTCAAGTTTTCCCGCTTCGTGTTAAAGTTTCGGTTGTTGAGGACAATGTAAATCGTTATTTTGAAAGCATCTCAAGGGCATTCAAAGATGAACGCAAGTTTGTCGTTTTGCTTGAAATCGCAAGTTTTATTTATCCGGTGCCTTGGATAAACAACGCTTATCAAGTTATGACGCATAAGTATGATGTCATAGTTACTTCGGTTTACAGAGATAATCCAAACAAGCTTATTGGGCTTAAAAAGTTGCATGAAAGATTTGTATCAAGGTTGGAAGATGAAAACGATGAGATTAATGTGTTAAAATTTGCAAGCGAGCTTGATGTTCTTTATGTCCCTTTGAGGCGAATTGATTACGCAAAGAACGTTGAGTCCTTAAAGAGTGTTTTTGGGGCTGTGATAAATATGGGGAAAGGTGATGAGTTTAAAAGAACAAGGTCAGCCATTTTAAATCTTTTAAAGAAAAGAAAAATAACAGTGCTTGATTAAATGAGAGTTGGAATTTTTGGTGGTACATTTAATCCACCGCACATCGGGCATTTGATAGTTGCTGAGTTTATAAGGGAGGAGGCAAACCTTGATAAAATCATTTTCATTCCTTGCGCAAGTCCACCACACAAGCAAAGTCCAGAATACCTTTCTCAAATGGCAAGCTCTCAGCACAGATTTGAGATGGTTAAAATTGCAATAAAGGGTAATCCCTTTTTTGAAGTTTCTGATATCGAGATAAAACGGGGTGGAATTTCATATACAGTTGAAACTGTAAGTTATCTTGTTGAGAAATTTCCCAAGTATGATTTTTATCTTTTAATTGGGGCTGATCAATTTGAGGAATTTCACACGTGGAGGGATCCGGATGAGATTGTGAAAAAGGTTCATCTTCTTGTTTTCAATCGCTATGGTTATGTAATCCCAGAATCTAAATTTTCACCCTTTGCGAAATTCATTACAATACCAAACATAGATATTTCAGCATCGGCAATAAGGGAAAGGGTAAGGGCTGGGAAATCAATAAGATATCTTGTCCCATCTGAAGTTGAAGAATATATTTACGCAAATGGTTTATATAAGTGAGTGAATTAAACAAATATGAAAAATTTAAATCCCTTCTTCGGAACTCTAATGGATTGACCTTGCCAGGTTTCAAGTATGAGAAAATATCTTACAAGCGAGAATTTTCTTAATGGGGGAAATCGCCCGACGAATTTCTCGCCATCGCCAAATAGTGGCGATGGGAACCACTTTCCATCTTTTTCAAAATACATTATACCCTTTTTTAATCCAGATATGTTCAGCTCAAGCTTCAACTCCCATAATTTTATTCTCCCTTTTTTCTCTTTTACAATTTTAAAGTTTTTGACGGGTTCTTCAATTTTGTTTTCTTGAACTTCCACAACATTAGTTTCCAGTTTTGGTAAGTTCTCGCTTGTGTGAAATTTTTTATTAGGTATAAGTTTTTTATTGAGGAAGCCGATTTTGTCATTACCTCTAAAATTATTCCATTCAGATTTTTGCCCTTTGGTGGGCAAAATCCAAATGTCTCCATCCATGGTGCATATAATTATTTCAATGAGTCCATCTCCATCGATATCTGTTGCAATTGGTGATGACACGATTGATGAAGCAATTTTCTTTTTAAAATTAACCCCTTCTGAAGAAATCCATAAGTTCCCAAAATAATCACAGGCAATTATTTCTTGCTTTTCATTCCCATTTATATCAGCGATGATCGGAGATGCCCAAAAGATGGTTTTTATGTCTTTAGCAAAATTTTTTAAGCCATCAGCTGTGAAAACATATATTGAATCTGCGCAAACTATAAATTCTAAGTTAGCATCGTTATCGATATCACATATTGCGGGTGAGGACACTGTGAAACTTTTCAACTTGATGGGGAATGGTTGGATGTTCATTCCGTCTTCATTCAACAAGTTAACAGAGTTTGAGAGCGATACAATTTCGGGTTTTCCATCCGCATTTAAATCACAGACAAGGGGGGATGACCAGATTATGTGATTTAAATTTGTTTTCCATTCGCATTTGAAATTTTTACCATCAATCCTGTAAAGGTTTTCATCCCATGAGCCAATCACAATATCAAAAGAACCATCACCGTTTGGAAATAAAGCAGGGGAAGAAGAGACAAACCCATCCGTTTGGAAATAGTTCACATTTAAAATTTCCCCGTTTTCACTTAACTTAATTATGTAAATTCTACCATCATCTGAACCGAATATCACTTCTGAAAATCCATCAGAGTCAATATCGGTGATAATCGGGGAGCTAAAAACATCGCCGTGAGTTTTAAATTTGAAGGAGCGTTTTACATCGTTAAGGTTAAAAAAGTAAAGGTTATCATCATCGGAGCCAGCGATTAAAATTTTATTTTTGAATATAGCTGGTGTGGAAGCACAAGGTTTCTGAGGTTCAAGAGTAAGGATGGGTTTATCAGTGGATTTTAAATCAAAGATGTAAATTTTATCTGCTGTTATAATTAGTTCGTCTTCGCCATCTTCGTTTATATCGTGAGCAACGGGGCTTGCAGTTATGGGGAAGTTTATGTTAAGCTTAATTTCATTTTTCATGACCTTTGGAATATAACAATGATTCTTTCGGCAAGATAATTAAATGGGAAGTAGGGATTGATTAAATTTTCAATTTTTTGAAGTAGTTTGAAGAACCCCTTGGGTAATCGCTCTTGAGGTTTTAAATAAGCAGGTGGGAGCAAAAAAGGTAAGGCGTAAATTTTCTTTATGGTAAAATAATCTTTGGAGAACTTCTTGATATCATTCAATGAGTAGAACCTTGCGATTACATTATACTCTTTTCCATCAAGTGTGATGTATCCCCATCCCTTTAATCGTTTCTTTAGGTAGTTGGTTATCCCCAGCGGGAAAAAGATGAAATCTCCCCAATACCAGCGATTTATAAATGAGGCGACGAAAAGCGAACCTGGTTTAAGGATGGAATGAAGCTTTTGGAAAAAAGAAGATACATCTGTAATGCAGTTTAAAACTCCAAAAGAAGAATATGCGCCATCAAATTTAGTTTTAAACGAATCAATATATTCAGCTGGTAGGTTTATCAATTGTGCATTTGAGCCAACTTTTGTCCTAGCAACTTTGAGCATTTCAAATGATACATCTGTGAGGATAACTTTACAACCGTGTTTTATCATCTCTTCGGCTTCAATTCCAGTGCCACAACCAATTTCAATCAGGGTTTGACCTGGATGAAAATATGTTTTTAAAATGTTTAAATTTGTGTTCCGCAGGTATTCTTCATGTTTTCTATTTTCATCGTAAATAGGAGCGTATAAATCCCAGAAGAATCTATGTTTTACAAATTCCTTTTTCATCTTCCCTCGGCTGGCTGAAACTGGATTACATTTGAATTTGAAACTTTTGCAAGTAGATTAACAATTGCCTTTGAAAGGATAAGTTCAACTTTATTTCTGAATTTTTCAAGAAGATTTGCTTCCTTTCCAGCTTTGAACCACGCATCTTTCCATTCCCTGTTGAGCCATCTTACAACCCACCGATAAAATGTTGTGTTATATTTTTCACGCTTGAACAGGAGTTTATTTTCAGCGGTGTAATCCCAATCAAGCATCCATTCTTGTGAGTCAAACATTAATCTATCGCGAACTTGTTCATAAAATTTTGTCCCTGGCAGGGGATAAGCAATAGTTGTGCTGAATTCATCAGGCAATGTTTCCCTTAGAAGTTTAGCGGTTAGTTTTAAGTCATCAATATCTTCGCCTGGATAACCTACCATCATGAAGAAATATGTTTTTATTCCGAATTTTTTGCAAAGTTCAGATGCCTTGTATATCTGTTGTATTGTTATTCCTTTCTCCATTGCGTCGAGAACTTTTTGAGAGCCTGATTCCACACCGAGATAAATTTTTTTGCAACCCATATCTTTCAATGCTTTTAACATATCTTCAGAAACAAGATTTACTCGCGTAAGGCATTCAAAAGGTATAATAGCGTTCCTATTTAAAACTTCCTCGCTCCATCTCAAAACCCAGTTTTTTTGAACTCCCGTTATATCGTCAACCACGCGGATAAAATCTGGGGAATAAATTTCTTTTATATGTTTCATTTCATCGGCGGAGTTCTCAGGGGTTCGGATTCTATATTTTCTCCCGAAAACCGCCTTTTGACACCATGAGCAGTGGTATGGGCAACCCCTGCTGTTTATGATGGTGAGCGACCAGTATCCGTGTGCCTTTTTCCAAGCTCTTCTGTAATCATCCATATCAACTAAGTCCCTTGCAGGGAATGGAATTGCGTCAAGGTCTTTGATAAGTTCCCTATGCCCTGTTGAAATTATGCGCCCATTTTCGTCTCTTATTCTCAAACCAGCAATTTCTCTGATATTATCCGGGCGATCACCTTTTTCAAGATAGAAATTTGCAAGTTCTAACATCGTAATTTCACCTTCATCAAATACGACAGCATCAACTGGGAAAGTGTTGTTTGTTCCCTTGTAAAGAAGATATCGCTCCGGTAAAGCTGTTGGGTCGGGACCTCCGATGATAACTTTTGCGCCGTATCTATGAGCTATATCTGCAATTATGATGGCATTTCTTCGTATTGTTATCAAAGATGTGATCCCGACAAGTTTTGGCTTTTTATTTCGCATATAATCTTCAAATTCGTCAAAATCTTTTCTAAAAGTGCAATCGAATAATTCGACTTCATAACCATTATCCCTTAGAACTGAGGCAAGATACATTAATCCAAGTGGGAAATACGGAGTCATAATTTTTTTCTCAACGGGATCTTTCTCAATGAAGAGGGGATTAACCAGAACTATATCTATTGCCATTGTATGATTTCTCTTAATTTTGGAAATAACATTTTACTCGCCCCCTTAAACAAAGGGGTCAAAGAGCACAGTTTATGCTAAAAAATTTTTAGTGGTTATCCGAAGAAGACTTCAGCTATTTCAAATAGTTCTGGATTTACGGTCTTTAAACCGCCAACGACTTCGTAAAGCTCAACTTCGACAATGTCGCTTCCTTGGAGCGCCGTCATCACACCAAATTTTCGTTCATTTATAAGTTCAACCGCCTTGACACCGAATCTTGTTGCAAGGATTCTATCAAACGCTGTTGGGGAGCCACCTCGCTGTATATGTCCAAGGATTGTTGCTCTTGCTTCCATTCCTGTTCTTTTTTCGATTTGGTCCGCGACGAGATTTCCAATCCCACCAAGTCGAACATGCCCGAACTCATCAACTCTTAAATCCTGAACGATAAGTGTCCCATCTTTGTCCACTTGTTCTTCAACCTTAAATTTTGCACCTTCAGCCACAACGACTATGCTGAAATTTTTCCCGCGGGCATGTCTTTTTTCAATTATTTTACACACTTGATCAATGTCAAATGGTTTCTCGGGTATCAAAATTACATCAGCCCCACCTGCAAGTCCAGAATACAGCGCTATCCAACCAGTATGACGACCCATAACTTCAACAACCGCAACGCGGTTATGGCTTTCTGCTGTTGTATGCACTCTGTCAATTGCTTCCATTGCAATATTGACAGCTGTATCAAAACCTATTGAATAATCAGTTCCGCGAACATCGTTGTCGATTGTTTTAGGTATGCCCACAACATTTACGCCAGCTTTATGAAGTTTATACGCAACGCTGAGCGTATCTTCACCACCAATTGCAACAATTACATCTATTTTTCCATTCTCAAGATTTTCAAGTATTTTTTTCTCCCCATCTGGATGTTTATATGGGTTTGTTCTTGATGTTCCAAGTATAGTTCCACCTCGGGGGAGAATCCCAGAGATATTGTTGAGGTCGAGCGGAAAAGTATCAAGGCTCATTAAGCCTTTCCATCCATTTCTTATTCCAACAATTTCATGTCCAGAAGCAAGAGCTTTACGAACAACAGCTCTTATAGCGGCGTTTAATCCTGGACAATCCCCACCCCCAGTTAAGATGCCAATTCTCATTATAGTTCACCTCTTGATTAAATTATTTCTTTTAATTTTGCCTCAAGTTTTGGATATTCATTTGGTTTTGTGATTCTAATAACTTGGTTACCTTCTTTATCGAATAAAATTATGAGTGGGATATCAAAAACGAGATAATTTTCAGCCATTTCATAATTTTTAACTACATTGAAAGTCAAAACTTTGACACTACCATTGAAATCATTTTTTATCTTATCAACTATTGAACTCATTGCTCTGCATGTTTGATTGTCGAGCCAGAAAAAAACAACACTTGGTTTACCATTTATAAATTCAGGTAAAAGTTTTCTCGATTTTTGAGTTATATTAACAAAGAAATACGCTACAACCACGAAGATCAAGGCAAATACAATTACCGCAGATATGCTTTCCAAATTTTTCTTAGAATTTATTTTCGAAAGTTGTTGCGGTTTAATTTTCGTTTTAAAGTTATGAAATTAAGCTATTATAGTCAAGTAAAAACTGCGAACACTTTTGTGCCAGCAAAAATGCCACGAACTTTTGATTTAATCTAAATTTTGTTTTGTAAGGGCGGTTTTTTAACTTTTAACTAAAGTTTAAAAATAAAGGCACAGAGAATTTGAAGGCTATTTTTATAGATATTCCTGGACCTTCGGACTATGAAAAAGTTTGGAGCCTTCAGAACAAACTTCACAAGATGAGAGTAAGTGGGGAGATAAATGATATTTTAATTCTTACCGAACATGAACATGTTTACACAATTGGCAAAGCTGGAAATGAAAAGGATTTAAGGGTTAGCGAATTTTTTCTAAAGGATCTTGGGGTAAAGATTTTCAAAATTGATCGTGGTGGAAAGATCACATATCATGGACCTGGACAAATTGTCGGGTATCCGATTTTTAATCTTAATGAATTGAGAATTGATGTTCACACCTATTTAAGAAAAATTGAGGAAGTTATAATTTTAACCTTGGATGATTTTGGGATAAAAGCTGAAAGAAAGGATGGTTTAACTGGCGTTTGGGTTGGAGATGAAAAGGTTGCTTCAATTGGAATTAAAGTAAGCCATTGGGTTACCATGCATGGGTTTGCTTTAAATGTAAATACTGATTTAAAGTTTTTCGACTTTATCTTTCCCTGTGGTTTAAAAGATGTGAGCATGACATCAATGGAAAAAATACTTGGGTTTGGTGTTGATATTGTTGATGTTAAGGTGAATTTAAAAAAGAAATTCGAAGCTGTTTTTGATGTTGAACTTGAAGAGATATTAGATGAAAAAATTAAAAACATAATGAGCAATTTGCCATGCCAAAAAATTTGGGCAAACATTTGAGCTCTGAAACTGAGGTTGAGGCAAAAGTTATAGAGTTAAAACCAGAAGTTTTTATTCAGGCGTTAAAATCAATGTATGTCGCAAGGCAGATAGATAACAAGGCGATGACACTACTTAAACAGGGGAAGGCTTTCTTTCATATAGGTGTATCGGGGCACGAAGCTATACAGGTGGCAAGTGCAATGAACTTTCGTCCAGGATACGATTGGTTTTATCCCTACTATAGGGATTGGGCGTTTGTTTATCAACTTGGTGTCACGCTTGAAGAACTTTTTTATAGTGTTTTAGGTAGGGCTGAATGTCCCGCCACAGGTGGAAGACAAATGCCAGCTCATTTCGGAAAAAAAGAATTAAGAATTATAACGCAATCAAGCCCAACGGGAACCCAATATCTTCAAGCAGTTGGGACTGCGATGGGTTGTGTAAGGGATGGAACTGACGAAGTTGTTTATGTTTCAGGTGGTGATGGTTCAACGAGTGAAGGTGAATTTCACGAGGCGTTAAACTGGGCGAGTAAAGATAAATTGCCTGTCATTTTTGTCATTCAAAATAATAAATATGCTATCTCTGTTCCAATATATGAACAAACAGCGGGAGCATCAGTCGCAAAGATAGGGCAGGGCTTTTACGGACTTGATGTTTATGAAATTGATGGAACTGATTTTATTCAAAGTTATCAAACTGTGAAAAAAGCGGTTGAAAGAGCTCGTGCGGGGCTTGGTCCAACGATGATAGTTGCAAATGTTGTAAGATTAGTTCCACATTCTTCATCCGATGATCATAGAAAATATAGAAAGCCAGAAGAACTTGAATTTGAACGGTTGAACGATCCAATCTTGAAAATGGAAAATCTTTTAATAGAGAGAGGAATTTTAACCAAAAATGAAATTGAAAAATTTTATTCGGAGATTGATAATGAAATTGAAAAGGCAATCGAAAAAGCCGAGCAAAAGCCATACGCAAGCCCTGAAACCGTCATGCTGCATGTTTATGCGCCTGAGAAAACAAGACAACTAAATTATGAATCTACAGTTCCATCTGGAAAACCAATAGTTATGGTTGATGCGATAAACCACGCTTTGCATGAGGAAATGGAATTAAATCCGAAGATGCTTGTCTATGGTGAAGATATTGCTGATCCGAAAGGTGGAGTTTTCACGGCAACGAAAGGATTAACTGTGAAGTTTGGAAAGGATAGGGCGTTTAACTCACCACTTGCGGAAGCAAGTATCGTTGGGACAGCAATAGGGCTTGCTGTTAAAGGTTATAAGCCAGTTGTTGAAATTCAATTTGGTGATTACATCTGGCCTGCGATGATGCAAATACGAGATGAACTTGCACCTTTTAGATATAGATCAAATGGAAATTGGTCAGCTCCCGTTGTTATAAGAGTTCCAGTTGGAGGTTATATTCATGGAGGGCATTACCATAGTCAAAACATAGAAGGATTTTTTGCACATTTACCTGGAATTTTTATCGCTTATCCGTCAAATGCAGCCGATGCAAAAGGGCTTTTAAAAACAGCTTGCAGAATTGAAGATCCTGTCCTTTTTCTTGAGCATAAAGCACTTTATCGTTCTCCCCAAGCGATGGCACCAGAACCAGATGAAAATTATCTTCTTCCATTTGGGAAAGCTCAAGTGAAAAAGCCAGGCAAGGATGCAACCATTATCACTTGGGGTTTGATGGTTTATAAATCGCTCGAGGCAGTTAAAATTATTGAGCAAAAGTATGGTGTTGAGATTGAAGTGATTGATATAAGAACGATAAATCCGTTGGATAAAGAAACAATTTTAAATTCAGTGAGAAAAACAAGCAGGGTTTTGATCGTTCATGAGGATACTTTAACTGCTGGGTTCGGCGCTGAAATTTCAGCGATAATCGCCAGCGAAGCGTTTGAATATCTTGACGCACCGATAAAAAGAGTGGCTGGGCTTGACATCCCTGGAATTCCTTATGCTCCGACGCTTGAGGAGGCTGCATTGCCGCAGACAGAATGGATTGTTAAAGCGCTCGATGAGTTAATAAGATACTGAAACTTTAGGTGAAATATCAAACAAATTTTGGAGCGAATCTATGAGGGTTGAAGTTATAATGCCAAAAATGGGGGAAAGTTTACAGGAAGGGACAATTCTAAAATGGCATAAAAAACCTGGGGACAGGGTTCAAAAGGATGAGATTTTGCTTGAGATAAGCACTGATAAAGTTGATACTGAAATTCCATCCCCAGCAACTGGAATTTTAACTGAGATTTTATACAAGGAAAATGAAACGGTATCTGTTGGAACTGTGATTGCGTATATAGAAACAGAAATTTCAAAAGCTGAGTTTGAGGTTGAAGCAAAGAAGGAAGAGAAAGTGGAAGTTAGGGCAATTAGTGAGGAAAAGGAAAGTGTGAAACATTTTGAGGAGTTTGTTCCCGAGACTTTACCATCAAGGACGAAAAGATTTTATTCTCCTGTTGTCAGGGAAATCGCTAAGCGTGAAGGAATATCAATTGAAGAACTTGAAAAAATTCCTGGAACAGGTCACGGTGGAAGGTTAACTAAAAACGATATTTTAAACTACATCGAGTCAAAGAAGAGGAAAGTTGAAGTTAAACCATCTGTTCCAGCTGTTGAAATTTTTGAGAAGGTAGAGGAGCCTTTAGTTAAACCAGAAGTTTATCCTGAAGGGAGGGTGGAAATAGTTGAGATGAGCCGTGTGATAAAAGCGATGGCAGAGCATATGGTTAGAAGTGTTAGAACATCGCCGCATGTCGCTGCAATTTCAGAATGCGATATGACGGAAATTATGAATTTCATTAATAAGAACGCAGACGAGTTTCAAAAGAGGGAAGGATTTAAATTAACTTTAACCCCGTTTGTTGTTGATGCTGTTATAAAGGCTTTAAAAGAGTTTCCGATGATAAATAGCAGTGTTGAGGGTGATAAGATAATCATCAAAAAATACATTAACATTGGGATTGCAGTTGCGACGGACTATGGCTTGATAGTTCCAGTTGTGAAGAATGCTGATGAGAAAAACTTTATTGGGCTTGCACGAGCGATAAACGATATCGTTATAAGAGCGAGAAATAAAAAATTAACCCCTGATGACATCCAAGGTGGGACATTTAGCATAACAAATTATGGCGTCTTTGGGAATATCATCGGAACTCCGATAATAAATCAACCGCAAGTTGCGATACTTGGCGTTGGTGCAGTCAAGAAACGGCCTGTCGTCATAACGAAAGATGGTGAGGATTACATTGCGATTCGTTCAATTGCATTTTTAACTTTGTCATTTGATCATAGAATTATCGATGGTGCTCTTGGAGGAAGGTTTCTTGAAAGAGTAGTTTATTATCTCGAAAATTTTGATTTTAAAGGCATAATTTAAAAACAGAAGCTCGGTTAAAGTATGATTCGCAGGTTCATTTTCGTCATTTTAACTTTGTTTTCATTCGCTTGTGCTCAAAAAGAGAATCCAGTGGGAGAGAAAATCGATTATCTAAAACTTCACTATGATGCCATTGTTGCAGATACACACAATGATGTTCTTTTGAGGGCAATGGACGGGGAAGATATAAGTCTTGAAACTAAGCGTGGGCATAGTGATTTAGTGAGGCTGAAAAAAGGTGGTGTTGATATCCAAGTTTTTGCAGTTTGGGTCGATCCAGTTGCATTTGAGAAGAATCCGTTTAAAAGAGCGAATCAAATGATTGATACTTTATATTCAATTGCAAGTAGAAATCCTGATAAAATTGCTGTTGTCAGGAATTCATCCGAGCTTGAGAAAGCATTAAGCGAAGGTAAAATTTGTGCTGTAATCGGAGTTGAAGGAGGACATGCAATTGAAAATAGCATTGAAAATCTTGAGCGACTTTACAAGCGGGGTGTAAGATATTTAGGTTTAACTTGGAACAATAGCGTTGATTGGGCAAGTTCTGCTTTTGACGAGACGACGAATCCAGAGAAGTTGAAAGTTAAAGGTTTAAGCGAATTTGGTAAAAAAGTTGTAGAGAAAATGAATGAACTGGGGATGCTGGTCGATGTCTCACATCTTGGTGAGCAAGCATTTTGGGATGTGATAAAGGTGACGAAAAAGCCAGTTATAGCTTCGCACTCGAGTGTCTATAATCTTTGTCCACACTACCGAAACTTAAAAGATGAACAAATCAAAGCAATAGCACAAACTGGCGGAGTTATATTTGTTAATTTTTACGCTGAATATATTGATTCAGCATTTAACACGAAGCGTAAGCAACTTGAGGAGAAATACAAAACACAGTTTGATTCGATAAGGATCTTGTATGAACATAATCCACAAGAATATCGAAGGGCGAGGCGTCAGTTGATGATGAGAATAGCCGATGAACTTCGTCCACCGCTTGATGTTTTAATTGACCATATTGATTACATAGCAAAGCTTGTTGGGGTTGAACATGTTGGGCTTGGTTCTGATTTCGATGGTATAAGTGTAACTCCACTTGAAATGGATGATGTCACATTTCTTCCAAATATAACCAAGAAACTTCTTGAAAGAGGTTATTCAATTGAGGATGTGAAGAAAATTCTCGGAGGTAACTTTGTGAGAGTTTTTAAACAAGTATGTGGTTAAAAGTTCAAAATAAAATGGGGCGACAAAAGTGAAAGCTTTGAAAATTTTACTTTTAACTTTATTCATTTTTTCTTTCTCTTTTTCGCAAGATGATTTGCTTCCGCCTTCTTTTTTCAAGGCAAACAGGGAAGAATTGATGAAACAGATCGGTAATGAAGCGGTTGCAATTTTTTATTCGAATTCCTTGAAAACTCGTTCAAACGATGTTGAATACAGGTTCAAGCAAGATAATAATTTTTACTATTTGACAGGACTTGAGGAACCCGACGCCGTGCTCGTTCTTGCACCAGCTGGGTTTGCTCCATCTATTTTAAAAGTTGCAGGGAGAGCAACTGGAAAGTATTATGATATTACGCTTGACACTATCAAATCAGATTTAAAAATTCGTGAAGTTTTGTTCTTGAAAGAGAGAGATTCACTTCGGGAAGTGTGGACTGGGAAAACACTTGGAACTAAAGGAGCTATGGAAAAGTTGGGAATTCAACTTGCTTTACCAATCGAGGAGTTTAAGAGTGTGATTCGTGCGATAATTTTTAGCACAAGGGCTAAGACAATTTATTTTCCATACCCGACGGATTGCTACAAAGGAAGTTTAAAAGACGTAGTTGAAACAATTGAATCAATTGTGAATTCCCAACGAGGCAGATTACAATTTTCTGATCCAACCCCAATTCTTGCAAAAATGAGGATGAAGAAGAAAGATGAAGAAATAAGATTGATAAAAAAAGCGATTGATATAACTGCGAAGGCTCATCGTCAAGCTATGATGTCATGCGAACCTGGGATGTATGAATATGAAATTCAGGCTATAGTTGAATATGTGTTTACAAAATTGGGCGCTGAATATCCAGCCTTCCCGTCAATTATTGGCTCTGGCGAAAATTCCGTTATACTTCATTACACTTCAAACAGAAAAAGAATTAATGATGGTGATTTGATCGTAATTGATATCGGTGCTGAATATCATAATTATTGTGCTGATATCACAAGGACGATTCCCGCAAACGGAAAATTTTCTCCTGAACAGAGGGAGATTTACGAGATAGTGCTTAAAGCACAAGAGGAAACAATTAGATTAGTTCGGCCTGGAGTAAGTTTCGTCGAGCTCCAGCTTAAAGCGTCTGAGATCATTGCGGATGGTTTGTTAAAGCTTGGGATTATAAAAAGTAAGAATGAAGTAAATAAATACTTCATGCATGGTGTTACGCACCATCTTGGGCTTGATGTCCACGATATTGGGATACCTGGTAACCTTGAGCCAGGGATGGTTATAACTGTTGAGCCTGGAATTTATATACCTGCTGGTTCAGAGTGTGATCCTAAATATTGGAATATCGGTGTTCGAATCGAGGATGATGTTCTTGTCACTGAAACTGGGTGCGTTGTCCTTTCTTCCGATGCACCGAAAACAATAGATGAAATTGAACGATTGATGAAAAGGCGTGGTATAGGTAATGAGCCAATTGATTAAGTAAAATTTTGGTTTGATTTTTTTGATTTTATGTGTTATTATTAATCGCTCGATTTATAATTAATTTTGCTTTGCTTATGAAACCGCTTTATTTGATAATGCCGGATGGAACGGTAAAGCAGATTAATCCATTCACGGAAAGCGAGGTTTGGTCTGTTCCAGGCAGAAATAATAAGCCGATTACAAACGAAGTTCCAGAGACTGCGAAACCACTTGAAGTTCATCATCCTGAGGATTATTGTTCATTTTGTCAAAAAAGATATTACGAGGTTCCGCCTGAAAAATCGAGATTAATAAAATTGCCCGATGGAAGTTATAAACGAATTGATTATCTCCCCCCGGACAAGTACTTTGAGAGCGTTGCAGAATTTAGAAGGGTTGGTAATTTGTTTGAAATTGTGACGCTTGACTACTGGAGAAAGAATTACGAATATAGATTCGTGAAAGAGAAAGAGGAATGGAAAAAGGCATATCTGGAAAATCCTGCTGGAATGAAACATGTGCTTGAACTGATAAACTATAAATTGCGCATGATGGGGAAGACGCCTGATGAAATAAACTCAATCTCAACCGATGAAAAACTTGCGATGGCGGATAGCTTTTTTGGTGGATGCCACGAATTAATAATTGCAAGAAGACATTTCATAGACAATGCGAAATGGACAAGTGATTTGTGTTCATCGGGAGAATTAACTCAGGAAGAGCATTATCAGTATTTCAAATTTACAATTGATGCGATGGTTGATATAATGAACTCAAATCGCTATGTTCGTTACATCGCTGTTTTTCAAAATTGGTTGAGGCCAGCTGGAGCTTCATTTGATCATTTACATAAACAGCTTGTTGGTCTTGATGATTGGGGAGCAACCATAGAAAGGCAGATAGCCATGGTCAGGGAAAACCCAAATGTTTATAATGAATATGCTGTGAATTTTGCTGGATATCATAACTTAGTTTTTGCGGAAAATGAAAATGCTGTTGCGTTTGCTGGATTTGGACATCGTTTCCCAACTATTGCTATTTATTCAAAATCAAAAGCAGGAAGGCCATTTGAATTGGACGAAAAGGAGCTTCGTGATATGAGCGACCTTGTTCATGCAATTCACGCAGCGATGGGGAATCAAATCCCGTGTAATGAAGAGTGGTATTACACACCTTTCGATTCTGTTTACAAAATGCCGTGGCATGTTTTAATTAAATGGAGGATAAGTATTCCTGCTGGATTTGAAGGTGGAACAAATATCTATATAAATCCGATTACACCTATTGAATTAAGGGATAAACTTGTGCCACGATTGTTTGAACTTAGAGATAAAGGCAAAATTTCAAATCTTTTAATCGCTGAAGAATGTAAGGTTGAACCAAATCCATTGAAGTATTATTTACATTGATTCCGCCAACCAAGTTTCCAAATCTTTGAACTTCAAGCATGAGGCTGAGAAAAGTTCCTAATCTTGTTTATAGTGATGGAAAGGGAAATATCTATGATGTGCCTGAAATTGAAATGGCTGGAAGAACAGGCGTTGACTTTGTAAAGATAGATGTCACTGATTTAATTGAACTCCCAGAAGGAAGCCAACTATTTGAGCTTCCAGGAAGAAGACCTGTGGGATTTGATAGAAAAACTGGGAGGAAAATTGTTTTTAAAGATGGTATTGCTGTAGCTGCTTTTCTTGCACCCGCATATACTCAGTTTTTCTTATCAGCTTACGAGAGGGATAAGGATAGTGTTCCTATTCTTCCGCTTTTTGCATATACTGCCGTTGGATGGCTTGATGGAAAATTTTATGTTCCAGCTGTCAGGATCGATCCAGATAAAAGGCAGGATTGTGATCAATTTAATCATGATTTGATTATTAAAAATGTTCATAAAAAGTTAAAGAAACACTCCGATAATCGTTTAATTCGCCATTTGGGTGAAAATTGTGCCTTGCGTTATCTTTGTCCAGCTGCGAGGAATTATTTTCTTGGAAGATGGGAAGCCCCGATTCCAACTTCGCCTGGATGCAATGCAAATTGCGTTGGTTGTATATCTTATCAACCCCCTGAAAATGGTGTTCCAAGCACGCAGGATAGGTTAACATTTATTCCAACAGTTGATGAAATTCTTGAAGTTGCGGTGCCACATCTTGAGAAAGCACCAAATCCAGTGGTTAGTTTTGGTCAAGGGTGTGAAGGCGAACCTTTGCTTGTGTGGGAAGTGATAAGGGATGCTATAAGGGAGATAAGAAAGAGAACTAAAAGGGGAGTCATAAACATAAATACGAATGGAAGTAAACCTGAAGCAATTGAAGAACTATGTAAAGCAGGTCTTGATAGCATTCGAGTCAGTATGAACAGCGCAATACCGGAGATTTATCACAGATATTATCGACCAAATAATTATTCTTTTGATGATGTCCTTGAGTCGATGAAGATAGCGAGAAAATTCAATTGTTGGGTTTCGATAAACTATTTCGTCTTACCTGGGTTGACGGACTGGGTTGAGGAATATCAAGCGTTAAGAAAGCTTATAAAAGAAACGAATATATCGATGATACAATGGCGTAACTTTAACATTGACCCCGATTGGTATATCGAGATGGTTGGAGTTGACGGAGCCACTAAAAAGCTTGGAGTTAAAAATGTGATGAAACTTTTAAAAGAGGGGTTCCCACATCTTGCTTATGGGTATTTCAATCCCCCACTTAAAGTCATGAGAAAATATTTAAAAGATTAGAGAAAAGATGTATTCAACAACCTAAGCTAGCAATAGATATTTACGGTATCAACTTTAATCATTACTTTTTACTCTCTGCCAGCTGAGCGATGCGGCGAATGGCGGTGAGGTATTGGATTAACTTGTTCAGTTGATGCGTTAAGGTTTCCGCTGTTTCATCATCCATTTTCCCGAAAGATTTGAGCCGCCGTGGGGAAGACTCTTCTAAAGTTGTTTCAAAGTGAAGCAAATTTACGGAAAATAACCAGCGTAAATCAACAGTTTCTATCGGCAGTCCGAAAGTGTCACGCATGGTCTGTAATTGTTCCTTGACGGTTGTTATGAGTTCCAGCAATTGTGTCCGCTGTTTAGGTGAAAAGGGGTTAGAGATTTGACGAAAAACCATATTAATTTTGTCCATTTTCAGCCACTGTTCAAGTTGTAATAGGTCCTCTTCCAATTCCATCAACACTGCTGTCAGAGAACGCTTTTGACTAGTGTTTAATGGCATTTGATATTACGCCGATGTGTTTGATTGTTTTAAGATGGATTTAATTGACAAAGTTTCATTATTTAACTACCAAAACGCTACATGGTGCAAGACGTGTCAGCGATTGTGAGGTGCTGCCCCACACTCGCTCAAAGATTCGACTATGCCCCATGAACCCAATCACCAATAAATCAAATTCGCCATCTTGACAGAAGCGAACGATGGTCTCCACTTCATGTCCTGCTTGAACATGGGTATGTAGTTTTACGCCGTATGTCCATGCCATTTCTTGTGCTTCAGTAGTCAATTGTTCAAAGTAAGCATCGCGTTGTCGCTTAACTTCTTCAAATTCGCCAACCGTTGCCACATACTTAGGCAAGTCCTCTTCAACAGAGATGCTATGCAGTTCCGCACCCGTCACTACTGCTAGTTTAATGGCAACATCTAAAGCCTTACGGGCGTGCTCCGAACCATCGTAGGCGACCAGAATTTTCCTGAACGGCTGGTTCATGTTATTTACCTCCTTTATGTTCATTGATTGCAAGTGCTTCATCTTCTGCTTGCACGCTGCTCAAAGCAGTAACTTTTGGTCGAAAGAAACTCTGGGCGATTAAGGTTGGAATAATAGCGCTGCCGATGACAACCGTCACGAGAGTTGAATATTGCTCTTGTGTAATGTAGCCTCGCGTCAAACCAAACAGCGCCGAGATCGTTCCGAAAGTGAGCCCTGTGGACATAAGCAGGGTTGTATAGGCTCCGGTGCGAGTATCCATACGGAAAATTTTTGCCAATGGGTAAACGCCTATCAGCTTCGTTATCATCTTTACGATAAGTAGCAAAGCAATAATCCCCAAGCTTTTGAACACCGCTGTTGCCTGCACTAATGCACCTGCCTTTAGAAAATAGAAGGGTGTCAGCAAGGCGAAAGTAGTAACACGGATGTGGTGCATAGTTTCGCGATGGTGGGCGAATGCCCCCGCACAAACTAAACCAAGCAAGTAAGCGGGCAATACAGCTTCACTATTAGCTTTCGCTGCTAACCCACCGAGCGCAAAGATCAACAGTAAAAGCAACTTGATTTCAGGTTCGCTTACATGTCCCTCGAAGCGACTCAAAAAAGTTTTCACTATTTTAGGGGAAACTACCATTGCAATAGCAATGGCGGCAATAAACAGTGCTAGCCATATGTTATAGTTAGCGAACAGAATGCCCAATGCTAATACTGTGCCCAAGTCCGTTACAAAACATGCAGCCAAAATTAACTTGCCAATGTCCATTTTGTTTAAGCCTGTTTCCACCATGACGGCATAAACAACGGCGACCGAAGTTGTGGATAAGGCAATACCAGCGATTTTGCTAGCATCAGGCGACCAGTGCAATACAAATTTTGCAAACGCCATTGCACCCAGAAACGGCGCAAGGAAACTGACAAAGCCAATCGCCAACGCGGGCTTCCAGTGTTTTCGGAGCGCTTCGGGTTCAATTTCAGCTCCAGCCAGAAAGGTTAGGAGCACACTACCTAACCCCGCAAGGAAGTTGACCCAGCTAGTAGGTTGCAAATGCAATAAATTGCCCGCCAATACGCCAACGAAAATTTCCACCATTGCTACTGAGATAGCAGTGCGAATGGACAGGTAACTCGCCAGCAACGCTAAGCCCATCCACAGCGCTGCGACCAGCCAAGTCTCAGCCATCGCTAAGATCTCCCTGTTTTTGTTCCTTTTTTGGTTTGTTGAATAACTTTCATCTCTAAACTTTACATTGTGTATAAGTAACAAAATGTAAAAAATAACTCGCATTTATCAAAAAATAAATTAATTTTTCCCTCACCCTACATTAAGCACCAAAAACTAATCACTTTACCAAAACCATCTTTTTTACATCAACATATCTATCATTCAAACTAACTTTATAAAAGTAAACCCCACTTGAAAACCCATCCGCATTCCACCTTGCACTTTTACTAAATCCAGCCTCCATAAATCCATCATAAAGCACAGCAACCTTCTCACCAAGTGAGTTAAAAATTTCAACTCTAACATTTCCACTTTCAGGCAAATCGAAAGCTATCTGGGTTGTTGGATTAAATGGATTTGGGTAGTTTTGATAAACCATGAATCTACTTGGAATTTCACTTTCTTTATTTTCAACCAGTGTCACAACATCGATTCTAAAATCTGGAGCAAAATTCCAGGCGTCACCTGAAGTTGAACCATCGAAATTAACTGAATTGCCATTCGCATAAAGAGTAATTGGTCCAGGGGTATTTGGTGCTGTAAATTCAAAATCAAAAGTTACAACGCCACCTACCGGTGCTTTAGGAGATGTGTGAGTTAATTCATCTCCAATTTTCTGTAAATCCGACCCTATTGGAGATAGTGTTCCTGAACTTGCTGCTATGTTTACCCCAGCCCTGACCAACGGTCCACCGCTGATCGAAACTCTATAAGTAGCTTTTTGTCCTGGTGATAGTAAATTTGGTCCAGAAATCGAAACCTCCACGGAAGATGTTGGTGAGCTTCCATGGCAAGTGCAGCCATTTCCATTTTTCCTCGTTTTTCCCGTAACCCCCGATGAATAAGCATAGAATAGAAGGGAACTCAAAATTATGAAATAAACTACCAAATTGGAATTGAAAAATTTATTGTGTAATAATCGACGCATAGATAACCTCCTGCTTTGTTTTTGAATTTGAAAACAAAGACAATTAAAAAATTAGTTCCGTTTACCACCCGATGCTACTCCACTTGTAGCGATAGGTAATTTAGAAAGAAAATAAACTATCTTGTTCTGGTTTCGTTTTCGTCCCTGGCTTTATTTCACCACGACGAAGTGCATTGACAAGTATGTGGGCTTGGCGTGTTGGCTCCGGGATTCTATAACCGCGAATTGTTGACAAAACTATTTTTATTGAACTTTCAAGCGTAATTTTATGACCGATTGAAACAAAGACAGGTTGAACTTCATCGCGCGTCCTCAAAACCGCCCCAATTATCTCTCCCGAATCATATAAATAAGAATAATTTCCAGCTTTGGGAGAAGGTTCTTCATATTTCCCAACAAGCAAGCTTTTCGCACATCCGATGGTTGGTTTATCAATCAACACTCCAAAATGCGAAGCGATGCCGAATCTTCGCGGATGGGCAATCCCTTGACCATCAATGATTACAACATCGGGTTCAATTTTGATCTTTTCCCATGCTTTTATCAGGGCTGGTGATTCTCGAAATGACAAAAGCCCTGGTATGTATGGGAAATTCACTTCCGTTATCAAAAGTGAGCGATCCACTTCTTCAAGTTCTGGAAATTTTAAAACAACGACTCCGGCATAAACTATGTTTGAACCTTTATCAAATGATACATCTGCGCCGGCAATATAGCGAATTTCTCCTTGCAAAGCTTCAATTTTTACTAAGCTTCTTAACTTGTTTTGTATTTTTATGGCTTCTTCCGGCGTTACATCCCAGTGGTGTAAAGTTTTGTAATTTGCCATTTGGGAGTTGATTTCTTAATTTAAGATTGCATTCTAATTAAAAGCATCTTAAAAATGCACAGAATTCTACCTTTTATTTTGCTAATTTTTATTTTAAGTTGCAACTTTGAAAAGAAGACAGAGCAAAAAGAAGTTAAACCCCAGGCCATCATATCCGTTCCAGATTTTGATGAGAATTCAGCTTTTGAATATCTGACAAAGCAAGTCTCTTTCGGACCCCGCGTACCAAATTCAAAGGCACATGAGGAATGCAAAAATTTTCTTATCTCAGAAATTTCAAAGTATGCGGATGCTGTAAATGTTCAAAATTTTACACATAATTATCTTGGGAAAACTTTTAAACTTTCAAACATAATTGCATCATTTAATTTGAAATCGGGATTTAGGATATTGTTGTGTGCTCATTGGGATTCAAGACCGTATGCGGACGAAGAGAAAGAGCCTTCAAAGAGAATTCAACCTGTGCCAGGGGCTAATGATGGGGCAAGCGGTGTCGCTGTATTGCTTGAAATTGCCAGAATTTTAAAGGACAATCCACCGCCGATTGGGATAGATATTGTTTTCTTCGATGGTGAAGATTTGGGAATAGCAGGAGATCTTGACAATTTTTGCATAGGATCAAAATATTTTGCAAAAAATAAATCGGTGAATTATTCACCGCAATTTGGAATTTTGCTTGACATGGTTGGAGATAAGGATCTACAAATTTTTAAAGAGAGAAATTCAGTAGAATATGCGCCAGATGTTGTTGAATACGTTTGGGGAATCGCACGAGAGCTTGAGATTTCGGAATTTAGGGATCAAGTAAAGTATGATGTTTACGATGACCATATACCGCTTAATGAGGCTGGGATAAGAACAATTGACATAATTGACTTTGATTATCCATACTGGCATACGACTGAAGATACGCCTGATAAATGTTCTCCGCAGTCTCTCAAAAAAGTTGGAAGCGTTATTTTGAATTTAATCTACAAATATAAAGCAAATGTGGCTGAAAGATAAGAATCCTTAACAAAGGTGAGAGGGCATTATGGCTGTAAATTTAAAAGAAATGAAAAAAGAATGGGAAAATAAATTTTTGAATTCGGGTAAATTTAAGGAGAGAAAGGATTGCTTTAAAACTGATTCGGGAATTGAAATAGAAAGGATTTATCTTCCCGATGAAAGTTTTGATTATGCCACAAAACTTGGATTTCCAGGTGAGTATCCTTATACACGCGGGATTTATCCAACGATGTATAGAGGAAGAATATGGACTATGAGACAATATGCGGGTTTTGGAACCGCTGAGGAGACGAACAAAAGATTTAAGTATCTTCTCGAACATGGACAAATGGGTCTTTCCGTTGCCTTTGATCTCCCAACTCAAATGGGATATGATTCAGATCATCCGATGGCGGAGGGAGAAGTTGGGCGCGTTGGCGTTGCGATAGATTCACTTCAGGATATGGAAATTCTTTTTGACGGAATAAATCTTGAAAAAATCACCACTTCTATGACTATAAATGCAACCGCTGCAATTTTGCTTGCGATGTATGTTGCGGTTGCAAAAAAGCAAGGTGCAGATCTAAAGAAAATTTCTGGGACGATTCAAAACGATATTTTAAAAGAATACATCGCAAGGGGGACGTACATTTATCCGCCACAACAATCAATGAAATTGATTGTTGATATCTTCCAATGGTGTAATGAAAATTTGCCGAAGTGGAATGTCATATCGATCAGCGGTTATCATATTCGTGAGGCAGGTGCAAATGCGGTTCAAGAGCTTGCTTTTACATTTGCTAACGCGATTGAATATGTCAGATCTGCTATAAAGGCGGGTCTCGATGTAAATAAATTTGGAGAACAACTTTCATTCTTTTTCAATGCCCATAATAATTTCTTTGAGGAAATTGCCAAATTTAGAGCAGCTCGTAGAATTTGGGCTAAAATTATGCGCGAGAAATTCGGTGTGACAAACGAGGAAGCGATGAAGCTTAGATTTCATGCACAAACTGGTGGATCAACCTTGACGGCTCAGCAAATTGAAAATAACATCGTTCGCGTGACAATCCAAGCGCTTGCAGCTGTCCTTGGAGGTTGTCAATCTCTACATACAAATTCAAAGGATGAAGCACTTGCTCTCCCAACTGAAGAATCAGCAAGGCTTGCTTTAAGAACTCAACAGATAATTGCATATGAGAGCGGTGTAACTGATACGATTGATCCTTTGGCTGGAAGCTATTTTGTTGAGTATTTGACAGATGAGATTGAAAAAAGGGTCTGGGAATATATTGAAAAGATTGAGGCGATGGGTGGGGCTATAAAAGCAATTGAAGCAGGGTATATTCAAAACGAGATAGCAAAGAGCGCATACGAATATCAAATGCAAATTGAACGAAAGGAAAAAATAATTGTTGGGGTAAATGAATTTAAAACCGAGGAAAAGCAAAAAATTGAAATTTTTAAGCTGAACGAGTCTGCTATTAAAAATCAAATCGAAAGGTTGAAAAAATTAAGAAAAGAAAGAGATAATGGCAAGGTTATGTTGGCACTTAAAAGATTGCGCGAAAGTGCGTTGCTTGGTGAAAACCTGATCCCACCAATTATAGAATGTGTTGAGGCTTATGCCACAATTGGAGAAATCTCAGATACTTTAAGAGAAATTTGGGGAGAGTATAGAGAGATATGAAAATAAGCAAGCGAAAATATTCACAACTTCAGCTTTTAAAAAATAAGAAATACAGGTATAAAACTGGACTTTTCATCCTTGAAGGTGAAAGGTTAATAGCAGATGCAATTAAATTTGGGGCTGAGGTATCATTTGTTGCGTATTCGGAAAGATTTTTAAAGGATCAGCAATCTCAGGAGTTTCTAAATTATTTGAAAAATAAGAAAATCGAAATTTACGAGATAGGGGAGGACGAACTTGAAAAGGTTTCCGAGGTTGAGACATCGCAAGGGATCATCGCTGTTGCGAAAATGTTTGAATATAGTTGGGATGATGTTGTAAAAAATGTTAAGCAGAAGGAGCACGCAACTGTTGTCGCACTTGATGAAATTTCGGATCCCGGAAATCTTGGGACGATCTTTAGGGTTTGCGATTGGTTCAAATCCGATCTCATTCTTGTCTCAGATATGAGCGTTGATGTATTTAATCCAAAAACGCTTCGTGCCACGATGGGCTCAGTTTTCAATGTCCCATTTCTGCAGAATATTGATCTAAAGAATTATCTTGTTGAGTTGAAAAAACTTGGTTTCAAGATTTTTTCGACGGCTCCTTCTGGTAAGATCGATTTTCGTGAGTTGGAAGATGAAGATAAGGTTGTGTTTGTCTTCGGTAATGAAGCGCGTGGGGTTAAAAGTGAATTTTTAAAAATTTCAGACGCGGTGGTTAAGATAAGAAAATTTGGGAAAGCTGAATCGTTAAATGTTGCGGTTTCTGCAGGAATAATTCTCTCTGAAAGAGCTTATTCTATTTTCGGGCGATGATGAAAATTCCGGGGTAAATAAACTGATTTTCGGGGATTAAGTTAACGATTTTAAATCCTGTTTTGGTTAAAATTTCGACGAACTCATTTGGGGTGATGTAGTTTAACTCCGGGGCAAGACCGTCTCCATAAACTTTCAACTTTAATTTCAACCTTTCTTCAAAATATGTGTATTTGAATCTAAATGAATCTGATTTCAATGTGTCCTTTATAAAAACAATCCCATCGGTTGTAAGCGCTGAATAGATCTTTTTTAGCAATTCAATTTTTTCCTCATACTTTAGGAAAATAAGAACATCGATAAGAAGCACAAGCTTTAAATCATCAAATTTAAAATCGTCTAGTTTATCTACGAATTCAACTCCCGTTTTATCTGATGTTTTTCTTGCCTCATCTATTCTCGTTTTTGAAATATCAAAACCAATTACTTTTAATTTTTCATTCTTCATCTTAACATAATTTGCGAAAATTCCATAGCCACACCCATAATCGAGAACAGTGCCAGAGTTTGGTATATATGGATCGAGATGTTTTTTTATTGGTTGGAAATTGAAAATTATTCGTGCGTAAATTTTTATCTTTTCCAAGGGTTTTGCGTTTTTGTAAAGTTTAAATAAAGTAAGTTGCTCATCTGAAATTTTCATATCGTTTGGATTTCCATCTGTTTACACTTTTGCTTGAGTTTAAGGTTTTCGTTCGTAGAACTTGCATTGTTTGAGTTTTTCGCTCCAAGCTTAGGATACCCGAAGCGATAGCGGCAACGATTGGCAAAGAGGGAATGCCATCAATTGATATTTCTGGTAGGTCTTTCAAATAGGATGGGTTGAAGTGATTTTTAATGAAATGAGTATCATACTTGCCCATTCGGAAAAATTCGTTTTTCATAACCCACAAGCAAAATGGTATCGTCGTTTTTACGCCGTTTATTTTATACTCGCTTAATGCTGCTTTCATTCTATCAATCGCCTCAATTCTATCTCGCCCCCAAACAATTATCTTTGAAATCATCGGGTCATAGTGAATGGTTATTTCGTTTCCGGGTTCAATCCCAGCGTCAACCCTTACCCAAGGACCACTTGGCTGTTTAATTTCTGTGATCTTTCCAGTTGATGGGAGAAAATCGTTAAATGGATCTTCAGCATAAATTCTGCATTCGATCGCGTGACCATTTGGTTTTATATCTTCCTGTGAGAAACTTAACTTGTTCCCAAACGCAATTTTTATCTGTTCAGCTACGATATCAATCCCCGTCACCATCTCGGTAACTGGGTGTTCGACTTGGAGTCGCGTGTTCATCTCAAGGAAGTAGAAATTGCGATTTTTGTCAACTATAAATTCAACTGTTCCTGCATTTTCATAATTAACCGCTTTTGCAATTTTTATAGCAGACTCAAAGAGTTTTTCCCTCAATTCTGGCGTCACAATTGGTGAAGGTGTTTCCTCTATAACTTTTTGATGTCTTCTTTGAATCGAGCATTCCCTTTCTCCAAGTGCGATGATATTCCCGAATTTATCTGCAAGGATTTGCACTTCCACATGGTGTGGCTCTTCAACATATTTTTCGATGTAAACTCTATCGTCACCGAAGGCGAACATAGCTTCATTTTTTGCTGCTCTTATTGCGGATTCAAGTTCTTCTTCTTCATGCACAATTCTCATACCTTTTCCACCACCGCCGGCTGCTGCTTTAATTAAAATCGGGAAGCCAATTTCATTTGCTATTTCAATTGCTTCATCAACATTTGATATTGGATTTTCAGAGCCCGGAACTATTGGGACGCCGACTTTCTTTGCAATCTCTCTGGCTTCAAGTTTATCGCCCATCTTTTTAATTGCCTCTGGAGATGGTCCGATGAAAATTATGCCATTGTCGTTGACAAGTTTTGCAAACTCTTCATTTTCAGAAAGGAAGCCATATCCGGGATGGATTGCATCCGCCTTTAGACTTTTTGCTACCTTTATTATCTTTTCCATGTTAAGATATGTTTCAGCTGGATTTGCCTCGCCGATGCACTCTGCATAATCAGCCATTGCAACAAAAGGTTTGTCTTTGTCAACTTCTGAATAAATAGCTATCGTTTCAAATCCAAGCATTTTACAGGTTCGCATAATTCTTACAGCTATTTCCCCGCGGTTTGCTATGAGAATTCTCATACCTTAAATCTAAATTTTGTTTGATTTAGTCAACATTGAGTTCTACTATTGTAACGCCATCACCACCTTCTTCCCAGCTGCCAAGTCGAAATGATTTGACATTTGGATGTCGCTTCAAAAACTCAGCAATTTCTTGTTTTAATTTTCCCGTCCCTTTGCCGTGGATTATTTCAATTTTCTTCAATCCGTATAAAAAGCTTGTGTCGATGAACTTGTCAACGGCGCTTATAGCTTCATCGGCGCGCATTCCTCTTACATCAATTTTTGTCGATACCTGAGCAAACAGGTCGGTTGCTAAAGATAGTTTTTTAACTTCTTTTTGTTCAACCTTTTCGATTTCGTTTGTTTTGAGAACCATTTTCACCGCTCCAAATGCTACAACCACATTTGAACCATCGACTTGTAAAACCTCTCCCACCTGTGTTCCATCTTTCATTTTGACGAAGTCGCCAGGCTTGATCTCGATCGTTTGAGATTCTTGTTCCTCAAGTTGTTTTGAAATCTGGTCGAACTGTTTTTCAATTTGTTCAGCGACTTTGTGTGCTTCTTTTACGCTTTCCTTTGAAGCCTCAGTTTCTTTTATTTTTCTTATCGCCTCCTCAATTCTTGCCCTTGCGTTTTCAACTATTGCACGAAATTCGTTCAGTGCTTCGCGTTTTACCTTTTTTCTCTCTCGCTCGATCTCTGCAAGTTTTTGCTTGTACTCCAAAATCATTTTGTTAAGTTTTTCATCTTTCTCCTTCGCTTCATTTACAAGTTTTCTGTATTCAACTTCAAGAGCTTCAAGGCGTGATAAAATTTCTTCAACTTTAACCTGTGCTTTGTCAAGGTATTCTTTTGCATTATTTACAATTTCCTCGTCTAATCCAAGGCGCTTTGCTATCTCAAATGCATAACTGCTTCCAGGAACACCAGTTCTCAATCTATAGGTTGGAGCGAGGGTTTGATGATCAAATTCCATCGCCCCACATTCAATTTGTGGATTGTTGTAAGCATAGAATTTAATCGCACTGTTATGCGTTGTAACGATCACAGATGAACCTTTGCTTTTCAATTTTTCTATTATTGCGATTCCAAGCGCACCGCCCTCCGCTGGATCAGTTCCAGAACCAAGTTCATCAAGTAAGACAAGTGTTTTATCGTCGGCTTCGGAAATTATTCTTTTCAAATTTTTTATGTGTGAGCCAAAGGACGAGAGATCTTTTTCCACAGATTGCTCATCGCCAATATCGATGAAAATCTTTTTGAAAATTTTCAATTTGCTTGACTCTTTCAATGGCACTGGGATTCCCGCTTGAGCCATTAGCGTGAGCAAACCAACGGTTTTTAAAACAACTGTCTTTCCACCGGAGTTTGGGCCAGAAATTACAAAAATTGAAGAGCCATCACCAAGCTTAAAATCGAGAGGAACTACTTTATTCTTTCCGTGTCTCAACAGAAGAATTGGATGACGTGCAGAGTTAAGAACGATCGGACCTTCCTCTGAAATTTCGGGAGCGTAGCCATCTATTTGAAGTGCAAATTTTGCTTTCGCGTATATGAAATCAAGTTTACCAAGGATATTTATGTTTACATGGAGATATTTTAAGTTTTCTCTTACCTTGTCAGTTAATTCTCGTAATATCCGCTCAACTTCCTTTTGCTCTTGAAATTGAAGTTGCAGGATTTCGTTGTTTAATTCGACTATTTCGGCTGGCTCAATGAAAACTGTTAACCCCGTTGAAGAAGTTCCGTGAACGACACCCGCTACATGTTTTTTGTGCTCGACTTTAACAGGTATCACAAGCCGTCCATCTCTTTGCGGGATGATGTCATCTTGTGTGTAATCTTTTTCTGAAATTTGTTTCAAAATCGAATACAACCTTTTTCTCACATAATCTTGCTTTTTCAGGATCTCCTCACGAATTTGTCTTAACTCAGGGCTTGCGTTATCTTTGACATTCCCAGATTCATCTATAACCTCGTCTATATTATATTCAAGTACCCTGTTTACAAATATATTTTTCGCAAGATCCCAAAGGTTGGGGTATTTATCTTCTCGCTTGCTAAGATATTCTCTTATCAACCTTGAAACGGCGAGAACTGATTTTATATCAAGAAAATCAGATGGCATCAGAAAACTTCCCTCAATCTCGCATCTTCTTAAAGCAATTCGTATGTCCTTAATTCCATCGATGGGGAAGGGATCATCATAGGCGAGTATATCTTTCATTTCAATTGTTAATTTGAGCTCTCTTTCGATAATTTTGGGGTTCGTATAGGGAAAAAGATTTTCTATAAGTTCAATTCCAATCTGCGAAGTGGCAAATGATAAGATATGCTGTTTGATTTTATCAAATTCGAGTTTATTTAGCGTTTCGGTCTTCACCTTTTATTGATTCGATTGTTTTCTGAATTTGTTCTTTAAACTTTATTTTGGAACCAAAATTTTTCTCGATGAAATCGTAGATGCCAACCGTTGCTTTTACAACAGGTTTATAAAATTTTGAAGAATCTCTGACTTTTTCTGAAGGAAAGTTCAAGTAGCCAAGGAATATGAACAAGATGCCAATTATTAATAAACCTTCAAGAAATCCGAGAATGGCTCCAAGAAGATTGTCTATCAATTCAACAAAGATTGAAACATTTCTCAGAAATTTTGCAAGTAGCGTTGCAGTTAAAATACATGCAACAAAAATTATAAACATTGCAAGATAAGTGGAGAATTCCGCAGATATCCCGATGTCTTTCAAAATCTGTGCAACTTTTAAGTTATGCTTCACTCCAAGCCATATACCAAAAATAACTCCAACAAGTCCCAAAACTCTTGTAATAAATCCCTTTCTAAAGCCGCGATAAACGAAAATGGCAATAAAGCCAAGTATCGTATAATCAAGCCAGTTCATTAAGCTTGAAGTTTTTCTTTGACAATTTTCTGAACCGTTGCGCCATCAGCTTTCCCTCGTAGTTCCTTCATGACTACGCCCATAACTTTACCAAAATCTTTTGGTCCAGTTGCTCCGATTTCTTTGATAACTTTCTCAACGAATTTTACGATTTCTTCTTCAGACATTTGTTCGGGTAGATATTCGTTTAAAATTTCAAGCTCTTTCTTTTCTTTCTCAGCGAGATCAAATCTGCCACCCTTTTCAAAAAGTTCAATGGATTCTTTTCGCTTTTTGATCTCAGATTTTATAACTTGAATTTCATCTTCTTCTGTGAGTTCTTTGTTTTCAGCTTTTCTTTCAATTTCTCTCCTTCTGAGCATAGTCTGAAGCATTCTGATGACCTCAAGTCTAATCTTGTCGCCAGATTTCATAGCATTTTTAAGATCGTCGGCAAGTTTTTCTCTAAGCCCCATTTGCTTTTTCAAGTTTTGTTTTGAAAATAAAAAGGCAGGACAAAGCCTGCCTTATTGTTTTTATTTCACCTTGGAATACTTCTTAGGAAAAATTTTCACTGAAGATAACATTACAACTTTTGTAACGCTGAATAATTAATTCTCAATGCATCCGCTTTCCTTAATCTTTGCTGAATATCGATCACAATTCCCATTTTTGAATCTCTATCGATTCGGAGCGAAACTATAACATTTGGATTTTCCTGGCGCTTTCGGTACATGATATCAATAATATCATCAAGCTGAACTATGTTGTCATCAATTTGAATTCTTCCATCTCTTCCAACCCAGATATAAGAGACAAGACGTTTGTTCTCAATTTTCTCGATGGCTGCAGCTTCTGGCAAGATATATCTTACCTTAACATCATAAACCTTAATTGTTGTCGTAACCATAAAGAACAGTATCAGCTGAAAGATCACGTCGGGTAGAGATGCAGTTGGAATAGTTGGTTTAGTTTGACCAAATTTTTTCTGAAATTTCATTATTTATCACCTCTCGTTTTATTTAACCTCTTCTGGTTCGGCGATTGAAATACGAATTGGGATTTCCTTTTTAACTTCCTCCTGTTGATCTTTTGTTAAGTCTTTATATGACTTACCAAATGTTTTAAGCGAGTATTCCTCACGCAGGTCGTTATAAGCAAGCTTTAACTCATCAAGTACCTCAATGTATCGACTATAGCTTGTTTCGCGATCTGTTTTGATTGAGATGATAAGTTTAGGATTTGCTTTGATTTTATTCTTTATCGTCTCTCTAATTTGTGGTACAGTGATGAGTTCACCGTCAAGCAAAACTTCACCTGCTGCATTTACAAGAAGCTTGGCTATATCGCTTTGTTTAACTTTTACCTGTTCGGTTGTTTCAGCCGCAGGCGGGAGGACAAGACCTATACCTGTGTCAACATCAAATGTAGTTGCGACAAGAAAGAAAATCATTAACTCAAAAGCAATATCCGCCATTGAGGCGGAGGGGATTTCTGCTTCGGCTCTTTTTCTTCTTCTAAACATGGCTTAAAAAATTTATTTTGTTGGGTTTTTCGCTTCTGACACGCTTACCTTTTTACCAGCCTGCATCTCTGCAAGTGCATCGATTAGCTCAATTGAACTTTCTTCCATATCAATGACTATTCTGTCAATCTTTGAAACAAAGTAGTTATAGAATGTTTGGAGGATCATAGCAACAACGAGACCAAAAAGTGTTGTTAAGAGTGCTATCGAAATACCACCAGCAACAATTTCAGGGGAGATATTTTTCGCTTCTTTAATTGAGTCAAATGCTACGATCATTCCCTGAACCGTTCCAGTAAATCCGAGAAGTGGAGCGAGTGAGATGAACAACGAAAGCCATACAAGTCCCCTTTCAAGAAAAGCCATTTCGACTCCACCATATGCTATTATTGCTTTTTCGGCAGCTTCAATTCCCTCATTTGCTCTCAGAAGTCCCGCCTGGAAGACGCTCGCAACAGGACCAGGGGTTTTTTGGCAAACTTCAAGCGCCTTTTCAACCCCGCCCTCATCAAGGGCTTTTTTAACCTCTGAGAGGAACTTTCTTGTATTGATGCTGGCTTTTCTCAGTGAGATCAGCTTTGCAATTGAAAGGGCTAAACCAATAATTAAAATCGCGAGAATCGGATGCATAAAAAATCCACCTTCAATATACTTTTCAACAAGGAGATTAACTATCTCCTCAACTGCTCCCTTTTGCTGCGCCTGAAACAAGAAAGCTAACACGCCTTGTGATAAGACCATATTTTTAACCTCCGAAATTTTTTTAGTTTTTATAAATATAATGCATTTGTGCAAATAATAATAAATAAATTTGACAAAATCAAGAATTTAAACATGTCCCCCTAAAGCTGAACAAAATTACAGTGGCGCTAGCGCAACGGCTCTTTAATTTTCAGCGAACATGTGGAAAAATTGATTTTTATTTAACTTGTTAGTAACTTTAAAATTGAAAAAATTTAACTTCGCTTTACAATGGAACACCGAATCCTTAGTAAAATTGACGAATTCCTCGCGGAAATAGATAAATCTCTCAGGGAAGAACTATCCACTAATTTCACTTCCATAAAACAAGAGGATATTCAAAAGATTCATCAAATTTTAATTAAATATATTCACCAAGTAATCGACCTTGCTAAAAAGGGGCGCTCTGTCCATGAGAGGGTTCTTCATTCAATTATACAAAATTATTCGGATGCGGTAATTGCGCTTGACAACGATTATAAAATTTTCTTCTGGAATAAAGGCGCGGAAAGAATCTTCGGATATACTTTGGATGAAATGTTGGGGAAAACGGTTGATCCTATTGTTCCATCCGAGCTTAAAGAAAAAGGGGAGCTACAGTGGTTATTTGAGGAAACTTTAAGAAAAGGATATATTGAAAATTATGAAACTGAAAGAATTACAAAAGATGGCAGACGAATCATCGTGAATTTATCCAGAAGTTTGATAAAGGATGAAAATGGCGAGATTTTAGGTAGCATTGCTATTGTTAAGGATGTTACAAAGGTTAAAGAGCTTGAAAAGCAGATACAGCATTCGGATAAACTTGCTCTTATTGGGCAAATTGCGGCTGGGATTGCTCATGAGATAGGGACACCCCTTAATGTGATCTCTGGAAATGCAGAATATATAATGATGGAAATGGGCGAAAATAACCCGTATAAAGAGGAACTTGAAACGATCATTTCACAGGCTGAGAGAATAGCGAACCTTATAAAACAACTTTTAGAATTTGCAAGGCCCAAAAAACCAAACTATACTAAGATAAATGTAAATCATGAAATTTCTCATGTTGTTGAACTTTTGAAACATCAGTTTGAAAAGTCGAATATAAAATTGAATTTGAAATTTAGCGAAAATATTCCAGATATATACGCCGATTGTTCACAAATTCATCAAGTTTTCTTGAACATAATTATGAATGCAATTCAGGCGATAAACCAAAATGGTTTAATCGAGATTGAAACATTTTTGAGAGATGGATATGTAAATATAAAATTTAAAGACAATGGCATTGGTATTCTCCCAGAGCATATTGACAAAATTTTTGAACCGTTTTTTACAACTAAGGAAGCCGGGAAAGGTACGGGACTTGGACTTGCAGTGAGCAAGAGAATAATTGATGAACACAATGGGAAAGTTGAAGTGGAAAGTACACCTGGCAAAGGGACGATATTTACTGTTAAGTTTCCGGCATATATAACAAAGGAAGATAGAGAAATATGACAGATGAATTAGCCAAAGCACATAACATTAAAATTCTTGTGATCGATGATGATATTAAAATGCTTGAACTTTTAGAGAAAGTCCTTTTGAGAAAGGGATATACTGTTGAGACAGCCTCAAAACCGAAAGAAGCGCTTGAAAAGTTCGAAGCCAATGGATTTGATATCGTTGTCACCGATATAAATATGCCTGAGATAAATGGACTTGAGATCTTACGACAAATAAAATCAGTTTCACCTAACACAATCGTAATTATGATAACTGCATTTGCTACGGTAAGCTCAGCGGTTGAATCTATGAAACTTGGCGCGTATGATTATATCATAAAACCTTTCAACATGGAGGAATTTGTTCTGATAATTCAGCGGGCAGCGGAACAAATCGCGCTGAAGAAAGAAGTTGAATTTTTGAGAAGGGAAATTCAGCAAAGATATTCTTTCGGCAACATCATTGGAAAAAGTCCGCAGATGCAAAAGGTATTTCAGCTAATAAAACAAGTCGCAAATACGAACAGCAATGTTATAATTTATGGTAAAAGTGGAACTGGCAAGGAACTCGTTGCAAGGGCAATTCATTACAATAGTCCAAGAAAAGATAAACCTTTTATTGCTGTTAATTGTAGCGCCATCCCCGAAAGTTTGCTTGAGTCAGAACTCTTCGGACATGAAAAGGGAGCGTTCACTGGGGCAATTAGCTCAAGGAAGGGACTTTTTGAAGAAGCAAATGGCGGTACTATCTTCCTTGACGAAATTGGGGATATGTCGCTTGCGATGCAAGCTAAACTTTTAAGAGTTCTTGAGGAGAAAGAGATAAGAGCGGTTGGAAGTGATAAGCCTAAAAAAGTTGATGTCAGGGTTATTGCTGCAACACATAAAAATCTTGAGAAAGCCGTCAAGGAGGGAACATTTCGGGAAGATTTGTTCTATAGATTAAATGTTATACCGATTTATTTGCCTGAACTAAGAGAAAGGGTCGAGGATATACCTCTCCTGGTTGAGTATTTTTTGAAGAAATATAATGAAGAAGCAGGAAGAAATGTAAGGATCTCAAGAGAGGCTCTTGCGTGTATGATGAAATATTCATGGCCTGGAAATGTTAGAGAGCTTGAAAATTTGATTGAAAGACTTGTTGTCCTTTCAACAGGAGATGAAATAAGAGTTGAAGACTTGCCTGAACATATAAGAGCATGCAAGGCGGAGGATATAGTTGAAGAACTTACTTTGGGAGAAAAAATAACCCTTGAGGAGCTTGAAAAAAGATATATTTTGAAAGTACTTCAAGAAACTGGGTGGCATAAATCAAACGCAGCAAAAATTCTTGGAATTGACAGACGCACACTTTACAGAAAAATAGAAGAATACAAACTTGAAGAACCCGAAAATGCAGCTGGTGGAGAAGCTGACGGTGCTGATTGATAAGGTGTTAACTTACGGTAAAATGATAAGATTTTCCCACACTGTTTTTGCTCTTCCCTTTGCTTTTTCCAGTGTCGTTTTCTCTTCGCTTTTTTATAAGGTTACACTTGAAAAGATGTTTTGGATTTTGATTGCGATGCTTGGTGCGAGAAGTTCAGCTATGGGTTTTAATAGGATCGTCGATAGAAGAATTGATGCTTTAAATCCAAGAACTAAAAATAGGGAATTGCCAACGGGGAAAATATCGATCATTGAAGCAAGCATTTTTGTATTTTTTTTCTCCGCTCTTTTCATTTACGCAGCTTATAAGCTTAATCCTCTTTGTTTTTACCTTTCACCCGTTGCGCTCGCTGTGATATTTTTTTATTCCTTTACGAAGAGATTTACATGGCTTTCACATCTTTTCCTAGGCTTATCACTTGGGCTTGCACCAGTTGGAGCTTGGCTTGCCATTGCTGGTAGATTTGATCTACCCCCCATTATACTTGGCTTTGGTGTTTTGACCTGGATTGGTGCCTCAGATATAATTTATGCATGTCAAGACTACGAATTCGATGTAAAATATGGGCTTTATTCAATTCCTCAAAAGTTTGGAATCGAGAAGGCGCTGAAAATCTCATCGGCAATTCATTTGTTAACCTTTATTTCTTTTGCATCTTTAAAATTTTTGCTAAATCTTGGGTGGATCTATACTGTTGGATTAATTTTGATCGGTATTCTTTTAGTTTATCAACATAGGATAGTTAAGCCAAACGATTTGTCCAAGGTAAATTTTGCATTTAACAATGTAAATAGTTTGGTAAGCACAACTTATTTTGTTTTTTCATCGCTTGAACTCATGTTTTGAGGGGGTTCTTTTAAATTTTGGTTCTTTTGTTTGGTCTTTCTTTGGAGCATTTTGATCTCTTTCGAACTATAAACCTCTCCTTTAAACTCTCTTTTCAGCGCGACAACCCCAGTTCTTGCAAGTTCAACTATGCCATACGGGGCAAGCATGTTTATCATCGCTGTTATTTTATCGCTTTTACCTGTGACCTCAACGGTCAGTGTTGTTGGTCCGATATCAACTACCTTTGCTTTGAATATATCTGAAATTTCAATTACATCACTTCTTGTATGCGGATTCACTTTTACCTTGATCAGTGCGAGTTCCCTTTCAACAAATGGTTCATTTGTTAAGTCAACAACTTTTAAAATATCTATAAGTTTGTTCAGCTGTTTTATTATTTGCTCAATTTGGTCATCGTCTCCATTTGTTACTATCGTCATTCTTGAAATGGTTGGATCTTCCGTTGGACCAACAGAAATGCTTTCGATGTTGTAGCCTTTTGCGCTGAAAAGTCCCGAAATTCTTGTCAGAACGCCGAACTTATTTTCAACTAGTATTGATATTGTGTGTTTCATTTTTACCTCAATTTTTAGTGTTCAATTATATCTTTTACCGAACCACCGAGTGGGATATACGGGTAAACATTTTCTTCATAAATTGTTTTAAATTCGATCATAACAGGCTTATCTCTTAACGCGAGCGCTTTCTTTAAAACTGGTTCCACATCAGAACTTGATTCAGCTTGAAGAAAATAAATTTTGTAGGCTTCAGCAATTTTCATGAAATCAGGACATGCTTTATCAATCAAAATCTCATTGAAGGGCTTTCTCCAGTGTAGTTCTTGCCATTGTCTTGTGATATCGATATGCCCATCGTTGAAAATTATAATTTTTATGGGAAGGTTGTATAAAACAATTGTTGCGAGTTCTCGAAAATTTATTTGAAAGCTTCTATTTCCATTCAGCGATATAACTGGCCTATCTTTGGTGGTCGTCGCCACGCCGATCGATGCTGGTATAGAGAAGCCCATCGTGCCAAGCCCTCCGCTTGTAATATGAGTTCGTGGATATAGGAATTTAAAAAATTGCGCTGTCCACATTTGAAATTGCCCAACATCCGTGACGATGATAGCATTTCCACCCGTTAATTCGCGCAGTTTTTCTATGACATATTGAACGCGGATCTCCTTGCCTTGTTCATACCTTAATGGATGCTTTTCTTTCCATATTTTAATCTGACGAAGCCATTCCTCTGTATTTAAGTTTTTAACAAGTGGAATAAGTTTTCTTATGGCGTCTTTAACATCGCCAACAATTGGGACATCAACTTTGATATTTTTGCTTATTGATGCGGGATCAATATCGATGTGAATTTTTTTCGCATTCGGTGCGAATTTACTTGCTTCCCCTGTTGTTCTCTCGCTTAACCTTGAGCCAATTATAACTATGCAATCGGATTCACTTGTTGCGATATTTGCATACCAGGTTCCATGTATTCCAAGCATCCCAAGCGATAGTGGATCGTCCTCTGGATAAACACCTTGTCCCATCAGAGTTGTCGCAACAGGAGAGTTTATTTTTCTTGCAAGCTCACGAAGCTCGCCAGAAGCATTACCCGCCGTGACACCACCACCTGCAATTATTACTGGTTTTGATGAATTGTTTATTATATCCGCTGCCCTCTTTATTTGACCTGCGTGAGCTGAATGCACGGGATTGTAACCGCGAAGATTTACAGTTTCAGGATATTCAAAGGTAAATTTTTCTAACATAACATCTCTCGGCAGGTCGATAAGCACTGGTCCAGGTCTTCCTGTTGTTGCGATGTGAAAAGCAGACTTTATTATGTTTGAAAGTTCGCTTATTCTTGTGACAAGAAAATTGTGTTTAGTTATAGGTCTGGTGATCCCGACTATGTCAACTTCTTGAAATGTTTCATTTCCAATTAACTTTGTGGGGACTTGGGCTGTGAAAACTACAAGCGGGATTGAATCGGTATTTGCATCGGCTATTCCTGTAACGAGATTGGAAGCACTTGGACCGGATGAAACAATTACAACACCTGGTTTACCACTTGCTCTCGCATATCCATTTGCTGCTAAAATTGCTCCAACTTCGCTTCGTGTAAATATAACCTTTATTATATTTCCGGCGATGTCAAACAAAGCGTCAAATATCCCAAGCACAGCATTTCCAGGGCAACCGAAAACAACATCGACATCTTCTTCGATAAGTGATCGAATTAAAATTTCAATGCCGGATAAATTTTTACCATAAAAATCTTTATTGGGATTATGTTTTGATTTTTCCATTTTTTCTCTAATGATTAATTTTTATCCGCATAAAACTGAGCCGCCGTTTACACTGATAGTTGCTCCAGTTATCCAGTTTGCAAGCTCCGACGCAAGGAAAAGAATTGGACCCGCAATTTCTTTTGGCTCTGGTATCCTTCCAAGTGGTATTGTACTTTTAACCTGTTCAACGAAATTCGGATCTTTGAAAACTTCGGCACACATATCGGTGTTCACCCATCCTGGGGCGACGCAATTTACAAGAATATTATACTTGGCAAGTTCAACTGCAAGTGATTTTGTAAATGCTATTATTGCTCCTTTTGAAGCTGCGTAATGTGAGTGGAATGCTTCACCGCGCTGTCCAGCGGTTGACGAGATATTTATAATCCTGCCCCACCTTTGTGCCTTCATTATTGGCACAACTTCATTCGTGAAAAGATAAACACTTTTCAGGTTGACATCGATTGTTTCATCCCAAACCTCCTCTGGCATTTCTCCTATTGCTCCATATGTCCATATTCCTGCATTGTTAACAAGTATATCGATTTTACCAAAATATTCAACAATTTCTTTTACCATTCTCTGGACATCCGATTTTTTGGAGACATCACCTTTGACAGCTATTGCTCTTTTTCCCATATTTTTAATTTGTTCTACGACAAAATTTGCTGCATCATCATTAGTTCGATATGTAATTGCTACATCTGAATTTGCTTTTGCAAATAAAAGGGCTGTTTCTCTTCCAATTCCTCTTGAGCCACCTGTAATAACTGCTACGCGACCTTTAAGATCGATCATAACTACCCTTTTTGATTTAAATTAAAAAGTTTTATGCACAAATGTCAAGAAAAAAATTCAAGAAACTCTCTTGCTTTTAATTATTTCAAGAGTTATATTATTAAAAAATCAATTTTTGCTTGCCTATGGTTGAGGATATAAATTTTCTCAGAAATGTTTCCATTTTTGAGGAACTTCCAGAAAGGGATTTGGCAAGAATAGCAAGCTTGGGGACTCGGAAAATATTTTCAAAAGGAAGTGTGATATTAATGGAGGATGAAATTGGAAGTGCCCTTTTTATCATAATTGATGGAAAAGTTAAGGTCTCAAGGTTGGATGAGACTGGGAAAGAAGTTATACTTTCTATACTTGGTCCAGGTGAAGTCTTTGGTGAGATGTCGCTGTTGGATGGGATGAAGAGGTCTGCGACTGTTTCCGCGCTTACCGATACAGAAGTTTTAATAATTTATAGGGATGATTTTTTGAATTTGCTCAATAAGCATCCGCAGATTGCAATTTCACTGTTGAAAGAATTAACGCAGAGATTGAGAAAAGCTGATATGCAGATTAAAAGCTTATCGTTGAAAGATGCACAAGGTCGTGTTGGATGTGTCCTGATTATGCTTGCCGATGACCTTGGAAAGATGTATAAAGGTCATGTTATAGTTGAAGGGCTGCCGACGCAACAGGATTTGGCTAATATGGCAGGAACATCGAGAGAAACAGTGTCAAGAATTTTATCAAAATTTGAAAAGATGGGATTGATTAAAATTGAGGGGAGAAATCTTATAATCTTGGAGTATGAAAAAATGAAACGGATGTTTAAATGAAAGTTGATCTACATTTGCATACATATTATTCGGATGGAGTTTATTCACCAACCCAAGTAGTAATGAAAGCAAAAGAAAATGGGCTTGATGTAATAAGTATAGTTGACCATGATACAACTAATGGACTTGAGGAGGCAATAGAGGCGGGGAAAGAACTTGGGGTTGAGGTGATCCCTGGAATTGAATTGAGCTCAAACATAAACGGGACAGATATACACATACTTGGATATTTTATAGATTGGAAGAATGAAAATTTTCAAGTCTATCTCAGAATTTTTCGTGAGTTAAGAATTCAACGAGCAAAAAGAATAGTTGAAAAACTAAATGCTCTTAATATACCTGTTGAATTTGAAAGCGTAGTTGAAATAGCGAAAGATTCCATCATAAGCAGAGTTCATATAGCAACTGCGCTTGTTAAACAAGGGTTTGTGAATGATTTCTATGAGGCGTTCAATAAATATCTCGGTGTTGGATGCCCTGCTTATGAAAAAAACATCGATCTTTCACCGCGTAAAGCCATAAGGTTAATTTCTGAGGTTGGAGGATTATCTTTCATTGCTCATCCTGGGAAATTAATCAGCGAAATTGATCTGGCGAATTTAATTGAGCTTGGGATTGATGGAATAGAAGTTATACATCCGTCACACGATGAAGAGTTAATCAGATATTACCGCTCAATAGCCAATGAATACTTTTTGCTTGAAAGTGGAGGCTCAGATTTTCATGGGGGAGTGAGAAATGATGAACACAATATAGGTAATTACACTGTGCCGTATAAATTCGTTAAAATGATGAAGCAAAGGTTAAATTTAAAATAAAACAATAGCTTGATAGAATGAAAATTTTTAAAGGCAACCTTATAGCTCAAGGGTTAAAGTTCGGGATAATTGTTAGCAGGTTTAATGAGTTGGTTACTTCAAAATTACTCGATGGGGCAATTGATTGCCTTAAAAGACATGGAACAAATGATGAAGATATAGAAATTTTCTACTCCCCTGGTTCATTTGAGATACCTCTCATTGCAAAAAAGCTCGCTCAAACAGGAAAATACAACGCCGTAATTTGTCTTGGCGCTATAATTCGCGGTGAAACTCCACATTTTGACTACATTGCGTCTGAAGTTTCAAAAGGTATAGCTCAAGTCCAACTTGAAACTGGCATCCCGATTGCATTTGGAATTATAACAACTGACGATGTTGAACAAGCGCTGAACAGGTCGGGGATGAAGAATGGGAATAAAGGTTGGGATGCTGCCCTTACGGCAATTGAAATGGCAAATCTTATAAATCAGATAAAGAAGTAAATTATGCACTTCGTATCATCTCGCCCTTGTATCACCACAAATCTTAACAAAAATGGCAGAATTATAAACTTGCGCTTTCACTTCGTAATCTTGCTATCCTTTTTGATAACTATTAACCTTCTGGCTCAATTTAGGGAGTGGAAGAATTACACAGATATGAAAAATGTTCGTAAAGTTTTCGTGTTTGGTGATACAATTGTTGCTGGGACCGAAGGTGGAATTTTTATATTTTATCCAAATGAAAAAAGGTTTCAAAAAATTTTGAAGACCGAAGGTCTTTTCGATGTTGATGTTAAGTCAATGACTGTAACAGCGAATAAAAATATCATCATTGGGTTTGGAAATGGGGTCATTGATATTTTAAGTTATTCACCTAAAGATTACAATGTCAAGCATATCTTTGATATACAAAATTCTCCCGAGCCAGATAAAACAATAAATTTTCTGAAAGCGTACGGCGATACACTTTTTATTGGGACAAATTTTGGACTTTTGACATACAGGATCTCAAGACAAGAGTTTATAGATACTTATAGAAGGATTTTTCCTGACGTTGAAAGAATCAAAGTTTTTGATGCTCAAATTTTAAACGATACAATTTACATTGCAACATCCGAGGGAATTGGCAAAGGTTATCAATTCAGTCAAATTCTCGTTTCACCGGCGGGGTGGAAAACTATCAGAGTTTCGGGTGGAATTAGAAGCATTGGAATTTTGAACAATAAAATTTACGCTGGGAATATAAATGGTCTTTTTTTGCTTGATGGTGATAACGTGACAAAAGTTTCTTCTATTCCTGTTAATTTAATTTACAATGCTGGCGACTCAATCTTGATCTCAACGGGTAGGGAAATTTTTTCATATAGGAATGATCAACTACAAATGATAACCCGATTAGCTTCCGGTGATGTTAATGATATTTCAATATGGAGTGATAAAATTGTTGCTGGTATTTCATCAAGTGGAGTTGGAATTTTTGAAAACGGCGAATGGAAGTTTTATTATCCAGATGGACCAAATGGAAATCAATTCTCAAATATGGCTATTGATGCAAACGGAAACCTTTGGGTTGCGTCGTCAAAGTTTTTGGGTAAGGGACTTTATAGATTTCAACCTGAAGTTTCTGGAAGTGAAGGGAGATGGAAAAATTTTACAAAAGAGCAATTTAGTAGGATGTCGAACGATTGTTACAGGGTGAGGATTGGGAAGAATTATGTTTGGGTTGGGACTTGGGGTGGAGGATTGATAAAAATTGACAAAAATGACTCTTTAAAGTTTTTTTCAAAAAATGAAGGAATAATGGGTGTAACCGAAGATACAAACTTCGTGGTCATAACTGACATCGCTGAACAAGGTGATCTTGTTTGGATTTTAAATTACAAGCCAAGGAATGCAAATATAATTTATCTTATGCGCAATGATTCATTGATTTATTCTTTTGTTAACGCTTATAACCCATCATACTATCTTAACACTCAGCTCGAGATAGATGAGAAAGGGAAAAAATGGATTGTTTCTGAGCACGGATATATTTTCGTTTTTGATGACAATGGAACAATTTTTGACAAAAGTGACGATAAATGGATTGCGATTTCAAGAGCAGATGGTTTAAATGGGAATCCAACTGTGATAAAGTTTGATAATCGAGGCGATCTTTGGGTTGGGACGACTTATGGGCTTAATATAATTGTTGACCTTGATGAGCCCTTGAAGGCTGGTAGCATAAGGAGTGTTTTTGCACTTCGTGATTTTTATATAAATGACATAGCTATTGATGGGGCAAATAATAAATGGGTTGCGACAAAAAATGGCGTATGGGTTCTTTCGCCAGATGGGACAAATGTCATAGCCCAGTATGACGCAAGCAATTCGCCAATTTTAAGCGATGATGTCAAGTCAATTGCTTTTGATCTTAATTCCGGGGTTGTTTATTTTGGAACTGATAAAGGGTTGACAAGTTTAAAAACGGAGTTCGGAAAACCTGCCGAGAATTTTACAACGATGAAGATTTATCCCAATCCCTTTCATCCGGAAAAGGATTTAAATGTTGTGATCGATGGACTTGTTGCTAATTCGACGATAAAAATTTTCACAATTAGTGGTGATCTTGTAAAAACTATTATAACTCCCGGCGGTAAAACCGGCATTTGGGATGGAAAAAATGAAAAAGGACAGTATGTTCCCACCGGGATTTATATTATCATTGCTTACAACGAAGATGGAACACAAGTTGGGATTGGGAAAATAGCAATACTAAGAGATTAAGTGCTCATTGACCTCAAGAATTCTTTATTGTTCTTCGTTCCCCTCATATTCTCAAGTAAGAATTCCATAGCCTCAACTGGGGACATTTCACTTAAGAGTTTTCTAAGTATCCAGACTCTGTTCAGTTCCTCTGGTTCTAAAAGCAGTTCTTCTTTTCTCGTTCCTGTTTTGTTGATATCAATTGCTGGGAATATCCTTCTGTCAGCAAGTTCTCTCGTAAGGACGACTTCCATGTTACCCGTTCCTTTAAATTCTTCAAAGATAACTTCATCCATTCGGCTTCCGGTATCAATTAAGGCTGTTGCTATTATTGTTAAGCTTCCGGCTTCTTCTGTATCTCTTGCTGCCCCGAAAAATTTCTTTGGTTTTATTAATGCGCTTGCGTCAATACCACCCGAGAGAATTCTTCCGCTGTGTGGCGTTACAAGGTTGCTGGCTCTTGCAAGTCGTGTTAAGCTGTCAAGAAGTATTACAACATCTTTTCCAGATTCAACAAGTCGTTTCGCTTTCTCAAGAACCATATCAGCAACTTGCATGTGTCTTTCGGGTGGTTCATCGAAAGTTGAGCTTATAACTTCAACATCAGGACCGACAGAACGTTCCATATCCGTGACCTCTTCTGGACGTTCATCAATCAAAAGGATGATAAGCTTTATCTCTGGGTGATTTCTCATTATGCTATTTGCCATCTTTTGCAAGAGGACAGTTTTACCAGCTTTTGGAGGCGATACAATCAAACCGCGCTGTCCTTTTCCAATCGGTGCAAATAAATCAAGGATTCTCATTGAGTATTCCCCGGGAACTGTCTCAAGCCGTATCCTTTTGGTTGGATAAAGCGGAGTTAAATTTTCAAAAAGAATTCGCTCTTGAGCTTTTTCGGGTGGAAGACTGTTTACTGTTTCAATTCTGAGCAATGCGTAAAATCTCTCACCCTCTTTTGGTGGTCTGACCCGCCCAGCAATTGTATCCCCAGTTTTGAGATTAAATTTTTTAATCTGAGATGGAGAAACATAAATATCATCTGGGGACGGGAGATAGTTGTAATTTGCTGATCTTAAAAAGCCATATCCATCAGGGAGAATTTCAAGAACTCCTTTGCTGAATATGACACCATTCTGTTCTTCACCTTCTTCAGCTTCACCTGTCCCAGCCCTTTGCTCTTGCATCTTCTCAAGTATTTTCATTATCAATTCCTGTTTTTTCAAATCACTATAGCCGGAGATGCCTATCTCCTTGGCAATTTTTTGAAGCTCCGCTACTTTTTTTGACTGAAGCTCCGTAATGTCCATTACCATTTTTAATTCACCCTCCTTTTTTATTTTTAATTTTTAAATTAAACACTCAATTTTTCGCTTTTCAATGTGAGCAATTATTTCACCAGCTAAATAGTGTGAGCCCGTGACTAAAATCAAATCTCCTTCCTTAGATTCGTTTACGATAAAATCAAATGCTTTATCAGAGTCATAAATGTAAACAGAGTTAACCCCATTTTGTTTGAAAATTTCAGAGATCATCTTTGCATCAAGGGCACGACCAATTTTTGGTTGCGTTGCTACTGCGAAATCAGTTACTTCAGAAAGTTTTTTGATCATCTTTTCATATTCCTTATCGCGCATCACTCCAAATAGAAGCAGAAGTCTATTTCGTTTGAAAACTTCAAGTTCTGTAACAAGCTGATTTATAGCAGGATAGTTATGAGCCACATCAATTACAATTTTCGGCTTTTGATGATAATTAGATAAGGGTTTCAAAACCTCAAGGCGAGCTTTCAATCCCGAAAATTCTTTAACTTTTAAAAGACCCTCATATAAGTTTTCCGGCTTATAATTTGCAAAGCCAAGATCTGAAAGCAATTCAAAAGTCAAAACCGCAAGCTGAGCATTTCTTGTCTGGAATTTTCCAGGAACACCTGCAACTAAATCGACATAATAATTTTTCCCCGTTTTCAGGTCAAATTTTACCTTATACTCATCTGATTCCTTAAACATTATCTTTGAAATCTCGTCAGCTATGATAAGTTTAGAATTTTTCTCATTCGCAACCTTTCTAATGACCTCTAAAGCCTCGCCGTCGCATCCAGTTATGCAAGGGATTCCTTCTTTAATTATCCCCGCTTTTTCAAACGCAATTTCTTCGATCGTGTCGCCAAGGATGTTCATATGGTCATACGAAACCGTCGTAATTACAGAGACCGCGGGTAAAATGATGTTAGTTGAGTCAAGCCTCCCGCCAAGGCCAACTTCAATCACAGCAAAATCGACTTTCTCATCGGCGAAGTGTTTAAATGCAATCGCTGTAGTTACCTCGAAAAATGTAGCTTTTAAAAGATCGATCTCGTTTTGTAGGGATTTTACATATTCAACGACTTTTTCTCTTGAAATCGGAATACCATCAACCCTTATTCTCTCGGTGAAATCAACTAAGTGTGGTGAAGTATAAAGACCTACTTTATAACCACTTGCCTTTAAAATTGATGCTATAAACGATGAAGTTGAACCCTTGCCGTTTGTTCCAGCAATGTGAACTGAAATAAAATCTTTCTCAGGGTTCTGAAATAATTTAAGTAATTTCTCTATATTTTGCAAGCCAAGTTTGATTCCAAAACGCTGCAGAGAATAGAGATAGTTTATGACCTCAATATATTTTTTCTTCATAAATTTTTTGCGTTATGTTTTTATCTTACCCGTCAGTGCGGAAGAGATTCAACGATTATAGAACCGACAATTTCGTTAATATCTTCAACTTTATTCTCCTCACAATATTTGACCAAGCCTGAGATGATTTGGAGTGGAGTACTCGGGTCGATGAAATTCGCTGTTCCGACTTGTATCGCCTTTGCTCCTGCTATCATGAATTCAATCGCATCTTCCCAAGTTGTTATTCCGCCGATGCCGATAATTGGTATATCAACATTTTGAAAAACCTCAAAAACTTTTGCAAGTGCAATTGGTTTTATCGCAGGACCTGAAAGTCCCCCTGTAATGGTTGAGATTTTAGGTTTTCTTGTTTTTATGTCGATTGCCATTCCAACAATTGTGTTTATCAAAGACACTGCATCTGCTCCTTCTTCTTTGCAAACTTTAGCGAACTCGGAGATCCTTGTAACATTTGGTGTAAGTTTGATTATCAATGTTTTATCTGTAATTTTTCGTGTCGCATTGACGATTTGGCGTGTCATTTCTAAATTTGTCCCGAATTCAAGTCCACCCTCTTTTACATTTGGACACGAGATGTTAATTTCGTATGCGCTTATGCCCTCTGTATCTTCCAATCGTTTTATTATTTCACAGTAATCTTCAATTCTTTTTGCCGCAATGTTTACAATTATTGCCGTGTCAAAGTTTTTCAGTATAGGTAATTTTTCGTTTATAAATTTATCAACTCCAATATTGGCAAGTCCAATTGAGTTTAGCATTCCGCACGGTGTTTCAACTATCCGTGGCGGTGGGTTCCCAAGTTTAGGTTTAAGCGTTAAGGATTTAGTAACTATACCACCAAGTTTATTGATATCCACTATTCCTATTAATTCATCGCCGTATCCAAAAGTTCCCGAAGCAACGAGAACTGGATTTTTAAGTTTTAATTTGCCAATTGTAACTTCTGTTTTGATCATAATAAAATATCTTTTGAATTAAAAATAGGACCGTCTTTGCAGGCTAATTTATATCTTTCATCTTTCGTTTTTACAGCGCAACCTTGGCATAGTCCCGTTCCACATGCCATCGGGGTTTCAACCGAGACTTCGCAATCAAGATTTAGCTTGTCACATAGATCAATAAGTGCTTTGAGCATTGGGGTTGGTCCACAGCCGAAAACTTTAGATGTAGAGTAATTGTCATTTATATTTGACTTAAAAAGTTCTACAACTGTTCCTCTGTATCCGTAAGAGCCATCATCTGTTGCGATGTTTACATTTACAAGTCCATCAAGCACAAGTTGTGATTTTGTTCTTGCTCCTACAAATGAAATTATGTTTTTACCTTTTTCTTTCAAAATTTTTGTTAAAAATGGGAAAGGTGCGATTCCAAGACCACCAGCAACTATTAAAGCTGTATTAAAATCACCGTCCACATTAAATCCATTTCCAAGCGGTCCAATTATGTCAATTTTTTCACCAATTTTTATATTTGATAAAATTTTCGTTGCTTTTCCGACGATATTAAAGATTATTTGAATTCTATCTTCAATTATGTTGTAAATGCTAAAAGGTCTGCGCAGGAGAGGATCAAAATTTTCTGAAACCTTTACATTGATAAATTGTCCTGGCTTTGAAACTGCTGAAATTTCTGGCGATAAGAGTTCAATTCGATAGATGTTTTCAGCTACAGGTTCATTTAAGAGGACGGTCGAGGTTGTCTTTATTATCATCTATCCTTCTTTTCTTTCTTTCCCGTATATTAAGTCTGTCTTCTTCCGAATCACTTATTGTTGGTTTTGGTTCTTCAATTTGCTTTGGTTTTGTTTCGATTGATGGTTTGGGAACTTGTAGGGTTTCAATTTTTTCTGGATTTAGCTTTAGCTCGGCTATCTTAGCATATTCAGATTCTGGAAAATTATTTAAGACATTTTTATAACACTCAATCGCCTTTGCAAAGTTTTTAAGTTTATATTCATTAATCCACCCAATTGCAAAAAATGCCCTCGCTTTTAATTGCGAATTTGAATTATGATTACAAATCATTGAAAGCATTTCCATTGCCGACTTGGGATCCTCGTCAATTAATGATATTGCCTTATTGTAAATTTCATTCAGTGTATCCTTTGTAAGTTCCGTCTTCATTCCAAGGAATTTCAAGGCTTGTGCTGAAAATTCGCTTTGTGGAAACTTTTTGATTAGCTCAAGGTAAATTTCTTTTGCCTTCCCTGTGTCAATCGTTTCATAAATTGTGCCAAGAAGATAATAAGAGCGCGGTGCAGTTGATGTCTCGGGGAAGTTTTTAATTATATCATTGAGATAGTAAATCGCCGAGTCAACTCGATTAAGTGAAATGTAAAAGATCCATGCAAGTGAGTATTTCGCTTGTGCGATCAAGTTTTTGAGTGAATCAGTGTTTATTTTTAGCGTTGAATCAGTTGGGTTCACTGACTTTAAGATACTATCATTCCTTAATATAGTCAAATGATAGCGGAAATAATCATTCAACAATGTTGTCCTCCGCTGGGCTTGCTTTGTGATTTCACTTTGGGGGAATTCAAGCTGGGCTTTTTCATAAAAGAATTTCGCTGAATCATACTTTCCAAATTTTGTCTCATATATTTGACCAAGTTCGAAGTAACCAAGCGCGGATTCTTCGGTTCTTTTATAAGTTGTGTCAAGATAAATATATGTTTGAATAGCAAGTTCTGTTTTGCCAGATAAATAACGGATGCGGGCAAGCTCAAGGTAAATTTTCCCTTCGTAGTCTTTGTTTATGTTGGAATTAAGCAAATCATTTAGAACTCTTTCTGCAAGTTCATAATTTCCAAGTTCGCGTTGTTGTATAGCGTATTTTATAAGTGAATAAGTTTTGAGGTTTGTATTTTTTGTTGTTTTAGAGGCATTATAGTAAAACTTTGCGCTTTCGGTTGGATTTCTTCCTTCGTTTATCTCGCCAAGGTAGAATAAAATTTCAGCTTTATCCTCACCTTTTGCTTGTTGAGATGCGAGCTCAAGGTAATACGACGCGCTATCTATATCACCGAGTTTATATTTTGCAAATCCGTAAATTTTGTAAACCTTCCATAGTTTTTTGTTTTTTGGATCTCGGTTTGCTTTGGTTTGAAATGAAATTACTGCGTCTTCATATTTTTTCTCCTTTGAGAGTGTGAGCATTAGAAAGTAGAGGGCCTCATCGTAAAGCTTGCTTTGGGGGAAAGTGGAAATAAGCTCGGCAAATTTTCTTTCGGCACCAAGATAATTATCCTGATAGAGATATGCTTTCCCAATCATCAGAATTGCGTCATCCGCAACTGAACTGTTAAGGTAATACTGCAAAATCTTTGAGCATTTTTTTATAACATCGTCAAGCTTATTTTTTTCGGTTGGGGGGATTTTGAATTCAGAGTTAAGTTTTTCAATGGATAAAAATTTTTCGGATAATATTCTGCTTTGTATAGAGTTCTCGACCTGCTCGAATATGGATTTAGCATTATAGTAAGTGTTGAAATATGCATTAAATTCACTTCTGACATTTTTCAAAAAATGACACCCAGAAAATATGGCGAATAGTAAAATTAACAAGGGGATTATTTTAACTTTGCGGTTCAAGATTGAGCTTAAAATTGAGTTTAGCCTGCACTAATATAAAATAAATGTTTTCAAATTGCAAATTACAAAATGGGGTTAAATTGTTGTTTTTTTTGTTTGTGGTTTTTAAATTTAAAAAAGTTTCCAAGTTAAATTTACTTATTGAAAAGTTAACAGCAAACCAAAAACCAAAAAAGGGAGGTAGAAATGTCGGTTAGAGTGGCAATCAATGGATTTGGTAGAATTGGACGGCTTGTTTTCAGAGCTGCTGTTCAAAATAATGTTAGTGATCTTGAGTTCGTCGCGATAAACGATATCACAGATACCAGGACATTAGCGCACCTTTTAAAGTATGATTCAATTCACCGTCGTTTCCCAGGAACAGTTGAATACACAGATAATGAACTAATTGTGAATGGTAAAAGCATCAAAGTTTTTGCAATCAAGGATCCAGCTCAACTGCCATGGAAGGATTTAGGTATTGATATTGTTATTGAGTCAACAGGACTTTTCACTAAAAAAGCAGATGCTGAGAAGCACATTCAAGCGGGAGCGAAAAAAGTTATAATAACCGCTCCAGCCGATGGAGTTGAAAAAACAATCGTGCTCGGTGTGAATGATGATATTCTAACCCCCGACGATGTAATTGTTTCCAATGCTTCTTGCACGACGAATTGCCTTGCTCCGATGGTGAAAGTTTTACATGATAATTTTAAGATTAGAAAGGGTTTGATGACGACGGTGCACGCTTATACAAATGATCAAAGAGTTCTTGACCTTCCACATAAAGATTTAAGAAGAGCAAGAGCAGCTGGGCTTTCGATCATTCCGACAACAACAGGCGCAGCAAAAGCAGTTGGCAAAGTTATACCAGAGCTAAATGGGAAACTTCATGGCTTTGCACTTCGCGTTCCTGTTTCAGATGGTTCTGTGACTGATTTTGTTGCTGAGCTCGATAGGGATGTTACAGTTGATGAAGTTAACAAGGCGTTTAAAGAGGCAAGCGAAACATACTTGAAGGGGATACTTGAGTATACGGAAGATGAGATTGTCTCAAGCGATATAATTGGAAATTCACACTCTTGTATATTTGATGCAAAATCAACAATGGTGATGGGTGGAAATCTTGTTAAAGTGGTCGGGTGGTATGATAATGAGTGGGGTTATTCATGTAGAGTTGTCGACTTGACAAGGAAGATGGCAAGTATGATTGGGGATTGATCTGCAACTTTTGCCTCCCCTTTTTATTGGGGGAGGCTTATTTTTTTCTAAATAAGTTGGGTTAAATTATGCATGTTTTGATTTTTATTTTGTTCATTAATTTCTTATTCGCTCAAAGTGCTGACGAGATTATCAATAGAGCAATTGAAGCAGTTTCGGAGAATGATAAGAAAATTGAAAATCTTTCGGGTGAGTTTAAGCTTAAGGTTTTGCTTGATTATAATTTGACTGTTAAAAAGGGAAATTATGAGTTTTTATACGCTGTGAAGTTTGAAAACGGCATGGTAAAAGATAGAAAATTAGTTGCGACCCCAGGTAGTGTAGATTCGTCAAGTTTGATGATAGCGAAGCAAATTGAAAAGGTCAGGAGTGAAGAAAGTTTGAAAATAAAAAACCTCGTTTTTCCTTTTCTTCGCGTTAGGGATGGCTTGTCAGAGAAAAAGATAAATTTCAAATTTAACGGCTTTGAGAAAGTATCGGATAAAAATTGTTTTGTTATAAAAGTTGACTATAAGGTTAAAGGCGATACGACCAGTTCTGAAGGCACGGGGAAAATATGGATTGATCAACAAAGTTATCTTCCAGTCAGGTGTGAGTATGATGTGACATATCAATCGAAGAAATTTGGGAAAAATCAAAGCAAACAGTTTCTGGATATTTCAAATTTTAAGGGGATTCTTTTGCCAATTAGAAACGAGGTTCAAGTTTTTCCGAAAATTTTATTTGTCAAGTTTGGGACAGTTAAAATAATCTACGAGACAAGCGATATAACATTTTTTTTAAAATAAATTTTCCAAAGCACCATGAGAAAAGTAACAATTGACGACCTGCACCTAAAAGGGAAAAAAGTTCTTGTTAGAGTTGATTTCAATGTCCCAATTGAAAGTGGCAAAGTCGCCGATGATACAAGAATAAGGGAAGCATTGCCAACGATAAGAAAAATTATCGCAGATGGGGGCAAGGCAATTTTGATGAGTCATCTTGGGAGACCAAAGGGAGGTTTTGATCCGAAATATAGTTTGAAACCTGTCGCAGAGCACCTTTCAACGCTTCTCGGGATGTCTGTTAAGTTTGCACCTGATTGCGTTGGTGATGAAGTGAGAAAAATGGTTGATGAATTAAAAGAGGGTGAAGTTTTGTTGCTTGAAAATGTAAGATTTCATCCCGAGGAGGAGAAAAATGATGAAAACTTTGCGCGTGAGCTTGCTTCATTGGCTGATGTTTATGTAAACGATGCTTTTGGAAGTGCGCATCGAGCTCACGCTTCAACTGAAGGTGTTGCGAGGTTTCTCAAGGAGACCGCGATAGGTTATTTAATGCAAAAGGAGATTGAATATTTATCTAAAGCAACTTCAAATCTAGAAAAACCATATGTTGCAATTCTTGGTGGCGCGAAAGTTTCAGATAAAATTCAAGTGATAAAGAATTTAATTGATAAAGTTGATGCATTTTTAATCGGTGGAGGAATGGCGAATACATTTTTAAAAGCAAAGGGATATGAAGTTGGAAAATCACTTGTTGAAGAGGATAAAATTGAGCTTGCCAAAGAAATTTTAGATGAAGCTGAAGAGAAAAAAGTTACATTCCTTTTGCCAGTTGATTGTGTGATTGCCAACAAGTTTGCTAACGATGCTGAGTTTGAAGTTGTCGCGGTTGATAAGGTTAAACCAGATTGGATGATACTTGACATTGGGCCTGAAACTGTAAAAAGATTTGGTGAAGTTTTGGAGAATGCAAAGACAATTGTTTGGAATGGGCCAATGGGTGTTTTTGAATTTGAGAATTTTGCAAAGGGAACATTTGAAATTGCTAAAATTTTGGCTGAGGTGACAAAGAAAGGAGCTATAACGATTGTCGGTGGAGGTGACTCCGCATCCGCAATTTCGAAGGCAGGATTAGCTAATAGTGTTTCGCATGTTTCAACTGGCGGTGGCGCTTCACTCGAGTTCCTTGAAGGAAAGGTTTTACCTGGAGTAGCTGCTATAAGGGATAAATAGATTTCTTAAAGTTTGTACTTATCTATAAAAGCGCCTTTCAAGTTGCTCATCTTATTCGCTGACAATTTTCTATTTTTAATTTATTAAATGGTGTTGTATATTTTGTTTTGAAACGCAAAAATAATTTTTATGCCAATGAGTTATAGATATTACAGGCCAAGTTTCTTTCGCGGTTTCAGGTTCTTCCCATCCGCGATAAAGTATTTCATTATTGTGAATGTTATTGTCTATCTTCTGCTTGTATTTTTTGGGTTGAACTTTAGAATTTCTGGCATTCCACTTTATCTTTATGTTTATAAATTTTTTGCCTTGAACCCAGTTGGAGATGGATTTCAATTTTGGCAACTGGTAACTTATATGTTCATCCACGATCCGAAGGGAATTTTTCATATTCTTTTCAATATGTTGATGCTTTGGATGTTTGGGACTGAGATAGAAAATATGTGGGGAACGAAAAGATTTTTAGTTTATTATTTCATAAGTGGGATTGGAGCTGGAATTACACATTTAATTTTTGCGCCACTTTTTGGTCAAATTGGTCCTGTGGTTGGGGCTTCAGGTGCAATTTACGGAGTTATGATTGCGTTCGCTGTTATGTTTCCCGATAGGCATATTTTTCTTTACTTTTTAATTCCTATTCCAGCGAGAATTTTTGTTGCTATCCTTGTGTTTTTTGATCTTGTGATGGGTGTTTTCGGAAGCGATGGGGTTGCACATTTTGCTCATCTTGGTGGGGCTGTTGTTGGATTTGTTTATATAAAACTGATGTATGCTGGGTTCGATCTGTCTGATTTTATCTCAAAGATAAAATTTCCAAAGTTTAAAATGAAACGACAGAAGAGGAAATATCTTCTTGTTGATGATGAAATAGTGACACAGGAACAGATTGATGCTATCCTTGATAAGATAAGTCAATATGGATATGACAGTTTAACTGAGCGTGAGAAAAAAATTCTTTACGAGGCAAGTAAGAAATTGCGTTAAATAAAAGAAAGTGGTGAAAACTTTATGATAAATAGAAGAAAATCTCGCAAGGTTTATGTTGGAAATGTTCCCATTGGTGGTGACGCCCCGATTTCAGTTCAATCGATGACTAAAACGAAAACCGAAGATGTAAAAGGAACATTGAAGCAAATTTACCAGCTTGCAGAAGCTGGATGTGATATCGTTCGTGTTGCGGTTCCAGATAAAGAAGCAGCTGAGGCGCTTCCAGAAATTGTTAAAGGATCGCCAATTCCTGTTGTTGCGGATATTCATTTCAATCATATTTTTGCTTTGAAGGCGATTGAAGCAGGCGTTGCTAAAGTTAGGATAAATCCAGGGAATATTGGTTCAAAGGAGAGGATAAAGCAAGTTTTAAAAGCTGCTAAGGATAGGGGTATCCCGATAAGAATTGGTGTTAATTCGGGGTCACTTGAGAAGGATTTACTTGAGAAATATGGCTATCCAACTGCTGAAGCACTTTTTGAAAGTGCGATGCGTCATGTGGAAATATGTGAGGAATTTGGTTTTTCAGATATAGTGATATCAGTGAAGTCAACAGATGTGCGATTGATGATAGAGGCCTATAGATTGATCGCGAGTAAAACAGATTATCCACTTCATCTTGGCGTAACAGAGGCGGGCCCATTTTTTAGTGGAACTATAAAATCTGCGGTTGGAATCGGAACTTTGCTAGCTGAGGGAATAGGGGATACGATAAGGGTTTCGTTGACCGATGATCCTGTCAAAGAAGTTGAAGTTGGGAGAGAAATCTTGCGTTCACTTGGACTCGCATCAAGAAATGTTGAAATAATTGCCTGCCCAACATGTGGTAGACTTGAGGTTGATTTGTTTAAAATTGTAAATGAATTGCAGGATAAATTGAACAAAGTGAAAAAACCTGTTAAAGTGGCAATCCTTGGCTGTGTTGTAAACGGTCCTGGTGAAGCAAGTGAAGCTGATATTGGGGTTGCGTGTGGTAAGGGAGTTGGAATTTTATACCGAAATGGTGAGGTTGTGAGGAGAGTTAAAGAGGAAGAAATAGTTCAAGCTGTGATTGAAGAGGTGGAGAAATTTAATCCGAATGGTAGATAATTTGGAAATTTGCTTTTTAGATGTTTAATTTAATTTTTGTTAATCAAAAACTAATATTTGTCAAAAATGAAAGAGGATAAATTTCCGTTTCCCGGGATACCGACGACATCTGATGGAGCTGGTGCAGTTGTATGGGTTGAGACGAATATAAGTCAAGGTGCCTGTGCTTATCCAATTACTTCTTCAACAACAATGGGTCAAGGCTTCCAAGCTGAGGTTGCGAATGGAAAAAGAAATCTCTGGGGTGAAAAACTTTTCTTTTTTGAGCCAGAATCAGAACATAGCTCTGCTTCCGTGTGTGAGGGATTTGCTGCAGCTGGTGGAAGGATCACCAACTTTACATCGGGTCAAGGGTTGATTTTGATGAAGGAGGTTCTCTATACCATAGCGGGCAAAAGATTGCCGGTTGTTTTTCACATTGGGGCAAGAGCTTTGACATCTCATTCTTTAAATGTTCATGCTGGACATGATGATGTTATGGGAGTTGCCGATTGCGGATGGGGGATAATTTTTGCAAGAAACGTTCAAGAGGTTGCGGATTTAACTTTAATAGCACATCGCGCCGCTGAAAATTCAATGACACCTTTTCTAATGGTTCAAGATGGTTTTCTAACAACGCATACAATTGAGAATGTTCTTTTACCGGAACCGGAACTTATGAAGCAATTTATTGATGATCCAAATAAGAAGCTGAAAAATTTGATGAACCCGTATTTTCCGCTTATGTCGGGAGTCGTTCAAAATCAAGATAGCTATATGAAAGGTAAAATTGCACAGCGATATTACTATGATAAAGTTCCTGGTGCAATTAAGGAGGCTATGGAAAAATATTATGAACTTACCGGCAGAAGATACGATTTTATAGATGCGTATAAGGTTGAAGATGCGGAATATGTTGTCGTTGGAATGGGGTCGTTTATGGAAACTGCAATGGCGACGGTTGATTATCTGAGAGAAGTTGAAGGTTTAAAAGTTGGAGCTTTGACTGTTACGGTTTTTGCTCCTTTCCCAAGCAAAGAGATTGTTGACGCGTTAAAGCATGTAAAAGCGTTCGCCGTTCTTGAGAGAATGGATAACCCGCTTGCGCAGTCAAATCCACTGACAATGTCAATAAAAGCATCATTTGCAGATGCATTCGTTGGGTCCAAAGGTTATCCAAAAATAGATAGAATTCCGAAGATTTTCTCGGGTGTAGGAGGACTTGGCAGTAGAGATGTAAGACCCGGTGATTTTATCGCTATTTTCAAGAACATGATGAGAAATGATGGAAAAGAAAAAGAATTTTTTGTTGTAGGAATAAAACATGAACTTGCCCTTGAAAGGGAATATGATCCAGATGTTAGACCTAAAGGTGCTTTCTCAATGCGTGGTCATTCTGTTGGTGGATATGGTTCTGTTACAACGAATAAAATCATAGCTACTTTACTTGAGGACATATTTAAGCTTCAAGTGCAAGCATATCCGAAATATGGTTCGGAAAAGAAAGGATTACCGACAACTTATTATTTAACCGCAGCGAAAGAAAAAATAAGAACGCATTGCGAGCTTACCCATGTTGAATTTGTCCCGATGAATGATGTCAATGCCTTTAATTTGGGCAATCCCCTTGCTGGTTTGAGCGAAGGTGGGATGATTTTTATTCAAAGTGATAAGGTGAATCCTGCTGATGTCTGGAATGAAATTCCGTCTTATGCGAAGAAAATCATAAAGGATAAAAAGATAAAAGTATATTTTTTAGACACTGTTAAGATTGCACGTGAGGTTGCTCCATCCCCAGACCTTGAACAAAGAATGCAAGGAATTGTTTTGCTTGGTATTTTTTTGAAGGTTACACCGTTTAGAGAAGAATATGGACTAAGTGAAGAAGAGTTATTTAAAGGTGTTGGAAAATCGATTAGAAAATATTTCGGTAAACGAGGAGAAAAGGTAGTTCAAGCAAATCTTGAAGCAGTTAAACGTGGCTATTATGAGGTTATGGAAGTTCCACTGGATTTAATAGAGGCTACGGAGGTTAAAGCTGAATTTGAATTTTAAACAAATTGGAGCATGAAAAAATGGAAGATAGAGAAAAATTCACTCAAGAAAATGGGAATCAATCTTGGGAGGAAATTTACAAGGACATTATAGATATTGAATACTTTAACGAAGAAGTTGTTGGGGCTTATAACCGTGGGGTGGCTGAGGAAGAATTGCCGGCGGATATTTACACTGCTAGAAGTGTGATACCAGCTGGAACTGGTGCACTTAGGGATTTTAGTTATATTGCTCCGGAAATTCCACTTTTTAACTCTGATAATTGTGTGGGTTGTATGGAATGTGTAACTGAATGTCCCGATACAGCTATACTTGGCAAGGTTGTTCCTGAGTCAAAATTGGAAGAGGAACTCAGTAAGATTCAGGACCCAGTTAAAAGGGGACATTTTCGTAAGCAGTTTGCGAAGACCACGAAATACTATGATGTGCCGAAGAAGAAGGGAATTGAACCAGGTTTATTTATGATCGCCGTTGATCCAACGAAGTGTAAAGGTTGCGCTGAATGTGTTGCTGCTTGTGGAGATCATAACGCTTTGCAGATGGTTAAAAAGACAAGTGAAAATTTAAGAAGGTATAGGGAAGTTTTTGAATTTTATACAAAACTTCCAGAAACTCCGAAGGAATATATTCAGGATAAAGTCCTGGCTGATATGATGCTTGCTGGTAAATCTTTGCTTTATGTTGGTGGAGCTGGTTCTTGCATGGGTTGTGGTGAAGCCACTGCAATAAGAATGATGCTTGCAGCGACGGGTTTTGTCTATGGACCTGAGAACATTGGAATTGTTGCAGCAACGGGATGTAATACGGTTTATTCATCGACCTATCCGTACAATCCATTTAGAGTGCCATGGATAAATTCTTTGTTTGAAAATGCTCCAGCTGTAGCAATTGGAATCAGGGCAAGGTGGGATCAAATGGGGTGGCAGCATAAAAGATTGTGGGTTATAGGTGGCGATGGTGCAATGTATGATATTGGTTTTCAGTCTCTTTCAAGAATGCTTGCTTCTGGTATGGATATAAAGGTTCTTGTCCTTGATACACAAGTTTATTCAAACACTGGAGGTCAATCATCAACTTCAAGCTATTTGGGGCAGGATACAAAACTTTCTGCTCACGGTAAAGAAATCAAGGGCAAGTCAGAAAGAAGAAAGGAACTTGCTCAGATTGTAATGATGCATCCCGATGTTTTTGTCGCTCAAACTACAGCGGCACATATTAACCATTTCTATCGCTCGATTCTTTCAGCAAATGAATTCCCAGGTCCTGCTGTTGTCATAGTCTATACAACATGCCAACCCGAGCATGGTGTCGGTGATGATATGGCTATGCATCAAGCAAAGCTTGCTGTTGAATCAAGAGCATTTCCGCTTTTAATCTATGATCCGAGAAAAGGGGAAACAATTAGAGAAAGATTAAGTTTGCAGGGTAATCCTGCCGTCAAGGACGATTGGTATGTACACCCAAAGACGGGAGAGGTTATTGATTTTATTTACTTCGCAAGGACTGAAGGTAGGTTTGCGAAACATTTTGATAAGGATGGAAATCCCGATGAAGTATTATTGCAGGCTCAAGAAGATAGATTAAAAAATTGGCGATTGCTTCAAGAGCTTGCGGGATTGAGGTAAGCGAAAAAGCTGGATATCGCAAGACAATTTGATTTTTTGAGATATTAGAGTTATTTTTTAGTAAAATTTTGCATATATGAGTTGATTAGAAATGAACACGGTGGGAGACAACTCGGCGAAGGTTGTAGGTCTGTTTGTCTTTATGTTGATCCTTGTGCTTCTAATTGTAGCAATTGATAATAAGACAGTTAGATTATTAACTAGCATTGTTTTGGTAATTTCTTTAGTATTTACAGTTGCATTTATGATCTTAACCAAGAAGAAAAATATTTTAGATAAAATTCCTACTTACGAGGAAAGACGAACCATTTACACTATGGATGAAGGTTTTGTAATTAAAAAAGCAGAACAGGGTCAAACAAGCTCAGGTGAAAAGTTAAACCCAAGAGAAGAGTTTAAAGAGCTTCTTAAAAAGATTCTTCTTCTCATTAAGAAAAATATCGTTGCTGATTCTGTTGCTTTTTACTGGGCTAATGAAGATAAAAAGCAAATGGTCTTTGAAGAAGGTATAACTGACTTAAGATTTAACTTTGTTCGTAGGTACAATTGGGATGATGATGCTTTAACTACAGTCGCTAGAACTGGAGTTCCAAAGGTAATTGGAGATATAAACTCTTCAGGGAGTGGAGATGTTATAAAGTATCAAAGCCCAAGGGTAGAGAGTAAGTCTTTGCTTGTTTTTCCTGTTTTCTATAGAAATAAAACTGTTGGTGTTATTTTGCTTGATTCACATCAGGCTCAAACATTTAGCGATGATGATGTTAAAAATGTCGAGCTTTTCTCTGAATTGATCTCAGACCTTATAGGAAATTATATTACTAAATTTGACCTTTATCATAAGGCGAAAATCCTTGAGGTTATCAGCGGAATTGAGAAGTTTGATTTAGGTGATTTACTTGAGAGGATTCAAAATTTTGCGATAAAAGTTCTTGACTGTTCAGCGGTTGCAATTGTTTTATTTGAGGAAGGGAAATGGGTTGTGGCACATGGCTATTCAAAACTTGGGAAATATGTTGAGGCTGGAACCGAAGTCAAAATTGAGGGAACTCTTGTTGGTGAGGTTATAGTAAGCGGAATTCCTAAAGTGATTCCATCAACAAGAACCCAAGGCAAAGTTTATAGATTCACCGAGAATGAAAAGATCAATCTTGAGTCTTCGATTGCTGTTATCCCAATAAGATACGGGCAGAAGTGCTACGGTGCAATGCTCTTTGAACATCCAAAGTTATATTTTTTTTCTTCCCATAGTGAAATAAAAAAGCTTGAAACCCTTGCAAATCTTGTTGGTATGTTGCTTGAAAATGAGAACTTAAACGAGGTGATAGAAAGTTATTTTATTTATGACGAGGAAACTCTTTTAATGAAGAAAAATTATTTTTACTCCAGATTGAATACCGAGATCAGCAGGAAAGCAAAACATGGCGGAGAACTTACCCTTGTTTTAATAAGTGTTGACAATGTTGATTACATAAAATCAACTTATGGCGATGAATCAGTTAAGGTAATTCAACCGCGCATCGCGGAGATAGTTCGAAGTAATTTGAATAGCTATGATCTTGCTGGCAAACTTGATGATGATTTAATTGGTGTTGCTCTTGTTGAGACGGGACCGAATGATGCTTATATATGGGCGGAGAAATTAAGGAGAATTATATCAAATCAAGAGATAAAATTTGAGGATAAGAGTTTTAGTGTGACGGTTACGATTGGAGTTTCAGCCTGGGATGGTGAAAGAAGCGCTGATAATTTTGTTGAAAAAGTTAAAAGAAACTTTTTAAAAGTGCTTCAAAATAGTGAAAATGTTGTCAAGGTTTTTTAAAAATAAAAATCGTGATGTGGAATGGCTAAAAAAGTAGCTTCATTTGCTGACAAGGTTGCAAAAGATGCGAAGAAGGTAATAGCAACCTGTCCTCAATGCGGTGCTCCTATTCAAGTTGCACAGCTTGTTGTTTCAAAGAAAAGCGAAGAAACAGGAAGTTGGCGGTATAGTAAAAAGTCTGTGAAAATTTGTAAATGCAATGAGAAGGAAATATATGCAATGTAGTTGGAACATTTTTGAGAAAATTTAAGTTATTTTATCTTTGAATAATAAAGGTTAAATGTCGGATGATACTAGGAAAAGTCGTGGGAACGGTTTGGGCAACGAGAAAAGACGAAAGTTTGACAGGGTTAAAGTTTCAAATTGTTAAACATGTTGATCTTGAATATAATTTGAAAGATAACTTTTTGATAGCAGTTGATAGTGTTGGTGCTGGAGTAGGCGAGATTGTTCTCGTTGCCACTGGTAGTTCAGCACGGCTTACAGCCGTGACAAAAAATAAGCCAGTTGATGCTGTGATAATGGCGATTGTTGATAAGTTAGATGTCGTTTCAGATTAAAACTAAAGGATTGCGGGTGTGTTTATAGCCAAAGTGATTGGAACTGTGTGGGCAACGGTTAAAGACCAAAATTTGCGGGGATATAAGTTGCAGATAATTCAACCGTTAACTTCAAAGGGAGATAAGTTTGGTAGTCCGATTATAGCTGCCGACACGATTGGTGCAGGTCCTGGAGAGGTGGTTATGTATATAACTGCTCGCGAGGCTGTGATACCTCTTGATGTTAAAGAAGCACCTGTTGATGCCTCAATTGTTGGAATAATTGAAAAAATTGATATCGGTTTATAAAAACAAAATTTAAATAGCAAGTCAGAGGTATGGTGAGAATTACGAAAACAATCACTAATCGGGAAAGCATTTCTATTGACAAGTATCTCCAGGAAATTGGGAAATACGAACTGCTTACACCAGAGGAAGAGATTGAGCTTGCTCGTAGGGCAAAGCAGGGTGATGAAAAGGCCCTGGAGAGATTAATCCAGGCAAATCTTCGTTTCGTCGTTAGTGTTGCAAAACAATACCAAAATCAAGGTCTCCCGCTCGGAGACCTTATAAACGAGGGTAATCTTGGCTTAATAAAAGCTGCGAAAAGATTTGATGAGACGAGAGGATTCAAGTTCATATCTTACGCCGTTTGGTGGATAAGGCAATCAATTCTTCAAGCGCTTGCAGAGCAGTCAAGAATAGTTCGCTTGCCGTTGAATAGGGTTGGAGCTTTGAACAAAATCGGCAAGAAGCTAAGCCAGCTTGAGCAAGAATTTGAGCGTGAACCGAGCACTAATGAACTTGCAGAGGAGCTCGATATGAGTGTTTATGAAGTTGCTGATACTTTGAAGATTTCAGGAAAGCATATTTCAATGGATGCACCTTTTGTTCAGGGTGAGGACAATAAACTTCTTGATATCATGCCAAATGAAAATGACCCGATGCCTGATCATAGGCTTATGTATGAATCTTTGAAAAAGGATATTGAGGAGGCACTTAACACGCTTGACCCACGGGAAAGAGAGGTGGTTAAACTTTATTTTGGAATAGGGTATGATCATCCTCTCACACTTGAAGAAATTGGGGAAAAATTTAAGCTTACTCGTGAGAGAGTAAGGCAGATCAAAGAGAAGGCTATCCGAAAACTTAGACATCACTCCAGAAGCAAAGCACTCAGAGCTTACCTTGGATAATTTGAAAATCCCGACCTCGAGTCGGGATTTTTTTATTTAAAATTATGAGCGCAAAGCAATATTCAAATTTTGAATCTGCAAGGGGTTTTTGTTTGTGCCAACATTTAAGATAGCTGAAAGAAGATTTAACGCAGATAAAAATAATTAAAGGTTATTTTCTGATTGATTTTAACAGTTAAAAATTTGTCAGTTCATTTTTTCCTTGAGGATAAGGTGATCAAAGCGGTTGACGATGTCTCAATTGAAGTTGGTGAAGGCGAAATTGTTGCCATTGTTGGTGAGTCTGGGAGTGGAAAGAGTGTCACCGCTCTTTCAATAATTAACTTGATTGATCCACCTGGGAGAATTATCACAGGTGAAGTTTTGTGGCAAGGGAGAATTAATATTTTGAAATTAAGTGAGGATGAGCTAAGAAAAATCAGGGGGAAGGAGATCGGTGTGATTTTTCAGGATGTGACGAATTCTTTAAACCCAGTTTTAACAGTTGGAAAACAAGTTAGGGAAGTTTTTGAGACGCAATTAGGGCTTGATAGAAAGTCGGCAATGACTAAGGTTTTGGAACTCTTTGAGAGAATTGGGATAAAGGAACCTGAAAAAGTATATGAACTTTATCCACATCAACTTTCGGGCGGATTAAGGCAAAGAATTTTGATTGCAATGGCCTTTGCCCCAAGACCAAAACTTGTGATTGCTGATGAGCCGACATCATTTGTTGATGCTTTAACTCAAAGTCAAATACTTGATTTAATAAAGTCTTTCCAAAGTGAGTTTAAAACATCTGTTCTTTTAATAACTCATAGCTTTGGGGTTGTTAGTGAAGTTGCAAATCGCGTTTATGTGATGTGGAGAGGGAAAATTGTAGAAAGTGGCACCGTCGCTGAGATATTATCAAATCCAAAATACCCCTACACGCGAAAGCTAATTGAATCAGCAAAGTTTTTATCAACTTAAAAAGTTTACTTCAGCACAGTCACATCCCCAGATGAAAGTTTGATAATCCTTGAGTTATCATCTTCCAACAAGAGAAATCCCATATCGTCGACATCAATTGCTTTTCCAGTTATCTCTTTTCCACCCTGTATCACTTTTATTTTTTTCCCAAGCATCTTGCATCTTTTCTTCCACCTTTCAAACACAGATTTAAAATCATTACTTTTGTTCAGGTTTTCGTAGTTAATTTCAAGCTGTCGAAGTATGTCTTTAACAAGCTCGGTTCTGTCGTAGATTTTACCCGTCGAAAGATATAGCGAGGTTGCATAATCGCGAATCTCTGGGGGGAATTCGCTTTGATTAACATTTATTCCAATACCAAGAATTATGAAATCGCCGCTTTCTGCAGTTATCGATGCTTCCATTAAAATTCCGCAGAACTTTTTGCCATTTATAAGCAGATCATTAGGCCACTTTGTTGTTACTTTGATATTTGCATTTTTCTCAATTGATTCTGCGACGGCTACAGCAGATAAAAAGGGGAAGATGGAAAATCTTTCTAACGGGATCTTTGGGCGTAGGATTATTGACATCAGTATGTTTTCCCCTGGATTTGCCTTCCATATCCTTCCAAATCTTCCCCGTCCATGCGATTGATAATCAGCTATCACTACTGTTCCTTCTGGTTCATCTCTTTCGGCAATTTTTTTCGCATAATCCATTGTTGATTTTATGCTCTTGAAGAAAAGAATCCTCTGACCGAAAACCTTTGTTCCAAGGTTTGTTGAAATTGTTTTCTCGTTAAATTCCATGAATGGAAACTTTGGCATCATTTAGTTTGCATCACAAACACACCAGTCCAATTTGGGGGTGGGGAAGACTCTTTAAAATATAGACAGCGTTGGATATATAGTTTACATGTGAAATCATTTGGATAGATTTCGAGTGCTTTTGTAAATCTATCAATTGCTTTATCCCATTCCATTGAGCGGTAAAGTTCAAGTCCATCGTGATAAATTTCCAGGAATTTTTTCATTTCATCGGGCAAAGTATCATTAACTGGAGCAATCAGCTCATAGACTCTAACAGGTTCTGTTTTTCCTTTGACGACAAGTAGATCGAGTTCTCTGCAAATAAATTTATCTTTTACCTTTTTATAAGTTGATTCGCCTATCATAATGTTTGTTCCATATTCTTTATTTGCTCCTTCAAGTCGGGAAGCAAGATTAACATCATCCCCAACGACTGTGTAATTGAATTTAATTTTTGAACCCATATTTCCAACTATCACCTTGCCTGTGTTAATTCCTATTCTCATTTTTATTTCAGGTCTTTTAAGTTTTTTCCATTTCTCGCGTAATTCTTTTAATTTTTCCTGCATTTCAAGTGCGGTGACGCAGGCGTTATAAGCATGATTTTCATCTGGTATGGGAGCTCCCCAGAAAGCCATTATCGCATCGCCAATATATTTATCTATTGTGCCCTTATTTTTGAAGATGATGATGGAGAGTTCATCGAGCAACTCATTGAGCAATGTGACAAGTTCGTGCGGTGTTAATTTTTCGCTCATCGTCGTAAAGCCCTGGATATCACTGAATAAAATTGTAAGTTCTCTTTCTTCGCCACCGAGAGCCATAAGCTCTGGGTTTTCAATAAGTTTATCGACAACAGATGCGTCAACATATTTTTCGAACATGCTCCTTATTTGTTGCTTTTGCTTATTTTCCCTGAAAGTTAAAAAGCTCACGGATGATATGTAACATATTAGAATTCCAAGCATTGGCTCAGCATTATAAAACCATCGCAGAAATTGTGTAAATGAAAGAAAGGAAAAAGCGAAATAACCAATTAAAATTGAAATTGTTAAAATCAAACTATTGCGAAATTTCGTCACAAAACCTGACAAACCAACTATCATCGTTAAAACTATCATAATAAAAATCTGAACACGCCAGCTTACAGGACGTATGAAATTTTGAGACACAATGGTGTTAAACACATTTGCGTGAATAAAAATGTTGGGCGATTTCTCGGAAAATGGATTTGGTCCAAGATCCCCAAGTGAACGTGCCGTCGGTCCGATTATTACAATTGCGTTTTTAAACTGTGAAAGAAATTCATGGTCACCCTTTACCCCAGCTTCAATTACCTTGTAAAGCGAAACTTGTCTGAAGATTGTATCTGGTCCAGCGTAGTTTATAAAAAGTTCCGACTTCAAACTCGTTGGGATTTTGAAGCCATCAAAATCAAAGATTATTTCATTTCTTTTCTTAACGATGTTAACTTTTCGATAATCAATTCCAAGATATTCAAGCGCAAGGACAAGACCAAGTGATGGATAGACTCTACCAGCGTATTCAATAAAGAGTGGAACACGACGCTGAACCCCATCGAATGGATCTGGCAAAATTGCAACATGCCCAATTCCAGCTGAAGCCTCAACAAGTTCATCAAATGATTTTCCAGCAAATGTAACGGAGCGATGAAAGTATTGTTTTAATTCAGGTTGAATTGGAACTCCCCAATGTTTTACTTTATAATGAACAAGACTATCAATGTAAAAATCAAGCTCATCGTCACTTATTCCCGAAGGTCTATATGGTCCAACCGCAAGGAAAACATTTGAATGTTCAGCGGTATAAACAAGAAGGTTATTTAAATTTTCATCACTTTGCTTGTTTAAGAAAAGGTCTATGCCTATAGCCTTTGCTCCAGCTTCGGTCATGTAATAAATTGCTTGGGCAGTGATGTTGTGTGGAATGGGATAATTAAAATCAATAAGTTCTCTTTCATCGATTTTGACAATTATCAAATTGGGGTTCGGAAGGATAGGTCCACGGGTTTTGAACATCATATCAAGTGATTTATATTCAAGTGCTTTAAAAAAACTACCAAAGATATCGGTCTTAAATAAAAAGAGTGTTAGAAGAATTGAAATCGTTGCAAAGAGTATTCCAAAGGGGGCATATTGAATTCGTTTCTTGCTGAAAAGCCTCATCTTTTCCTAGTTAGAAGTTTTATGCTTAAAATTTGAGCTTCACATAAATTTAAGTTTGTGGATTCAAAACTCAAAATATAAATCGCTGTCGGCTTACTTGCGCAAGGCGATGCAATATTTGCGTAAGGGGTAAGGTAATTCCCAATGTCCAAAGATTTACGGTTAAAATTTCCAGTAGAGCAATGATTTAACTGTTTGCAGTTGAGTTGGGTCGGCCCCTCTTCTTCCTCCAAACACGAAAACATTCTGCCCTTTTTCAAAGATTTCTTCTTTTTTATATTCCTTCCCTTTTTTAGTTTGCTGTGCAGATGTTTTTGAAGCTTCTTGAATTAATTTTTTCAGCTCTTCCTTTGAAATCTGTTTCTTTGATATATCTTTTTTCTCAGCTGCAACCTCCCCAAGTTCCTTCAGAATGTCTTCAATGCCGAGAACTTCGTATGCTTTCTCTGGCGATTCGAATTTTGATATTGCAAGTTCAAAGAATTGCCTCGCTGTTTCTGGGTCATCATTCAAATATAGCAAAAGCCCAGTGTTGAGATATACACCACCATCGTTGGGGTCAAGGTCTGTGCTCTTTTTGTAAAATTCCAGTGCTTTTTGTGGCTCGTTCTTGAGGAAGTAAATGTTTCCAAGCGAATTGTAAGTTACTGGGCTTGAGAACTTTGAAATAAATTTTTCAGCTTCGTCATATTTATCGAAAAGAACGAAAATTTTTGCGAGCTTGTTCATTGAAATTTCATCCCCTTGGTTGACGAGTGATTTCACCACATCGCCTAATGTTTTTTTGTAAGTTTCTATAAACGCTGAGATATCAGCTTGCGTTGTTGAAGCAACTATGGATATATCTGGCTTAGTTTGGGGTTTAGCCAATCCCTCAACATTTACAGGTGGGAAATACTTCCATCCCATGTGTGTATCGATGATATAAACATTTCCACTTTTGACAAGGGATATGCCAGACTTCGGGTCAGTTTTGACTTTCCCCTCACCGCTGAGTTTATAGTATTGCTCAGCCCCAGTTTTCCAAGCTGTTGCAAAAGGTTCAGTTATAAGCGTCGTTTCAATTGGAAGCCATACATCGCCATCGTAGATTATGTAATCATACTGGTTTAAACTCACAAGATGAACGTTCTTATATGGTATCCCTGTGTCAAACATCATGAAGATATGGTCTGATGTTAAGATAAATGCTGTTCTAATTCCGATGCTTTCAAGCAAAGATGCTAACAAAATTGCATGATCATCGCAATCTCCTGTTTTGTAATATAGAAGTTCTCTTGGGAAATAAACATTGTCAAGTATCTCATTTCCAGCAACCTTCCATGGGTCGGACACATACTTTATTCCGTATGTGCGAACCGAATTGTAAATAACCATCGCATTGAAAATGTTTCTCGGCAGTTCTTGATTAGTTAGATTCACTGAACCAAGAACAGACCTTGCAAATTCCTTGACAACTTCATCATTCGGCGTTACGAAAGAACAAACAGATTCGGGAATCCTCCATGAGATTGCATTGCGGTTAAAAATTGAAACTGGTTTTGTTAAGCTCCTCTCTTGTGTTTTTCCACCAACTATATAGCTAATTTTAGCCTGTGCCTGAGAAGTTATGTTTTCGCTTAATTTTAAAAGTGAGAAGATATCAAGAGTCACGGGAACCGAAATTGTCTCTTGAGAATTTGGATTTACTTTTGGCAAGATAATTTCACTTGGCATTTTCATAAATTCTGGAATTAAAACTGAAACCTTAACATTTCGAATTTCGCTTTTTGAAGAATTCTCGACGGTAATCTTTCCAATTGGATTGGTGGCATAAAAGTTATATTGGGATGGGAAGATTGGAAGAATTGAAAAATCAGTTATGACAAGAGATACCTCACCAACGGTTGTTTTCGCTTCTGTTTCCTTCTCAGGTGGAGATAATGTTAATCGCTTTGGTGTGAATTTAATAATTTTTAACTTTCCATAATTTGCAAGTTCTTTTCTGAATTGGTCTTCATTTACAATCAGGGCATCGAAAACTAAAACATTTGTGTCGAAAAATTTATATTTTAATGCTTTGATCGAAGGGATGAACTTCTGAAGTTCTGATTCAATTTGCATCGCTTTATCTTGGGAGATACCATAAACTGCAATTTCAAATTTCTTGATTTGTTCTTCTTCCTTTGCCCTTTCCTTGATTTTTGCAACAACATCTTTTGCGACTTTATTGGCAAGAGATCTAAACAATGAATTAACTGCTCCTCTCTTATCCTGCCCAAATTTTCTATCGCTTGCAGTCAGCGAACCTATCAATTCACCTGTGTCGGTATAAATTATCTTTATGTCAACTTGTCCTGTATATTTATGTTGTTTTACATCGTAAAATTCGGATTCACCACCGTATTCTGCGCTTGCATACCCAAGGACTATGATCTCAGCCCCGAAGCGATTTTCGTATTCTTTAGCCTTTTCTGGATCCCCCTCTGCTTGTTCAAGTTCCTTTGCCCGTATGCTTTCAAAAGCGTGATAATCAATTACTTTAAAACCCTCTTTCAATAATTCATTTTCAATGCTGGATGCGATTGTCCTTGTGCCGGTGAAATTGCCATCTACGAATTCGTCAATCACAACCATAACTTCAGGCTGTGTCATTCGCTTGACCGCTTTTTCAACATCTTGTGAGAAAAGGAGTGAATAAAAAAGAATTAAGAAAAAGCCAAGGGATAAAGTTTTGCTCATGATTTGACCTCACGAATTAATTTTTTACTTGCCTAGTAATTATTTTAAGCAAATTAAAAACAAATATCAAGCCCCGTTAAGGAAGTTGTGACATAAATCAAAATAAAAAAGGCGACCTTGCAAAGGTCGCCTTTCAATTTAGTTTGATTCATCTATTAGACATTTATCACAGAGTCCAAAGATATCCAGTTTTGTAAATTTAACTTTAAAATTCCGCCCAGCAAGAAAAGTTTCAAGATTTAAGCTATTTTCCCGAATTGGGAGATCATACACAGAGTTACACTTTAAACAAATGAAGTGATAATGCGGTTCAAGATTCGCATCGTATCTTGCACTTGAAGAACCGTGGATTGTCACCTCACGAATCAATCCCTCATCTTTCAAAAGATTTAAATTTCTATATACAGTTCCAAGGCTTATATTCGGTATCACCTTGCGAACTTGTTCGTAAATCCAATCAGCCGTCGGATGGATATCTGTATTCTGTAAAATTCTCAGAATCGCTTCTCTTTGTTTACTACCTCTACGACTTGCCATCGATAACTACCTCTGAATTTTAATTGGATTCTAAATCCTTGATTAATTCATTTCGAGTTTCGGGGTTTATGATTGAGAAGGCTTTATAATTTGGATGATCAATTACGATTTTAACTTCATTTTCAAAATTTTTAAAGTCTTCAATCTGTTCGGGCTTAAATTTAAATTTTATAAAGTGAACGGCGCTTATTCTATCGTCTTTGCTATGACCTTCTTCAAATTCAGCATAAATTTTGTGTTTATTTCCAATTTCCAAGTAGACATGATTACCCCTGTCAAGTCCTATAAAACTATCAAGAACAGGACGCAAAAGTTGTGGATCATCGACTTCAATGAAAAGCGTTGCGCTCAATTCATTTCTTTCTGGGATCAGCTCGTTATATGTATCAACTTCAAATTTTATTTCGTTATCATCAACCATCCTTTCCGCTCTCATCATCTCCTGAATTTGGAAAAGCACGGTGTCTCTATTTTCAAACACAAGCGAGACCCTATTTCCGACTTCAACCCTGCGCTTTTTCTTCAAATCGATGATATATCTTCTAAAGTCTTCCCTTATTTTTTCGTATTCGTATATGTTTTTTACCTCTGAGAGTTCAATCTTCTTCATTTTATTTTAAGTTTTTGTTTTTAGCTCAGTTTTGTCTCAATTGAAAAGATGGGGGATAAAACCCCCATCTTGACATTTCTCACTTATGATAAAAATGATCTTAACATCCAAGCAGTTTTTTCATGTTTTTCCATAAGCTCTGTTAAGAAGTCAGCCGTTCCAAGATCTTGATATTTTTCTCCAACGGTCACTATATCGTCTCTCAAGTTTCTTATAATGGTTTCATAATCATTAAGAAGATTTGAGAGCATTGTTTTGGCGTCGGGATATTCGCCTGGATGTTCTTTTAATCTTGTAAGTTCAAGAAATTCTTTCAAAGTTGCAACGGCATTACCACCGAGCGTTCGTATTCTTTCAGCTACATCGTCAACATATTCATTTAGTTCTTCATACAACGATTGAAAGAATTTGTGCAATTCATTGAACTGCATTCCAACCACATTCCAGTGGTAGTTTCTCGCTTTTGTGTAAAGCACGTATTCATCTGCGAGCAAGGTGCTTAGAATTTTAATTACGCCTTCGAGATTTTTTTCTGAGATTCCGATATTCGGCTTCATGGCTTTTCTCTTGTTTTTGTTTTATTTTTCGTTTAAACCGTATGCGTTATAAAGAATTTGAATTGGATGCAAGCCTTTTTTCCCAGTTCCTTTTTGAATTTGTAATTGTGCAAGCGTGCAGTCGGAAGAGACAACAAGTTGCGTGTCATCGCTCTGATTTATTTTATCAAAGATCGGCTTACCAACTTTCAGCGACATTTCAAAAAACTCTTTCTTCATGCTCCATGTCCCATCATGCCCTGAGCATCTCTGAATCATTTCAACTTCTGTTCCAGGTATTAATTCGAGCAAATCTCGTGATTTATAACCGATATTTTGTGCCTTGAGATGGCATGGCAAGTGATAGATAATTTTACCTTGTGGATTTTTAAAATCGGTTTTCAATTTTCCTTCCCTATGTAACTTCATCAGGTATTCTGAGACGTCATAAGTATGTTGAGCAATTAACTTTGCATCTTCATCATCTGGAAGAAGCATAGTATATTCTTGCTTAAGCATATAACTGCATGTAGGTGCTGGTATCACGATATCGTAGCCTTGTTTTACATATCTGATAAGTGAGTTAACATTAAATTTTGCATTTTTGACTGCTGAATCAATGTCCCCACCATCAAGGAACGGCATCCCACAGCATTTTTGTTCTGGAACGATAACCTCTACTTCGTTATGCTCGAGAACTTTCAAAATTGCCTTACCGAGTTCGGGCTCGTTGTAGTTTACAGTGCATGTATAAAACAAAACTACCTTTCCATTTTTAGCTTCTTTCTTTCCATTTTGCTTTGCATATTTTTTAAACCACTTTTCAAATGTTTCACTGTGATACTCGGGCAAGTTTCTTTCTCTGTGAATTCCGAGTGTTTTCTCCATTAAAACTCTGCTTATTTTCAGGCGATTAGCTAGATTGATCAAACCCGAAAATTTGCTACCAAGTTTTCCTATTAAGTCAGCTTGTCCAAGAATTTTGTCACGTAAAGGTATTCCTTCTTTTTTGGCTTTTACAGCTTTCGCTCTTAACATCAATCTTGGAAAATCAAGTTCATAGTGATGGGGTGGGGTATAGGGACACTTTGGGAAACAAAGTTTACAGTCATAACAAAGTTCAACAACCTTGTAATAATCCTGTTTTGTTAAATCGTCTAAGTTGTCTGTTTCGTCAATTTTTTTGAATAGAAACTCAAATGATGGACAAAGATTGTAGCAAAGACGACAACCATTACAGATGTCAAATATGCGGTGCATTTCTTTAAAAAGGGCTTCTTCATCCCAAAATTTGGGGTCTTTTAAATCAAAGACCATGTGCTTTCCCTTAGTTTTGTTTTAAAAATAAAAAAAGCGGGGCTTTGGGAAGCCCCGTTGCTTTTGGAATTATTTAGCTCCCGTTAAGCTTTCAAGTGCCTTCTGGAATCTCGTTGCGTGAGATTTCTCGGCACGTGCAAGAGTCTCAAACCACTCAGCAATATCATCAAATCCTTCCTCACGCGCTGTTCTAGCAAATCCTGGATACATCTCGGTGTATTCATACGTTTCGCCAGCGATTGCGGATTTGAGATTTGCAACTGTGTCTCCAACAGGCTCGCCCGTGACGGGATCGCCAGCTCCATATTGTCTCAAGAAATCAAAATGCCCAAAAGCGTGCCCTGTTTCACCCTCGGCAGTATCCCTGAAGACACCAGCGATATCAGGATAACCCTCAATGTCTGCTTGACGGGCAAAATACAGATAACGACGATTTGCCTGGGATTCCCCGGCAAAACCAGCCTTGAGATTTTCAAGCGTCTTGGTTCCAGCAAGTGATTTCGCCATAGCTTTACTCCTTTAATTTTTGTTTTAAATGATAACGATTACTATTTGCAATTATAATATACACTTTTAAAATCAATTTGTCAAGTTTTGCAAGATTAGAATTTATTAATCTAAAGCAGGGGTAAAACACCCCTGCTTTTTATTGATTTATTTTGAATTTTTAAGTAGTTTTCGTAGGACAGTTTGCATTATCCCACCGTTTATATAGTATTCAACCTCGACTGGGGTATCGAGGCGGGCGATAACTTCAAAGGTTTTAATTGAACCGTCACTCGACTTCGCGGTTACTTTTAATATTTTTCTTGGATAAAGGTTTTCGGCAATTCCTTCAATTGTGTATTCTTCAAAGCCAGTTAAACCAAGTGTTTCTCGATTTTCGCCTTCTTTGAATTGAAGCGGTAGGACTCCCATTCCAACTAAATTACTTCTATGTATGCGTTCGAAACTTTCAGCGATGACAGCTTTTACACCAAGTAAGTAGGTACCTTTAGCAGCCCAGTCGCGTGAGCTTCCAGTTCCGTATTCCTTTCCTGCTATTACAATAAGTGGTCGGTTTTCTTGTTTGTAGCGCATGGCTGCATCGTAAATGAACATCTTTTCGCCTGTTGGTATGTAGATTGTCCAACCACCTTCAACACCAGGGAGCATTAGGTTTTTTATTCTTACATTTCCGAAAGTTCCACGCATCATCACTTCGTGAGCACCTCTTCTTGCTCCAAATGTATTGAATTCAGATTTTGGAATGCCTCGCTCGATTAGATATTTCCCAGCAGGGCTATTCTCCGAGATCGAACCAGCAGGTGAGATGTGATCCGTTGTGATGGAATCGCCGAATACCGCAAGGCAATATGCATTGGTTATATCTTTGGGAGGTTCTACCTCAAGTTTTAGGTTCTCAAAGAATGGTGGGTTTTGGATGTAAGTTGAGTTTGGATCCCATTCAAAAAGTTCACTTTCCGTGATCGGTATGTTTTTCCAATATTCATTTCCTTCAAAGACATCAGCATATTTTTTCTTGAAAAGTTTTGAGCTAAGAACTTTGTTTATTGTTTCGTTGATCTCATCTTGACTTGGCCAGATATCCTTTAAATAAACTGGGTTTCCATTCGGGTCATAACCAATGGGTTCGTTGTTGAAGTCAATATCTATTTTTCCAGCGATAGCATAGGCGACAACAAGGAGTGGCGAAGCAAGATAATTTGCTTTGACAAGTGGATGAATCCGAGCTTCAAAGTTTCTGTTTCCACTCAAAACGGCGGTTACGACTAGGTTATTTTCAGTGATTGCTTTTGAAATTTGTTCTGGAAGGGGACCACTGTTTCCTATGCATGTGGTACAGCCATATCCAGCAAGGTGAAAACCAAGGGCTTCAAGATACGGCATAAGTCCAGCTTGTTGTAAATATTCTGTCACAACTCTTGAGCCTGGGGCTAAACTTGTTTTAACATAAGGTTTTGCTGTTAATCCCTTTTCAACCGCTTTTTTAGCGAGAAGCCCAGCGCCAATTAAAACAGTTGGATTTGATGTATTTGTGCAGGATGTTATAGCTGCGATCACAACGGAACCGTGAGTTAACTCAACTTTTTGATTGCGAAATTGAATTTCAACTGTCTTTTTTTGTTCATCGTTAATTTTATAGTTTTCCTTTAGAACCTTATCAAAGTGTGGTTTTATTTCGCGGAGTAAAACTTTATCTTGGGGCCTGCTTGGTCCAGCAAGCGTTGGTTCAATTTGGCTCATATCGATTTCCACTACATCTGTATATTCAGGCTCAGGCGAGTCATCATATCTGAAAAGACCTTGTTCTTTGGCATAAACTTCAACTATCTTAGCGATGTTCTCTCGTCCTGTTAACTTTAGGTAGTTGATCGTCTCATTATCTATTGGGAAGAAGCCACATGTTGCGCCATATTCGGGAGACATATTTGCGATAGTTGCTCTGTCAGCGACGGAGAGTTTAGATACACCTGGTCCGAAATATTCTACAAATTTCTCAACTACCCCTTTTTTGCGGAGAACGTTTGTAATTGTCAAGACAAGATCAGTTGCAGTTACTCCTTCTGGAAGCTCACCTGTTAACTTGACGCCGATGACCTCTGGAATCGTTATGTAATAAGGTTGTCCAAGCATAACAGCTTCCGCTTCAATTCCTCCAACACCCCATCCGAGAACTCCAAGTCCATTTATCATTGTTGTATGCGAGTCAGTTCCAACAAGCGTATCGGGGAAAGCAAATCCATTTTCAACTTGAACAACTTTTGAAAGATATTCAAGATTTACCTGGTGAACAATTCCCGTTCCTGGCGGGACAACTCTAAAGTTTTTGAATGATTTTTGAGCCCATTTTAGAAGTATATATCTCTCTTTGTTGAGTTCGAATTCCCTCTTTACGTTCCAATCAAACGCATAAGATGTTCCAAAGTATTCAACTTGAACCGAATGATCAATTACGAGATCAACGGGTTTAAGGGGATTTATAATTTTTGGGTCTTTGCCAAGTCGTTTAACTGCATCGCGCATTGCTGCGAGGTCAACAACGCAAGGCACACCTGTGAAGTCTTGAAGAAGAACCCTTGCGGGCATATATGGGATTTCTCGTAATGGTGGCTTGGGTTGCCATGAGGCAATTGCTTTTACATCTTCTTCTGTGACGAGATAACCGTCACAGTTGCGAAGCATATTTTCAAGAAGGATTCGTATTGAGTATGGAAGCTTTGAGATCTTTGTAAATCCTTGCTCTTCGAGCCAGGGTAGTTTGAAAATTTTGAGTTTTTTTCTGGCAACTGTAATTGTTGAAATTGCTTCTTTAAAAGGATGTGCATTATTAGTCATGATAGGTTTTGAATTTTGTTTTTCTACCGTAAGTAAGTTAAACAAAAGGTGGAAAAATTTCAAACAAAGATATTATAGCTTGCTGGATTTTAGAACTTCTGGATTTACAACATTTGCTGGTATTTTACCTGTTAAAACTTTAACGATGTTTTCTGCAGCGACTATAGCCATTTTTGTTCTCGCTTCAAAGGTTGCGCTTCCGATGTGGGGTGTTAAAACGACATTCTCAAGTTTAAGTAGTTCATCTGGGACAAAAGGTTCTTGTTCAAAGACATCAAGCCCAGCCCCAGCAATTCTTTTATTTTTGAGGGCTTTTATCAAAGCTTTTTCATCGACGACCTCTCCCCTCGATGTGTTTATGAGATATGCGGTTTTCTTCATCAGTTTTATCTCTCTTTCGCCAATTAAGTGTCGCGTTTTTGGTGTCAGGGGAACATGGATTGTGATTATATCTGAGTTTTTAAGTAGTGTGTCAAGCGATACTTTTTTAGCTCCGACTTCTTCTTCAAGTGTTTCGTTTCGATTTGTGTTAAAGTAAAGGACTTTCATTTTAAATCCTTTCGCTCTTAAACCAACAGCAGTTCCAATTCTACCTGCACCAATTATTCCAAGAGTTTTGCCAGCAAGCTCGGTTCCAAGCAAAAGCATCGGAGCCCATCCTTTAAATTTTTTCTTCCTGACGAATTTGTCAGCTTCGATTATCCGCCTTGTTACCGCAAGTATAAGAGCCCATGTGAGATCTGCGGTTGCATCCGTTAAAACTCCAGGGGTGTTTGTCACAACTATTCCGCGTTTGGTCGCTTCGACGATGTCAATATTGTTAAAGCCAACTGCATAATTGGAAATAACTTTACACTTATCCATGTTTTTGATAACCTCAGCATCTATTTTATCATTTAAAAGACAAAGCAGAGCATCGACACCGCGAACGTTTTTGACGAGTTCATCATGGGTTAAATTCCTGTCCTTTGTATTGACTATGACATTTTTAAAATTTTTTCGTAGGATTTGGAGCCCTGCTTCGGGAATTTGTCTTGTGATGAATATGGTGTAGTCTTTTTTCATATGGTGATATGAATTTGGTTTTACATGCAGATTGTTATGATTTTTGAAATTTTTGTTTAAACTCTTCAACAAATGCATTTAAAGTGGGTTCATCGAAAAGGCAAAATCTTATCTCTTCTATGCTTGTGTGTGGGTTTTCTTCCAGAAACTTTACAGCGGTTTCGATTAAGATCTTAGCACATCTTTCTTTTGGAAATCCAAATATGCCAGCGCTTATTGCAGGGAATGAGATTGATCTCAATTTTCTTTCGTGTGCTATTTTTAAACTTGATAAAACAGCACTTTGCAATTTTTCATCTTCTTGGCTTTTTCCACCTTTCCAGACGGGTCCGACTGCATGAATAACAAATTTTGCAGGCAATTTGCCAGCACCGGTGATCGCTGCGCTTCCCGTTGGGACATATCCAATTTTATCACTTTCCTCCTGGATTTCATATCCACCTTTTCGGACGATCGCGCCTGCAACTCCACCACCATGTTTAAGGTATTCATTTGCTGCATTTACAATTGCATCAACATTTTCTTCTGTTATGTCGCCGTGAACTATTCGAATAATTTTATCCCGAATTTTTGCTTCGTGTAAAACTTTATTTGACATTTTTAATCCTTGGTTTTATTTTAACTTTTGAAACGAAGGGATTCCCCTGAATAAAAAATCTCCATTTTTTATCCGTCCCTACGCTTATTCCAATTCGTTGGCTTCGTCCAATTTTAAATTGCATCTCAATGCCGGGATCGATTATGAAGATTTCATCACCAAGCAAGGATACGCCGTTTAAGCTTTTGTCAATTTTAAACGCTTGGCAAAATTTTGCAGGTCCATTTGTCAAGTTGTAAATGTCGTCTGTATTTCGAAATTTTTTCATTATCTCAATTCCTTCAATTGGTTCAACCGCTCTGATCAAAACAGCTGCAGGGAAACCTTCTTTTTCTGTTACAACATTGAAACAATAGTGCATTCCATATGTAAAATAAACATAAGCATGTCCGCCAGGTAAATACATTATTTTATTTCTTGGCGTCATCCCTCCGTAAGCATGGCATGCGGGGTCATTTTCGCCTACATAGGCTTCAGTTTCAACAATTCTTCCAGCCAGAATTTTGCCATCGAGCTGTCTTACAATGATTTTACCAAGTAATTCGCGGGCAACTTTAAGCGTAGGCTGAAGGTAAAAGCTTTGATTTAATTTTCTGTGATCAAGAGAGAGCTTTGCGACTTCAAACTTCATCTTCACTTGTTTGGAAGTTGGGATTGAAATTCTTTTATTATCTTTTCTATCTGTTCTTCTGTGATCCCTGTGCCATAAATTTTTTCAGCGCCGTGGCTTGGCATTGGATAAGGCTTTTGTTCAGAGCCTACCGGTGGATTTCCAGCCTTTAAACGTATTCTTTCCTCGATTTCTTCAATTATGCTTTTTGCCTCCATTTTCAAAGTTTGGGATGAGAATCTTTTAGAGTCTTGAACTTGAACTTTGTTTCCTTCAATATCATGGATTGGGAGCAATTCATAAGCGAGTCGTTTTATCTGGATAAGATGTTTTGCTGTGACATTTTCTGAAATGATCGAATGTCCGAGCGTTCCGGGTCCAAGCGTCATAGATGGGTCAAGACCTGTCGTATAACCTACAGCGCCAAGGGCAGCGACGGTGTTGACGAGAACTCTAAATGCTGGTTTTTCAAGTGCGAACTTCGTAATTATATCGGGATCGCTTGAGTGTATAACCATTGTGTGTCCAAGCCCACCGAACTCAAGAAGCTCAATGCATTTGTGGCAGCCTTCCCTCCAACCGTCAACTGTGTAGAAAGCAAGAATTGGAGAAAGTTTTTCAACGGATAGGGGATATTGCTTGCCAACGCCTTCAAGTTCAGCTATTAACACAGTTGTTTGCTCAGGGACGGAGAAGCCCGCTTTTTGAGCTATATATGCAGCCGGCTTTCCGACTATTTCAGGGTTTATCCCACCTTGTGGTGTTAAGATGATTTTTTCAAGTTTTGCTTTTTCATCTGGGTTACAAAAGTAAGCGCCTCGTTTTTTGAATTCATAGATCACTTGTTCTCTTATCGGGGAGTCGCATACGACAGCATTTTCAGCGGAGCAAAGGGTTCCATAGTCAAATGTTTTTCCAAAAATTATGTCAGCAACTGCTTTCTTTATATTCGCGGTTCTCTCAATAAAGGCTGGGACATTTCCAGAGCCAACACCATAGGCTGGTTTTCCAATGCTATATACCATTTTGACCATTTGGGTGCTTCCAGTTGCAAGTATAAGCGAAACATCGCGATGTTTGAGAAGTTCCATCGTTCCCTCAATTGTAACCTCGGTCAAGCACTGAAATAAATTTCTTGGTGCACCAGCTCTTTCAGCAGCGGTTTGCATCACTTGAATTGCTTCATAGGTACACTTCACAGCTCTTGGGTGCGGGCTTACGACAAGGGCATTTCTAGTCTTGGCTGAGATTAGTGCTTTAAACATCGCAGTGGAAGTTGGGTTCGTCGTCGGGATAAGTGCAGCTATCACCCCCATTGGTTCAGCGATTTCAACAACTCGTTTTGATTTATCGTAATTTATGACGCCAACAGTTTTTAAATCTTTTATTGATTCGTATGTGAATTTCGTCGCGAATTCATTTTTCAATTTTTTGTCTTCCCATTTCCCAATTCCTGTCTCTTCGACTGCAAGCTTTGCGAGTCTTTCCGATGCTTCGTATCCAGCCTCAAACATTGCTTTGACGATTTTGTCAACTTGTTCTTGGGGGTAATTTTTATATTCAAGGAATGCGTCTTTCGCCTTGGCGATAAGCTCGCGGGCTTGCTGGATTGAGATCAAATCTTTATCTTTGAGTTCAAATGGCATAAGATTTTTTAAATTGTTTTTATTCCATTAAAATTGACGCTGGATGCCATAAGCTCAAACCACTTTTTTCGTCGTAGACTCTTTCAAGTGGCTCCCCTTCAAATTCTTCTATTATCAGTTCACATGCGAAAATTTCGGTTCCCATCATCAAATGGCCGCCGAAGCATTTACCCTGATTATCAGCAAGTGCTATGTGGCAATGAACAAACGGTTGTCCATTTAAGACGCTCACATTTCCAATACAACTTACAATTTCCATTTCTTGGTCGAGTTCAAGGTTATGATACTTTTTTTCTACTTGGTCATAAAAAGCTATCACCGCTTTTTTAACTGCTCCTATTGCGGTTATTTTGCCAATCCTTATGTTTTCTTCTTTACAAATTCTCGTAATGCTTTCAAGAAGGTCAGCTCCTTCGGGAAGGCGACCTATATAAGTTCTGCGGAGCGAATATTGTTTTCTTGACATTAAAGTTTCCCTTTTTAGTTATCAAATAAACCCGGTTGTTTTTCGGATTTTGTTTTTATGAAACCAAAGTGTTTATATGCAAGTTCTGTTGCGACCCTTCCCCTTGGGGTTCTTTTGATAAATCCTTCTTGAATTAGATATGGTTCATAAACTTCCTCAATCGTTCCTTCTTCTTCTCCAACGGCGATGGCGATTGTTCCAATTCCGACGGGGCCACCGTTATATTTTTCAATGATCGTGAGAAGAATTCGTTTGTCCATATCGTCGAGCCCATGTTCATCGACATCAAGTGCTTTAAGTGCATATTCAGCAACTTCTTTCGTTATGATTCCAGAATATTCAGCGAGTTTTTCGTCAGCTTGGGCGAAATCCCTTGCTCTTTTCAACAGCCTATTTGCGATTCTCGGTGTTCCTCTTGATCTTCGAGCAATTTCATATGCTCCTTCTTCTGTGATCTGAATTTGCAAAATTTTTGCTGAGCGTTTTATAATTCGGCATAATTCTTCAGGGGTATAATAGTCAAGGCGTGCGCTTATCCCAAAGCGAGCCCTTAAGGGAGCTGTAAGTAATCCTGCTCTTGTTGTTGCTCCAATGAGTGTAAATCTTGAAAGATTTAATTTAACGCTTCTTGCATTTGGACCTGTATCAATTACAATGTCAATTTTAAAATCTTCCATTGCTGAATAAAGATATTCTTCAACTATCGGGCTTAAACGGTGTATTTCATCGATAAAAAGAACTTCTCTATCGCCAAGCGTTGTTAAAATTCCAGCTAGATCGCCGGGTTTTTCAATTACGGGACCTGATGTCACTTTTATCCCGACGCCGAGTTCATTTGCAATTATATAGGCAAGCGTTGTTTTTCCAAGTCCCGGTGGACCTGTGAGAAGAACATGGTCAAGTGGATCGCCCCTCATTTTCGCTGCTTGTATAAAGACTTTAAGGTTATTCACTATTTTTTCCTGCCCGACGAAATCTTCAAATCTTAATGGCCTGAGTTGTTGATCTACCTCGACATCAATTTCAAGTTTTTCGGGGTTTGTGTAACCTAACTTTGCCATGAAAGTTTCAACAGGGTAAATTTTTTGTTTAATTTAAAAACATTAAAATTTAAACGCAACCTGAAGGGTCAAGCGTCGGTTTCTCGGATTGATTTTGAGGGAAATTTTTATTATAAATTTATTGGCAACTTAAAACAAGCAAAAACATCAGGTATGAAACACCTGCTTGAAAAAGTATTTCAACTTAGCCAAAGAAATACGAACATCAAAATTGAATTTATTGCTGGTGTTACGACATTTATGACGATGTCTTATATCATTTTCGTTCAACCTGTCGTTTTATCTCATGCTGGGATTGATTTCGGAGCTGGGCTTATTGCAACTTGCGTGGGTTCGGCGATCGGTTCAGTTATAATGGCTTTGCTTGCAAACTATCCAATCGCTCTTGCCCCGGGGATGGGTGAAAATTTTTTCTTTGCTTACACAGTTGTTGGAAGCATGGGTCTTTCTTGGCAATCTGCCCTGGCAATTGTATTTCTTTCTGGAGTTTTGTTTAGTATTCTTTCGCTTGTAAAGTTGAGAGAAGCAGTTATTGATGCGATGCCAGGATGTTTGAAAAATTCAATAGCGACTGGAATTGGACTTTTTATCACGTTGATTGGTTTTATTCAAGCTGGTATCATAAAGATTAACTCAGGAACTCACCTGCCACAACTTGGTGAAATTCACAGGGCTGAGGTTTTGATTTCAATTGCTGGCTTAATTTTTACATCTGTTCTTTTGGCGCGCGGTGTGAGAGGTTCAATTTTAATTGGAATAATTTTTTCGGCAGTTCTTTCTATTATTTTGGGGATTGTTAAGTTTGAAGGTAAGTTGATTGCATTTCCAGAGGTGAAGGAATCGGCGATTTTCAAACTTGATTTTTCAAATTTTTTTGACATTACATTTCTTGTTGCTGTTTTAGTTTTTCTTTATATGGTTTTGTTTGATACTGTTGGAACATTGATAGGGGTTGGGCAAGCAGCTGGGCTTGTCGGGAAGGATGGGAAGCTCCCGCGGGCAGAGAGGGCGCTCTTGTCTGATGCACTTGGTACAACCTTTGGAGCTTTGTTAGGCACATCGACAGTTACGGCTTATATAGAAAGCGCTTCAGGAGTTGCTGTCGGTGGGAGAACTGGTTTAACATCGATTTTCGTTGCTTTATTCTTTTTAATCTCGCTTTTCTTTTATCCGATTGTTAAATTGATTGGCGGTGGAATTGAGATTGAGCCGGGTTATGTTCTTCATCCGATCACTGCGCCAGCTCTTATAATTGTTGGGAGCATGATGGTGAGGCCTGTGATCAACATAAATTGGGATGACATTACGGATTCAATACCTGCGTTTATAACTATGCTTGGAATACCTTTAACATTTAGCATCGCGGATGGCATCGCTCTCGGTTTTGTATCATACACAGTTGTAAAATTGTTCAGTGGAAGGTTTAAGGAAATAAATTGGATGATCATTATATTGACCTTGGTCTTTCTTGCCAGATATATTTTCCTTGCGTTAAAATAAAAAGTGAAATAACCATGGCTTATCAGATCGAAGTAAAACAGATCAAGCCATTTCCAGTTGCAGAATTTGAAGTTAAGGTTTCCGGGAAATCACAAACTACGCATATCGTTTCACTTGAGGAGAATTATTTTAAAAAGTTAACAGAGGGCAAGATAACCGCGGAGAAACTTGTTTATCTTTCTTTTGAGTTTTTGCTTGATCGTGAGCCGAACACATCGATTCTGAAGCGTTTCAACCTGCGCGAGATAAATCATTATTTTCCCGAGTATGAAAATGAAATAGTTACGATGTTTTGATGTAAATTTTGAATTCTGGTTTTATTTTTTTATTTTCAAATAACTAAATTTGAAGCAAAGTTATTTCGGAGGTAAAAGGTATGATTCTTTTATTTCAAGCTCAGCCGGATGCAACCAGCAGTTTGATCAGCACGATCATAATGTTTGTCGCGATATTCTTGATCTTTTATTTTTTGATAATAAGGCCACAGCAAAAAAGAGCGAAGGAGCATCAGAAACTGATCGAGTCTTTAAAGAAGGGTGACAAGGTTATAACTTCGAGTGGAATTCATGGCAAGGTTGTTGGACTTGATGATAAAACGGTTCTGATTGAAGTCGATGATGGCGTCAAGATAAAATTTGAAAAGGCTGCGATAGCAGCTGTCACCCGTGAGGGACAAGGTTAATTTTTGCTGGAAATTTTCGGCACTTAATTTTAATTGGGACAGAGTTAATCTGTCCCAAATTTTTTTAATAAAGATAACCTTGGAGGTGAGATATGATGCCCATCGAGCGGTTTAATACGATAGAGGAAGCGATCGAGGATATTAAAAATGGTAAAATTGTCATAGTTGTTGATGATGAGGATAGGGAGAATGAAGGCGATTTTATAATTGCAGCTGAAAAGGTAACCCCTGAAGCTGTTAATTTTATGGCGAAGTATGGTCGTGGGTTAATTTGCGTCGCTATAACGGAACTGAGAGCCCGTGAACTTGAGCTTGAGCCAATGGTTGATTTTAACACATCAAAGCACAACACGGCTTTCCTTGTGAGCGTTGATTACATTAGAGGAACGACAACTGGGATTTCTGCATTTGACAGGGCGAAGACGATTCAAGCAATTGTTGATCCCAATTCAAAGCCTGGGGATTTCGCAAAGCCTGGACATGTTTTCCCACTTCAAGCTGTTGAAGGCGGAGTTTTGAGAAGAGCTGGACATACTGAAGCAGCTGTTGATCTGGCACGGCTTGCTGGACTTTATCCAGCTGGCGTGCTGTGTGAAATTATGAATGATGATGGGACAATGGCTCGCGTCCCTGAGCTTTTTAAAATTGCGAAAAAGTTCGGACTCAAAATTATAACTATAAAAGACCTTATAAGTTATCGTCTCAAAAGAGAAAAACTTATCCGAAAGATCACAACTACCAAACTTCCCACAAAATATGGTTTCTTTGAACTTCATCTTTATGAAAGTTTGACCGATGGAAAGGTTCACGTTGCCCTTGTCAAAGGGAAAGTTGATGATGGTGAACCAGTCCTCGTTCGTGTTCATTCCGAATGTTTGACCGGTGATGTCTTTGGCTCATTTAGATGTGATTGCGGAGATCAACTTCATTCTTCTATGAAGATGATCGAGCAGGAGGGTAGAGGAGTTTTGCTTTACATGAGGCAGGAAGGTAGAGGAATTGGGCTTGTGAATAAAATCAAAGCATATAGATTGCAGGACGAGGGAAAAGATACAGTTGAAGCAAATGAAATGCTTGGATTTAAGCCTGACTTAAGAGATTATGGAATCGGCGCTCAAATCCTTGTTGACCTTGGGATAAAAAAGATGCGACTTTTGACCAATAACCCCAAGAAGATCGTTGGACTTGCTGGGTATGGACTTGAAATTGTTGAAAGGGTACCAATTGAAATTCAACCAAACGAAGTTAACATCCATTATCTCAGGACGAAAAGAGATAAGCTTGGGCATTTAATTTTGATGGACGAAAAGAAAGAAAACAACGAGAGCAAATAAAGTTTATGTATCCTGAAATACTTGAGCATTGGCAGATAAAAAAAGTTCTTGAAAAAGCTCTCGCAAGAGGTGGCGAATTTAGCGAAATTTATTTTGAATATAAGACCGAAATGACAATAAATCTTTCTGAAAATAAAATCAAAAATTTAAGCTACGGGATTTCTTCAGGGCTTGGCGTCAGAGTTATATCTGGGGCGAAAACTGGATATGCTTATACGGATGATTTTAGTTTTGAAAAAATTTTAAATGTTGCAGAGGTTGCTTCGTATGTTGTCGATAACAGTTCAAGACCCACAAGTGTTAACCTTGAGGAGAAAAGGAAGGCAAAGCAAAACTTTTCAATTGAGAAGCCAATTTACCTTCTTGAAGTTGACAAAAAAATCGAATGGATTAAACGTGCAAACGATTCAGCCAGAAGTTATGATGGAAGAATAAAACAAGTTGATATAAATTATTATGAAAGCACAAGATATTTTTGGATAGCAAATTCCGAAGGGATTTTTGTTGAAAGCGATGATTCTTTGTTTAGAATTTTTATTACATCGGTTGCTATTGATGATGGGTTGCGTGAAATGGGGATAAGTTATTTGGGTGGAAGATTTGGATATGATTATTTGGTTGAACATTCGCCTGAGAAGATGGGTATGGAATCCGCAATGCAGGCGGTTTCAAAGTTGAAGGCTAAACCTGCACCTGCTGGAAATTTTCCCGTTGTAATTAAATCTGGCTGGGGTGGTGTCCTTGTTCATGAGGCGGTTGGGCATGGGCTTGAAGGAGACTTCAATAGAAAGGGAATCTCTGTTTATTCAGGAAAGATTGGGCAGAAGGTTTGTTCTGAACTTGTCACGATAATTGATGATGGAACGATTCCGAACTCAAGGGGTTCCCTTGCAATTGATGATGAGGGGACGCCGATGATGAAAACGGTTTTGATTGAAAATGGGATGTTGAGAGGTTATATGCTTGATAAGTTGAATGCAAAACTTATGGGGCTTGAATCAACTGGGAACGGTCGCAGGGAATCTTATAAATACTATCCGTTGCCAAGGATGCGTAATACATACATTGAGGCGGGGAAGGACGATCCAAATGATTTAATAAAAAGTGTTAAGTATGGGATATATGCGAAATCGCTGGGCGGGGGGCAAGTTGATATTGTGAGTGGGAATTTTGTGTTCGAGATAAACGAAGGTTATTTGATTGAAAACGGCGAAATAACTTATCAAATTCGAGGGGCGAATTTAATTGGAAATGGTCCAGAGATAATGAAAAGAGTAATCGGGGTTGGCAACGACCTTGAAATTGAGAAACGGACTGGAAGTTGTGGAAAAGATGGTCAATATGTTCCAGTTGGTGTTGGACAGCCGACAATTCTTGTAAGTGAAATCACAGTTGGCGGGACGCAAGTTTGATGAAGAGGGTGCTTGGGAAAAACTATCTTCTTATTCTGTTCTTTTTTATTTATGGTTGCAATTTTATTGTCAACATCAAAGACGAAGCTATGAAAGAAAGAATTCAAATTTATAAGCGAGGTTTTAACTTCACCTCTTGGAAGAGGACGGAGTATTCCATGGATTACGCTAAAAATTCGTTTGACACGATGGCGACTTCTGGCGCAAATTTGGTTTCAATAGTTGTCACACTTTATCAAAAAAGCCCAGACGATACGCTTATTATTGACGATCCAAACAAAACTCCAAGCATCTATTCAATTTCTCAGATTGTTCAATATGCTCATTCAAAAAATTTTGGTGTCATGTTAAAAATTCATCTTGACACATATGATGATATCTCGAGGACGAAGATAAAACCGTCGGATATTCCCGCTTGGTTTAGAAATTATTCAAAGTATGTTTTGAATTACGCAAGGATATGTGAGATGCTTGGGGTTGAGATGTTTTGCGTTGGGACGGAGCTTTTGTCTTTAAGTGGCGAAAGAACTTTATGGGCGGAATTAATTGACAGCGTGAGGAAAATTTACACTGGAAAAATTATCTACGCTTCAAATTTTGATGAGTACAGGAATGTTTCTTTTTGGGATAAGGTTGATTACATTGGTGTGGATTTTTTTGCTCCAGTGTCAAACAAAACTGATCCAGTTTATGATGACCTTGTTCTCGGTTGGCAACCTTATTTGAACGATTTGAAAAGTTGGTTTAGCGAAAATCATTCGGGTAAGAAATTAATTTTTACCGAGGTAGGTTATCCATCCACTGATGGAGCAAGTATGAAGCCGTGGAGCGTTGGAAATGTGTTGGATTTAGAGGAGCAAAGCTTATGTTATGAGGTTGCACTTGATATAATTTCAAGTGTTGATTTTGTTGATGGCATATTTTTTTGGAATTGGAACGCTGATTTGATGGCTGATTTCTTGAAAATGGGATTTTCTCCCTATGGAAAACCAGCTTTTGAAGTTTTAAAGAAACATTGGGTGAAACAACAAGTTTTAAGTAAAAACAAAATTTGGTGATTTATAAAATGGTAGAAGATAGGAATGAAATAGTTCATTTGTCCAGAGAGAAATACGAAGAGCTTTTAAAAGAATTAAACGAGCTAAAGACAAAAGGAAGAGCTGAAGTTGCAAGGAAGATAGCTGAGGCGAGAGGGCACGGTGATATTTCTGAAAATTCAGAGTATGAAACTGCGAAACAGGAACAAGAGATGCTTGAGATGAAAATTAAAAAACTTGAAGAAACTCTTGCAAAGGTGAAAATTATAGATACGAAAAATTTGCCAACTGATAAAGTTTATTTATATTCACGGGTTAAGGTTTTAAATCTTGATACAAATCAGGAGATTGAATACACTATTGTTTCAACTCATGAGGCAAATTCGGCTGAGAAAAAAGTGTCTAATAAATCACCCATTGGCAAGGGATTGCTTGGAAAGCAAGTTGGAGATATTGTTGAGATCAAGGTTCCAATTGGAATCGTCAGATATAAGATACTTGAGATAAGCAGATAGTTGCGTTGAAGAATCAATTCTCCGCGGGTGCTGATGCTTTTCTCAATCTGTCCATAATTGCAAGTCCAAGTCCTGTTTCTGTAACCGCTTGTGCATAGATTACGCTCACACCTGAATCATCGAGACGATGCAATGCTGAAAATAAATTTGCAGCTGCTTCAATTAAATCTCCGTTTTCTGATAAGACTTCGATATGTTTTGCTTTTATTTTCAATTCATTTTTTTTAAACAGGAGAATGCCTACATTTTCTGTTTCGTTTATTTCACTTAACTCATCTAATGATTTAAAAATTCTGACGGGTGTTTTGGGTGAATAATGTTTTTTTAATTGTCCAGGTGAAAGGATTTTTTCAGAGCTGGGTTGAATTTTCACTTTGCCTATGATTTTTTCGATTTCTTCAACAGGTAAACCGCCTGGTCGAAGAATTTTTGGCTCCTCATCGATTAAGGATAAAACTGTTGATTCAATGCCGATTGGACATTTTCCACCATCAAGGATTAGGTCAATTTTATCGCCAAGCATTCTTTCGACATGGTCAGCGGTTGTTGGGCTGATATATCCAAAGGGATTTGCGCTTGGTGCGGAAATCGGGGTTTCAGCATTTTCAATCAATGCAAGTGCAACATTGTGTGAGGGCATTCTTATAGCAACGGTTGGTAAGCCAGCGGTGACAATATCGGGGACGATATTTGATTTAGGTAAAACGAGGGTTAATGGTCCAGGCCAGAATTTTTCAATCAATTTAAGTGCTTTTTCATCAACTTGGGTTGTAAGTTTTTCAAGCCATTCGATTTTCGATATGTGAACTATAAGAGGGTCAAAAGTGGGTCGTTTTTTTACTTCGAAAATTTTGGCGACTGCGTATGGATTCAAGGCATTTGCACCAAGTCCATAAACTGTTTCAGTTGGGAAAGCTACAAGTCCACCTTCTTTTATTATTTTCCCAGCAAGTTTTATGTTTTCTTCTGTAGCTTTGACTCTCATCAGTCAAAAATGCTTAAATTTCTGAAATCTTTTCAAATTTATGCCAAAATTTAGCAGATGAAAGTAAAAATGAATTTTAAAGGGCTTTGATTTTCAATTATTTTTCTTGGCATAGACTTTGCATAAGTAAATTTACAGAAAAATTTTAAGTTTTACGAAAACAAAATATCTAGGTGAGAAACCATGGGAAAAATTGTTGGAATTGATCTTGGAACTACAAATTCTGTAGTTGCTGTAAAGATGGGAAATGATATTGTTGTGATACCAACTTCAGAAGGTCCGAGGACTTTGCCATCAGTTGTTGCGTTTACAAAGACTGGTGAGAGACTTGTAGGGCATCCTGCGAAAAGGCAGGCGATCACAAATCCAGAGAATACAATTTATTCGATAAAAAGGTTCATGGGACGATTTTATGATGAAGTGATCGAAGAGGCGAAGAGGGTGCCTTATAAAGTTGTGCGTGGACCAAACAATACCGCAAGAGTTCAGATTGGAGATAGAATTTATTCACCGCCAGAGATTTCCGCTATGATTTTGCAAAAGTTAAAACAGGATGCTGAGGCATATCTTGGTGAGAAAATTACAGATGCAGTTATAACTGTTCCAGCTTATTTCAATGACGCTCAGAGACAGGCAACCAAAGAAGCTGGAGAAATCGCAGGATTAAATGTTAGAAGAATTATCAATGAGCCTACCGCTGCGTCGCTTGCATTTGGACTTGATAAGAAAGGTAAGCAGATGAAAATCGCTGTGTTTGACCTTGGTGGTGGAACATTTGATATTTCGATTCTCGAAATAGGTGAGGGTGTTTTTGAGGTTAAGGGAACGAGTGGAGATACACATCTTGGTGGTGATGATTTTGATCAGAGGATTATTGATTGGATTGCTGAGGAATTTTTAAAGCAGGAGGGTGTAGATTTGCGTAAGGATCCGATTGCTTTACAAAGATTGAAAGAAGCAGCGGAGAGAGCGAAAATTGAACTTTCAAGCAGACTTGAGACCGAGATTAATCTTCCATTTATTACTGCGACGAGCACTGGACCGAAACATCTTCAGATGACATTGACGAGAGCGAAGTTTGAAGCGTTGATAGATGATTTGTTGCAAAAGCTTATCCCACCATGTGAGGAAGCGTTGAGAAGAGCGAAGTTAACAGTTGATGATATCGATGAGGTAATTCTCGTTGGTGGCTCAACGAGAGTTCCGAAAGTCCAGCAAATAGTTCGTGATTTCTTTAAAAAGGAACCGAACAAGAGTGTTAACCCAGACGAAGCAGTTGCAATAGGTGCAGCGATCCAAGCGGCAGTTCTCGCTGGTGAGGAGAAAGATATTCTCTTGCTTGATGTAACTCCGCTTTCGCTTGGAGTTGAGACGCTTGGTGGTATCATGACTGTTTTAATTCCAGCGAATACCACAATCCCAACAAGAAAAACTGAAATATTCACAACAGCAGCGGACAATCAGACATCTGTTGAGATACATGTATTGCAAGGTGAGAGACCGATGGCAAAAGATAATAGAACACTTGGAAGGTTTATACTTGATGGTATACCGCCAGCGCCGAGAGGAGTTCCACAAATTGAGGTTACATTTGATATCGATGCCAATGGAATTTTGCATGTGACGGCTAGGGATAAAGCAACGGGTAGGGAGCAGAGTATAAGAATAACGGCTTCGAGTGGATTGAGCAGAGAAGAAATTGAGAGGATGAAACGCGAAGCTCAAGAACATGCGGAGGAGGATAGAAGGAAACGCGAGGAAGCTGAACTGAGAAATCAAGCTGATAATCTTGTTTACACAACTCGCAAGCAACTTAACGAAATTGGAGATAAACTTCCATCTGATTTGAGAAGCAAAGTTGAGATGAAGGCAAATAAACTTGAAGATATGATCAAAACTGGTGCACCGATTGCTGATATACGAGCTGGGATTGATGACTTAACTCGCGCTTGGAATGAGGCTTCAAACTATCTCTATCAACATGCATCTGCTGGAACCAGCTACACGAGCGGTACTTCGCAGAGCTCAGAGACGAAGAAAGATATTAAAGATGCGGATTATGAAGTAGTTGATGACAAGGATAAAAAAGAGAAGAATTAAAGATTTGAGAATTTAAAAGAACCTTTTTCAAAAGGCGAGGTTTTAAACCTCGCCTTTTTTATCAAAAATAAAATAATGGAGGTGATCGAAACATGAATTGGAATAAATTTACCATAAAATCCCAAGACGCCATTCAAAAAGCAATGCAAATTGCTGCTGAAAAAAGTCATCAAGTTATTGAACCTGAACATTTGCTTCTTGCATTAATTGATGATGAAACTGGTCTTGTAAATTCGATCATAAAGAAAATCGGTGGGAATGTTGCTTACATTAAAAATAGATTAAATCAATCAATTGCCAGATTTCCCCAAGTGCAAGGAGCTGGGCTTGGGAATCAGTACATTTCACAAAGTTTGATGAAAATTTTTGACGATGCTTTGAAAGAGGCAAATCAACTGAGGGATGAGTATATAAGTGTTGAACATTTACTAATTGCACTTGCGGAAAATAAAAATAATGATGCTGGTCGTATTCTTGCTGATCAAGGGATAACCAAAGATGCCATTTTGAAGGTAATGCGAGAGATTCGAGGTTCACAAAGGGTGACCGATCAAAATCCAGAGGACAAGTATCAAGCGTTGCAGAAGTACGGTAGGGATTTAACCGAGCTTGCTCGCTTGGGTAAACTTGACCCTGTCATCGGTAGGGATGAAGAAATTCGTCGTGTGATGCAGGTTCTTTCAAGAAGGACGAAAAATAACCCAGTTTTAATCGGTGAACCAGGCGTTGGTAAAACTGCCATTGTTGAAGGCATCGCACATAGAATTGTTCAAGGTGATGTCCCTGAGTCATTAAAGAATAAGAGAATTTTTGCGCTTGATATAGGTGCTTTGATAGCAGGAACGAAGTATCGAGGTGAATTTGAAGATAGATTGAAAGCTGTTTTGCGTGAGGTTCAAGAATCCAACGGTGAGATAATTTTGTTCATCGATGAATTGCATACAATTGTAGGAGCAGGTGCAGCTGAAGGCGCAGTTGATGCAGCAAATATGTTGAAACCAGCGCTTGCTCGAGGAGAACTTCATGCAATTGGTGCGACAACGATTGATGAATATAGAAAACACATCGAGAAAGATCCAGCTCTCGAAAGAAGATTTCAACCGATCCTTGTCGAGGAACCATCTGTTGAAGATACAATTTCAATTCTGCGTGGGTTGAAAGAAAAATATGAAATTCATCATGGTGTAAGGATTACAGATGCTGCGATAGTAGCTGCTGCACAATTGAGCCATAGGTATATTAGCGATAGATATCTTCCCGATAAAGCCATTGATTTAATTGATGAGGCAGCATCAAAATTGAGAATTGAAATTGATTCAATGCCCGAGGAACTTGATGAAATTGAAAGAAAGATAAAACAACTTGAGATTGAGCGAGAAGCTGTTAAGCGTGAATTAACATCAAACTACGCAACGGATATTGATAGGAAGGCGACTGAGAAAAAACTTGAAGATATAGAACGTGAGATCGCTTCTTTGCGTGAGGAAAGAGATCGATTGAGGGCACACTGGCAAACTGAAAAAGAACTTATAAAGTCAATCCATGAAATAAAGGAACAAATAGAAAAAGCAAAAATTGAATCAGAAAAAGCTGAAAGGGAAGGGGATTACGCAAAGGTTGCTGAGATTAGATATGGCGTAATCCATTCGCTCGAGATGAAGCTAAAAGAGACAACACAAAAGTTAGCCGAAGTTCAAAAAGATTTGAGAATGCTAAAGGAAGAGGTTGACGCTGAAGATATAGCCGAAATTGTTTCAAGATGGACAGGAATCCCAGTTCAAAAGATGCTTGAAAGTGAAAGGGTTAAACTTTTAAATATGGAGGAGAGATTACACGAAAGAATCGTGGATCAGGAAGAAGCTGTTAAGGCTGTTAGTAATGCAATTCGCAGAGCAAGGGCAGGGCTTCAAGATGAAAGGAGACCTATTGGTTCGTTTCTTTTCATTGGTAGCACAGGCGTTGGGAAGACAGAACTTGCAAGAGCGCTTGCAGAATTGCTTTTTAACGATGAGAACGCTATGGTGAGAATTGATATGTCTGAATATATGGAAAAATTTTCAGTTTCACGATTGATTGGGGCACCGCCTGGTTATGTTGGATATGAAGAGGGTGGGCAGTTAACAGAAGCTGTAAGAAGGAAACCTTATTCGGTCGTTTTGCTTGATGAAATTGAAAAGGCGCACCCAGAAGTTTTTAACATCCTGCTTCAAGTTCTTGAAGATGGGCGCTTGACGGATAGCAAAGGACATGTTGTTAATTTTAAAAACACGATTATCATCATGACATCCAACATTGGCTCGCACATAATCCAAGAGAAAATATCAAGAATGAACTACGAAGATAAAGACAAAGTTATGGAAGAAATAAGAAACGAATTAATGCAACTTTTGAGACAAACGATAAGGCCTGAATTCTTGAACAGGATTGATGAGATAATCTTCTTTAAGCCACTGACGAAAGAAGATATACTTAAAATAGTTGACTTGCAAATAAAACAAGTTAATAAGCGTCTTGAGAAAAATAATATGAAGATTGAGCTCACTGACAAAGCTAAGGTATGGCTCGCTGAAATTGGTTATGATCCGACATTTGGTGCAAGACCTTTGAGAAGGGTTATACAGAAACACATACTTGACACACTTGCTGAAAAAATCCTTGCTGGGGAATTTATGAGTGGTGATACTATTATAGTAGATGTTGATTTTTACGGTAAGCCAGTCTTTACTAAAAAAGCAGAAGTTGAAGTTGTCTAAATGATGACAGGGGAGAAAATCCCCTGTCATTTTTTATTTTTTCTTTTTTCTTTTCTTCTCTTCTTCGAATTCAAATAACTTTAAAATGCCAGATTCAGAAACAAACTCCCTGATTCTTTTTTCTGCCAACTTCACATACTCTTCATTTATCTCATACCCTATGTAATGCCGTTTGGTTTTTATAGCCGCAATCCCTGTTTGTCCACTGCCCATAAAAGGATCTAAAACAATTTCCCCTTCAAAGGTATAAAGCTGAATCAATCTATACGGTAATTCTACAGGAAACGGTGCGGGATGCCCAACTTTTGTAGCTGGTTCCGCAGGAAATGTCCAAACGCTTTTGGTAAATTCGAGAAATTCATCTCTGGAAATAGTGCTTTTTCTTCCCAAATTTTCTCTTGAGAAAGTACCTTTTGAAAAGACTAAAATGTATTCGTGCACATCTCTTAGCGTTGGATTTTTAGCGGAAAGCCAAGTGCCCCATGCTGTTGAAGGGCTGCTACTTGATCCCTTGTTCCAGATGATTTCGCCTCTCATCAAGAAACCTAAATCAAGCATGTCTTCAATGATAAAAGCGTGAAGCGGAATGTATGGTTTTCTTCCAAGATTGGCAATATTAATGCATGCCCTTCCTCCTGGAACAAGAACTCTTTTAACTTCACTCCATACCCTTTTCAAAAATGCTCTATACTCATCCAAAGTAAGGTTCTCATCATATTCTTTCCCTACATTATAGGGCGGTGAAGTAACCATTAGGTGAATGCTGTTATCAGGTAACTCTTCCATCCTTTCGCTTGACTTACAAAGGATCTTATCCAAGATGTGAGACGGAACTGGGTTTTCTGTATATTCTACAGCTTCTTCTTTGGGTAATCCTTCATATAATTTGCTTGCGTAGAACGGGGTAGAATCATGGGCAATTCTACCTGGTGAGCCGAATGAACTCGTTTTTGTTCCGATTTTTTTCCGATTGTTGCTCATTTTAATCCTCCATCCAAAGATCAACCCATCTTTTGTAAGGATTAAAGTTTACTTTTGTTTTTTGCCAATTTATTTCAATTTTTCTTGTCATATTATCATTAACTAAACTTGATAATGCCTCTTTAGAGATTTCAACACCTCTTGGATTTGTTCCAGGTTTTGGAAGTTTAATATAGTTTTCTCTGCCAATTCTGTCAAAAAGGTTGATTTGAGTTTCTAATGGAATATAATAAAATCCTCCAACATCATTCCAGTTAATTTGGATAAGCAAAATATCGCAAGAAGGATAATAATTTTCGCGAAATTCCTTTGCTTTTTGAGCATCGACTGTCCATATAAGTTTAACTCCTCCGAAACTTTTACCAGTAATTGTTTTAATTGATATTGGCTCGCCAAATAATTTTACATCTACCTCAGGTTCAGTTATAGGAATGTTTGTCTCGACATTTGCTTCACCAAATTTATAAATGAGCAATGCTACAATTATTCTTTCTCGAACTGAGCCAACCTCCATCCCTGTTTTACCCGCCCTCGAGCTTTCTAATTCTGCGAGTTGGAAAAGGTAAGGTAAACGATTTTTTATCTTCTCAACAAGCCTTGTATCTTCAAATATCTCTATCAAGCGACTGGGCATTTTTATTTCTCTATCTTTTTGTTGGCGAGATAAAGTATAACTTGTCTTATCAACTCTAAACAAAACTGCAATCACTTCCAAATCAGCATTCTTGACATATTATACCCTATTATTTTCATTTTTCCCAAGTTTTTCCATCAAATCTCATATTCAACCGACAAATTGAAATTCCTTATCGGTGCCAAATTCCCAACGATTTCAACATAGTTATACTGCAAAAGATTATTTCCGTTTAGATAAATTTTGAATCTTTTCATATCAATCCCAAGCCTTGCATCGACAACATAAATGGGCACTCTTGCCTCAGCGTCGGAGACGATGAGTTTTAAAAGTTCATCAATTCTTTCATATTTGCTGATAAATCTAAAGTCAATTCCTGCAAATAGGAACTTATAACTTGCATTTGTGTTGGCGTAAAAAATGTGTTTCGGCCTGTATTTCAAGATTGCATTTTCACTTAAATCCCACGGGAAAAGATAAGTATAACCAAGCGAAAAACTTATAAAGTTTACAGGATAAAAGTTAATTCCAACTTCTGCTCCTTGTATTCTTGCTTCTGTAACATTTTTAAATATAATTTTTCCGTCTGTATCAAATACTGGTTCAATCAAGTTCCAATAGTGATTCCAAAATAGCGATAAATCAATCAGTATGATTGGTGATATAAACCTTGAGCCAACCTCAAACGATATAGCTCGCTCTGGTTTTAAAGATGGATTTGGTTTAACAGTTACACCTGCGGCAGTTGTGCTTGTGAAGGCTTCGCTTATTGCCGGGGCTCTGAAACCCGTCCCGAGTGATGTTCTAAAATTTAAAGTTTGGGTGAGTTTGTAAATTGCACTGAATTTTGGGTTTATCTGCCCTGTGTACTTCAGAGAATCAAGTTTATATAAATCATTTCTTAATCCAAGTGAAATGGAAAGCTCCGGTAAAAGTTTGATATCGTCCTGAAGATATAACGCAATTGAGTGTGAATTTCGCCTTCCGAAGAGCGAAGATTTGACGGTGTTGTAAGTCAATTCAATTCCAGCTATAAGATAGTTTCTTTCGTCTGGTTGATAGTTGAGTTGAACTTCGGAGTTTGTAAGTCCAGCGGTGCTTCGATTTTGTGGAGTTCCATTATCATTCCATTTGTTTCTGAAAAAGCCAAGGCGAAAAGTGTAAAAGAATTTCGGGGTCATGATTTTTTTGTATTGTGCGAAGGTGACAAATCTTTCTGAATTTACCATCGCTCCAACATCTTCATCTCTTGGTCGCAAGGCATTTCTCAGATTTTTCCAATAGAAAAATGTTTCGTTTTTTTGTCGAAGATAGGTGAAAATAAGGTTTAAAGTTGAGTACGGGGAAAAGGTGTACTTAAATTTTGAAAAAAGATTCCATCTGTGATAGTTCTGATTTTGCTTGTATCCTTCATCAATGCCTCTTTGAATATGGATTAGCGAACTTAAATTTTGAGTTGATAAATTCAGTGAAGCAAAACCGCCATAGTAAAATCTATTTCTTTGGCTCCATCGCCATTCTTGATAATATGGTTTATCATACATTCCGAAGTAAGTTCTAAAGCGTAAATTTTGTCTTGGGCTGGTTTCTTTTGTAATTACATTTATCACTCCGCCTATAGCATTTGAGCCGTAAAGAGCTGAACCAGCGCCCTTTACAATCTCAACTCTATCAATTTGCCAAACTGGTATGGCTTCCCATATTATTTCTCCTGCATCGCCAGTTAAAAATGGCATCCCATCGAAGAGAAGCAAAACTCTTGTTCCCGTACCTCGACTGTATCCACTTGAACCACGAATGTTAACTTGATATTGAATCATATTAACGCCTGGAACATAGCGAAGTATATCATCGATTTGAAGATTGTTTCTATTTGAAATGAGTTCAGATTCAACTACGTGCGTGCTTATCGGGATTTCGCTTAGTGTCTGCTCCCTTCTTGTCGCTGTTATAACAACTGGTTCAGTCGTGTAAGCGGTTGGTTTTAACTCAACTGTTATGTTAGTTTCTTGAGCAGGCAAGATTTCAATCTCAATCCTTTTTGTTTCATAGCCTATCGCTGAAAATTTAAGTGTGTATTTCCCGGGTTTGATATTTTTGATTATAAATTTTCCATCCGGGTTTGTTGCTGAGCCAAGAAATGTGTTTTCAAGTAGCACATTAACTCCGAAGATTGGTTGCTTGGTTTCTGAGTCAAGCACCACACCGGATAAAGTTCCCGGTTTTTGCTGTTGAGAGAAGAGCTGTGAAATTATTAAAAGTAAGAGAATGAAAATTCGCATTGTTTCAATCTTTTAAATTTTGTTTTGCAATTAGGAAGCCAATTATTTCAGCAAATTTAAACGGTTGGGGTGGGGGATTGTCAAAGTCGCATGTGATGTTAATTCCTCTTATGAATTTACCATATGGAATGTAAATTGGGGTTGGAATCGTGTCATATTCCGTTGTATCGTAAACTCCAATTGCTTTCCAATCTGAAAATATGTTTGGGCCATATTGAAGTGCAACTGCAATGTATTCCCATTTTCCAGTGTCTGCAAGAACTTCGTATTTTGTTGAGTCTACTTTTTTTGGCAATGATTGGCTAAATTTTGCTTTTCCCCCTAAAACTTCGTTTATTATATCACTTGGTGGATAATTTCTAAAAGCTACAACTCTTAGATCATAAACTGTATCTGGCCATGTGCCTTTGAAATAAACCGTTCCACCAAACCCAGGCTCTTCATAGATCAGGGTGCCTGCTTCCGTTGGTTTTAGTCCATGGTCACACGAGAGAAGAAAGAGAAGAAAAGGAGCAATTAAAAATATCTTGCGCATATTTGCAAAACTTGGTTTATTTTTTTATCTTTTGAAAGTTAAAAAAATAAAACTTTACGCAGATGGCAAAGCCAAAAGAGAAAAAGTCCAAAGTTATTTTTCCTAAGCATGAAATTCCTTTTTCAGCAGTAAATTTTTTCCTCCTTATTTTTGGCGTTGTTTTAATTTTTATCGGTTTTTATCTTATGGCAATAGGTGGAGTTGATAGTTTCACCGCTGTTACGCTTGCGCCGATTCTTTTGTTTATCGCATATGTTATAATTATACCGCTTGCGATTTTAAAGAAGTTTAAAAACGAAAAGAGTTAACCCTTTTTCACACTTCGCCCAAGTTTTTCTTCAACGCTTTTAACTTTGCTCTCAAGCGCTCCAACTCTACCTTTTCTATAATCAACCTTGATTGTAATAGATATTCTGTTACATTCGTCTTTCAACGCTTCAAAACATTTTTTAATCGTATTAAACACATCATCCCATTCCCCTTCAATTATGGTTCCCATTGGTGTTAACTTATATTCAAGCCCACTTTTGTCAACTATATCTACACATCTTGCAACATATTTGCTCACGCTTTCACCTTGTCCAATTGGGGTCATGCTAAATTCGCAAAGTAACATAGATGGTTGCTCAATTTTGTTTTGAATTTAGGTTCAGGTAATCTTCGTGTAGGCTTTGAATACATTCACCGCAAAAGTAGTAAATTTTTTCAATCCCAATAGCTCTCTCAACAAGTTTTCCTTTATCAAATGTTCTACCGCAAAGAGTGCATTTTAATTGTGCTGAATATGGATTTTGCGATCTCTCCTGTTTCAAAATTAAACCATACCCGTAGAAGATGGCAAATATCACGATCAAAATAATAATTGCGATTCCGATTAAACCTATCATTTTTTATTTCTCTTTCTTTATGACATATTTCTCGTAAATTTCACGAAGCCGTCTCATTGATAGAGAATCAAGGTCTTCGTCGTCTTTGTGTCTTTTAAGAAACATTTCAAAATCGTATTTGTCCTTTCCCTTTAATCGATATGAAATTCGCTGAAGTTCTTCGATCATCTTTTTTTGCTCTGCGTATGTAGTCATTTTGTAAGTTTTGTTAATTTTTAAAATGAGTAAGCTATTCCAAGAACAAAGGTCATTGTATCAAAATTAATTCTCGTTCTAAAAGGTGACGGATCAATTTGGATGATGTAGCCATCGTAGCTTATCGAGCTGTCTTTAAATTTGCTTTCAACCTCAACAATTGGATCGCGAAATTTTAATTCTGCCTTGAGCCCCAAATTTTTAAGCAAGTTATATCCAACTCCCGACATCACTTGGATACCAAGATTAATCGGCGAATTTTGAACCTCACTTCTTGTGTTAACGATGGATTTGGTAAAATTTCCTTTATAAGCACCGACCCCGCCACCGATGTAAACGCTCCATTTCTCAGAGCTAAATGGAGCGAGAAAAAATAAATTTAGTTCGGCGATGTAAATTGTGTATTTATCTTCAATTGGAATTTTTATGAGTTGATTGGAAATTCTTCGTGTTAAGAAATCGCCAACTTTTTTATTTACGACTTCAAGTGATAGCCCCGCTAAGTAACCTTCGGTTATTTTATGTCTTAGTTCAGCCGAGAAGCCGAACCATCCATTGACTTCGGTTGAAAAATCGCGCAAGCCTCTATCTCTTGAGATCACATCTGGATAAACGAAGGCGGAAAGAATGTAGTTAAAATTTAAAGAAATTGACTTGCTAGGCTGGGCGAATGAAAAGCTCAAAAGTGGTAGGAACAACAAAATTAAACTTTTTGCAAGTTTTGGAAACATAGCTTAGTTATAGATTATTGTGCGAAATCAGCCCAGCCTTTATCAAAGCTGGGCAATATAGAAATTATTGCTCGAAATACAAGGATCGGTTGTCAACTATTTTAGCGTTCTTTTTCAAATTATCGATCCAGCTGAAAAATAGTGTGTTTTTCTTTTCGTTGTAAATTTGTTGTTTTAAGGTTTCGTGTTGGGATTTATAAGCGGAAGAGTCAAAAGGTGTTTTATTTACAAGTTGAATGAGATAAACAAATGAATTGCCTTTTATAGTTTGCGAAATTTCATTTGGTTTCATATCAATGAGTTTGCCAAGGACATTTTCATCCGTGCCAATCCCAGGAATTCCACCAGAAAGCGTGAAACCTGATGCAGTTTTTACTTCAAGCGTTGAATCAAGCTTTGTTATAGATTCAAGACCTTCGTTTTTGTTGAGTTTAGTTCTGAGGCTTTCAAGATAATTATATGCCTTGTCTTTAAGTTTTTCGCGCCTTACTCTAACCTTGATCGCTTCTCTTACTTCTTCAAGTGGTCTTATACCAGCTTCTTTGATTTCGCTTATTGTAAAGACCGCGAACCCACCTCTGATCTTGAACACAGGGCTTACACTTCCCAATTTATTTGAAAATGCCCAATCAGAGATTGTCTTGTTAAACCCAATTCCAGGGATAGGTGAATCTTTGGTAAACGGTGGTGTTGTTTTGATGTCAAGACCAAGCGCTGAAGCTTCCTGGACAAATTTTTTCCCACTTACAGTGTGGCTGAAGTCTTCCGCTCGCTTTCTCTGCGATTCTATTGTTTCGGAGCTTGCTCTCACACCTAATTTAATGTCAGCAATTTTTAATTCTCTGTTGTCTTTGGCGATAACTTTGATGATGTGCAGACCATATTGAGTTCTGACGGGACCAACTATTTCTCCAGGTTTTGCTTTAAAGCACGCTTCTTCAAATTCTTTTACCATTCTTCCCTTTCCGAACCAACCGAGATCTCCACCTTTACTGGCTGTAACTTGATCAACGGAGAAAGTCGCAGCAAGCTTTGCAAAATCCTCACCCTTTTTCGCAAGGTTGAGAATATCTTTAGCAAGATTGTATGATTCGGCTGTGTCTCGACCAATGGGGACGAGAATATGGCTTGCTCTTACAAATGTATCAGAACCTTTGCGTTCATCAAGAATTTTTATAAGGTGAATTCCATCGCTTGCTTTCAACGGCCCAACAATTTCACCAACTTTTTTATCCCATATTTCATTTTCAATTTCGGGTAAAAGTTCACCATGCTTAAAAAATACATCTGAGAAAGGTGCTTCTGAGTAATTCTTTACAAGCTCAACAAAGTCAGCCCCTTGCATCGCTTGTTGTTTAAAGTTTTCTAGCTCCCTCAAAACGGATGCAGTATCTTCCGCGGATGGCATATCAGAGAAAAGTACATATTTCAAGCGTCTCGTTTCTTGGATCCTGAATTCATCTTGATGATTCCTGTAATATTCTTTTATCTCGTCATCTGTTGGTTCGCTTATCTCTTTGGAAAATCTATTTGGATCAAGTGAGACATATTTAATTTCATATCTTGTATTTTGCTTCTCGAACCTTTCTCTTATTTCCCCTTCACTCACAAGAACACTTGCAAGGAGACGGCTTTGAAGTTTTTCCGTTAATTTTTGCGCCTTCAAAAATTTTTCAACCTCTATCCAAAATTGCCTCGCTTGTGGGGTTGTTGATTTCAAAGCCCTTTCAAGGAGAACTCTGTCTATTTTCCCTGTTGAATCCACAAAATTTCTCTTAACTGGTTCAGGTAATGTTTCAGGTGAATTCAAAACCCAATCGGTTATTTCTTCATCTGTTACTGTTAAATTAAGTTTTTTTATCTCTTGTTCGATAAGTTTTCTTGTGACAAGTTGTTCCCATACTTGATTTCTAAGCTGTTCGAGCATAAAATCGTCGGGATCATTTCCAGTTCTTTGCTTGAAATTTTCAATTTCAAATTCAAGGGCTTGATTGAATTCTTGATAAGTTATCTCTTCCCCGTTAACTATCCCAATTGGTTCGCGTGCGAAGCCATTGCTGCGGTGTCTGCCGGTTATATCCATTCCCCAATCAAGGACAATTGTTAAAAGGAAAAGAATTACAAGTGATAAAAGAATTGCTGGTAAATTATCTCTCATCTTAGCCATTATGGGCATGGTGCGTCTTTTACCTCAAATTGTTTTTGATTTTTTGTAAATTTAAAGCAAAAGGGTTAAAAATCAAAAGACAGGATGGATGTATCTTCCTCAGGTGAGAATTCATTTAACCTTTTATGTTGCCGATTGGCCTTAAAGCGGCAACTTTTCTTGAAATGCCCGCTCTATCAACTGCTTCAATTACATCCGATATGTTTTTGTACGCTGCTCCTGCCTCCTCAACTAGGCCAGATTTTGAAGCAGCCCTTACATATATACCTCGCTCTTCCATTTGTTTGATAAGCTGATTATAATTTATCTCCTTTTTTGCCTTATGCCTGCTCATTGTTCTTCCACTGCCGTGGCAGGTTGAGCCAAATGTTTCTTCCATTGCTCTTTTGGTTCCAACGAGAAGATACGAACCTGTTTCCATTGAGCCACCAATTATTACAGGTTGACCTGTATCTTTGTAAATTTCTGCAAGCTCCGGATGTCCGGGTCCAAATGAACGGGTTGAACCTTTTCTGTGAACGAGAAGCTTTTTAATTTTTCCATCAACTTCATATTCTTCAGCTTTTGCGATGTTGTGTGCAACATCATAAACTAAGTGCATTTCAAGTTCTTCTGCAGATTTTTTGAAAACTTTTTCGAATGCTTCCCTAACTCTGTGAAGAATGACTTGACGATTTGCAAACGCCATATTAGCTGCACAAAGCATAGCGGAGTAGTAATCTCTACCTTCGGGTGAGTCAATCGGTGCGCAGGCAAGTTCTTTGTCAAGAAGTGGGATGCCATATTTTTTCATGGCGTCAAGAAAAACTTTTAAATAATCTGTTGCTATCTGATGCCCGAAACCTCTTGACCCGCAGTGAATCATAACGACGATTTGACCTTCTTGTTCAATTCCAAAGCTATTTGCAACATTGTGATCAAAGATTCTATCAACAACCTGTATTTCAAGGTAGTGATTTCCCGAACCAAGTGTCCCAAGTTGATCTATTCCACGTTCCCTTGCTTTTTTGCTTACCTTGGATGGATCGGCTCCTTTTATAGCACCGTGTTCCTCAATTCTTTCGAGATCTTCCTTCCAACCATACCCATGTTCAACGCACCAGCGAGCACCTTTTACCATTACTTCATCAAATTGTGAATTTGACAGTTTAACAAATCCAGTTGCTCCGACTCCAGTTGGGACAGTTTGAAATAGAAGGTCAACAAGTTCTTTAAGCTTTGGTTTCACTTCTTCAAGCGTTAAGTTCGTTTTTACAAGTCGCATTCCGCAGTTTATGTCAAAACCTATACCTCCGGGCGATATGACACCACCGTCAAAATCAAACGCAGCTACACCTCCAATTGGAAAACCATAACCCCAGTGTCCGTCTGGCATGCATAGAGCGTATTTTTGAATCCCGGGCAAACAGGCAACATTTGTCACTTGTTCAAAGACACCTTCATCCATTGCATCAAGAAGTTGTTTAGTGGCGTAAATCCGCGCGGGTACACGCATGCCTTTCTTATATGTTTCAGGTATTTCCCAAATAACTTCTGAAATTCTTTTTATTTCCTTTGGTGCAGGCATTGCCGTTTTTGAAGGTTTGTTTTTCTTGTGTTAATAATTTACTAAAAATTTTGAAGTGATTCCAAATGGGGAGTAAGGTCGAAACTTTTACATTTCTTTTGTCCCCGAACTATGACAGACGATGCACGGCTTTTTCCAATCAAAATTTTCAAAATCAAAAACAAGGGCGTATGTTAAACCTTTATCCGTCCATGAAAGAATATTAAATCCATCTCTGGTATCCAAATAAAAGTTAATATCTTTGAAGTTAACCTTCCTTTTTCCGTGCGGGCTTGCACTTTTAGATGGTGCAACAAGTAATGTCATAGGCCGACCGTCCATCTCGTATGACACAAGCGCAGCATAATCGTTGTTCAGCGCCACAAGTCGCGCTCCTTTTATGCGATAGGGTTGGTTTGAGGGATCTGGATAACGCGGAAGGCGAAAGTTGAATTTTAACTTTTTATCAAACCAGTTTGAAATCTCTGCCTCAGAAGATGTCTGTATTTCAAGGGGAAGTTGGCCGTTAATCTGTCTTATGTGATTTTCGACCGCTATAGCTGCCAAATCAGTACGCTGTGAGTAAAAGTAAATAGTTAATAAGACACCGATAAAAAAGATTGCAACCATGACAAGAGAAAAAGACCGTATAAAAGTTTTGCTTTTTTTCGGCTTAAATTTCTCAATTTGCTTTACAAGTTCGGTTTTGAAATCGTTAAAATCGATGTTTATTTCTTCTTTTAAAATTCTTATTGAATCAACGAAGTCACGCTGTTGCTTTAAAATTTTTGCGCATTCAGCGCATTCTTTTATATGTTGTTTAAATTGTTCAAGCTCATCTCCGGCAAGTTCACCGTCAAGGTAAAGGTTTATCCAGACTTTAATTGTTTTGTGATCTATCATCGCTATTTCTTTTCGTAAATTTTTAAAAACGCTTCTTTCAGTTTTTCCCTTGCTCTGTTTAATCTCGACATAACTGTTCCAAGTGGACAATCAAGAATTTTTGAAATTTCACTATATGAAAAATCCTCAAAATACCTCAAAATAAGAATTTCCTTATACGCATCTGGCAAATCGTTCAATGCTTTCATCAGCAATTGACGCATTTCATTATTAATTAACAATTCCTCTGGATTTATATTCCATTCATCGCTTACATTTTCAATTGTTTCATCAAGGTGAATGGGCGAAATTAAGTTTCTTTTTCGTTGGTTCAACCATAGGTTTCGCATAATTGTAAAAAGCCAAGCCTTCACATTTGAATTTTCGTCAAGTGAATCCATATTCTTCAATGCTTTATAGCAGGTTTCCTGAACTAAATCTTTCGCATCCTCTTCGTTTCCAGTCATTGCAAGTGCATACCTCAGCAAGGAATCAATTGAATTGATGATCTCTTTTTTGATTTTTTCAAACATTGCTGATTGCCAGAAGTTTTCATAAGGTAAGGTAAATATAAAAAAGTGAAACAGGAATTTCAAATAGAGATGTGGAGCCGACGGGATTCGAACCCGTGACCTCCAGAGTGCGATTCTGGCGCTCTCCCATCTGAGCTACGGCCCCCTAGGTTTGATATAAATATATTGAACATAAGACGGAAAAACAAATTATCAGTGGAATAAATTGGCACTTTCGCTTGTCTTAATAAGTGAAAGTCGAAAAAATAAAGAAACAAACGACCATGCGGAGATTGGAAAAATTTTACTGGTTTGTTTTACTATTCATCGTCTTTTTATTGTCCTTTACATTTGTCAGCGAAAAGCAAGCAAACTCATCTTCAAAAGCAAGTTATGAAGTAAAAATCCCACTCGGTATCCCAAGGGATTTATGGGAGATATTCATTCCGCCAGATAACCCAATAACCCCTGAAAAGGTTGAACTTGGAAGGAAACTTTATTTTGATAAACGCCTTTCCGTTGATAATACTGTTGCCTGTGCTACTTGCCATGACCCGAAATTTGCATTTGCAGAAAATAAAAAGGTAAGTGAGGGGGTAGGTGGAAAGAAGGGCGCGAGAAATGCTCCAACTGTTTTAAATGCAATGTTTTTTGAACAACAGTTTTGGGATGGAAGAGCTCCAACACTTGAAGAACAGGCAAAACAGCCGATAATCAATCCGATTGAAATGGGCATGCCAGATCATGATGCGGTTGTTAAAAAATTGAAAGGAATCCCTGAATATGTTGAGGCATTTAAAAAAGTTTTCGGTGGCGAGATCACCATTGATAGAGTTGCCCAAGCCATCGCTGCTTTTGAGAGGACATTATTGACGGGAAATTCGCCATTTGACAGGTTTATCGCTGGTGATGAGAATGCCATTAGTGAGTCTGCGAAGAGAGGGTGGCAATTGTTTCAAGGCAAAGCCAGATGTATAACATGTCATGAGTTCAATCGTTCAAATCCATTCTTCACGGATAATAAATATCACAACATCGGTGTTGCGATGAACAAGGAGGGATTTGCGGAACTTGCGAAGAAAGCCGAACAACTTGCGAAGCAAGGACGACTTGATAAGAGAAAACTTGATGAGCTTGCGCTTGACCCAGCATTTTCTGAACTTGGGAGATTTCTCGTAACATTTAATCCCAAGGATATCGGTGCGTTTAAAACTCCAACATTGAGAAATGTTGAACTTACCGCCCCTTATATGCACGATGGGAGTGAGGCAACGCTTATGGATGTTATTGAATTTTACAATAGGGGTGGGAATGCGAATCCAAATCTATCGGGTGAGATGAGACCTCTTAATTTAACAGATCAGGAGAAGCAGGATCTTGTTGAATTTTTGAAGGCATTAACAGGTGAATTTCCAAAAGATTTCCCCGAAAATAAATGAACAAATAAACAAAGGAGGTGCAAAATCATGCCTAAAATGCCAAGTGAAAGGAAAGAAGAGCAATACTTGAAAGAGCGAGATGAATTTTTCAAGGCTCTTCCGAAATTAAACCGAAGGCAGTTTATTAAAGTTGCGATGGCTTCTGCAGCGGTCGCGCTTGCAAAGAATCAATTCCCGCCGCATTCATTCCAGCTTGTTGAAGCAGTTGAAGCAAAGCAAGGTGGTGGGACCGAAGTCAAGTTCAGATTTGCCTACATTTCGGATACCCATCTTTACGAACGAAAGCTTAATGAAAGATTTGTCCGCGCTGCTTTGAAGGCAGTTCAAGATGTGAATGCGCTTGATCCACAGCCTGATTTTGTTTTGTTCGGCGGTGACCTTGCTCAACTTGGGCAGCCTGAGGAGTTAAAGCTTGGTAAAGAGATTTTAAGCGAGCTTAAACCAAAACTCTATATGATGGTTGGAGAGCACGATTGGTATCTTGATCTCGGTGAGAAGTGGATTGAACTATTTGGTAAACCGTATTATTCGTTTGATCATAAGGGGGTGCACTTCATCGTTTTGAATTCCGTCCTTGTGGATGATTACTGGACGGAGACAAAGATGACCCCGATGGAAAGAATGAAATTTATGGCTCAGCTTGATAATCCGAAGGGAAGACCCTTCACAGTTGGAAGAGGTTATGGAGATGTTGGTAAAAAACAATTCGAGTGGCTTAAGCAAGACCTTGCGAAGGTTTCAAAGGATACCCCAATAGTTGTGTTCTCTCATTCTCCGCTTTACAAGTATTACAAGCCATGGAATTTCTGGACTGATGACGCGGAAGAAGTTCAAGCGCTTTTGAGGCCATTTAAGAATGTTACTGTGATCCACGGGCATACGCATCAACCTGTGTTTAACAGAATCGGGAACATAAACTTCTACGGTATGCTTTCAACTGCTTGGCCATGGCCTTACGCACCGACTGGACTTCCGAAATTGACGATCAAGATGAACAGGGCTGACCCATTCGATCAATTTGATGGCACAGGTGATGGAACAGTTGAGGTTTTAGCAAATGGAAAAGCGAATAAAATTTATAATCTCTGGAGCAGGGAACCTATGAAAGTTACGGCAAGATATCTTGAATCAGGTGGAAAAGAAGAAGTTCCACCAGTTCCAGTTGATCCATCGTTTTAAAAATAAACTTCTAAGGAGGAATTTCTATGAAGAAAAAAATTGTTTTACTTATCTCTGTCTTCCTCGTTAGTATATTTTTAAGTGGCAAGAATGATTTGAGTGCCATTGAGGGCAAAGGTGATAAGAAATCCGAGAAAAAAGTTATAACAGCATGTGATGGGGAAACGCAAGTTGTTTTAAATGATGTTTCAAAGGATGAAGTTATGACAAGGGAGAAAGCGCAAGAGGTCGCGAATATGCTTTTGGCAACATATCAACAGCAGAAGAAATATCAGTCAACGAAATTCACAAGGAGGGATTCTTTGATTTGGGAACGAGAATTGAAGGCAATGATTGAAGAAGGATACAAATGGTTTCATGACCCATCGCTTGGGACGAATGGGATTTCATGCGATATGTGTCATCCTGATGCAACAGATACCCATCCAGAGACATATCCAAAGTTCCAAATTCAATTGAAGAAGATCGCTTTGCTTCGCGATATGATCAACTGGTGCATTGAAAATCCAATGGAAGGCAAACCTCTCAAAGAAGATGACCCACGGATGAAAGCAATAGAAGCGTATATAATCTGGGCTCGTGCTAATCAGGATCCAAGGCCTCATGCTAAAACTCTCAACCCAGGAAAGAGATAATTTTATTTGACAGTGCTTTTAAGCCCCAGCTTATTGCTGGGGCTTTTTTGTTTAATAATCTCATTCAAATGCCCAATATTAGCCATCCTTTTACCTAATCCATTCTGCAAAAATTCCTTGATTTTGTAAAAAAATTAAATGGCATACCCTTTGTTTTTATTTTTTGAGAAGGTTTAAACAAAAACGAGTATAAAAATGCCAGATAAATCTTTAGCTCAACCGCAAGCAGCAGTGCCACAAGATCAAGTTGAGACGAAACATAAAGGTGCTAAAAAAACAATTTTTCTTGTTTCAATCCCGATTATCATTTTGCAGATTATAATTGCTTATCTTCTTGTTCTTGATTTGAATTCAAAAACGGCTGTCTCGGATAGCTCACAAAAACAGCCAATGAAATCGCAGATGCCAGCAGAAAAAACAGCCGATGAATATAAAATTAGCGAATCTGAATTTGTTGGTTTGCATCCTGAGTTTTTATTCGTCGTTAAAGATTTAATTGTAAATCCAGCTGGAACTGGGGGAATGAGATATTTATTAACAAGCGTTGGGATAGAAGTGACAAATGAAAAGGCATTTGCGGAGATTCAAAGCAAGGAAATTATAGTGAATGATATCTTGATAAATATTCTTTCGAATAAGACGCTCGAAGAATTAAGCGATGTTTCCAAGCGTAAAGATTTAAGAAGGGAGATAGCGAGAAAAGTCGATGATATCTTGACACAAGGAAAGGTACGAAATGTTTATTTCAGCAAATTTATAATCCAATGATAAAGAGCAATGCCTGAGATTTTATCACAGCAAGAAATAGACAGCTTACTGGCGGGTTTTAGCGCTGGGAAATCACCTGGGGAGATAATATCAACGCAGGGAGAAAAAGAGGTTGTCCCATATGAATTTCGTCGTCCGAGCCGTGTTTCAAAAAATCAGATAAGAACAATTCAAACACTTCATCAAAATTTTGCTGAATCTCTTGGCTATTACCTTACAAGTCGACTTCAAACCCCAGTTTCAATTCAGGTTGAAAATGTCGATCAACTTTTTTATTCGGAGTATATACTTTCAGTTGAAAAGCCAAGTGTAATCTTTACGCTTTCAGCTGGTGAAAACAAAGGAGAGTTTATTTTTGAACTTGGCATTGAGCTTTCGTTTGTGTTGATTGAGAAGTTGCTTGGTGGTGGTGTTGAAATTCCTGAGATTGGAAAGAAGAAAGTTGTAAGGGCTTTGACACAGATAGAGCAAAATTTGATCAGAGGCATAGTTGAACGCTCAATTTCTGAGCTTGAGAAAGCATGGGGTATGATCGATTCATTTAAATTTAAAATTGCAAAGTATGAAAGTGACCCCGACATCGTGCAAATTGCGCCATCAAGTGAAATTGTTCTCGTTATTTCGTTCAATGTCTCGCTCGCTGATAAAAATTATAGAATGACCATATGTTATCCTATGTTTGTGATCGAAGATACGCTGACGAAGATGACACTTCAAAGATTTATGGGGGTTAAGAAACATACACCGGAAGAATATGTGAAATACATAGCCGAAAAAATTAAAACAACAAAAATTCCTGTAAGTGTCGAGCTTGGGCAAAGCGAGGTAACTCTTGCAGATTTGCTAAACCTTGAAGTTGGAGATATAATTTTACTTAACACGGGTGTCGATTCAGAAGTTAAGGTCTATATTGCTGGTAAGTTGAAACTCTACGGTAAACCTGGAATTTTCGGCGGTAAAAAGGCGGTAAAAATAACAAGAATTGCAAACAACGAGGAGGGTTAAGCATGGAAAAGGAAAAAGCAACAGGGCAAGGGGAAGTTAAAAATGCTGAATTTCAAAATTTTGAGGGATTAACAACGGAACAAAATTCGCAAACCGAAAAGGTTATTAATAGCAAGCTTGAGCTTTTATTTGATGTAATGTTGCCCGTTTCAATTGAACTTGGACGAACATCAATGTTGATAAAAGATATACTTGAACTTGATCGTGGTTCGATAATTGAGCTTGATAAACTTGCAAGCGAACCAGTTGATGTTATCGTCAATGGTAAAAAAATTGCAGAGGGAGAAGTTGTTGTAATAGATAAACACTTCGGAATTAGAATTACAAACCTTATTGCGGTTGAGGAAAGACTAAAAAATGTGAAAAGGTAAAATGCTTGGCATCTTAGCAAAGTTGATTCTGTCATTTGCACTTATAATTTCTTTGATGTTTGCGCTTTTATATCTGATGAAAAAATTTTATCTACCCAATGCGGGTTTTCGGGGTTTCGGAGCCAATATAAAAATCTATGAGAAGTTTCAAATTCAGCCAAGGAAAACAATTTACCTTGTGAAGGTTATAAACAAAATTTTAGTTTTAGGGATAAGTGAAAATTCTTTTAGTGTTCTAACTGAAATAAGTGAGCCTGAGCTTGTGAGAGCGCTTGATGAAATTTATTCTTCTGGAGACGGTAAAAATGGGAAGTTGTTAAATTTAAAGTATGGGGGTGATTTGAGAAGATGAGGAAACTTGCGTTACCTTTAATTTTCATTCTTTTAGTTTCAATTGGAAATGCGCAACCAAGTTCGACTGACAAAATCACCTTTCCTGTTCCAAAGATAACAGTTGAAGTTGGAAAGGCGCAGAATTCAGGTGATCTTGCTGTGACTTTACAAATTTTGCTTTTGATGACGATTCTTTCGCTTGCGCCTGCGATAATCATTTTGACGACATCGTTTACGAGGATAATCGTCGTTTTCCATTTTTTGAAGCAGGCTTTGGGAGTCCAGCAGATGCCCCCAAGTCAGGTGCTTGTTGGTCTTGCCCTTTTCCTTACATTTTTTATAATGTCCCCTGTTTGGGATAAAATTAATAAAGACGCATTGCAACCGTATTTGAGAAATGAGATTACGCAAGCCGAAGCGTATGAGAAAGCGATAGAACCACTTCGTGAGTTTATGTTTAAACAAGTTCGTGAAGATGATCTCGCTCTTTTTGTTTCACTTGCAAAACTCCCCAAACCAAATAATAGAAATGAAATACCAACTTATGTGCTCATCCCAGCCTTTGCGATCAGCGAGCTTAAAATTGCGTTCCAAATTGGATTTCTTATTTATGTTCCATTTTTGATGATTGATTTGATCGTTGCAAGTGTTTTAATGTCTATGGGGATGATAATGCTTCCACCTGTGATGATCTCATTGCCATTTAAAATTTTACTTTTCATCCTGATCGATGGATGGCATCTTGTTGTTCAATCGTTAATTCAAAGTTTTCATTAAAAATTTATGTGAAAATTTAAGATGACGGAGCAATTTATAATTCACCTTGCGAGGGAGACATTTTTCACGGCGCTTTTGGTTTCTGCTCCTGTTCTGATAGCTTCGGCGATCGTTGGATTGATAATTTCGATTTTTCAATCGGCAACTTCAATAAATGAGATGACATTAACATTTGTTCCAAAGCTTATTGTTATAGCAATTGTCACTGTTATCGCTTTGCCATGGATAATTGATGTTCTCGTCAGCTTCACAAAGGAATTGTTTAACCAGATACCAAACATAGCGAAGTGATTTGATGGAGTTTTATTTTTCGACATTCTTTGCATTTATCTTGATTTTTGTTCGGGTTTTAAGTTTTCTCTCTGCTTCACCTATTTTGGGACATTCCGTCGTACCTTTTCAGTTAAAATTCTGGTTGAGCATTTTTTTAAGCTATATTTTTTTGCTTATAGTTGATGTTGAAAATTTAAATCTTTCAGCCGAGTTGCTTGGTTTTATAATCTTGGTTTTGAAAGAGGTTATGATTGGTTTAATACTGGGTTTTTCAGCGTGGGGGATTTTCTACGCCGTCCAATTTGCAGGTCATTTGATTGGATTTGATATTGGATTTTCAGCATCAACTGCTTTTGATCCTGAGCATTCGGAGCCAATTCCAACTTTGAGCCAGTTTAAACATTATTTATCACTTGCCATCTTTTTGATGTTAAATGGACATCATTTTTTAATTCAAGTCATCAAGTTAAGCTTTGATATTGTGCCAATTTCATCTTTTTCTGTAAATGTAGGATTGGTAAATTTTGGCGTTAAATTGATTACATTTGTTTTTGCTTCTGCGGTTAAAATAAGTGCCCCAGCCCTTATCGCTTTGTTCTTGACGGATTTATCGATTGGGATTTTATCCCGTGCATTTCCGCAAATGAACATTTTCATGTTTGCTTTTTCATTTAAGGTAATTGTTGGAATTATCGCTTTAATCCTGATGATGCCATTTTTTGTCTTCGTTTTTAAAAATCTTCTTTTTGAGTTCGAGAAAGATCTGCTTGAGCTTTTAAAAGTAATCGGTGCATGAAATGGCTGAGGAATTTCAAGAGCGGACGGAACAAGCGACGCCTAAAAGAAAAGAAGATGCAAGGAAAAAAGGAAAGGTTGCAAAAAGCTACGATTTCAATTCCGCACTTGTTATACTGGCTTCAACTGGTGTATTGTATTTTTGTTGTAACTTCATGTATCAAAAAATTGCAAACTTAACTAAATTTGTTTTATCCAACCTGCATACGATTGAGATAACCCCCAAAAGTGTCGCTGAGTATGGGTTTTTCATCTTTTCTTTTCTGATGATGAACCTTTTCCCATTGCTGATTTTTCTGACGGTGATTGGAGTTGGTGCGAACATTGCTCAAACGGGATATATTTTCACGCTTGAGCCGTTAAAGTTTGATTTTGAAAGGTTAAACCCGATCAATGGGATCAAAAAAATTTTTTTATCGAGGAGAAGTTTATTTGAACTTGGCAAGGGCTTTTTTAAAATCGGGGTAATTGGATTTACCATTTATTTGACGCTAAGAAGCATGGTCGATGATATAGTGGTTTTAATTGATTCAGATCTTGGAAAGATATCAAGCTTTATGGTTAGCTCAGTTTTTTCACTTATGTTAAAAACGGGGATTGTGTATTTTTTGATCGCTGTTTTTGATTTCGCTTTTCAAAAGTGGGAGTATGAACGAGAGTTAAGGATGACGAGACAGGAAGTAAAGGAAGAGATCAAGGAGCTTGAAGGCGACCCACAAATTAAAGCTCGGATAAGGCGAAAGCAAGCCGAAATTGCAAGAAGAAGGATGATGCAGAATGTTCCTAAATCAGATGTTGTGATAACAAATCCAACGCATATTGCTATTGCGCTAAAATATGATTCGGAAAAGATGAACGCTCCAAAAGTCGTTGCGAAAGGGATGAATTTGATCGCTGAAAAAATAAAAGAAATAGCGATGAAGCATAAAATACCAATAGTTGAAGATAAACCCCTTGCTCACGCACTTTATAAAATGGTTGATGTTGATGAGGAAATTCCACCCCAGCTTTATAAAGCCGTTGCAAAAGTTCTTGCCTATGTTTACCAATTGAAAAAGAAAAGTTATAGCGCTGTAAGATGAACGAAAACGGATTTTTACAGAGTTTAAGTAGAAACAGTGATGTCATCCTTGCAGTTGCGGTAATTTCAATCCTTGTATTTATGATTCTCCCTTTACCGCCATTTCTTCTTGACATCCTAATTGCGTTCAATATAACTTTTTCGGTGATCATCCTTTTAATATCGATGTACATAACGAGTCCACTTGAGCTTTCTGTTTTCCCTGGGTTGTTGTTGATCATCACGCTTTTTAGATTAAGCTTAAATGTTGCATCGACAAGATTGATTCTTGGGGATGGGTATGCTGGTAAAATAATTTTTGCATTTGGTTCTTTCGTTGTAAAGGGGAATTACGTAGTTGGTTTTATTGTGTTTTTAATTCTTGTTGTGATACAGTTTGTTGTGATAACAAAAGGAGCCAGCAGAATTGCGGAGGTTGCTGCCAGATTTACGCTTGATGCTATGCCTGGTAAACAGATGAGCATTGATGCGGATTTAAACGCTGGTCTTATAACTGAGGAAGAGGCTCGGAGAAGAAGGGCGTTGATCCAGAGGGAAGCCGAATTTTATGGTGCAATGGATGGAGCCAGTAAATTTGTTCGTGGAGATGCGATAGCTGGTTTGATTATAACCGTGATAAATATAGTGGGTGGATTGATAATCGGTGTTTTACAACGTGGAATGACATTTACAGAAGCCTTGCAGAATTATGTGCTTCTTACAATTGGTGATGGCCTTGTTTCACAGATACCGGCTTTAATTATTTCCATCTCTGCTGGAATGGTGGTGACAAGGAACGCTTCTGGGAATCAATTTGATGTTGAAGTTAAGGGTCAAATTTTTCAACGTCCTAAGGCATTGCTTATCGCTTCCGGTGTTCTTGCGTTTTTTGCGATTGTCCCTGGGCTTCCAATGTTGCCGTTTTTAATCCTTTCGGTGATAAGTGGAGTTGCAGGATATTTCGGGACAAAATTTGAAAAAGAGAAAGCGGTAGTTCCGGAAGTTAAACCCAAGGCAGTTGCGCAACCTGAGGAAAAGATTGAAAAACTTGTTCAAATTGATCCCATCGAAATTGAAATTGGTTACGGCTTAATTCCACTTGCAGATGAAGAACAAGGTGGAACATTGTTTAAGCGAATAATTGGAGTTAGAAAACAGCTCGCACTTGAGTTGGGCATAATCGTTCCACCAATTAGAGTAAGGGATAACATTTACCTTGAACCAAGTGAATATGTTATAAAAATTCGCGGGAATAAAGTCGCAGGCGGTGAAGTTAAACCAGGTTATTATCTTGCTATGAATCCTGGAACAGCCGAAGAAGAAATCCATGATGCAATAAAGGTTAAGGATCCAGTTTATGGGTTTGATGCCTATTGGATTCCAGCGCACAAAAAAGAAGAAGCTGAAATAATGGGTTATACAGTTGTTGAGCCTGTCTCGGTTATTGTGACTCATTTAGTTGAAGTTTTGAGAAAGAATGCGGGCAAGATTTTAAGCAGACAGGACACGAAGACGCTGATTGATAGTTTGCGGGAGGAGTATCCAGCGCTTGTTGAGGAAATAACTCCAGATGTTTTACCCATTGGAACAATCCAGAAGGTTTTGCAAAATCTTCTCAATGAGGGAATCCCGATACGCGATATGGTCACAATTCTTGAGGCGTTGCTTGATTATTCAAGGGTTACGAAAAATGTTGATGTTTTGACTGAGTATGTTCGACACTCGCTTTCAGAAACGATAGCGAGGCTTTATAGGACTGAAAACAATGTTATACCCGCTATACAGCTTGATCCGAGAATTGAAGATTTAATAACCCAATCGCTTCAGCAGTCATCATCTCAGTCATCCCCAACGCTTGGGTTACCTCCCGACATTATTCGCGTGTTGAATTTAAGTTTAGCAGAAAATGTTAAAAAGGCGAAAGACTTAGGTTATCGACCAGTTGTAATTTGTTCGGCAACGGTTCGTTTGTATTTCTATCGTTTAATTCATTCAACATTTCCAGATGTGAGCGTGATTTCATACACGGAGTTGCCAACAGATGTTGACATTGAGATAATAGGAAGGATTAAAATTAACAATCACACAAGTTCATAGTAATTGATAAACTTGTTTTAAAGGAGTCCAAGCGTTTTTTAAAGAGCCAACGGGGTTTCATAACGATGGGGAAGTTTTATTTTTTCATTTTTTGGTTTATTTTATTATGTCAAAAACAAAAATTCGGCTTTAAATGGATCGTCTTTGGGCTCCTTGGAGGTCAAAATATATTGAAAGCTTTTCAAATGAAAACCCAGACGAGAAAAAAGAATGTCTTTTTTGTGAAAAGGCTGCTTCAACGGAAGATGAGAAAAATTTGGTTTTATACCGAGGTAAGCATTGCTACATTATAATGAACTTGTTTCCTTATAATTCTGGGCATATAATGGTTGTTCCATACAAACACACGCCTAATTTTTCTGATTTATCCGATGATGAAATGGGCGATGTTATGAGGCTTATAAAAAGGGGGATCTCGGCTCTTGAAATTGCTCTTAAACCGCATGGCTTTAATATCGGAGCAAATCTGGGGAAAGTAAGTGGGGCTGGGATTGCAGACCACATCCATTTTCACATAGTCCCAAGATGGAATGGAGATACCAATTTTATGCCTGTTATCTCTGAGACGAAGGTAATTTCCGAGTTTTTATCTGATACTTACAGAAAAATTAAAGATGCCCTCTCAAAGATCTCAGATTAAACCTGGGTTTATTTTATAACATCAAAGTAAGTGAAGGAAATTGAAAACAAAAAAGAAAAACAGCCATGCTGAAATCCAAATTTTCATTTTTAGCACTAATTCTTTTAGGGATTGTACTAATAGCTGGTTGCACAAAAGAATCTGAAATTACTTCACCGCTTTCAAATTCCGACAAAGAGATTATCAAGCAAATAATTGAAAATGATGACTTGATCGCCACTTCTGATGTTTCTCTCAATGATGGAACATATCTGCCACCTGATTTTGATTTTGGTTCGCTTTCAAAGGAGATTTACCCACTAAGATGGGGTCGTGTTGTCAAGAAAGTGACGAGGGAATATGAATATGAGCAGGTAAATGATACTCTTGTGGTTGTGACAGTTATAAGGACTGTTGAATCGGATTTAAAAATCGCTGGAACTTATACCCAGGGGCAAACAACGCCAGATACTGTTGTGACGAAACCGTTAAAGGAAGTTTTCAAGAGGAAAGTTCAGGTAGTTAAACGAGAAAGCGCGGATGGTGCGAAAAGATGGAGAATTTGGGCTGTTTCACTTGTTCAAGGGGGGACTGAAAATTCAAACATAGTTATTAAGAAAATCGCTTTGACATTGCCAAATGGTAATGTGGTTGAGGTGACTGATCCGTTAAATCAATTCTATCGCCCTGGATTTCTTGGACACAGAGAAGGTGTTCCAGCATTTAATCCATCTCAACCAGTTAAAGTTAGCGTAACTGTTCAAAGTGCAACGCCTGATACTGATATTGTCTCTATGACATTTGGAGTTGATAGGTTTGGATTTCACAGAGCGAGGAAGCTTTTCAGATTAGTTTCGCAAGATGGAACTGAAGAAGTTTATGAGGCTAATATAAAAGTTCATCTCCACAGGGGTTCGTTTAACGCTATGATTCACGCGATTTCAAGAGAGTCGCTCTTTGATGATTCGGCTCCAGTTTCGGTTTCTGTTTGGGGCGTTCCTTATGTCGTATTCTAAAGACGGGGGAAGGGCGGGGATATCCCGCCCGCTTTTTAAAATTATGTAAGTGAGTTGATGGTTAACAAATCTGATATAGAACTTGTAAATGAATTCAAGAACGGAAATGTCTCGGCATTTGATGAAATCGTTAGAAGATATCAAAAAAAGGTTTATTTACTTGCAAGAAGAATCCTCACGAATCATGATGATGCGGATGATGTGGCTCAAGAGGTTTTCATCAAGCTTTTTAATTCTCTTCATGAATTTAAAGGTGAATCGAGCTTGTTTACTTGGATTTATAGAATAACTGTTAATGAATGCAACTCCGTTTTAAGAAAGAAAAAAATAAAAGAAGTTGTACCAATTGATGAGTTGGTTAATTTCCTGGGATTAAATCAAACTCCAGAACATGAATTATTTAAAAAAGAAGAAAGTAATTTGATTGAAAGAGCGATCGAAAAACTCCCAGCAAAGCAGAGAACAGTTTTCGTTATGCGTTTCTTTGAAGAACTTGACTATGAAGAGATCTCGAAAATACTTAAAAAACCGATCGGAACTTTAAAAGCAAATTATTTTCACGCGGTTAAAAAAATACAGAGGTTCATTAAAGATGAGATGCAGTGAAGTTAAAAATAACCTTGTTGATTATGCGACGGGCAAGTTGAATTCTGTTGAAATTGCTGAGCATCTTGAAAAGTGTGAAGACTGTAGGTTGGAATTTGAAAGGATAAAAAATGTTGTTTCTATTTTGAGCGAATATAAAATTGAAGAGCCATCGGAATTTTACTGGTCAAATTTTCTTTATAGGGTCAAGCGAAAAATCGCTCAGCGGAATAACATTTCCACCTTTGCTCTTAAACCGATTTTGTTTGCTCCGTCTATGGCGGTTATAATTATTGGGTTTTTGTTAGGCATTGGGTTTTCAAATTTGTTCATGAGTCAGCCTGATTTTTATTTTTCCCAAGTTTCTGATTTTGAAATTACAGGTGTTTTAATAAAGCCATCTGAGCTATCCGGTGTCAGCACTGAAACACTTGAGATGGCAGTTTCTTATCTCTATGAAAAATATCAAATACCCTATATCGATGCGAAGATTGAAAATTATCAGGAGATCGATATTGAGGAGGTCTTAAAGCGAATTGAAAACAAATTTTAAATTTTGAGAAAATGAAAAGGACAATTTTAGTTTGCTTAGCTATAGCCTTTCTGTCAGCGATGTCGTTTTCGCAGGGTTTTATAGGTCAAAGATGGAGGGAGCGTGTGCTCGAATTTAAGAAGGTTCGCCTGCTTGAAATTCTGAAACTCGACGAACAAGCATCTGTTAAGTTCTTGAATAAATATACGCAATTTTCAAAAGATGTGGATGAGATTGAACTTGAAAGGGAAAGAATTGTGAATGAGATGGAGATAAAATTGCGAAAGGGTGATAAAGAGGGTTATGACAAATTAATTCAAGATCTCGTTGAGCTTGGGAGAAGGGAATATGACCTGCGTTTGGGTTTTTATAAAGAGCTAAAGCAGATCTTAACAGAACAACAAATCGCACAGGTGATAGTCTTTGAGAGAAATTTTAGACGCGAGTTCATGGAGACAGTTAGGGAGATGCAAAGGGAAAGGATGCGCAGAAGGTTTTAGTTTTATTGGTTCAAAATTTTTTCATAAAACATTTCATATTTCGGAACTATCAAATCCTTATCAAAAAATTTTTCCGCTCTCTCTCGGGCTTTCTCTGAAAATTCCCTATATTTATTTTTGTCTTCAAAAAGTTCAATTACATATGATGCCATTCTCTCGATATTTCCAATCTCGGTCAAATAACCAGTTTCTCCGTGAAGTACCACTTCTGGAAGTCCACCAACATTTGTCGCTATGACTGGAAGCCCACAACTCATCGCTTCAAGGGCTGAGAGACCGAAGCTTTCAATTTGGCTTGGGAGTATAAATACATCAGCCGAGCATAGGATTTCATGTAAAGCATCTTGTTTTCCAAGGAACAGGACATCATCGCATATATTTAATTGTCGGCATAAATTTTCCGCATCTCCCCTTTCTGGTCCATCTCCAACGAAGACAAGTTTGCTTGGGATTTTCTTTCTTACAATTTCAAAAACTTTTACAACATCTTGAACTCTTTTAACTTTTCTAAAATTAGAGACATGAATTAAAATTTTTTCGCCTTTAGGCGCGATCTTTTTTCTTAATTCTAAATTTTCCCCAGGCTTGAAAATCTCCGTGTCAACAAAGTTTGGTATAACTTCAATTTCTCGATTTATGTTGTAGGTTGAGATTGTTGTTTCCCGAAGATATCTTGAAACGGCTGTAACGCCATCGCTTGCTTCAATCCCAAATCTTACAACAGGTGTGAAACTTGGCTCAAGCCCAACGAGCGTTATATCTGTTCCGTGAAGCGTTGTTATTACTTTAATCTTATTATTGAGGATTGTTCTTGCAAGGATGGCACTCGTAGCGTGGGGGATCGCATAATGAACATGGATGATATCAAGTTTATTAAATCTGGCTACATCGATGATTCTACTTGCCAAAGCATCGGTGTAAATTGGGAACTCAAAAAGTGGATATTGATAAAGTTCAACTTCATGAAAATAAATGTTGTCAAGGAATTTGTTCAATTTCGTCGGTACGGCGTAGCAGATGAAGTGAATTTCGTGCCCCCTGGTTGCAAGGCTTTTCCCAAGCTCTGTTGCTACGACCCCGCTTCCACCATAAGTTGGATAACATACAATGCCGATTTTCATTGGCTTTCTTAGTAAATTTTTTTGTTTGATAAATTTAAAAATATCGTTTTTCAGTTGCAATTTTGGGAATTAGTATATATCTTAAAATTGAAATGAACTTTTTAAACGCATTTTTGTTAGTTATTTTTGAGGTAAACGAAACATGTCCACGACAATGCTTGTAATTCAAGATAAATATCAGGAAAAGCTGAAAAAGCTCCTTGAGGTATGCGAAAGGAACCTTAAGAATTTCAATTCAGATCTCATAACTCGAGCTTTTCACTTTAGCTATAATGCCCATAAGGATAATTACCGTGCTTCAGGGGAGCCATATTTTAATCATCCTTATGAAGTTGCTATGATTGTTGCAAAGGAGCTCCCGCTTGATGATATATCCGTTGCCAGTGCCCTTCTTCATGACATCGTTGAGGATACGAGTTTTACAATTGAGGATATACAGGCTGAGTTTGGAGATAAAATAGCAAGAATAGTTGACGGGCTTACAAAGATAACGGGAATTTTTGAGAGCGATAATCGCAATGTTGTTGAAGCTGAGAATTATCGCAAACTTTTGATCGCTCTTTCAACCGATGTCAGAGTCATCCTTGTTAAGTTTGCCGATCGGCTTCATAATATGCGAACGCTTGAGTATCTCCCCGAGCATAAGAGGAAGCGAATTGCTAAAGAGACGCTCGAAATTTACGCTCCGCTTGCACATAGATTTGGGCTTGGGCAGATAAAATGGGAGCTTGAAGACTTAGCTTTTAAATATCTGAACCCCGAAGCATATGAGGATATCGCAAGACGCGTCGCTCAGACAAGAAAACAGAGAGAGGAATATATAAAGGAGTTTGCAAAGCCAATCGAGAAGGCACTTGCTGAGCGTGGTTTTAAATTTGAGATAAATGGTCGCCCGAAACATCTTTATAGCATTTATAACAAAATGATCAAAAGGGGTAAAACATTTGAGGAAATTTATGATCTTTTTGCAGTTAGGATCATACTTGACACCGATGATAAAAACCTTTGCTGGACGGTTTATGGGATTGTGACGGATATTTATAGACCTGTTCCAGAAAGATTTAAGGATTATATAACTAACCCAAAGTTAAATGGTTATCGCTCAATTCATACCACAGTTATTGGTCCAGGTGGAAGAATGGTTGAAGTTCAAATAAGAACGCGAGCGATGCATGAGATTGCCGAGAAAGGTCTTGCAGCGCATTGGAAGTATAAAGAAAATATCACTGAAACCGATAAGCAATTTGAACAATGGGTAAAGTGGGTTCGGGATATACTTGAAAATCAAACCGATATGAGCGAATTTGTTGAGGATTTGAAACTTAATCTCTATCAGGATGAAATTTATGTTTTTACACCGAAGGGTGATCTAAAGGTTTTGCCAAGGGGTGCGACACCAGTTGATTTTGCTTTTGAAATTCACACTGAAATTGGATTGCGCTGTATAGGTGCTAAGGTTAACGGTAGGATTGTACCGCTTGATTATAAACTTAAAACAGGAGATCAAGTTGAGATAATAACAGGCAAGCATCGACAGCCGAGCAGAGACTGGTTAAATTTCGTTGTAACTTCAAAGGCGAAATCACAGATAAGGAAGTGGATAAATGAAGAGAAAAGAAAACTTGCAGATGCTGGAAGGGAAATATGGGAGAAGAAAGTTAAGGGCAAAAAGAAAATACATATAAGCGATGATGAACTTTTGAAGATAGTCAAGGAACTCTACAAATTTGACAATCTTCAAAAATTTTACCTTGCGATTGCGGAAGGAGGAATTGATATAGCTGAGGTCGTTAAAAAAATTGAAGAAAGGCAAAAGCATAAGGAAGTCGTAAAGCCTGAGGAGGAAGTAAAGGGAGATGTGATAAGCGAGGTTTTGAAGCCGCAAAAATTGATAACTATAGATGGAACTGCTTCCGACTTGCTCTATACGTTTGCAAAGTGTTGCCATCCTGTTCCAGGGGATGAGATTATTGGTTTTGTGACGAGAGGTGAAGGGATAAAAATTCACCGTAAAGATTGTGTCAATATTGAAAGGTTAAGAGCTAAAGATGAGGATAGATTAATCGATGTTGTATGGTCAGCGGTGCTTGAGGGGATGGTTTTCCCAGCTGGAATTACAATTGAAGGAGAAGATAGACCTGGGATGTTGAAGGAAATTACGACTGTGATTTCCGACTACCGAAATACAAACATAAAGATGGTTAATATCGAAACTCAGAATTCTCTCTTTCGTGGAATTATAACAGTTGAGGTTAAAGATCTCGAGCATTTAAATGTTCTGATTGACAAATTAAGGAGAATTGAAGGCGTTTACAGTGTCTCAAGATATCAAGAGAAATAATTCTGTTGGCGGGAGAATAATGGGGATTGACTTTGGAAGTAAACGAATTGGCATTTCAATCAGCGATCCGACTTTAACAATTGCACAGGGTTTGTTTGTTCTTGAGAATAATTCAGGAATTTTCGATGAGATAAAAAAAGTGTGTGCACAATATGATGTTAATCTAATTGTTGTTGGCTTGCCATTAAGTTTAAGTGGGAACTATTCCAGTAAGACAGCCGAAGTTTTAAAATTTATTGATGAACTTAAATCAAGATTGGGAATTAAGGTTGTTAAATGGGATGAGAGGCTTACGACCAAAATTGCGCAGAAATCCAAGATTGATATGAATTTGAAGAGAAAGAAAAGGCAAAATAAAAATTTAGATGACATAATTTCTTCAACATTAATTTTGCAAAGTTACCTTGATTTCTTGAAAAACAAAGAGAAGGTGATTGAGCAGGATGAAGTTTAAGGTCGTTGTTGTTTTTGCGCTTTTGATTTTTATCGGTTATTTGACTTATAAATTTATCGAGATCGATAGAGAAATTGAAAACCTCAAATATAGGAATCCAAAATTAACTGCTGTTATGAAGCAACGTATGAGTGAAGCAAAGGGCAAACCTTATCGCATAAACCAGATTTGGGTGCCACTTTCAAAAGTTTCACCATATTTGATAGAAGCGGTCATCGTTTCCGAAGATGCGAGTTTCTTTGGTCATCAAGGAATTGATTGGTACGAAGTGAAAGAATCGTTTAAGAAAAACTTTCAACGGGGGAGGGTTGTAAGGGGTGCAAGCACGATAACAATGCAAGTGGCGAAAAATTTGTTTCTTTCTACCTCGCGAAATCCTCTGAGGAAATTAGCAGAAGTTGCAATTGCCCTGAGGATGGAGCAAAAACTTTCAAAAAGAAGAATTCTTGAAATCTATTTAAACATAATTGAGCTTGGCGATGGGATTTTCGGGGTTGAAGCTGCTTCAAGGAAATATTTTGGGAAGTCAGCATCTGAATTGACAATGGAAGAATCCGCGCAACTTGCCTCTATTATTCCGAGCCCGCTGAAGCATACTCCAAATTCAAATCATAAGTTTGTCACGCAGAGAACGAGATTGATTTTAAATAGAATGATAGCGAGAGCAAAAATAAAGGAGGGTGCATCAAATGACTCCCGAACAATTGAGTAGCATCCTATTTGAAGGCGAGGGTTTAACCGTTGAGTTTAAAAGAAAAGTTTCCTCGCCAGAAAAAATAGCGAGGGCGATGATTGCCTTTGCGAACACTTATGGTGGGGTTTTAATTTTTGGGATTGATGACGATGGCAGCGTCGTTGGGGTTGATAGTGAAAAAGAGGAAATTGACTTGGTTTTCACGGCAGCTAAACAATATTGCTATCCGCAAATAGAACCGAAGATCGAGATTCTTGAATTTGAGGGCAAGGATGTGATCGTTGTAACCATTGAACAAAGCAAAACAAAACCACATTATCTCGTCAGTTCTAACGGTGACGCTGGAAAGGTTTTCATACGGCTTGGTTCGCAAAATGTTATCGCAAGTGATGAGATGGTAAAACTTTTAGAGTCTGAACAGAACGACCAACCCGTTAGGATATCAATTGGTGAAAATGAAAGGCGCCTTTTAAATTATCTTAATAATTTTGGTAAAATCACGGTGAAGGAGTTTAGCAATCTTGTTAAGATAAGTGAAAGTGAGGCAGCTGATATTCTTGTTAATTTCGTGAGGGCGGGGGTTCTTGAAATTCACATCACGGAGGATGGGGATTATTTTACGCTTGCGTGAGATGTTTGAGGTGTCCTACATTCCATCAGCGTGACCTTCCATTTTTAGGGAATTTTTAATCTCTTCGTTTTTGCTAAAGAAATTAAAATTGTTTCCGAAAATAAAGTGTAGAAAAACAAAATAGGACTTGAAGGTTGATATTTATCGTTAAAATAACGGGAAAATTTTTTAACCCTGTGAAGGCACTGATGCGCCGTATGGATTTCAAGCGACGCATTTTATTTATTGGTGGTGTGTTCATTTTGCCCATTTTGGTCACTATCTACCAACTGAATATTCGATGGCAGGCGGACATCGCTTTCACCCGGCAGGAACTTAAAGGCACCGAGTGTCTCAGCCCCTTTTTGACTCTCATCCAGCACGTCCAACAGCATCGCGGTTTAGCTCAGGGGTTTCTGTCAGGTGATGCGTCTTTTGGGACGACGATGCAGCAAAAGCAATTGGAAATAGCCGATGACTTAAGAGCCATTGACACTGTGATGGCAAAATACGGCGACGAATTCAAACTTAAGGATAAATGGGACGCTATCAAGCAAGAATGGCAAACACTGCAAAGCCAAGTGGAACGGCTGTCCCGCACTGAGAGTTTTCAGCGGCACACTGAGTTGATCAAAAGAATTCTTAGCCTGCGCCAAGATATTGCTGATGCGTCCAGTCTGAGCCTTGACCCCGAAATAGACACCTACTACTTGATGTTGGCAGTCGTCCAACACCTCCCCGATGTCGCTGAGCAAATGGGACAAGCAAGAGCAGAAGGCACTGGGGCGCTGGCGGACAGAAAGTTGAACACCGAAGAGCGGATGAAATTGACCATTTTTTATGAGTTAGCGTCACAGCAAAAGTGGCGCGCCTTGGCGGGCTTGGAGCGGGCAATGAATTATAACGCGCAATTGAAAAACCGTATTGAGCAGGCGGTGCACATGGCGCAGGAAAAAATCGATGCTTTCTTGAACCTGCTTAACGAACGAATTTTGCAATCGACTCAACTCAACCTGTCGCCACAAGAGTATTTCACTGCGGCGACGACCGCCATTGATGCTTCGTTTGACTTGACCAAAACCCTTTCAGTGGAACTGAACAGCTTGCTGAATGACCGCATTCAAAAACTTGCCCATAAATGGATAGTGCTAATAGTGGTTGTCATTGTTCTTGTTGCATTAGCGTTTGTATTGTTTATTGGCTTTTACACCGCCACAACTGAAGGAATACAGCAAGCCATCAGCAATGCACATAAGTTAAGCGACGAAGTATTTCCCGAACTAGCTGCGGCACTTCAACACTTGGCGCAGGGCGATTTGTCCCATCGCGTTAGTGTTGCTATTGAGCGGGTTGTGTTAAGTAAATTAGATAAAATTGATAACACGGAAGAAGGGCAACTGTTGCGGGCAGCAGCACAACTTGCCGACAGTGCACAAATAATAGTAGATTCTTACAACACTTCATTGAACCAGTTAGCTCAACTGATCACTGAGGTCTCTCAAGTTATTGGTCGTCTCAGCGAAGTTAGTGCGCAAATGGTGACGGCTACACAACAAGTTAGTGATGCTATTACTCAAATCAGTAGCGCCACCCACCAAAGTGCACAAGGTGCAACTGAACAAGCAACGGCAATTGCTCACATTCGGACAGCATTTGAGCAATTGAACAAAGCAGTTGAAAGCATAGCAAGTGGTGCATATGAACAAGCTGAACTTGTGAACAAACTTTCTAATGCTTCGAACAGGATCAAACAAACCTTATCCTCATTTACTCAGGTAGTTTCAACAGGGGTTTCCGCTGCTTTTGAAGCACAGCAGGTAGCATCCTCTAACTCACAAAGGCTAAAACAAATGCTCTCTGCTATGGAAGCGATAAGAAACGCTGTTGAAATCGCAAGACAACAAGTTGAGGGAATGAACCGATCGATGGCGGACATCGGAGAAATCGTCAACACAATAGCTGACATTGCGGATCAAACGAACCTTTTGGCATTAAACGCAGCTATAGAAGCAGCAAGAGCAGGGGAACAAGGGAGAGGGTTCTCCGTCGTTGCTGACGAAGTTCGCAAGTTAGCCGAGAGGTCGGCACAAGCGACGAAAGAAATTGCAAATTTGATAGCCAATATTCGAGAAGGAGCAAAAGAGAGTGTAAATGCAATGGAAGTTACATACAAACAAGTTACGGAAAGCGCTGCAGCAGTTGGAGAAGCAAAACAAGCATTAGAAAACATAATTGAGGCGGTCAGGAAGGTTCAGGAACAAAGTGGTAAGCTAGAGGAAGCAAAGGAAGAAATTTCACAAGCGTTAGAGCAAGTTTTTGGAGTGGTTCAGAGTTTGTCGGCGATAGCGGAGCGAAATGCTTCTGCTACTGAGGAGTTGGCGACGAGCACTGCAGATATGAATGAGCAAATTCGCAGCGTTGCTTTGGTAAGTGAGCAAACATCTGCTGCTATGGAGGAAATCTCTGCCTCTACAGAAGAGGTCAGTGCACAAGTGAGCCAACTCGTGGAAAACATTGAAACGATTTTAGCTGACGGACAGAGAATAATGGCATTAATTTCTCAATTTAAACTTGGTGTCTCTGGAAAGACAAGAACATTGCCCAAAGTTGTTTGGGATAAAACCGTTGAGGTCGGTGAAGCCACAATTGATAACCAGCACCGTTTACTTTACGATGCTATTAACAGGTTAGGTGAAGCCATTTCAAAACGGGATGAAGTGGGTTTGATTGACACCGCGACATTTCTTGAGCGATATGTGCAAGAGCATTTTAGGTATGAAGAGGGTTGCTTTGAACGTTGGGAATGTCCACTGGCAGCACAAAATAAAGATGCTCATGAAAAGTTTGTCAAAGCCTTTTTGTTGATCAAAGAGCGAATGAATAGCGGCGAGTTATGGAACGCAGCGCTGGACTTGCACAAACTCTGTGCCGACTGGTTACCCAACCACATCCGACGAATTGATCGGAAATGTGGTGAACATGCCTTAAAGCTGAACAGACAAACGACGCAGTTGGTTGGCAACCTTTAAACAGTAACACCTTTGGAGCACAAATTAGATGCCGAGACTGGTGAATTTGTTGCTAACAACTAAAAGCGACGGATACTTAGCATCGCTGAGATGTTAATGGGTCTAGTATGGAAAAAGCGCTCAGTATTGGCTATGAAAGGATCTCCGATTTTATGTTAGGAAAATCGTTGGGAGAACAAAGAGTAGCGTGGGTGAAGTTGGCTAAGGCGAAGCATTTGATATTCTTGTTAATTTCATGAGAGCGGGGGTTCTTGAAATTCATATCACGGAGGATGGGGATTATTTTACACTTGCATGAGATGTTCTATAAATTTTTACCAGTTCATAAACTGCTATACCGTATGCCACTGCTACATTTAGTGAATGTTTTATTCCAAATTGTGGTATCTCAATGGCTAAATCACACATCGAAAGAACCTCATCAGAAATTCCCGTGATTTCATTACCTATGACAAGGCAAAGTGGAAAATCTTCAGGCTTTATTTCGTAGTAGGGTATGCTATCGTCAGTTATTTCAAGGGCGATGATTTTCACATTTTTCTCTTTCAGTTCTTTTATGATGTCAACTGGATTTTTGTGATATTCCCAAGGAACGCTTTCAATTGCACCAAGAGCTGTCTTTTCAATATCTTTTCTTGGTGGATGCGGAGTATAACCCGTAAGGTAAAGTTTTTTTATAAGTGCAGCATCACTTGTCCTAAAAATTGAACCAACATTATAGACGCTTCTTATATTATCAAGCAAAACATAAATTGGGTGTCGCTCGATTGTTTTCAATTCTTCAATTGTATGTCTTTTTCTCTCAATTTCAATCGGCGTGAGCTTTCGCATTTCGGGAATTTTAACTTTTGCAGTTTTTGTTAAAGTAATTAAAATTGATTTCCGAAAAAAGGAGTAGAAAACAAAAATAAATCTTGGAAATGATATTTATCGCTGAAACAAAGGATAACAGATTGGTAATTTTCGGCAACGAAGGGAAGAAATACTTTTACATAGAATTCACCGAAAATATCGAAAATCCAAAGATAGAAAAATTTAACCTTGAGCAAAAAGCTTTGCTTGAGCTCCTCGAAAAGAACCTTGACCGCTATTGTCAGAAGGGATTGAATATCGTCTTTGAAAAAATGTTCGAATCAGATTAGTTTTTGGGTAGTCCACCTGTTTTTTCAAGATATTCATCGAAATTCATTTTAAGGTAGTAATCATCGCCGATGAAAGTTAAAATCTTCATAAAAACATCAGCGGGGAAATATCCAGGCACCGCGGTTATAGGTTGCATATCCTCACGAATGAAAATTGTTGTCGGGAAACCCTCAACGCCAAATATGTAAGCGAGTTCCATTTCGCTATATTCCTTCCCTTCAAATGTGTGTTTGGCTTCTGATTCAGCGTTCAACTTAATAAGCACAAATTTTGAAGAAAGATAATTTATCACTTTTGAATCAGTGTAAACTTCTTCATCCATTTTTTTGCACCATTCACACCAGTCTGTGTAAACATCTATCAAAACTTTTTTGTTCTCAGCCCTTGCAAGTTTTAGTCCTTCTGAGAACGAGTGCCATTTTAATTCTTTCTTATCTTGAATGTTGAGGGTGAGACCCATGAAAATGAACGCGATAAGTAAAATTGTGAGTATTCTCATTTTTTTCACCTTTGATTTTTTAATCTTTCAGAATATATCAAATTGAAACATAAAAGGCAAGGAATCGGTGAAAAGGCTATCAAGAAATTTTAAATCTTTATCCCTGCCTTGAATTTTCCCAGTTTGATAAAGCGAGGTTGACTTCACAAATCCAGAAATAATCTGGGTGAAGGTTCCTATGTCTGTTTTGACATCAGCGCTATTGTTGGTTTTTTGAGCACTCACATTAAGATCTTCAACAGTGATTTTGAACTTTAGGTTATTTTCGGGTATGAGTGGATCGTTGATTTCTATTACGACTTCACCATCGGGTGCGTTTGCAGTGGTGAAGAGTTTCATCGCTTCTTCAAGGTTGACAAGCCTTGCCATAAAGCCAGAGCAGATAGATGCATAAGATTTAAATTCAAAAAAGGGTCTTTTAAAGTCTTTTTCCCGTGGTTCAATGATCACATCGAACAAAGGTTCATCTGGAGGAGCAAGATATCTTATTCTGGAAACTTGTTCTGAAAGCGAGGCAAAAAATCCCCAAAGTCCGCGATATGCTTCTGGCGTAAGTGAAATGAATTCCTTTATATCTATCTCAACTTGTGCTTTTTCACCTTTCTTCATCTCGAACGATACATATCCTTTAATTTCACCATCGTCATAAACATACGGATTTGGGAAATTTGGAAAGATTACCCGTGTCCAGAAAGCATCATTTCGCCATAATGCAAAGTTTACTGTTTTAATTTTTTCCGCATAAACTTTTTTAATCTTCTCTCGTTCTGAGTTCTTCATCTTTCTCACATTGAATCGCTCATCAAATAGTTGAATATTTGATGGTTCAATTTCATAAAACATAGCTGAGCCGATATACTCCCACCCATATTTTCTATAAAATCTGTGCTGGAATGGGTAGAGAAGTGAAAATGGATATTTTGCTTCAAACATTCTTTTTAGAGCATCTCTAAGCATCATATCCGCAACCCCGCGCTTTCTGTATTCAGGCAAAACCGCAACTGCGGAGATTCCACCCGCATCAACTATTTTGCCCTTGAAGGAAACTTTCAATGGGATTATCTTTGTGCAAGCAATTATCTCTTCATTGTTTTCGACAACTATTATATCCTTGTATGAATATCTTGGATTGTCTATTATATTTTCTCTTAACCCGTGGAAATCGGAAATTAAAAAAGAAGTCGAGATGATGTAAGCTATATCGTCAATGTCGATTGACTTCGCTTGGCGAATTTTCATCTTTGCGGTTTGTTCGATGAGTTTTCAAAATTTTTAATGTTGCCTTTAAAACATCATCGATTTCAATTCCACCATCAAATGTGCAAATGTGGGGATCACCAGGACAACTTTTTTTACAATAATCTTCAGGCGGTAAAATTATCTCGTGTTTATTTCCGAGTGGACCCCACAATTGTGGAGAGCAAGCAGGAAGCGGACAAAACATTGACACGGTCGGAATCTTTAAAGCAGAAGCAATGTGCATCGCGCCTGTGCTTGAAGAAATTAAAACATCAAATCGAGATATGTAAAGAATTAACTCGCGAAGGGGAGGATTGCGAATTAAGTTGACCTTGTTATGATTTAAGCTCTTGAATTTATCCTCGGGTTCATTATGCAGATTAATGTAAATTTTTGCCTCGGGAATTTCATCAAGAATTTTTTTCACGAGTTCAATGTATTTTTCAATCTTCCAATTTGGAGCGGATTTTCCGCTAAATGGGTTAATTCCTATGACAATTTCATCTCCATTTTTCGGCACAAGTTTTTTTGATTGTTCAATTTCTTCGTGGGTTAGATAGATTTCAGGTTCAATGTTGCTGCTTTTTACGCCGATCTTTCTGCCCAAGTCAAGTGAGTAATCAGCTTCGTGTCTTAAGGGGATATAGTTGTTTCTGCTAACATATTTCATGAAAGTTAAAACACTGTAAAGTCTAATTCCAACATTTACCCTTGTTTTTATTCCTGCGAAGAATGTCATCCATGCATGTCTTTGGGTCGGCAAGAGATGAAGAGCAATGTTAAATTTATATTTTCTTAGTTTAAAAACTTGCTTCCAAAATCCTCGCCATCCCTTATGTTCACCTTCGAAGTCATCTATAATTATCTCATCAATGTTTGGATTGTTAAGTAAAATATCTTTTGTGTGTGGACGGACCATAACCGCGATGAATGAATCTGGGAAACTTTTTCTCAGCTCTCTCAACAACGGAGTTGCAAGTACTACATCCCCAACTCTATCTGGTCTAATTACAAGTATCCTTTTTTGTTTCATTTTATGCCTTCTTCTTCGAGAATTTTTTGAAGCATTTGGGCATTTTTAGGAGCGCTTCCACGATGGCAATTATTGAAGAAAATATAAAGCGTCTCAACTTTTTCGTTAAGTTCTTTAATTCTCGGGATCCATTCACGAAGTTCACTTTCACTGTAGAGATAATCATATCTTTCGCCGACACCGCCTTCCCACCAGTTTTCTGCATTACGGCCATGGAATCTTATATACCCAATTTTTTTGCTTGTTGCTATACTTTGTGGCGGGATTAAACCTTTCAACTTCGGTTCATCAACGCAAACATAAGGTATATCGTTTTCCGATAAAAACTCATATGCAGAGTTATTTACCCAGCTTATATGCCTGAACTCAACTATTAACGGTATTCCATCAGCGAACCTTTTTGTTTCGAGAATATATTTTCTGTTTTCTGGTGTATCTTTGAATGAGTAAGGGAATTGGGCAAGAAATCCTTTTAATTTTTCTGTTTTGAGCAATGGTTCCGTTGCTTTGAGAAGAGATTCCATTGCTTCGCGATTTCCTTCCCTTTCATGAGTTGTTTGCTTGTGGACTTTAACGATAAAATGGAAGTCAGGTGGGGTTTTCCTATCAAGATGATAAAAAACATTTGGACTTGGGATTCTATAATATGTTGAGTTAATCTCAACGGCTTTGAAAAATTTTTTGTAATGGTCAAGCATTTTGCCATCTTCAATATTTTCAGGATAAAAGTTCCCGCGCCAATCTTGAAAACTATATCCTGAAGTCCCAATCAAAATCATCGTAGGAGAATTTTTTATTTTACATAGGTACCCTCTTCAACAAGTCTAACACCAGCATCAATTGCTTTCAAATTTACCTCGGCTATAGCTTTTTTCTGTGTTAACATTACAGCTTTTTTAAGAGCCTCTATCGGGAATAAATTCGTTCGTGCAAGAAAAGTTGCAAGCGAGAGAATAGTTATTGAAAATCTGTCGATTGTGTTAGCTGTTTTCCTAAATGGGAAAATTTCAATTTTTGCTCTCGTTTCAGGCAAAAGTGAAACAAGGTTATCATCGATCATGATCGTTGATGTTTCGTTCATGTTTTGAATTATCCTCTTGACCTTTGCAAGCCCTTCAGGGGCGATGATTATCAAATAATCTGGACTTTCTATGCCCGTGTAGTTTATCTCTTTTTTGTCAAGTATTATTTCTGAAACTGAGTGTCCAGTCATAATTGTGATGGGGTAATCATCTTTTTGGGTGGCGTATAAGCCTGACAAAATCGCGGATGAACCGAAAACGGTTGCGCTCGATTTAACCTTCTGCCCAGCAGCGCCAGCGATGATTATTCCTGTTTTTTGTGTGAGATTGTTTTCAAATTCGGTCTCGAGCGAAACTTGTTTTGTTTGTTTTGATGGTTGATTTAAATATACCTCGCGATACGATTCTATAAATTCCTTTCTCTCAACTTTGTGAACTATGCCTGTTTTGAAGCCATAAGTCTCAAGAAGTTTCATCATTTTATCTTTGTTGAGTTCATTTCGGGGGACATAATAAGCGGTGCAATATTCCCAGACATCAACAACGGAGAAACCTTTAAACGCTATCGCTTCTGCGATTATGTCTGCAAGGTTTCTATCGAAAATTGTCGTTCTCGCAGCGAATCCACCATTTACAGCTTGAACGAGAGAGCAAGCATCAAGCGGATATTCAATATTTCCAAGATAAGTTGTCGCAGTTTTTCCACCAAATGGTGTTGTGACCGAATGTTCTCCGCCCGTCATTCCAAAATTGAAGTTGTTAAAAATTATAACTGTGATGTCGATGTTTCTTCTTGCAGCATTTATAAAATGGGTTCCGCCAATTCCAAGTCCACCATCTCCCATTAAGACGATAACTGTAAGTTCTGGATTTGCCATTTTTAAACCGCACGCATAAGTAATTGAGCGACCGTGTAATCCATGAAAAGCGTTAACATTAAAATATTGATCTGACAACCCGACGCAACCGATATCAGTTACAAGAACAGTTTTTCTTGGGTCAAGGTTTAATTTTGCCATTGCTTTATCGAGTTGAGGTAAAATTTGTGAATGCCCACACCCCGGGCAGAAGGGAAGTTCTACTTCTTTCATATATACAGCATTTTTTACTATTGCCATTTTGCGAACAAGTTTTATTTTTTATTTTATCGCAAAGCTTAAAATTGCCCACATAGCGGTTATAATTAAAGTTGTAAAGGCAATGAATAATCCAATCATCCACTTTATTAAACTTACTCTTAGGTTGTCCATCTTTTCATAAAGTTCAGTTCTCACAGATTCAATCTTTCCATAAAGCTCAGTTTTTGCAGATTCAATTGCTCTATAAAGTTCAGTTTTCGTGGACTCAATCTTTTCATGAAGTTCAGTTTTCGTTGATCCTATATTTTTGTGAATTTCAGCTTTATCGGACTCGTTTTTTTCATATAAGTTGCTCAACCTCTTGTCAATATATTCAAGCTTTCTATCAATTTCGTCAAATTTTTTGCCGATGATTTCATAGACGAACAATTCAAGTTTTGTGATTCGTTGTTCTAAATTTTCTAAGGAAGTCGCCATATATTTAACCCTCGTTATTTTTTAAGATCTCATCCAAAATTTTTCTTGGATTGATAAGTCTCGTATCCATTTGGTTTATCCGCACGATTTTGACCTTGGATTTATCAACGATTCTTTCAATCTCAAGCACATATTGACCGTTGTTCATCTCTGGGAAAATTATTGTTTTAATCCCTTCAATTGCTTTTTTGATTTCACTTTCTGGAACTGGCCAAAGAAGGTTTATGATCAGATGTGAAACTTTCAAGCCCTGTGACCGTGCCAGTTCAACTGCTTCAATCGCACCTCTTGCGGTTATACCATAAGAGATGACAAGAGTTTCAGCATCATCCTGTTTGTCAAACCTTACAATATGTGGGAAATATTTTTTTATTTTTTCTTCGCTAATTTTCTTATCAAGGTGTTCCATCATTATTTGAATTTTTTCAGGCATGGTTAATAAGTTTCCGTATTCATCATGCGTTGATGTTGTGTATCTTACGATATGTTTTCCGCCAAAGGGTGAAAAAAGTGGCACATCATCAATATTTTCAAAGTAATATGGTTTGTATTCACTCGCGTTTTCAGGTAGATACTTTCTATCAATTATCTCTGGTTTTTCAACTTTTGACCAGTCGATTCGTTGTCTTGTCATGGAGAGCTCTTTGCTTGAGACGAGAAAAACGGGGGTTCGGAAAATTTCTGCGAGATTGAAGGCATAAATTGTGAATGTATAACATTCTTCGACAGTCGTTGGAGATATCGCAATGATTGGGTAGCCTCCCGATGTGCTCCATCTTATAAATTGTATATCTCCTTGTCCATCTTTTGTAGCTGAACCAGTTGCTGGACCCTGGCGTTGCACATCTACTATGACAAGTGGCGTCTCGCCCATGATGGCAAGTCCAATATTTTCACTGTAAAGTGAAATTCCAGGTCCGCTTGTTGCCGTCATAACTTTTTTTCCAGCCATTGACGCACCTATACAAAATCCAATTGAAGCAATCTCATCTTCGGCTTGAATCGCAAATCCACCAACTTTTGGGAGCTCCTGCATCATTCCGAGTAAAATTGGTGTTGCGGGTGTAATTGGGTATCCAGCAAAAAATTTACATCCTGCGTCAATTGCCCCCTTTACGATGGCTTCATTTCCATCAAGAAACTCTATCATTTTTGATTTAAAAAATTTTTTTGTTTTTGGTTCACCTAAAAATTATGATTTTAAACTTGAAAATAAAAATGATTAGAGTGAAAGTTGCTTTTGAAAAAATTTTTGTTATATTTATCTCAAAGGAAGGCGATGCTTTTGGGTACCTTTCCGCCAGGGCATTTCCTTCCAAGCTCTTTTCTCAAAGTATATTTAAAATTTAAAATGGTTTGTCGTCATGGGCTCAATTTTTTCTTCTGTTGGTTTTAAAGTTGAAACACAAAAAGACCTTGTTGATCTCGTTGAGAGCACAATTGGTGATAAGGAGTTCAGCGATTCGTTTGGTGTCTTTCAGAAAGTTCAACTTGCTGGTTACACTTTAAATGCTGGGCATGGAATTGTTTTTAATGTAAATCTTGCCCATATGGGCGAGGGATGGGAAATCGTTGATGTCTCGCCATGTTTTTATGGTTCGAAGGAACATTCGGTTGTCTTGAAGGATTGTGAGCTCTATCAAGATGTTGAGGATGAGTGGAAGTTTTATCTTTATGGGATTGAGGAGGAGAATGGAACGCCTGTTGAAATTTACATTTCCAATTTTGTGCAGTGTGCTTCTTATCTTCCGCCGATGGGTGAAAAATATGAAGTAATCCCAGTGGGGCTTGCATATAACGGTGAGATTCTGCCACCGAGAAGATTGATTCAAACTGATATCCCAGAGGAGGGCTCAACCATGGCTAACTTTTTCGTTCAAACTGCCCAAATTCAAGCCATGGAAAATATACCTCCCGTTGTTTATGGTTTGCTTGGTGATATACTTGATGTTAAGAAGATAAAAAATGAGTGGACGGGTGAGGAAATCTACTGGCTTTATATTGATACAAGTCCGTTTAAGCTTGAAGTTCTAATAAACCCAGCGGATCTTGAAGGGGAGCCTGAAGTTGGCAAGCGCTTGTTCGCAACTGTTTGGTTGCAAGGTCAAGTTACACCAAAATAAAAAAACGGGGCTTTAAAGCCCCGTTTTTTCAAGCTTCAACTGCCTCAAGCAGTATTTCAGCAATATCTTTAACTTCAACTCTATCAATGGCATCTTCCGCTTTAACCCCATCGGTTAACATTGTCATACAGAATGGGCAAGCTGATGCGATCACATCGGGATTTAAACTTAACGCTTCTTTTGTTCTTTCAATGTTAATTCTTTCACCAATTTTTTCCTCCATAAACATCCTCGCACCGCCAGCGCCACAACAGAGACCTCTATCTCTTGACCTTTTCATTTCCTCAAGTTTAACCCCCTTAATTGAAGCAAGAATATCTCTTGGGGCATCGTAAATATCGTTGTATCTTCCAAGATAGCATGAATCGTGGTAAGTTATCTTCTTTTCGATCGGTTTCACAAGCTTTAATCTCCCTTCGATCAAAAGTCTTTCAAGAAATTCAACATGATGATAAACCTCGTAATTCCCGCCGAAGTCAGGGTATTCATTTTTCAATGTGTTGAAGCAATGTGGGCAGATGGTTATGATTTTTCTGACATTGTATTTTGAAAATGTCTTTATGTTTTCCTGAATTAACATTTGAGCAAGGTATTCGTTACCAGCTCTTCTTGCGGGATCACCTGTGCATCTTTCTTCATTTCCAAGGATTCCAAAACTAACATTGGCAAGCTTTAAAAGTTTTGCTACAGCAATTGCAACTTTTTTATATCTTGCATCGTATGAGCCAGCGCAACCAACCCAGAGCAAATATTCAACATTTGGATCTTCAGCAAGCGTTTTTATGTCAAGACCTTGTGCCCAGTCGCCACGGGTTGAATGGCTGAATGCCCACGGAGTGAAGTTATTTTCAAGATTTCTAAATGTAATTGAAAGTTCAGATGGGAACTTTGACTCCGTCAAAACGAGGTACCTTCTCATATCGACGATTGTTTGCACATGTTCAATCATCACTGGGCATTCTTGAACGCACGCCATGCAAGTGGTACAAGCCCAAAGTTCGTCTTCGGTTATGTAGTTGTAAACAAGCGTTTTCCCGTTTATCTCATCGCTTTGAGGTTTCAAGTTTAATAAAATTGGTGCCTTTTCCATCGTTCTCTTTCTTATGCTGATGATTATTTCTCTGGGTGAGAGTGGTTTACCTGTCAGATTTGCGGGGCAAGCTGATGTGCATCTCCCACATTCAGTGCAGGTATAACCATCGAAGAGCTGTTTCCATGTAAGGTCTTCAACATCAAGTGCTCCGAACCTTTCGACATTTTCAATGTTTTCAAAATTTATCGGATTTAATCTTCCCTTCGGTTTGAGTGAACTAAAATAAACATTTGGGATTGAAGTGATGATATGTAAATGTTTTGAGAACGGGAGATAGTTCAAAAATCCGAAGACGAGCAGGATATGTAACCACCAGAAAATTTCGTGAAGGTAGTTTTGTGTATCGAAGCCAAATCTATCTGTGAATTTTGCGATTTCTTTTGAAGCAAACCGCAACTCATAATGTTCTAAGTCGCCAAGGTTAATTTTGGTCGCATAGGTTCCAAACATTGTTAGCATGATTAGAAAAATAAGGATAAGTATGACAGTTGCGTCAATTTTTGAAGATTTTTCAACTTGAAGTCGTTTGGGCTTTTGAATGTATCTCCTGTAAAGAGCTATCAAAACAGATATCACCACGAGCGTTCCCATCAAATCCTGAAAGAAAGAGATGTATCTATAAGGTCGACCAATTATTGAGAGATTGAAGTTGAAAAGTCCTTCAAGAATTGCGTCAGTTATAGCGGTTAAAAGTATCACAAAGCCCCAAAAGATGAAAAAGTGCATCCATCCTGCAACAAATTCCCTGAGCAATTTTTTCTGACCGAATGCGATTGAAAGAACCCTTTTTAGTCTTTCAATTGGTTTGTCGAACCTATTTTCTGGTTTTCCGATTTTAAGGTATAGGTATAACCTTCTTGCGTTGTAGATGAATGCAGATATTGAAAGTGCGAATATGATGAGGAAGGTCAGGTTTTTAATAGGCATGTTTAAATCTCAACTTTGTTTTTCAGGTTTAACCGTTAAAACGGGACATTTTGCTTTACGGACGATTTTTTCGGCTATGCTTCCAAGGAGGGTATATTCAATTCCAGTTCTTCCGTGGGTTCCCATAACGATAAGATCAACCTTTTTCTCATCGGCAAATTTTATTATCTCTTCATCAACGAGTCCCTTTCTGATGAAAATTTGTACTTTATTTTTTGTCTTCAGATTTTCCTTTACAATTTTTTCAAGTTGTGCTTTCGCATTTTCTTCCATATTTCTCTCAACTTTTTCAATCGTAAGATCAAGGGCATGGATTGCTAAAACAGGCGGGATATTCTCAAGGACATGCAAAACATAGATTGATGCCCCGTATTTTTCAGCCAAGGATTTTGCGTATTTAAATGCTGAAATAGAAGCGGTGGATAAATCGGTGGGCAAAAGAATCCTTTTTATTTTCATTTCAAAGCCCCATTTTTATTTGAGGATTTTTTTAATGTCGTTAACAAAAACTTCTTTTGTCCTTGCGCCGATATATTTGTTTACAATTTTTCCATCCCTGTCGATTAGGTATGTCGTTGGAATCCCTACGCTACCGCCAAATGCTTCAAGAAGCTTTGCATCGGGATCATGAATGAGCACATAGTTTATCCCAACATTTTTCGAAAATTCAACCACTGGTGAAATCGACCTGTCTATTGATACACCGATTATTTCAAAACCTTGTTCTCCTAACTCATCTTTAATTTTTATAAGGTCTGGAATTTCCTTGACGCATGGACCGCACCATGTAGCCCAGAAGTTTACAAGTATAACTTTGTTCTTTAATAGTTCGTATAAATTTTTTTCATTTTCTTGAGCTTTCCAATAGAAGTTTGGGGCTTTGTCAGGGTCGTTTGAGTTTTCGATTTTTGAAAGGGTAAAAACTGTTGGCGGGGCTATGGGCTGAGTTGATGTTTGATTTTTCTCTTTTTTTGAGCATGCGGAAAGTAAAAGGAGAAAAAATAAAAGCAGTGAAAATTTTTTCATAAGCTTATTTGGTTTGTTTTAACACTTGCTCAAGCTCTTCCTTAGGCAGATTTGAGATAGCACAGCAGACGAGTTCATTTGTCCCCCAAATTACGAAAGAGTCATCCGTAATTGTATCGTATATCCATTCCCCTTTCAAAATTCTTTTCTTTATTTCATCGTGCATAGGTGCTGAGGACATCGGAGCTTGATGAATTAAAATTAGTCGTTCCCCTTTGCGGTAGATAAGATTTACACATCTTGGGTTGCCAGAGCGTAGATGTGGATCTTTAATTGATGCCCCGACGATTTCAAATTCAGGTATATTTAAAAACACAGGTGTGAAGCTCGCTTTTGACAAAATCGCATTTTTGACATACGCTGGATCGGTGGATAAAACTTCTGGTTTAGCGAATCCCTGAGCTATTGAGTCAAAGTGATTAACAAGTGCGGATACCTCTTTTCTTATCAACTCACGCTGGGTCATTTTCTTTCCATAAACTGAAACAAATAGAAAGGCAAGCGAAAGCGTCACGATGGCAATCCCAAGTGAAAAGGCAATCTCAAGCCAAGGTTTCGGAGTTGGGTTTAATTCTCTTGGGGATTCTAAAGATTGAGCGTAGCCGTTTTGGAGTATCTTCAGTTGGTTTAAAACTGAGGTGATGAGTTCATTTGGGACGGGGATTATCTTTACTTTTGCTTTAATTGTCTCTTTTGTCTTTTTTTCAAGTTCAAGTTCAGTTCTACATGTTGCACATCGCCAGATGTGTTCTTCAACTTTTTGTTTTGTTTGTGAGTCAATTTCTTCATTATCAACAAGGGCGCTTAGAAACTCCCTTGTTTGCCTGCAATCCATGGCCATCACCATGTTTTAATTTTAATCTTTTTCAGGATCATCTATATCATAATCTTTTGGCTTACCTTTTATGTATCCTTTTCTCTTCGCAAATTCAAAGAGCTCTCTTCTTAACATTTTTCTTCCTCTGTGTAATCTTGATCTCACAGTTCCAATCGGTATATCAAGGAAATCAGCTATTTCTTCATAACTTTGCCCTTCAATATCTGCGAGTATTACGACAGTTCTAAATTCGTCTGGCAACTTGCTTAGAGCTTCTATGACCTCATCTTCGAATATATTTTCAAAGATGTGTTCTTGTAAGTCTGATGTCTCGAATGATTCATCTCGAACTGTTTCGTAAAAGTTTTGAACCTCATCGTAATCAACTTTACCCGGTTCCTTTATCGCCTTGCGATATTTATTTATGTATGAATTTTTCATTATCTTAAACAACCATGCTCTTATGTTTGTTCCAGGTTCATATTGATCCCAGAATCTAAATGCTTTCATATATGTCTCCTGGATCAGATCTTTTGCGTCCTCCTCATTTCCCGTCATTCGGTAGGCAAAGTTATAGAGAAATTGCATGTGGGGTATCGCTTCCTCTTCAAATTTTTTCTGCTTTTTCAACAATTCTTCATCAGTTAGTTTTTTATCCCTCTTTTCTTGCTTAAGCAAATCTTTTATTTTATCCTTGAGTCGCATAAAACTCAAAGTTATTTTTGCTTTGTTTAATTATAACAAATTTTGTTTTCATTATCAATAGCAATACACTCACGGTCGAAATTATGTGAGACCGAAGATTTTAGAGGGCTTCGAGAGCCTCTTTTAAAACTTGAATTAAGCCCTTTAATTTTTTATCTTATTCTAAAAATCGAAAAGCCCTATGAAAAAGGTTTTTCTATTTATCATCGCAGTTTTTATAATTGGGTGTTCCTCCGGGGAGATAGGTATGGACGCGGGGTTAAGCAGAATTTCCTCGGAGAGCATATTTGAAAATATTAAATTTCTTGCATCCGACTCTTTAAAGGGGAGAAATACGCCAAGCCCTGAGCTTGATGTAGCGGGTGAGTTTATCGCCCAAAGATTTAAACAATACGGGTTAAAACCTGTAAATGGCAGTTATTTCCAAAAAGTTGAATTTGTTAAAGTTGACCTTGGAGATGAAAATCATTTAGTTTTGTCAAGAAATGGTGAAAGTATAAATTTTGAAATCGGAGTTGATTTCATTCCATATAATTTTGGTGAGGGTGAGGTTGAAGGTGAGATTGTTTTTGCGGGATATGGAATTACGGCAAAGGAGTACGGTTATGATGATTATGAGGATATAGATGTGAAAGGGAAGATTGTCGTCGTGTTGAGGGATGAACCTCAAGAGAATGATAGCGCAAGTATATTTAATGGAATTAGACCAACGAGATATTCGTTCCCAAGATATAAAGTTCAAAATGCGTTTGAGCACGGCGCAATTGGAATTATAATTTTACCAGATCCGCTAAATCACTTGATTTTGAAGCCCCGTGGCTATGCATGGCCCAAAATTTTTAAAAATCTTCCAAGAGCTTCGCTTCCAATTCAACTTGCGTATATGCAAAGGGGTCTTATACCAGCAGTCGAAGCGGGAGAAAAATTTATCAAAGAAGTTTTTGGCGGTGTTCAAGTTTTGAAGGACATTCAAAAAGCGATCGATGAAAGTTTGAAGCCGAGATCATTCAAGATTGAAAATGTGAAGATTAAGATAAAGGTAAGTTTTGTCAAGGAAAATGTTTACGCAAATAATGTCGTCGGATTTATAGAAGGAACGGATAAAAAATTAAAAGATGAAATAATTGTCGTTGGTGCGCATTATGATCATGTTGGTTATTTCTCACCTTCAACGATTGGTTCATCGGAAACGGATAGCATTTACAATGGAGCTGACGACAACGCTTCTGGGACGGTAGGAATGATGGAGGTTGCAAAAGCCTTTGGATTGAGCAAAAGCAAGCCTAAACGAAGCATTCTTTTCATCGCTTTTTGTGGGGAGGAGAAGGGACTTCTCGGATCGAGATATTATGTCGATAATCCAATTTTTCCGATTGAAAAAACAGTTGCAATGGTAAATCTTGATATGATCGGGCGAAATTCAATTGATAGTTTGATTTTGATAGGGTGGAGTTATAGCGAGGATATGAAGCGGTTGGCGGAGGAAGAGAACAAAGCGATTGGTTTTAAATTCTCCTATGATGGTGAAAAGGATTTTCCAAGAAGCGACCAAGCAAGTTTTGCGAGGAAGGGTGTGCCCGTTATATTTTTCCATTCGGGTGAGCATGAGGATTATCATAAGGTAGGCGATGAGGTGGACAAAATTAACTTTTCAAAGATTGAAAAGGTTGCTAAACTTTGCTATCGTGTAGTCTATAGACTTGCGAATTCAGAGATAAGGCCTAAGTTAAATGAAGGTAAAGTTGCAGATTAAATTTTAGTTTTTTATTTTGGATGCTAAAAAATTAACTTTGAGTTAAAAAGTGTTTTTCGGAGTCAAAATGATAAGTCAGGTCTTAAATTTCATTTTTTCCTTCTTTCCTCTCGCAACCTTAACATATCTTGCCTATAAAATCTGGGAGCGTAAAAGGGTTCCCGCTGGTTTCCCCCAATTTTTTCTTGCTTTGGTTTTAACATTTATCTCATCGTTCCAGACTTTTATCCTTGTTTTGTTCTTTGAATATCTTTATGACTACGAGGCAAGCATTGCGACAATCGTCTTTTGGGTTGGATTAATCTCTGCCATGTGGGGAATTAGTAAGATTGGGGGAGAGATATCTCGAGATTTAAGTGATGAGATAAGGAAAGTTATTAAGTTGACCGTTTTAATTTCTCTTGCTTTTGTTGTCGTTTACTATTTCCCAATTTGTTTTAAAATACAGAGAACCCTGATTTGGAAGGTAGGAGCTATTTTTTATGGTTTGAGCAGTGTTTCACTATGGGGGATGTTTACTTTGATTGCTTTAATTGCTGGCATAGTGCCGGAAATGAAAAGGAAGGCAAATGTTTTGAGAATTTTAAGCATTTATTTTCTTGTTGAACCGTTAATTTATCTCACGCTTGTGGCTTTTGAGGTTTTACCTTCGTGGCTTTTTACCGCTCGCACAGTTATGGCAACAATAAGTGCTATGCTTGCTTTATATGTTGTTTATTTTACATTGTTTTTCGTAACAAAATATTTAAATCAAGTTGCAGCTGGGGTTGAGAGAGTTTACTCAGGGAGGATAAAGCTTTCTTCTCTGAGGAAAGTAAAAGCCTTTGTTTTAACATCGATTCCGTTTATAGGTGTTCTTATGTTTTTACAGACACTTTTCATAAAAACATTTATTGAATTTGAAGTCAAAAAATATGCAAATGAAAAGGTTAAACTTTTAAGAAGCATTGGGAATAATCTTCAATTTTCGATAAGGAAGTCGTTTGAAATCCTTGAAGAACTTTCAAAGGATGAAGATGTGATTAAAATAAATATCCCGAAGCTTTATTCGAAATATGAAGTTGCTTTCTCGAGATTCCCCGATTATATAAGAAATGTAAGCAGGGTTGATGAAAAAGGGATTTTAAGGTATACATATCCCGTTGATCCGAAAGCGATAGGAAGAGATGTGAGTTATCAAGAGCATAATAAGAAGTTTTTAATTTTGAAAAAGCCAATTGTGAGCTCAGTTTTTAGGGCGGTTCAGGGCTATGATGCAGTTGTACTTGAATATCCTGTGTTTGATCAAAAGGGGAAGTTCGTTGGAGGGGTTTCATGTTTAATTGATGTTGAGAGGATGCTTAGACATTTTTCCGATATGGCGGGAGGTGGACTCGATAGTTTAATTGTTTTTAGTGTAAATACAGGTAATGTCCTTTTTTCGAAGGATTTTGAGCTTATTGGGAAGAATTTCTATGATGTTTTAAATAAGCTTGTCCGTTCGGATGTTAGGTCGATAGTTACAAGCGTGATTAATTCTTCAAGTTCAAGTGGGCTGGCACTACTGGGTCGGCATAAATGGTTAAGAAAAATAAATTACGCATTTTCATTTGTAAAGTTTGAACTACTTGAAAAAGATACAGAAGTATGGGGAATTGTAAATCTAGTTGACGAGGAAAGTTTGTTCAAAAGATTAGGCTATTATTTGCAGGTTTATTACTTTATGTTGTTTGGTTCGCTTTTAATTCTCGGTTATCTTCTTCTTATTTATTTCAATAGCTTGAAATATAGTTTTGATTTGGAGGAAGAGATTGGGAGACAAACCAAAGAAGTTTTTGAATCGGAGCGAAAGTACCGAGAGCTTGCGGATAATCCACTTGTTGGGTTAGCAATTTATGATGAAAATGGATTTATATTTGTGAATAAGGGACTGGCTCAAATTTTTGGATATGAATTGGGCGAGTTTTTGAATCTCCCTATATCTAAAATAATATATCTGGAAGATTTAAATGGTTGGGAGCAAAGAACCTTGGAAATACTTCGTGGAGATTATTTCCCGGAGCGAGCTTTGTATAGAGGGATAAAAAAAGATGGAAGCATTATTTATTTAGTGTGCTATTCAAAAAGAATTATTTACGAAGGGAAACCAGCGGTTCAAACAGTTATAATTGATATTACAAAGGAAAAAAAGCAGGAAGATGTGATAAGGCATTTACAAAGGGTTGAGTCGATAGGGACGTTTACGATGGGGATGGCACATGATTTTAACAATATTTTGCAGGTAATCATAGGTTCGGCGCAGATGATCAATCTAAAGGTGCAAAGGGGGGAATTGAAAAAGGAGGATTTAGAGAAGTATCTTGATAATATTATTTCGATTTCAAATCGTGGTTCGGAGCTTATTAAACGCTTGAAGATTTTCGCAAGGAAGGAGGTGCCAAGTGCTGAAGTTTTTGAATTTGATTCTTTGGTGTCAACAGTTGTGGAGATTTTGAAAACGCTCTTCCCGAAGTTTATTGAAATTGAAGTTAAGTTAAATTCGAAAGATGTGAAAGTTTATGGTTCTAAAACGGAGATACAGCAGGCGTTGCTCAACATCGCAGTTAATGCAAGGGATGCAATAGTAGAAAAAAGGGAGAAAAAATTACTTGACGGTGATGGAAAGATAACAATTGAAACATGTGTTAAAAGTATTTCACTTGAGGAAGCGAATATTTTCAAGGTAAATCCTGGCAGATATGTTTGTGTAAGTGTAACTGATAATGGGGTGGGCATGGATGAAGAAACTAAGGCTAAGATCTTTGAGCCGTTTTTCACGACGAAAAAACCAGATATAGGAACTGGGCTTGGGATGTCAACGGTATTTGGGATAGTAAGTTCTCATGGTGGATTTATAACAGTAGATTCAAAGCTCGGGGAAGGGACAACAGTTAGCTTTTATCTTCCTGTGTTTGAATCAAAAGAGGTTTTAAGTGAAGCAGAAGCGAAAGAAGAGAAGTCTAAAAGTGCGGTGATGGTTATTTCGACAGATGCTAATCTAAGGAGGGTGATGAAGTCATTTGCAGAGAGTGCTGGATTTGAAGTGTTGTTTTCTGATGATAAAGTTGTTGCTGTTAAAGTTTTAAGTGAAAACCTTGATAAAGTTTCTCTGATCTTCATCGATTCAAGGACCCCGAGATTAAGCTTAAAAGACACAATTGCGCAGTTGAGGATTTTAAAACCTGATGTAAAGATCTTTCTGCTTTATTCAACACCTGAAACAGCGGAAATTGAGGGAATCACGGTTATTGAGAATCCCGATGAAGATAACAGAATTATTGATATTATTAAGGGAGCGAACATTGAAAAGAAAGAAATAAGTTAATGAAAGTTTTTGACTTCGAAATACCCGAATGTAAAAACTTCACAGGTTATAAACCTTGTTATCCGTACACAAAGTGTTATGAATCTGGTTGTGTTGATCCGAAGCCATTTGGGGTTAAGATTTTGATCATAAATCTTGATGCTATGGGGAATGTTTTGCTTACCACATCTATTCTTCCAGCGATAAAGCGAAAATATCCCGAAAGTTCAATTTACTGGCTTACGCTTAAAAATACGCATTTATTGCTCGACAATAACCCATATCTTGATGAAGTTTTCGTGTGGGATCCAGAGACTTGGCTTATCCTTGAAAATATGAAGTTTGACGTTGTGATGAATGTTGACAAGTCGAGGAGGTCCGCAAGTTTGACGATGAAGTTGAATGCTGACAAGAAGCTTGGGTATGGCATGAACGAGCATGGGCAGATCATACCTTTAAATGAATCGGCAAGTTATGATTATAGATTGGGGCTTGATGATGAATTAAAGTTTAAGCGAAATGAGAAGACGAGGCAGGAAATCTTGTGCGAAATGTTTGAGCTTGAATATAAGCGAGATGAGTATGTTCTTGTTTTAACTGATGAGGAAAAGAAGTTTTCTGAGGAGTACAAAAGAAAGGTTGGCATAAAAGAGGATGAGCTTGTTGTTGGGTTTAACACTGGCTGTTCACCATTATATCCGAATAAAAAGATGACAATTGAACAGCATGTTGAATTGATAAGTCGTTTATCGAGATATGACGGTATAAAGCTTGTTTTGCTTGGCGGACCTGAAGACACGGAGAGGAATGAGGAGATATTCAATCGTTCCATCAAGATCGACGGTGTTGCAGGGAAATTAATTAACACTCCAACGACCGAAGGCATAAGGCGTGGGATATGTTATGAAAATATATGCGATGTTGTAATAACTGGTGATTCGTATGGGATGCATCTTGCGATTGCTTTAAAAAAATTTGTCATAGCTTGGTTTGGGTTGAGTTCATGGACCGAGATAGACCTTTATGATAGGGGAGTTAAGTTAATTCCAGAGGGATTGGAATGTGCACCTTGTTGGAAGAAGGTTTGCCCGTATAATCTTGAGTGCATAAAGATGATAGATCTTGATAAAATTGAGGAAATTGTGATCAAGTATAAGGAGGAGGTATTTGATAAGTTGGCAAAGAAGGGTGTGTTTTGAAAAAGTTTATTGAATTTAGTAAATTTTAAATGTAGTTTTGACTGTGAATCGTTCTTTGTAAATGTTTCGGGACGTAGCGCAGCCTGGTTAGCGCACTACCTTGGGGTGGTAGGGGTCGCGGGTTCGAATCCCGCCGTCCCGACTAAAGTTTTAAACGCACCTTGAAGCCTGTCAAATACTCATAAATCATTTTTCAAAGCACCTACAAGGTTGGGGTTAAATTTAAAATGTGAGCGTTATGAATGTTGTTATCGGTTCGCTTAAAAGCATCTTTGATGATGCTTTAATTGCTGCTTCAACTGATGAACCAGTTCTCATATTGGGGGAAACTGGAACAGGTAAAGAAGTACTCGCAAGATTCATTCATCAAAACTCAAGTAGAAGAGATAGAATTTTTATCCCCATAAATTGTGCTGCGATTCCTGCGAATCTCCTTGAGAGTGAACTTTTTGGGTATAAAAAGGGTGCTTTTACTGGGGCTGATAAAGATAAAAAAGGAATTTTTGAAGAGGCAAGTGGTGGAACTGTGTTTCTGGATGAGATTGGGGAATTGCCAATTGAAGCGCAGGTGAAAATTTTAAGGGCGATTGAGGAAAAGGAAATAATACCCGTTGGAGATACCAAGCCTAGGCAAGTTGACGTTCGCTTTATTGCTTCAACGAATGTGGATTTAAAAGCAAAGGTTGAAAAAGGTGAATTTAGGAAAGATCTTTATTATCGTCTTTCCGTTTTTGTTTATAAGCTTCCGCCATTGAGGGATAGAATTTTTGATCTCCCTGAATTTGTAAAGTATTTCATTCAATCCGCAGGTAAAAGTGTCAAAGTTGATCCATCCGTTATGGAATTGTTTTTCTGTTATCCCTGGCCTGGAAATATACGGGAGTTGCGAAGCGTTATAATTTATTCATTGGCGAAATCAAACGGCTCAGATATTAAAATTGAGCATTTGCCTGATTATTTAATACACTTTTGTAAACATCCAGAGATTTTAAGGGGGAAGAATGCAAAGGAAAAGTTGGAGTGTTTTGAGACATATTTAATTTCTGAAACTTTGAAAGAGCATCCGAATCCGAAGGAAGCTGCAAATTTACTTGGGTTAAGTTTGAGGACATTTTACAGGAAGTTAAAGAAATATAAAATTAACCCCAATAAATAAAGTCGTTCCTGCCGTTTAAAACTTTCCTGCCAAAGTTGGCAAAATTTCCAACCTTTGAATTGTCAGTTATGGCACTTCATGTTAATGTTTTGTTGGATTTTAACAATTTATCACTGGCACAACAATTGCAAATTTATCTTTTTGATTAAAAATTCACAGGAGTTATAAAATGAAAAAAGTTTTTATTGACCCTTCAAGATGCACGGGGTGTAAAAGTTGTGAGATAGCATGTGCTGTGGAACATTCCATTTCAAAAGATATTTATAAAGCAATTTTTGAGGAACCTCGCCCGCCGAGATTTAACAGCGTTTTAAAGTTGGATGGATTTATCGCTTCTTTGCGGTGTAATCATTGTGAAGACGCCCCATGTGTTGCTGTATGTCCGACCTCCGCAATTTACAGAGATAGCGAGACAAATCTTGTGGTATATAACAACGCAAAATGCATAGGTTGCTGGCAGTGTGCGATGGCTTGTCCATTTGGAGCAATTTATCCTGACATTGAAAGAAAAGTTGCAAGAAAATGTGATGGATGCAATGATAGAGTTAAAAGTGGTATGATTCCAGCTTGTGTTGAAGCATGTCCAACAAATGCTTTAATTTATACGGATGTTTCAACCCTTGAACATTTCAAGAGGATATCAACAATTTCATCGCTTTCAAAATCAACGAAAACTTATATGGAGGTAATCTAAAATGGGGGACATTTTAAAAGATAAAGAAAGAGTTTGGGATAACAAGTCAAATGATTTTGGTTTACTTCCACCTTCAAATGTTGAACTTTTGAAAAAGCAAGCAAAAGAGGTTAAGACAACATCATTGCAAAGGTTAGCTTTACAGGAGCCTCAATGTGGTTTTGGGGAGCTTGGAGTATGTTGTAGAATGTGCTATATGGGTCCGTGTAGGATTGATATTTTTGACGGCGGTCCAAGGGTTGGGGTTTGCGGTGCGACGGCAGATACAATTGTTGCAAGGAATCTTTTAAGGGAAACGGTTGGCGGTGCTGCAGCACATACGGAGCACGCAATGGATATAGCGGAGGTTTTAAAAGAAGTTGCAGAGGGGAAAATTTCAACTTACACGATTAAAGATGAAGAAAAACTGAAAAGAGTTGCTGAAAACCTTGGGATCAAAACGGAAGGTAAGGATATAAAAGAAATAGCGAAAGAAGTTGCTGAGATTTCGCTTGAAGATTTCAAACGGCTTGAGAGGGAACCAGCTGTTTGGATTAAGGCGTATACTCCGAAGTCAAGTTATGAACAGCTTGAAAAACTCGGTGTAATTCCGCATAATGTTTGGCGTCCGATAATGAATGCGATGCATAGAACAAGTATGGGCAACGATGCTGACCCTGTAAACATAATGCTTGCAGATTTGCAGATGGGACTTATTGATGGACTTGGTTTGACGATGGCAACTGAACTTTCGGATGTTATCTTTGGGACGCCAAAGCCGATAAAAAGTAAAGCAAATCTTGCGGTAATTGATCCAGACTATGTTAATATCGCTGTTCACGGGCATAATCCCTTGCTCTCTGAGAAAATTGTTGAATGGGCAGAAAAATTAAATGATAAAGCAAAATCGCTTGGTGCGAAAGGAATAAATATAGTCGGTGTTTGTTGCACGGGTAACGAGGTCTTGATGAGACATGGTGTTCCTTTGGCTGCAAATGAATTTCAAGCTGAGCTCGCTATAGTAACTGGGGCGCTTGAAGCAATGGTTGTTGATTATCAATGCATATGGCCAATTTTAAGCGATGTTGCATCTTGTTATCATACGAAACTTATAACGACAATGCCATTTGTTAAAATACCTGGCGCAATTCATATTGAATATTCACCTGAAAAAGCTGATGAAGTTGCTCAAAAAGTTATTGAAACAGCCCTTGAAGCGTATAAGCAAAGAGAACCAAGCAGGGTTTTCATCCCTGATTCACCTGAAGAGATTATAGCTGGATTTTCTGTTGAGGCATTAATTGAGGTTTTGAAAAAAGTTAACCATGAAGATCCGCTGAAGCCTTTGATTGACAACATTGTAAATGGGAATATATTTGGTGTTGTTGCGATTGTAGGTTGTCCGAATCCAAAAACGAGACGACTTGCTTTTGCTGAGAGAATGATAAAAGGCTTGATCAAGAACAATGTCCTTGTGATTGTAACCGGTTGTATTGCTCATATTGCAGGTCAGGCTGGGTTTTTGAATCCGAATAAAGTTGATTCGTTTGAAGTTGGCGATGGTTTGAAACAGGTTTTGAAAGCGCTTGGAAATGTCGCTGGTTTGAATAGCTTGCCTGTGGCAATTCATATGGGTTCATGTGTTGATAACTCAAGGATTGGGGTTTTGCTCAAAGCTTTATCTGAAAAACTTGGGTTGAAGGTTTCGGATTTACCCGTTGTCGCTTCTGCACCCGAATTAATTTCTGAAAAAGCGATTTCAATTGGAACATGGGCGCTTGCGCTTGGTGTGACAGTTCATGTTTGCCCACCGCCGAGAATTTTAGGTGGTCCTAAAGTTAGAGAGATATTAACTAAAGATTTGAAGGCATTGACAGGTGGGGAAGCGTATGTTGAGTGTGACCCAGAGCTTGCGGTTAAAGGAATTCTTGATAGAATCAAACAAAAGAGAATCGCTTTAAATCTTCCAGTCCCTGAGGCGGTTCATATTTAAAATAATTTTGGTTGGCTGATGCCATTTACAACAGCGAGCGAAGAAGAAAGGGATTTAATTGTAAAAGAAGTTTTGGCAAAGATTCCGCAAGTTGAGGAAAAAGTTGAATCTGGCGTGAGAATAGTTGTCACTGGGAAAGGAGGTGTTGGCAAGACTGTTATATCCGCTGTTCTTGCTCATTTATTGGCTGATGCAGGTTTTAATGTTCTCGCTGTTGATGAGGACCCACAAATGAACCTGCCTTTTGCGCTTGGTTTGCCATTTGATGAAGCCGAGGCGATAGTTCCATTAAACAGACAGCTTGATTACATTGAGGAGAAAACTGGGGTTAGACCTGGGTCTGGGTGGGGTTTGTTTTTCAAGTTAAATCCAGATGTAAGCGATGTAGTTGAGAGATTCGGAATTAGGGTGAAAGATAGATTAAATCTTCTTGTAATGGGAACAGTTATGCAACCATCGATTGGATGTGCTTGCCCTGAAAATGATTTGCTTCAAGCGGTTGTAAACTATATAAATCTTCGCAAAGGTGAATTTATCATTATGGATACCGAAGCAGGGCTTGAACATTTTGGAAGGGCGATCGCCAAAGGATTTCATCACGCCATCATTATTTCTGAACCTACATTTAATTCAATTTATGTTATGAGACAAGCGGTGAAACTTGCGAAGGGGCTTGGGATTAGGAACATTCATCTTGTTTTTAATAAAGTTAGAGATGAAGAAGAGAAGGTAAGACAATTTCTTTCCAAGTTTGAAGCTGAATTTTCAGGATTGCCCGTTTATTTTTTGCCTTATGATGAAAATATCCAAAAAGCTGAGCCATCAGTTCAAACGATCTTGGAGAATGGAGCAACAAAGTTTGTCGATGCGGTTATGCAGATTTTAAAAAATCTACTTCAAGATTAGAGAATGCAAATTGTGATCATAGGAAATAGCATAGCTTGTGTGTCGGCGATTCGTGAGATAAGAAAGTGGGATAAAAAGAGTTCAATCACCGTAATTTCAAAAGAGTCGCTTGATCCAGCGATGCCGTATTATTCGCCTGTGGTTTTGCCATACTATATTGAAGGAAAACTTTCAAAGGAAAATTTGTTTTCAATTCGAATTGACTTCTACAACGAGATGAATGTTGATGTTAAACTTGGAGAGCGAGTCATTGCAGTTGAGCCAAAGGAAAGAATTGTTGTAACCGAAAAGAGCAAATATTTTTATGATAAACTTTTAATCGCAAGTGGGGCTTCACCGAGAATTCTTGATATCTCAGGTGCTAGGAATAAAAAGGTTTATGTTTTGCGAACTTATGAAGATGCTGAAAAAATTAAAAGTGATGATTCAAAGGAAGTAGTGATAATTGGTGGAGGACCAGTGGGGGTTGAGGCGGCTCTTTCGCTTTTAAAATTCAAAAAGAAGATTACAATAGTTGAGATCGCACCTTACATAATGAGCACTGTGTTTAGTAGAACTGTTTCGGAGATGATAGAAAAACAACTTGTTGAAAGGGGCGTTGAAGTTCTAAAAAATGAGGAGCCGATTGAGATTTCGGGCAATCCTGTGAAGTCGGTCAAGACAAATAAGCGAAAGATAAAATGTTCATCCGTTATTATGGGTGTTGGGGTTGTGCCGAATACTGACTTTGTTAAAGATGTTCTCAAACTTGGACCGAGGAATGGAATTCTCGTTGACGAGAGAATGCAAACATCTGAGCCTGATATTTATGCTGCTGGTGATTGTATTGAGTTGAGGAGTTTAATTGATGGAAGCATAAGACCTTTTCCTGTTTGGTCCAATGCTCAGGAGACTGGCAAAGTTGCGGGGGCTAACATTGCGGGGTGTGATCTAACTTATGAAGGTGGTATAAGGGTTAATGCTTTGAATGTCTTTGATAAAGCCTACTTTTCGATCGGCGATGTTTACGACGAAAGCAAAAGAATGAAAGAAATCGAGCGGGATGGCAGGATTGAGTTTTATTATTTTAGTAACGGCAACTTGATCGGAGCTGAAATTATCGGTGATGTTAAATATGCTGGGTTGTTGAAAAATATCATCAAAAGAAAACCTTCGATTGATATAGATGTTTTTAATGGAATTCAGGATTTCATCGGGGTTACCGTACCTGCCGTAAAGCACCTTTCCCTTGGTTACTTTACTTAAGAAATACATTAAAGTTACGGCACCTGAGGAGAAACGGTCTCGTGAGTTATCAATTAAAATTTTATTCGTGCATTGACGAAAGGTTTTTTTGAAAAAATTGAGACAAAAGAGTTTACGATGGAAGATATTGATTGCGTTTTGAAGATTCAAGAAGAGTTGAAAAAGAGCAATAGTTATAGCTTCCTTTGTGATAAGATGTTTATCGAGGTTTTGAATGAACTTCAAAGTTCTGGGTCTTTATTTGGTAGGATTGCTTACATTGGCGATAAGCCCGTTGGTTTAATTTTTGGAGATACTCGGCCGAAGTGGTATAGTGGGCCCGAATGTGGGTGGTTAATTGCGATTGTTGTTTTACCAGAGTATCGAAGGCAGGGTGTAGGTAGAAGACTTATTGCTGAGTTTTTTGATAAAGTCAGGGAGCTTGGTTTGAGAAAAGTATGTGCTATGGTTGAATTTGCTGATGAGGAAACGCTTGCGTTTTTGCGGAAGATGGGTTTTAAGCGAGGTAAGCTTGTTTATTTTGAAAAACAAATTTATTAAACAAAGGAGGTTTAAAAGATGCAAAAGCAGGAAACATTCTATGAAGCCGTGAGAAGAAACGGGATTTCAAGGCGTGATTTTTTGCGCTTTTGTTTTTTAACCACGGCTTACCTTGGACTTGAAAGTAGCATGGTTTCCAAGGTTGTTCGTGCGCTTGAATCAAAACCACGCCCGCCTGTTTTTTGGCTTAACTTTGCTGCTTGTACATGTTGTACTGAATCTCTTGTAAGGTCTTCACGTCCATTAATTTCGGATGTTCTTTTGACTGCCATATCACTTGATTATATGGAAACAATTCAAGTTGCAGCGGGTCATCAAGCTGAAGAGATCGTGTGGGAGGGGATGAAAAAGAATTTTGGAAACTATATTCTTGCTGTTGAAGGTTCTGTTCCAACGAAAGATGGTGGGGTTTATTGCACTGTTGGAGGTATGACGGCGATCGAATATCTTAAAAAAGCGGCACAAGGTGCAAAAGCGATAATTTCTGTCGGTTCCTGCTCATCTTTTGGTTGTGTTACCACAGCTTATCCAAATCCCACAGGTGCTAAACCGATCTATAAAATTATCACTGATAAACCAGTTGTCAATATCCCAGGTTGCCCGCCAATTGCTGAGGTTATAGTTGGAACAATAGTTCATCTCATTACATTTGATTCACTTCCTGAGCTTGATTCGCTGAAGAGGCCAAAGGTTTTCTATGGTCAAAGGATCCACGATAAATGTTATCGTAGAGCTTTCTTTGATGCTGGGATGTTTGTTGAGAAATTTGATGATGAAGGTGCAAGGAAGGGGTGGTGTTTATACAAAGTTGGATGTAGAGGACCTGTTACATACAATGCCTGTTCAATTGTTAAGTGGAACGAAGGCACGAGCTTCCCAATCCAGTCAGGGCATCCATGTCTTGGTTGTTCAGAGCCTGACTATTGGGATAAGACACCGCTTTATCAACATGTCGCCGATGTTCCTTTGCCTGGGTTTGCAACGGCAGATGAAATTGGCAAAGGATTTGCAATAGGCGTTGCAGTTGCAACTGGTGCTCATCTTGTTGCTTCAATTGTTAAGAAAGCAACTCAAAAGGCGAAAAAAGCAGAAGTTGGCGAAGAAAAGAAACAACAAAAGGAGGAATAAAAAATGGCACAAAGAGTTGTCGTAGATCCAATGACCCGAATTGAGGGTCACCTTAGAGTTCAAGCAATTGTTGATGGAAATGTAATCAAGGATGCTTCTTGCACAAGTGCTCTTTTCAGAGGAATTGAAATAATTTTAAGGGGTAGAGATCCGAGAGAGGTTTGGGCTCTTGCGGAAAGAATCTGTGGCGTTTGCACATTGGTGCACGCTGTTACTTCTGTAAGAGCAATTGAAGATGCTCTTAAAATTAGGATACCGAAAAATGCTAATTTGATAAGAAACATAATGATCGCAACTCTTTATGTTCATGACCATACTGTTCATTTTTATCATCTTCATGCACTTGATTGGGTTGATGTGGTTTCAGCATTGAAAGCAAATCCAAAGGCTACAGCTGAGCTTGCGCAAAAGATATCAAATTGGCCTAAATCATCGGTTGGGTATTTCACAGATATTCAGAACAGGTTAAAGAAATTTGTTGAATCTGGTCAACTTGGAATTTTCGCAAATGCATATTGGGGGCATCCTAGTTATAAGTTACCGCCAGAGGCAAATCTCCTTGCCGTTGCACATTATATTGAAGCGTTGAATTGGCAGAAGGAAATTGTAAAGATACATACTGTCTTCGGAGGGAAAAACCCACATCCAAATCTTATTGTTGGTGGGATGCCATGCGCAATTAATTTGAACCATCCCGATGCAATTAATGTTGATAAACTTGCTCTTGTGAAGTCAAAAATTGAAGAAGCGGAGCAAATCGTTGAACAACTTTATTGGCCTGATCTTCTTGCCATAATGTCTTTCTACAAAGAGTGGGCAAAGTGGGGTGGAGGTGTAAGTAAGAAAGGCGTTCTTGACTACGGTGAATTTCCAGAAGATACAGGTGATATAAAAACAATCCTGAGCACAAACAGATGGAGAGGCGGAGCTGTTCTTGATGGTAATCTTAATGAAGTTCATGAAGTTGATCCAACTGATCCAGAGCAAATTCAGGAATATGTCGCTTACTCTTGGTATGAATATTCAAAAGGAGATAAAATTGCGTTTCATCCATGGGATGGCGAGACGAATCCCAAATATACTGGACCGACGCCACCTTGGGAATTTCTTGACATGGATAAAAAGTATTCATGGATGAAGGCACCGCGTTGGCGCGGAAAGCCAATGGAGGGTGGACCCCTTGCAAGAACTATTATCGCCCTTGCGCATAAAGATGAAGAAGTTAAGTCTTATGTTGACGAAGCCCTTAAGAAGCTTGGACTTCCATTTGATGCAATGTATTCAACGCTTGGCAGAACTATCGCAAGGGGAATTGAAACGAGAAGAGCCTTAACAATGTTGAAGAAACTTTTTGATGAACTTGTTGCAAATATCAAAGCTGGTGATTACCAGACTGCAAACATGGAGAAGTGGGATCCTGACAAATGGCCCAAAGGTGAGATAAAAGGAGTAGGAACATACGCAGCGCCTCGCGGTGCTTTAGCACATTGGGTGAAAATCAAAGATGGTAAAATCGCAAATTATCAAGCTGTGGTTGCGACTACATGGAATGGTTCACCGCGCGATGCTTTAGGTCAGCGTGGCCCGATGGAAGAGTCATTGATTGGTGTTCCAGTTCATGATCCGCATAAGCCACTTGAAATTTTAAGAGTAATTCATTCTTTCGACCCGTGTCTTGCATGCTCAACTCATGTTCTGGATGTAAACGGGAATGAAATAACGAAAATCGAAATTTTATAAAAACAAATTTGGTGAAAGCAAAATGCAAGCAAATCAAATATATCGGGTTGAATCTGAGTGTGTAACAAGATATTATGTTTGGGATGCTGTTGTGAGAGTTAGCCATTGGATAAATGTGATCGCTGTTGGTGTTTTAATTTTTACGGGCTTTTATATCAGTACTCCGTTTTATCGGCCAACTGCTGATGAGCCATTCGGTGCCACTGTTATGGCAACGATGAAAAATTTACATTTTCTCTTTGCGATAATTTTTACGTTAAATGGTTTGTTTCGTGCTTATTGGTTCTTTGCTGGAAATACATATCGTCAGTGGTTTAGATTTCATATTTGGAAAGCTGATTTTTGGAAGGAGGCATGGTGGAAGTTAAAGGATTATATAACATTGCGCTACACTGATTATGAGCTTCACACACTGGGGCATAATACGCTTGCCACTTTAACTTATGTGATACTTTTCCTTGCAGCTTCGGTTCAAGGTTTGACTGGATTTGCAATGGCTGGTAAGATAAACCCTGGTGGATTTTTTGATACTTTGTTTGGGTGGGTGATTCCTCTCTTTGGTGGTGAGGCAAATGTCAGGATGATTCACAAGATAATAATGTGGGGTATAATTGGATTTATGATTCACCATATCAGTTTTGTTATCTATCTTGAGGTGTTCAGAGAGAAGGGAATGCTGTCATCTATGATAACTGGGTTAAAGACAAGACCATTTGGTTGGGAGCCCGTTGAAAAGCCATGGGAAAAGAAGGAAAAGTGAAAATCGGTATTCTCGGCATAGGTAATCCATTGCTTGGTGATGATGGATTTGGTGTTGAAGTTGTTAGAAAGTTAAAAGAAGAAATTGGGGAGTCACCTGATCTTGAAATTATTGATGGTGGCTCCCTTGGTATTTATCTTTTGCCATACCTTGAGGATAAAACTTATCTTATCGTTGTTGATGTTGTCAACTTCGGTGGAAAGCCAGGGGAAATTGTAAAGTTTGAGTTGAATAAAATTCCTGGTTTTATTGGCTTAAAGGTGTCTGAACATCAAATAACTTTTCACGAAGTCATTGCGTTAATGAATCTTCTTGATATAAAACCGATTGAAAGTGTCTTAATTGGGGTTCAGCCGAAGAATAACGAATGGGGTGCTGAAATGAGTGATGAGGTAAAGGGAGCGATTGGCAAAGTTGTTGAAAAAGTAAAAGAACAAATAGAAATCTGGAGGAAGGGAAATGCAACCTGATTTGATGAACGCAGTTTTTCTTTTAAGCGAGATAAAACATGCGTTGGTGGATTTAAAGAATGAGGGTAAGAAAAAAGTCATAAATTTGAGCAATTTCCCTCTATCTAATGATGAGGCGAGATTTATTGATGAAAAGCTTGGAAGGGGGAATGTTAAAATAATTTACGAGGGTACAGAGTTAACCGTTTGGCAGGAGACGGGGATTTCAGGAGTATGGTGGGGTGAATATAGAAATTCAAATGGCAAGGTAATTCTGCGAACGATTGAGATAACATTTTACCCTGAGCTCGCAATGTCCCAGATTGAGGATATAGAGGAGGGGATAGATAAATTGGATGAGATATTGAAGGATCTTAAAGGGGTTTAAATTTTGATTTTTTAACATCAAATTTTTATATTTATAACCGAAAAGGCGACGTACCCAAGTGGCTAAGGGGGCGGTCTGCAAAACCGCTATTCCTGGGTTCGAATCCCAGCGTCGCCTCAAAATTTGTAACTAAATAAAAAGAGAAAAATGGCAAATATCTGCGCAATCTGTGGTAAAAAACCTATAACTGGGCACAGAATAAGTCACGCTCATAATCTTTCCAAAAGGAGATGGCTTCCAAATCTTCAAAAGGTTAGAGCTGTAATTGATGGAGAGGTTAAAAGAGTAAAGGTGTGTGCAACCTGCATTAAGTTGGGACGTATTCAAAAACCAGCCTAATTTATCCTGACCCCCGCGGTCAGGTTTTTATTTTTATGTACGACAACTTTTTTATATTGCTTTTATCTATTGTTGGCTTTTACATTTCTCTGTATTTTACGCTGGTCTATTATGGCATAATATCACCGTCGAGATTTATCCTGCCTGAAGTATGTAAGTTGTCAGAGAATGCTTGCCAATCAATAATTAACACTAAGTATGCAAGAATTTTAGGCTTGCCCAACTTTGTATATGGACTTTTATACTACATTGTTGTTTTTCTTTTTGCTATTTTTAATTTCAACGGTTATATTAAAACAGCGCTAATGTTAATCTCTTTTGTCACTGTTGTTCTTGGAGTTTATTTGATTTATGTTTTGATGAAGGTTTTAAAAGTTAATTGTTTGCTTTGTTTCATAAGTCATGTTGTGAACTTTTTTATTATGGTTTTATTTGTTTTGAAATGAAATTCAGTTTGTTAAAAATGGAAAAGGTAGGTTTGATTTATCATGAAGATTATTTGAAACATGATACTGGGGCAGGACATCCAGAAAGGAAGGAAAGATTAATTGCAATAGTTGAGCATTTAAAAAAGTCAGATTTAAACGAAAAAATTGAATGGATTTCACCTGAGTTAAAAAGTGATGTTGAAAAGTGGATACTAAAGGTTCATTCACCAAGACATCTTGAGTTTGTGAAAAGTTCAATTTTGTCTGGAGTAAGATTACTTGATTTTGGAGATACCTATGTCAGTAAGGATTCTTTAAATTCAGCGTTGCTTGCTGTCTCTGGTGTAATTGATGGTGTTGATAAAATTTTTAAAGGAGGCTTTGATAAGATATTTTGTGCTGTAAGACCCCCAGGTCATCATGCGGAAAGCGAAAGGGTGATGGGATTTTGTATTTTTAATAATGTCGCTATTGCAGCAAAGTATGCACAGGAAGCTTATGGAATCGAAAAGATCGCTATAATTGATTGGGATGTTCATCATGGAAATGGAACGCAAGAAATATTTTATGAAGATCCAACTGTTTTTTACATAAGTTTGCATCAATATCCTTTTTACCCTGGAACTGGCTCAAGAGAAGAAAAAGGAACAGGCAAGGGATATGGCTTTACACTTAATTTCCCAATGCCCGCCGGGTCTGATGATGAGGACTATTTGAAAATTTTTGGTAATGAAATTGTGCCAACCCTTGAAAAATTTCAACCTGAACTTATCATTATATCTGCTGGTTTTGACGCACACCGAGATGACCCACTTGCTGGTATGAACCTCACCGAGAATGCATTCAAAATGATGACAAATTTAACAAACGAAGTTGCTGTAAAATTTTCAAATGGTAAGGTTTTATCCGTCCTTGAAGGTGGATACAATCTTGGAGCGTTAGCGAGATCGGTTGAAAGTCATTTAAGAGCATTTCTTGGGATGTGATTTAAATCACTTTAAAGTCTCAATAAGGTTTATTAACTTGTAATAGAACTTAAAACAAATTAAGCGGAACAAAAATGCGAAAGATAACTTTATTAGCAGTTTTATTTTTAATTTTTCTATATGGGTGCTTTGAAAAACCGTCCGAACCTGTTTTGCCTACTTGGGATGTTGATTTGACAGTTCCAATACTTGAGAAAACATTTACACTTGGTGAGCTTGTTGAAAAGGACACAACATATTTTAAAATAGGTAGCAATAATCAAATTTACTACTCCACCACAAGTGAACTTGAAGCAACGACTGTCGGAGACAACTTAAAAATTTCAGATATTTCAACTTCAGCACAAACTCAACTTGGAAATTTTGAAATTAAAAACCCTGGGACGATAACCGCAAGCATTAAAGTATATGAAATTTTTCCGGCTTTGTCTTCAAATATTCCGCCTGGGAACTATATTATCCCTTCAAATGCCCCAGGTCAAACTGTTTCAGTGAATTTTACAGCGTTTGAAAGCTTTCAATCGGTAAAATTTGATAATGGTATTTTGAGAATTACTGCAACCAATGGACTTCCAGTACCTTTAATATTTCCTGATGGACTTAAAATTTATGCTCAAGATGATCCTTCCAAAACCCCGATCGTTGCTTTATTTGTGGGGGATACATTGAATCCAAATTCCACTAAAACAGCGGAGGCAAATCTTGCTGGTAAAACTTTGCCCGCTGCGCTTGGTTTGACCGCTACAATCTTTTCACCAGGTAGTGGTGGACAAGCTGTTTATCTTGATGTAAATCAAATGTTTCTCACAGTTTCTGCATCGCTTGAAAATTTGAGCATTGCTGAAGCTACCGCGCGAATCCCTACCCAAACTGAGCCAGTTGTGATTGATAGCTCATTTACCCTTGAGCCGAATGAACCACAGCCGAATTTAATAAATGAGATTGTATTTAAATCAGGTCAAATGAGGATCGAAATTGTAAACAACATTGATCTTGGCTTAAATGGCTCACTAACTCTTTACAACTTCAGGAAGAAAACAGATAACTCACCCTTACAAATTTCTCTTAACATTGGACGCAAAAATTCGACGAATAATCGTGTTATACAGAATATAGACCTTGCTAATTATAAGCTTGTTGGTAATCTTTCAAATCAGATTTCATATCGGGTTGAGGTTCGAACCGAAGACACTGGGGATGAATTTAGAACAGTAACTAAGAACGATGGTTTTTCTGCTGGAATAAGTTTATCAAATCTTGTCATTGAATCGATATCTGGAAAAGTCAAGCCGACGGAGATTAACTTTGAAGAGCAAAGGATAAGCCTTGGTGGGCTTAAGGATTACAGAGAAAAATTTAAAGGCAGTTTGAGACTTGATGATATCCAAGTTGAATTGAATTTGGTAAAAACAGCGCAGTTTACATTTGACATGAATTTAAAGGTAAAGGCTAAAAGTATAAAAACTGGAAAAGTAGATTCGCTTGAAATTCCAATTGCTCAAAGAAGATTCTCTGGAACATCGCATAGGATAGTTCTCAACAAATCCAACAGTAATATAGTTAACTTTATCAACTCATTTACAAGTGGAGATGGGGAATTCCCAGATTCTCTTCTTATAACTGGTTTTGTCTTCCTTAATCCGAATTATGAGCTTGGTCAAGTTTCGTCTTCTGATTCAATCTATGGTTCAGTTACGATAAGTTTTCCAGCGAGCTTTGGGATTTCAAATGCTGAGTTTAGGGATACGAGCGAAGTTGAGGAGCTTTCGGAGGACACCAAGAAAGAAATTGATAAAATGAATTATGGAAAGTTGTTCGTCGAGATTGAAAATGGGCTTGGGGTTGAGCTTAGATTTAGAGCAACATTGTTTGGTTTCGTTATGGATTCGCTTGTGTCAATTCCAAGAGCAAACGATTTTCTCATAACATCGGCACCAGTTGATAACAATGGTTTTTCAGTTGGGGCTTCAAAATCTATAAATGTTATAGAGCTTGAAAGGAATGAAATTCAAAAACTTAAGAATATGAAATTCATTCGTTCTTTCATTTCGCTTAACACTGCTGAAAGTGGAAAAATTGTTAAGTTTAGAACAACTGATTCAATAAAAGTTAAAATTTACGGAACATTGAATTACAAAGTTGAAATTTCAAACAAATAAAAAGGGAAATAAAATGAGGTTTGTAACATTAATTTTACTTGCTGTATTTTTATTCGAAATCGCACTTGGTGGGGATGATAAAGCAAATGTTCGGGGTCTTGGGATGGCTGGAGCAACGACGGTGACAAGTCGAACAATTGATGCAATTGGAATTAACCCTGCTTTACTTGCCTATATGGGTATCGCAAGAGGTTCAGAAATTAAGGGAAGAATAATTGATGCTGAGACTAAACAGCCAGTTCCAGGGGCTCAGGTGACGATTAAAAATCTTAATTTGAGCGTGCGTGCAAATTTCAGTGGTGAATTTTCACTTAAAAATGTTTCTCCTGGAAATTATACAGTTGTCGTAACGCAGAAGGGTTATGAAACACTTGTGATTAAAGGGTTCAAAGTGACGCCAAATTCCACCATAAAAGGAACAATCGGAATTTCAAGGAAAGAAACAGCGCAAGAAACATCGGTCAATTTTAGTGAGCTCAATTTTGAAGTCAGAGAGCAAAGACCAATAATTTATAATGACAATAGTAGTTTTACAATGAGCTTGGTACCCCAAATTGGAATTGGGATTGGGGCGAACTTTTTAAGTTATAATCTTTATCTTGATTATTTCACAGGTGTTGATAGCGCTGGTGAAAGGGTTCCAAAATATTTAACTGACGACGATAAACGCAAAATACTTGATTCGTTTAGAGAAAATCCTGGCACATTGATGTCCCAAATTGATGTTAAAATGTTAAATATTGCATTTCCTATTAAAAGCGTTGGGATTGCGCTTGGCGTAAGAGAAAGGGTTATCTCAAAGTTCGGAATCCCAAGAGAATTTATGGAATTTATGTTGTATGGTAATCCGCCTGGTTCAGTTTATTCATATAATCTTGGAATTGGGGGAACTTGGATGAGGGAATACTCAGTTTCGCTTGGTACGAAAATTCCTTTTGATTTAATTATAATCAAAAATATCAATGTTGGAGTTGGGGTAAAATTTTTGCAAGGATTTGGATATGTTGGTAGCGATGATCTTAATTTAACCTTTGAAACTGCAGATTCTTCAAGAGGATATGAGATAACTGCAAGTATGAAAGGTGTCGTAAAGAGAGCAGGCGTTGATTTTCTTGATCCTGAGAAAAAGGCAAGTTTTACACCCTTTCCAAGCCCAGCTGGAACTGGTTTAGGCTTTGATGTTGGGGCAAGCGTTGAAGTGCTGGGACTTTTCACAGCGGGGTTAAGTATAACTGATATCGGTTCTATCAATTGGACAAAAAATGCAGTGATAGTTTCGGGTGACACGACATTTAAATTTTCTGGATATTCAACGCAAGAAAAGATTGACAGTTTGAAGCAAAGTTTTGAAGATTATGTTAACAGCCCCAATAGGAAAAAATATGAAGGTTTTTCAACTGGTCTTCCAACAGCGATAAGATTTGGTGTTGCAACTGATTTAAAGACATTGTTGCCATTTTTCCCTGGGAGGATGTTAATTTCAGCTGATTATTTCCAACCGATTGGGAACGCTCATATTAGTTTTAAGAGTCCAAAACTTGCGTTGGGAGTTGAGTGGCGTTTGATTGGTCTTTTGCCTTTGAGGGCTGGGATTTCACTTGGTGGTTTTGAGGGTTTCGCACTTTCTGTTGGAACGGGGATAAATCTTCCTTTTATGGAATTAAATGTTGCGACGGGGAATTTGAATGAGGTTATGCCTGGTGGCGATTTGAGACATTTTTCAATTGCTACAGAGTTGAGACTGAAGTTTTAGAATAACTGCGAGATAGGAATTTAAATCTGGAGGCGCAGGCTTTATGCCTGCGTTTTTTGTTTTAATTTTACATTTTCAAGATTCTTTTCAATTCTCTTTCAACAAGAATTGGGTTCTCATCAATAAAATGCCTTGAGAATTGCCTTGACCTTTTTATTGTGTTAAAGTCAATTTCTGCGAAGATCAAATCTTCTTCAAAAAGTTTTGCCACCGCAATCACTTCCCCGTCTGAATTTACAACTTCAGAACCACCCCAAAAGTTTACACCATCTTCATAACCAACACGATTGCTAAAAAGAAGGTAAACACTCAAAAGTCGGGCGTAAGTTTTATGATGTTCTGAGTTGATTTTATAATTTGTGAGCTCTTCAGAATCAGTGGATATTCGAGTTGGGCTTGCGGCAAGTCCAGCTATTATAGTTGCTCCATCAATTGCAAGTAGATATGGAAGTGAAATGTGCCACAAGTCTTCACATATCAAAACACCCATCCTCCCAATTTTTGTGTTAAACGCTTGAACTTTATTCCCGTTAGAAAAGTATCGCATCTCCTCAAACATTCCATAAGTCGGCGGATAAATTTTTCGGTGTATATGTTTTATTTCACCATCTTCAAAAACAAAAGCAGAATTGTAAAGACCATAGTTTTCCCCCTCTTCAACTCCGCCTGCAATTATGATTATCTCCTTGCTCAATTTTTTAAGATCATCAAATGTGTTTGACTTAAACGGATTAACGGCGATTTCAACGGTAATATCCCGCAATGTGTAGCCTGTTAAGCTAAGTTCAGGGAATAAAATTAACTTTGCTTTTTCTTTTATCGCTAATTGAATGTAGTGGATGTGCTTCTCAAGATTTCTTTTCAAGTCCCCCAGAGCGCAGTCAATTTGGGCGATTGCGACGGTATGTTTCATGGTGAAAGTTAATTTGTTTTTGAATTTAATTTAAAAAAATCGTTTGCAAATTCCCAGCCTTTATATTTCCCCTTTTTAGTTGGAAGGTAAAATAATAAGAGATAATTTAGATGCCCCCAACCCTTAAGTTATTTCCGAGTTGGGGGCTGAAAAAATGGGGTTTACTTTATCAACATCATCTTCTTAACATCCATGAAATCGCCAGCCTCGAGCCTGTAGAAGTACACCCCGCTTGGCAATCCATCTCCCCTGAACTCAATTCTATGCTTACCTGCTGGCATCTCACCATCAACCAAAACTTTAACCAACCTCCCCAACACATCATACACACTAACTTTAACCTTTACATTCCTCGGCAGATCAAAACTTATATAAGTTGACGGGTTGAACGGGTTCGGATAATTTTGGTAAAGGATAAAATTACTCGGAATCAAACTTCCATCTTTCTCAACCTCCGTCGGTAATATCGGAATCCAACCTAATATATGATAATCAAAAGGAATGCCTAAATAGAAATAAATTCTTCCTCGCTCACTAACAGCAAGGGGTTTGAAATAATCCCAGAACTCATCATAAGGAGGCAGAAAGTTAAATATCCCATAATTAGCGATGTCGTATGTTCTAAAGCTCTGGAAATTATCAAGTGAGTGGAGGTAGTAAACTTTTTCATTATCTGTGACGCCTATAACATAGATATTCCAATCTTTATCTTGGGCTGTCGTGACAAATTGAGGGACAAGATTATTAATTGGATATGGTTTACCCACATAAATTACAGAGTCTCTAATAACCTTATATGCGTATCTTAAGTATTGAGGATAATCTGACATATCAAAGCAGTGAAGATTTCCGTAATAATCAACTTCAAACGAAACTTTGTTTCTTCCACCACCACGATCTATGCCTGAATGAACAAGCAAAAGTTTTGGGCTGGTAAAACCATTTAAATCCCCATAGATAACATTAACTTTAGACTCCACCCAATTATAATAAACAATGTATGCTTTGCCATCCCGAGTTGCTTTCACTCTAAACCAATTTCCACTAACTGTGGACGATAAAGTATCAGGGATAACGATTGGTGTTGCAAATGTTCCTGATGAATTGTTGGTGTAAACCATTACACTTTTATTATTTTCCAAATATCTAAAATATACAACATGAACATTTCCATTACCATCAACATCAAATTCAATGGGAGATAGAATATATACAGTATCGCTTTCCGCTGTAACTCTATAACCACCTTGCACTTGCAAATTGTTAGTTATCTTGTAATAATACCACTGACCAAGTTCAGACTGAGCGGGTCCATATTTCAAAAATTTAAACATCAATAAATGAATTTGATTGTTCTTATCAACCTTTGCAAATGGATATTTAAATCCAGGCACATTTTGAAATTGAATATTTATAATGCTTGAATTATCAAAATCTGTTCGAAATTCATTGTTTTGCTCCCTAATTTCATATAAAGGTAAAATTCCGGTTGAATCGTTTAAATTAGCATATGTTCTCGTTGCGTTGAAAAGATATATATTGTTGTCCTTTACAACCAATTCCAATTCTTTCAAGGGGTATGGTCCGAAAATCTCTGGGGTAATTATTTTGTATATAAAATTACCTTGCAATTGATGAATTAAATACTCTCCATGGTTAAATAAAAATACAGCATTATTTGGATTCAAAGCAGCCATTGAGCCAAAATTTAAGTAACTACCGCTAAAATTCCCTAAGTTGAAGGGGAAAAACTTTGACTTATCAACAGTGTGAGATAAACTACTACCTGAAAGATCAGCTATCGGAAGATTGTCAAATTGGTAATAAGTTGCTTGATTATTTGAATATGCTAACACATGTAATTTATTTTCACGATCGAGAGTAAAAATGGCATTATCAAGCGGAGAACCAACGCGATAATTTTGAGAATTATAGTCAAAATTTACTATCACTTTTGAAATTTGAACGGAGCCATCATTATAGTCCGCAGCATAAGTCGGAATTAGTAAGGTAGAAGGCCTTTTGGCAGATCCGGATTCATAAACTATGGCATCATTTGATGGGTTATTTATATCGTATTTTAAGAAGTAATATTTTGTATAAAGCGTATCTTGAGAAGGATCGGAGTAAGAAGTACTGTAGAATTGATAAACATTAACATATAAATTTTTATTTACGAACGCGTTGAAAAATCCCATATAATTTGCAGAAAATTCTGGTAAACCTATTTCTCTGTATTTAGGTTGAATATTGCTTGCAGAATGATTTACAAGTTGAGTCCATTTAAGACGGACATAAGAAGGCTCTCTCAAAAAATGTAAATAATTTATGACGATCTTGTTGTCTGTAGTTTTAAGCACATTGAGCCAGTTAAAGCTATTACCAAAACTTGAAACAGGGAAAGATGTTTTACCTAAATAAAACACGGAGTCCGCTTGAGAATTAGTATAAAACATATAAACTTTATGTGAATCGAAAACAGATATACCACGCAAAAAGACTGTAAACGCAATATGTATAACTCCAGAGGTATCAATCTCAAAGTCATAAAAATTAACTTCAGTAGTTGTTAGTTCAGGAATGGAAATTTTACCTTTTGCAACCGGCTTAAAAGAACTGAAATATCCATTTTTATAAATAACCTCAAAGAACCTTTTACCGTCGTAAGTGATTATACGAACATTGCCCCAGGGGTCATATTTTACTCTTATATGCGAGTAATCACTAACGGTGGAGTACGATGGCGCAGAGTTTTCAACTTTAATAAAATTTATAACTTGAGAATAAACTGTTAAGGGAAGAATAAGCAAGACGAGGATTGAAAATATGATGGTTTTCATTGTTTCCTCCTTTATTTGTTGTTTTTAAGAATTTTTCTTTTGCCATCACCAATCCGTCTTATTACCCTTATCATTTCCAGGCTTCAACTTGAAGTTCATTGTTTGAAATTTTAACAGAGGCATATGGTGGCTGAAATTCTTTGCAATAACCTAAGAGATAAATAAAAAAAGTTATGATGAATTTTATGTGATTTTAATCACACGTCTAAATGTAATTACGAGAGCATCCCTTGATCTGTTCTGTTTCATTTTGCCTGTAAAGAAGTTTGGAGTTGAATTTTTTGCTTAATTGATTTATATTTTATTTGAAAATGGAGAGGTGGCCGAGTGGATGAAGGCGCACGCCTGGAGAGCGTGTAGCCCGCCAAAAAGCGGGCTCGTGGGTTCGAATCCCACCCTCTCCGCTCCTATAGCTCGGGGCTTTTTGTTTATAAGTGGGATTATTTTTATATTTTTAACTGAAAAATTATCAAAAACAATTTTGATTCAACATCACGGATTATGCTTATAAAACTTTTGCGAAAGATTTTTCCAAGTAAGAATGAAAAGGATTTAAAAGCTCTGATCCCAATTGTCAACCGCATAAATGAAATTTATTCAACTCTTAATACATTAACTGATGCTGAATTAAGGGCAAAAACCGATGAGTTTAAAGCTAGGATAAAAGAACGAACAAAACATATTGAAGATAAAATTAATGAACTTAAAGTTCGTGTTCGTGAAGATAAAGAATTAACTCGTGAAGAAAGGCTTGAGATTTACGATGAGATGGAAAAACTTGAGAAAGAATTGTTCAGAGAAGAGCAAAAAGTTCTTGATGAAATTTTACCTGAAGCATATGCTGTTGTGAAGGAAACATGCAGGAGGTTGGTTGGAAAAAGTTGGGAGGTGACGGGGCATAAAATTGTATGGGATATGGTCCCATTTGATGTGCAATTGATGGGCGCTGTTGTGCTTCATCAGGGGAAAATTGCTGAAATGGCGACGGGTGAAGGTAAAACACTTGTTGCAACGATGCCAGCTTATCTAAATGCCTTGACAGGGCGTGGTGTTCACATTGTAACAGTTAACGATTACCTTGCGCTTAGAGATAGCCAGTGGATGGGAAAAATTTATGAGTTTCTTGGCTTAACAGTTGGATGTATTCAAAATTGGATGAACACTGAACAGAGAAAAGCTCAATACAATTGTGACATCACTTATGGAACTAACAATGAGTTTGGCTTTGATTATCTGCGTGATAATATGGCGATTGACCCGAACGATATAGTTCAGCGTGGGCATTATTACGCCATCGTCGATGAGGTTGACTCTGTTTTAATCGATGAGGCGCGAACTCCGCTTATAATAAGTGGTCCCGTGCCTGAAACTGAGCATAAGTTTGACTGGATGAAGCCGAAGGTGGAAAGGCTTGTCACGGCACAGATCAATCTCGTCAGTAAAATAGTTGATGAAGCTGAAAAACTTTTAAACGAAGGTAAATTTGAAGAAGCTGGGGTTTTACTTCTGAAGGCACACAGGGGTGCACCAAAGCATAAAAAGTTGCGCAAAATCCTTGCTGAGCCAGAATATCAAAAACTATTGGTTGATACGGAGCTTGAATTTCTCAAGGATCAAGGTGTCAGGATGCGTCAGCTTGATGAAGATTTATATTTCGTCGTTGATGAAAAAAATCATATAATTGATTTGACTGAGAAAGGGAGGGAATTTTTAAGTAGTCTTTCGCCTGAGGATAGGGAATTTTTCGTTTTGCCTGATCTTGGGACGGAGATAAGCATAATTGAAAATGACCCCTATCTCACACCAGCACAAAAGCAGAGAAAGAAAGAAGAGTTATACCGACTTTATTCTGAACGAGCGGACAAGGTTCACTCAATCCAGCAATTGCTCAGGGCTTATATAATGTTTGAAAAAGATGTTGATTACATTGTACAGGATGGAAAAGTTTTGATTGTTGATGAATTTACAGGTAGAGTTTTGCCTGGAAGGAGATATTCAGAGGGGTTGCATCAGGCAATTGAAGCAAAAGAGGGAGTAAAAGTCGAACAGGATACCCAAACTCTTGCAACCATTACGATTCAAAATTATTTCAGGATGTATAAAAAGCTTGCAGGGATGACTGGTACAGCTGCGACGGAAGCTCAAGAGTTTTGGGAAATTTATAAACTTGATGTTGTGGTCATCCCAACGAATAAACCATGCATAAGAATTGATTATGACGATGTGATTTATAGGACGAAAAGAGAGAAATATAACGCTGTAATTGACGAGATAGAGCGAATGCATAAAATTGGAAGACCTGTTCTCGTTGGGACGACAAGCGTTGAAGTCTCTGAGCTTTTAAGTAGAATGTTGAAGCGTCGTGGAATTCCGCATAATGTTTTAAATGCGAAACATCATCAAAGAGAGGCTGAAATCGTCGCCAACGCTGGACTTCGTGGGATGGTAACAATTGCAACAAACATGGCTGGGCGTGGTACGGATATTAAGCTTGGTCCTGGAGTTGCGGAACTTGGTGGTTTGCATGTAATTGGGACGGAAAGACATGAAGCACGAAGGATTGATTTACAGTTGAGAGGTCGTGCTGGAAGACAAGGGGATCCAGGTTCATCCAGATTCTTTCTTTCCTTAGAAGATGACCTTCTACGTTTGTTTGGAAGTGAGAGGATCGCAAATATAATGCAACGGTTGGGATATAAAGAAGGTGAACCGATTCAACATCCGATGATAACAAAGAGCGTTGAGCGGGCGCAAAAAAAGGTTGAGCAAAATAACTTCGCCATAAGAAAAAGGTTACTTGAATACGACGATGTTTTAAACAAGCAGAGGGAAGTTGTTTATAGTTTGAGAAGACATGCACTTTTAGGAGAACGCCTTGAGGATGACCTTCTCGATATGTTAATTGACTACATCGAAGATACAGTTGAAAAATATTATGCTACCCTTGATTATCAAGGTTTGAAGGATGAGCTGATAAGGACACTTCTAATTGATTTGAAAATTACTCCAGACGAGTTCGAAAAATTGGGGAAAGAAGGCCTAAAAGAAAAAATCTATGATGAAGCCTTTAAATTTTATACTCAGAAAAAAGAACAGCTTGGTGAAGAATTGATGTTTGCCCTGATGAAGATGGCGATGCTTCAGGTGATAGATCAAAGATGGCAAGAACATTTGAGAGAGATGGATGAATTAAGGGAGGGAATTCATCTTCGTGCATATGCTCAAAAAGATCCACTTGTGGAGTACAAGACTGAAGCATTTGAGATGTTTATGGAGATGATGAGAAGGATAAGAAGTGGCGTCTTGAGCATAGTTTTCAGAATGTTTCCTGTTGTTCCTGATGAAGTCGTTGAAAGAAAACCCAGAAGACCGAGAAGAGAACAGCTCAATCTTGTGCATCAGGAGTCAATTGGTATGGGATTAAAAGTTATGGCTGGGGAGGCTGATGTTGCAACCGCTGTTAAGTCGGATGTTAAATTGAAGCCTGTAAAAGTTACACAAAAAGTTGGGCGCAACGATCCATGTCCATGTGGTAGCGGCAAAAAGTATAAACACTGCCACGGTAAAATATAGCGGATGAAAAGATGAGGGTTTTGAAATTCGTTTCTCTCTTCTTTTTCTTTTTTCATTTCGCCAGTGGGCAGATAGTCTTTAACTTAATTGACCACGGCTCTGCAAAGGAAATTGAAATTAAGATTGATAAACCTGAAATAAAAGAAGTTGAAATCGACGGGCGTAAATATTCAATCGTCTTTCTTAAAAACTATGAAAATGTTTCAATCCTGCCGAATTTTCTGCCTTATTACAGTTTTCTTTTATCAGCCACTCCAAATGTGAAAATTGAGCTCATTCATTATGAATTCGATGAAATCGATTTGAGTTCGCCGCTACCAAAATTTAAAGAAAGAAGTTTCCCAGATGGTGTAGAATTTAATGATGACTTTTCATTAGAGGAAAAAATTTATGACTTTGTTTATCTTGGCAAGCTTCGAGGGGTTGATGTTTTTAATCTCGTCGTTTTTCCTTTCAAAGTTTACGGTCAAAAGTTAGAATATCTTACAAAAGCAAAGTTCATTGTTTCTTCTGGAGTTATTTCAAAGCTTGATGATAGAACAATTTTCGCATCTCCTAAGATAAACAGATTTGACATCAATTTTAATTTTAATCAAACGGCTGTTGAATTTGAGTATAAAATTTTTGTGAGGAAAGATGGAATTTATAAGATAACTTATGAAGATTTGAAAAGTGCTGGGATCGATCTCAAGGGGGTTCAAGCGTCAAAGTTGAGGATTAAAAACAATGGTCGTGAAATACCTATTTATGTTTATTCTGGGGGAGATGGGATCTTCAACGAAGGTGATTACATTGAGTTTTACGCTGAGCGTAGGAAGAATAATTATTCAGGCGGGCGAGAAGATCTTTACAATGATCCGTTTACCGATGTAAATGTGTATTTTCTTGAGGTTGGTGAAAAGGATGGTTTAAGGTTAGCTGAGGAAACTGGGTTAAGGTTTTTTGAAAATTTTATCGACCTTCGTGGCGCTTCGTTTTATTCAACTATTCATTTTGAGAATGATGTCGCTTTTGAAAGATTAAAGTATGTTGATCTCGATTTAACTTATGATGTCAGGGATCATTGGTTTTGGGCATTTCTTAATTCAAATCAACAAGTTGATTTTGATGTTCATATACCTACGCCAGACCCGTTAAGTTTAGATAACATTAAAGTAAAAGCTGCCTTTCACGGGATAACATCAACCCCATCGCTTAATCCAGAGCATATAGCAAATGTTTTTATAAACAATCAGAGAATTTTAACAACCCAATGGAATGGTCAATCAATTAACATTGCATCTTCCGATGTTTCAGGTTATCTTGTTCCAAACAATATTTTAAAAAACGGGAGAAACAAGGTAACAGTCTTCAACGCCAGCGAAGGCAAAATCGCAAACACAACATTTGCTGTTAACTGGTTTGAGATAACCTACAGGCAACTTTATCAAGCGGACAACGACGAGATTAGATTTAGAATTCCGCCAGAATATACAAGTGGTTATTTTAGGTTTGAACTTTTTGGGTTTAAAAATCCCAACATAAGCGTTTACAGAATCGGGACTTCAAAAATTTCAAATGTTGAGATCGTAAAGGTCAAAGATGAAGAACTCGGTGAAAATTATCATGCGATTTTCTATGCCAATGTATTGTCGCAGGATGTGGAATTCATCGCAGTAAGTGAAAACGCAAAACTTAAACCAGATAGCATTGCAAAGGATTTAAAAACAAATTTAAAAAGCCTGGCTAATTCGTTCGATTATCTAATCATAACACATCCTTTGCTCTATGATAAAAGCAAAGATGTAAATAACGTTCAACATCCGTTGAACAAGCTTAAAAACTTGTATGAATCCAAAGGTTTAAGTGTAAAGATAATAACCGTTGACGATATTTACGATGAGTTTAACAATGGCATTAAAAGTCCTTACGCTATAAAAGAATTTTTGAAATATGCATATTTTAATTGGGTCAAGTCTCCAACCTATGTGCTTTTAGCTGGGGGTGCAGTTTATGATAATCGGCGTTATCCAAATTTTGACTTGATCCCAACGATGTTTTACCAGTCCTATTTATACGGTGCAACATCTGCTGATATATGGTTTACATTTATTGATGGCGATGATTATCTGAGTGATGTTTTGCTGGGGCGATTGCCAGTTAGAGATAAACAAGAACTTGAAAATGTGGTTGATAAAATAATCTCTTTTTGGTCTCAAAAGCCCCAAAGTTGGAATAGAAATGTTTTGATGATAGCAGGAGAAGGAAGGGAATTTGAATCACAAACAGATTACCTTGTGATGAATGTTTTACCTAAGTATCTTAACATAAATCGCTTGTATGTAATTGCTGGTTCGCCTTTTTCTGGTGGCACATCAAAACTTTTAAATTATTTTTCAGATGGGCAGTTGCTTATAAACTTTGTCGGTCACGGTGGTGGGGCTATATGGGCTGATAACGGTTTGCTTAAAAATGAGGATGTCCCCAAGTTGTCAAACAAAGATAGATATCCGTTCATCACAAGTATGACATGTTTTTCAGGGGCGTTTGAGTATCCATATAGAACTGCTATTGCTGCTAATCTCGTGATCGCAAAGGAAAAGGGAGCAATTGGAGCTATCGCTTCAAGTGGGCTTGGGTGGCTTTTAAACGATTATTTTATGGTTTTGAGCATTTTCCCTTATGCGTTTGACCCTAACAAAAGCATAGGTGAGATAATTGCGCTTGGCAAAGCAAGATATTACTCAAATTACTTTTTCTGGCCACAAGCAAAAACGATGGTCTATCAATATAACTACATTGGAGATCCAGCTGTAAAATTGCCCTTCCCAGAAGATAAAACGGTTGTTCAGGCTGAAAGAAAAATTCTCACTTCAAATGATTCATTAAGACTTCGGATCCAATCTCAAATTCAATCTGGTAATGCACTTGTCGCAATTGTGGATAGCTTGCATATATCAAAGCAGGAAATTTCTAAGACAATACAGGCGGGCAGACTCGATATATCTATAAAACCACCTGTAAGCTCTGGATTTGTCAAAGTTTTCATAACCGATGGACAGAAATCAGAATCTGGGTTTAGTTTATTCAAGACAAGTGGTGTTTTCATTGGTGATTATTCTTTTATTCCAGAAAAGCCAAGGGGTGGAGATAGTTTATCATTTTCTGGTCGAGTTGAAGTTGAAAATCAGAATAAACCTGACTCAGTGAAGTTTGTCATCTATAGATATAAAAGTCGAAATGGAAAGTTTGATTTCTTGCTTGGGCGTGATACATTGTTGTGCAAAGAAACAGGGGGAAATCTTTATCTCTCGTCTAAAATTCCAGTTGTCTCAGGAACGAAATACGTGTTTCATATGATCGCTTATTGGGGTGGGAGAGTTTTCAGCGGTGAATGGAGGGAGATAATAGTTGGGGGATTGCCTGATCCATCTTTTATTCCATATGAATTAAGCATGGTGCAAAGTTCAATTTATACGAAGAATTCAAATCTTAAATTTGTTGTGGATTCAACTGTAAAAGTTTTAACGAAGATTTATAATCTCAGCGATGTCGATGCGAATGGCTTTAAGATAAAAATTTACTACGATCTTCCTAGGGATGAGAATTATTTGGTTGGGCAGGCGAGATTTTCGGTGCAAGGTAACTCGTCTATTGAAGTTGGGGTACCGCTTGAAAAGAATTTAAGCCTTGGGTTTTATAGAATTTATGCAGTAATTGAAGGTGATTCATTGTCGGGCGATGATATTGACTATTCAAATAATTTCGCTTACAATGAACTAAATTATAACTTTGTGAAGTTTGATTCCGACTCGATTTCAATTGCACAAAACATTTCTCTAAGAAGGACTTCACCATTAGTTTCAATTATTGGCTTTGAATACCCCACTAATTTTCAACTTATGATATCATCGAACAATTTTCATCCGTTAAAGCCTTTTGGTGAGCAAAAAGTTTTTATGGTTAAATATGATGCTTTTGGTAGCGATGGTGATGTTGATGTCTATGTAAAAATCGATCTTTCTGATTCCAACTTAAATCGGAACAAAGAGAGAACAAAACTTTATCTTTACGATGAAAAATTGAGAAGTTTCAGGGTGAAGAACGGCGTTTTAAATGGAGAGTGGTTTTATGGCAGGCTTGATGAGTCTGGGATATATGTTCTTGGTTTTTCTATGGATTCGAAAGCTCCGATAATTGAGGTCACGGTTGAGGGTCAAAGTTTCAGGGACGGTGCCCATGTTTCTGCAAACCCTGTTTTCAACATTTTGATTGAGGATGATGAGGGGGTTGATATTTCGAAGGAATCTTTGAGATTCAAAATCAATGGCAAGGATGTAGCTTATTCTGAAATTATAATTCCAGATACCATTGCAAATCCAAAAAGTTTATTTGTTAAGTTAAATCCAAAGTTGGCGGATGGAGAGCATTGGGCGAGTTTTTCTGCAAGGGATGTTAATGGAAATTGGTCTGAAGAGGTGAGGGTTTCGTTTAAAGTCGTTTCAAATTTTGATGTCAAGGTTTACGGCAATTTCCCTAATCCATTTTCGGATAGAACATTTTTCGCTTATGAAATATTCGGTTTTCCTGTTGAAGAAGTTGAATTTAAAATTTACACCGTTGCTGGTAGGTTAATACGAAGTTTTAAATTTCCATCTGCAGAACCATCTGAAGTTTACGGTTTTCAAGTTGGTGGGACTGGTATTCCTACTGCGATTGGTTATCACGAGATATGGTGGGATGGGACAGATAGAGATGGGAATGAGGTCGCAAATGGTGTTTATTTTTATAAATTCTCGGTAAAAAGAAATGGTAAAAATCAAAGTTACACTGGAAAAATTGCAAGGGTGAGGTGATATGAAGGTCAAGTTATTTTGGTTAATTTTTTCATTGTTAATTTTTTCGCTTGTTTATTCGGATAATTCAAAATATGCTGGTGAATTTTTGAGGATTCCAGTTGGTGCAAGAGCCCTTGGGATGGGTGGAGCTTTTATAGCGATTGCAAACGATGGGTCTTCGTTTTATTATAATCCAGCTGGCGTTGCTATATCTGAGGATGGGCTTTTATCTTTCATGTATTCATCTCATTTTGGTGGAATTGCGGATCCGCTTGCTTCTTTCTTTCATTTCGGGTTTATAAAAAGTGTTCAAAAGGTTGGGTTTGCACTAAATTGGGTCAGGTTAAGCGTCGATAACATCCCTAACACGCCTGATTTTACGAACATTGAAACGCCAATAGATAGAGAAAATCTTGTCAAAAACTATAACGGTGGAAGTTTTTTTAGCGATGTTGAAGATGCATTTTATTTTTCGTTTTCAAGGGAGTTTAAATTTAACATAAACTTCGGTTGGTCGAGATATAAAGTTCCAGTTTCACTGCCTGTTGGGATAAATTTTAAGTTGGTGAATCAAAAGCTTGGGTTTGAAAAGGGGACGGGATTTGGATTTGATGCAGGTGTTATGTTTAGGTTCAGTATGGATGATTTTTTGCAAAGGGGAAATATGGGTGATGTTTCAATTTCGCTTGTTCTCAAAGATATCGGGAAAACAAGAATTTCGTGGAGCACGAGGAGAGAACATTTTGTTGAATCGACATTGATGTTTGGTATTTCTTATACTTTGCCTGTTAATTTTATCAATAGTAAAATTACTTTTGCATATGGAAGCCAAAATTCTTATCTTACAGATAAATTATACGGGATTGAGTATGGATACCGAGATTTGCTTTTTGTTCGTTTTGGGAAGAACATTGAAAATTTAACAATTGGTGCTGGTTTGAAGGTTGACTTTTTTATAGTTGATTATGTTTTTCTTTTGCATGATCTCGGTCCTGTTCACAGGGTTAGTGGTTCTTTAATAATTGACAAAATTTTGAAAAAATTATGAAGTGGAAGATTCAAATAGTTTTTTTGATTTCTGCTGTACTTTTTTCGTGCGGTCCAAATCGTGAAAGTTTGCCAGCTCCAGATAGACCTAAAATTTATCCTGCGCCCGAACCTTTATCTGAATCTGACATTGGGAGTGGAGCTATTCCCGAGGTTGACGGGATAAAGATATTATGGGGCAAGGTTGCGAATTCATCTGGATACAAAATTTATCGTGGTGAGATGAAAGGGGACAAGATTGAGTTTGTATTTTATTCTGATGTGAAGGCACAAGGGGGAGTATCAGATACATTTTTCATTGATAGAAATGTTGAATTTCGCAAGGTTTACTACTATTATGTTAGGGCATATAACCGTGATAATGTGGAAAGTCAACCATCGGATACGATCTCATTTGAACTATATTTTAAGCCAAGGTTGATTTCTCCAGGAAATAATTCTGAGGTTGGGGCAGATACGCTTATTTTTAGATGGGATGATCCCAATGGTGGCGGTGATTTTGTGATAAGGGTTAAGAATGCTCAAACTGATAGTTTGATTTGGATTTATAGTTATAGAAGTTTCAGCATTTTTTCGGTTAGATTTAATATTGATTCAAAAGCGAGAGAAAATCTTACACCTGGGCGTCAATATAAGTGGCGTGTTGACAGGGTTCAGTTTGGACAGAATGCTGGTTCGAAGTCGAATTGGGGTGTTTTTAATGTAAAGTAAAATAAATAACGGAGGTGAACTTAAATTATGTTGAAAAAGGTAATTTCGCTTTTGTTAATTTTCACTTCAATTTCGTTTGCTCAACTTTTTGAAAGCGGGACAAGAATTGTGACTGGTGGTGGCTCAAGTGCATATTATTTTGTTGGAAAGACTGGAGAACTTACAATTACGGTAAATCTTTGGGGATTTGTAAGGAACCCAGGCAGATATGAAGTCCCAAGCTCAACTGATTTAGTTCAGTTAATTTCTTACGGCGGTGGTCCTTTAAAAGAGGCGAAATTGAAGGATGTCAAGATAATTCGCAATGTCCGTGAGGATTCAACCATTGTTGAAAAGGTTATAAAAATTAATGTTGAAAAAATCATCGAAGATGGTGAACCGAGCCCGATACTTTTGCCTGGTGATACTGTTGTAGTTCCAGGTGGTTCTATTGATGTAATTAAAGATATACTTGCAATTTTAAGGGACATTGGACTTGCAGCTGGTGGAATTGCAGCAATAATAAGTGTTTTCAGAAGATAAAATAGCTTTTGGATATGAAAAAAATAGAAGCCATCATAAGACCGTTTAAACTTGATGATGTAAAAGAGGCGCTTTCAGAGATTGGGGTTCGTGGGATGACGATAACAGAGGTGAAGGGATATGGAAGGCAAAAGGGACACACGGAACTCTACAGAGGAGCGGAGTATAAAATTGATTTTTTGCCTAAAATAAAGATCGAGATTGTCGCTCCAGATAATATGGTTGATAAAATTGTTAGCACTATAATAAAAGCAGCGAAAACTGGGCAGGTTGGCGATGGAAAGATCTTTATTTATCCCGTTGAGGAGGTTATAAGGGTCAGGACCGAGGAAACAGGCGAAGATGCGATTTAAAAGTTGAAACTTTCCCTTTAAATTATTAGATTAAAAAGTGTTAATGATGAAAAAGTAAACACGAGATCAGGAATGGGAAAGGTTATAGCGGTTGCGAACCAGAAAGGTGGGGTTGGGAAAACGACAACCGCCGTGAATGTTGCTGCATATCTGGCTACATTTGGTAAGTTAACGCTTTTAATTGATATCGATCCGCAGTCAAACGCTACAAGCTCCCTTGGAGTTGAACCTAATAGTGAAAAGACAATTTATGAGGTTTTGCTTGGTAAGATAAGCGCTAAAGATGCAATTGTTAGTTTTACTGATCCATATTTAAATCTTCTTGAGTTAATCCCAGCGAAAATAGAACTTGTTGGAAGTGAGTATGAACTTATTGAATTTCAAGGGCGAGAGCGAATTCTTAGAGGAGCAATTGAAAGTTTGAGAAATAAGTATGATTATATTTTAATTGATTGTCCACCTTCGCTTGGTCTTTTAACTGTAAATGCTTTAACAGCTGCTGATTCTGTTTTAATTCCAGTCCAGTGTGAGTATTTGCCTCTTGAAGGTCTAGGGCAGCTTCTTAATACAATTAAAATTGTCAAGGAGAGGTTAAATCCCAAACTTGATATTGAAGGTGTTTTGCTCACGATGTATGATTCAAGATTAAGATTGTCGAATGAAGTGGCTGATGAGATAAAAAGATATTTCAGGGATAGGGTTTTTGAGGCAAAAATTCCGAGAAATATAAAGCTGAGCGAAGCACCAAGCCATGGAAAACCAATTTTACTTTACGATGCTAAATCACCTGGGGCAATTTCGTATGCGATGGTTGCGGAAGAAATAATAAGAAGAAATGAAAAAATAGAAAAATCCAAGGGAATTCAAAAACAAGAAATGACAAAGAGCAATCATGGGTAAGCAAAGGTTAGGTAGAGGCTTGGATGCTTTAATTCCGCGCTCTGCAACGCGTGAGATTAGTCTTGATTCGAAAGATTTACGCTTCGATGATGGACAATCTGTTGGCATCATCGCCAAAATTGAAATATCAAAAATAAAACCGAATCCATATCAACCGCGTGAAAACATTGATAAGGAATCGCTTGAGGAACTTAAACAATCGATAATTGAAAAGGGTGTAATTCAGCCCATAACAGTCAGAAGGTTGGTTGGGGGAATGTATCAACTTATCGCGGGTGAAAGAAGGGTTAGGGCATCTGCGGAGGCGGGATTAACACATATCCCGGCTTATATAATTGAGGTTGAATCCGAGAAGGAACTTCTTGAACTGGCCTTGATTGAGAATATACAAAGAGAGAAGTTAAATCCAATTGAAATCGCAAAGGCATATCAAAGGTTGATCGAAGAGCTTGGCTACACGCAAGAGGAGATAGCGAAGAAAATCGGTAAAGATAGAACAACGGTGGCAAACTTTATAAGATTGTTGAAGTTACCTGAGCAGATTCAGGAGAGTTTAAAGCGCGGGGAAATAACAATGGGGCATGCTCGTGCTTTGATTAACCTTCCAAGCAGAAAGTTACAGGTGGAGATATGGAACAAGATTATAAAGCAAGGATGGTCTGTTAGAAAGGTTGAGAAAGAGGTCAGAGATTTGTTGAAAGATAAAGATTTAGAAGAGAAATCACCGAAGAAAAAATCGCACTCATCCGCTGGATTAAGAGATATTGAGTCAAAATTGAAAAAGATTTTCGGGACACAAGTAAGGATAAAACAGACTGGAAATAGTAAAGGTGAGATAGTTATCGAGTTTTATTCAAATGATGATTTTGAAAGATTGCTTGAACTTTTTGAGATAATAGAAAAACATTCTAAGTAAAGTTATGAAGTTAACATTCTTGACTTTGGTTTTTATTTTGCTTTTATTTTCTCTAACAATATCGGGAGGAAAAGTGGAAAAAAAGGTTGTCTATACCGAGAAAGCTCCAAAACCCATAGGTCCTTACAGTCAAGCAATTATTGCTGGCGATTTTATCTTCACTGCGGGTCAAATACCAATTGATCCAAAAACTAATCAAGTAGTTCAAGGAGACATAAAGGAACAAACAAGGCAAGTTTTTGAAAATTTAAAGGCAATTCTTGAAGAGGCAGGAGCTACCTTTGATGATGTTGTGAAGGTTACCGTTTATATGAAGGATTTGAGCGAGTTTCCAGCGATGAACGAGGTTTATTCTGAATATTTTAAAAGTTCTCCACCAGCGAGAACAACAGTTGAAGTTTCGCGTCTGCCAAGGGATGTCAAAATAGAAATCGATTTAATAGCTGTGAAGAAGCAAGTAAAATGAAGGTAAGAATTTTAGCTTTAATTTTGCTTATAACATCTGCTGGGGTTTCTCAAACCGATACGCTTAAGAATTTAAATTTGAAATCGCCAACAAAAGCAATGTTGATGAGCGCAGTTCTCCCAGGGCTTGGTCAGTTTTATAATAAGTCGTATTGGAAAATTCCAATCATCTATGGGCTCGCTGGTTATTTCGTATATGAGATAAAGCAGAACGATAAAAGTTACAGATATTATCGTGGACTTTTCAGTGAAAGTGTCAAAATTTCGGGAGGGGATTACAGATATAAAAGATTGAGGGATTTTTACAGAGATCAGCGGGATTTGTTTGGGATTTATCTTTTTGTGCTTTACCTTGCGAACATAGTTGATGCTTATGTTGACGCCCATCTTTATAACTTTGATGTCAGTGATAATCTCTCGATTCAAATTTTGCCTGGAAAAGTGAAATTTAACTATAGATTTTAAAATGCGTTTTCTCTTGTTGCTTTTCTTTTCTTTTTCTATTTTGTTTTCTCAAACCCAAATCAAGAGTGAGTTTCTTTTTAAGTTTGGCAGTTTAAATAACCCGCGCGGGATTTCAATAAGCCCTGCGGGTGAGATTTACATTGCTGACACGGGTAATAATTCAATTAAGAAATTTTCAAAGAATGGGCAACTAATCCGCGAAGTTACAGGTTATGGATGGGGGGAACTTGAATTTGATCAGCCTTATGATGTGGATGCATCGGGAGGAATTTCAATCTATGTCGCTGATTATAACAACCATAGGGTTCAAAGATTTGATAAAAATTTAAATTATGTCGCTACTTTGCAAGGTGGTTCGGATAGGGTTGATTTCTTCGGCTTCCCTAAGTCTGTGGCTTTTTCAAAGTTTGGGGATCTTTTCATCATTGATGAGGAGAACTTAAGGTGTGTAAAAATTAACAAGTTTAATAAACTTGAAAAAACATTTGGAGGTGTCGAGGCGGGTCAAGGGCGACTTGTAAATCCAATTCAAATTGCAATTGTAAATCAAAGTTTAATTGCTGTGCTCGACGGGAATTATATCCTGATATATGATTACTATGGAAATTTCTTGAGGGAATTTGGAAGTGAGTATCTTAAAAATCCAACTGGTTTATTTGCTGATTCATTGATTTATGTTGCTGATGGGAGCGATGTTTTTATTTTCAGTCCTGAAGGTAAGTTTTTAGGTAAGATTTTAGTTGATGAGAGAGTTTACGACATCGCCAGGCAGGGTCCTTTTCTTTATTGTCTTACTGAGGGAGAAGTTTTGGTTTATAAATTGATATTTTCAAAAGATGAAAAAGATTGATGTCGTCATAATTCCTTATAACGATTTTTTGAAGGGGGAGAGATTTGGGTTTAGAGCCAGGGATCAGCATTTATTTCTTGAAATTGCAAAGGATGAAAGAGTTAACAAAGTTATCATTGTTGAACGTCCACGCTCAATCGTTAGTTTCCTGCTGTTGTCAAAGTTGGGGGTTTGCAGTGGGAAAAAATTAAACAAGAATATGCGCAGGGTTGGAGAAAAGTTTTTTCTTTTTGAATTTTTCACGCTGGGCTTGGAGCAAGTAAAGTTAAAACATTTATGGTTTGACAAGATTTATGGGAGTTTACAATTTGTTGAAAAGTTTCGAGATGCGTTGAGGCAAATTGAATTAGGTGATTTTATAGCATTGTCATTTAACCCATTTGCGAATAAATTCGTAGACATGATAAAGCCTAAATTTTTTGTATTTGATGTTATGGATAACTTTTGCTTTCATCCTGAGTTTGTTGCTTTTAAAAATTACATCTGCAGTAGTTTTGAATGGGTCTCATCAAACTCGGATTTAATTTTTTGTGTAAACGAGGAATTAAAAAATTTCTTTCTCAAAAATTATCCGCTCTCGGCTGAAAAAATTTTCGTCCTGCCAAATGGAGTGGATGAAAAACTTATAGCCAGTGGCTTTGTTCCCGATGATATTAGAAAAATTAAAAGACCAAGGATTGGATATGTTGGGGTTATTTCGGATAGGATTGATTTTGAACTTGTTGAATATGTCGCTCGTGAAAGAAAATTTTACAACTTTATTTTCATTGGTGGGAAATACGGTGATGTTGCGAGACAGATTAAGAGGTTGAGAAATTTTGAAAACATTTATTTCCTTGGAGATAAGCATTACAGTAAGGTCGCCGATTACATTTTCTCTTTGGATGTTTGCATGGTTCCCCACAAAGTCAACGAGTTTACGCTTTCAAACGATCCGATGAAAATTTATGAATATCTTTACTTTGGAAAGCCCGTTGTTTCAACCAAGATAGGCATTCAAGATGAAATTAAAGATCATATCTTTATTGCCGATGATAAAGGTGAATTTTTGCTACTTCTTGACAGGGCTGTTTCTTTGGCTGGGGATGCGATGTTTGTAAATTTACAAAGCAAAGCAGTGAAACCGAGTATGTTTTGGAGTGGAAGGGCGAAGCTTATGCTTGATAAGATTTTTTCACTTTTCTGTTAATTTTTTCTTGACATTTAACGAGAAATTTGTTATTATATAAATGAAAGGAAATTGCAAATTTGAGTTAAGGAGGTAGAAATGAAGAAATTAACGCCAACAGACATCAAGGTAATGCTCTTGAAAAAGGGCATCAAGCAGAAAGAGCTTGCGGAGAAATTGGGTGTCACGGAGTCTTATGTTTCCCAGATAATCAAGGGCAAAAGGGTTGCAAAGAAATATCGTGATAAGTTGCTTGAGCTTATACAGAAGGGGCTGCCGAAGAAAAAGTAATTTTTGTGTGGATGGTATTTAAAATAGCATGAGCTATTTTTATGATCTTGGCATTGCGTGGGAATGGGAGTATGATTTTGATTTTGTTAATTTGATACTTCAAAGGTGTAAGGAGAAACAGCTTAAAGTTTGTGGTATCACCCCTGAGAATTTAAGTGAAATTTTTAACGCTGTAAAAAGAGGGGATATAAATTTTCTTGCCTATTTTGACAGGGCTTCAGATGTCAACGAGAGCTTCGCAGATTTAAACCTTCTAATTGAAAGTTTGGGGGTTAGAGTTATAAACCGATATGGTGATATGATTCGTGCTTCGGATAAGGCGACCATGCATCTTGAACTTTTAAATGCTGGTGTTTCACTTCCATACACGCTTATCCTTCCACCTTTCGATGAATCACCTGATATTAAAATCGACGGTGAGATTTTAAACAAAATTAAAATTCCATTTATTGTTAAACCTTCATCCGAGACGGGTGGTGGGATTGGGGTTAAGATTGGTTATTCAATTGATGATATAATTGAAGCCAGAAAGGAGTTTCCATATGATAAATATCTTATTCAGGAGATAATCCAGCCTGTTTATATTGATGGGAGGAAAGCTTGGTTTAGGGTTTTTTATGCTTTTGGAAAAGTGTTAATTTGTTGGTGGGATAATGAAATTAAAATATATGAGAAACTGAAGTCGGAGGAGCTTGAGAAATATGAGCTTGGTGGAATTGAGGATGTAATGCGAAAAATTTACAGTGTTTGTAAGCTTGATTTTTTCTCAAGTGAGGTAGCTTTAGCAGTCAAGGATGGCAAGCGCAAGTTTATTTCAGTTGATTATGTGAATGAGATTCCCGATATGAGGTTGAAGTCGAAGGCTATTGATGGGGTTCCAGATGAAGTTGTCGAAATGATTGCGGGGGAATTTGCTGAGTTTGTTGCTAATTTAAAATGAGGGTGAATTTTTTTAAATTAAAGCGAAAAGAAACAAAGATTTTTTGTAAAAATGCTTCGCAGTTTATATGTCAAAAATTACGCTTTGATTGATGAGGTTGAAGTTGAATTTAAAAGTGGGTTGAACATAATAACTGGGGAGACGGGCGCTGGGAAGTCAATTTTAATTGATGCTCTTAGTTTGATCCTTGGTGAGAGGGCAAGCAGTGAAGTTGTGCGTAAAGGTGCGGATAAAGCTATAGTTGAGGGTGTTTTTTATGTCAGTGGAAATAAAAAAATCAAGAAGATTCTTGAAGATAATGGGATCGAATTCTCTGATGAGTTGATTTTAAGGCGTGAGGTTTCAGCGAAGGGACAAAGTCGATGCTTTGCAAACGATACTCCGATATCTCTTGCCGTCATGAAAGAAATTGGAAATCATCTGGTTGACCTTCATGGTCAGCATGAGCATCAATCTCTTTTGAGGGTTGAGACGCATATTGAGCTTCTTGATGATTTTGGCGGCTTGATTGGAATGGTTGAGGAATTTAGAAATGAAATTCGAAAGCTTGAAAGTCTTTATAGACAGCGCGATGAATTGATGCAGAAGGAAAAATTATTAAAGGAGAAAAAAGAACTTTATGAGTTTCAACTTAGGGAAATTGAAACGATAAACCCACAAGTTGGGGAGATCGATGAACTTGAAAGTGAATTAAAATTACTTGAGAACGCTGAGAAATTGTATGAAGCGACATCTCAACTTTATTCTTTGCTTTACGGTTCTGAAAGATCGATTCACGATATGCTTGTTGTGATAAGAAATCAGCTTGAGGACCTAGCGACGATTGATAAAAGATTTCAACCTTATGTTGAAGAAGCAAGGTCAGCGCAGGCTATAGTTGATGAGATAACGAACTTTATACAGAGTTACAATTCAAGGATCGAATTCAATCCAGAGCGACTTGAATTCATACGGGAGCGGTTGCATGCGTTAAATAGATTGAAGAAGAAATATGGTGGAACGATTGAAAGTGTGATTGAGTATAGAGATAAGATAAAGCGTGAGTTTGAACTTGCGGAAAACTTCGAGGAGGAAATCAAGAAGATAGAGAAGAGGATAGAGGAGCAGATCAAAATTTGTTCTGAGATTGGGGAGAGGTTATCATCAAAGAGGCGTGATGTTGCTGAGACTGTAAGCGCTGCAATTGTTGGGACTTTGGCTGAACTTGGCATTGAAAACGCACAGTTTGAGGTTAAGATTGAAAATCGTCCCAAAAGGGAGGGAAGATGTTATGTTAGACTTGGGAATGAAAGTTACGAGGTGACAAACCGTGGCATTGATTTTGTTGAGTTTTATATCTCAACAAACATCGGGGAAGATCCAAAGCCGCTTGTAAAGGTTGCATCTGGCGGTGAGGTTTCAAGGATAATGCTTGCCTTAAAGAGCGTGCTTGCAAAATCAGAGCGTTTGCCGTTGCTTGTATTTGACGAAATTGATACTGGGATAAGTGGGAGAATTGCACAGAAAGTGGGACAAAGTTTAAAGAATCTTTCCAAGTATCATCAAATAATTGTAATTACACACCTTCCGCAGATAGCAAGCTTAGCTGATACCCATTTTGTGGTTGAGAAAGTCATTCAAGATGGGAGAGCGGTCACGAAGATAAGAGAACTTGGGATTGAGGAAAGGATAAAAGAGATCGCAAAACTTATGAGCGGTGAAGAGGTGACACAAGCATCAATTGAAAGCGCCAAGGAGTTGATGGGGTTAAAGAAGTGAAATTAAAATAAATTTAAGGCTGAAAATGGCATTAAAAGTTTACAACTCTCTTACAAGGCGAAAAGAAGAGTTTAAACCTGAAATTGAAGGTTTCGTTCGAATGTATGTCTGCGGACCGACGGTTTATGCGCATTCGCACCTTGGGCATGCGAAAAGCTATGTCTCCTTCGATGTCATCGTTAGATATTTGAGATATCTTGGCTATAAAGTTAGATATGTTCAAAATATAACCGATGTCGGACACTTGACTGATAACGCAGACCAAGGCGAGGATAAAATCATAGCTCAAGCAAGAAAGGAAAGGCTTGAGCCGATGGAGCTTGTTGAAATTTATATGAGAAGTTACTTTGAGGATATGGATAGGCTTGGAAATTTAAGGCCTGATATTTCCCCACGAGCGACTGGACATATTCCGGAGCAAATTGAACTTGTTGAAATTTTGCTTAATAAAGGTTATGCGTATGAGGTAAATGGCTCCGTTTATTTTGATGTGTTGAAATTTCCAGAATATGGAAAATTATCCGGAAAGAAAATTGAAGATTTAATCGCGGGTGCAAGGGTTGAGGTTAGAAGTGAGAAGAAAAATCCGTTTGATTTCGCACTTTGGAAGAGAGCTGAGCCTGGGCATATAATGAAATGGAGAAGTCCGTGGGGCATTGGATATCCGGGTTGGCATATTGAATGCTCTGCGATGAGCATGAAATATCTTGGCGAAACATTTGACATACATGGGGGTGGAATTGAGAACCAGTTCCCGCATCATGAATCTGAAATCGCACAAAGCGAAGCAGCGACCGGAAGACCGTTCGTCAGATACTGGCTTCACAACAATATGGTCACCGTCAATGGGGTCAAGATGAGCAAATCGCTTGGGAATGTCATAACTTTAAAAGATGCTTTTAAAAAGTATCATCCACTTGTGATAAGATTTTTCATTTTGTCAAGTCATTATCGCAGTCCGGTTGATTATAGTGATGAGGCGCTTGACGCAGCAAGCAAAGGGCTTGAAAAACTTCATAATACTGTTAAATTGTTAAGATATGAAATTTCAAAATCTCAGCAAGGCAAAAAACATGAAATCAATCTTGAGGAATATAAGCGCAGATTCATTGAAGCTATGGATGATGATTTTAACACACCAGTTGCCATTTCGGTATTGTTTGATCTTTCAAGGGAGGTAAATCAAATTTTGAATTCTTCAGAAGTTCACTCATCCGAATCTTTGAAAGAGATAGATGAATTTTATAAAGAATTTGGTGGGAAAATTCTCGGTTTGATTCCAGATGAGTTTGAGGAGAGGAAATCCACTTCGGGGATAGAATCTCAATTAATAGAGCTCCTGCTTAAGATAAGGGCTAAGGCGCGGGCTGATAAAAATTGGGAACTTGCGGACTGGGTCAGAAGTGAGTTAAAAAATCTTGGCATCATCCTTGAAGACAGAAAGGATGGCACGACAGTATGGCGATTTGCTGAAAGGGTAGAAACTTTGTGATGGACTTTGTGTTGTAAATTATCGAAGGGCTTGGGGTATTTCTGAGCCAAAATAAAGAGGGCTATTTTTGTAATGTCCCTGACCGAGATTTCAATTAATCGCCCCGTCACAGTGGCGATGTTTTTTATCGGAGTCGCTGTGCTTGGTTCAATTGCTTTATTTTACATGAGCGTTGATTTTCTCCCACCCATACAAATTCCGGAGCTTCTCGTTCAAACCCTATATCCTGGGGCTTCTTCTGAAGAAGTGGAAAAGCAGGTGACGGAGCCAATTGAATCAATCCTTGGGACGGTTGGAGGTGTTAAAAAAGTTACATCAATTTCGCGCGAGGGGCTTTCGCTTGTTCGTTTGCAGTTTTACTGGGGCACTGATATCGATTATGCAATGCTTGAGGTAAGGGAAAAACTTGACGCTGTAAGACAATCTCTCCCAGAGGAGGCTGGAAGGCCTACGATTGTTAAAATTGATCCTTCGTCTGAGTCAATAATAACCATTGCCTTAACTTATTCGGATAGAGATGTATCGGAGAGCGGAATCGCGAATTTGAAAGAGTTCGCGGAAGCTCTTGTGAAAAGACGGCTTGAACAAATTGAAGGGGTTTCCCAAGCGGTTGTGGCTGGAGGATATAGCAGGGAAATTTTAGTTGTGGTTGATGTTGAAAAGATGAAATCGTTTAATTTAACCTTTGATGATATTGCAAATGCGTTAAAAAGTTCAAATATGAGCATCGCTGGTGGGACGATAAAACAGGGGAATCTCAGATACCCGTTCCGTGTCGCATCTGAATTCCAAAGCTTGAAGGATATTGAAAGTGTTGTTATTAGGAAAGGTCAAGGTGCTGGCGTTCGCTTATCCGAGGTCGCAAAAGTTGTTGAAGGTTTTTCAGAAAGGCAGGGATTGACGAGATTGAATGGGAGCGAGGCAATTTTAATTTTTGTGAAAAAGGAAGCACTTGCAAATACGATAAAGGTAAGCGAGAAAGTATCCAAAGTTGTATCCGAACTTATTAGAGATTATCCAGAAGTTAAAATGGAGATAGTTTTCGATCAGGCGGAATTTATAAAGAAGTCAATTTCCGATATTGAGCAGGCAATTTTCTGGGGCGCTTTGCTTGCTTTCCTCGTCCTTTTCCTGTTCCTGCGCGATTGGAGATATCCGATGATAATTGGAATGGTTACTCCATTTTCAATCCTTGCAACGGTTGTGATGATGTATATTACGGGTGTAAATTTCAACATAATTTCGCTTACAGGTCTTGCGCTTGGCATCGGGATGATCGGAGACAACGCGGTGATCATAGTTGAGAATTTCACGAGATTGAGGGAGCAGGGGCTAAGTGTTAAAGATGCGGTTTTAAAAGGTGCGAGGGAGATAAATCTTGCTGTTTCAGCGGCGACATTTACAAATGTTGCCATATTTTTGCCTGTCGTCCTTGTCAAAGGGATCGCTCAAAAGTTTTTCCTTGATATGGGGCTTACAATGACTTTTTCGCTTATATCTTCACTTGTTGTCGCAGTGATGCTCGTCCCATCTCTTCTTTCAAGATTAAAGGACAAAAAAGAGAAATCAGACATTGAGAAAAATCCCTTCATCAAAGCCTATGAAAAATTCATGGCTTTATATTTATCTTCTTTAAGATGGATGTTGAGGAACAGGGGAATGGTTTTGGCTGTGACGACAGTTTTAACTTTGATCTCGCTTTTGATAGCATTTCTCATCAAGGCTGAACAAGCCCCGGATATTGATCAGAGCAGATTCACAATAGAGATAAATATGCCTTACGGCTCGACGCTTGAAGTTATCTCAAATGTTGCCGGTATGATTGAAAAGGAGTTGTTAAGCATAAATGAAATTCAAGCGGTTGTTTCGGATCTCGGTATATCTTCACAGGAGGACTATTTTAGCATTTTGTTTGCAAGTTTAAACAAGGGTAAAATTTATGTAAAGATAAAGCCCGAGTATAAGGTTGATGATGTTATGGATAAGGTTCGTTCTTATTTTGAGAGAAGTGGTTTAATTAAAACTTTAAGTTCGCTCGGCGCTGAAGTTTCGTTTCAGAGGAGAAGCACAACATTTGAGAGGATCCTTCAAACTACAGAAGATGATATCGCCATAAAAATTGCTGGTAAAGGATTTGCAAGCTCATCGTTTGATTCATTGCTTTTCATCGCAAAAGATATAGTTGAAAAAATTAAAAACATCCCAAAGGTAACCGATTTAAGGACCATCCCCGGTCCGGGCAATCCGCAGGTGAGAATACTTGTTGATAAATCCGCCATTGAAAAATATGATCTAAATAGTTCTGATATCGTTTCTGAGGTGGCGGGTTATTTGAGAGGGAAAGTTGCCACTTATATAAGCAGGTTTAACGAGCAAATTCCGATTCGCATCATCTCGGATAAATCAAGGGATGAGGACGCCTTATTTTCGCTTTTAAATTACAGTTTAAAAGCTAACAATTCAAAAAGTTCTTCGTTAGTTCCTATTCAATCTGTTGTAAAAATAGAAAAGGGACAAGGGTTGAACGAAATTTATCATGAAAATGGGAACAGGGTAGCTCTTGTAGTTGCAAATTCAAGAGGTGGGAATATTTTTGCGATAAATAATCAAATAAGCGATGCGATCAAAGATATCGAGTTAAGGTATCAAAACATTTCAATTAAAATTGGCGGGAAGATTGAGGAAATTTACGAGTCATATAGAGGGCTTTTGATCATAATTTTGCTTTCAATTTTCATAGTTTATATGATACTCGCTTCTGAGTATGAATCGATCGTTTATCCATTTGTCATTTTATTGACAAGTCCGCTTGCGCTTGTTGGAGCTTTCATAGCCATGTATCTTGCAGGGCAAAGTTATAATGTGATGTCAATAGTTGGGCTTGTTATAATGCTTGGTGCTATAGATAACGATGCGGTGATCGCTGTTGACCTTATAATATTAAACCGAAGGGATGGGATGCCGCTTGAGGATTCCATAATTGATGGGATGAGGAAAAGGTTCAGGCCGATCGTGATGACAACGCTCACAACTATACTCGGCATCATTCCACTTATCGTTGGTTTTGGAAAAGGGCTTGAGCTTGCGGTTGCGATAAGTTATCCCATAATCGGGGGTTTGATTGCATCGACTATTTTCACACTTTTTATAATTCCCGTCGTTTATACCTATTTTGATAAGTTTTCTCTAAAAGGAAGGTAGGTCTTTGGATTGTCATGCTTGAGAAAATTTTAAAAAGGCCGGTCACCGTTTTAATGTTTTATTTTACGCTTTTAATTTTAATGCTTTTTTCGCTCACTCAACTTGCGATTGAGATAACCCCGGAGATTGATTTCCCGAAGCTTTATGTTGTCGCAAACTGGCGTGGTGTTTCAGCGGAACTGGTTGAAAGGTTTATCACCACAAAGATTGAAGAGGTCGCGGTAACTGTTGCGGGTGTGAAGAAAGTTTCATCGAGAACACGGGAGGGAAATTCGTGGGTTGAAATTGAGTTTCAGAAAAATGTTGATATTGATTTTGCAAGACTTGAACTATCCGAAAAGCTCGCGTCTGTTTATAGAACTTTTCCTGAGGGAGCTGAGTATCCGCAGATTCAAAAGTATGTCCCTTCGGAATTTCAGGAACTTCAAGGATTTATGAGCTTGAGCATTTATGGTGATGCTGAAATCACAAAAATTCAAAAGATAGTTGATGAGATAATTAAACCTTCGCTTTTGGGGATAAAGGGGATCGCGAATGTAAGGGTGCTTGGCGGAGTTAAAAGGGAGATTTTGATAAATGTGGATGAAGAAAAATTAAAAAATTTCGGCGTCAGCATCTATGAGCTTATAAAAGCATTGAACGAATATCAAATCTATAGCCTTGCTGGTTATGTTGATGAGGGAAAGATCAGGCATTTCATTTATACTGGAAATTATTTCAAGGATGTCGATGAAATTAAAAATATCAAAATCAGCAATGGGCAGGGGATTTATGTAAAGCTTTCTGATTTCGCAAATGTTGTTGACACAATATCGGAACCCAACAGCTATTCAAGGATAAACGGGATGCCTTTTCTAACGGTTGAGATTGATAAGGAGCCGGGGGTAAATATGATAAAAGTTGCAAACTTAGTTGATGAAAAAATTAACGAGTTAAAAGATTTAATAAATTCCAGATATGGCTTAAAAATTGAGATCGAGAAGGTTTACGATAGAAGCAAAAATATAAAAATGGAAATAAGGGAGCTTGCAAATAAAGCTTTAATCTCCGCTGGATTTATTGTTTTGATTCTCATCCTGTTCCTGCGTAATGTTGTTTCATCATTTATTGTCTTCCTTTCTGTTATTTTTTCAATCTCGGGTGTGATTGTGTTCTTATATGCTTCTGGGATTGGGCTTAACATAATGACTCTTTCAGCGTTGGCTTTATCTTTCGGGATAGTGATCGACAATTCAATTGTAATTTTTGAAAACATCCAGAGATATTTTGAGGAGCGGAGAAAATTTGATATTGAAGTCATCCTTACGGCGGTTGATGAGATGAAATTGCCCGTCGTCGCAGCTTCACTTACAACTGTTGGTGCACTTGTCCCTGTTTTCTTGCTTCCCGAAAATTTGAAGCCGTATTTTGTTCAGTTCGCTATCACAGCTGGTTTTGTTGTTATTTTTTCTCTCTTGGTCTCATTGACCTTTATTCCGATCGTTTCGCTTAAAGTTTTGAACAGGGTTAAGCCAAAGAAAGAAATGAGGATTTTAGGGTTCATCTCGGGTGTTTACGCAAAAATTTTACGCTGGAATTTGCGCCATAAATGGTTTGTTTTTTCTTTGGTTGTTTTGCTTTTTGGATTACCTGTGTGGATGTTGCCAGAAAAAATTGAGGTAAATGAGGAAAAAGTTAGTTTCGAAATTTTTGGGAGAAAAATTTCGCTTGTTGGGATCGCAGAGCTTTACAATAAAATCTTTTCAAGCAAATTTTATGTCACCGCGAAACCTTATATTGACCATATACTTGGAGGGACATCACATCTTTTCTTCAAGTATGTCTATAAGGGCGAGCTATGGAGGTGGGGTACCGAGACATATATAGTAGTTGATATAAGAGCTCCCCAAGGCACGGAGATTTCAAGAATTGATGAGTTTGTCAGAAAAATTGAAAAGCAATTAGGAAAAAATCTTAGCCACATAGAAAAGTTCACATCTTTGATCTCAAATAGATATGCTACTATAAGAGTTGATTTCAATGATAAGGTTGCGATGACTTCAATACCTTACATAATTAAGGAGAATTTAATCTCGTTATGTGCGCAGACAAGCGGATTCACGGTATCCGTTTATGGATTTGGTCCCGGATTTTACTCCGGTGGGGTGATTATCCCAAGCTTTTCAATCCAAATTCTTGGCTATAATTATGATGTTGTAAAACAAATAGCACAAAACATAGCTGAAATCGTCTCGCAAAATCCAAGGGTTTCGGATATTGAACTTGACAGGGTGCCGTGGATGTCAAAGGAATACGAGGTTGTCGCTTCAGTTGATAGAGAAAAATTAAGCAAATATGGGATTAACCTTGGGGAGTTAATTTATTTCATCGCGGGGAAATTAAGAATGTCGGTTGAAAATTTAAATATGAAGATAGAAAATCAAAATGTTAAATTGAAAATCACTGTTTCAAAATCGGGAGATACGGATACCGGGGTTGATGTGAGGGAACTTTTGGAATCAAACTTTGTAACGAGAGATAGAAGTGTAAAGTTGGCGGATATTTTAAAGGTTGAGTTTGTTCCAACGATGCCGGAGATACGGCGTGAAAATCAACAATATACAAGATATATAACCTTTAACTACAAAGGTCCTTATAACTACGGAAGTAAATTCACGGATGCAGTTATAAAAAGCGTTAAAGTTCCACCTGGGTATGAGGTGAAGAGAGTTGAACGTTTACTCTTTTTATTTGGTGAAAGGGAGAAAATACCGTTGATATTAATTGCGATTGTTTCCGTCTGTCTTGTTTTCATGATCACTGCTTCGCTTTATGAATCTTTCAGGAAGCCGTTCGTCATCATATTATCTGTTCCGATGTCTTTGATAGGTTTATTTGCTGTGTTTTATCTTTTTGATGTTAACTTCGGCAGGGGTGGATATGCAGGGCTTATACTTTTGATAGGTCTATCGGTTAACAATGGGGTAATTCTTGTTGATAAAATTGCAAATTCAATTTCAAAATCGGGTGTTAAAATCCAGGATTCAATCTATGATGATATTCTCATATCAGCTTCTTTCAGCAGGGTGAGGTCAATTTTGATAACGAATTTTACGACGATAGCTGGGTTTGCACCGTTTATTTTTACGAAGAATATATATTCGCTTTGGTATCCGTTTGCAGTTGCTGTTTCAGGTGGACTTTTGTTTTCAATATTAATTGTTCTTTTAGTCACCCCCGTATTTTATAAAATTATTGTCAAATAAATTGAGGTGTTAAATATGGTGGGAAAGATTGCGTTTAAAAAGTTTTTTATCTTCGCTGGCATTTTCGTAATTCTTGGTGCCATTTTAATTTTGGGGTTAATTTTATCTGGAGATGATGACAAGGAAACCACAGCATTAAAAGAAGTAGAAACGGGAGAGATATTTTTCCCTGTTAAAATCGATGTCGCAAGGAAAGGCGATCTCATACAGTTGATAAGCGCAAGTGCTCTGGCGAAACCAGCTTGTGAGATCGACATAATCCCAAGGGTTGGTGGCCAAATTGTCAACTTAAATGCCTACAATGGTAAGTTCGTTAAAGAGGGAGAACTAATTTTAAAGATTGATGATACGGAGTTTAAGATAGCCTTAAAACAGGCGGAGCATAATTTGCTTGATGCGAGAGTTGAATATAATCTTATGAAATCCGGCATCGTCCCAGGGGGTGGGAATCCGGAAAGATTTAAAAGGGAAATTGATAGTTTAAGGGTTATTTACGAAGATATGAGGAAAAAATTTGAAGCGGGGCAGATAAGCGAGGTGGAAATTGAAAGAGTTAAAAGAGATTACGAGGCTTTGCTTGTTTATAGCGATGTGAACAGAGAAGATGTAATCGCAAATAAAAGCGGTTTAAATAGAGCCTTGGTTGAGTATGAGAAAGCAAAATTAAATTTAAGCTATACAGAAATAAAAGCTCCCTTCTCTGGATACATAGCGGATTGTGAGTTGACCCCCGGGGATTACATCACAGCTGGGCAAAAATGTATGAAGCTTGTTGATATATCAAAAATCAGGGTGATCTGTGAGTTGACAGAAATGCAAATGGCAAGGATTAATCTTGGAAATATAGCTGAGGTTGAATTCGTCGCTTATCCTGGGGAAGTTTTCAAAGGAAGAGTTGTAGAGATAAACCCTTACATTGATATTAAAAGACGGCTTGGAAAAGTTGTAATAGAGATTGAAAATCCTGAACATAAAATAAAACCTGGCATGTTTGGAAGTGTGAGAATCCAGGGTGAAGTTTATAAAAATATCTTGCTTGTTCCAAGGCGGGCAGTTATTATGCGTGATGATAAACCAGTTGTGTTTGTTTACCAAAGCAACGGCGAAGATCAAGGGCTTTCTAAATGGTTCTATGTTGAACTTGGTCGTGAAAATGAGCAATTTTATGAGATAAAAAGTGGAATAAATCCTGGAGATACGATAATCGTTGAGGGAAACTATAACCTTGCGCATGATTCAAAGGTTAAAATCGTAAGGTGAAAACCAAATTGGGGGGATGATTATGCTTCTTAATAAAAGAAATCTTGAAAACTTTATTCGGGGGAATATCTCAAAGCAAAATTTTTGTGTAAGTGAAGTTGCTGATTATTTCGATGTTTCAGTCTCGTATCTATATGATTTCATCGCTGAAAATTACGGGACAACTTTACATAAACTTATTGAGACATACCGTCTTGAAAAGGCGATAAGGTTGATTTCGGAGGGGGTTAATTTCAAAAATGTTTGTAAAGAGTGTGGTTATTACAGAATTAGAACATTTAGAGGGGCTTTTAAAAGGAGATTGGGGATTTCGCCATTGGAGTTTAAGAGGATGCTGGATGAGAACTTTGAATTTAAAGAGAAATTGGTTCGGAATTATTTGGGAATTTTATGGGATGGGGTGAGGGGTTGGTGTGATGATAAAGTGTAAAAATTTTCCGTAAAAAATTTCCGCAAAAATTTTCCGTAAAAACTTTCCCCTTTTCTTGACAAAAAGATTTTGATGATTTAAATTCTTGGGTGAGAAAAATAATTTAGTTTTGATTTATGACTGTTAAGTTGATTTCAATTTTAAGGGTAATAATTGGACTTGTTTTCGTTGTTTCGGGATTTGGGAAGTTAATTGATATTAATGAGTTTGCTAATATCGTTAGATCTTACGGATTTTTCCCCAATTTTTTAGTATTTTCATTTTCAATTTCGCTGTCACTTTTTGAGATTTTACTTGGGATGATGTTTTTGTTAAAAATGTGGGTTAGGTTTGTTAGTGTGGCTTTATTATTGTTTTCAATTCTTTTCTTTTTTGCTTTGATATATGGTTTTTATTATTTGGGGCTTGATGAGTGTGGTTGCTTTGGAAGTATTTTAAGTATTAGCGATAGATTTGCTAATTTGTTGAAGTCAGTTATCTTAATTGTTTCAATTAGTTTATACATTTTGATTGAGAGGTTATATTCTTTCAAATTCTTTTTTAAATTTCTTGTTTTTGTTCTTTTATTTTCAAGTTTGTTAATTTTAGCTTTTGCATACGGTGGCCATGTTGATTATGGTGAAATTGATTTAAGTTTTTTAGGTGGTCAAATTGACAATGATAGTTATTATCTCTTGATAATTTTTTCACCCCTTGATTGTCATAGTTGTTTAAGTTCAATGGTTCCTGTTTGGAACGAGATAGATAGTGTTTATAGGGATGTAAAGGTTTTAGGTATTGCTTATTCTAAGGATGAGAGATTAGTTAATTATGTGCTGGATATATACCGTTTTAAGTTTGAGGTGAGGAGGTTTGATAATGTTCCTATAGATTTTATGGTGACACCTGTTGAGATTTTGGTTGATGGTTTTGGCAAGGTTTATTATAGGGTTGAGGGGGTAAAACCGACTAAAGTCCATGTGAGGCAGTTAATAACTGCGATAAACAAAATTTCAAAACAAAAAGAAGGAGGTAAAACATGAGTAGGGTCAAGTCAATTGTCAAATTAATTGTTTTAGCTTTAGTATTAATTGTTGCGGTCATGGTTGGTTATACAAAAATCTCATTCGGTGAGGAACCAAGTGATCAATATTGTGCTACTTACAATCTACAGGATCCGCGTATTTGTTATGATAAGCCACTTAACTGTATGTGTGAGATCGTAGTCCCGCCGCCGAAATAATAAAAAGCAGGGAGTGGAAGCTCCCTGCTTTTGTTTTTAATTACCCAAACCAAATTATACAAAATAAGTGGATTGAATTTTGGATGAAAAAAATATTGCTTTTTTTATGCCTTTTATTAGTTTCGTGTGGGAAAAATGAAAAACTTAATGTTTACAGTTTTATTTTAGATAAAAAGCTTGTCAAGATTGAAAGGAAAGGGGAGATAAGGATTAAGGAGACGAAAGATAATTTCATTGGCATAATTTTCGACATTGAGGTTTATAACGAATGGTTAGTGAATCTTGATATGGTACAGTCGAAGGTTCAGTTTATAAACGTAAGGGATGGGTCTATTGAGAGAAGTTTTGGGAGAAAGGGTATGGGTCCTGGTGAGATGGTGGATCCATCAGGTTTTACAATAAGTGAGGATGGGAAAATTTTCATTTATGATAATGGGGTGAGAAAAATTTTATGCTTTAACATAGATGGTGAATTTTTGTATTCATTTGCTTTCCCATCCGATTTAAGTGCAGGTGATAATCTTAAGGTAAGGGATGGGAAGCTATATATTAGTCTTCTTGAGCTCAGGTATGCTAATCCATCTGAGATATGGAAATCACGAACGATAGGTGTTTTTGATTTAAAAGGGAATTTGCTCAACTTGTGTGGCATGCATGATGAAATTAAAAAAACATTTACATATGGAGCTGAGATATGGTTTGATTTTGATAGGTTTAGTAATTTGTATTCTATCGATAGGGGTACATATCGTATTTACAAGTATGACAAAAACTACAAGTTGATCAAGGTATTTGGTGTTCAAGGCAAATTTAGATTGCCCAAGGAGGACATACCCTGGAATTTACCTCCCCAAGAGATAGTCAAAAGGTTGATGAGAAGTTCCGGAACAAGGTCACTGATCGTTTCTGGGGATTATGTATATCATCAATTTTCTGATCTAACTGAGAAAGCTGTGAGAGAAAGGAATCCTTTATACAGCAAAAATTATTTAAAGTTGTATGATCTTGATGGTAATTATATTCCATCGGACATTGAGTTGCCTGGGATATTGCTTGATGTTGATGATGAGGGGAGACTTTACATATATGAGAGTGATGAGCCTGGGAATAGGGTAATAGGTATTTATGAGTTGAAAGTTGTTGATAAAGGTTAATTGCGATGTAAAAATTTTCTTTGCTTGACAAAAAGATTTTTATGATTTAAATTTTCAGGTGAGAAAATATAGGAAAGATAAATATGCGTGCTAAAACTTGGTTAGCTTTTTTGATCTTGGGGTTAGCTGTTAGTTTTATTTATCCATTTTTAGCGGGAAGCTTTGATAACAATTATCAAAAAAATGTTCTAACTTTTCAAGTAAATAAGTATTGCAGGGAGCAGAAGATAAAGAGTAGAATTTTCAAGAATGTGGATGTAAAAAGGATATTTAGAACCAGTGATTCTCTTTTCTCACCGATTAAGTTAAAGTTAGATAAGAGAAATTCGTATCTTTATGTGCTTGATATAGGGGATTTAAGGATAAAAAAGTTTTCTTTATCTGGGAAATTTATCAGATCATATGGTAGGGGAAAAGGTAAAGGTCCTGGTGAGTTCTTAAACCCTGTAAGTTTTGTTGTTGACGACAATTTAAGAATATGGGTTAGCGACCCATACACTGGAATTATAACAGTAATTGGAGATGATAATTCGATCAAGCGAAGTTTTAGACCTAAAAATATATCTGCGGAAATCTGTTTGGCAAAGGGAAAAGTTGTATTAAGTCGTACAATCAACACTGAGTATTTATTTGATGTTTATGATATGTCAGGTAATTATTTATATTCATTAGGCGAGAAAATTTTCCCTGTAAATTCTAAGTCACCTGAATTTCTTTTTGGATTTCCTTTAATTGCTGGAATAGAGGATATAGATTTTGATCACAAGTTTTTATATTGTACATTCGAGAGATTAAATTGTTTTCTTGCGATTGACATTGAAAAAGGGACATTGAAATATTTAATGAAGACCATCGATGATATCAAATTGCCGGAAATTAAAGTTATAGAGACAAAAAGTGGACCTATATATAAGGTTGGGGAAGATAAAGAATTCCCATCTTTGGCTATGAACTTGGTTGGGGATAAGATATACATAACAAGTGGTAAGAATTTTTCAGTTGATGATAATACGACCTTTGTTGATGTTTATTCATCTGAAAGTGGCGAGTATTTATATTCATTTAAGATTCCCGAGAAATTTAAACAGGGGGGATATTTTGACGGTAGATATTACTACGGTGTCGGGGACACTTCAATTTCAAAGTGGGAGGTAATATTTAGGTGAGAAAAATAAGAAAACTTAGAATGATGGTTTCCCGCATTTTTAATTACACAAATAAAGTGGGCTGGATTTGGAATGAAGAAGGTATTGCTTTTTTTATGCCTTTTATTAGTTTCGTGTGGGAAAAATGAAAAACTTAATGTTTACAGTTTTATTTTAGATAAAAAGCTTGTCAAGATTGAAAGGAAAGGGGAGATAAGGATTAAGGAGACGAAAGATAATTTCATTGGCATAATTTTCGACATTGAGGTTTATAACGAATGGTTAGTGAATCTTGATATGGTACAGTCGAAGGTTCAGTTTATAAACGTAAGGGATGGGTCTATTGAGAGAAGTTTTGGGAGAAAGGGTATGGGTCCTGGTGAGATGGTGGATCCATCAGGTTTTACAATAAGTGAGGATGGGAAAATTTTCATTTATGATAATGGGGTGAGAAAAATTTTATGCTTTAACATAGATGGTGAATTTTTGTATTCATTTGCTTTCCCATCCGATTTAAGTGCAGGTGATAATCTTAAGGTAAGGGATGGGAAGCTATATATTAGTCTTCTTGAGCTCAGGTATGCTAATCCATCTGAGATATGGAAATCACGAACGATAGGTGTTTTTGATTTAAAAGGGAATTTGCTCAACTTGTGTGGCATGCATGATGAAATTAAAAAAACATTTACATATGGAGCTGAGATATGGTTTGATTTTGATAGGTTTAGTAATTTGTATTCTATCGATAGGGGTACATATCGTATTTACAAATATGACAAGAACTACAAATTGATTAAGGTATTTGGTGTTCAAGGCAAATTTAGATTGCCCAAGGAGGACATACCCTGGAATTTACCTCCCCAAGAGATAGTCAAAAGGTTGATGAGAAGTTCCGGAACAAGGTCACTGATCGTTTCTGGGGATTATGTATATCATCAATTTTCTGATCTAACTGAGAAAGCTGTGAGAGAAAGGAATCCTTTATACAGCAAAAATTATTTAAAGTTGTATGATCTTGATGGTAATTATATTCCATCGGACATTGAGTTGCCTGGGATATTGCTTGATGTTGATGATGAGGGGAGGCTTTACATATATGAGAGCAACGAGCCTGGGAACAGGGTTATAGGTATTTATGAGTTGAAAGTTGTTGATAAAGGTTAATTGTGATGTAAAAATTTTCTTTGCTTGATAAAGAAACTTTTATGATTTAAATTTTTAGTGAAAATTCAAAACCTAAGGGGAATATCTATGAGAAGAGTAATTTATTTAGCGCTTTTGGTCTTCATCCTTCAAAGTGTTTCCCAGGCTCAATCTGATATTTGGGTTGAACTTAATGCGGGGGTTTCTTCAGTTTCTGAATCAAATTCAGCAAATTCAATCTTGCGTTACTGGGATGGCGGTTGGAAAGTGGGTGGAGCTGTTTCATATGTTGTCTCACAAGATATTCAGTTGGTAGCAAGTGTGGGTTATAGTCGTTTAAGATATAGTGGGAAAGGACCAACTTTAGCTATTCCTGATGTAGTTGGTTTTCGCATGAGCATAACTGGTGATGCTTCCCATATTTACGAAGCTTCCATTGGGACTCGATTATTTATGTCTCATTGTTTTGTAAAACCATTTATATCTATTCGGGGCGGAATTCAATATACACGAGTTGGGGAAATCCGTATCACCACATGGATGGAACAGAACCCGCAGAACACATTGACTACCCGTGTTTATAGTTCATCTGGGACAAGTTTTTCAAAACCATTTGCTTTCGTTGGATTTGGAGTTGGCGCTCCAATTAATTCGTCTGTAAATGTTTTGTTAGAAGGTGCATTCACGCTGACATTTGATGGACTTCAGCCGTATTATTTAATATCTTCAATATTTGCAACCTTACAACTTAATCTTTAAGATTATCAAGCTTACAGCAACCAATGGCAAGAAAATGTTAGGAAATTTGGCGATAAAAGTTCACCTTGAGGAGATAACTGGCGATTATCCCGCCTTTACGAACTAATTCCTGATATCGGGAGTCAAAGAAAACGAAAATTTACAATCTAACGCCATTTGTTTATTCGCTTATCTTTGATTATTTTATCATTGAAAAACTTGCATATCTGAAAAAGTTTAAAAATAAAAAAGTTCCTGTGTCAATGATTAAATTCACCGAAGAAAGACTTTTACAACTGTTCAAAAACTTTGAAAACAAGAAGATCGCTGTAGTTGGTGATGTTATGCTTGACAGGTATATTTGGGGAGCGGTAAATAGAATTTCGCCTGAGGCACCAGTTCCAGTGATTGAGGTTGAGGGAGAAGACTCAAAGCTTGGGGGAGCAGGGAATGTAGCAAACAATATAAAATCACTTGGCGCATTCCCATTGCTAATTGGTGTTGTCGGTGATGATAGAGAGGGAGAGATTTTATTTGATATTATGAAATCCGAAGGTTTTAATACAGGAGGCATCATAGTTGATAAAACCAGACCAACTACGGTGAAAACAAGGGTGATAGCACATAATCAACATGTCGTTAGAATCGATAGAGAATCAAGGGAACCGATAAACTACACGATACAAGAAAGAATAAAAGAGATAATCCTTCAACATGTGCATGAAATAAAGGCGATAATAATAGAAGATTACAATAAAGGGGTTATCGTTAGGAATTTAATTCATGATTTGATTGATATTGCGAACAGGTATGGAATTGTAATAACTGTGGATCCAAAGTTTGAGAATTTCTTTGAATTTAAAAATGTGACCGTTTTCAAACCGAACAGAAAAGAGGTTGAGGATGTACTTGGCAGAAAACTTGATTCTGAGGAGAAGGTGATTGAGGCTGGTAAGATAATCCTTGAGAGGTTAAAGTGCAAATATCTTCTTTTGACAAGGGGTGAGAAAGGAATGACGCTTTTCAGCAAGGATGGTGACATAAAGCATATACCAACAAAGGCGAGGAAAGTTGCGGATGTATCAGGTGCTGGTGATACCGTTATATCGACAATAACAGTTGCTCTTGCCAGCGGTGCTGATATAATTGAATCAGCGGCGCTTGCGAACTACGCTGCTGGAATAGTTGTTGAAGAGGTTGGCGTTGTCCCTGTTGATAAGGAGAAACTTTTCAAAGCAGCTCTTCTTGATTCAAGAGGTGAATGGTGATGGGGAAGGTTGTAAATATCAACGAAATCGTTCAGATAGTGAAGGAACTCAAAAGCGAAGGTAAGAAAGTCGTCTTTACAAATGGTTGTTTTGACATCTTGCATAGAGGACATGTTGAATACCTTGCGAAAGCGAAGGAGCTTGGAGATGTTTTAATTGTTGGATTGAATAGTGATTCGTCTGTTAAGCAAATAAAAGGCGATGGTAGACCGATAGTCTCACAAGAAGATAGAGCATTTATACTTTCAAATCTTGCTTTTGTCGATTATGTTGTGATTTTTGATGAACCAACGCCATATGAGTTAATTTCTAAAATTATCCCTGATGTCCTTGTCAAAGGGAATGATTGGGCGATTGAAGATGTTGTTGGAAGAGACATTGTCGAGGCAAATGGAGGTCGTGTGGTTCTGGTGGAATTGACCCCGAATAGATCGACTACAAATATAATTAAAACCATCCTTGAAAGATTCTGCGGGCGATGAGAAAATTATTTAAAAAGTTTTTGAAGTTAGCTTTCTATTCATTCTCTTTTTTCCTTATAGTTGTCTCGATAATTTTGATCATTTCGCAGACCGAGAAATTTAGGCTTTTCCTACACGATAAAGTTGAAGCTGAATTAAGAAAAACTCTTGGTGAAGAAATTTATCTTGGGAAGTTTTATGGCAATATATTCACAGGATTTGGGGTTGATGGATTTTATGTTGGGTTTGAGGGCAAAACTTTTGTTAAGGCATTAAGCGTTGAGTTAAAGTATAATCCGATGGGTTTGATAAAGGGGGGATATTCTTTTCGTGAAATAATTCTTTACAAACCTGAGGTTTATCTGATAAGGGGAAAAGATGGAAAATGGAATTTCGAGAGGATTTTGAAACCGAGGGAGAAAAGAGAAGAGACGAAATTTTTCTTTTCGTGCGATAGGCTTGTGATTGATGACGGTAAATTTGTCTTGGTTGATTCTTTAAGTCGGGGGAAAAGCAAGCTTGCAGATAGTTTGAATTGCATCGATTATCATAATTTTATCGTCCACGACATCAATGCTGTTTTCAGCGGAAGTTATTCTTCCGATAGAATTAATTTGAGGAAGATAAAGTTATCTTTTGTGGTCGATGATGATAAATTTAATGCGCAGATAGATGGGAAAATTTATGCTGATAAACATAAATTTGAAGCTGATGATTTTGAGATCATAACGGGCGGTAGCAAGGTTAAATTTAGCTTTTCGGCTGAGACGAGAGATAACATATTCAGACTGAACAGGGACAATGTTGAAGGGGTTTATGTGAATGTTTCACTTTTTGCTGATAGTTTTAGCTTTGGTGAATTGACACGGTTTATCCCGCATGTATATTTTCTCTCTGGTTCGCCCATGATTAAGGTTGAGGCTGAAGGAACCTTGAAAAATTTGAAGGTTAGAAGGATAGAGGCTAAAGTTTATAACTCTGATATTTATGTCAGCGGGGAACTTAAAAACATATTAAGGTTTTCGGATTTTTTGATCGATGCGTATATCAATTCAAAAATTAACATTTCTGACATAAGCAAGTTTATATCGCTTGTTAAACTTCCGAAGTTTGGAGTAGATCAAGTTGAAGTTGAGGGGCGATATCGTGGACATCCACTTAAATTTGCTTCGGATGTCAATTTAAAGTATGTAAATGCCGTAATAGGTTTGGGTGGGACGCTTGATCTAAAGGATGGTTTTGTGTATGATTTAAAGTTTAATGTCTCAGGGTTAAATCCATCTGATGTTTTGAATCGGGGGGATTTGAGCGGTTCGATTAGTTTTTCGGGTATTTTAAAGGGGAAAGGAGTTAGGTTTGAAACGATGGAAGCGAGGTCAAACATTGATTTTGAAGAATCTGTTGTAAGCAAGGTTTTAATTCCGAAGTCAAATTTTTGGCTTGAAGTTAAGGGTGGAGAACTTAACGGTAGCTTTGTTTCGCTTACCGAAGGATTGAGGGGAGTTATTGATTTAAATTTGAAAAAAACAGGGGAAGAAAAGTTTCTGTTAAGTTTAAGTGGTTCTTTAACGGATCTTGATCTTTCACAAGTTAGAATTGATAAACCGCATTTTCTTAAAAGTCATATTTCAGGCGATTTTAACGCAAGGTTTAGCTTTGGGGAAGTTAGCGCAATGGAATTATTTGCTCAGTTGAATCCGTCTATTTTTGGGAATTACAAGATAAGTCGTTTGAGATTGAATGCGCATTATTCTGGAAATCGCGAAGAGAAAAGTCTCATCGTTCAATCCAATATGTTTGATTTAAACCTTGATGGTAAATTTAATTTTGCTGATCTTGGAAACTCGCTTACGCGTATGTTCGGGGTTGTAAGTCAAGATGTTTATGATAAGTTGAACTTTTCTGAAGGCAAAGGGGTTGATTTTTCCGTGATTAAAAATCCTGTTTATCTTGAGTATAGGATAAAATTTAAGAACTTAACACCAATTTCACTTTTTTCACTCGGTCGTCTCTTTCAGGCAACTGGAAGTTTAAATGGGGTTTTCCTTGCTGATTCGCAAGGATTTTATTTTTACAGTAGTTCAGAATTAAAACAGATGAGATATATAAACTATGAAAAAGGCAGAGTTGACACATTTAAGAGCGATAGGTTTAAAGGGGAGATCGAACTAAGTTATAAGGATCAGTTGAGGTTTAAACTACGGAGTGAATTGAGCGATTTTACTTCGGATGGTTTCAAGATTGATAAGGTTGGATTGAGTCTCAATTACGATGAACCAGAGCTATATGCTGAAATTTTTGCGAGTGGGGAGAAGTGGGATTTCGAAGCTGTTTCAATCGCGCAGTTCAGTCGCGAGGTGAATAGGTTAATTTTAAAAGAGTTTAATGGGAGAGTTTATGGTAATAAAATTTCAATTGCTGATGAGATAGAAATTTTTCAAAGCAAAAGCGGAGTTGTGATTAATCCATCTTCTTTTGTTTTCAATGATCAAAAAATTTACATTGGTGGGTTTATTGATAAGCAAACTCAGCAGTTGCGCATGTGGGGTGAAAATTTGGAACTTGATAGACTTATAAAAGGAAAATTTTTTTCTGGCAAGGTTGAATTTTCATTCTTTATCTATGGAGCTCATGATAAACCCAATTCAAATATTGAAATTTTCGTGAAAGATCTCAGATACAAAAATGCGGATCTCGGAGTGCTTGAATGTTTTGGGAAGATTGAAGATGACCTTGTAAAGTTGAATATATCACTTATAGTAAGCGCAGGTGAGGTGAATTATAACGCGATGGATGTTGTTCTTTCTTCTCCAGCGTGGTTTAATCCAACCGTAAGATCAAAATACCGTGAGCCATATGTCGCGGGCAAGGTAAAGCTCTTTAGGTTTCCGATCGCTGTGCTGGAGCCACTTTTGGAGGGGATTTCAGATTTGAAAGGTGATATAACGGCTGAGATTGATTTAGGTGGAACCTTTGATAAGCCGAGTTTTAAGGGCAACTTTTCACTTCAAAATTGTATTTTCAAATTTGATCCAAACGGAAAGTATTATCTTGTTTACGGCGTGGGCAAGATTGATTCAAATGCCATCTATGTTGAGGATTTGAATTTATGGAACAATCCTGATGATTATAGTGGTGGAGAGGTCAGGGTTAATGGTAAGATTTATTTTGGTGGTGGATATTCAATATCAAAGGGAGATTTTAACATCACTGGCAAATTGCTTGTTATGGATAAAGAGGGTTTTGGAACCACGGGACTTTATGGGCGCGTGATTGCTCAGACTGGTGAAAATGGGTTAAGTTTAAAAATTGACACTACTGGATTTTATCTCAATGGTGAAATTTTCCTTTCAGATGTTGATGTTAATTATTTCCCGAAGCAATCTATCAGCGCTCGTCAAGGAACTGGATTTGAATATGTCTATGTTAGCCCAGTTGATACTGTAAAAGAAGAAAGCACCGCTGAGGAACTTGTGCATTTGAACCTTCCTGTTAAAGTGAACGAGATTCAAAACGAAGGTGTAAAAAAGCAAAGTATTTTTTCGAAGTTCAATTATGACTTAAAAATCTACACTTTAAATAACGCAAAAATTAACATTCTTCTTAATACTCAAACTGGGGAAGAATTTTTCGCTGAGTTTTCTGGGAACCTAAACCTTAGAAGTTACTCTGGCTTGATGGTTGCACACGGTGTGGTTGATGTACTTGACAGGTCTTACTATAACTTTTTCAAACGATTTAATGCAAAAGGTAAGATAAAATTTGTTGAGGACCTTAAAAATCCGGAACTTGATATAACAGCAACATATACGGGAACTCATACAGTTTTAACGGATACTTTGAGTTCTGGGAAAGTTGAGAATGTTTTGATTGAACTTCTCATAAGCGGGACGTTGTCAAAACCAGTCGTTAAAATACAGATGTATATTGATGGTGAGGATTATCAGAAGGTTTATCCGCATGGTGAGGTGGAATCTGATGCAATTTCATTCCTTGTAACTGGAAGATTCAAAGATGAACTTAGCAGAAGTGAGGCTAGTTTGTTTACTGAAAATCTTTGGTCGTCAACGGGTGCTGGACTTTTGAGCGGTGTGGTTTCAGGGGTTGTGACGGATGTTTTAAGGGATGTGCTTGGTGGAGTTGTGACGGCTGCGGAATTTGGTTATTATTCTGGATTTAAAGGTTTGAGGATAACAGGAAATATAGGTGGGGCTGTAGTTCAGATTGGTGGAGATATTTTTACCGACATCTCAAAATCGGTCGTCATCGTTCAATATCCATTATTTAAAAAGTTTCTCGGAGGAAACTTAACAATTGAATATCAGAGAAAACCGGTTCAATTTTATCAGGAAAAAGAAATTTTAAACAAATTGGGGCTCTATTATAGGATAAGGCTATGAAAGAAGAGGTAGAAATTTCAAAGATCAAAGAGAGGATCTTAAAATTTTTAAAGAAAAGATCCAAACGGTCGTTTCGTTTAAAAGAAATAGCTAGGAAACTTGGTTTGATGGAGGAGTATGAAATGGATGTTATTAGGCGAGTTTTAATGGAGATGGTCGAGCGTGGCGAGGTCATTAAGCTTCCAAGAAATAAATACAAATTTAAACCGAATCCCAAAATTCTTGTTGGGCGATTGACCGTGAATCCGAACGGTTATGGATTTGTGGAGGTGGAAAATGAAGACAGCCAGATAAAAGAAATTTTTATTCCCCCTAGGTTTATCCATACTGCGATTGATGGAGATAAAGTTGCTGTTTCAATTGTGGGGAAAGGGAAGGGTGAACTTGCAGAAGGCGAGATAGTTGATATAATTGAGCGTGGGAGAAAGATTATAACAGGGGTTCTTTCAAAAAGAAAGGGAATTTATTTTGTCGTTCCGGATGACAAACGCTTGATCCATGATTTTTATATCGATGAGAAAAATGTGAAAAAATTTAATGCACGACCTGGTGATAAAGTTGCAATTGAGCTTGTTGATTGGATAGATGAAAGGTTCGCTCCTGAAGGTAGGATAGTTGAAGTGCTTGGCCAAGCTGGGGAAAACGATGCGGAGATTTTGGCGATCGCAAGAAGTTATAATTTCCCAACGCGATTTCCCGATGAGGTTCTTGAAGAAGCAGAGGAGATTCCGGACGAAATCCCAAGTTCGGAATATGCAAAGAGACTTGATCTTAGAAATTTAATTTGTTTCACGATTGACCCCGAGGATGCGAAAGATTTTGACGATGCCGTTTCGCTTGAGATTTTACCAGATGGAAAATATAAGCTTGGTGTTCATATTGCGGATGTTAGTTATTATGTTAAGGAGGGAAGCGAGATCGATCTTGAAGCGCTGAAGCGTGGAACGAGCGTTTATTTGGTTGATAGGGTGATACCGATGTTGCCCGAGAAGTTGTCAAACAATGTTTGCAGCTTAAATCCAAATGTCGATCGCCTTGCTTATTCTGTCTTTATGATTGTCAATTCAAAGGGAGTTGTTGAAAAATATTCTTTTCATAAAAGCATTATAAGAAGTAAGCGAAGGTTCACTTATGAAGAGGTCCAGAAGATAATTGAGACTGGTGAAGGTGATTACGCTGATATAATTTTAGAAATGCATAAGTTGAGCAAAATTTTGTTAAAGAAGCGACTTCGTGAGGGGAGTCTCGATTTTGAAACACCCGAGGTTAAATTTAAACTCGATGAAGATGGAAAACCGATCGAAATAATAAAAAAGGTTCGACTTGATAGCCACAGGTTGATAGAGGAGTTTATGCTGCTTGCGAATCAGACGGTAGCGAAGCATATCGGAAAGATGAGCAAGAAAAATCGCGAATATCCGTTTATTTATAGAGTTCATGATTTGCCCGACCCAGCGAAGTTGAAAAGCCTTGCGGAGTTTGTGAGGAAACTTGGGTTTAAGTTCGAGGTTGATTCAAAGCCCCTTTCAAAATCAATTCAAAAATTGCTCGCGCAAGTTAAAGATACGGAGTATGAATATCTTGTGAATGACATCGCGATAAGGTCAATGGCAAAGGCAATTTATTCTGAAAAAAACATCGGACATTTCGGGCTCGGTTTTAAGTATTATACTCATTTTACTTCTCCGATAAGAAGATATCCTGATCTTGTCGTTCATCGTCTTCTTTATGAGTATACAGAAAAAGGTGTGGATGATAAAAGATTAAGGGAGATCGCGCAGAAACTTCCACAGATTTGCAAACATTCATCGGAGATGGAGATAAGAGCAATGGAGGTGGAGAGGGAATCGATCAAATTGAAGCAAGTTGAATATATGAAGGACCATATCGGTAAAGTATTTGATGGCATAATCTCTGGGGTTGTTGAATTCGGTTTATTCGTGGAGATACAAGATATACTCGTTGAGGGGCTTGTTAAAGTTAGAGACTTAACGGATGATTATTACATTTACGATGAAAATCAGTATGCATTGATAGGTAAATATACGAAAAAAGTATATAGGCTTGGGGATAAGGTTAAGGTTAGAGTTGTAAGGGTTGATGAAAGTTCAAGGGAAATTGATTTTGTTCTTATTGGGAAAATATCCAGATAAATTTTAATGTCTAAGATTTACATCGGGACATCAGGTTATTACTATAGGCATTGGATCGGGCGTTTTTATCCGGAGAAATTACATCGGGGAAAGTGGCTCGAATATTATTCAAAAGTTTTTAATACTGTTGAGCTTAACACAACATTTTACCATCTGCCAAGGGCTAAAACGATTGAGGGATGGATAAAAAATACAAGTGTTAACTTTTTGTTTTCCGTTAAAGTTCATCAAAGCATAACTCATATCAAGAGGTTGAAAGATGTGAGAAGTGATTTTTACGGATTTATGAAAGTGATAAAGCCATTGAGAGTTTACAATCGAATTGGTTGCATACTTCATCAATTTCCACCGACGCTTGAATATGATCCTTCACTCTTAAAAGAGTACATTGATCTGCTTCCCAAGGGATACAGACATGTTTTTGAGTTTAGAAATCCTGTATTTTTTAATGATACCATTTTTATGATTCTAAAGGAAAATAAAATTGCCCTTTGCATTTCACATATGAGAGGAGTTCTCGCTCCACCTATTGCAACAGCTGATTTCGTTTATTTAAGGTTTCATGGTCCTAAGGAAAGATATAGGTCGGTTTACAGTCAAGAGCAGATAGAAGAGTTTGCGAGATTAATATGGAATTTTTTGTTGGAAGATAAAGTTGTTTTTGCTTATTTTAATAACGATTTCAACGCATATGCTATTGAAAACGCTATAGCTTTAAGAGAAAGCGTTTCAAAACTTATCAATACAAAACAAAATCAAGGTTAAAAAATGAGAACACTTAAAGTTATACTTTTAAGTTCGCTTATAACTTTAATGGCTTTTTCTCAGATCACAGTTACAAATTTTCTCACGGATGATGCTAAGAGGGCTATGGATTACATCACGGAGGATTACATAAGGGCAAATGTTCAGTTTTTAGCGCATGATTTGCTTGAAGGCAGAGGGACAGGTTCAAGAGGTGAGCTTCTGGCAGCGACATATATAGCGACACAGTTCAAACTTCTTGGACTTGAACCTGGTGGGGATAATGGTTCATATTTTCAAAAGGTTCCACTTTCAGGTGTGAGAACTTTCCCGGATAAAGAAATGGTTGTCAAAGGCAAAGGTAAAACGATAAAATTCAAATATTACGACGAATTTATTGCAGTTTCTGGTGTCAAAAAAGATTTTGTCTCAATAAAGGATGCCGAAGTTGTGTTCGTTGGCTATGGAATAGTTGCGCCGGAGCAGAATTGGGATGATTATAAGGGCGTTGATGTTTCTGGAAAGATATTGTTAATGTTAAATGACGATCCACCAGCAACCCCTGAGGAGCCAAATCTTTTTGGTGGAAAGGCGAGGACTTATTATGGAAGGTGGACTTATAAATATGAAATTGCTGCAAAGAAGGGAGCTCTTGGTGCCATAATAATTCATACAACTCCATCCGCTGGTTATGGCTGGAATGTTGTGCAGAGCTCATGGACAGGGGAAGAGTTTGATCTTGCGAATAACACTGATCCGAAAGTTTTACTTAAAGGTTGGCTTACTGAGGATGCCACAAGAAAGATGCTTGCCCTTGTGGGGCAAAATCTTGATGAGCTTGTGAAGATGGCACAAACTCGAAATTTTAAACCTATCGATCTTGGTTTAAAAATTTCATTGAATATGCGTGTAAAATTTAGAGAACTTGTTTCTCAAAATGTCATAGGTATTTTACGCGGTGGTGATGAGAAATTGAAAGATGAATACATTGTCATAACATCGCATCACGATCATCTTGGGATTGGCAAACCGATTAATGGTGATTCAATTTATAATGGAGCTCTTGATAATGCTTCGGGTGTGTCCGCTTTGCTTTCAATTGCCAAAGCATTTTCTGAGTTGAAGGTTAAACCGCGCAGATCTGTTATGTTCATAGCTTTGACAGCTGAGGAAGCGGGGCTTTTGGGATCGAAATATTTCGCTCAAAATCCAACCGTTCCGCTTGCCAAGTTCGTTGCAAACTTAAATGTTGATGGGATAAACATATGGGGAAGAACAAAGGATGTTGTTTTAATTGGGATGGAAAAGAGCACGCTTGGAGAAATAATAAGTGAGATTGCAAATAGATATCAAGGTAGGTATGTAAAGCCAGATCAATTCCCAGAGCTTGGTATGTTTTACAGATCGGATCAATTTAATTTTGCAAAGGTAGGAATTCCAGCGATATACTTTGATAATGGTGTTGAATATATCGGAAAACCAGAAGATTATGGAAAAAAGGTTGTTGAGGAATATATTGCGAAACATTATCATCAGCCAAGCGATGAGTATAACGATTCGTGGGCTCTTGATGGTGCCGTTGAAGATGCAAAACTTGTCTTTATGACTGCTTATTATCTTGCTAATTCCGATGAAAAGCCAGAGTGGAAACCAGATAGTGAATTTAGATTGATAAGAGAACAAATGAAAAAATAAAATTTAAAGGGACGCTTTTGCGTCCCTTTTGTTATTTGAAATATGTTAAACGAAATCGTGGTTGAGTGTGAAAAATTATATTGAGTATATTATTTTCAAGTTTTTTGTTTTCCTTACAAATCTTTTACCTTTCAAAGTTTCTCAAAGATTGGGGAAGGCTTTCGGGATCTTCGCATATTATTTTATTCCGTACAGAAAAAAAGTTGCCCTTGAAAACTTGCGGAAGGCGTTTCCAGAGAAAGATGAAAAAGTGCTTAAACAGATTTTAAAGATGACTTATGTTAATCTAGCTATAACATTTTTTGAATTTATGAGTTTTCCCAAGCTGAAAGCAGATGACCTCAAAAAAATAGCAAGGTTTGAAAATTTAAATTATGTGTACGAAGGATTGAGCAAGGGTCGTGGTTTAATTTTAATGTCGGGACATTTCGGAAATTGGGAGTTAAACGCAGTTGTCACCAGTTTAGAAATTGGAAAACCTTTGAGCATTATTGTTAAAACTCAGCGAAATAGGCTTGTGGATAAAGAAATAAATAAATGGAGATGCTGGTTTGGTAATAAGGTCATACCGATGGAAAGAGCATTTCGTGAGTCGCTGAAGATTTTATCTGAAGGAGGGATAATCGCACTTCTTGCGGATCAGAGCGCGCCGAAGGAGGGGCTTTATGTTAATTTCTTGGGGAGACCAGCTTCAACATTTGCAGGTCCGGCACTTATGTCTCTAAGAACTGGTGCGCCGATTGTGATGGGTTTTGCTGTAAGGGATAAAAATTACAATTATCGAATTATCTTTGAGAAGGTTGATTTTACACCATCTGGTAATGAAAGCGAGGATATTTTTAATCTTACACAAATTCATACATCACTGCTTGAGAAATATGTTCACCTTTATCCCGATCACTGGCTTTGGTTTCATAGGCGATGGAAGCATACACCAACGCATAATTTAAGCCCAAAGCGATGATGAACATTTTGAATTGGAAAAGAATTTTGATAATTCAAACCGCATTCATCGGCGATGTCGTCCTTGCTCTTCCATTGTTGCAAGTTTTAAGAAAAAATTTCCCGTCTGCAAAAATTGATTTTATGCTTATACCAAGGACCGCTGAACTTTTGAAAAATCATCCAGATGTAAATGATGTAATAATTTTTGATAAAAAGGGAAAGGACAAAGGATTGATGGGGATAATTAAAATGGTTAAGCTCGTATCTCAAAGAAACTATGATGCTGTGTTCATCCCGCATCGCCATTTTAGAAGTGCAATTATACCTTTCCTTGCTGGGATAAAGATACGCGTTGGGTTTGACAAGAGCGTTTTTAAATTTCTTTACACCCATGTAGTTAAATATAAACAGATCCACGAAATAGAAAGAAATCTTTCTCTGCTCGAACCGTTTGGGATAAAGTTTCAGGTGAAGGAGCTCCCAAACCTTTATCCATCTGAGTATGAGAGAGATTACATTGATAGGTTTATTTCAAATGTGAATTCGAAATTGATCTGCATAGCTCCGGGTTCTGTTTGGGCAACTAAAAGATGGTTAAAGGAGAGGTTCGCTGAGCTTGTGAAATTGTTGATAGAAGACGGCTTCGTGGTTGCGCTTGTTGGTGGGGTGGAAGATTTTGAACTTTGTGAAGAGATAAAAAATATGATCTCTTCTGAAAATGTTTTTAACTTTTGTGGGAAGTTGAGTTTACTTCAATCTGCGGAGCTACTTCGTCGTTCCATACTTTTGGTCTCAAATGATTCCGCTCCGATGCACATTGCTGTGGCGATGCGCACCCCTGTGGTGGCTATTTTTGGCTCGACTATTCCAGAATTTGGTTTCTACCCGTATGGCGAAAAGGATAAAATTGTGCAGGTTGAAAATCTTTATTGTAGACCTTGTGGGATTCACGGGAGGAAGAAATGCCCTGAAGGACATTTTAAATGCATGAAGTTAATTGAAACGGAAAAAGTTTATTCGGCAGTTAAATCGGTAATCCAATCGCTTCAATGATTTTTTCAGTTGCGCCAAGATTTAATTTGACAAGTTCATAAGATTTTTTCCCAGCTTCTGTTTTCAAATTTTCATCCGAGAGAAGTTTGCGCAGAATTTTATAAAATTCCTTTTCATTTTTTACGATAAATCCACCACCAATTTGGGCAAGTTTTTGAGCTTCAGGAGAATTGTTAATTTTGGGACCATAAATCACGGGGATGCCATAAGTTGCCGGTTCAAGCACATTGTGAATTCCTTGTTTAAAACTTCCGCCTACATATGCTACATCAGCATAGGAGTAAAGCGTCATTAGATGTCCAACTGAATCAACGATGATAACTTTCTCATCTGAATATTTTTCAATTTTTGAAAATCTTATATAACTTGTTTTGCTCTCAAGTTCTTTCTCAATTCTTTCTATGTTTTGCTCTGTTGGCTCGTGGGGCACTAAGATTGTTAAAATTTCAGGTTGATATTTTTGAATTTTTATAATTGCTGGAATTATGACATCTTCATCTTCTCTCCAACTGCTTCCGACGACAAAAATCTTTTTTCTGACTCCGTCTTTTGTTTTTGTCACATTTTCAGGGATAATTCTTTTTTTCAAAGCTTCTTGGCTTCTTGAAAAGACTTGGTCATATCTTGTGTCTCCAGTTGTTAAAATTTTAGGATTTTTAAGATTTAATTTTTGAATATTTTTTTCGTCATCCTTTGAAATCAAAAAGATGTGATCAAAAAGTTCATATATCGTGCTATAGAAAAATCTTCTCAAAAAAGTTAATTTCTCTTCGTTTACAATGGTGTTCGCAAGGCAAAGTGTGAAATTGTTCTTCTTCGCCATATAAAGATGGTTTGGCCATATATCGTATTTCATTAGAAAAACGAAAGTCTTGTTTGATTTTATCAAATTTATAAATCTTTTCGCATTAAAGATTGAATCAAAAGGAATGTAGGAGATGACATCAGCAAGTGCATAATTTTTTGAGTGCTCATATCCAGATGGGGAGAAAAAAGTTACTATTATATTCGGATTTACTTTTTCTTTAATTTTTGCAATTATTGGTTTCGCTTGCTCGAATTCGCCAAGTGAGGAGGAATGAAACCAAAATATTGGCTTTTGGGGGTTGAATTTTTCTTTAATTTTTATCTCAAGGTTTTGGAAAAGTTTCTTCCTTCCTTCTATCCCTTTTTTAACTTTTTTGTTAAAAAGACCAAGTATATGAAAAAGCACAAAAAGAAATGGGACGAAGATTAAGTTGTAAAGTGTTAAAATTAAAATAACTTTTGCTTTTTTCATTCCGTTGGGGTTTTATTTTTTGGAGAGCCATAATTCAGGATTTTGTTGTTGTCTTTCATACCATATTTCGAAGTGGACGATTGAACCTTCAAATGAATCACCGCTTCTTCCGATTACCTGTCCAGCTTTTACAGTTTCACCCTCATTTACAAGTATATCCGATAAATTTGCATAGACTGTTCTAAAACCACCGTCATGCGTTAATATGATCAGATTTTCAAAGCTTGGCAACCAAAAGATTTTTGAGACAACGCCATCTGCCACCGCTTTAACGGGACTGTTTTCTGGGACAGCGATATCTACACCATAATTCAATGTGACTGTTTTTAAGATAGGGTGCACTTGCTCACCGAAACGATTTACAATTGTGCCATTGTCAACTGGCCATGGGAGTTTCCCTCTTAATTTAGCGAAGTTCCCCTCAACTTTTGGTACTTCAATCTTTGGTTCTCTTTTTTCCTTCATTTTCCTTAGTTTTTCTTCCTCAATCAGCTTTGCGATCACAGTTTCAAGCTCCTTAACTGCTTTTTTCCTTCTTTCAAGCTGGGCTTGGAAGTTCTGTTTACTTTTTCGGATCTTTTCAAGCAGTTCCCTTTTTTCTTTTATGCTGGCGAGAAGATTAAGTTCCTCCTTTTCTTTTTCAGCTAATAATTCCCTTTGCTTTGAAAGAAAGATTTCAAGTTCATTTTTTTGCTCTTTAAGTTTGGTTTGCATTGCGTAGATTGAATCGATCGTTCTCTTTCTATGTTCTGAAAATTTTTTAAGGTAAACTGTCCTCGTTAACATTTGATTAATTGAGCTTGCTGTTAAAATTAATTCAAGATCGTGGGTCCTGCCCCGTTTGTAAAATGCTCTCACATAATTCGCATATTGTTCTTTCAAACTTTTAATCTCGTTTTCTGAGTTCAAAATTTCTTCTTTTAGTTGCTTTATTCTCTGGTCATTTTCATTAACCTGTTGTTTTAGCTCGGAAATTAACCTTCTTAAAAGATTGTCTTTCTTCTCGTAGTCATCGATTAACTCAAGCGTTATTTTTTCTTCTTTTTGAGCTTGCTTGATTTTATTTTCAAAAATTTCAATTTCTCTGCGTAAGCGATTTAATTCTTCTCGCTTTTGCTTTATTTTATCCTGTGAGATCAAATTTGAACTCATCAGCAAGATTAACATGAGATTCACAATCCATATTCTTCCCATCGCTGTGTGACCCTTTCTTTAATTTGTTCATCCATTTTTATGATCTCAAGCCACGGTTTGAAATGTCCTTCCTCTTGAAATTTTCGGGTGCAATCAATCGCCATTCGTGTGCCAAAGTTTGGCATAACACGATAATTTAAACTTCTTTCATCAAAAAATATATCTCTTTCAGGGTCAAACCTTGTGAACAAACCCCATATAAGTTCAGTTTTGTCATGGATGTTAATTTCTTCATCTACGATGAACATTATTCTAACTTTTTTGTCAGTATCAAGTTTCCAAATTTCATTTGCGATTTCTCTGGCTTTGAATGGTTTATCTTTTTTAATTTTGACGACAAGTATGCCATCCACAGGGCGCAGTTCATCAATGATTTCACCCTTTCCTTTTAATTCAGGCAATGTGATTTTCTCAATTTCAAAGGGCTTTCGTTCTTTCTTTGGAGTTGCGTCAATGCCAAGTTTTGAACCGTGATCTGTCAACGGACCTGCAACATCAAGCGTATCCGTGTGGGCATCTCTTATAAAAATTAGATCCTGTGAAAAGTCGACCCATTTTAAAACCTCAATTGCAACCGATTCCAAATCCTTTGGATTTATCGTTTTATCGACGGCTATTAAAACTTTTGTCAGGGAAAGCTGTCCCAATCCCCAAATGCCCATCATCGCTTTGACTGCTTGCCTTGGGAAATAGCTTTCAACGGATATTACCCCGAGGTTGTGAAAACCTGCTTCAATGCTCAGATGCATTTGAACTATTTCTGGAAGTTGCATCTTTATAATTGGGAAGAAAATCTCAGAAATTGCTTTACCTATCCATGCATCTTCCATCGGCGGTTTTCCAACAATGGTCGCAGGATAGATCGCATCTTTTCTATATGTTATAGCTGTGACATGTAAAACTGGGAATGGTTCAGAAAGTGAATAATAGCCGAAATGATCTCCAAATGGTCCTTCAATCCTTCGCTCATTTGGGTACGCATATCCTTCAATTACGAACTCAGCATCTGCTGGCACAAGCATGGGGATTGTTTTAGCTTTGACAAGTCGAATTTTTTCACCAAGTAAATAAGAAGCGAACATTAGTTCGTCAAAGTTTGGAGGAAGTGGAGTTATCGCAGAAAAAATAAGCGCTGGATGACCACCAATTGCAATTGCGACTGGTAAAGGTTTGTTAAGTTTTTCCGCTTTCCAGTAATGGTATGCTCCTGTTTTATGGCTTTGCCAGTGTAGCCCAGCTGTTTTCTCATCATAGATTTGAATTCTATACATCCCAACATTTCTCTTTCCAGTTTCGGGATCGTGGGTTATGACAAGTGGGAGCGTTATAAATTTCCCACCATCCTTAGGCCAGCATTTCAGAGCGGGGATTTCAAAAAGATTTGGATTTAAATTCACAATCTCTTGAACGGGTGCGGTTTTGACAACTTTGGGTTTTAGCGATTCGAAAAGTTTGAATATATATTTTCTGTTTTTGAGGAAGTTTTTCGGAGATGGTTTTTCTGTAAGAAATTGAACAAGCCATTCAAATGTTTCTGTGGGTTCATTTCCTATGGCAAGTTTTACTCTTTCATAAGTTCCAAACAAATTCATAACGACAGGGAATTTGCTACCATCAACATTTTTGAAAAGGATTGCGGGTCCACCTGACTTTACGACTCTATCTGCAATTTCTGTGATTTCAAGTTCTGTTGAAACTTCGGCGTGAATTTCTTTAATCTCGCCTTCTTCTTTTAAAAGTTTTATAAATGTTCTTAAATCGCTGGGCAATATTGTAAAGTTTTTATTTTGCAAAAAATTTTAGTATAATTTAAAAAAATTAGGATGGGCTTGCAAACAAAAATGATCTTTTATGGGTGTTGCATTGTTAACAGGTTTTCCGGGGTTTATCGGGACGAGGTTAATCAAAAAGTTATTTTCATACAGACCAGATATTGAGAAATTTTACCTTCTTGTACAAGAGAAGTACCTTCCATTAGCATATCAAACTATAAGTAAAATTCAAGAGGAATTTCCAGTTTCTGCTAAGGGGCTTGAGATTATAAAAGGTGATATAACTTTGCCGAATCTTGGAATTGAAGAATTGGAAAAAGTTAAAAACAATGTAACGGAGTGTTTCCATCTTGCAGCTGTATATGACCTTGCGGTTTCTTTTGAGTTTGGGTATAAGGTAAATGTCAAGGGAACTGAAAATGTTGTAAAGTTTCTTCTTAATTGCCCTAATCTTAAACGCTTTCATTATGTTAGCACTGCTTATGTTTCCGGTTGGGCGACGGGGGTTTACACAGAGGATGATTTTGATCGGGGGCAAGATTTTAAAAATTTTTATGAACAGACGAAATTTCTCGCCGAGAAGGTTGTGAGAGAGTATATGGGACAGGTTCCGACTACAATTTATAGACCCGGGATCGTCGTTGGTGATTCAGTTAAGGGTGAAACTGCCAAGTTTGATGGACCTTACTATGTGATTTTACTTATGCTTAAACTTCCCAACCACTCTCCATTTCCAAAGGTTGGCTCAGGTGAAGCTGAAGTGAATATTGTACCAGTTGACTATGTTGTTGATTCAATTTGTTATTTAAGCCGTTTCGACGAAACGGTGGGTGGGGTATTTCATTTAACGGATCCGAAACCACATAAGGTTTTTGAGCTTGTTCAAATCTTTGCCGAGCGACTTGGAAAGAAATTTAATTATTTTCAAATTTCGCCACAGCAGTTGAAGAAACTTATGAGCCCGAAAATTATTCAAAAAATCGTTGGGATGCCAGTGCAGTTGATCGACTATTTTGATCATCAAGTGCATTATGATTGTAGCAAGGCGACTTCAATATTGAGTCGTGGTTATATTGAATGTCCCGACTTGCTTGAGTATGTTGATGTTATGATCAGGTTTGTTTTAGAAAATAGGAAGAAAGTAGCAAAGCATGGGTTAAGTTGAGAAAGTTTTGGGCATGCGGGTTTCACATTGTTAATTTTAAATCCAAACAAAAATTAAAAACAAAATCTGAAAAAGAATGGCAAAGATAAAATTTGGAACTGATGGATGGAGGGACATAATCGCACAAAACTTTACATTTGAAAATTTAACTAAAGTAGCAATTGCAACCGCAAAATTTTATAAAAAACATAAAAAGATAAAAAACGGCATCGTAATTGGTTACGACACAAGATTTCTTTCAAAAGAGTTCGCAGAACATGTTGCAACTGTGATAGCAAATTTCGGGGTTAAGGTTTTATTATCGGATGGGTATTGCCCAACGCCTGCGGTTTCGCTTGCCATTCCAAAATTTAACTGTGCTGGTGGTGTGGTGATTACAGCAAGTCATAATCCTTACAAATATAATGGTTATAAGCTAAAAGCTGACTATGGAGGTCCTGAGGAAGTTGAAAACATTGCGAAAGTTGAAAAGGAAGCTAATAAGCTTTTTAAATCAGAGCTTGAAAAAGTGAAAAAGTCATTTGAACAATTAAAAGAGAAGGGATTGATTGAGGTTGTTAATTTAAGGAAAATTTATATTGATGACCTTAAGACAAAGATTGATGTGGAAGCAATAAAAAATTCGGGTTTAAAAATAGTTCATGATGCGATGTATGGAGCTGGACAGAAAATTTTAACGGAGATAATACCTTCAGCCACTGTAATACATAATGAGTTTAATCCATCTTTTGGTGGGATTAGCCCTGAGCCGATTGCAAAAAATCTTGGTGAATTAATTAAACTTGTCCCTGAGAAGGGTTTTGATGTTGGGCTTGCAACCGATGGGGATGCGGATAGAATTGGAGCAGTTGACGAGAAAGGTAATTTCGTCGACCCGCAAAGGGTGTTTGCGATTTTGCTCAAATATTTTTACGAGGACAAAGGCTTAAGAGGGGATGTTGTGAAAACTGTTTCAGTTGGATTGATGGTTGATAAACTTGCACAAAAGTACGGCTTAAAAGTTTACGAGCTTCCTGTTGGTTTTAAACATGTTGCAACGCTTATGATAACCAAAGATATAATGATCGGTGGAGAGGAAAGTGGTGGAATAGGGGTTAAAACTCATATACCTGAGAGAGATGGGCTATTCCTTGGGCTGACAATCTGCGAGATGATGGTTAAAAGAGGGAAGAAACTTTCGGAGATTGTTGAAGAACTATTTGCTGAAATTGGTCCGCATTTCTATAAGAGAGTTGACTTACATACGACAGAATCACACAAGCAAAAAGTTTTGGGCAAGCTTAAAAAAGGATTAAAGGAAATTGCTGGTTATAAAGTTAACAATGTGTTGACAATTGATGGATTTAAATTTTTCTTTGATAATGGTTGGCTTTTGGTTAGAGCTTCTGGAACCGAACCATTGTTAAGGTTTTATTGTGAAGCTGATGACCCCGAGAAAGTTGATAAAGTTCTTGATTGGATAGTTAATCTAAAATAAAAAGAAAAACCCCGACCTAAGGTCGGGGTTTAATTTTGCGGTGTTTGCGCTTGCTCTTGCTGTTTCATCTGAGCAAGCATCTCTCTTAGCTTACGCATCTTTTCTTTTCTCTTCTTTTCCTTCTTTCTGTGCTTTTTTAATACCTGCTTTTTCTTCTTATTCACCGCCTTCTAAAAGATTTTGTTTAAGATTACATTTGCTCCATCATCATTCTCTGGGCTCTACGAATTGCCTTAGCTCTTTTCATTTTCTTTTTAACGGAGGGCGGAGTGTAGAAAGTCCTACGCTTGAATTCCCGCAGGATTCCTGCCTGCTCGTACTTCTTTTTGAATCTTTTTAATGCTTTGTCAAGTGATTCACCTTCCTGAATTATTATTCCTACCAATTTTATCACCTCGCTTTTTTATTGTTTAAAGTTTTCAACAAGTTTTTTAGGTCCGAGTTTCTCAAATTCAACGATAATTATGCTATAGCCACTTGATGATATTTCTTTCTTCTTAACCTTTCCATAATCTTGCCATTCTGCATGATAAATTGTTTCACCAATTTCATATGTTTCGCTCGCTGAATAAATCCTATAATTTCCTTGTGAGTTTGTATTCGCTTGTAGATTTAATTCCTCAATCGAGACAAGGGTGACATGTTTGCACCTTTGACATGCGTACCAAAATTTGCTGTCAGGTTCAGCCTCAAAATTTCCTCTAAACTTGAACTTTTGCCTATCTCCACAGTAATCACAGACTCGCTCTATTTGCTTAGGAATTTTCATTTTTGAAAAATTTTTGTAGTTTGTGTATCTGTAAAAATATAAAAAAAATTTACAAATATATCAAGATTTTTTCACTATACTAGGACGATTCCTTCAAAAGTGCTGAAATTAGCCCTTTTTCTGGACCACTCTTTCGAGATATTTCATCGTTTCAACATCAACTCTTATAATCTCCCCCTCCTTGATGAACTGTGGCACGAGTATTTCCATGCCATTTTCAAGTGTAGCGCTTTTCATCGTATTGTCTTGCGCTTCCTTGACGCCTGAACCTGTTAAGATAACTTTAAGATCAACTGTCTTCGGTGTTCTTACGCTTATTGGTTGATCCCCAAGAAATTCAACATCGACTTTCATCCCTTCCTTTAAAAACTTTGCAAAATTACCAAGCGATTCCTTAGGTACCCCAACTTGTTCGTAGGTTTGAGGATCCATGAAGTAATACAAATCGCCGTCGTTGTAAATATATTCCATCGGTTTTCTTATCAGTTCAATATCTTCTACTTTTTCATCGGTTCTAAATCTTCTTTCGGTATAATGTCCTGTTGAAAGATTTAAAAGTCGGGCTGACACAAAACCTTGCATCTGTCCACTTCCAGCGTGAACTTTTGCTTCGATCACTTTGAAGATGGTACCCTCAATTCTTAACGCCATTCCTTCCCTAATTTCCGTTGCAAGAACCATGGTTTTCACCTCCATAATTATTTTTGCCTGAGGGTCTTCTTTAAAAATATAGTTTAGCATAACTTTATTTGCAAATAGAAAGATGCTTAGTTAACTTTTGTAAAAAAATACCTGAGAGAAAATTTTAAGATGATAAGAATCTTAACAGCTGGTGAATCGCACGGTCAAGCACTTGTCGGGATTGTTGAGGGAATCCCGGCGGGACTTGGAATAAGTGCTGAGTATATAAACTTTCATCTTAGAAGAAGACAGATGGGATATGGTCGTGGTGGAAGGATGAGAATTGAAAGTGATAAAGTAGAGATTATATCTGGTGTTAGGTTTGGTAAAACAATTGGAAGCCCGATTGCTTTAATAGTTCGAAATAAGGATTGGGAAAACTGGAAGGAAAAAATGTCCGTTGAAGGAATTGCCAAGAGTGAGGAAATTGAAAAAGTAACAGTGCCACGACCGGGGCATGCTGATTTCGCAGGGTATTTTAAATATGGTTTTGATGACATAAGAAATGTAATTGAGCGTGCAAGCGCAAGGGAGACAGCAATTAGAGTAGCATGTTCTTCAGTGGCAAGAAAATTGCTTGAAGAGCTTGGGATTTATATCGGGAGCCATGTAATTCAGATTGGATACATTGGATATGAAGATAGGGAAAAGCTTGAGAGGAAAATTCGAAGATTGATCTGCAAGCCCAAGGGAGCGCTTGAATTAAGTTTATTGGCTGATAAGTCCGAAGTAAGGTGCATTGACAAAGCTGTCGAGGAGAAAATGAAAGATATGATAAAGGAGGCGATGAAAAACGGAGATACAGTTGGTGGTATCTTTGAAGTGATTGTTACGGGATTGCCAGTTGGGCTTGGAAGCTATGTTCAGTGGGACAGGAGACTTGATGGCTTATTAGCGCAGGCAATTATGTCAATTCAAGCGGTAAAGGGGGTTGAGATAGGTCCAGCGTTTGAAAATGCAAAAAAATTTGGTTCGGAAGTTCATGATGAAATTTTTGTAAGGAATGGGAAAATTTATTGTAGGACAAACCGTGCTGGTGGAATTGAAGGTGGGATGACAAATGGGCAGCCAATAGTGTTAAGGGCAGCGATGAAACCAATTTCGACGGTTGTAAAGGGTTTATCAAGCGTTGATTTGAAAACATTAAAACCAGTAAGGTCAAGATATGAGCGTTCCGATTTCTGCGCAGTTCCATCTGCAAGTGTGATTGCCGAATCTGTAATTGCCCCTGTTATCGCAAATGCTGTACTTGAAAAATTTGGTGGTGATAGTTTGAAAGAACTGAAGAAAAATTTTAAAAACGCATTTTTTACAGCGTGGTGATTTTCTTGATAAAGTTTTAAAATTTTTTTAAAATTTGAAAAAGTTAAAAATAAAAACCGTGAAATATGAAGATACTTTCACTTCGCACAGAGAAGGAAAATTTTATCGGGATTATCTACGATGAGAGCGGAAGAATTTTGAATTTAACCGATGCTCTCCCTCTTTACCAAAAATTGAAAAATAAGATTGACGATTTCCCGTATATCAAAACGGTAACTGAACTTTTCCGAGAGCAGTTATTTAACATTGATCTTTTCAAAAGAGTTATTGATTTTGTTGAGAAACATAATTTAATGGAATATCTTTTCGTTAAGGAATCTGTAAGATATAATGCGCCTGTTGAGTTTCCGCCAAAATTTATATGTCTTGGGCGAAATTATGAAGAACACGCAAGGGAATTCGGTTCTCCAGCGCCTGTAGAAGAACCGATTATTTTTGCAAAGAGTAGCACCGCTGTAGTTGGGCATTTGGAAACTATTTATATCCCAACAGATATTGGAAGGATTGATCACGAGGTTGAGCTTGCAGTTGTTATAGGGAAGAAAGGGAAAAGAATCAAGAAAGAAAATGCTTGGAGCTATATTGCTGGATATACAATTGTTGTTGATGTCACTGCAAGGGAGCTTCAAAGGAAAGATATTCAAGCTCAGCATCCATGGTTTAGATCAAAAAGTTTAGATTATTTTGCCCCTATGGGACCATGGATTGTGACTGCGGATGAAATTCAAACGCCTGTGGAGCTTGATTTAAAGTTGTGGGTTAATGATGAACTCAGACAGAACTCAAACACAAGGAATATGATTTTTGATATTCCTTCAATAGTTGAATCAATTAGTAAGTATATAACGCTTTACCCTGGAGATGTAATTTCAACTGGAACTCCTGAAGGGGTAGGACCAATTAAGCCTGGGGACAAAATAACTGCGTGGATTCAAGGCATAGGTGAACTTGTAAATTATGTTGAAGCCGAGGTAGATTAAAAAAATTAACATTTTAAAGATTTATGCGAAGAAAGGAATTTTTAAAATCAATGGCATTTTTAACATTTGGAGCACTTTTCCCAAATTCAAAAAAGTTAGATTACATAAGCATTGAGAATTTTAAAGAAAAAATTTCAAGTTTTAATTCAAGTGATCCCAAGTTTTGGAAGTTAATTCGTGATCAATTCCCAATTCCGAAAGATTTTACCTACCTTAACACAGGTGGTCTTGGCTCATCTCCCTTCGTTGTAGCTCATAAAGTGAAAGAGGAAACGGATATCCTTGACAAATATCCGACGCCAAATCATGATCTTGAAAAGTGGTGGAAGGTTAAGGAAAAATGTGCGGATATCTTCGGTTGCGATAAGGAGGAAATTGCTCTTGTAAGCTGTGCTACCGAGGGAATTAACATTGTTGTAAATGGTTTGCCTTTGAAGAAAGGCGATGAAGTTATCTTGACGACACATGAACACGCAGCGGGAAATATACCTTTGTTGAACCGAGCTAAAAGAGATGGGATTGTTTTAAAAACCTTTGAACCTGACGCAAAAAATTGGGTTGGAAATCTTGAAAGGCTTGAAAAGTTAATAACTAAAAGAACAAGGCTTATTTTCGTAAGCCATATAACCTGTACCACGGGACAGCGTCTCCCTGAGAGAGAGATTTGTAAGCTTGCGAAAGATAAAGGATTATGGGTTTTCCTTGACGGGGCTCAGGTTCCCGGGATGATGCCTGTGGATGTTCGTGAATATGGTTGCGATTTTTATACGACAAGCGGACATAAATGGCTTCTTGGTCCAAAGAGAACGGGAATTCTTTATGTTAAGAAGGAAAATCTCGAACTCGTTCAACCTCTTACAGTTGGGGGGTATTCCGATGCTGGATATAGCGTGGAGAAAAATGAGTTGAAATTTCAGCCTTCTGCGCAGAGATTTGAATACGGGACACAAAACCCAGCTCTGTTTTTTGGACTTGAAACAGCTATTGATTTTTTAAATGCCATTGGAATTGATAAGGTATGGGAGCACGATAGAGCTCTTGCCGAGGCTTTTTATCAAGAGCTTATTAAGATTGCAAATGTTGAAGTTTTATCTCCAGAGGAGGAGAACTTTAGAACCGCAATGATAACATTCAGAATGAAAAATATAACCTATGACAAAATTGTTTCATATTTAATGGAAAAAAGAATAAGGGTTAGACCAGTTACTGAGGGAAATTTAATGGCTGTCAGGGTTTCCTTCCATGTTTATAACAATGAAATGGATGTTGCGAAAATTTTAAGTGAGATTAAAAATCTTGCTCAGTCATGAATGAGATCAAATGTTTTTATCTTTATTCTTGCGTTGAGTTTATTTTTAAGGATTTTTTTGCTTGATTTTGAAAGTTTGTGGCTTGATGAAGGTTCCTCAATTAAGTTTGCGAAGTTGAGCATACCTGAATTGATCAAGGCGTCCCAAGCCGATGGAAATCCACCACTTTATTATCTCATCTTACATTTTTGGATAAAAATTTTTGGCGATTCTGAATTCTCGTTTCGTTTCCCATCGGTTATATTTGGTGTGCTCATTGTGATAGCTGTATACCAATTTTGTCTCGAGTTCTGGAGCAGGGAAGTAGCCATCTTTTCCTCGTTTATGACGGGAATTTCGGTCTTTCAAATTTTTTATTCGCAGGAAGCAAGGATGTATGCTTTGCTTTGTTTGCTCTCTCTTGTCTCGTTTTTTTATTTTGTCAAGATCTTAAAGCAAGGTAAATTCAAACACTATGTTTTTTACACTTTTACAAATATTCTTTTGCTTTACACGCATCTTTACGCTTTCTTTACAATCTTTGCTCAACTTATTTTCGTGGCATTTCAAGAGGGAAAGAAGTTAAAGGTTTTTCTTCTCTCCTTGTTTATTTCTTTCCTGTTCTTTATACCGAGATTTTTAATTGTGTTAAAGCAAGCCAATGAAATTTTGATTTCAGGCGAATTTTGGTTGCCGAGACCTGATTTTATTGATTTTTTGAAAACCCTGATTCAATTTGCTGGGGCAACATATCCAATGCCAAGGGATGAGTTTGGAAATGTGATTTTGGGTAGGTTTATAATTGAGTATTCAAATTCCGCTATTTTACTCTTTATTATGCTTGCAATGATCGTGTTCTCAATTTTTAATTTTAAAGAGTTTAGCCATGAGAAGAGAAAAATTTATTTAATTTTTTGGTTATGGTTCATTATCCCAATTTTAGTCCCGTTTGCGTTGTCCCAATTTTTGACTCCTTTTTACTTTACGAGATATGCAATTGCTTCATCTATTGCGTTTTATTGTCTCGCTTCAATTGGATTTGAAAATTATAACGGTAGATTTAGAAAATACATTGTGTATATCTTTTTGCTTCTCTCTGTTGTAAATCTCGGATGGTACTATGGCAAAACAAATAAGGAAGAATGGAGGGAGGCAGTTAAATTTGTTGAGGAGAGAGCAAGGGGTGGGGATTTGATCATAGCGAACAAATATGTTTTTTACTACTATTCAAAAAAAGATGATGTTGTGAAAATTAAGCTTCCTGATGTTTCGGAGCAAAATAAAAATGTGTTAATCGACGAATTGAATAGTTTATCGCAAAAATATAAAAGGATTTGGTTTGTTTCTTCACATCAACCTAAGCTTGAAGATATAGTGGTTAAGGTTTTAAGTAATTCAATGTCGCTTGCCATGAAGAAAAAGTTTCTTGGGATAGAGATTTTCCTTTTTGAGGAAATAAAAAGGTAAACTTCATCTGTCAAGAATTTTATCTTCAAGTCGCATGTAGCCTCGGATCAAATGGCTTATTCCAAATCTAATTGGTTCAGGTGGCCAGGGGATCGTTTTGCGGTTTACGAAAAATATCTCAGTCAATTCAGATTTTCGTTCGAGAAGCAATTCGGCAAGCAATTTCCCATTTAGGATTGTGAGTGATACACCATGTCCGACACAACCGAGGCTGTAATAAGCTCTATCGTCTCCAATTTTTCCAATTGCTGGTGCCATATCAATCGGAACAGAAACGGGTCCACCCCATTGGTGTGTAAATTTTACATCTTTTAAAACGGGGAAAACTTTCTTTACATAATCTTTTAGCTCATTGAAAATTCTTTCATTTTCATCGTAATTCATTTTTCTCCCAAAGCCAACGCTAACATCACCGCCTCCCATGAGTAATCTGTTATCTTTCGTTAATCTATAGTAATGAACCAGATTTCGTGCGTCTTCGATCCCTTGTCTATTTTTCCAACCAACTTCGTTAAAAAATTCTTCACCAAGTGGTTCTGTTAAAACGATATAGGTGAAAGCTGGAACTTGTTTTCTTCTTAATTGAGGAAAAAGATGAGAGAATGCGTTTGTAGCAAATAAAATCTTTTCAGCTGTTAAAATTCCGTTGTTTGTTTTTATGGTGAAATGAGTTTTATGGCGATTTACTTCATTTACAGGGGAATATTCGAAAATCTTTACGCCAAGGTCGAGATTTAATTTTCTTATTCCCCACGCAAGTTTTGCTGGATTAAGCAAAACGCATCTTAGCTCCCACCAAGCTCCGAGATAGAGGGGACTGTTGACTTCCTTTCTAACTTGTTCTTGTGAAATCCACTCTATTCCTTCAATCCCAAGGGAGCGCATAAGGTTTATTTCGTGCTGAATTCTTTTCACATATGCCTTTGATGTTGCGACCCTTAAAAATCCAGGTCTTTCATAGTCGCAGTCAATTTTATTTGATGTTATAAACTCTGAAAGATAATCAACCGCTGTTTCCATATAGTGATGTGCTTGAACTGCTTTTTCTTTGCCAAATCTTATCGCGGTTAAACTGAAAGTTAAGCCGAAAAGTGTCATCCCGAAGCCCGCGTTTCTTCCGCTCGCACCATAACCACAGATCTGGTTTTCAACTATTGCGACATCAATTGAGGGATCAATTTTTTTAATGTGATATGCTGTTGAAAGCCCTGTGAAACCACCGCCGATTATCGCTATGTCAGTTTTTACATCTCCTTTTAGTTCAGGTTGTGGTTCAAATTCGCCGGCTGTTTCAAGCCAAAAACTTTTTCTTCTGAAGTTTTCCATTTTTTCAGCATTTTTAAATTTCGAATGTTTCCCCTCTTTGAGGAATAATTACATTTTCAAACCCAATTTCTTTGAGAGCATCAGCAAGTTTAATCGATTGCTCCTCTTCACCGTGAACAACAAAAATTCCTTTTACATGTTTTCTATCAATATGGCTTATATAACCGATTAGTTCATTTCTATCTGCATGAGCGCTTAAGGCATCCATTGAGATAACTTCAGCGTTAACCGTGTATTCATCTCCAAAAATTTTAACTTTTTTAACCCCATCTTTTAGTTTCCTTCCAAGTGTATTTTCAGCCATATATCCGACGATTAAAATTATGTTTCGGGGGTTTTCAATATTGTTCGCAAGGTGATGAAGAATTCTGCCGGTTTCACACATACCTGAGGCGGAAATGATTATACATGGTTTTTCATATTTGTTTAACTTTTTAGATTCCTCAACTTCAGTTATGTAATGAAGCATTGAAAAATTGAATGGATCTTTACCGTTTAAAAGAAATTTTCTCATTTCGTCATCGAAACATTCCGGGTGAAGCCGATAAATTTCTGTGGCGTTGACAGCAAGAGGGCTATCAATAAAGATTGGAATTTTAGGTATTTTATTGGCGCCAACAAGTTTATGAAGTATGTAAATCAACACTTGGGTTCTGTCAACGCTAAATGCAGGGATTATGATTTTGCCATTTCGATCGTAAGATTTTATCACGATTTCAGCAATTTTTTGTTCAACGGATTCGATCTCCTCGTGGATTGTCCCACCGTATGTGCTTTCCGTTATCAGAAAATCGACATTTCCAATTAATTCGGGGTTTTTTAAAATTGGTCTGTAAGGTCTTCCGAGATCTCCGGTGAATGCGAGGCGAATTTTTGTCCCATTTTCTTTTATGTTAAGAACAGTTATAGCTGATCCCAAAAGATGACCTGCATCATAAAAAATTAAATTAATCCCGGTGGCTATTTCAATTTCTTTTCTATATGGAAGTCCAACAAAATGTTCGAGGGCGCGAACTGCATCACTGGCTGTGTATAAAGGCTCGATTAAAGGCTCACCTTTTTTCTTTAATTTTTTATTCAGATATTCTGCGTCTTTTTCGTGTATATGTCCGCTATCAATTAGCATTATGCTTGCTAAGTCGCGGGTGGCGGAAGTTGAAAAGATTTTTCCAGAAAATCCCTTTTTAACAATCTGAGGTATGTTCCCGCTATGGTCGATATGTGCATGGGATAAAATTATAAAATCAATTTCTTTCGGATCAAAAGGGAAATTTTCATTTATTTCTCTAGCTTTGGCTCTTCTACCTTGATAAAGGCCACAATCAAGCAAAAACTTTACCCCATTGGCATGGATGAGATGCATTGAACCCGTTACGGTTCTTACTGCACCAATGAATTGAATTTCCATCTTTAGTCTTTCATGTATTCCAGATAGGTTGATTGATGGGATGGATCAGCAAGGACTAATTTTTTAAAAATCGCTTCTTTATTTTTTGCATGTTTTAAGATTTCGGCAAGTTCCATATACTTAGCATCGAAGAAAAGTTTTACAAGCGTAGATGTCGGATTTTCACTCTTTATTTTTATCAAAACGTCAAGCGCTGAATCAATTGTTGCGATGGCATCTTCAGGTTGTTTTTGAAACAGGTCAAGTCCATTGTAGTGATAATCGTACATCATTTTTCTAAAACTAGCGTATTTTGAGTTGAGTAGTTCATCTATCAAATTAAATCTACTGTAACCCGAAGTAACTTTTTGCCATCCCCTTGAATATCTTGAAGATTGAGCATTTGTACAAATTCTGAAGGCTTTTTCAAAGAATTCAGTTCCACCAAACGGTTCATATGTATCAAAATCATAACCAATGACGATATACATGTAAAAGTCAATCAAACTTAACAGCGGGTCGAAGCGAAATTCGTCGTGATATAACGGTGCATTTTTATCGTAGAAGAACTCAACTTTATCATCGAAGATTCTCAAAACAGCTGTGCTTTTATCTGAATTATAAATTTTTCTTTGTGAACCAATAAAAATTTGAGCTTGGTAATTATTTCCACTTGCGGATGTGAAAAAAATATTTAAGGTGCATTGAATTTTTTCATCACCGAGATCAACATTCGTCCATTTGTAAGTGTTAATGTAGCGTTGAATTTTTTCGGCGAAGTCGGATAAATCGGATTTGTTTTGTGGTGGGAGTTGTTCAAAATTAACCGTAACTTTACATTCAATTTCCTGTGCAAGTAAACTCTGGATAGAAAGAAAAGATAAAAGGAGAAAAAGAGGGAAAAATTTTATCATCATGGGGCTTTATCTTTTATCTTTTCCAAAAGTTCTTTCGCTTCCGCTCTAAATTGGGGGTCATCTTCATCTTCTGTTGGAAGTTCTGCAATTTTCGCAAGGTGTTCTTTTGCTTTTTTGTAATTTTTAACTTCGATATAAGCCTTTGCTGCATCGAGGCGATACATTATGAATGTTGGTCTTAAGCTTATTGCCTTTTCAAAATTTTTTATCGCATCATCGTAATTTGCCCAGCCAAGTCCCAAGGGAGCGCGGAACAATTTTGGTTTTTCGCACAACTTTGCATGTGTTCTTCCAAGAACATAATAAGCAACGCTATTGTTCGGGTCAAGCTGAATTGCCTTTTCGCAATCTTCTTTTACCTTTTTTACAAGGTCAATCGATTCCCACACACCTTTGAAGAGAGCAATTCTACCAAGTGCGATCGCCCTTCGTGTATAACCCATTGAACCATTTGGATTTACTTGGATTGCAAGTTCAGCGTATTCTCTCGCCTTTTCATACATCTCAAGTTGTTTTTGTTTCTCTTCTTTTGTTCTTGTAGGGAGGTGTTCGCCGATATCAACATAAACTTTACTTAGTTTCCAAAGGACATTGTAATCTCGCGGATTAATTTTATATGCCTCAAGGTATTTTTCCAACGCTTTGTAGTTATCAAACTTTTTCTCAGAGTATTCGTCACCCTCAGCGATGAGTTGGTTGAACTTTTCGTTTGATTGTGCAATTGCAAGCTTAGATAAAATTGCCAAAGCGATGAGAAAGGAGAAAAAGTGTTTCATTTTGCGCCTCCTAATTTATTTTTGCAGTTGTTAATCGCCCATCTTCAATCTTCTGATTTCATCACGAATTTTCGCAGCTTTCTCGTACTCTTCTTTTTTAATTGCCTCTTCAAGCTGTCTTTGAAGTTCAGCTATTCTCTCCTCTTTTGAAGTTGGCTTTGGAGTTCGTTTCGGAGTTGGGGGTTGGGAAATATCTTCACTCGGCGCAAGTGGGTTTTCTTCTTCCTCTTCTGCTTCTTCTTCAATTTGTGATTCCTCCTCTGGAGCAAAACTTGCTTCCTCCATAACCTCGTCATTTACATAAATTGGAACCCCGCATCTCAAAGCAATTGCGATTGCATCGCTTGGCCTTGAATCGATTTCATAAGTCATTCCATTTAATTCAAGATAAATCTTTGCGTAAAATGTCCCATCTCTTAAATCTGTGACAACAACTTCAAGGATATTAACCCCAAGCCCATCAAGTATATTTTTTATCAAATCATGCGTTAAAGGGCGTGGTGGTTTTATCCCCTCCATCTCGAGGGCAATCGCCTGTGCTTCAAAGGAACCTATAATTATCGGCAAGCGTCTATCACCCCCAACTTCTTTTAGGATCAAAGCGTAAGAACTTGGTCCCGTAGGCGTTGCAGATAAACCAACTATGTCTACCTGAATCTTTTTCACCTTAAATCAGTCCTCCTTGTTTTTAAAGTTTAATTTACTTCCCAAGAACTTTCTTCAGTTCCGCGGTAAGAGCTGGAACGACCTCAAATAGGTCACCCGCTATTCCATAATCCGCAACCTGAAATATCGGTGCATCTTTATCTTTATTTATCGCGACAATCACCTTTGATGATGACATTCCTGCTAGATGTTGAATTGCTCCGGAGATTCCAATTGCAATGTAAAGTTTTGGTGAAACTGTTTTTCCAGTTTGACCCACTTGTTCGTCATGGGGACGCCATCCTGCATCGACAACTGCTCTTGAAGCACCAACAGCAGCACCTAGGACTTCAGCAAGTTCTTCAATAAGTTTAAAGTTCTCAGGTGCTTTCAAACCCCTTCCACCTGATACAACTATATCTGCTTCTGTCACATCAAGTTTCCCTTTTGTAGATTCGACTTTTTCAAAAGCAACAACTTTGAAATCATCATCAGTTAAATTTACATTAAATTTTTCCACTTGAGCTAACTTTCCGTCACTTTCCCCAGCAGGGAAGACGTTGGGTCGCAGTGTGTAAATTTTTTTAGTGGAGTTAATTTTTACCTTTATGAAAGCTTTTCCTGCGTAAACAGGTCTGGTTGCAATCACTTCGCCATTTTCAACTTTTAAATCTGTGCAATCCACTGCAAATCCAGCGTCGATCTTTCCGGCGACCCTTGGTGCTAATTCTTTACCCATTGCAGTCGCAGACATAAAAAGATATTCAATGTCGAGTTCTTTCATTACCTCAGATATTACTTTCGCGTAGGCAGTTAAGGAATATTGACCAAGTCTTTGATCCTGTACAATAAAAACCTTTTCAGCTCCATAATTGCCGAGCTCAGGTGCTATTTTCTCAGTGTTTTCGTCCCCAATGACAAGTGTATAAAATTCAGCTGATAGTTCATCAGCAATTTTTCTACCTGTTCTTACAGCTTCAAACGCGGACTTTTTAAATTTCCCTTCCCTTTGTTCGGCGAAAGTTAAAACTTTCATTGCCATTTTTTCCTTCTTGAATTTGTTTTAAGATAATTATTCCATAAGTATTTTGCAACTTAAAAATTTTAAATTACTTTCGCCTCTTCTCTTAACAGGCGAACAAGTTCGGGAACCGCACTTGCATCTGTGCCCAGAATTCTTCCTGGCTTTTTCGGTGGTGGGAGCAACATTTCGATGACTTCAGTCTTGTTTTCAAACTTTGGTGCTTCTCTTTCTTCAACAGGCTTGCTCTTTGCTGCCATTATTCCTTTAAGTGATGGATATCTTGGTTCATTTAAACCTCTTTGTGCTCCAATTATTATCGGAAGTTTTCCTCTAACTTTCTCTCTCCCGCCTTCAATCTCCCGCTCTGCTATGACAGTTCCATCTTCATTAATTTCAAGTTTAACAACAACAGTAATTGAAGGTATTCCGAGAAGTTCTCCAACTAAACTTGGCATCGCTTGATCATCGTAATCAATCGATTGCTTGCCAAAGAATGTTATATCTGGTGAAATTTCTTTTAAAACTTCAGCAAGTGCTTTTGCGATTGAAAAAGTATCACGCTGTGAATCATCTTTAAGCAAAATTCCTTTGTCAGCCCCCATTGCAAGCGCTTTTCTTATTACCTCAACATTTTCGCTCCCGCCAAGTGAGATGACGATAACTTCGCCACCAAACTTTTCCTTTACTCTTAATGCTTCTTCGACTGCGAATTCATCATAAGGATTTAAAATGTAATTTACCCCCGTTTTGTCAATTGTTTTACCATCTGCTCCAATTTTTACTTTTGTTTCAGTGTCTGGAACCCGATTTACGCAAACAGCAACTTTCATGGGTGAGTTCTTTTTTGTTTTGAATTAAGGTTGTTTTTCTTTTTTAAGGAACTTTTTAAACACACTTAAAAAATAGTTATTTTCCTCAAATGTTCCAACTTAATTTGAGTGTAAGATATCCCCTGTGTTAAAATTAACACTTTTCGATGAGCAAATTTTGTCAAGTGAGAAGAGAGCGGTCAACTAAACAGCAATTTTAAAACTCTTATTTTTCCTTTTCCACTGCTAATTTTCCTATACCATAAGCTATTGCAAATAGTAAACATGTTTGAGCGAAGTTATGCCATGTAGCATTGGCGAAGATAATAGTATGCCCCAGTATCTTTCCGAGCAACCCAATTATCAAACTTATGATAGCAACTACCACCCCTGCTAAAACTATCCTATTCATAACCTCCTCCTGTTTTAGGTTTTTGTTTCACTAAAAGTTAAGAAATAAAGATAACACTGTCAATAGGTTTTAGATTAACTCTTTAATGGCTGAGGCAATATTGCCACAATTGTGACAAAAATATGTCACGATTGGGCAAAGAAAGGCATTAATTTACAATTGATTTAGATATTGGCAAAGTTTTTGTGATTAGATTTATCAAAAAACATAAGGACCTTGTGATATGCCTTTTTCAAACTTAGTCGATAAGGATTTGCTATTTAAAATACTTGATGCTATTGATGAAGGAATAATTTTTGTTGATGAAGAAGGGCGAATGCTTTATATGAACAAATCGGCTGAGAAATATAGGAACATAAAAAATGAAGAACGACTTGGCACTTCCGTTGTAATGTGTCATCCTGAATCTATTCATAGTAAAGTGCTTGAGGTTCTCGAAAATTTTAAAAAAGGGATCGTGACCAAAAGGCATAAAATCGTGCACGCAAATGGGAGATATTACGAAAATATTTATAATGTTGTTCATGATGACAACGGCAAATACATAGGCTTGGTTTTAGAAACGAGGGATATAACCGAAAAGTTTATGCTTGAGAGAGAGCTGAAAAAGATGAATGAGGAACTTGAGAGAAAGGTAAAAGAAAGAACAGAAGAAATAAGGATGGCGTATGAGCAGTTAAGGAGGGCGCAGGAAGTTTTGATGCAAGTTGAGAAGATGACTTCAATTGGGAGATTTGTTGCAGGTCTTGCCCATGAAATAAATAATCCGCTTGACGGGATACAAAATTGCATAAGAGCAGTTCTTGCTGAGCCAGATAATAAGCAGAAACTGCGTGAATTTTTAGGTCTTGCACTTGAGGGTTTGGATAGAATTGAGCTTATTGTTAGACGGTTGCTTGACTACGCTAAACCTCATATTTTTGAAAGGATTGATTTAAATATAAACGATATCATTGAGGATGCCCTTGCAATAGCTCAATTTAGGATAAAGGATAAAAAGATAGAGGTTGAAGAAAATCTTAGTGATGAGGAATTGATAGTTGTGGGTGACTTTCATTACCTTGAACAAGTTTTCGCAAATATAATTTTTAATGCTATTGATGCTGTTAACTTCAACGGTAAAATTGAAATAGAAACATTTGGTGATGATAAAAGTGTATTTGTTAAGATAAAGGACAATGGCTGTGGAATACCTGAAAGCATATTGAATAAAATTTTCGATCCTTTCTTTACAACGAAGCCTAACGGTACAGGATTAGGACTTTATCTAAGTTATAATGTTGTTTCAAGTCATGGTGGGAGGATTGAAGTTAAGAGTAAGGTCGGTGAGGGAAGTACTTTCACCGTTATACTTCCAAGAAAAATTTTAGACGAAAATAAACAAGGTGAAAATGTAAAGTATGAAAGTAGTTATTATTGAGGATGAAAAAATAAAAAGAATAACATTAAGAGATGCGTTGCTCAAGGAGGGATATGAAGTTGTTGATTTTGAGTCGCCGATTTTTGCGGTAAATTACATTGAGCAAAATGATGTTGATGTAGTTGTTACTGATATTCGCTTACCTGATATGGATGGAATGGAAGTTTTAAAAATTATCAAGAAGATCAACCCCAATATAATGGTCATAATGATAACAGCTTATGGAACTATAGAAAATGCTGTTGAGGCGATGAAGCTTGGTGCATACGATTATATCACCAAACCTTTCTCTTCAGAAAGATTGATTATGATTTTAAAGAAGATCGAAAAATATAAAGAACTTGAGAAAGAGAACATAGAACTTAAAAAACGCCTTGATGAAAGATATTCATTCTCTAATATCGTTGGTAAATCAAAAGCCATGCAGAATATATACTCCCAAATAGAGATAGTAGCTCAAAGTGATGCAACAGTATTAATAATTGGGGAAAGTGGTACTGGAAAAGATTTGGTCGCAAATGCGATTCATCAATTAAGCCCAAGAAAAAATAAACCGTTTGTTAAATTAAGTTGTGCGTCTTTGCCTGAAACTTTACTTGAAACTGAACTATTTGGCCACGAAAAAGGTGCTTTCACTGGAGCTATAAAAGAGCGAAAGGGAAAATTTGAATGTGCAAATGGTGGAACTTTGTTTTTAGACGATGTTGATGATATTCCCTTAAGTTCTCAGGTAAAATTGCTAAATGTCATTCAAGAGAAAAGATTCGAACGGATAGGCGGAAATGAGAGTATAAAAGTTGATGTGAGGTTGATATGTGCAAGTAAGGTTGATTTGTTCAATCTTGTGAAGTTGGGAAAATTCAGAGAGGATTTATACTACAGGATGAGCGTTATACCAATAAAAATTCCACCCCTAAGAGAGCGCAGGGAAGATATCCCATTGCTGATAGAGCATTTCTTAAATAAATTTGGAAGACCAGAGTTGAAGTTTACCCCTGAAGCGATGGAAGCAATGATTGCATACGAATGGCCTGGCAATGTAAGGCAGCTTGAGAATATAGTACAGCGAATTGTGGTCTTAACGAAAGGAAATGTTGTCACAAGGGAGGCGCTACCCAGTGAAATTACTGGGGCGATAAGGTCAGGTATTGATAACATTTGGAACAAGGAAAAGATAGATCTGGAAAAAGTGTTAGCTGATTTTGAGCAACGTGCATTAAGATGGGCTCTTGAAAAATCTGGGTATAACCAAACAAAAGCTGCAGAGATACTAAATCTCAAAAGGACAACCTTAAGAGAGAAAATGAAAAAATACGGTTTGATATAGAGCCTACCCCCCTTTAAAAAGTGTCAAAAATTTGTAAGCTGACGATTTTCCGACGCTTTCCCGCCACTTGAATTATTAATTTTTTCAAAATTAGTGGGTTAATTCCATGGCATAAATTTTGATAAAAGAGTTTATTGATTTTTAGAAAACAAAAAAGAGTTCTCAAATGGAAAGGCGAACATTTTACTTAATTGTTTTAACGATTTTCCTAAGTGTAGTCACATTCTCACAGGTTAAAATTACCGATAATTTAACTCTTAACCTGAATGGAACTTTTAACACATGGTTTCAGTATCAACAAGATTTTTGGTTTGGTAAGGGGACTTACAATGATGCCTATATTGTGCAGATGCTAAGGTTTAGGCCGGAAATTTCGTATAAGGGTGATGTTAAAATTATAACAAGATTTGATATGGCTCAAGGATGGTGGGGGGTTGATAATGAGCCACCTCTGAGGAAAGTCTATGGTGGAAAAAGTGCAAGCTTATTGTATAACAATAAGGACGTTCATTATCTATTTCATGTTGACCAGGCATATGTTTGGTTCAGGGTTCCGGCGTTGAAGACAGCTTTCTCCGTTGGTAGAATGCAGTGGCTCGTTGGGAACAGGATACTGATTGATAATAACTACGATGGTGTGCAAGCAGATATTTCGGTGGGGGATGGAGTTTTAAAACTTGGGTGGGCGAAAGTAAATGAAGGCGTTGATGCTTTGAGTGATGCTGATAGTGTGGCAAGCGATTACAATAACAGTTGGGATGCAAGGGATGCCGATCTTTATCTTGCGAATTATTCTAAAGCATTAAAATTTGGCAATACGAAACTTGATATTTATACTTTTTACTACATTGACCGATCAACGAGGGATGGAAATGCTTATATCCCCAACCTCTTGGATTATAAGAAAGTAAGATTTTCACCTCAGATAACGAATCTTTTTGGAATAGGGGTAGCTGGAAGTTCCAAATTTGGTAAGTTGTCGCTTGATTATGAAGTAAACTATCTAAAGGGGAAGGATAAAATTAATAACGCTAATTATGGGCCAACTTTTGATGTTGATATTAACAATGGGGATATTGATGGTGGTAATATTTATTTGAAGGGTGTTTACTCTGCGACTGACAAAGTTAAGCCAGGTTTTATTCTTGGTGTTGGTTCTGGGGATCCTGATGGTCCATGGGGTGGGAAAGGTAATGTTACGAAGTTGAGAACAGCTGGATTTTTCTATATTACAGAGGTTTGGGAAGATTCAATTATGCCAGATGAGGAAGGTATAACACCGCAAGGACTTGGTGCACCAAATGTGCGAGGTTATCGCGAACTTGAAAACACAATAATTGGTCAAGCCAATTTAACGTTTATTCCATTTACTAATTTGAGCTTGTTTGTCTCTTATTCGTACATAAGGGCGAATAAACCAATTTATGCTTGGGATGCAGCGGGTCCCAAACCTAACCTTTCAGCTAAAGACCTTGGATGGGAGGTTGATTTTAAGGCTGATTATAAGATGCATGATGGCAAAGTTATATTAACACTGAGGGGTGGCTATTTCAAACCAGGGAAAGCAGCGGGTTATCTCATCAATGGAACTGATGAATATAAAAAGGCAGCATGGGAATTGAAAGGCGAAGTTTGGTTTAACTTCTAATTTTTTAACGCCCTGGCTTTTAAGCCAGGGTTCTTTTATGAAAATTAAAAAGAGGTTAGCGATGAAAAATGGAATTTTAGTTTTGACAGTGGCAGTAATAATTCTTTCTGTAGCAAATTTAGTCTTAAATAAGGATGATATTTACGCTCATTCAAATGGGGTTCCGTCTTTTGAATGTGACGAATGTCATTCGGGGGCTGAGGATAAAAATATTGAAATCCTACTTAAGGGTGTGCCTGAATCTTACATTAGCAATAAAACTTATAGTTTGAGCCTCGAAATTAATAGTGATGTAATTAGTGAAGGAGAATACGCGGGTGGATTTGCGCTTAGTGTATCTGGGGGTAAACTCATTGTCGAAGATAGGAAAAACACTCAAATCTCTGAGAATTACTTAACTCACACTATTGATGGTAGTAAACTTAGGGAGTGGAAATTCAAGTGGGTTGCCCCAGCGCAAAAAGGAGTTGGTGAGGTTGAGTTTACAATTATGGCGGTTGCAGCAAATGGAGATTATTCACCCAATGGTGATGTTGTCGGGGTTGAAACTTTTAAAGTTAAACCCAAAAAATAAAGGAGGGAAACGGTCCAATGAGGATAACAAGAAGAGAGTTTTTAAAATTGAGTGCAATAGCTTCAGCTGCGCTTGCTGCTGAAATTTATATGCCTGACAAAATTTTCCCTCAAGCGAAGAATGTAAAGTCATTCCCAGCTGGTCCATGTAGATATTGTGCTGTTGGATGCACGACTATAGCTGAATGTGAAGTTGATGAAAAGGGTAACATACTTAAGGTTTTAGCAATAAAGGGCGATAAAAACAGCAGTGTTAACCGTGGGGTTTTGTGTACCAAGGGATTTTATCTGCACAAGGCGCTTGAATATCCAGGTAGACCTGTAAATCCTATGATTAGAAAAGAGTGGCTTAATCCTAAAACTGGGAAGCCAGATCTCTCAAATTCCCCAAGGGTTTTACAAGGTAAAACATCTAAAGACCCAGATGGTTTAAAGCCTTCTGAGATTGATTTGAAAGAGAATTTTGTTGAGATTTCATGGGAGGACGCAATTGAATTCGTCGCAAACGCTGTTGAGAAAGCTGTTAAGGAACATGGGAAATTTAGCGTTGCGTATTATGGAAGCGGTCAACTTGGAACGGAAGAAACACATATAATGAATAAAGTATTCAAGGGCGGTGGGTTGCTTGCGAATAACTCAATTGAGGGTCAACCAAGAACATGTATGGCAAGCGCGGTTGTTGGTTATCTTTATACCTTTGGAAAAGATGAACCTTATGGAAGCCTTGATGATATTGATGTGCCAGATCCAGATTATAAAAAACATGCAGATACATTTTTCATAATTGGGAGTAATATTGCAGAGGCTCATCCAATTATATTTAATAGAATAGCTGCTGTAAAGAGTAAAAACCCAGATAAAGTTAAGGTAATAATTGCTGATCCCAGAAAGACAAGATCAGGGGTGATAGGGGATATTTGGTTGCCCATTTCAAGTGGTAGAGATATTGCTTTGATAAATAGCATGGCTTATGTGATAGCTTTTGAACTTGACAATGCAAAGTATGATCTCGAGAAAGGTGAAGTGAGCGCAAATTGGAAATATCTTGATAAAAAATTTATTTACAGACATGTCAGCTTTGGGATTCATGAAGATGTTAAGAAGATTTGGATAAAAACAGAGTATGGAGGCGTAAGAGGAACAGCTTGGGATCTATCGTATACAAATACTCCACGATCGGTTTATCCTGACCCAAAGAAAAAGTATAACTCTGAAGATGAAATTGAAAAAGACTTATGGAAAGGGTTTGCTATATTCTTAAGATTTCTTGAGGATTATAAGCCTGAGAAGGTTGCTGATGCAATATTTGAGGGAGAAAGCCCATTGATATATGACAGGACAAGTAAAACATGGAAGAAGATAAGTGGTCCTGAGGCGATCAGGATAGCAGCTAAATGGTTTGCTGAAGGATATGTTGTCACTTGCTGGACGATGGGTGTTAACCAGAAATTGCAAGGTAGTTGGGTAAATGCATCCTTACATATGCTTCATTTAATAACTGGTAAGGTTTGCAAACCTGGAAGACATTCGTTTAGCTTTACGGGTCAGCCAAATGCATGTGGCGGGATAAGAGCTCCAGGGGCACTTTGCCATGCACTTCCATATGGAAGGTTAGTAGCGAACCCGTTGCATAGAAGTGCGATTGAGGGTATTTGGAAAAATCGACTTAGAGATTATCTGAAGAAGAAAGGTTATTCGGATGATCAAATTGAAGAGGAAACAAAGGAGATTGCAATTCATCCAATTCCAGGACCTCATACCGTTGAGATGTTTAGAAGGTATGGTGCGGGTCAGATTAAAGTTATGTTCATCTCAACTGTAAATCCAGGGCAGAGTTTACCATATGCATATCCGTATAGATTAGCGTGTGCTGGAGCAAGCAAAGGCGAGCCTTGGCCAATTACTATAACTCTTGAAGCATTTCCAACCTCATCAACTTTGGTATCTGACATTATTTTGCCTGCCGCAAGTTGGTACGAAAAAGAGTTTGTTTTCGGAAATCTTGAAAGAAGATATCAATTGGTTAAGCAAGTTGTTAGGTCAAAGGGCGGAGCGTTACCTGATTCGGTTATATTTGCCATGATAATGAGAAGATTAGAAGAGAAAGGCATCGTTCCGAAAGGTCATATATCTCAATTCTGGCCTGTTGACTATAGCGAGAAAGAATGGTTGAAGAGAACTATCGTTGAAGCAAAAGAACCTCAGTGGATTAGAAAATTTACAGGGAATATATGGGATGAATTAAGGGAACTTTCGAAGGGAACTGGATACGAGTTCACCGGGATGCATAAAGAGTTGTTGTTAAACAGAAACTGGGGTTATAGAATTCCTATGCCTGAGGCATTTCACTCCGATGAGGGGATAAAGCAAAGATACTTAAAATATGAATCAAGAATTCAATATGCCTATCCATACGATCCTATAGTTGATCTTAGAACCAAAGCTTATTTAAGTAATCTTGAAAAATTTAACCCTGTTTATAAGAGATGGGTTGAAAAAAATCTTGAGGAGGAAAAAGTAGACCATGAATATCACCGGGCTAATAATGTGCCTAATGGCTGGTATGTTAGCTTCTATAATTCAAATGTATTTATACATGGCATGGTTGATGATCCGTCGGACCCAACCAAGAAAATTTTTGTGATTGATGGGCGCGCTATAGCCTGGGCGAATCCATGGTGGGCTTGCAAATGGGATGGCAAAAACTTTGTCAAATACAAAACAGTGGAAATTATCGAGAGGAAATTTAATCCGAAGAAAGTTGAGGTTAACTCAGCTGCTCCTTATGATGAAACTGCTAAGTATACCGTTAGTGTGATTGGTGACCCAGACAAGGAGTTAACAGCGTTGAAGTTGATAGCTCTTAGCCCAGGTGAGTTTCCGAACTTGAGGTGTGCATATAAGAAGCCCGATGGGACCGAGATAGTTATTTATGACACAAGCGAGTATAAGTATGGAGCCAGCACAGGAAGAGTTCTTGAGCATTGGCATACGGGAACTATGACGGGTAGAGTTCCAGAGCTTATGAGAGCTGTGCCAGGAGCTTATGTTGAAATAAATTCTGAGCTTGCAAAGGAGCTTAAAATTAATGATGGTGATCCAGTTATTGTTGAAACACAACGGGGTAAAATTGAATTGAAAGCGAAGGTTCTCGATGTAACCAAAGCGACGGGAGGACCAAGGAAAGATTTCGTTTTCATCCCATGGTTTGATGAAAGAAAATTGATTAACATGATAATGCCTGACAGATTTGATCCATTTAGTTTCCAGCCAGATTATAAGATGTTTGCTGTGAAGCTCTATAAAGGAACTTTGCGTGTGAAGCAAGCACTACCAGATAAACCCGTTAAAACTTGATCTTTATGAATAGACGAAATTTTCTGAAAATACTTTTTTCAGCTCTTGGAATTTTCTCGCTTTCTGGGCTTTGGATTAGCACGAGGGTTGGGGATAAAAAAAGGAATTATCAATTCCCCGACCCTCTCTCTGATTTATTTAAAGATTCGGTGAATATATATCCTCCAGGCGCTGTTGATGATTTCACTTCGAAATGTATTAGTTGCGGGATTTGCGCAGATGTTTGCCGTCAACTTGGTTATAATGCGATAACATTTACAAGTTTAAAAGATGGACTTTCATCCGCTTTGCCAGTTGTGAAGGATATGAGGGATAACCCCTGTACTTTGTGTATGGAGTGTACCAAGGTGTGTCCAACTGGTGCTTTAATTGAGATTCCAAAAGATAAAGTTAGAATGGGAATTGCGTTAATTGATTTTTCCATTTGCTTGGGTTGGAATGGTGATGTGTGTCTTTCTTGCAGTAAGGCTTGTCCGTTGGGAGCAAGGGTATTTGAATTTTACAATAGCGAGTGGGGAAATCAACCATATATAAATGAAAATTGTGTTGGGTGTGGTTATTGTGTCAAGTTCTGTCCCGTTGGTGGGTCGGCGATAAAGGTTGTTGATATTAAAACATACAAATCTGGAAGAGATAAGTACCTTGCCGAGTTTAAAAAACTTTTAAGTATAAGTAGCGAGGAAAGATATGAAATTGTATACGGCGAGAATTTACCCAAAATACTTGAAAGAGGTAAAGAGTTTGAGAGGGAATATCAATAGAATTTTTAAGCTGAGACACTACGTGATGCTTTTTATTCTGCTAATCTTCATATTGCAATTTTTTGGGTTGAAGATACTTGTTGGCAGTCTAACAAGTTCTGTGATTTTTTATAAAATTAACTTAATAGATCCATTTGCCTTTTTGGAAGTTTCAATTGCAACGAGATCGGTTACAGTTATTCTTTTACTATCCCTTATCCCTGTAATCGTTATTTATCTTGTATTCGGGAGAGCATTTTGTGGTTGGGTTTGTCCTTTTGATTTTATTTTTAAGTTGATCGGCAAACTCAGCCCGCACTCAAAAAGAGAAACTCGTCTTATCAGAGGCAATGGTTTTGGTAATGTAAAAAGTGGGATCAATAAGTGGTTATTGGTTGTGGCATTCATAGTTTTAGCACTTATAATTAAGGTGCCTATTTTTACTAGGTACATTTCACATAATACAAATCTGTTCAGGGCTATGTCGTCACTAAGCGGGATTATCAAGAGTATGTCGTATGCCTTGGATGAATTTTTGTTTTCGATTTCAATGATAATTTTGCTTGTCGCTTTTGAATATTTCTTTCCAAGGAAATGGTGTAGGAGTTTTTGTCCCGTTGGAAAAATTTATGGTTTGTTTAACAAGATAAGTTTAATAAAACTGAAGTTTGAGAATTCCGAAATGTGCAAAGAGTGTTTTGTTTGTCAGATTAAGTGTTACATGGGTGTTCCACTTCATGAGTTTATTTTAAAATCAAAGGAAAGAAATGGGAAGGTTTCAGGACGGTTTATCGACTGTATTTATTGCGGTGAGTGTGTTTTGGCTTGTGAGAAAATTCAAGAAGGAGTCTCAAGCATAAAAATTAGTTTAAAATAAAAAGGAGGAAGCATAAATGATAATAGCAAGTGGATATATTGAGGCTCATTCACCCGAATACGTGCCAGGAATTCTTGACGAGCTTAAATCGAGAGGGATTGAAGTGCCTGCTTTTGAGAATGAGAAAGTTGTATTTGTTTTAGAGGGAGATACCGAAAGGGAAGTTAAAATAATTATAGAGAATTTGCGTGAGTTGAATGGGGTAAGGGAAGTTTTTCTAAGCTACTATACTGTGGAAGGCGCTGATAAAGGCTCAGATTTTGAAGTTTGAAAATAAAATTTGGAGAAGCGAACATGAAAAAAGAAACAAGGCGTGAATTCTTGGTAAATCTAATTATGGGTGGTGGGATTTTAAGTGCTTTCGTTTTATTTATCTTCAATATAGCCAAGTATATTTACCCCAAGTTAGGGGCTCCAACTTTCAGAAAAGTTGTGATTGCTAAAGCTGATGAAATAGAACTTGGTCAAGTTAAAGAAGTAAGATTTGGTGATCAAATTCTTTATCTTGCAAATATCAATGGGAAATATAAAGTTTTTTCATCGATATGCACTCATCTTGGATGCAGAGTCAGGTGGGAGGAGAACAATCAACGATTTTTCTGTCCATGTCATCATGCTGTGTTTGATAAAGATGGAAAAGTTTTATCGGGACCTCCGCCAAGACCTTTAGATGAGTTTAAGGTTGATGTTGAAGGAAGGTTTGTTTATATGTGGGTAGAAGAAAAGAAATCTTGGGGGATAATATGAATGAAAAGAACCTTATTGACTTTAGAAAAATTAAGCAAGCTATATTGGATGAACCGATCCCAATGCATATGAAAAATTGGTTTTATGCTCTTGGAGTTACACCGTTTATTTTGTTTATTTTTCAGGTTTTGACAGGAATTCTTTTAACTATTTATTATGTTCCATCTCCCGAGTTGGCTTATAAAAGTGTTAAGTATATAACTGAAGAGGTGCGACTTGGCTTTTGGATAAGAGGCTTGCATAGATGGGGTTCTAATTTGATGGTAGTAGCAGTTTTCCTTCATATGGTTCGTGTCTTTTTCACAAGAGCATATAGAAGACCTCGTGAGCTAAACTGGATAATTGGTGTTTTGATGTTTTTCATCACTTTGGGGTTGTGCTTTACAGGATATTCTTTGATTTACGATCAACTTTCTTACTGGGCAACGACTGTTGGAACGAATATGATAAAAGAGATACCTATTTTCGGCAGTTTATTTTTGCATCTTTTAAGAGGCGGGGAAATAGTTAGCGTAAATACGCTGACAAGATTTTTTAATCTCCATGTAATATTTTTGCCGACTTCTCTTTTAATGCTTATTGCATTGCACATAATACTCGTGCGAGTTCATGGTGTGTCGCAGCTTGAAGGTATAGAAGATGACGAGGTATATAAGTTCTATCCCGAACATGTTTATCATGGGGCTATTATTGCATTATTTTTGCTAACTGTTATGAGTGCTTTAACCGTCGTGCTTCCGCCTGGAATTGGTGAACCAGCTGATCCTAATGTTACACCACTACATATAAAACCTGAGTGGTACTTCTTTGCCATCTATTTTGTGCTCAAGTATGTTCCACTTAAACTTGGAATTACCTTAATGTTGATTTTTTTAATCATCATGACTTTTTGGCCATTTATCGATGAATTGCTTCGGAAAAAGTTTCCTCAGGTAAAATGGCATTATATTTTAGGTTCGATCGTCATATTGCTCTTTTTAATTTTTACTGTTTATGAAACTGTATCCTATTAAACAAACAAAAAGAGGTAAGCTATGGATAAAAACGAATTGAGAACACAGAAATTGTTAATAGGTATATTTAGCATATTGTTAACGGTTGTACTTGTAATAGTTGCTGGTGTAGAGGCAAAGAAATCAACTGAAACAAAGCCTGTTATTGAAGTTACTGGCGTAAATAAAAGATGTGTAAGTTGCCATACGGAAAAGGGCATAGCTGTTAAAGCGATTGATCAATGGAAGGAAAGTCAGCATGCTATCAAGAATATAGGTTGCATTGATTGCCATAAAGCTGAAAAAGGCGATTTCGACGCTTTTTATTGTCCTGATAGCGACATTCTCGTTGGGCGTCATCCTACACCAAAGGATTGTGCTGAATGCCATCAACAGCAAGTTGAGGAATTTGCCCAAAGCAAGCATGCGCATCAATTTTGGATAATAAAAAATGACGACAGGTCTATATTTGAACCAACGATAACGACACGACATGGTTGTGAGCAATGCCACAATATAAGCATTGTTTGGCCTGATAAAAGCGTAGGTGAATGCGACGCATGCCATCCAAAGCATACTTTCTCAAGAGCTGTTGCTCGTCAACCTGAAACTTGCGGCGAATGCCACATCGGTCCAGATCACCCGCACATTGAAATATATCTTGAATCAAAGCATGGAAATATCTTCAGAGCAAAGGAAAAACAGATGAACTTAAATTATGCGAGCAAGGATTTGAAAAAGATTCCAATTGAAGTTCCAACATGTGCAACTTGCCATATGGACGGAAACGAAACACAGCCGTCAACTCATAACGTAAGTGCCAGATTAGCTTGGGAATCACAAGCAGCGTGGAGTTATAGAACTGTTTGGCTTCAAGATAAACTCGGTGATTGGACAATAAAGCGTGCACGGATGGAGGCTATTTGTAAGAGTTGCCATGCTCCAGAGTTCGTTGAAACCTATTTTCTTACTGCGGATCTTGTGAACTTGCAATATAATGAGCTTCGTCGGGTTTTTGTCTATTGGGTTAAGAAACTTAATAAAAACGGTTTGATAAAAGAACTTGAAGCGAACGGGAAGAAATATTCTGATGTTGTATTAAACGGCTGGGACGAGGAGCCTGAACACTTAATGTATCATGCTTGGCACCATGAAGGAAGAAGATTTAGGCATGGGGCAATTATGATGGGTGCTGATTACACGCAGTGGCACGGCATCTGGGAGCTCCAAAATGATCTAGTTGAACTTATAAGATGGGCTGCTGAGCATGGTGACCCTGAAGCGAAACAATGGGTAAACTCAAGACATCCATCAAAGTTTATGCCCTATCCTATATATGATATTCCCGGTAATGCATGGGGCATAAATCCACTTGCTAATAAAGTTCCATTCCTTTATGTCAACTACGATGATTATTGGGACAGGGTGTATCAGAATGTTAAGTATGCTTATGAAAAAGGGTTGCTTTCGGAGAAGCAGTGGCAGCTTTGGCTGAAAAGATACAATAACAAGGAGCATTATCTTGGTACAAAATATAATGCTGATTCGGTCTATAACTATTACCTGCAGTTGAACGCAATTGATACAAAAGCAATGAACGAACAAGTTGTTAATATGCAGTTGCCGGGAAAACCCTTCTATCAGCCGAGACCCGGAGTTATTGCTGGACCAAGTGAGAAAGTAATAAAACAGCAATTAGGTAGAAAGGAAGAAAAATATAGCCCTGAATCGGGCACAAAATAAAGATTAACGTTAAAAACAACAAATAGGTGAAGATGAAATTATGTGATTTATATGGACGTCAAATAAACTATCTTAGAATATCGCTTACAGATAGGTGTAATTTTAACTGCATTTATTGCAGAAGCAACGGAGTAGAATTTTTGAAGCGTGAAGATATTTTGACGCTTGAAGAAATAGAATTTTTGGCTTCGTTCTTTCATGAAAAGTTTGGTATAGAAAAGGTTCGTTTAACTGGTGGCGAGCCATTTATGAGAAGAGGTATAGAAAGAGTAATAAAAAATTTGGCAGAGAAAAATTTAAAGGTTAAGATAACAACGAATGGATTTTTCCTGAGCAAATTTTCGAAATTTTTATCTGAATATGAAGTTGGCGTAAATGTTAGTCTTGATACTCTTGATCCGAAGAAGTTTAAGAAGATAAGTGGTTTGGATGGTTTTAGTGAAGTTATGGAGGGAATTGATAAAGCTATTAATGATTGTGTGAAATTAAAAATCAATAGTGTGATTTTGCGTGGTGTAAATGACGATGAGATATTAGATTTAGTTGATTTCGCATGGGCAAGAAATGTTGAGATAAGGTTTATTGAGTTCATGCCGTTTACAGAGGTGTGGAATGCATACTTTATATCAGAGGATGAGATTAAAGCAAAAATACAAGAGAAATTTAAAATTGAGTTTTTAGAGTTCAAAGGAACCGCAAGTATTTATACCTCGGATAATGGATGTCGCATTGGATTTATATCAACTGTTACGAAGCCATTTTGTAATCTCTGTTCAAGGTTGAGGTTAACGGCGGATGGTAGATTGGTTTTGTGTATATTTGATAAAATTTCTTATCCAATCAAAGAATTTTTACGACCTTATGTCAGAGAAAATGAGCTTTTTGAGTTTGTTTTGGAAACAGTCAGGAAGAAACCGAAAGGTTTTGTCGAGTTTGCTGGGGAGAAAGCAAAATTTGAAATGATAAAACTTGGTGGGTGAAATGAAAGTTTTATTTTTCGGAAGGTTGAAAGAAATTGTTGGAACCCCTGAGTTAAAAATTGATAGCGTTGATGATATTGAAAGTTTAAGGAAAGTTTTAATAGAAAAGTTTCCGAAGCTTAAAGATGAAGTTTTTGCGATCGCTGTGAATTACGAAATTATAAATGGGAATATTCCACTAGATCGAAATGATGAAATAGCGCTTTTACCACCTATTGCTGGAGGATGAGAGATGAAGTATATTGTGGATGGAGAAATAGATGTGAAGTTTATAATGGACACCTTGGCGGATGGCTCACCAGATTCTGGCTCTTTAATAATGTTCGAGGGTAGAGTTAGAGCAGATGAAGTTGGTGGTAACTTTGTTGAAAAGATATTTTATGAGTCTTATATTAGTATGGCGGAGAAGGAAATTGAGAAGATAGAAGATGAGGTAATTAAAAAATTCGGAGTCAAAAGAGTTGTAATAAAACACAGAATAGGAGAAGTAAAAGTTGGGGAGGTTGCACTTTTCGTTGCTGTTTTATCTGCACATAGAACAGAAGGGTTTGAAGCGATTCAGTATGCTATAAACGAAGTTAAAAAGAGAGTTCCAATATGGAAGAGGGAAATATTATCAAACGGAAAAACAAGGTGGAGGGAAAATGATTGACATAACGGATAAAATAAAAACTTTAAGAGTGGCAAAAGCCCAAGCAGTTGTAAAAATGTCTCCAGAAACTGTTTCTTTGATAAAGAATAAGGAAGTTCCTAAGGGAGATGTGTTTGAAGTTTCACGTGCGGTTGCTATTTTGTCAGCCAAAAGGGTTTCTGAGTTCCTTCCATTTTGTCATAATATACCCGTTGAATGGGTTGGGGTTGAATTTGATCTTAAAGATGAAGGTATTCTAAAAATAGAAGTTACGGTTAAATCAATAGCAAGGACAGGGTGTGAAATGGAGGCTCTTTTTTCTGTGATGTTGTGTGCTTTGAATATATACGACATGTTAAAGCCTGTCGATAAAAATATTGAGATAACGGATATAAAGGTTGTGGAAAAGAAAGGAGGTAAATCTGATTTTGTTGAGGAAATCCCCGAAGGCTTTAAAGTTGGTGTGCTTGTTGTTTCTGATTCTGTTTTTGCAGGTAAAAAAAGTGATAAATCTGGAAAAATCATAGTTGATAAACTCAAAGGGCTTGGGATACAGAATATAGAATATAAAATAGTTCCTGATGAGAAAACAATGATAGAAAAGGAAGTGCTTTCTTGGTGTGAAGGTGGTTTTGATTTAATTTTGACAACTGGTGGGACTGGACTTTCTCCGCGAGATACAACTCCCGAAGCGGTGAAGCCTTTGATTGAAAGGGAAATACCAGCTATAATGGAAGTTTCAAGGGTTTATGGTCAAGAAAGAACGCCTTATGCTATGCTTTCACGTGGAATTGCAGGTATAAGGGGAAAAACTTTGATCATAACTCTTCCGGGCTCATCTCGCGGAGTTGAAGAGTCTATGAATGCTCTTTTCCCATACGTTTTGCACTTGTTTAAGGTGATGAAAATTAGCGAGTGGCACTAAGTGTGGGCTTTATTTTGTAAGGAATTAATTTTGTAAAACCTTTATACGAAGAATAGAAGCAATAGATGCACTTTTAATATAGAAAGTTAAAAGCGCTTGGGGGCAATAAAAACAGGCCTGAAAACCTTTATCTCAACTGATTAGTTTATCCTGCTATTGACAAATATAGAAAAATTGCATAAATTGTTTTACAACAGAAACAAAAATGGGCTTATGGTGAAAAAGGTTTCATTAGTAGTTTTAATCTTTCTACTATCTATGGGGGCAATAGCCCAAGAACTTAAGTACGAGCGAAAGTCAATTTCTTATGTTAACATTTTGCTGGTTTCCGACCCATCTATAGAAATTGAGCAAGAGGAATCTGAATACATCATCAAAAAGCTTCGTGAATATATCGAAATGCCAAGATTTGATTATAACCCTATACCTGCTGAACTTCTTGAAGATTTTAAAGCTGAAGTTGAATCCCGTGGTTCAAATGTTTCACTTGATGAGGTTGTAGAGATTTTAAAGGAGAAATTCGTTCCGAAGATCATTGAAATTCTTGACATTGAAAAAGAGATAAGAGCCCAGAATTTGTTAACAGAAGCACAGAGAAATAGTTTCATTGCGACAAAAGCCAAAGCTCTGGGTATAACAGCTGAGCAAGCGATGAAAATTATGAATTCTGCATTTATATGTGTTCCGGTTATAAGCAAATATAGAACTTATATGGATAGCGACGCTCAGATTTACACAACGCTGTTAAGTGCTGGAGTTATTTGGTATCGAGTTATCTACAGGGAAAATGGGGAAGGAGACTTAAATCTCATTGTTAAAAAGGAAACAGGAGGCATGGGGCTTGCTAAAGCAGGAAAAACATTTGAACATGAGGGTAAAAAAGTTGATTATAGAGAATATGCCTTTAGAACTGCTGTTGTGGCTCTTGCTCGAGATATTCAAGTTGCAACGCGTGATATCCCTGAATTTCGTTTAGGAGCGCAAGTTGCTGAGGTTTATTCAAACGCTATTAGCTTTCCGATGGGGACGCGAGAAGGGATAAAAATTGATGATGGTTTTGACCTTGTTGAATTACAGGAAAATCCAGATGGAAGTTTTATTCAGAAAAATATAGGCTTTGTAAGGGTAACAAAAGTTGCCAACAATCGTATAAATCCAAGAGCTTTTTCAAGGGCGCAAATTATAATTGGTAGCGGAATTGAACCCGGGGTTTATGTTTCCGAAAGACCAAGGTTACCGGTCGATATTGTTATTAGATTGATAAATAATCCGTTCACAGTGAAATATGTATGGTTGGGGGAAGAAACACAAAACAGTATGACTGGTTATTCAATTCATTCTGAATTGATTTACAACCTTGGACGGAGCCTTGGAATTCCCCAACTCTGGATTGGTGCTGGAGTTTTTATCGGCGGTGGAGATGCAGAAAATCTTGAGGGGGTAAAAAGGGGATTATTCGGAGGAGAAAAACCAGATGTTAACATTGTGGGGTTAAATGGGATTTTAATGAGAAAGTTTTATTACAAAAGATTTGCTGGAGCTGTAAGAGCTGAATTGATTCTCGAAAGCATAATATTTTCAAAAGGTGAAGACTATGAATGGAAACATGAAAAACGTGGGTTGGGATTTGGCCTTGGGGTTGAATATGTTATCACGCCTGATTTGAATTTAGGTCTTAATTTGGGTTATAGAGCTTTTTCTGAAAGTAAAAAATGGAATTATAGATTTTTGTCTGAAAGTAAAGAATGGAATTCTATAGAAAAAGAAAATTTATCTGGTAATCATTCTGGTTTTGCTTTTTCAATATATGTTACTTATTCGCTTCCAAAACTTTGGTTTGACCCTATTGCTGTTTTCAAAGGTGTAGCAGAAGAGTAAAAATGTGCTTTGTAGCACAATTTTTAAATTTGTTGTAAATTAATTTTGAATAGAAAATAAAAAGATTTCAGTTATGAAGAGAAAGTTACTATTACTTTTACTTTTGCCGTTGATTTGTTATTCACAGAAAAATTTACCTATTTCGAGGGAGGCGACTTTTATTGAAAGTTATTCCCCAAGTGAAGTTACTATAAGGGCTTCTGGGATCGGAAAAAACAATACTCAAGCGGAACTTGATGGTAGGCGTGCAGCTGTTTGGTATGTATTAATTGGCGCAACGGATGCAATTTTACAAACGCCGGAGGAAAAAAAAGCATTTGAAAGTGTTCAAGATGAGATATTTGACGAAAGAAATATAGCGAAATATATATCTTTTGAAACAACTGAGTATGAATCCCGGGTTAAACTTGCTGATGGCAGGGTTAAAATTACAAAGTATTATCGAGTTAACAAGAAACTTTTGACCGAGGATCTTGTTGCAAAAAACATCATCAAACCAAAAGAGGAAATAACTGAAGCTATTGGTTTACCTTTTATAATGGTTGTTCCTGAGGCACCAAAAGGAGTTAGTCCAATTGATCTGCTTAGGAGCGATAGATTATTGAAGAAAGGGGCTGAGGTGATAGAGTCATATCTTACCGCAAGAAAATATGATGTTCAAGTTCCAGAGCAGATGGAAACATTAAGTGAGCTTGCACAGGCTCAAGCTGGTTTGAAGGGAATTGAGGAAGATTATGCTTATCAGCTTGCACTTGCGATTGGTAGCGATGTTTATATAACATACAATGTTAAGATTGAGAGAAGATATGTTGGTAGCACAGAATATAGAAAAGCGGTTGTCGCAGCGAGGGCTTATGAAACAACTACGGCGAGATTATTGGGGACAGAGACGGGTTATAGTGGGGAATATGCAGTTCCGGAGGAAGCGGTTGTTGAGGAAGCTATGAATGATGCGATAGATAAAGTTTTAAGTAGAATTATGGCTTATTGGAAGGATGACTTGACGAGAGGTTTGCAATTTAAACTTCTTTTTAGAATAACTGGAAATTTTGATGAAGATACACACGATGAAATTTTAATGGCTACTGAAAATTCTTTGAAAAAACTTTGCAATAGGACAAAGCAAAATGTTGTAACTGATCAAACGATGGACTATATAGTTTGGGTTGATCCTAAGAAATATAATTCACCACTTGCTTTGTTCAGGGATATACGAAAGCAGATTGAAAGCGCTGTTCCAGTCAAGGTTAAAAGAATAAATGCGAACAGGAAGCTTTTAGTTCTTGAAATAACCGAGTAAAATTTAAACAGGTATTTAGTTATGCGTTGGGTTTTGTTAACAATTTTATTTTCAGTTTGTGCGTTTTCGCAACCGAGCTGGTATAAAACGCAAACACATCCGAAGTATCCCAAAGAGTTTTATATTCTTGGAATTGGTGCTGCGGTTGGGGACGAGGCGAGGGAGACAGCAAAGCAAAATGCAATTGCGGATGTCGCTTCACAAATAAGGGTTCAAGTTCAATCAGAAATCACAAGTCTTGAAAAGGAGCGAATAATAAACAAAGAGTCTGATTATTACTCTGAATTCCAACAAAAGTCAAAGACAATAGTTGATGAGGTCTTAACAGGTTGTGAAGTGGTTGAGATGGACTTTGATAGGAAAACGAAGACTTGGTATGTGCTTGCAGTTCTTGATAAGCAACGGTATCTTGCTTCGCTTGAAGAGGAGATCGATAACGCGTGGGCTCAGATAAAAAAGTTATATGATGATGCGCAAAGCTTTTTAAATTCAGGTAAAGTTCTACAAGCAATTCAAAATTTGAAGGATGCACAGCAAAAAATTTACGATATTTATTCAAAGCAAGTTTTCTATAATGCCTTATCTAAAATACCTTATAAGCCAGAGGTTGAACTTACAGCAAGTGGGATTGAGTCGGAAATAAGGAACTTGATTTCAAAGATAAAGATAGAGAAATTTTCAGGCGATAATCAGTTCGGGAAGATTGGGCAGGAGCTTCCTGAGCCACTTGTTGTGCGAGTGTTTTATCAAGGTGATGTTGCTGTTCCAATTGCAAACGCAAATGTCGTCTTTGCTTATAAGACGGGTGAGGTAATAGAAAGGGCTACGACGGATGAAAAAGGTATGGCAAGCGTTAGGGCAATCGCGATGGGTAAAAGAACGAATAGCGTTGTGGCGAGTTTTTCTATCCAAGGTTTGCCAAGTGAATATGCTCGGGTAATTTCACAGGTTAAGGTTGAGTTTACTTACACGACAAGTGCTGAGGCAGTTCCAACTGTCAGCGTATCTTTAAAGGGAGCGAAGGAAGATCGGTTGATATTTGATGTTATGAAGAAGTTAACACAAGCAATTGAAAGGAACGGGTATAAGGTTGAGGATGAAGCAAGATTTGTCGTTGGTGGTAATATAAGTTCAAGGGTCGTTTCGACAGTTCAAGGAGTTGGAGGGATGCTTTATACAGTTGAGGCTGAGTTAAATCTTTTTCTTAAGGATTTGGAGAATGGGCAGATAATTGGGAGTATGAGTGTTAAGTCAAGAGCTGTTGGAAAAAGCGAAAGAGAGGCGTATGAGAAAGCCTTGAAGGGGATAAAATTTTCCAATAAGGAGATAGCTGAGATGCTTTCAAATGCCAAAATTGAGGAATAAAAACAAAACAAATTAAAGGAGGTAAAAAATTATGCGGTATTTAACTCCCCTAATTTTAATTTTTGCTGTTGCGTTATTTGTAGCTGGCTGTGGCGGGGCTAAGGAACGCGTCGCAGTTCCAGAAGCAGCCCCAGCATGGGTTAACACACCCCCAACAGCAGTTGATGCGATTTACGCTGTTGGTGCAGCAAATGTCGGAGCGAATCCCGTGCTTGCAAGAAATAAAGCAGCTGACGCAGCGAGACAAGAGCTCGGCAGGATAATTCAAGTGAAAGTTAAAAGCTTGCTTGATAACTTTATGCAGGAGCATCAGGAATTTGTGAATAATCAAGGAACAATAACATCTGAGGAATTCACAAGAAGTGTAAGCAGATCGGTCAGCCAGGCGACGCTTGCTGGATCGCAAATCGTTGAATTTTACTATGATAAAGATAACAAGATATACTATGCTCTTGCCGTTTTGAGGAAGAATGACATTGTAAATGAGATAATGCGTTCAATGAACGAGGCACAGCGCCAGAAGAAGACAGCCTTCGTTGAGATGAAAGCAGATGAGGCTTTGAAACTTCTTGACAAGGAACTTGAAAAGTGGGATTTGAGCAAGTGATTAGTTGAATTTAAAAGGTTGGGGTTACCCCCAACCTTTTTTAGTTTTTATGAAGGTTTGATTGTGGTATTATCGTTTTTGATTTTTGATCGGTTTAGGATAAATTAAAGAAAAAATGCTTTAGGGCCAGGAAAGTATGGTTGAGGTTTACAGATTGGTGTTGATTGGACTTGGTTTTATCTTTGTTGGGCTTGGGGTTGTTGGAATATTTGTTCCTGGTTTGCCGACCACGCCTTTTCTCCTTTTGGCTGCTGCATGTTTTGCGCGAAGTTCGAAAAAGTTTTATAACTGGCTCTTAAACCATAGGATTTTTGGACCATATATAAAGAATTATCGTGAGCATAGGGCTATTACATTGCGCGGGAAGATTATCTCTCTTTCGCTTATGTGGCTTGTCATGGGATATACAGCGTTTTTTGCGATTTCAAACCTGTTTGTAAGTATAATCATAATTTTAATCGGTCTTGGTGTTACCAAACATATTTTATCGTTGAAGACGATAAAATGAAAAAAATTACTTTTACAGCTTTAATCTTTTTTCTCGCTTTGAAAGTTTACTCACAGCAACCATCGTGGCTTTCTATACTTCCGCAGGCAAAAGATTTTCTATATGCAGTTGGTGCATCGTCTCCATATTTTTATCCTGAGACGACGAAAGCGAAGGCAATTGAAGATGCAATTGTTGAGCTTGCACGAACGATTGAAGTTGGGGTTAAAGTGAAACAAATTAATTGGTTTGAGGATACGGGTAGTCTCTTTTCAGGTCTTTCTTATTTTACGGAAGAATATGAAGAAGAAGTTGACACATCGCTTTTAAATTTTATCAAGGCAAATTGTGAAGTTGTTTCTGAATGGCGTGATCCAAAATCAAGAATTTTATATGTGCTTGTTCGCCTTCCTGTGAAGAGTATTTCAGCTGATACTTCGTTTGCCATTCCTGATGAGTTTATTTATGACCCTTCCCTTGCTCAATTGAGTATTTCTAAAAGAGGACAACCTGTTTGGATTTATAAAGTTCCTGTATCAGATGTGGCAATTTATGCTGTTGGAGCAGCGGACAAACATTATGATCCAGTTGAGACACGAAAGAAAGCAATTCAAAACGCACGCGCTGAACTTGCAAGAATTATAAGTTCGAAAATCCAAATTTTACTTGATAATTGGGCGGAGGGAAACAATGTTTTTGAACTGAATTATTCTCGTCGAATTTCGAGGACGGTTTCTCAAGCTAAGTTAACGGGGTCTCAAATCGTTGGTTTTTGGATCGATCCGAAAACTGGAGCTAATTATGCACTGGCTCGCATGTATAAAAAGAGTTTGGTTTATCAAATTAAACAAATTACAGCAAACGCGATCAAGCAAAATCCACCTGAACAACTTGCAAGGCGGGATAAACCAATTGAGGAGCTTTTGGATGAAGCGCTGAATCAGCTTGATCGTGAGCTTGAAAAGTTAAACAAAAAATAAGGGGGAAGCTAAAATGAAAAAGTTAAAATTAATCTTATGGGTTGTTTTAATTCCATTGATGATTTTCGCTCAGGATAAGAAAATAAGTGTTGCTGTTTTAAAGTTTGACGCAAAAGGATTTGATCCAGCACAAATCGATGTGCTTGTTTCAAGGTTTAGAGTTGCTCTTAACGCTACGGGAAAATTTAATGTGCTTGAGAGAGAAAAAATCAAGGAGATACTCGCCGAGCAAAATTTGCAGCAAAGTGAAATCGCTGAAGGAGCTGGGGACAATGTTCAGATTGGGAAGATTCTCGGTGTCAAAGAGATAATCACTGGGGATATTGGCAAAGTTGAGGATGTTTATACGATAAATGTTAGAAGGGTAAGCGTTGAAACTTCAGAGATAGTTCAAACTGCAAGTGCAGATTATGAAGGTAAGGTTTCGGGTTTATTAAAAGTTATGGAACAGCTTGCTTATAAGCTTGCGGAAAATCCATCTGAAAGGTATGTTGCATTGAAAATGGAACAAGAAAAGAAAGAACAAAAAGTAGAAGAGAAGCAAGGGGTTGAGGAAGAAACTGAGCTTGAGGAGGAAGAAGATATATTTGGAGATCTGTATAAGGAATTTAACATTGCAAAGGATCCATTTAAAGATAGCGAGCCACCTAAGATTGAACTTTACTACCCCGCGGTAAAAAATAATGGTTATTTAAGGGTTAGCAGTCGCGATTTTGAGATCGCTGGAATTGTCACAGATGAGAATGGGATAGTTTCGGTGAAAGTCAACGGAGAACCTGTTGATGTTAAGTTGGGACTTGCTGGGATGAGTTTTTATAAAAAGTTACGACTTAAGAAGGGGCGAAATACGATTGAGATCATGGCAAGAGATTTTTATCATAACACTGGTAAATTAACATTTACAGTGGAGGTGAAGTGATGGTGAAAAAGCTAATTATATTTTTAATTTCAGTATTGTTTTCGATTGAAATTTTAGGAGAACAAAAACCCGAATGGATTAAGACTAAAAGACATCCGAGGTACCCAGAACGACTTTATATTATTGGTGTTGGTGCAGCTAAGAAGACAAAAAATAAGATTGAAGATATTCAAAAGGCAAACAATGATGCGTTTGCTGATATTGTGAAGCAAATAAGGGTTACCGTTGCGACAAAATCTGTAGTTGAACAGATGGAGGTTATCACCAGTAAAAAAGCGGAGGCAGTTGAGCGAACTTCAGCGGAACTTCAAGTTGCAAGTGAACTTAAAATCGGAGGTTTAAAAGTTGTGGAGGTATATTTTGATGATGACGACGATATCTATTATTCGCTTGCTGTTCTTGAGAGAGAAACCGCGGGAAGAGAGCTCAAAGATAAATTAAACCAGTATTACAACGCCTATTTAAAAAATTTTGAGCTTGCAAAAACTAATCTTGCTAATGGAAATTTTTATCAAGCAATTTTAAATCTATCTGAAGCATATAAAAATATACCTCCTTATAACGAAGTTCTCCCACTTTTCAGATTTATAACTAGGCCACTTGCCGAAGCAAGCCTTGATAATGAGTGGAAAATAAGTGATGCTTTGTTAACATCTGAAGTTAAATCCGTCCTTCAGGAGTTTTTCTCAAAGGTGAAAATTGAGAAAGTTTCAGGTGAGGATCAAGAGGTTAATTTTGATCAAGTGCTCAAACCGCTTACCCTTAGGATTACATATAACGATGCGGGGAAAAGTTACCCTGTTCCCGGAATTAAGTTTAAATTTGCGCTCAAATCTGGCATTGGGAAAATTTCTGAAACAGGAGTATCTGATAACTCTGGAATGGTCAAATGTGAGATATTTGAATTAAAACCATATCGCGAGAGCTACTATGTGGTGTCAGCCAAAGTTGATCTTTCCGAATTCAATATCTCAGGATATTACGATGAGTATGCTGAGTGGAACGAGCTTTTAAAAAGGAATGAAAGTGAAGTAATCTTTACACTTCGAAAAACGGCTGTCACGCTTGATGATAAAATTCGTGACCTTGTCCTAAATCTTACTTCAAAAATACCATCTAAATTTGAAAAGCTTTCTGTTTTGAGGATTTACTATCAAGATAAACTCCCTGGTCCGATGGCTTTGTATTTGAGGCAAAAAATTGAATCGGCGATCGAACAATATACAAAATTTTCGCTGATAAGTGACGAACAGATTAAAGTGGCAGGTGTGAAATACGCAAGTTTGACTTATTCCTCAGAGGAACTGGGAACGCCCGAAAGCTTTGCAAAGTATGCTGGAAGTGAGGTTGTAATAACTGGGAGTTATTGGGAGGGCAAGGATGCAATTGATGTGAATTTAAAGGCAACCGATGTCGAAAGGAAAGTTATTTTATCAACGGCAAGTGTTAACATCCCTAAATCGCTCTTGCCAGATATTCCGCTTGCCCCGCAGAATTATAATCCGCAAGTTGATGATGAACTTATAAAATCGGAGAAAAAGGGAGAGGAGTTAAAAGTCGATGTATGGGTTGATAGACCTGATGGGATTTATCGCGAGGGTGATTCGATCAAAATCTTTGTCAGAGCAAATAAGGAGTGTTATATTCAGCTTGTTTATTACGACGCCCAAGGCAATGCAATTCTTGTTTTTCCGCATAAGTTGGAATGGAACAATAAAATTGAAGCTAACAAAGTTTACAGGGTTCCTGGTAATTTTGTAATTGAGCCACCTTTTGGGCGAGAAATTTTGAAAGTGTTTGCAAGCGAAAAGCCATTCCCGATTCCTAAAGGTAGGGAACATTCTGGCTTAATTTTAATTGAAAACCCAGGTATGTATGCTTCTTATGTCCGTGGGCTTGGTTTAAAATCGGAAGATTACGCGGAGAGCAGCGTTGTTATAACGACTTTGAAAAGATGAAAATAGCTAATCAAAAACCAAAAACTAAAAACAAATTGGAGGGTTAGTAAGATGAAGTTAAAAAATTTAATTTTGGGATTTGTTGTTTTAATGTTGTTTGTCTCTTTAGTTTATTCACAGGAAGGTTATAGAAAGAGCTGGGCTTTAATTATTGGGATCAATGAATATCAAAGCTTGCCGAGGTTGAATGGTGCTGTAAGGAGTGCAAAGATGATACGTGAAAAGTTAGTTCGTGAATTTGGTTTCGATCCTGAGAATGTAATTGAACTTTACGATGATCAGGCAACGAGGGAAAATATCTTGAAAGCTTTTGATAGATTGATGGATCCGCGAAGAGTGAGCAAGGAAGATAGGATTTTTATTTATTTTGCTGGACATGGTGTGACGCGCCAAGTTGGTGGAAAAGATAAAGGCTATATAATGCCTGTTGACGGGGTGATGGAAAAATACGCGAGCACTGCTATTTCCACTGACCAGCTTCATGAATTTCAGGAGGCGATACCAGCAAAGCATGTTTTCTTTGCGATGGATGCTTGTTATAGTGGAACAATATTTACAAGGGGGATTGGACTTGCGGAGGAGAGATATACTTCAGTTCCTGAGGCGTTGAAGAGGTTTACGGCTAAGACTGCTAGGGTTGCGATAACGGCAGGGAGCAAAGATGAGCAGGTTATGGATCTTGCGGATCAAGGTTTAAGTGTTTTTGCTTTTTACTTTTTAAAGGCTCTCGATGGTGATGCGGATGTTAACAGGGATGGATTGATAACATCAAGTGAGATTGCGGATTTTGTTGCAAAGAATGTTAGGTTTAGGGCGCCGCAGAACCCGCAGTATGGTAGATTGCCTGGTGATGAGGGTGGGGAGTTTGTATTTGTTCGTTCAAGGCAAGTTGTAACTGAAGAAAAACCGGTGCAACCGCAGCAGGTTATAATAAAAGAAGAACCAAAAACACAGCCGAAAAGAGTGGTTCGTGAGGAAGGGAAAAAAGCGGAGACGATAATTCAGCAGCCAAAAGCTTCCCAATTTTGGATCTCTGCTTTCATCGGAGCCAGCGGAAATAATCATTCGATATCTTCAGATGACCCTGCTATTAAATACAGAGAGACAAGCGGCGGTGGCGGTGTTATTGGGGTTGGTTTTGAATATGTTATAGATAATAGATTTTCATTTGTTTTTAACACAGCGTACGATGAGAAAAATGGGACTTTTAAAATTGCTCCATTCGAAGTGTATGAGGGAACAATTGTAACTGAATTTGGCCCGGATATTGGTTGGGAGGCGAAACTTACTTACTTGACAATCAATCCAATGTTGAAAGCAAAATATAAAGGTTTTTATTTTATTGCTGGTCCATCGATTGGATTTGCGTTAGATAAAAAAGCTCATTTTAAAGCGGGTTACGTGGTATATGATGCTACTACTGGATATACCTATGAGGCTGGAACAATTGAACAAGAAGAAAAAATAGAGAATGTTAAAACTCGTTTTAGCTTACCTATTGGCGCAGGGTATGATTTAAGGTTGAGTGATTTCAAACTTTTCATTGAAGCGAGATATGACATTGGTTTAACAAAAGTTGTAAAAGGTGGAGATTGGAAGGTTTCGTCTTTCCAAATTTTGCTTGGTTTAAGATACGGGCTTAATTTAGGCATTTAATGTTTCATTTTGCAAGGATCATTTTCTTTGCTGATATAAAGTTGTCGGAATACATTCTGTAGATGTAGACGCCTGAGCTTACTTTTGAGCCATTTTCGTCTGTTCCGTCCCATGTGATCAGGT
>LDXX01000004.1:0-60000 GCA_001442925.1 Candidatus Kryptonium thompsonii
AATATGCCAAAACAAAATCTCGTAAATATCAACCATTAAAACTTTAAATAACCGAGAAGATGTTAAATTGAATTTTCACTGTGTCAAATAAAATTTTTCAAAACAACATCCATAGGCTCACTGCAAAAACAAACAAATTTGGAAAAAATGTTAAGGAGCTATATCAACCGTGGGTTTAATGGAGAGGTTCGTTGCGGTGAGCTATATAATGTGGACTTTTCTTTAATCTATAATAAAAGCCTCTATGCTACGATAGCGGTTAAATCACTTATCCCGAGACAATTTTTTAAATTCCGAGTTATTTTCGGATATTTTTATCTAAATATAAATAAAAAACATATCTTGCCAGGAAGGATGGATTGATTTTTAGTAAGAATTTGTTTACATCACTAACTAAATTTCGCTCCCCGATGCCTTCAAATTAAATCCTAAATCTCGCACAAACTCTAAAAAATCTGTAGTTGTAGACAGTTGAGCCGTATTTTTCATATTGACCGCAAAATTCAAACTTTCTAAAAGTAAGCTTACCAAAAATTCTATAGTTCAAAGAAGTTGGATACTTTGGATTCTTTGCAACCGCACCAGCAATCCCAACTGTAAGCCATCTTAAAAGACTTTGCTCAACATTTACCTCACCCCAATATGTCGAAAGATTATTTGGCGTCCAATAGGGCAGTGAATTAACATAAATTGAATCAAAATCTTCAAAAGAATAAAACCCGATGATTAACACCCGTGGGTTCTCCTTTAAAAGAAACAAATTGAGATAACTTCCGAATGTCTTTTTTATATTTCCATCAGAATAAATTCCATAATCAAAGAGCAAACTTAAACCAAGCGAATTAAAAATTTGATTGTAAACTGCAAGCGTGAAGTTATCAACCGTAATCTTTTCACCTATCGCTTTAGCCCCTTCTCTATTTTCGCTCCTCTTGTAAGTAAACTGTGGATAAATTCTATCAAATAAATTCAAGCCAAGTGTAAATCGCCACACGGGAAAACTTATCGCTTCATACTTGAACATCCCAGTTTCTAACTCAAGGTAATTCCCTCGACTGATGTTATACCTACCCCGAAAAACACCCCCATACCCAAACCTTTTCTCTTGAACCCTGCCATCAAAAATTTGAACCTTTTCCACATTTAAACCTATCTCCCAAAATCTGCTGAGAAAAATCTTCGCTTCAAAAGGATATGTTGCCCTTTCAAGTTTATTTGTATCCCGAAACAATTTTGTCTCACCGTAAATGTAGTTAGAATAGTTTGCTTTTATTTCTTCGCTTATTTTCTTCGCAGTTTGGTTTTGGGGATCGATTTTTAGTAAAGCCTCTGCGTAATTATTTGCCCTATCCCATTCGCCTGAGTAATAGAACAATTGAACTGCAAGCTCAAGTGCTTCTTTATGTTTCGGAAATTTTTTCAAAAACTTTTTGATTTCCCTTTTTGAATCATCAACTTTGTTATTCCAAATCAAAAGCTGACATAAAAGCCAATGATAGTTTGAACTATCTGGAAATGCACTAACAAGCTTTTTATAAAGTGGGATTGCTTTTAATTGCTGTTCGTTCCAAACATATTGTTGCGCAAGCTGAAGCATCGTTTCATAATCCTGCGGATCAAGTTCAATTATTTTCTCGTAAATCGGTATAGCATCACGAGCCCTATCGTTCCAAACATAAAGTTTAGCAAGCATTCTATAGAAAGCAATGCTGTCGGGATACATTTGCACAAGTTTTTCATAAACAGTTATCGCATCTTTTTGCCTTCCATCCCATAAATACCATTGTCCCAATTTAACGAGAACATCATAATTAGAAACACCATTTTTCAAAAGCGTCTCATAGACATTAATTGCGCCGTGCACATTTTCAGTCCAGAGATAAAGTTCCGCAAGCCGACTTGCAATTTTAAAATTGCTCGGCTCATCGTTAAAAATTTCACTATAAATTTTTATGGCTTTCTCAAGCTCACCATTTGCAATGAAAAATTCCGCCTGATTTATCATCTGATTTTTTTGATCCTGCGAGAAAGCCACGATGAATTGAAGTGCGATTAAAATAAAAAGTAATTTCTTCACTTTTTAAAGGGTTAAGTTTTTGATTTGCCTTAGGACATAATTTCTTATTTCTGATGGTTCAGGTGATGGCTTTAAAACTTTTCCATTTTCAATTACCTTTTCAAGGAGTGGTCTAAAACCTTCCCTATCGAATTTCTCATTCGCTGGGACAATTACTCTTTCACCTGTGTTTTCATTTACATACACCTGTTTTTCACCAGACAATTTTCCGCGTTTAGCCATCGGTTTCCCTTCTATTTCAACTATATCCATTGCAAAGTCAAGCACGGGAGCACTGCTTATCGTTGTTCCAACACCATATGCATCAACAACCTCGTTTAACTGTTTTATTATTTCCTCATCAACTCCACCACTTACAAAAATTTTAACATTTTTAAATCCCCTTATATCAAGCTCCCATCTGACTTCTTTCAAAATTGCAAGGAAATTTCCACGCCTTGAGCTTGGGGTGTCAAGTCTAACTCCGTAAAGTTTATCTTTAAGAGCTTCAGCGATGCGAATCGCCTCAAATTTTTCATCCGTGAAAGTATCAATTAAGGCGATCCTCGGCACTTTCGGGTCAATTATTTCATCAAATGCTTTCACCGCCTCAAGTGTATCACCAAATAGAAGGATCATCGCATGGGGCATTGTTCCACTTGCGGGTATCCCAAGAAGTTTCGCACCAACTGGAGTTGCCACTCCATCACATCCGCCAATGTAAGAACTTCTATCGATCATGGGAACTATCGCAGGATGCATTCTCCTCGCACCGAAATGAACGACAATTTTATCTCCAGCAGCAAGTTTACATCTCGCAGCTTTCGTTGCAATGCCCGATGCTTGGCATATCAACCCAAGAATTGCCGTTTCATAAACAGCAAAATCAAGATACATTCCCTCGATAGTCATCACTGGTTCATTCGTCTTAAAAACAGTTCCCTCGGGCATAGCTTTAACCGTCACAGGAAGACCTTCAAGAAGCGTCAAAACTTCATCAAGCCCAGCAAAGATTCCCCATTGATAATTTGATGGAAATTTCTTGACAACAAACTCCGCCTTAACATATTTATTTACTCCCTTTGCCTTTAAAACATTTATTGCCCTTTCAAAATATATATCTGTCACCTTGCCAGCCTTTATATCCTCAGGGCTTGCTATGTTGAACATCTCGCACCTCCGTTTGTTTTGACTTAACAAGATCAAGGTATAAAGCTTCAATTTCGTTTAAATATCTTTCAAAACTAAATTTTTCACAAACTGTTTCCCTTGCTCTTTTACCAAGCTGTTTTGCTAATTCTTTATTCTTTATCAAAAGTTTAATCTTCTCAGCGAGATCTTCATAATTCCCTTTTTCAAAAAACAATCCATCTATTCCGTCGGAAATTATATCCAAAAATCCAGCACTTCTTGTAGCAACAACTGGTAACTCAGTTGCCATCGCCTCAACAAGTGAAAGTCCAAATGCTTCCGCATGGGATGGAGCGACAAAAATATCAATAGCACACAGAACATCTTGAACATCTTTCCTAAATCCTGTCCATATCGTTTTATCATTAATTCCAAGTTCTTCTGCGAGTTTCTGCAGCCCTTTGAAGTAAGACACCTCGCCAACGGTTGGTTCACCGACAACCAATAACTTAACATTATTAAATTCATCCTTCAAAATTTTAAATGCTTTGAACAATTCTTCATGTCCTTTCCCAGGGCTGAAGCGACTTATAACACCAATTACAACTTCGTCCTCAAGATTAAATTCATCCCTTATCTTTTTGCGACTTTGCTCGCTGAACCTAAATTTTCCGACATCAACGCCTGGGTAAATAAGTTTTAACTTATTTTCATCTATCGGTAGGTTTTGCAAAAAACCATTTGCAACATCCTTCGAAATAGCAATTACAGTGTCAACCTTTTTATAAAAAATTTTATGAAGCAAATCTTTTTTACTTACACCGACTCCAATTTGGGGATCTAAGATAAGTGCTTGATTCCCCGCTTGTAAAATAACAGCCAGTGAGACAAGCTTCAAATCGCTTGAGTTAAAAATGTGAATTATACTAAATTGTTTTTGTTTCAAAATTTTTAGTAATGTCGCCAAATTTTCAGCAAAGTTACTGCTTAAACCAACAGTTTCAATCTTTCTTTTCTCGCCATTGAAGATTTTGACCAACTCCTGAAATAATCTTCCCTTCAGATTACAAGCAATGGTTACACTATGTCCTCTCTTTATCATCTCATTCGCAAGCCGTAGAATGTTCATTTCAAGCCCACCCCAACTGAGCCTTGAGATAACATATAAAAGTTCAAGTTTGGGGTTCATTTTGCCTTTTTAAGTTTTTATTTACAGAGTAAACAATTCCTGAAACAAACCAGAAGCTTGTCATTATTTCAGCATCCCCAAAACTCCACTCAAACATTCCACTTACATGAAATGCGAAAAAGATGCCAATTCCAGCAAGGATGAAGTCTCTTAACATGGGAATCGATGCAAAACTTTTATAAAAGACAAACATATCGATCAGCATTTTTATAAAAAGCCCACTTAAAACAGCAAAACCAACAATCCCAAACAACACAAGCCACATTATAAAATTATTGTGAAGATGTCCATGCCTTTCATCGGGGGCGGGATTAGGTCTAAACCTTAAATAAATTTTGTAAAGATCAATATCACCATAGCCAAGCAAAGGCTTATGAGCAAACATTCTAACACCTGTTTTCCACATCATATACCTTGCGACTGTCGTCTCAGATTTCGTCACATCTGAAAATTGAGCATATTGATATTTCAATGGAAAGAAAAAATAAAACACGGCAACAAGAAACGCCCAACCTGGCAAAAAATATCTGTATTTTAAGAGAACAATTGCCAACAATCCTATCGAAAATCCCAACCATGCACTCCTGACAAAGGTTAAAAGAAATGTAAGATATATCGGAGCTATGAGTAAAAGCACCAAGGCTCTCTTTTTGAAAGCTATTTCTCTGTCAAGGTATAATGGGAAAAGCAGAAGTAAAATTATCATTTTCAGCTCTCCTGCTGTCATCGAAATCTGAAAAACACCAAGCCAGTAAACATCAACTCGAAAATAGTAAACAACAAGTTCAATTATTGAAATAATCGCTGCTACAATTCCAAGTCCAAGTATCGTGCTGTAAATTCTCTTTGCATCCTTTAGGACAAAAATTGCCATATAGAAAACCGATATCAAAAGAACACGCCTCGCATGAGAAAAGGCTTCAGCCCTATACTCAGAAAAAATCGCACTTAAAATTTCAACAACGACAAAAGCGAGAAAAAATAAATCAAGCGTTGTTTTCAATCCTTTTATTTCATTACGATTTGAAAGAACCTTAAAAACGAAAAGCAATCCCGTAATGGCAAACGAAACAGATGAAACAGCGATTGAAAAAAATACACTTGCAACTTGAAGGGTTAGAAAAAGATATATTAACAAATCGTAAATTCTCGAAGAAGTTAATTTTTTAAAGTTCAATCGCAAAGCTCAAGTTTATTTTTACGGAAATTAAAATCTAATGATGTCAGAGATTAAATTGCATTTCATAAAGTTTACGATAAAGCCCATCCTGTTTTATCAATTCGTCATGTCTTCCCTCTTGAACAATTCTACCATTTTCAAGGACAATTATCCTATCGGCATTTCTTATTGTTGAAAGGCGATGTGCTATCACAAAAACAGTTCTGTTTTTCATCAATCTCTCAATTGCCTCTTGAACAAGGATTTCTGATTCAGTATCAAGATTGCTGGTTGCTTCGTCAAGAATTAAAATTGGTGGGTTTTTTAGAAGTGCCCTTGCTATTGAAATCCTTTGTCTCTGCCCGCCGGAAAGCTTTGTTCCCCTTTCACCTATGAGAGTATCATACCCTTGTGGAAGTTGCATAATAAACTCGTGCGCATTTGCCGCAATCGCTGCTTCAATTATCTTTTCCATCGGGCAATCATCAAGACCATAAGCGATATTGTTTTTAACAGTGTCATTAAATAAAATCGTCTCCTGTGTGACAATACCAATTTTATCACGCAGAGACTTTATCTTCAATAGCTTAAGATCAATCCCATCAATTAAAATCCTTCCTCTCGTTGGATCGTAAAACCGCGGAATTAAATCAACAAGTGTTGATTTCCCAGCGCCACTGGGACCAACGATTGCAAGTATCTCACCCCTCTTAACGACAAGATTTATATTTTTAAGCACAAAATCACCATCACTTTGCCCATTATATGAAAACCACACATCCTCAAAGACAATTTTATCTTTAAACTCTTTAAGCTCAATTGCATTTTCAACTTCTTTTATCTCTGGCTCGATATCAAGAACCTCAAAAACTCGTTTAGCAGCTGCCGTTGATTCTTGAATTCTATTATTTACACTTGTAAGTTCCTTAACAGGTGGCATTATCTGAAATATCGCAATGAGAAAAGTTAAAAATTCGCTTGCCCTCATCGTTCCAAGCTCAAGAACTTGCATCCCCCCATACCAGATTATAACAACTCCAACGATTACGCTTAAAAATTCAGTTATTGGGCTTGCAAGATTTCTTATCCTCACGATTTTAAGCAACGATTTAAAATATCTCCAAGTCTCCTTTTGAAACTTTTTATTTTCAAATTCCTCCATTCCAAATGCTTTCACAACTTTTATCCCCGTAATTGTCTCCTGCAAAACCGATGTCATATCCGCCATTCGTTCCTGCGTTGTCCAACTTTCCTTATGTATTCTCAAACCAAGCTTACCGATAAAATAAAGCGCAAACGGCAAAACAACCAATGATAAAAGTGTTAATCTCCAACTTAAAGAAAAAGCAATTCCAAGAAAGACAATTATCAACAACGGTTCCCTTACAAGATTCAAAAATGTTGCAGAAATCCCAGTATTTATCACCGCAACATCATTTGTTATCCTTGAGATTAAATTTCCCGTCCTTTCGTTTGTGAAATATCCGAGCGATAGAGTATGCAAATGTCTATAAACCGCATTCCTTATATCTTTTACAAGTCCTTGTTCGGCGTAAGCCATAAAGTAAGATTGAAAATAACCAAAGACATTTTTAAGAAAGAAAGCGAGAACTATAATAAGGCAAATTTTTACCAACGCCTCAGAATGTGTCCCCGAAAAAACATATCTAAACAAAAATCCGAAAAACTCTTTCTTCATCGTGCCTAAAAATCCACCCTGAGAAGAACCCCCTATTTTTTCAAGCGCAGATATATAATCTTGCGAGAAGAGAGTTTCAAGAAGCGGAATGGCAAGATAAATTGAAACGCCACTAAAAATGGAAAACAAAACCGTGAAAAAAAAGGATAAAGCAAGATACTTCCAATAAGGTCTAGCATAACTCAACACTCTTAAGAAAACTCGAAAATTATCTCTCGAGCTTATTTTCGACTTTTGATTTAACATTTTGAATTTCCCAAATCTTCATGTATGTTTGTAGTTTCGTCATAGCATGATTTAAAGAAACCATCAATCCATAAACCCCATCCGAAAACCCACGCTTTAAGATAAAATGACTCAAGAAAGCAAGAAAAGGAGCAAAAAGTATGTGATACCATTTCACCACCCTCTTTGATGCTCTTTCCTCAGCGCTCAGACTTGAATAATGATTTATCTTTTCAAAGGTGTCAAATAAATCAACATGCGTTAAATGAATTAAATCTCCCTTTAAATAACCAACTTTTCCATCAACGATGAATCCTTCGTGAACTTTTTTCGGTGTCACCCGAGCTTTCCCATTTTTGAACAGGCGTAGTTGATAATCAGGATACCAACCGCAGGACTTTATCCACTTATCAAGAAAAAAATTTCTCCTTGGAACATAAAAACCATCATATTCTGTTTCGCTTTCAAGTATGCTTTCGATTTCCTTTCTAAGCTCTGGCGAAACCCTTTCATCAGCATCTAAACTCAAAACCCAATCACATGTTGCTTTTCCAATCGCAAACTGTTTTTGAGGAGCGTATCCTTCCCACTTTTTGATAAAAACTTTGTCCGTGTATCTTTTAGCTATTTCAACTGTTCTATCTTTGCTTTCAGAATCAACAACTATAATTTCATCAGCCCAACTAACGCTTTCAAGACAATCAGCGATTTTTCCCTCTTCATTACCAGCGATTATCACAACCGACAATGTCTTTCTTTTACCTTTCATTTATTATGCGCTGAATCCTAAAACTTTTGGAATTCCAAAAACGCCATCTGGATAATCATCATTCGTCAATTGCTTCATCTTCTTCTCAAAAAGGTCATACATATAAATTTCCGCATCATTTTCAAATCCTTTGTCAAAAACTATTCTGGTATCGTCTATAAATCTAAAGTTAAAAAAACCACTTCCCGAGCTTATCTTGTAGAGATTTCTTTTTTCGACATCAAAAAAATAAATTTCCCCAGTTTTAACATTTTTCCTTTCAACCACTTCAGGTGTTATATTTACAACTCTGAAGACAAAATACATACCATCTGGACTCCACTCAAGTTGTTCTATTTTCCATTTTGTCTCAAAAATTTCAAATCTCTTAAAACCGTCCCAAAAATAAATTCTCTTAACACCAAGCAATGAATCATTCTTTATCTCGACACTCTTTTTTCCATCTGGGGCATTTAATTTTAAATCTAAAACTTCTTCAGGAAATTCACCCTTTCTCCAGTCATACTCTTTCTCTCTTTTATAAAGCAAATCTCCTGCCGAGTCAAACCCGTAAATTTCAAGTTTAAAGTTTTCTCCCGTTTGATAGCCCCCACTTATTCTGTAAACTTCAACCGTGTCAGCATTTAGCCATCTTATCTTAACACTCCAAGAATCATCAAATGTTTTAAGCAAAGCAACTTCGCCAGTCGTTATGTCAAAAAGATAAATACGGGGATTTTTTATGCTAAAAAAACCAGCACCAACAGTTCCCTCAAAATCAGCGGTTTTGAAAAGAGCAACATTTCCAAGCGGGGAAAATTTTATCTCCCAGACGCCAGCAAATGTATCTGGCAAAATTTTCTCAATCTTATAATCGTTCAAGCTAATTCCGTAGATGCTTGGGAGCGAATCCCTTTGTGAGATAAAGTAAACATATTCATCAGATGATAAGCTATGTGCTATGGGAATTTTTTTAACTTTCCTATCGCATCCGAATATGAAAGTTGAGAGAACGATAAATAATATAAAAGTTTTAATCCTCACAAGCGATGCTTACAAGTTTATTTTTCACAACCACAATCTTTGAAATTTTCTTACCGCTCAGATACTTTTGAACACCAGCATCGTTTAAAACGATATTTTTAAGGGTTTCATCATCCAAGTCGATCGGGACCTTGATCCTTGCTCTTACTTTTCCATTAACTTGAGCTACAACTGTAACTTCTTCCTCCTTCAATGCCGATTCGTCAGGTTCAACCCATTTACTTCCAACGAACAAACTTTCATTTTCACCAGAAATTTCCCACAATTCCTCAGCAAGGTGCGGGGCAAGTGGACCAAGCATTATAATAAATCTTTTCATACAATGGACGAAAACCTCTCGCGTGAGATCATCATGAAGATTTTTATCAAATTCAGAAAGCAAATTGAAAAGTTCCATCAATGCAGCGATCGCAGTGTTAAAGTTGAATGTATCAATGTCATCCGTTACTTTCTTTATCGTCTTATGAGTTTTCCTATAAATTGCCTTCGCGTAATCCCCAAGCAAATTAAGGTCATATTTATCCCTTGGCTTTACACTTCTTAATAATTCTCTATTATCAAGGACAAAGTTATAAACCCTGTTAACAAACCTCCACATTCCATTTATACCTTCATCGCTCCAATCCCCACCCTCGTCATATCTACCCATAAACATCAAATATAACCTGAAAACATCCGAACCATACTTGCTCACGAAATCATCAGGGTTCACAACATTACCCTTGCTCTTTGACATTTTTGCCCCTTTGTTCGTAATCGTTCCCTGATGATACAAGCTCAAAAATGGTTCATCGAATTCAATATGACCTGCATCCCTCAATGCCTTGGTTATAAATCTCGCATAAAGCAGATGCATTGTTGCGTGCTCAGCTCCACCGACATATTTATCCACTGGACACCAAATTTTTACAAGTTCCTTATCAAACGGTGCTGTATCAAGATGCGGTGTAAAGTAGCGTAGGTAATACCACGATGAATCGACAAATGTATCCATCGTGTCAGGGTCCCTCTTAGCTGGCGCTCCACACTTGGGACAAGTCGTATTTATAAATTCTTCACATCTTGCAAGGGGTGATTCACCCGTTGGTTTGAAATCAACATTATATGGAAGTAAAACTGGAAGTTGATCCTCAGGAACTGGAACCTCCCCACATTTTTCACAGTAAACAATCGGGATCGGCGCACCCCAATATCTTTGCCTTGAAATAAGCCAATCACGCAAGCGATATTTAACGGTCTTTTTCGCTATACCTTCCTTGCTCAAATCCTCAACAATTTTTTCCCAAGCTTCTTCGGAGTTCATCCCATTGTATTTTCCCGAATTTATCATAATTCCTGGTTCAATGTACGCGCTTTCGAGCTCATCTTCAGGATTCGTCCCAGGTTTAAGTATAACTTTTCTAATTGGAAGGTTAAATTTCTTTGCAAACTCAAAATCTCTTTCATCATGCGCGGGAACTCCCATAACCGCCCCAGTTCCATAGTGAATCAAAACATAATCAGCAATCCATATTGGAATTTTTTCTTTTGTCGCCGGATTAATCGCATAAGCTCCTGTGAATACACCAGTCTTTTCTTTTTCGGTTGATGTTCTTTCTATCTCCGTCTCATGGGCGACAAAGTCAAGATATGCTTGCACTTGTTCTCTATACTCAGGCTTTGTAATCTTCTCAACAAGTGGATGTTCGGGTGCAAGGACAACATAAGTTGCACCAAAAATTGTATCTGGTCGAGTTGTAAACACAGAAAATTTATCTCCCGTATCTGCGACCGTAAATTCAATTTCAGCCCCAATGCTTTTACCTATCCAATTTCTTTGCATAATTTTTGTCTTCTCAGGCCAGTCAAGTTTGTCAAGCCCTTCTAAAAGTTCTTCAGCATACTGAGTGATTTTGAAAAACCATTGAGTTAAAAACTTTCTAACCACGGGGGTTCCACATCTTTCACATGCACCATCGATCACCTGTTCATTTGCAAGCACGGTGTTACAGCTTGGACACCAATTCACAGGTCCAGGTGCCTTGTAAGCGAGCCCCATTTTGTAAAGTTGCAAGAAAACCCATTGCGTCCATTTATAATACTCTGGCTTTGATGTATCTATCTCATGATCCCAATCATACATTGCTCCTATCTGTTTCAACTGCTGACGAATTACATTTATGTTCTGCTGGGTGCTGTCATGTGGATGGATACCTGTTTTAATCGCATAATTTTCAGCTGGCAAACCAAAAGCGTCATAACCGATTGGCTCAAAGACATCATATCCTTGCATTTTTTTCAATCGAGCCCATGTATCCGTCGGACCGTAATTATACCAATGCCCGATGTGAAGTTTATCAGCCGACGGATAAAGAAACATAACAAGACAGTAAAGTTTCTTTCTCGGGTTTCTCAAATTGACCTTGTAAATCTTTTTCTCTTCCCAATATCTTCTCCATTTTTCCTCAACTTCTTGAAAAGGATAACGAACTTGCATTTTCTAAGTCCACCTCAAAATTTTATTTTTGATTAAAGAAGTGATAATTGTATCGCATCTGATTTTTGTGGCGGTTTTCCAAGTTTTCCCTTCTGTCTGAAATAAATCATCGCTGTTTCAATACTACCAAGTCGCAACCTTTTTTTCAACTCCTCAGGCGTTGCTCCGTTTTCAACCATTATCATCGCAGCAGTATGTTTGAGCGAGTAAGGAGTTAGTTTTCTATTTCTGCCTTTTTTAACACCTGACTTTTTTAAATACTCGTTTATGATTATCCTTATCCCTTTATTTGTTAATCTCTCGCCAGTATTCTTAGGACCCAAACTCACAAACATCGGTTGGCTCGGTTCTACAGGCTGACGCTTACTCCTTACAGTGAAGTAATCATGTAGTGCCTTAACAACATCATCTGGGACAGGAACAACTTCATCCTTTACATCTTTCCCCTTGCCTTGAACATAAATTATATACTGATCATTTACAACTTTTAGATCACCGACATCGGCATTTGAAAGTTCCAGTTCACTCATCGCGCAACCAAGCATCATTTTTATCATAGCATAATCCCTATATCCCGCCTCGTCCTTTCTTTCAACGCTTGAAAGAAGCTGATCTATCTCCTCCCAAGTTAAAAATTCTCGGCTATGGGATGCAGGTCTTTTATTCCCAGGGATTCTCTTCGCTGGATTTTTCTCTATAACACCGATCAATTTAAGGTATTCGCAAAAACGCCTTAATGCGGTCAAATATGTTGATACCGAAACTGGGGAAAGTTTTTTTATATGCGTCAGGTAATCTCTATACCTCTGTACATCTTCCACAAGGAAACGAAATTTTTTATCAACCGCAAACCATCGTAAAAATTCGCGCAAAGCCCGCGTATAGGTTCCCTTTGTATCCTCACGCTTATTTGAAAGCTCATTTGAAAAATTTTCAAAGTGCTGCATCAACTCCTCAAACGTCATCAAAACAGGCTTGAACTCATCCTTTATCATCTTTGGCGGAAACGAAATTATTTTTTTAAAATTTACAAACTGAGCCAAAGATTTGCAAGTTGAGAAATTTAATTTTAAATTCTCACTGCAAAATCAAAAAGTGACTGAAAATGAATGAAAAATTTAGACAAAAATTGAACCTTGTCCTGGTGATTCTGCTTGCTTTCTTCGTCTTAGAATTAACTGCGGGATTTCTTACAAATAGCCTTGCTCTTATTTCCGATGCTGGGCATATGTTGACTGATATCTTCGCAATAACCATAAGCTTGCTTGGCTTTAAAATAGCTGAAAATCGAAACACAAAAAGCAAAACGTACGGATTCCATAGAGCCGAGATACTCGCTGCTTTTATCAACGGGATATTGTTGATGTTGATCTCTGGCTACATCTTAATCGAAGCATTTGAGCGCTTCAAAAATCCACCAGCTGTCAAGGGATTTGAGATGTTAATCGTCGCAACCGCTGGTCTAATTGCCAACATTTTGGCGGGGATTATACTTTTTTCCGAAAGGGAAAAAAATTTAAATATGCGCTCCGCTTATCTTCATGTGATATCGGACGCGCTTGGCTCGATTGGGGCAATAAGTGCTGGGATTTTGATCGTCGTCGCTAAATGGTTCTATGCGGATATAATAGCGAGCCTTTTAATAAGCATCATAATTGCCTACAACTCGATAAGATTAGTTAAGGATTCAATCCATATCTTGATGGAAGGGACCCCATCGGATGTCAACATTGATAAAATTATAAATCAGCTTTTTGAAATTCCAGAAGTTATAGCGGTGCACGACCTTCACGTGTGGACCTTGGCAAGTGGGAAAAACATACTAACGGCTCATGTTAGAGTTAAAGGCGAAATCGACAGAAAGAAATTAAACATTTTATTAACTGAAATCGAAAATGTGATCAAGGAAAGCTCAAACATTGAACATATAACAATTCAAATAGAACCAGCAACATTTGACGCTGAGCTTATTGTTCCAAATCAAATGGAAAAGCATAACCTTATTCAGCGCCAAACCTGATTGAAACACTACCAAACCAATTCCTTGGGAGCCCTGGCTCAATATATGCATAAGGAAGTTTTCTTTCCGGGTTTATAAAAACAGAAGCAACATACTTTTTGTTCGTCAAATTGTTCACTCCGAAGACAAGAAAAATTTTAAATGATGCAATTTTAAACTCAAGTCCACTTGATATATTCACGATGGCATAATCCGAAACTTCTATTTCATTCGCATCATTTGCAAAATACTTACCAACATATAAAATTTCTGAACCCAAAATAAACGGCTTAAAATCAAGCTTTAAATCTATGTTCCCCCACAACTTTGGTATTCCAGGGACAAATTTATTAGCGTGATCCCCAAGCTCATTTTCATATTTGATATATTTTGCATCAAGGTAAGTAAGAGCAAACCTTAAATCTGCCCACTTATTGAGATCAAGCTCACCACCAAATTCAAATCCTCTTCTTCGCGATTCACCAGCAGAGAAAAACCAACTACCATTAGCATACGGAACTATTTCGTTTTGAATTTTTATCTGGAAAATCGAGAAAGAGTATAAAAATCCCGAAACTGGGAAATTTTCAAAAACTGATGCGCCCTTAAATCCCAGCTCCCATGTTTGGGAACTCATTGGTTTCAAAAATGGATTTAAATGAACACCGCTCAATTCTGGCGGTGGGTCAACCTCGTTAAAAGCGGGATTCTCAACGCCTCCACTTAAAGTCAAATAAATAGAGTTACTTTTGCTCACCTTAAATAAAACAGAAAACGACGGGGTGAAATGATTTAACTTAAGAATATCTCTCTGCGTTTGTCTATTCACAGCGGAAGGGTAAATTTCACTTAAATAGCTTTGAAAATCATACCGTCCACCAAAGCTAAAAATAATCCCAGTAAATGGCTGAAACTCAAAACGAGCGAAAAAACCACCTGAACGCGCTCCTTCCCTTTTATTGGTTCGAAGAGAATCGCCCCTATTACCATTTTTCAAACTATAAAATAAAATCGTCCCATCTTGATATGAATCATCATAACCAACAAAAACTTTGGGCTTAAAAATGGCGCTTTCATTGGAATAGATGTAAGTTAAACCAGCACCAAGAAAATATCGATTAAAATCACGAAATGTGTTCCTCTCAGAGCGTTGCAAAACTTTCGGGACGAAATACAATCTCATCTCAAAAGTGTGGTTTTGCCTTAAAGAGCTTGTCAAATTAACTCCAATCTTCCCAACGCGGTTATACCTTCTTTCCCTGCGCTGCAGATAGACGGAGTTAGCCTTCCCTGGATTTGATAAAAACTCATCAAATGTCAGGGGTCCAGGAATATGAAAAAGATTTGAAGCAAAACCAGTTATAATTCTAAGATTTGCCTGCTTACCAACATTTAATCTCAAAACAGAATAAATCTGTTTCTTTTGTACTGCGCTGTTTTCTCTCCAACCATCGAAATTAGATAAGGTACCATAGATAAGAGCATCTCCGTTTTCAAAATTTCTTCCAATTTTTAAATTGGATTGAAAAAGCCCAAAACTTCCAGCAGTTGAACTTAATTCAACAAATGAACCTCTTGGTTTAACAGTTTCAAAGTTAATAATTCCACCAGATGCGTTCCCAAAAAGGGTTGAAGAATTCGAGCGTATAACTTCTACTCTTTCAACCGCAAGAAGGTCCACGAAATCAAGCGAGGTTCTCCCGTCAGGTTCTGTCTCAGGAAAGCCATCGACAAGAATTTTAATTCCGCGTATTGTTCCTGCATTCGACTTATCTCCATAACCACGAGAGCCGAAGCCCCGAATTGTTATCCTAACATCTTGGGCTCCGGCTCTGCTTTGAACAAGAACCCCAGGGACATTTAAAACATCAGACAGCGATAACTTCCGCTTCAAACCGATATCATTAAAATCAACCATTGTCACAGCCATTGGTAAGTTCAAAACTTCTCCACCCGCACGATATGCCACGACTTCTACCTCTTCTTGCAAATAATATATCTTAACCGTGTCTTGTTGTTGCCCAAGACAAGCAAATGAACTCACCAAGAAAAACACTAAACAACTTAACAGTTTAACTTTCAACACCGATAAAACTTCGTTTATTTAGAAATTATAACAGCAGGTATCTCAAGCTCCTTCACAGCGCGATTAAACTCTGGAATATCCTTTTCAAGCACTTCTCTAAGTTTATTTAATTGAACATCGAGTCGCTTTGACAAATCCTCAAAAACTTCATACATCTGCTTGGGCGGTTTCGAGTCAGCACTCGCAACAGCGCTTGCAAGCGAAGCAAGCTTACCGTTCAACTTAACAGGATGATTTAAAAGGTCTTGTGAACTTTTTGCCTTATTTTGAGTTATTTCTCCCTCAATCGCCGTCAATTTCTCTTTTAAAGGTTTAACGAGCTTAACAACTTTCTCTTCATTTCCAGTCCCTTTCACCCTTTCAACAAATGCATCCATCTGTTTAATTACATCTCTAATCGTGTTAACAGCCCTATTCGCATCGCTTAACCTATCCCTGATTTTTATCAAAAGATCGAATTGCTCTTTGAATTCTTCATTCGTCACATTAATCCTTGGATCTTTTTTAATTTCAAACCATTGAGTTAATCCTTTCTTTCCAACGATGAGCTTTACTTGATATCTTCCAGGAACAGCCACAGGACCTCTAATTGTTCCACCCCAATTCCAGAAACGAATATCTTTAAGGTTTTCTGCATCTGGATAGCGCATATCCCAAACAAATCTATTCATACCAGCTTCGGCTGGAACTCTTTGCGCTTCAGGTCCACCAGGAAACATCCCGAATTCTTCCGCAGCTGGCGTTGGTCTTTCTTCAGCAGGTTTACTTGAAAATGATTTTATCAGCTTTCCATTTTCATCGTAAAATTCAAGCTTCACCTCATCCTTCGGTTTTTCTTTAAAGTAATAGTAAACAATCACTCCATTGGGTGGATTTTGCCCAATCGAAGCACCAGGAACTCTGAAACCGCCACCTCCACGCATCCTATAAGCATCTCTCGGCTTAAAGAGATAAACATCTGAATTTGCAACCTCATCACCAAGTTGGTAAAGTGGAGTTAAATCATCGAGAACCCAAAATGAGCGTCCGTGCGTTGCAACAACGAGATCTTTTTCCCTCGCCTGGACTGCAATATCATAAATTGGGGTCACTGGTAAATTAAGTTGCAATGTTTGCCAATTTTCTCCATCATCAAATGAAACATAAATTCCATATTCGGTCCCAGCATAAAGTAACCCTTTTCGATTTGGATCAGCTCTAACAACACGAGTGAAGTGCCCATCGGGGATACCATTTACAATTTTCTTCCATGTCTTTCCATAATCCGTCGTCTTGAAAATGTATGGCTTGAAATCTCCAAGTTTATATCTCGTCGCTGCCACATAAGCTGTTCCAGCGTCAAAAGGAGACGGCTCTATTATGCTTATCAAACTCCACTCAGGCAACTCCTTCGGTGTAACATTAACCCATGTTTTCCCATTGTCAGTTGAAACATGAATAAGTCCATCATCAGAACCAGCCCATAAAACTCCCTTTTTAACAGGTGACTCCGCAAAGGCATAAATTGTGCAATAATATTCAGCCGTCGTATTGTCTTTTGTTATAGGACCACCTGATGGACCAATTTTTGAAGTATCGTTCCTTGTCAAATCCGGGCTTATAACTTCCCAACTCATACCTTCATCTGTGCTTCTAAAAACATGATTGCCAGTTACATACAAAACATTTGGATCATGAGGAGAAATAACAATTGGATATGTCCATTGAAAACGATATTTAATATCTTTAGCGCCACTCCCAATTGGTGACTCGGGCCAAACGCTTATGTTCTTAGTCTCTTTTGTCTTTTTATCAAATCTTGTAAGCAATCCTCCATAGCTTCCAGCATAGACTATATCGGGATTATCTGGTTTGACAGCGATGTAACCACTTTCACCACCACCAACTGGGAACCAGTCAGTTCTATCAATTCCAAAACCCGTTGTTCTGCTTGCAATTGCAACTGTCGTGTTATCTTGTTGAGCCCCGTAGATGTAATATGGAAACTGGTTATCAACAAGGACATGATAAAATTGTGCGGTTGGATAATCTTGCTCAGTCCATGTTAAGCCACCGTTAAATGTAACCGATGCACCACCATCACTCGCGTGGATCATTATATCAGGATTATTTGGATTTATCCAAAGGTCGTGATGATCACTGTGGGGTGTTCGGACAACATTAAAAGTTCTGCCACCATCAATTGATTTTAAGAATTGAACGTTTAAAACATAGACAACATCAGGATTTTTGGGATCAGCGAAAACATGCATATAGTAAAATGGTCTTTGCCAAAGTCGTTTGTCGTCATTTATTTTTCTCCAAGTTGCGCCACCATCTTCTGATTTAAATAGTCCACCATTTTCTGCTTCGACAAGAGCCCACACAAGGTCGGGTTTTGCTGGGGATACCGCAATTCCGATTCTTCCCTTTATACCTTTGGGGAAACCAGGATTATTTGAAATCTCAACCCACGTTTCACCGCCATCGGTTGATTTCCAAAGTCCACTTCCAGGACCTCCGCTTGAAAGCGTCCAGAAGTTTCTATAAACTTCCCACATCGAAGCATAAATCACGCGTGGATTTGTCGGATCAATCACAAGGTCAACAGCTCCAGTTTTCTCATCTTTGTAAAGAACCTTTTTCCACGTCTTACCTCCATCAGTTGATTTGTAAACACCACGTTCCGGGGACGGAGCGAAAGGATTTCCAAGTGCAGCTACAAAAACAATATTGGCATCTTTTGGATGGACACGAATTTTTGAAATAACCTTTGTTTCAGCAAGCCCAAGATGTTTCCATGTTTTCCCAGCGTCTTCAGATTTATAAACCCCATCACCAATCGAGATATTATTTCTCAAACATGCCTCACCCATTCCAACATAAATCACATTTGGGTCTGATTCAGCAACCGCAATTGCACCAACTGAACTTGATTTGAAAAATCCATCAGAGATATTAACCCATGTCACGCCACCATCCGTTGTTTTCCACACTCCACCACCAGTTGCTCCAAAATAGTAAGTCAAAGGTTGTTCAGGGTGCCCCGCAACTGCAATTGATCTTCCACCTCTAAACGGTCCAATCTCTCGCCATTGCATCGCTCGATATAAACTCGTGTCATACTTTAATGTGGTCGGTTTCGAAACCTGTGCGGGTTTTTTCTGCGAAACAGCAACGGAATAAACGGAATAAAAGATCATTAAAGTTATAAAAAGCAATCTTGCAAGTTTCATCTCAACGCCTCAATTTGTTTTTGAAGATTTTCAAAAAATTTTGACGAATTAGCAATGGAAAAATGTTTCAAACGCCCCACCCCTTTCAAGTCTGAAACCTGAATAAGATAACATCCCCATCTTGAACTATATATTCTTTTCCTTCAAACTTCACAAGCCCATGTTCTCTAAGCGCATGTTCCGAACCATATTTTACCAGTTCATCCCACCGCATGATTTCAGCCTTTATAAATCCTTTTTGAAAATCTGAGTGAATCTTACCAGCTGCCTCATAAGCAGTTGTTCCCCTTTTGACAGCCCAAGCTCTAACCTCATTTTCATTTCCAGTGAAAAAAGTTATAAGATCAAGCACCTCATAACCAGCTTTCACCACTTTATTTAAACCAGGTTCATCAAGTCCAAGCTCTTTTAAAAATTCCCTTCTTTCCTCCTCGGTTAATTGAGCAAGTTCTGCCTCAAGCTTTGCACATATGACAAGAACAGGGACTCCCTCACTTTGAGCTATCTTTACAACCTCATCAACATATTTATTTCCCTTCAAACCCGCTTCGTCAACATTTGCGACATAAATGAAACGTTTGTTCGTAAGCAAGTGAAGTTCATCAATTAACGCTTTATCCTCTGGATGAAATTTAAATGAACTTGCAAACTTCCCATTGTTTAAATGAGAAAGTAAATCCTCATAAATTGAAAGCTGATGCTGAGCTTTTTTATCTCCACTTCTTGCGATATTTCTAATTTTTTCAATTCTTCTCTGAATCGTTTCAATGTCCTTCAAAATTAACTCCATCTCAACAATCTCAATATCACGTCTGGGATTAACATCGCCGTTGACATGCGCTACATTCTCATCCTCAAAACATCTCACAATGTGGATTATCGCATCGACCTCACGAATATGGGCAAGAAATTGATTTCCAAGACCTTCACCCTTGCTCGCTCCTTTGACAAGCCCAGCAATATCAACAAATTCAATAACAGCTGGCGTCACCCCACGCTTGGGATTGAAAACCTTTCCAAGCAATTTTAATCTTTCATCAGGAACAGGAACAACGCCAAAGTTTGGATCGATTGTACAGAAGGGATAATTTTCCGCAGGGACGCTTGAAAATGTGAGTGCATTAAAAAGCGTTGACTTACCAACATTGGGCAAGCCAACTATACCACATTTAAATCCCATAAGAACTTTTTATATGAAGTTTCAATAATTCTCCTCATCATCAAAATAATCATCTTCATCAGCTGGGAATTCGATGTCTCTACTGGTTTTCATATTCATGCCCCGCATTATCTCAGAGAGAAACGAAAGATATGCTCTTGGGTTTTCCTTTGACATCTGAAGTTTGATTGTCTCAATCAATCCTTCAATTGCATTTATAATATCCTTGCTCGAATAATTCAAATCATTCTCTTCAATGTGCTCCCCAATCTTCGAAACAATATTCCAATGTATCACATCAGCATCCTCAGTTAACTCATCCCTCACCTCTTGAAGAAGCGTCTCAAACGATTTAGACTTAATCACATGAACCAAGTCTTTCAGAGAAGAAACAAGATAACTGTCCGTCAATTTATCACCTTGATTCTCAAAAATTTTATCAACTTCATAAATTGCATATTCAATCACGGGCAAAATCTCAATCGATCTCTCATCTAACTCTTTAAGCTTACGACCTTTTCGAGCAGGAGTTTTTTTCTTGCTCTCTTTCTTTTGTAAAGATTTTTTGCCTGCACGACTCATGACTTACCTTCACCTCTTTTAACTAAATTTTTAACTTCGCAACCCAATTTAATTACTTTTTGAGATATTCAAAAATTATCTTTCCTATCAGCGTATTATCTCCAAATCCCGCAAAAGCACCAGCCCCAGGCCCAAAGGCAAAAACTGGAACCATTATCCCAGTATGATTTTTCGTAACAAATTTCCCTTCAACTTTTTTATCATTAACAGAACCGCCAACAAGCGCATAACCACCGGTTTCATGATCCGCAGTAACAATTACAAGCGTATTTCCATCCTTTTGAGCAAAATCAAGAGCAACACCAATTGCATCATCGAAGTCAGCCATCTCTTTCAAAATTTGTTCACTGTTATTGTCATGACCTGCCCAATCAATCTGTGAACCCTCAACCATCAAGAAAAATCCGTCTTTATCCTTTGATAAAAATTCTATCGCCTTCTTCACCATCTCCGCAAGCGTCGGCTTTCTATCCGGTGCATAAGGTGGATGATTCTCAGCGAACAAACCAATTAACTTGTTAACTTTATCTATGTTGAGATTGTAAAATTCCTCCGGTTTTGAAATGTAGGTATATCCACGTTTCTTCATAACTTCAATTAAATTTTGCCCATCTTCTCTCCTTCCACCCTCCGACTTAGGTAAAAACCATCCCCAACCAGAGCCAAGATAAATATCTGCGTTCGCCTCCTTTGCAATCTGCTCTGCGATCTCAATTTGCATATTTCTATTCGGAACATGAGCTACAAACGCTGCCGGGGTTGCATGAGTTATCGCACAAACGACAACAATCCCCGTTGATTTTCCAATTTTACTAGCATATTCAAGAACAGTTTCCCTTTTCTCACCATTACAATCAATCCCAATGCTAACATTCTTCGTCTTATATCCAGTGCTCATCGCAGTTGCCCCAGCTGCCGAATCAGTGATATATTCATCGCATGAATGCGTAGTTAAAAGACCCACAACTTTCATCTTTTCAAGATTTAACTGACCTTTGAAAGTTTTACCAGCGCTTATCTGCGCAAGACCCATACCATCTCCAATCATCAAAATTATATTTTTCGGTTTGACCAATTGCTGCGCATACAAATTCAGCGCAAAAATTAACAAAAATAAAAGGAGCAAAAGCCTAAAGCGTCTCATTTCATTTCTCGTTTTGTTTTTGAAGTAAAAGATCAGAATACGAAACCTTTATAAAGTCTTCCTGCTTTAAAGCAAATTTGTTTATCAAAAACTTCATCAAATCTTCAGATTGTTTTTCATCGCCACTATAAATTACCTCAAACTCAATAAAATTTCCAAGCCCAGAAACATTATCAATATGAATTCTTGCGTTCTTGAAAATATAAACCTTCCTTCTCTTCTCAACGATTACCTTAATACCCCAAGCCTTCACAAGCAAATTCTTTAAATTCGCCGAATCGCTTAACTTAACAACTTCATAATCGCTCCACCTCTCAAACCCATCCTCAACCCTGTGATAAAAGATAAGCTCCGCAAACCCCGAATCAAATTCTCTCAATTTCAATCTTCCATTTTTGACATTAAAATAAGTATCAACCTGAAAAAATTCACCTTCAAAGATTGCTCCAATCTCAAGAGCGACTTTCTCCGCAGCGGAAAGATTATTTATCCTTGCTTTTACTTCTAAATTTCTCGGCATTTGGAAAGATTTTGTTTACTTTAAAAGTGAAACCTTTTGCGATTTTGAAAAAACTATTTTCCCATTTTTAAAAGCGTTCATCCTACATAGATAAATACCGCTTGCAACCTCATTACCTTTCTCATCTTTCCCATCCCAATAAATTTGATATACACCGCTTCGATGAAACCCTAAAGTAATTTTCTTCACTTCTCTTCCCATAAGATCAAAAATTCTCACATCGACAAAAGATGCCTCTGGAACGCTATATCTAAAATTAACTACTGAATTAAACGGATTCGGATATCCTGGGGAAAGGGTATATTCCATCACTATAAATTCAACACCGACACGCGTAATGACTGAGCCTGATGGTTGACTTTCATTTTTCAATCGATCAAGCGATGTCACAACATAAGTATAAATTTTCGACGTATCAGGTATTTTATCAGTGTAAATGTTAACGGATAATGCAGATGGAACAATTGCTATTATATTTGCCGGATCACTTATATTGACCATTCCATCTCCCTCGCTTCTGTAAACAACATAATATGCAGGTTTTTCACCATCACTTGCCGGCTCCGGATTAGACCAAACAAGTTGCCAAACATCCGAAGATATCTTCCTTATCGACAATCCAATAGGTGGATTAGGTGGGATGCTATCCTTCCAAGGCATCGGTGGCACAATGGAAAAGGTTTTATACTGATTTAACTTCAACGAATCGATGTAATTTTTCACATTTGTATACCTGAAAATAATGTTGCCCTTTGTCGCTATACTTCTCGTAAAATTTATTTCATCCGAAACCTCGCTGTAAGGATTATCTCCATAAATTCCAATGTAAACATGCTTGCCCCACATATTTGCGTTCCAATCCTGCGCTATAACCCTGAAATCATAATCTGAGCCGATGTCCCAATAAACTTGCGGTGCATGATAATCAATGATCCCAAGTTGTGCCCACTTTCTTGGGTCGCTTCTACCATCGCGATAAACATCGAAAAACGCTTGATTTATCGGGAGCAACCAACCTTTGTATATTCCTGGCGTCGTCGTGCCAACCTTAACCCACGGTTTTAATTTTTTAACTGTGTCATAGACTGCTCTTACAAATCTTTCAATCGAAAGGCGTGCGAAATCATCCCTTGACAAGCCATATGGATTCCCATTTACAGTATCGCTTCTATTGGAAAAGTAATAATTGAACGAATCACCATAAGTGTAAGCTCCGGGAAAACGAATGTAGTCGAAATGAATTGCGTCAATATCATAATTTTTTACAAGTTCAACGACGACGCTCACAAGATAATTTCTCACAAAAGGATTTGCAGGATCAAGCCAAATAAGTTTATAACCATTTCCTGAGATCAGCCACTCACCCTGTGAATTTTTTGCGAAAAGTTTAGTATTCCAACGGTTATTTTCATCAATTGCAATATGCCTTGGCTGTGAAATAGCTAAACGATAGCTCGTGTCAGGCAATGTTAAAAGATTATAAACATTCATCCATGCATGAACCTCAATCCCATATTGTTTCGCTTTTTGAATTAGATATTTCAACGGGTCGTAAAACTGCGGTGGATTTTCCTTTGTTCCAGGCGGCGTGCCGAGATTTGGATATAATGTTCCATCTTGATCTACCATCAAAGGTGAGGTAAGGAATGAAGCCCATGGAACTAAACTTGATTCATAATACGCTTGACCGCGTGCGAGCACTTGGAAAATTATAGCGTTAAATTTCCCATATCTTGCAAATTCAACGATCCCATCAAGCTCCTGTTTCTGTTGAGAAGCCAGATTAGAAAGAGGAAAGTCAAGACGACTCGCCGCAACCCACAATCCCCGAAATTCAAATTTTGGCTGCGCAACTATTGAAACGGTAAATAAAAAAATAAAGTAAATGTGCTTCATAATCACATCAATTTGTTTTATTGCTTTAATTTAACCCAAGCCACCCCAATTCTGCAAGAGAGAAAAATATAGGTGCAACTATTTCAACTTAAACTTTTTGATTTGCTCTCGTATCCAATCCCAATCGGGATTTCCATAATTGAAAAAACATTTGAAATTATCTTTTAACCAGTCATATACATCGATTTCAAGATATTCTCTAAATACATCAACAAGATCGTCCATCGATATATCTCCAGGCACCTCATACTCTTGGACTGCATCCTCAAGAAATTCTTTTACTATCTCTCTGTCTATCATAACTCCCTCTTTTTATGGGTTTATTTTGACTCCCTAAATTTGCGATCTGGTCTTTTTATATGGCTATTTATACCATATTTATCGTAAACATCAAAAATCTCTTCGCAGAATTTGATCATCCTTTTATCATTTTTTTCTAATGCTTCCTGGTATAACCTAATTAGAAATCTTTTCCCGAACTCTGTTTGGGAATAATTCTTTTTAAGGAGATTATGCTCTGAACACAAAGTTTGGCCATTCTCTATCGTGTTAGTGCCACCTTTATCAAGTGGAATTTTATGATCTGCGTGTATCTCTACCCCATCTTCCTTGCCACGCCCACAAACAATACATTTATATCCATCTTTTTTGAAAATTGCTTCTTTCACATCCGGGGGAAAATCGTGCAACTCCTTTTTCTGAATTAAGTCAGGATCATACTTGTAAACCCCCTTTCTCACTTTTATTAAAAAACCCTCCTGATATAGTCTGCGAATTCCTCGCCAAATATCCCTTGGCTTCCTACCATATAATTTCAAATACTGTTCCTCTACCCAATCAACAACAGGTCCATGCTGTAATTCCTTTTTAGGATGTTTCCGAAAATACTCCATTATTAAGTCACTAATCGTTTTTTTCGCTTTAGCCATTTATTTTACTCCCTTTGTCTATTTCCAATTTGAGCTGGTTTATTTGTGCCTCTTTTATAAGTCTATTCTTAGCGAGCTCACAATAATTTTTATCAATTTCAACCCCAATCCCTTTTCTATTAGTTAAAACACAAGCAATTAAAGTTGAACCACTTCCAAGAAAAGGATCAAGCACAGTATCACCAACGAAACTGAATAACTTTATACATCGTTTGGGTAATTCCACAGGAAATGGCGCCGGATGGCCAATCCTTTTTTTACTCTCGCCCATAAAATTCCACACTCCATTAGTCCACTCTATAAACTCCTCTTTACTAATGTCTGATTTCCCACTACCACTAATCTTTTTCCATCTTTCTTTGTAAAGAACAACGATAACCTCAACTGGGGCAATAACAAAAGGTGCTGAAGCAGAAAGCCATGAACCCCACGCGGTTCTTTTTGAAATATTCTGTTCGTTCCAGATGATTGTAGAGTGATACTTCCATCCCACACGCTTTGCAATTGTTACAATATCAGCATAAACACTTTGCTGACCTCCTTTATTTTTATCAAGCGGTATGTTCAAACACATTCTACCATCAGGTTTGCTAACCAAATAAGCTTTCTCAAGCCACTTCTCAGAAAATTCAAGATATTTTTCATAAGGGATATCATCCTTGAAAGAGTTATAATTTATATCAACATTGTAAGGGGGCGAAGTCACGATTAAATCTATCGAATTTGGGGGTATAATCGATGTAGTTAAGAAATCATCATGAATTATCACTATATCCCCCTTCTCAAAATAAATCTTTCCTCTTTGAGAGCTTCCCATGAAGTTAATTTAACGCCTGTTTTTTATTTAAGTTATAAAGGCACCAATAAAAAATCAAATGTATCGATTAAATCCAATCCCCTTAATCAAACTTTCAAACTTTTTCTCGTCATCCACATAAAACAAATGCCCAAGACAATTGCAATCTGAACTACCGAACCCCTTCACCGCTTTAAAGCCGAAAATCGACATCTTTCTTGCGGTTTCATGCTCAAAAGCACCATCAGAATAAAATACCTTTTTAATCTCCACCCCCTTGCTGTTCAAAAGATAATCAATATGCCAAAACAACTTCTTTTTCTTTAACAAATGCCTTTTTATCCTATGTTCAAAATTTAACTTGGCAGACCCAACATAAGCATAATAGCCGGAGCTAAACTTCACAACACCCAATTTCCCAACGACTTTATTAACTTCCCTCTTAACAAAAATTAACAAAATATATATCATACCTCACTCCCAATACATCTTCCGCCTCTAAAATATCCACAATAATTGCAATGCTCTTTGAAATCAGAAGAAATTGAAACACCCGAATCTAAATCCATCCTTTTTATGTCTGCGACAAACTTCTTAATTCTACCCTCAACTTCCACTAATGTCTCGTTCGTATGTGTGATTTCAATAGGTGAATCAGGAAACTTCGTAAACAAAATATAAGAACGAAAAACTTTTTGCTTAGGACAAAGCTTGCTCAAAAGGTAGGAATATATGCTAAGCTGAACCTCATATTCTTTTCTCCTCACATCGATCTCGTCAAGGCTAATATCATCGGTTTTGAAATCAACTATCTCCCACTCACCATTCACCTTATATAATCTATCAATTCTCCCAATTAGATACGCATCTTCAAATTTCATGGTTATCCCATACTCCGTATGATATTCCTCAGCTGAAAAAACTCTTTTACCAAACTCCGAGTTCAAAACTCTTTTAACCTCACTAATAACATAATCCCAAAGAGCTTTCGCCTTTTTCTCATTTGAAATCCCATTCTCACGAATTACAAACCAAGCAAGATCACCGAGTTTCTCTTCATCAAACTCACCTCTCCATCTTTCAAGGATCTGATGAACAATTCTACCTTTAACCGTCCCAACAATCTCATCCTTAAAATCGTCTTCATAAGGCACCGAAGCGATGTCTTCAAAACCCTCATCGAGAACAAATTCTTTCCTCGGCTCAGGAAGCCCAAGCCGAAACTTCAAATAAAACTTCATTGGACAGAGCGAAAATGTTTGCAACTGCGTGGCTGCGAAAAATTCACCGTAAGGTTTAGATTCAAGCGGTTCAACGAAAATCTTATCCTCGTCAATATCAACATCAACCGAACTTTTAAAAGAACTAACAACAGGCTCAGTGAAATCATGAGTATGCCTGTAAACCTTAACCTTTACAGTATAATCCAATTCTCCTTTATCTTTAAATGTTATCCTTGTGGGAATCTTAACCTCGGGAATATAATCGATTTTATCCCTCACATCAAGAGCGCTCAAAACCCAATCAAGATATGTATCCTCACTCTTAGCGCCGTAAGCTCCAGAAATTATCAACATATCCCTTGCCCTTGTCATCGCAACATACAGAACTCTTTTCTCCTCCGCTATTGTCTTATGATTTCTTATGAGCCGATGAACGGAATTAATCGGCAATCCCTGCGCATCCCCTTCAACTTCATTTTCATTTCTATACCTGATCCCAAGACCAATCCCATAGTCAACATCAATGTTATATCTTTCCCTCGAACGAACCTTAAACTTTTTGCCAAGGAATGGCAAAACGACAACGGGAAACTCAAGTCCCTTCGCAGCATGAATCGTCATTATCTGCACAGCATTGATCCCAACTTGAACACTTGCTTGACCCTCTCGTAGATGTTCTTCCGAAAGGAATTTAAGTTGCTCAACGAAGTCATAAAGATTATTTAATCCCCTCGACTCGAAATCTCTGGCGATATCGATTAACTTCTGAATGTTTGCAATTATTTGATCTCCCCTCCGCATCGGCAAGACCGAACCGTTATACATAGTGTTTTTAATTATCCTCTGAATTAAAGATGGGATCGATATCCTGTTTGCAACTTTCAAATCATCTGTTAAAATTTCAACAGCATATCTTAACCTATCCGATGGCACTGGCTCACTTGTCCGATTTACATAATCACGCACCTTTTCCCAGAAGTTTAAACCTTGACCATAAACTGAAACTTTGAAGATTTCCGCATCGCTTACGCCGAAAAACGGCGAGCGTAAAATCCCAACAAGTGCAACTTCATCATTTGTGTTGACAAGAAACTTTAAATAATTCATGAAATCGTAAATCTCCTGCGTCTGATAAAACCCAATCCCACTTGAAACTATGTAAGGAATTCCCAACTCAATAAAAGCGTTCTCAAGCGGTTTCAAAACATCTCTATTTCTTATCAAAACAGCGATGTCCCCAGCTTCAACCCTGCTTCTTTCACCATTCTTATAAACATATACATCCTCATCCTGAAGCAAACTTAAAATCCTCCTTCCAACAAACCTCGCCTCTTCAAGTTCATCGGAACTACCATCTTTACTGTCATCTTTCTTTACGACAAGAATTTCAACAACGCCATCATCGTCAACTTCCCTTCCAACAATAATTGGCTTGTACTCAACTTCATGAACGCTTATCCTCTCACCCATAATTTTGCTAAACACATGATTAACAAATCCCGCAATCCCCTTCAAAAGCCGAAAACTTTCCCCCAAATATATCTCCTCCCCATCCTCTCTGCTTCGAATTTCCCTCCTCGTCCTGTCAAAAACCTCAACATCCGAACCCCTAAATCCATATATACTTTGTTTATCATCTCCAACCACAAAAAGTTTTATCTTTTCTAGAAAATCCTTTATCAAACTCTTCACGATCTCATACTGCAAATAATTCGTGTCTTGATATTCATCGATCATTATGTATTTAAACCTCTTTGAAAGCTCACTTCTAACATCTTCATTCCTTTCAAGCAATTCCCTGACCTTCAACTGCAAATCTTCAAAGTCAAGATATCCATTTTGAATTTTAAAGCCTTCGTATTCACGGACTATCTCGTCATAAAGTGAAATTATCAACCTTGTATCACCAACATATTGACGGTGAAAATTTTTAAACTCATCAAACCTGTCAATATATAAATCTCTTACGTCGTTATAAACCCTTTTTAAAATTTCAAGCACCCGCAAAGCCTCTGCTTGCACCTCTGGTCGTCTGCCACTTAGCAATTTTTCAACCTTACTTCGCAATTTCAATTCATCTGTAAAAATTATTTCGGAAGCAGCATTAAAAACTTGGTATGCGGTTGCGATATCACCACTTTCCATCGCATTTTCAAACTGGGAAGCGAACCCACGAAATTTAATGCTTGAATCAGTAGCTTCGTAAAAAATATGCCCAACCAAACTCCTAAAGATATTCACCATCCTGCTTCCCTCAAAAACCTTAAAAACATATCCAAAAATTTTATCTTTCCACATATCAATTATCTCGTCATCGCTTTTGACCAAATAAATATCTCGCTTGACCTTCTCAACAAGCTCTCTTGAAGAAACGATCTTTTTTATGAACTTATAAAAGTTGTTTATCCCCATACGATCAACTATATCCAAAAGCTGAGCTGACTTTTCATCTCTTTGAGCTAAAAACTTTTTAATCCTATCCTCAGTGATTATATCAATCACTCGATCCCGCTCCGCTCCTTCAAGCACAGTGAAATTAGGATCGACCCCCGCTGATACGGCAAACTCCCTGAGAATTCTCGCACAAAATGAATGAATAGTCCCAATCACAGCGGATGGCATAGCATCTCTTAACTTCTCAAACTTTCTCAACTCGTCGATATCATTTGCATCCATTGCCTCTTTTATCCTTTTCTCTATAGCTTCCGTCGCTCTCTTTCTCAGTTCGCTTCCAGCCTTTTCAGTAAAGGTTATAACCACGATGCTTTCAACGATATCGCTGAAATCATCAGTTGGAGCTGGAACAGAATTGATAAGCTCTTCAAGCGTCTTGATGTATTTTTCAATTAAAACTGTCGTCTTGCCAGAACCTGCGCTTGCGGTGACAGACAAATGTTTTGATGATTTTACAGCTCTTTCCTGTGATTCGGTTAATCTCATAATCCTTTGGTGTTTCCAATGTTTTTTGGATTTAAAAATTGCTCCCACCTGAAAAATAACTCCGCTTCAGCAATTATATCATACATGCAGTATTGCGCTATTTCTTTAAATCTACCTTCGTTGAAAAGTTGATTTATATCATGACCAGTTATTCCATGCGATTTCGGACTTTCTATATTGAAAACTTTGCAGTAAAAATCAAGCGAAAATTTTCTCGTCAATCCGAAAAATGTAAACTCCTCAAGCAAATCAATATGCGGTTCACGCTTTGTCCTGTTATATTCCATTAGATCACGGCTCGGCTTTATGCCAAGTATTGCAGACCTCAACATCAAAAACGGACAATCAAACCCACGACCGTTAAATGTTATAAATGTCTTAAACTTCGAAATATATCCCCAAAACTTTTGAATTATCTCAGCCTCACTTCCAGAAATGAATTTTATCTTCACTTTGTCTTTCCTCGATTCATCCGAAGCAAAAACATTTATCACCTTATCAATTTCATATTCCCATTCCTCTTTCTCGTTCGCTTGATAAAGCACCACACCTTGTGACGAATCAACATTTAACATTCCAATTGCCACAACTTGTGCAGTCAACGGATAAAGATTTAACCTCTCTATCACCTTCGCTCGTTCTTTTTCACGCTTTTCTTCACTCTCTTCTTCCTCCGCAAATTTCATCAAATATTCATATTGAACATCGTCAAAAACATCAATCGGGAAACCAGATGTTTCAATGTCAAACAAAACACGCCCCTTCATCTCTTAACCCCAGCTTTTTATTTGAACCCCGAATTTAACCTCATTAATTCTACAAATTTCAATATACGGGCAGTTGCCACATATGCTCTGCAGAGATTCATCATGTTCCGTTAAATTGAACTTACCTTCAATGATTCCATCCACAAACTGATTCGCTTTACCAACCGCTTCATCAATCTTTTGCTTGAATATTTCCTTATTGAAATAATTACTTTCTCTACTTCTCCTAATTTTTTCCTGAATTAACACAGCCTTACTTTTAACATCACGCCGAACAATATAATTATATCCCCCAATTCCTTCTAACTCTCTCTCCTTCAGTTTAAAAATTTCCTCAGCAATTTTTATATAAAGCGGAATTTGAAGATGAATCCCTTTCTCAATTTGCTCCTGATTCACATAACCACTGCCCGTCTTGTAATCGTAAACTATGAACTCATTATTAGCGACATCAATTCTATCAATCTTTCCTTGAATTTTTACCCTCCCAAGTTCAATTGGGTCATTGATTGAAAGTTCTCTATCGCTATTTCTTCTTGCACCAACCTTTGGACCAAATGCAACTTCAAAATAAGTTGGCTTGAAATTTAAACTCATATTTTGTTCATTCTTGACAAAAGCAACAACGCTTCTCTCAAGCTCCCTAACCTCAATTTCCCAAAGTGGATGGCTTATCTCAAACTCACGAACTTTCTTTTTGGCTATTTCTTTGATCAAGGAGAGTGCACCATCAACATCATCACGAACAAGTTTTCCTGTCTCACGCCACCTCGTGTAAAACTCGTAAAGAACCTCATGGTAAAGGATTCCACGCTCAATCGGAGTGAGAAGTTCCTCTATCTCCTCAACGCCTTTTAACCCGAGAACTCTTTCAACGAAATACCTATATGGGCACTTACCGTATGTCTCAATCTGTGAAATTGAAAAAATCTTCCTTTCATGCTCCCCAAGCTTTCTTCTCTCTTCTTCATAAACTGGTTTCACAATGCCCTCATATTCAAGATAGTCCCCCTCATGAGTTTCACTTCTGCTTATGTTTATTCTGGAAATATCAAAAACACGCTTGAGGCTATCCCCATAATTTTCAACAAGCTTTGAAAATTTTCGCTCAATGAAATCAAATGAGTTTAAATTTTCAGAGTTAAACTTTAAAAATCTACCGTAGCGCTCATAAAGTTCATCCGCTGAATAAATCCAATCTTTAAAAGCGGACGAGTCAACAGTTTCAAAGTCTATCACCTGTTCAAGTGAGTCAATAAATCTTGATCTGACAAGCTCATTATCGTTATCAGTTCTTGGATATGTCATATAAAGATGTGATTTGAAATTCACAGCGCCTTGGTAGAAAAGATATCGTTCGTCAAGTTTGTGCATCTTTCTTGTCTTTCTTAAACCCTCGCTTAAAAAAACTTCTGGCTCATATACTGAAGGGAATTCGGTGTCCACAAGCCCAGCAATTATCATCACATCGAAATTTAATCCTCTTGTTTCCTCAAGCGTTGTGACATAAACTCCGTAACCAAATTTTTGCCTTATGTTATAACGAGCCCTCGGGAGCGCCCTTTTTATTAAGTCGACATAATACTTCAGACCATACTTCTCCCTTCGTCTCATATTAAATTCAAAAACTTCAAGAAGTTCATCCAGTGTTTCAATAAACTTCTGATAAGCTCTTGCATCACGCTCAATCTCATCGTGAGTTGCAATTTTTCTCGGAACCTTTAAAATTTGCTCATTAACTTTAAGATCGGCAAGAATTCCATAAAGATTATCTCTGAACTCCGACGGCGTCATTGGTTTGTTAAACTTATCAACAACCTTAACCATAAGATCTTCGAAATCGAATAATGCACTTTCAAAAATCTCCTTTTCCTTTTGAATTTGCTCATACTCATCTTGATCATTGGTCATTTCAAGCTTTGATTTTAATATCTCAATTCTCCTTTTAACTCTCTCATACCAAACTTCCCTGCCATTTTTAATCTTGAGCTCCTTTGAAACTATATAAATGTTTTCCGCTTTTAATTCCCTTCCAACAACGGATGAAAAATCAAAGTAAGGACTCATCAAAACTTTTATTATATCGTTTATCCGATAATCATTGATTGGGATCTCAAGTAGTGAAACTATCGAAGAAACAAGGGGAGAACGCTCAAGATAAAATCTATCCGTGATGTTTGCAGGAATTCCATAGATAGCAAAAATTTCCCTGAAAAGATTTGTATATTTATCAGGTCTGTAAGTAGCTACACAGATTTTGCTTAAATCTATATCTGGTCTTTCGCTGACAATTTTTTTAATCACCCGTGCTATCGTTCTGACCTCGTCGATTCTATCACTTGCCTCAATAAGCGTCACATATCCCTTCGCATCATACTTGCCTTTAAAATTTGAACCGATGTAATTGAAAAGATACTTATTTAAATGCCTCGCAAATTTATCGTTCTCCGTTTTAGGTCTCACCTCATACCTTTTAAATCCAGCGTCCACGAGCCTATTATAACATTCATCAAGGTGTCCGAAAAGGTTGTTATTTTTTTCAAAGTAGTCAAAAAAGATGACGGTTGATAAATCATGAACCTTTGTTAAGATCTTTATCAAATTTGTCTCAGGCAGACGAAACATCGAAAAACCTTCAATGAAAACTAAATCAACATTGTAAAATGCGCTTCTGAAAATTGAGTTAACATTCTCCCAATTTAATATATCGTTCAACTCTTTGAAAATCCCAGGAACATCGATAAAACCATTGCTCATTAGAAATCCCTCATACCGTTCATAAATCCTCACAAGATCCTGAAGTTTTATCCTGTCCTCGATCTTTTCAACTTTCTCAATTTCTTCATACAACTTTGCTGGATAAATTCCATCTTCTTTTAGTCCAATTATGGTATCGATGATCCTATTTAAAGTTCCTCTTGGAAGTTCCTTTTGCCCCACCTGCCCAGGTGGTTTGAAATATGTAAGCTCATCAATTATATCTTCAATTGCAATTTGAAATAAAAGAGATTGAATTGTTTCTGATATCAGGCGCTTTGGTTTTTCAAGATTAGCGCTGTAATATAATCTTCGCGCAAAAAGTTCAAGCGTGAAAAGATTAATCTCTGGCATAACCCCATTATTAGAAAACTCAAGCAACTCCCTTCGCAATTCCCTTATCTTTCTTCGCGTCGGAACGATATAAACAAAGGTATCAAATTTTCCAGCCCTTATTCTGCGCTCTATTTCTTTTTTTATATCCGCTACCCTCGTCCCTGGGGGAAAGCTCAAAATTACGCTCATTGCGTGAGAAATTTTGTTTAACCTCTGAAAAATTTAACCTGTCTCAAAATAAAAACAAAATCAGTATTTCAAGCTTTCTATCATTCTAACAAAATCTTTAAAAACATAACTGCTATCATGAGGTCCCGGCGATGCCTCCGGATGATATTGAACTGAAAAGGCGGGAAAATTTTTTAATCTCATCCCCTCAACTGTTCCGTCATTTAAGCTTATATGAGTGATCTCCACATCTTTCTCTTTCATTGAATCGGGATCAACGGCGAAACCATGATTTTGTGAAGTTATCTCAATTCCACCTGAGATTAAATTTTTAACGGGATGATTCGAACCTCTGTGCCCAAATTTCATTTTATATGTTCTACCTCCAATTGCAAGAGCAAGAATTTGATGCCCAAGACAAATCCCAAGGATTGGCTTTCGACCAATAATTTTCTTTACATTTCTCACGGCATAAGTTAAAGCAGATGGATCACCAGGTCCGTTTGAAAGGACAACCCCATCTGGGTTCAAAGATAAAACATCATCCGCATCGGCGTTTGCTGGAACAACAAAGACATCGCAACCAAGGTTTTTCAAACTTCGCATAATGTTAAGTTTTACACCGAAATCATATATGACCACAAAAAATTTGCTCCCATCATCTTTATTAAAAAAGAAACTTTCATCAGTTGTTACAGAACTTGCCAGATCAAGCCCGCTCATTTTCGGTACCTCCCTCGCTTTCGCTATCAAACTTTGATCACACAAGTCAACCGTAGATATAACGCCACGCATCGCGCCCTTGTCCCTTATCTGCCTCACGAGAAATCTTGTGTCAACATCCGCAATCCCAACCACACCATGTTTTCTTAGGTAATCTTCAAGCGAGCCCACCGCTCGCCAGTTGCTGTAAAACTTTGAAATTTCATAAACAACGAGACCCGCAATTTGGGGAGATTTAGATTCAACATCTTCATAATTTACACCGTAGTTTCCAATGAGCGGATTCGTAAAAATTAAAATTTGTCCCTTGTACGATGGATCAGTTATAATCTCTTGATACCCTGTCAAAGCAGTATTGAACACAACTTCACCTCCAGCTTCGCCATCAGCCCCAAAGCTTATCCCCTCAACTACAATTCCATTTTCAAGAGCAAGTTTCGCCTTTTTCATTTCATTATCTCAAACTTTATTTCTGTATGATACTCTTGTAAACTTTTTATCGTTAAATTACCTTGTCTTAATTTTTTTATCGCTTCGACCGCGCTTAAACCAGCTGAAAGAGTTGTGACAAATGGAATTTTATATTTAACCGCATTCCTACCAATCGCAAATTCATCAAATCTTGAAGCCTCGCCAAGCGGTGTGTTTATTATAAAGTTTATCTTCCCCTCCCTTATGTAATCGACGATATCAGGATGTCCCTCATTCACCTTATAAACTTTTTCAGCATAAATTCCGTTTGACCTTAAAAATTTCGCAGTCCCATCCGTTGCAATTATCTTAAAACCAAGATTGACAAACTCGTTGGCGATTTTAAGAACTTTTTGATTCTTATCCCTGTCGTTAACACTTATCAAAACAGCTCCAGATGTCGGCAAAAGATTTCCCGCCCCAATTTGAGCCTTCGCAAAAGACTCCCCAAATGAGTAAGACAAACCGATGACCTCACCAGTCGACCTCATCTCAGGACCGAGAAAAACGTTTACATTTGGAAATTTTGAGAATGAAAAGACGGGCGCTTTACATGCTTTAATCCTGAGATTTCTAAAATTGAAATCGTAAAGCCCAAACTCATCGATCACAGCGTCAGAACTTTTGACAAGGAGCTTAGTTGCAATTTTAGCAAACGGTATCCCTGTTGCCTTACTTATGAACGGAACTGTCCTTGACGAGCGAGGATTTGCCTCAAGAACATAGACCACACCATCTTTTTCTGCAAATTGAATGTTTATTAAGCCAACAACTTTCAACGCAAGAGAAATTTTCTGAGTGTACTCAATCATCTTTTCAATCGTATCATCTTCAGCCATAATTGGCGGGAAAATGCAGGAACTATCGCCAGAGTGAATCCCAGCTTCTTCTATATGTTCCATTATCCCCATAACTAAAACTCTCTCACCATCGCATATCGCATCGACATCATATTCAAATGCATCCTCAAGAAATTGATCTATCAAAATAGGGTTCTCTTGAGAGATTTTAATTTCATTTTTCAAATAATCAACCAACGAATCTTTCGAGTAAATTATCTTCATCGCTCTCCCGCCGAGAACATATGATGGACGAACAAGCACAGGGAATCCAATCATATTGGCAATTTCAACAGCTTCGTCAATTGTCCTAGCGTAACCACAAGCTGGATAATTAATTCCAAGTTCATCAAGCAACTTCGTGAATTTACCTCTGTCCTCAGCTATATCTATGCTTTCGGGGGATGTGCCGAGAATTTTTACACCGTTTGCCTTGAAAACCTTTGCAAGTTTTAAAGGAGTCTGACCGCCGAAACTAATTATAACCCCATCTGGCTTTTCAAGTTCAACTATGTTCATAACATCTTCAAAAGTTATCGGCTCAAAGTATAACCTATCGGCAGTATCATAATCTGTCGAAACCGTTTCAGGGTTGCAATTTATCATTATCGTTTCGTAACCCTCCTCCTTTAAGGCAAATACAGCATGAACATTTGCATAATCAAACTCAATCCCTTGCCCAATTCTATTTGGTCCGCTTCCGATGATTAAAACTTTTCTTTTGTCCGTTGGGATCGATTCATTTTCGAGATCATAACTTGAGTAAAAATAAGGAGTATAAGATTCAAATTCAGCAGCGCAAGTGTCGACTGTTTTATAAACTGGAATAATGTTAAGTTTTTTTCTTAAATCCCTTATCTCGCTTTCCGTTCTCCCCCAAATAAAAGCCAGCTGTTTGTCAGAAAAGCCATTTTTCTTCGCCCTTAAAATAATCTCTCTCGCAAGCGATGGATTTTCGTCGGCAAGTTTAAAAATGTCGGGTATTTTTCTCAACTCGTTTTCTATCTCAACTATCTCCCTCAAATTATAAAGAAACCATCTGTCAATTTTGGTCAGTTCGTAAACCTCGTCAACGCTCATGCCAGACATAAAAGCATATCTTATCCAAAAGATGTTGTCCCATTTATTTTGTTTTAACCTTTCAACAATTTTTCTTTTCAATGCCCCATCGCCTTCAAAATTTTGTATCTCATCCTTTCCGTCGCACCCAAGCCCAAATCTATCAATCTCAAGCGACCTTATCGCTTTTTGAAATGCCGACTTGAAATTTCTCCCTATAGCCATCACTTCGCCAATCGACTTCATCTGAACTCCAAGCGTATCATCAACTTCTTTAAATTTTTCAAAATCCCATCTTGGTATCTTGACAACGCAATAATCGATCGATGGTTCAAAGGATGCAAGTGTTTTCTTCGTTATATCATTCGGTATTTCATCAAGCGTATAACCAAGAGCAAGGAGCGTCGCTATTTTCGCAATTGGGAAACCCGTCGCTTTGCTTGCAAGGGCTGAACTTCTGCTAACGCGTGGATTCATCTCGATGACAAATACTTCGCCATTTTCAGGATGAATTGCAAATTGAATATTTGCCCCACCAGTTTCAACCCCAATTTCACTCATTATCATCTTCGCATAATCCCTAAGTCTCTGATATTCCTTGTCTGTTAATGTCTGCGCAGGTGCAACTGTGATTGAATCACCCGTATGAATTCCCATTGGATGAAAATTTTCAATTGAACAAACGACAATAAAATTATCTTTTCTATCGCGCATCACCTCAAGCTCATATTCCTTCCAACCGATCAAAGATTGTTCGATCAAAACTTTTCTGATTGGACTTTCTATAAGTGCTTTCTCAAGTTTCCTTTTTAAATCATCGAAATCATACGCCACCGCGCCGCCAGTTCCACCGAGCGTAAAACTTGGCCTTAAAATCAACGGGAAACCAATCCTTTCAGCAAACTTCAAACCATCTTCAACAGTTTTAACGAAAGCGCTCTCGGGGACCTTGAGACCTATTTTCTCCATAGACTTTTTAAAAAGTTCCCTATCCTCCGCCTTTTTTATCGCCTCAATGCTCGAACCGATAAGTTTAACGCCATATTTTTCAAGAATTCCAAGCTCATGAAGTTGAACCGCAAGGTTTAAGGCAGTTTGACCCCCGAGCGTGGGAAGAAGCGCATCTGGCTTTTCTTTCTTGATAATCTCTTCGAGAAAATACGGGGTCAACGGCTCAAGATAGGTTGCATCTGCAAATTCGGGATCAGTCATTATCGTGGCAGGATTATTATTGACAAGTATAACCCTCAAGCCATGATTTTTAAGAACTTTACAGGCTTGAGTCCCCGAATAATCAAATTCACAGGCTTGACCCACTACGATTGGACCGCTCCCGATGATGAGGACGGATTTTATATCAGTTTTCACATCTTCCCTGCCTAAAATTTTTCCTCAAATATAATAATTCGAGAAAACCAATGCAAATGGATAGACACCAAAATTACTACCTTATAGAAAATTTGTCGCATCTCAACATAGCTTTTCATCAACCCAAAATCATTTCATCAAATCGAGGGTATGTTTTACTCCTACCGCAATAAGCAGAGTTCTCAATTTAATTTCTTCTGTTCTGTAAATCGCGGTTTCATTTATTTTAAAAAGGCCGAGGGAATACTTTATATCAAAAAAGGGCACTATTCTCCCAAGATTAAATTCAACCCCAGAACCGAGGTCAATTCCAATATCAGAGGAAACCACAGCCCCTGATATCGACATTATCTTTACCATATCCCAATCCACAGCTTCAAATTCATATTTAATTTCACCACTTAACCATATCGATGGTTCAACACCAAACAATAAGTATGGCTTCACAATACCTGTTGAACGGAACCTTACTTTAGCTAAAATTGGAGCATTAAGGTAGTTCAATTTAACTGTTATCTTTCTTACTCCATTATTTGAATAGACCCCTCTTCGTTGTGAAACGCCTATTCCGGCTTCAACTTCTAAGATATCTGAAGATGTTACCCCTAAGGCTACACCACCCTCAATTCCAATCCCAAAATTTTGCTTTACCCCATCTGGAAGTCCTTTCACACTCAAACGCCCTAAAGATAGCCCAATTCTACCCCCTATCTTTATTATTTCCGGGTTTATCTCTTGTGCTTTCGCAAACTGCATTAGAGCAATTGTTACAACCATCAAAACCACTATGGCTACTTTCTTCCATAGCATTTTAATACCCCATTTAAATTTTTTTACCACTCAAAAACCATGGTGAGGCACAATAAATTTCTTCATGTTTTTGTTGCCAGAAAAAGTTAATAAACAAAAATACAATTGTCAAGCGAAATAACCCCCTTGCGTTAAGGAAGTTATACTAAACTCTTAAAAGCTCACTAATTGTGGGTTATTTTCTTATGATTGGGCTTTCACTATAGGAAAATTATTAACAAATTGTGCAAGTTTGGATTTATAAGATGCTGCTCTGTTTCTGTGGATAATTCCTTTGGCAGCAAGCTTATCAAGTATTGAATAAACTTTTTTGAGCATAAGCTCGGCCTCTTCTTTTGTCGCGGCCGTTTTAACCTTTTTAATAAATGTTTTCATCATCGACTTATAATGCTTGTTTCGCGCTCTTCTCTTTTCAGATTTTCTCAATCTCCTTTCGGCTGACTTAAGATTCGGCATTTGAGCAAATTCTATTAATTTTTAAAAATTTTTGTTGCGGGGGCGGGATTTGAACCCGCGACCTTCGGGTTATGAGCCCGACGAGCTACCAGCTGCTCCACCCCGCGGTGATTTTTGCGGATATAAATATAATAAACTCAACCATAAATTTCAAATTAAACTCGACCAACTAAAGTTTGACAATTTTCACCAAAATTTTTATCTTTTAAAGCAGTCTAAATTTAACCAAGAGATTAATGAGACTTAAAGATAAAGTTGCAATCATAACAGGTGCATCACGCGGGCTGGGAAAAGCAATAGCGGAATCCTTCGCTCGCGAGGGCGCCTTAATCGCAGTATGTTCAAGAACAAATGAAATCTTCACAGTCGCTGATCAAATCAAAACTACATGCTCGAGCTGTTACGCTGGAAAACTTGATGTCGCAAATTACAATGAGGTCAAGGAATTCGTCGAAGCTGTTCATAAAAAGTTTGGGAGAATAGATATACTCGTAAATAACGCAGCAATACTTGGGGAGAGAACAAACATCGCTGATTACCCAATTGATGTGTGGGAAAAGGTGATCAACATTAACTTAAATGGTGTTTTTTACTTTTCACACGAGGTCGTTAAATATATGATGACACAAGGAAACGGAAGCATAATTATGGTAAGTTCGAGCGTTGGACGAAAGGGAAGAGCAAGATGGGGAGCTTATGCAGTCTCAAAATTTGGAGTTGAAGGACTCGTTCAAGTCCTTGCCGATGAACTTAAAGATACAGGCATAAGGGTTAACTCTGTAAACCCAGGTCCACTTGCAACAAAGATGCGAAAGCAAGCTTACCCAAATGAAGACCAATCAAAACTAAAAAAACCAGAAGAGATCGTTGATATTTTCATATACTTAGCCTCCGACGAATCCAACGGTATCACAGGAATGCAATTCGACGCTCAAGATTTTAAACTAAATGAAATAAAGAAATGAGTCGAAAATTACTTCTTCTTGCAATTAGTGCTTTATTTTTCTTTTCGTGTTTTTATCCAAGATCAACTTCACCACAGATTGACGAAAAGGACCTATTCAAACATTTAAAACACATAGCCTCAGATGAGCTTGAAGGAAGAAGAGCTGGAACAAGGGGAGCTGAACTTGCCAGTAATTACATAGCAAATTATTTCAAAAAATTTGGATTGAAACCCGCTGGAGATAATGGAACCTACTTTCAATATTTCGATTTCGTCAGCGATGTCAAAATGGGTGATTCAAACTTTGTAAGCTTCAAAACAAACAGCGAAGAAATTAAACTAAATTTTAAATCGGATTTCATTCCACTTCCTTTCAGCGAATCTGGAAAAATTAAAAGCGATGTAATTTTCGCTGGCTACGGTATAACTGCCCCAGAACAAAACTATGATGATTACGAAGGAATTGACGCACGTGGAAAAGTTGTAATAGTCCTAAAAGGAACACCAGATGGCTACAAAGCACATTCCCCGTTTGAAAAATACCTATCCATTAGATATAAAGTTAGCAACGCTCAATCAAAAGGCGCTGCTGGCGTTATCTTAGTTGATCCATTTTCAGAAAAATTTGAGAAATTCACATATGATTATTCCGCAGGAAAGGCGGGCATTCAAGTTATTGAAGTCAAAAATAGCGTAATTGACAAATTATTCAAAGCGTGCGGATACGATTTCAAACTTTATGATATCGTTAAAAAAATTTACGATTCCCAGAAACCCAATTCATTTCCCATAAAAAATTTAAATGCTGAAATTCAAACGGATGTTCGCTATATCAAGTCAAAGGTTGCAAATGTCATAGGTTATATTGAAGGTTCAAATCACGAATTAAAGAACGAATATATCATAATCGGTGCACATTACGATCATCTCGGCTGGGGCGGACAGGGTTCGCTTATCCCTGATACAGTTGCAATTCACAATGGTGCCGATGATAACGGTTCTGGAACTGTTGGTTTGCTTGAACTTGCGGAATATTTTTCACACAACAGGAAAAAACTTAACAGAACTTTGGTCTTTATAGCCTTTACAGCTGAAGAAGAGGGAACAATTGGTTCAGGATATTATGTAAAAAATCCAGTTTTCCCGCTTGAAAATACAATCGCCATGATAAATATGGACATGATCGGACGAATGAAGGAAAATAAGTTGACAATATATGGCGTTGGAACAAGCCCTATATGGAACGAGATAATTGAAAGATTGAACTCTGAATTTAAATTTGAACTAAACCTTGTAAAAGATGGATACGGTCCAAGCGACCATGCACAATTTTATTCAAAAAATATCCCGGTGCTTCACTTCTTCACGGGAATACATGGGGATTATCATAAACCAAGCGATGATTACGACAAAATAAACTACCAGGGACAAAAAAAGATTCTCGACTTTATCGCAAGTTTGACTCTTGAACTTGACAAATCTAAAGAGAAACCACAATTCGTCAAGGTGGAAACACCACAAAGGAGCGCGCGTGGATTTAGGGTGACACTTGGCGTCGTCCCCGATTACTCCGAGGAAGTTCAAGGTATGAAAGTTAGTGATGTTCGTCCAGGAACCCCAGCGGAGAAAGCTGGGATTAAACCTGGGGATGTGATTATAAAGCTTGGTGAAAGGGAAATTAAAAACATTTACGATTATACCTATGCACTTGGTGATTTCAACCCTGGCGATGAAGTTGAGGTAATTATTTTAAGAAATGGAGAAAAATTGAGCTTTAAAGTAAAGTTTGAAGAGAGAAAGTAAAATTAACAAAAAGGAGGCAAAATGAATCCTGAAGCAAAAAAGAAAGCCTTGAGGATGATCACTTACGGTCTTTATATTTTGACTTCAAAATCTGGAGATAGATATTCAGCAGGAACTGTTAACTGGTTAAGTCAGTCTTCCTTTGAGCCACCGCTTGTTATGGTAGGGGTTAAACGGGATTCCGGATTGCATAGCACAATTTCAGAAAGTGGTGTTTTCGCAGTCAACATACTTGCATCAGATCAAAAGGAAATCGCTTCAGCGTTCTTTAAACCAACAAGCGTGGAAAATGATAAGATAAATGGTTATAGATTTGAACAAGGCGAAACCGGTTCTCCGTTACTTGTCGACCTTCCGGCATTTTTTGAGTGTAGGGTGGTTGATAAAGTCGAAAGAGGAGATCATACAATTTTTGTTGGAGAGGTGATCAACGCTGGTGTGAGAAAAGAAGCAAAACCACTTGTTATGTGGGATACTGGCTGGTTTTACGGAGGATAAAAACAAAATGGAGGTGCTGTCATGAAGACAGCGGGCGATATCATTAAAGGTAAACCACTCTATTTTGTAGAGAGTGGTTCTTCAGTGCTTGATGCTGCAAAGCTTATGGCTGAAAAAAATATCGGTGCGGTTCTTGTGCTTTCAAAAGATGGGAAATTTCTCGGCATTTTCTCCGAACGGGATCTACTGAAAAGGGTCATAGCGAAGGGATTAAATCCAGCTGACATAAAAATCGACGATGTTATGACTCATGAAGTTATGATCGCATTTGAAAATGAATCTTATGAAGAATGTCTCGCGAAAATGAAAAAGGCTCAAATAAGACATCTTCCCGTTGTTGATAAAAACAACAACTTGCTGGGTATGCTTTCGCTTCGCGATCTTATGGATATCTCACTTGATGAAAAAACGGAAAAAATCGAACTTCTCCACAGCTACATTTACTATAGACCACCATTCGAAGAAAGTAAATAAAAACAAAAAAGGGAGAAAACTTGCCAGTAGTCAAGTTTGAGCGTGAAGGCAGAAGTATTGAAGTTCCGAAAGGTGCAAACTTGAGAAAATCTGCCCTAAAGGCGGGAATAAATGTTTACAAAGGTATAAATCAAATCCTCAACTGTCAAGGACATGGGCTCTGTGGAACATGCAGGGTTGAGATAATTCAAGGTGATAAAAATGTTAACTCGAAAACACCGATGGAGGAGTGGGTTTTAAAAGGTAAATTTCTAATTGCCCACAAAGTTAAACCAAACCTTCGGCTTTCCTGTCAAGTTAAGGTTGATGACGATATCGTCGTCCTGACAATGCCTGAATATGAAATTGATAAAGAAGAAACGATAGAAAGAGTTAAAATTTTTGCAGTGGTGACACTTTTTGCCTTGCTTTTCCTTGTGGGACTTGCGTTTATTGTTTTGGACTTCATCGGCAAACTCTAAACATTTAAAAATTAAGAAGGCTTTAAAAAATTGAAAATTTTACTCACCGGCGGAAGTGGTTTTCTTGGCTGGAATTTTTGTAAAACCTTACGATTCAAGCATGAGATCACCGCTTTTTACTTCCAACACGAATTATTCCTTGAAAAATGTAATTTCTATAAAATTGACATCAGAAATCGTGATGAGGTTTTTGAAGCGGTAAAAAAAATCCAGCCCGAAGTGGTTGTTCACACAGCTGCTATCACGAATGTTCAAATTTGTGATCAAGACCGCGACCTTGCTTATTCTGTAAATGTTGAGGGAACTAAAAACTTGCTTGACGCAAGTGCAGAGGTTGGGGCAAAATTTGTTTACATCTCGACCGATCTTGTATATAGTGGTGATGGAAGTTTCTTCACGGAAGATACTAAGCCGGAACCCAAAAGTTACTATGCTCAAACAAAACTCGAAGCCGAAGAGATAGTTAAATCATACGATAATTACATAATTCTTCGTCTCGCCCTGATGTATGGATGGGGCAATGTTTTCACAAATTCGTTTTCCGATTGGCTTCATACTGAATTGAGAGCAAAAAGAAAAGTTAAGGTTTTTGCAGATCAATTTAGAACACCAATTTATGCGGTTGACGCAGTTATGGCGATAGATGAATTGATTTCAAAAGATATCAAAAATGATATCTTTAATCTTGGTGGTCCCGAAAGGATATCAAGATATAACTTTGCATTAAAATTTGCGGACGTCTTCGGGTATCCACAAGACTTGATCATCCCAGTGCCGATGGACTCGGTTAAAACCTATCTGGCTGGTGCTAAAGATTGTTCTCTCAACATAAGTAAAATTCAATCTGTGTTAAGCTTTAAACTTAAAAATGTAGATGAAGGATTGAACGCAATGAAGCGAAGTTAAATTTACAATAAAGTTTGATTATCTATGGCTTCCTTAAGTGGCAAAACAGTTATAATAACAGGGGCATCAAGCGGAATAGGAAAAGAGACAGCAAAAATTTTTGCAAAAGCAGGCTGTAAAGTTGTGCTTGCTTCACGAAATCTTGATAACTTGAAAAAAGTTGAAGAAGAAATTCGAAATCTCAATCCAAATGTCGTTGCCATTCAAACAGACGTCGGCGATTTTCGCTCACTTGATAACCTTATTGAACAAACTTTGAAAACCTTCAATAAAATCGATATTCTTATAAACAACGCTGGTTTCGGAATTTACGGTTGGTTCCACATGACTCCATTTGAAGATATTGAAAACATAATGCGTGTCAACTTCCTTGGCTCAGCTTACTTAATTCACAAAGTTTTACCCTTGATGATTGAGCAAAGAGATGGGATAATAGTCAATATCTCATCAGTCGTGGGGAAAAGGGGGGTATCTGGAATGGGAATATACTCCGCAAGCAAATTTGCTCTCACCGGGTTAACAGAAGCCCTTAGAGTTGAATATAAAAAATTTGGAATTCACTTTATAGGAGTGCATCCCGGAACCACTGACACAAAATTTTTTGAAAATGCAAGGTATTATGGAACGGACAGAATGCAAGGGAAATTTATGATAATGTCAGCAGAAAAAGTTGCAAAGGAAATTTTTAAAGCGGTTGTGAAAAAGAAAAGGGAAATTGTGTTAACACCGCTGGGAAAATTAACAGTTTGGATAAATAAGTTTGCTCCTTCATTTGTCGATTTTATGATGAGCAAGGTCATAAAGATAACTTGAATTTTTAAACACATAGGGTTAAATTTTTTATGAAAAAACTTTTGTTCGAAATTTTAAAACTGCACAACAAAATTAAAGGTGCCACCATGTCAACACTTGAAACCTACACTAAAGGGGGTAGTTTCTTAATTCAAGAAAGCTCACCTGAAAATACCTTTACTCCAGAAGATTTCACAGAACAGCACAAAATGATTTCTCAAACTGCAAATGAGTTTGTTGAGAAAGAAGTTTTGCCCAAAATTGAAGAAATTGAAGAGCAAAATTGGGAAGTTACACTTTCACTTATGCGAAAAGCGGGGGAAATTGGACTTTTAGCGGTTGATATCCCAGAAGAATATGGTGGACTTGGGCTTGACAAAACAAGTTCAATGCTTGTCGCTGAAGAAATCGGCAAAGCAAGTTCATTTGCTGTTACACACGGAGCACACACTGGGATTGGGACATTACCGATAGTTTATTTTGGGACGGAGGAACAAAAGAAAAAATATCTTCCAAAATTTGCAACAGGCGAACTAATCTCTTCATATGCTCTCACCGAACCAAATGCTGGCTCCGACGCACTTTCAATAAGAACAACTGCAACATTGAGCCCGGATGGCAAATATTATATCTTGAATGGAAACAAAATTTTCATCACGAACGCTGGAATAGCTGATGTTTATATCACCTTTGCAAAAATTAACGGTGAACATTTTACGGGTTTCATACTTGAAAAAAATTTCGAGGGGATCTCGCTTGGCAAAGAAGAAAAGAAAATGGGGATAAAAGGCTCTTCAACAAGGGCGTTGAATCTTGATAATGTGAAAGTCCCGATTGAAAATGTGCTTGGTGAAATAGGTAAAGGACACAAAATTGCATTTAACATTTTAAACATCGGGAGATTCAAACTTGGAGCTGCTGTGATCGGCGGGGCAAAAGCAGTTATAACTGAATCAGTTAAATACGCAAAGCAAAGAAAACAGTTTGGCAAGTCGATATCTGAGTTTGGGCTTATAAAACATAAAATCGGGGAAATGGCTATAAGAACATTTGTCGGTGAAAGCATGGTTTACAGAACCGCAGGTTTGATAGACAACATACTTTCGGGAATTGATAAATCCGATCCGAAAGCAAATGAGTTAGCATTGAAGGGAATTGAGGAATATGCAGTTGAATGCTCAATAATAAAAGTTTACGCTTCGGAAATACTTGATTATGTTGTTGACGAAGCCGTTCAAATCTTCGGTGGATATGGATATATAGAAGAGTATCCAGTTGCCCGTGCTTATAGAGATTCGAGAATAAACAGGATCTTTGAAGGGACAAATGAAATAAATCGCCTTGTGATAACTGGGATGCTCTTAAAACGAGCTATGAAAGGTGAGCTCCCGTTGATACCAGCAGCGCAGAAATTAACAGATGAAATAATGGGGATCGGTGTGCAAGAAGAAGAGGCAACCGGAATATTTGCTGAGGAGAAAAAACTTCTGAAATCAGCTAAGAAAGCCGGTTTATTTGTGGCTGGACTCGCCGTGCAAAAATACATGACAAAGCTTGAAGACGAAGAAGAAATCATTGGGCGCATAAGTGACATAATCATGGAAATTTATGCGATGGAAAGTGCAATTTTAAGGGTTGAGAAAATGCTTGCGCGAGGCGGAAAGAACAAAACAGACATATATATCGACATCGTAAAAGCCTTCGTGAATGATTCGATAATTCGCGTTGAAACATACGCAAAAGAACTTCTCTCAGCCATAGCTGAAGGGGACATGCTTAGAACCTACTTGACTGCCCTGAGAAGGTTAATAAAGCATATTCCTATCAATACAATTTCGCTAAGAAGGAAAATCGCTGACCATTTGATTGAAATGGAACGATATGCCCTGTGAATCTTTAACAAAAAATAGAGAATTTGGGCGACGGTGATAGTTGTGGAGAAATTGAAATTTTTAGCTTTACCTGTTTCAATTTTTATCGTTAGCATAATTGCTGGGATAATTTTTGAAAAAGTTATTCTTGGAAGGCTTCAGAAAATTGCGGAGAGAACAAAATGGGAAGGCGATGATATTATAATTGCTTCGCTTCGAAAATGGATAACTTTCTGGTTCGCCCTTGCGGGTTTATATATCGCCTGCACAACCTTACCGATAACACCTAATTTACTGTTCCTTCTACAAAAAGTTGTAATGGTTTTATATATTCTCTCCGTCACGATCGTCATTGCGAATATTAGCGTTGGCTTTATCAACATGTACAGCAAAAAAGCTCAGGATGTGCTCCCATCGACGAGCTTGTTTGTGTACCTGACACGAATTATAGTTTTCATAATAGGCATATTGATAATACTGCACTCATTGGGTATATCAATCACACCGATTTTAACAGCACTTGGCGTTGGGGGTCTTGCTGTTGCTTTAGCTTTGCAAGACACACTCTCAAATCTATTCGCCGGATTGCACATTATACTAACAAGACAAATAAAGCCCGGAGATTACATAAAACTTGAAACTGGTGAGGAAGGATATGTCGTTGATATAACATGGCGAAACACAACGATAAGAGAACTGCCAAACAATTATATAATTATCCCAAATTTAAAGCTTGCCCAAGCAATTGTTAAAAACCACTATCTGCCAGATAGAGAAATTTCCGTTACCGTTCAGCTTGGCGTAAGCTACGACAGTGACCTTGAAAAAGTTGAAAGGGTAACCATCGAAGTTGCAAAGGAAGTGATGATGGAAGTTCCCGGTGGAATCCCTGAATTTCAGCCTTTTATCCGATATCATACCTTTGGAGATTTCAGTATAAACTTTACCGTTATCATGCGGTGCAGAGAATTTACAGATCAATATCTGATAAAACATGAATTCATAAAAAGATTACATAAACGCTATAAAGACGAGGGAATTATCATTCCATTCCCGATAAGAACAGTTTATATAAATAAGGAAAACGAATCTTAAACGCTCAATATGAATCAAGCAGAAATCAACGCTGAGAAGTTCAAATTTAAAATACAGGTACAGGTTAGAAGTTTTGATCTTGACTCTTACGGGATAGTTCATAACTCGGTTTACCTTAAATATTTTGAGATTGCAAGAACGGAATATATAAGACAAGCGCTAGGAATTGATCCCGGTCGCTTTTTCACAGATTTTTACTTTGTGCTTGCAAAAAATGTTTGTAACTATATCACACCGGCAAGATTCGATGAAATACTCGACATATACACACGAGTTACCAGAGTTGGTAACTCAAGTTTTGAGATGGAATATTTGATTGAGGAATCAAAAACGAAAAGAACTGTCGCAACAGGTGAAACTGTAATCGTTTTACTAAATCGTGAAACATTTAAACCAGAACCCATTCCTGAAAGCGTTCGAGAATTAATTTTTAAATTTGAAGGAAATACCGTGCTCACAAAATAAAAATAACTGTGAATTGTGCTTCTCCCTTACGAAACCTTCAAACTTTTAGCCGAAAATGGCAATGTGATACCTGTTTACGAATCGCTTCTTGCGGATACGGAAACCCCAGTGTCAGTTTACATGAAAATAAAAGATAAAAGCAATTTTTCTTTTTTACTTGAAAGCGTTGAAGGGGGAGAAAAAATCGCAAGATACTCGTTCATTGGATTGCGTCCCTTTATGCTTTTTGAGGCTAAAGGAATGAACTTCAATCTTAAAATTTTTGATGACAAATTTTCATTTGTTGAAAATGTGGTTAAAAATGAAGCACATCCACTCAAAGCACTAGAAAAGATTTTTTCGTTATTCAGGTCTGTTAGCACAGAAGATCTTCCGAGATTTACATGCGGAGCCGTTGGATATTTTGGATATGAAAGTGCTTCGCTTATTGAAAAGATACCCCACGCTAAGATCGATGATATCGAGGTACCAGATATACTTTTGATGTTTTTTGATTCCCTTCTTGTGTTCGATAACTTAAAAAGGAAAATTTTTTTAATTTCAAATGTTTATAAGAATGGCAAAGAAAGCGAATCAGAATTAAAAGATAAATATTACACAGCGCTTGGGAAAATAGTTGAATTAAAATCGCTCTTGAAAAAAAGAGTTAACCCTGAAATCTCAAAAGTTGAAATTGAGGACGAATTTAAGTTTAACATGACGAAGGAAGAATTCATTGAAAAAGTTGAGCAAGTGAAAAGATACATTATAAATGGCGACATCTTTCAGGCTGTGATCTCACAAAGAGGTGAGAGAAGAATTGAAGGTGATCCGTTCGATATATATAGAATGCTTAGAGTTGTAAATCCGTCGCCGTATATGTATTTTTTAAATATGGAAGACCTTAAAATTATAGGTTCATCCCCTGAACTTTTGGTTAGGGTTGAAAACAAAATCGTTGAGACAAGACCGATAGCAGGAACCAGAAGAAGAGGAAAATCGCTTGAAGAAGATGCTAAACTTGAAGAGGAGCTTTTAAATGATGAAAAAGAAAAAGCTGAACACTTAATGTTGGTCGACCTTGGTAGAAATGATATTGGAAAAATAAGTTATTTTGGCACAGTTAGAGTTGATCAATTTATGATTGTTGAAAAATATTCACATGTTATGCACATTGTTAGCAACATAAGCGGAAAGTTAAGGGATGATGTGTCCCCGATAGAGGCACTTTATGCGTGTTTTCCGGCTGGAACTGTAACCGGCGCCCCAAAGATAAGAGCCATGGAGATAATAGCAGAGCTTGAGCCAACAAAAAGAGGAATTTACGGCGGAGCGATCGGATATATTGATTTCTCCGGAAACATCGACTCATGCATAGCGATAAGAACAATTATAATGAAAGGAAATAAGGCATTTTTTCAAGCTGGCGCAGGTATCGTTTACGACTCAATACCAGAGCGAGAATATCAAGAAACGCTTGATAAGCTTGCAGCAACATTTAAAGCTGTTGAGTTGTTGAGTGAAAATCAAATGTGAACTACCATGATTTTAATTATCGATAATTACGATTCGTTTACATATAATCTCGTCCAGTATCTCGGAGAGCTTGGAGTTGAAATGGAGGTCGCAAGAAACGATGCTATAACAATTGACGAGATAAAACAAATGAAACCCGACGCTATAGTTATTTCACCGGGACCATGCACTCCCTATGAAGCTGGAATTTCAATCGATGTTATAAAACAATTCCATAAATCAACGCCAATCCTTGGCGTTTGTCTTGGGCATCAGGCAATTGGAGTGGCATTTGGCGGGAAAGTTATAAAAGCACCTACCGTAATGCATGGAAAAGTTTCTGAGGTCTACCACAATAATTCATCTATATTTTCAGGCTTGCCCAATCCATTTAAAGCAACTCGTTATCATTCGCTGATTGTGGATAAAAATACATTGCCTGATTCACTTGAGGTAACTGCATGGACGAAAGATGGAATTATAATGGGGTTAAAACACAAAGAATTTCCAACATTTGGAGTTCAATTCCATCCCGAATCAATTATGACAGAATTCGGTAAAGAGATTTTAAAGAATTTTATCTACCGAAAATTTTAAATAAACCCCACACAAAATATGACGGATAAAATCCTAAAGGACGAGCAAATATGGTTTGAAAGCAGGCAAAGGGATATATGGAGAATATTTAGAATAATGGCTGAATTCATCGAAGGTTTTGATCAAATGACAAAGCTTGGACCTTGCGTTTCAATTTTTGGCTCAGCACGAACAAAACCCGGACACAAATATTACGAAATGGCTCGTGAGGTTGCAAAAGAACTTGTAAAATCGGGATTTGGAATAATAACTGGCGGTGGGCCTGGAATTATGGAAGCAGCAAATCGTGGAGCAAAAGAGGCTGGAGGTTTATCCGTTGGGATTAACATAGAACTTCCACTTGAGCAAAAATTTAATCCGTATGTTGACATCGGAATTGAGTTTAGGCACTTTTTCGTCAGAAAGGTTATGTTTGTAAAATATGCACAGGGTTTCGTCGTCCTGCCGGGTGGATTTGGAACGCTTGATGAATTTTTTGAAGCTGTAACATTAATTCAAACTGGAAAAACAACTAGATTTCCCATAGTTCTTATGGGAAGCGAATATTGGGAGGATCTAATAAAATGGCTTAGAAACAAAGTTCTCGCCGAGGGAAATATATCACCTGAAGACCTGAATATATTTGAACTTACGGATGATCCGAAAGAAGCAGCAAGGATAATAACTGAATTTTATCAAGAAAATGTTGTTTCACCGAACTTTTAAACTAAACTTTTTAATTTTTAGATTTCTATGCTTCGACTTGAGAATTTAACTAAAAAATTTGGCGATTTCGTCGCCGTTGATAATCTAACTCTTGAGGTTAAATCTGGTGAGTTTTTCGGTTTTCTCGGTCCAAATGGTGCGGGCAAAACAACAACGATAAAAATGATCGCCGGTTTAATCCAGCCAACGAGCGGGAAAATTTTTATCTGTGGCATCGACGCACTGAAAGAACCTGAAAAGGCAAAGAGTTATCTTGCGTATGTCCCGGATCAACCGTATATGTATGACAAATTAACAGGACGTGAATTTTTGTACTTTATCGGTGGGCTTTTCAAAATGGATAAAATAGAAATAAAAAAGAAAATCGATTTTTGGGTTCAACATTTTGAAATTGAAAAATGGATAGATAGAAGAATTGAGGAATATTCGCAAGGGATGAAACAGCGGGTTATAATCGCATCCGCATTGCTTCACGACCCGAAGGTGATAGTAATCGATGAACCGATGATTGGACTCGACCCAAGAAGCGCAAGAATTGTAAAAGACACCCTGAAACAGAAATCAAAGGAAGGTGTGACAATCTTCATGTCAACCCATTCAATTGAAGTCGCTGAAGAACTCTGCGACACGATCGGGATCATAAAAGATGGGAAATTAATTGCAAAATTTGATGCGGAAGATATCCAAAAGTTTAAGCAAAGCCAAGATGGTAGATTTGAGTCTCTCTTCATTGAACTAACGAAAAGCGAAAGTTAAATTTTTTAATAGAAATGCGGGAAATTTTTTTCATCTTGAAATTTAAACTTCTTTTTATTTTTAAAACCGCTCTTGATTCAAAGTGGGGCGCTGTTTTAAAAGAACTTGCATCAGTAGCCGTTTTCACGGGGTTTGCACTATCGACTTTCATTTCTTCAAACTACGCAACCGCATATCTTTTATCTGAGGCTAAAATTGGACTTTTTCTTTTTCATAGAATCTTATCAATGTTGCTTTTCATCCTGTTCGTTCTCGTCAGCTTGGGAAATATGATCGTTGCGTATTCCACACTTTACAAAAGTAAAGATATTGAATTTTTCCTTACAACACCGATAAAACCGATAAAAATTTACACTGTTAAGTTTCTTGACAATTTCTTTTATAGCTCGTCAACCATGTTCATCTTTATTTTTTCAATTTTGCTTGGCTATGGAAGTTATCTTGGAAAGCCGTTGCATTTTTATCTTTTTTCATTCTTCGGTGTTATAGTCCCATTTATGCTTATGTCTGCATCTCTTAGCATAATAATTCTGATGCTAATCTTAAAACTGTCGAAAAAAATTGATATAAGGAGACTTATTTTTCTCGCTGGTTTAACTTATGCGGTTTGCATTTATCTTTATTTTAAGAGCACGAATCCGACGAAATTGTTCACAGAGGTAATGAAGTATTATCCATACATTGATCAATATTTTGCGCAACTTGATCCATCACTTGCCCTTTACCTTCCCAACCATTGGGTTGCCGAGATATTTTATTTTAGTGTACGTGAAAACTCTGAGATGGTTTTAAAATATTTTCTAATTTTAATATCAGCAACCATTGGAATGCTGTTGATCAACTTTAGCGTTGCACGAAAACTTTACTTTGAAACACTTTTCATCGCTTTCGATTTAAAAAATAAGTTCAGGAAAAAATTTGAACCAGAATTTTTGAAATTTGAAAAGAAATCAATATTTCATCCGCAGATAGAGGTTCTCATGAAGCGTGATTTAAAAATGTTTCTAAGGGAACCAAGCCAATGGGTTCACTTTTTAATAATGGTCTTGCTTGTTTTGATATTTATTTGGAGCTTAATTAACATGCGACTTTACAGAGTTGAAACCCAACTTCTATCCCTTGCCTTTGCATCTATCTTTTCGTTTAACATCTTTTTGATCGCTTCAATTGTGATTCGTTTTGTTTACCCCTTAATCTCACTTGAAGGTATGGGCTACTGGACGATTAGGTCATCCCCTGTTAAATTAACACGGCTTTACATTCATAAATTTATAATCTCGTTCTTTCCGATTTTGATAGTTTCCGAAGCGATATCATACTTTTCCGTCTTTCCATTTGGCAAAGATCGAAACATTGGGCTTTTAATGGCTATTATTTCGCTTTTCATTGCGTTAACTTATGTGTCGCTTGGACTTGGGATGGGAGGATATTTCGCAAATTACACCGAAAAAAGCCCAGTTCGCATAGCTTCGTCAAGGGGGGCGACAATCACACTTCTGCTTGGGCTTGTACTAATTTCAATTTTTATGGGAATTATATTCGTTCCAATAACTTTTTATTTTCAATCTTTAAAATTTAACACGGAATTCTTCACATCGGCAATTTTAGGGGCACTTTTTACATCAATTGCAATTTCAGTGCCGTTCAACTTGCTTGGTTTAAAAAGCATGAAGAGGGATTTTTGATGGGTTTCAACAAAAAATTTGAAAGAAAAAATTTTTATTCGTATATTTAAAATGCACTTGCGCCCGTAGCTCAACTGGATAGAGCGTCTGGCTACGGACCAGAAGGTTGGGGGTTCGAGTCCCTCCGGGCGTGCTAAAATTAACTTAATCTATTTTTCCTCTCCCCCTTCACCTGCTGATAATCCTAAATCACCGAAGAGCATCATTCTTGCCTTTTCAGACATCATGCTTGGATTCCATCTCGGTTCCCATACGACGACAACATCAGCATCTTTTACACCTGGGATCTGAAGCAACCTTTCACGCACCTGTTGACTTATGAATGTATGAGCAGGGCAACCAGGAGCCGTAAGGGTCATCTTAACTCCAACCCAATCATCAATGATTTTAACTTCATATACAAGCCCAAGATCAACTATATTTATCGGAATTTCAGGATCATAGCATTCCCTGAGAGCTTCATATACCTGTTCTTCTGTTACCATGGTTCTTAACTAATTTTGTTTTTCTTAAATATAGCAATCCGATGGGACTTTTGAAAATTATTTACCCTTTCTCTTTTTCTTTTCGGGCTTCACCGTTGTCTCATAGAGTTCAAGTTTCTCAAGCATTTGAATCGTTTTATTTATCTGGTCGCGAAGCTCCGTAAATGAAGAGATGATTTTATTTATTTCATCATGCGGCAAATCTGTTTCCGTCGAAACTTTTGCAAGCAAACTCTCCAAACCAACTCTCATTTTATTATAACTTTTTAAAAATGCTTCCTTAAGTAATTTAGGAGTCAATTTAACGGAGCGAAATTTAACCCTTGGACCCGTGCCATAAATCCCAACCTGCATAAGAATCTTCTCAACGCTTTCAGGAAGATCATAGTGAGATGTCCCAATAGATTCAATCACTTCAAACTTTCTGCTTCTTTTCAACATATTTACAAAATCTAAAAAGGAAGGAAGTGGCGTGGTTTTATAATGGTATTTTATAGTCAAATAAATTTTTCTCGCTGGAACAAGAATTTCATCATCTTTAGAAATTATCTCTTCAACTATTTTCATTAATTTTCTGGACGACATCTTTACCTATATAAAATAGATTCTTCGGTATCTTTATCAAAGAAATGTGCTTTCCTTACATCAATCACAAGCTCTTTATAAATTCCAGTTTGTGGTTCTTCATGAGCAGGAATTCGAGCGACACATTGAGCCGTTGCTGTTGCAAAATAAAGATAAACTTCATTTCCCATCGGCTCAACAACATCTACAAAAACATTTACTCTTTCACCGCTTGGCACTTGAGTATAAATTGGGTCATATATATGCTCAGGTCTTATCCCTAAGATCACATCCTTGCCGACATAATTTTTTAGTTTGTCATGATATTCTTGTGGTATCGATAATCTAAGTCCATTGTTATTTTCGATAAATTTTAAGCCATCTTCGTGAACTATTTTCCCTTCAAGGAAGTTCATCGATGGACTGCCGATGAAACCTGCAACGAACTTATTTTTTGGGAAGTTGTAAAGATTTAAAGGTGTATCTATTTGCTGTATTATTCCATCTTTCATAACCACAATTCTATCCCCCATCGTCATCGCTTCAACTTGATCATGCGTTACATAAATCATGGTTGCGCCAAGTTTTTGGTGAAGTTTTGAAATTTCCGTTCTCATCTGAACTCTAAATTTTGCATCAAGATTGCTAAGGGGCTCATCAAAAAGAAAAACCTTTGGATTTCTAACAATAGCTCTTCCAACTGCAACGCGTTGTCTTTGACCCCCGGAAAGCTCCTTTGGTTTCCGATCAAGTAAATGTTCAATGTTTAAAATCCTGGCTGCTTCTTTAACTCTTTTGTCGATTTCGCTTTTGGGATATTTACGAAGTTTCAAACCGAAAGCCATATTTTCATAAACCGTCATATGCGGATAAAGGGCGTAATTCTGAAAAACCATCGCTATATCCCTATCCTTCGGTGGGATGTCGTTGACAATTTTGTTATCAATGTAAATATATCCACTTGTGACATCCTCAAGTCCTGCTATCATTCTCAAAGTTGTGGTTTTGCCGCAGCCAGATGGTCCGAGGAGAACCATAAATTCACCATCTTTAACTTCAAATGTTGCGTCCTTCACTGCAACAACATTATTGGGGTAAATTTTGCTTACATTTTCAAGTTTAACCTCCGCCATCCTGTTTACACCTCCTGATTATGATTGGATATTTTTTAAAATTTCGTAAAAATTTGGAAAAGAAATTTTCACACATTCAGGGTCATCTATAACCGTCTCACCCTCAGCAATTAAACCAGCTATTGAAAAAGCCATGGCAATTCTATGATCGTTGAAAGTTTGAATTAAGGTGCCCTTAAGCTTTTTTCTCCCCTCAAAAGAAAATCCATCATCATATTCTTCAACATCAACTCCCATATTTCTGAGATTGCTGACAATTGCCTTTATTCTATCGCTTTCTTTGTTTCTTAAATCACCCGCATCCCGAACTTCAAAAACCCCTTCAGCAACTGTCCCAGCAATTGCAAGTACGGGAATCTCATCAATTATGCTCGGTATCAAGTCACCTGAAAGAGTTAGGTTTTTAAGATTTATTTCTTTTCCGGACTTTACAATCACATCTCCGAGTTGTTCATTTGCTACTTCCCTAACATTTTCAAGTTCAATCACTGCACCCATTTTTCTAAGAACATCTATAAAACCAGTTCGCGTTGGATTTAAGCTCACATTTTTCACAACTACATAAGAATTCGGAATGATTGAAGCAGCAACAATAAAGAATGCGGATGATGATATATCTCCGGGAATTAAGTAATACTTATTTTCAATTTTTATCCCCGGCTCAACCTCAATTATTTTTTTGCCATTTTCGGATGATACTTTTAAACCAAGTAATCTTTCTGTATGATCTCTTGTTTGAATTTTTTCTATGATCTTAGTTTTACCTTCGGCATGAAGCCCGGCGAATATGATGCAAGATTTCACTTGTGCGCTTGGAATTTCAAGTTCATATTCGATTGAATTTAGATTTTCGACAGCATAAATTTTCAACGGTGCTGTGCCGTTTCCAGTCGCCTCAATTTTTGCCCCCATCATTCTAAGTGGTTTGATAATTCTCATCATTGGACGCCTGCGTAGGGAATCATCACCGGTTATTTCAGAATTAAAATTTTGTCCAGCAAGTATGCCCGAAAGAAGGCGAATCGTCGTTCCCGAATTCCCGGCATAAAGAGTTGAATTTGGCTTTTGGAAATTTTTAAAACCTCTGCCTTTTATCTTTAGTTTTTCCGAGAGCTCAATATCAACACCGAGTTCTTCAAGGCAAGCTAATGTTCGCAATGTATCATCAGATATAAGAAAGTTTTCAATGATGTTTTCCCCGTTTGAAAGCGCAGAGATAAGTGCTACGCGATGAGAAATTGATTTATCGCCAGGGGAATGAATTATCCCTGTAACTTTGCTTGCTTTTTTAATTTTCACTTGTCTTAAAATCCATATTTGTAACTTAACACAAAGATAAAAACAAAGGGGTTGCTAACGCAACCCCTTTAGTAAATCACATCAAGATTTAACTTCCAGTTTCACCTGCACCTCCGGCGGCTTCCTCAACAGCTTCTTCCTTCTTTTCTGATATCCCCAATTTTGCCTCCAGAGCCTCTACCCTTTTAACAAGATCCTCAACTTGCTGTTGTAAAGATTTAAACTTCGTGTCAACATAGTTTTTTGAAACACCACCCGCCTTAGCCGGGGCTTTCTTGGCAGGCTTTTTTGCTGCTTTCTTTGCCTTCGCCATATTAACGCCCTCCTAATTAGTTTTGATTTAAATTACTTTGCAAAATACGGCACTTTCTCAAGCAATAAAATTTCTCCATCCATTTCCGGCGGAATCGGAAGATTCATGATGGTAAGTATCGTCGGAGCTATATCGCCAAGCTTCCCATCTTTTTTCAATTCACCTTTATATTCATCCATAACAAGTATAAACGGAACTTGATTTGTTGTATGTGCTGTGTGTGGTTCGTTTGTTTCAGGATCAATCATTTTTTCAGCGTTTCCATGATCAGCGGTTATTATCATAACATAATTGTTTTTCTTAGCCGAATTATAAATTCTGCCAATGCATGTATCAATTGCCTCTATCGCCTTAACAGCTGCAGGAATTACCCCTGTATGACCAACCATATCTGGATTTGCAAAGTTTAAAACTATAAGGGCATATTTATTTTTCTCCATCTCCTCAATAACTTTATCCGTAACTTCAAAAGCGCTCATCTCAGGCTTCAAATCGTAAGTTGCAACCTTTGGGGAAGGGATCAAAATCCTATCTTCGCCTTCAAATGGATCTTCTCTGCCCCCACTGAAGAAGTAAGTTACATGGGCATACTTCTCGGTCTCCGCAATTCTCAACTGTTTAAATCCATACTTTGATATAATTTCGCCAAGAGTATTAGTCAAATAAACAGGTTTAAAAGCTATGGGAACGTTAAAGTCATCGTTATATTCAGTCATTGTTACGAAGTGAACATTAATCTTACGGCGATTAAATTTGTCAAAGTTTTCATCTATAAATGCCCTCGTCAATTGTCTTGCTCTGTCCGCCCTAAAATTAAAAAATATAACTGAGTCGCCATCTCTAACTTGCCCTACCGGATTTCCATTTTCATCTACAATAATAAATGGAACAACAAATTCATCAGTTATACCTTTTTCATAAGATTTCAAAATTCCCTCTTCTGCGCTTTTAAATTTTTCTCCTTGTGCTTCCGTCATCGCTTTGTAATATTTTTCTGTTCTTTCCCATCTATTGTCTCTATCCATGCCATAATATCTTCCCCCGACGACAGCTATTTTTCCAACTCCAATCTCATTAGCTTTTGCTTCAAATTGTCTAATATATTCAATTGCACTTGATGGAGGTGTATCCCTTCCATCAAGAAGGGCATGAACAAAAACTTTTTTAATCCCATGCATTTTTGCAAGCTCAAGCAACGCATACAAATGTTCTATATGACTATGAACTCCACCGTCAGATAAAAGCCCAACAAGATGAAGTGAGCTATCGTTTAACTTTACATTTTCAATTGCCCCAAGCAATGCTTCATTTTTAAAGAATTCCCCACTTTTTATCGCTTTACTGATTCTAACAATATCTTGATAAACAATTCTACCAGCTCCTATGTTTAAATGTCCAACTTCAGAATTTCCCATTTGTCCATCGGGTAATCCAACATATTCACCCGCTGCATGGAGCGCAACCCACGGATAATTTGAATAAAGAAAATCAAAATTTGGTTTTTTCGCAAGTGCTATGGCATCACCTTCAATAGGTGTATTTTCATCACGGATTCCAAATCCATCAAGAACGATTAAAATAACTTTTCGCATTTGGATGAATTTTTATTTTGAAATTTTCGCTCGAAGTAAAATATAAAAAATTTTACACCCAATTTCAATTAAAAAACAAAAGTTTGATAAGACTGA
>LDXX01000004.1:65000-384678 GCA_001442925.1 Candidatus Kryptonium thompsonii
CGACCACCCTCTCAGGCCGGCTACCCGTCATAGGCTTGGTGGGCCATTACCCCACCAACTACCTGATAGGACGCAGGCCCATCCGCAGGCGGTAGCTCTTGCGAGCCACCTTTAATCCCGGTATCATGCGATACCGAGACATCATTCAGCATTAGCACCGATTTCTCGGTGTTATTCTGAACCTGCGGGTAGGTTACCTACGCGTTACTCACCCGTGCGCCGGTCCACGACGTGTATTGCTACACGCCGTGTCCCTGACTTGCATGTGTTAGGCACGCCGCCAGCGTTCGCCCTGAGCCACCATCAAACTCTCCGTTGTAAATTAAATTTACAACCGAGAGTTGTGCAGCTCTAAAAGAGCCGCAAAGGTGAAACTCTGTTAAATTGACCTGGCTCTGTGCATGCCTTTTTTCAAAGAACATACTCAAACTTTAGGCAAATACAAATATAATAAATTTTTTTGTCTTTGTCAAGTTTAACTCTGCTCGTGAAGCTTACATAAGGCAGTAATAAATTTAATAAAATTTTCGATAGAATTCAAATTACCGCTAAGTGAGAAATACTGTATTTCATTGACCATCCTGAACATACTTAAACCCAAGTTTAATTGAAAGCTCCGCCTTCATAAGTTCTTTCCCAAGATAAGCAGCGTGTGAAAGCTGCGTAACCCAACCATTCTTGATAATTGTCCAATAAATGCTCCTAGCGTCTTTTCCTTCTATCACTCGTAGAAGTTTGTTCTCGTAAGAATAATGTTCCACAACTATGATTTCCCTTTCACGTTGAGGTATTATCACGAAATAACCTGCTCTGTCCATCTCAACTCTATCGGGCTCCTGAGCTTGGATAACTTGCACACTTTCAGTGGATTTGATTTCTCCTGTGAACTCACATGAGCTACACGAGGCGATCACTTGGCGAGAAATTTTCCTAATTTCATCAACGATTGTATTTATATCTTCACACCCGATCATGTCAATAACTTGAACTTGTTTACGAAACGTTTCGACTTCTTCACGGGTTACATTTTTTAAAATAGGATGCTTTCCTGGAGAAGCAATAATCCTCATCTTTTCATCAACACCATTTTCTTTTAAAGCAAGAATTGTCCTACCACTATAGTGACCTTCGGGGTCCTTCCCAACTAAAAGAAGAGCGCGAATTGTAGGGTTAGTTATCGTATTCTTGATAATTTTATCAATCCCGATGTTTTCTGTTTCCGTTTTTCCAACAATGCAAAGTTCCTTAGGTCTTACCTTGACAAGCTGTTCTGCAAGTTCAACACTTGCAAGAGTTGACACAGCAACTGGACATTCAACACCGTCGCAGAAGGCAAAATATTCACCAGCAACAACGGGCCATGTTTTTTCTCTTACTTCAAATGTACAACTTAGGGCACTTGATTCAGCTTCAGGAAAAGCTTTATTAAATACATTCATTGCAACAGCTGGATAGCAGTACTCACATCCAAGGCAAGCATATTTTATTTGTTCCATTCCATTCAGATATTTTTCAATATTTTCAAGAATCGCAGAGTATTCAATTTGAGATGTCTCAAAGTAAGCTCGAAGTTTTTCCAATGTCTCCTTCATACAACCACATTTCCTACACTTTGCAAGATTTATACCTTCCTGCAGTTTAGATATAATCTTGTTGGTTGACTCTTCTCGTTTCATTTTGATCAACTCCTTTAAGTTAATAAGTTAAGTTTTCCTTTTAACCATCCTACTAACGGCGGAAGCCAACAAAGATTTATTGGGATCGTTTCCAATGCTGTATAGACCTGAGCGGTGGGACTAAACCCCATCAAGCGAGTTACAAGTAATCTAATAGGAACAATGAAAATAACTAACAAACTTGTAAGCATCACAGGATGACGAACATATTGATTAATAGCTTTTGACCATGAGCGTTCTTTTTTCCTAAGGAAAACTAAGCCTGAAATGTTAGCCCCCATCTGGGCACTAAGCGCATATAAATAGGGTAAGAATTTACCCCATCCATAAGCTTCAGCTATGGAACCACTTTTCCGATGGAATCGCCGACGAAGAGCATAAACTCTATCAAAGATACTTTCACCTTCTCCTGAAAGAGCGCGGACGATCCACTGTCCAATAGAACTGCGTTGGAGACCCAAAAAATCCAGCAAAACACCAACAAAGAGCCCACTAGCATATACCAAAACAGTATACTTGAGCAACTTACCAAATTCACTTTTTTCTTCTACACTATCCTTTACTCCCTCGCTCATAATTCCCTAATTAAATTTTGTTTTTACATTTTCCATCAATTATGATTTTGTTTAAAATTTCCAAACTTGGAACAAGCTTAACCGGATTCCTTAAAGTGAATACCACCGGGCATCGTTGCAATGCCAATTCTTCAGCCTGCTTTATTTTTTCTGCTGGCTCATCGCTCACAACTGTTAACTTTACACGAACTTCTTCCGTTATTGATTCATCGCTTAAACCCAATACCTTTGAAAAATTAATATCAGCTTCAACTTTTGTAGTTAGCTTTTTTAATTTGATACCGAGCATCGGTGCCATAGTAGCAAATGTTCCGGTATAGCAAGAAGCCAATCCAAAAAAGCAGTAGTGCATAGGTCCCGGCAACGAACCAGTTCCACCCATAAATGTCGGATTATCAACTTTAAATTCTGTTTCTCCTCCTTCAAATTTTATTTTGGAAACAAACTGCACATTGCCCTCCTCAAGAACCCATTCTCCTTCAATGACTTGGGTCTTTCTTGCCAGGGAACGATCCTTTTTTATTTGCGTTTCAAACGATCGAACGCCCTCGATGTTTACATTATTAATTTTGCTCATAATTACCTCCTGATTTTATTGTTTAATAAATGAATAATTTGTTCAAATCATATTGCTTCTTCGCCTCTCTCATTTGTCCTTATTTTAACAACGTTACTAACTTCTATAACGAATATTTTTCCATCGCCTGGATTACCGGTGTGAGCGTTTTCTTGAATCGTATTTACAACTGTTTCGGCAAGTTCATCTCGAACAACAATTTCTATTTTAATCTTTGGTACAAACTCATAAATGCCTTCGTTACTTAATTCTTTTTCTTTACTCCTGCGCGTTTTGCCAAATCCTTTTACCTCTGAAATAGTTACTCCTGGAAGTCCTTCAATCTTATGAAGAGCTGTTAACACTTTTGTTAACATAAACGGCTGTATTATTGCTTTTATCTCTTTCATACTTCCTCCTATATGTTAAATTTTTTATATACCATCCCTTCGGGCATTATAACTCCGGTTCTTCTTTCTGTTTTTCAAACCACATATAAAGTGTTGGAAGAACAAACAGTGTTAATAATGTTGATGTGATCAACCCACCGATAACAACAGTTGCAAGTGGCCTCTGAACCTCCGCACCAGCGCCTGTTGAAATTGCCATTGGAATAAAACCTAGCGATGCAACAAGTGCAGTCATAAGCACTGGTCTTAACCTTATCGTTGCACCTTCGATTACTGCTTCTTCCAAAGGCTTTCCTTCCTGACGTAATTTATTTATAAATGAAACCATTACAATCCCATTTAGCACTGCAACACCAAACAATGCGATAAATCCAACTCCAGCAGAAATGCTAAAGTGCATTCCCCTTATTAATAGTGAAAAAATACCACCAACAATTGCAAATGGAATCCCTGTGAAAACTAGCAAAACATTTCTTATCGAACCAAAAGAAATGAACAGCAATAAAAAGATTAAGAAGAGAGAAAGCGGAACTACAACTGCTAATCTCTCCCTTGCCCTTTGAAGCTGCTCAAAAGTTCCTCCCCATTCTAAATAATATCCAGGTGGGAGCTTCACTTTTTCATAAATTATCTTTTCAGCTTCTTCAACAAAACTTCCAATATCTCTTCCTCTCACATTGAGTTCTACGACAATTCTTCGCTGACCATGTTCACGGCTTATTTGTGCGGGACCTTCTTCAATGTAAACATCTGCAATCTGACTTAACGGAATGTTTGAACCATTTGGAGTTGGAACTAGAATATTTTTTATAGCATCAATATTATTACGTGCATCTTCTTTGAATCGCACAACTAAATCAAATCTTTTTTCGCCTTCAAAAACTTCTCCAGCGGATTTACCAGCAATTGCTATTTCGATAATTTGATTGACATCAGCTACATTAATACCATAGCGTGCAATTTTAGCTCTATCAGGTTTTATTACAAGCTGGGGCAAACCAGAGACCTGTTCAACTTTTACATCTGCAGCGCCTCTGATTTTGCTTACTACTTTTGCAATCTCTTCGGCTTTTTCTTTAAGGGTGTCAAGATCCTCTCCAAAAATTTTTATAGCAATATCTGAACGAACCCCTGCGATCAATTCGGCAACCCTTAATTGAATAGGCTGTGAAAAGCTAAAAATCATACCTGGAAATTTTGAAAGCTCCTTACTCATTGCATTAACAAGTTCCTCTTTGGTTCTTCCTGTTTTCCATTCCTCTTCTGGTTTGAGCATTACTAATATATCGCTCATCTCTACGCCCATAGGATCTGTCCCTATCTCCGCCCTTCCAGTTTTAGATACAACATAATTTACCTCAGGAAATTTCAAAATTTCTTTTTCAATTAAGGATGAAGTATTTACAGCAGTTGTCAATGATGAGCTTGGAAGTCTTAATACTTGTATTGCTATAGAACCTTCGTCAAGTTGAGGAATAAATTCGCTTCCTAAAAAGGGAAAGATTATAAGACTAATAACAACAAGTGTAGCAGCAACCCCAGCTACTATAACTCTTTTATGAAGAATCTTTCTTAACAATGGAACATATATCCTTTTTGCAAAAGTAATAATTGGACTTTCTTTCTCCGCCACATTTCCTTTTCGGAATATCAATGCATTCATAGCCGGCACATAAGTTAAGCTAAGAATGAGAGCTCCTATCAGAGCATAAGTTACTGTATATGCCATTGGTCTGAACATTTTCCCTTCCATACCAGTAAGGGTCATAATTGGCAAGTAAACGATAATGATTATTCCAACACCGAAAACAATAGGTCGTCCAACTTCAAGAGCAGATTCCAATAATGTTTCTTCTGTGGTTAATTCATTTCTTTTCTCGTTAAGCCTTCTTACGGCGTTTTCAACCATTACCACTGCTCCATCCACAATCAAACCAAAATCTATTGCACCAAGCGACATCAAATTACCAGATACGCCTGTTGCAACCATCATTATCACAGCAAACAGCATTGAAAGAGGAATCACTGAAGCAACTATAAAACCTCCACGCAAATTAAAAAGAAGAAGAATGAGAATAAGTATTACAAGTATCCCTCCTTCAATTAAATTAGTTGTAACTGTTCTTATGGTTTTATTCACCAATTCTGTTCTATCATAGAAAGGTTCAATTGTAACTGTATCAGGCAAAGCCCTCTTAATTGCTTCTATTTTTTCTTTTACTCTATTTACAACCACACGACTGTTTTCACCTTTAAGCATCATTACAATTCCGGCAACAACTTCACCATTGTCGTTCATTGTCACGGCACCTTGTCTAATTGCCCCATCAATTTTCACATCGGCGACATTGTGGACATAAATTGGGGTTCCGTTATTGTTTGTTTTGACAATGATGTTTTTAATATCTTCTATATTTTGCACCAGGCCAGAACCTCTTATTAAGTATTGTTCATTTGCATGTTCAATGTAAGCACCTCCTGCGTTGGCATTATTTTCAGCAATAGCGTTGAACACATCTCGCAGGGTAAGATTGTAGCTTAGCAACTTTTGTGGATCTACCAATACTTGATATTGCTTTTCAATTCCACCCCAGCTGTTCACCTCGTTAACCCCAGGGACAGTTAATAAATGCCTCTTGACAATCCAATCCTGAAGCGTTCTCGTTTCCATTAACCAAGTGGAATCTTGTTTAACTGATTTATCCTTAGGTCTAACGATATATTGATAAATTTCACCGAGACCTGTGCTGATCGGTCCAAGTTTTGGGGTACCAAATTCAGGGGGTATATTCTCTTTCGCCGTTTGAAGTCGCTCAAACACAAGTTGACGTGCAAAGTAAATATCAACATTATCGTGAAATACCACTGTCACAACTGATAGTCCAAACTTAGAGATAGAGCGTATTTCTTCCACCCCAGGTAATCCACTCATTGCAACTTCAATTGGGAAAGTTATATATCGTTCAACCTCAAGTGGAGCAAGTGTTGGCGAACTTGTAATAATTTGCACCTGTATATTAGTTACATCGGGAACGGCATCAATTGGTAAAACTCTAAGTGCAGCTATTCCGCCTGCGATAAGCAGGATAACTCCAAATAAAACAAGTAATTTCTGCTTCAGTGAAAATCTTAATATTCTCTCAATCACGGTTATTCCTCCTCTCCAAGTGTTTCTTTTAGCAGTTCAGATTTAAGGAAGAATACACCTTTCGTTACAATTTTATCGCCCTTCTTTAAGCCAGATGTAATTTCAACGAAACCACTGAACTCAGTGCCAGTTTCTACATACTGCTTAATGAAGGTAGAATCATCTTTAACTAAAAACACATATTTTTTATTACCTTCGCTAACTAAAGCCTCCGTCGGTATTGCTATACCTTTGATATTGGTGCTAATGGGAATAAAAAGTTCACCAAACATATTTGGCTTAAGTTTACCATCAATATTTTGAAGCGAAGCCCTAACTTTAATTGTTCTTGTATGCTCATCCACAATTTGTCCAATAAGAATTACTTCTCCTTTAAACCTTTCATTTGGATATGCATAGGTAGTAAATTCAACTTTTGGCTTGCCTGAAATTTTGGTTAAATCCTTTTCGTAAATCTGTCCTTCTGCCCAAAGATTGGATATATTCATTATCTTGAATGCAGTGGTGTTCGCTTCGATAAACTGTCCAATCACAACATTTCTTTCAGTGACAATTCCACTTATTGGAGCTTTGATTGGTAAAATTCCTGGGATATGCTCAGAACCACTCCCCTCAATATCTTTCTCTTCCAATCCGATTGAATGAATTTTTTTATCCGCAGCATTGAACTCGGCAATTGCCTTTTCATATTCCGCCTTCGCTTCCTGCAAAGCTTTTTGTGAACCAACATTTTGTTCAAATAAAATCTTTTGTCTTTCATAAGCGGATTTGTAATACTCAAGGTTTGATTTTGCCTGTAGATATGCTGCTATCACCTCACCGATATCAGATCCTTCAATGAGCATCAATACTTGTCCTGCTTTTACAAAGTCTCCTTCTTTAACAAAAACTTGAGATACCCTCCCTTGAATCAAAGAACCAACCTGTGCTTCATAATCTTGATTGGTAATTAACCTGGCTGGTACCCTCAGCATCCCTGTAATTGGTCTTTCCTTCACCTCTTCGAAATCAAGAACAATTTTACTTCTTACGTCAGATGAAAGCACTAACTCGTTTGTTTCATTTTTGCTCTTTGGCTCTTCTATACTTTCATTCGTGAATTTCTCATTTTTATTTTTGCCCAACACTACCAAAATCGCTAATGTAAAAAGGATCGCTGTTAAGAATGTAATAGCTATCTTTCCCTTTAATTTAAATTTGGCTTCTTTGAACATTTTCACTCCCTTGCTAAATTTTGATTCATTTTATTTCCATTAAACTTTGTCCCACTATTTCCTCAAGTTTGAATATGGAACGGTAATAGTTTAACAAGACATTTGTATAGTTAACATGTGCGTTTATCAATGTTTGTTTTGCTTGCAAAAATTCTATATAAGTAATTTCACCTGCATCATAGCTTGCTGTTGCCGAGCGATAAACTTCCTCCGCCTGTGGAAGAATGTCGCTTATGTAAAGCTCAACCTGTCTTAAGTTATTTTCATAATCGTTAAAAGCACTTTTCAACCTCAGATAAATTTCATTCTTTATTAACTGCAGTTCGGATTTTGCGATATTTAAATTTGCTGTTGCTTCCTGTATTTGACCTCTATTCCCAAATAGAAACCAAAGGGGAACAGACATACCAAACGAAACACCGTAAAATCCTTTATAACCATCCCGCATTTGCCTAAAATAGGCAACATTAAATACTGGCAACAAAGAAGAAAGAGCGAGCGATCTATTAATTGATGAAATGTTTACATTTAGTTCAAAAACTTTTATTTCTGGATTTACCAAAAGCGTTAGGTTATATAACTCTTCCAGTGTGTATTTTTTTAAAGGTACATAAGATAAGCTATCAGATAGGATAAAGATTTCATCTTCCCTCTTTCCATATCCAAGAGCGAAATTGAGTTCTGCAAATGCGATTTTCAATTCATTCCTTGCGATTTCGAGGTTATTTTTCGCTTCTGTAAACTGAACCTTCGCTGTTAATCTTTCAAGATTAGTTCCCTCGCCAACATTATACCTTATCTCTGCCTTTTTATAAAAATCTTCTGCTATTTTTAAATTTTCCTCTGCTATTTTTAATAAATTTTTCTTTGCGAGAACATTGTAATAGGCAGATTTAATTTGTGCTATTACGCTAATTTCAGTTTGCTTCAATCTATAAAAAGCGATCTGTTCCTCCTCCTTGAATCTAGAACCTCTTAAAAAATAGTTTGAAGGGAATTCAAAAAACTGTTTTGCTTCAAACGTCCTTTCGCTGAAACTTCTCAAGAAATTAGTGTTCAATGGCGCATATTCATAGCTTATGCCAATTTCCAGTGGTGGCAGTGAAATTCCGCTCCAGAATCTACCTTTAGCTGCCAAGATATTTTGTTGTGCTGATTTTATTAACGGATTATTTTTTAAGCCAATTTCAATTGCTTCTTTTAGCCTTAACTCTTTATCCATTCCCTGTGTAACTTCATCCCTTGGGGATTGAGCATTAAGAGTCGTTAGCGCAAATATCAAAATGAACGAAGCAAATAATTGCTTCATACTTTTCCTATATGATTTTTTTAAAATGGTGATGTGAGATTATATATCCATATAAGGGAACTAATGGAAAGGGGGAATGGAGGAGGTTTTAGATCAGGAGTGCTCTACTAAAGAGGTAAACCTCGGTTGATTTGTGTGGTGCGTGTAATTGCTCCGAATCAAATGTAAATATTTTAGAATATCGATTTATCTCATCTATACAATGAAAAATTATTGATGCATCAGCCTTTAATTTAACAACATCTTCTGTGGTCTTTTTGAAAGTTATAGTTGTATTAACAATCTTGCAGTAGTCATGCGTATCATGGTTCTCATTATTATAATTAAACAGTCCAACTTCGGAATGCAGAAAAGCAAAAACAATTGCCATCAGAGTTAAAATTGTAGCCACCTTTATCGTATGTCTCTGCAAGTTATTCAACATCTTTGGCTTTTTCCTTCGCTAATCAATTTAGTTTTACGAGCTATGTTGTTTTTATTCATAGGAAATATAATAAACAAAAAGTTTAATTCCAAATTACTTCATTATTTGCGTCTGCCTGCACCATTATTTTTAAGCGCTTTGCAAGTTTATTAATTTTGCTCCGCCTTGAGGAGAGTTTAAAAATGTTTTATTACGATATTAGCAGTTGGCATTCTTATTGACCAGAGAAATGCTTTTCAAGGAAATTAAGTATTTCCATGGCGTACTCAGTATCTTTTTCGGGATCGGTAAAATTTTCAGTTATAAAATGTATATCGCCCTCACGAACGAATGTTTCAACATGCGAAGGAGAATGACTAATTATCCTCTCAAAGTTGGAAAATGGCACCTGAGAATCCGCCCTGGTATGCATAAGTAAGGCTGGTCTGTTTCCCAGCTTTTTAATCTCTTTAACGGGTTTAATCGCCCATATGTTTACCTTATATTTTGCGAAGAGAACCAACGGAACAAATGGTTTTACCATTTTTGCCAAAAATGGATTTTGGTATGCCATCAGCTCACAAAAGACCTCCTCCCATGATGAATACGCTGAAAGGCTAATTAAACCATCAATTTCTGGTATTTCGCCAATTGAATTAATGGCGGTTACACCTCCCATTGATAATCCAAATACAACTACTGGAACGTTTCTGTACGTTGAATCATTCTTTATGTATTGAACAATTGCTTTTGTATCAAGAAACTCCTTATATCCCAAACAAATCATATTTCCCTCACTTTCCCCATGGGCTCTCATATCAAAAAGAATAGTTGCATATCCATGTTTTTTAAAAAAACGTGCGTGTCCAAAATATATGGTTGCAGAAGGGTTATACATTCCTGACAAACAGATAATAATTGCTTTAGGTTTTTCCACATCAACTTTATAAGCCGAAATCCTCAGTCCATCATCCGTCCTAACAAAAAAATGTTCCGCTTTTATTCCAAAATCTTCAGCTTTCCATATTTCATTAAAGTCAACATGCCTATTGACCATAGAGTTTATCACAAAAACAGGGATTGTGATTAAAAATCCAACAATGAACAGAATAAATCCAAGTATAATGCTGATAAGTATCTTTCTTTTCTTTTTCATATTATTTTTTACCACTTTTCTTTTAATTTCGTTACCTCACCTACTCTTAAACAGAATATATAAGCATCATTATTTGCCAAAGCTTAGAATCAGATGTTTTATCCCCTCGAAGCCCTGCGATTTCAAGCCCATATTTCATTTATAATGCTTGTTAATAATTATAGCCCAAAAATCCATATTCTCAAATTTTTTGAAAGGTCAGCCCTACCCTTATTGCTCAAGATTCTCTGGTTAATTCAAGAAAAAACCTCAAAGCATAAATGTAAACTTGACGAAAATCCTTTTCAAAAGTTAAAAATTCAAATCCTAAACAGTCAAATTCGTTGTTTTTATAAACCTGATTGGTTATCTTTTATAAAATTTCACAAAAATAAAACCCAAAGCGAATTATCATCATGGCAAACGATGAACTTATAAATGAACTCTATGAACTTGCCTATAATCTATGGTGGAGCTATAACCCCGAAGCACAAGAGCTATTCGAAAATCTTTCCCCAATGACATGGAAACTTTCAAACCACAATCCAATCCAAACGCTAAAATCAATCTCAAAAGATGAACTTAAAGCAAGGCTGTCAAACCCAAACCTTTTGTCGAAAGCAAAAAAAGTACTCGATGAATTTAAACAATATCTCCGCACAAGAGAAACCCTTGCCGAAAAGGACTATCCTGAATTTATAAACAACCCAATTGCTTATTTTACAGCTGAATTCGGTTTGCACGAATGCTTACCAATTTACTCTGGCGGGCTTGGAATTTTGTCTGGAGACCACGCAAAATCAGCAAGCGATATAGGCTTGCCATTCGTTGGGATAAGTCTATTTTACAGACATGGATACTTTGACCAAAAAATATCCGAAGACGGATGGCAGATTGAAGAGTATAACCCAGCTCAACCAAATTTTCTACCACTGAGACCAGTGCTGGATGAAAATAAAGAGCCCGTTAAAATTAAACTTAACATAGCTCATACAGAAATTTCAGTTAAGGCATGGGAAGTAAGGGTTGGCATCTCAAAAATTTACCTTTTAGATACAAATTTACCGGAAAATGACTTTCACTTTAGAGATATAACAAGCAAGGTTTACGGTGGAGATTCAACAACAAGGATCTTTCAAGAAATAGTTCTTGGGATTGGAGGTGTTAGATTTTTAAGAGCAATTGGGATCGACCCGAAAGTTTTCCATCTGAACGAGGGACATAGTGCTTTTCTTACGCTTGAGCTTTTGCGAGAAGAAATTAACAAAGGTAAAACAATAAAAGACGCAGAGAAAATAGTAAAAGAAAAATGCGTTTTTACAACGCATACACCCGTCCCAGCTGGACATGATAGATTTACCCCTGACCTAATTGAATATGCGCTTGGGGAATTTATAAAATCACTTGGGATTTCCCTGAAGGAATTTATGGCTTATGGAAGAGTTCATCCAGATAATGAACAAGAGCCATTTTGTATGACCGTTCTCGCTTTAAAACTCACAAGAAACGCAAATGCTGTGAGTGAATTAAATGGAATGGTCAGTAGAAAAATGTGGCAACCCCTTTTCAAAAGTAAGTCTGAGCAAGACGTGCCTATAGGGCATATAACCAATGGAATTCACACCCCTACATGGCTAAATAAAATTACATTTGAATTTTGGAAAAAGAAACTTGGGGATAAATGGTATGAAGAGATTGAAAATCCAAAGCTATGGGAAAATGTCCTTGATGAAAACTTTATAACGGATGAGGAGATATGGGCAATTAGATACGAATTGCGACGCAACCTGATAGAATTCACAAGAGAAAAACTTCTCATCCAGCTTTTAAAAATGGGGCTCGATTCAAGGATTAACATCAACTCTATACTTTCACCAGATGCACTAACCATTGGTTTTTCAAGAAGATTTGCAACATACAAAAGGGCACCCCTGATTTTTTATGATATAGAGAGGGCTAAGAAAATCTTTAACGATAAAACAAAACCAGTTCAAATCATTTTTTCTGGAAAAGCACACCCACGAGACGATGCGGGGAAAGAATTTCTTAGAAAAATCATCCACATCTCAAAATTGCCTGAATTCCACGGCAAAGTTATTTTTCTTGAAAACTATGATATGAACATCGCGCGACACCTTGTTTCTGGTTGTGACCTTTGGCTTAACAACCCACGCAGACCACTTGAAGCAAGTGGAACCAGCGGACAGAAAATAATTCTTAACTTCGGACTTAACTTCAGCATACTTGATGGCTGGTGGAGGGAAGCTTACAACGGAACAAATGGGTGGGCGATCGGAAAAGATGAATCCATCGAAGATCCAAACATTCAAGATAAACTTGATGCCGAATCCCTTTATCAAATCCTTGAAAACGAAATTATACCAGCATTTTATAACCGTGATGAAAATGGAATACCAAAAGAATGGATCAAAAGAATCAGATATTCAATTGCAACTATAACTTATTTTTTCAACACCAACAGAATGGTGCGTGAATACGCCGAAAAATATTATAAGTATCCCGTTTTTGCTTATTAACACTTTATTCCATATTTTATCTTAGATTCTTTAAATAATGGAGGCAAATTATTTCATGGGAGGTAAATTAGTCATGGCACGAAGCTTAAACAAAGTTATGCTTATTGGACATCTTGGCGCTGATCCCGAATTAAGATATACCCCAGCCGGTGTCCCAGTGGCAACATTTAGAATAGCCACTAACGAAACTTGGCGCGATGCCGATGGAAATCTACAAGAGCGCACAGAATGGCACACAATTGTAGTTTGGAGAAAACTCGCCGAGTTAACTAATGATTTGCTTAAAAAGGGAAGTAGGGTTTATGTTGAAGGTCGACTTCAAACTAGAACTTACGAAGATAAAAACGGAATAAGACGAACCGTGACGGAAATAGTGGCTGATGATATAATTTTGCTTGAACCAAAAGCAACAATATCTGAAACTGTCCCGCAGCCACAGCAAAAAGCAACGCCGGTGGAGCCAGATACTGAGATAGAAATACCAGAGATCTCTGAAGAAATTGAGAAAGATGTATCCAAAAGTTTTGATTCATCAACTGAATCCGAAGCTTCTGATGAATCAACCCCGGATAAATCAAAGGAAGAAAACGACGACGATTTACCATTCTAATAAAACTCCGTCCGGTTTTTTATGATGTCTTACGATACGATTATTACCCTACTTCTAATCTTTACACTGCTTATGCTATCTGGACTTGTTTCCGCATCTGAGGTTTCTTTTTTCTCCTTGCCAGCGGGGGCAAAGGAAAAATTTTCAAAAAGCAGAATAAAAGCGCACAAGCTTGTCGCAAAACTTTATGAGCACCCACAAAAATTGCTTATCACAATTTTGATCTCAAACAATTTTATAAATGTTGGAATCGCCTTACTTTCGACACTTTTCGCCTTGCGATTGAGTGAAGCACTTAATACCAATCCTGAATATGCTGTTTCAATTAGCATAATAATTGTAACTGCACTTGTTATCTTATTCGGTGAGATCTTCCCCAAATTACTTTCATCCCGAAATCCGGAAAAAGTAGCAGTTATAGTCTCCCCGTTGATAAATCTTTTTTCAATAATTTTTTATCCCCTTGTTGAACTTTTCCTGATCATCACAAACGCCTTCAAAAGAAAAATTCCCGTAGCAAAGCCAAATCTTCTAATTGAAGAAATTAAGCCCTTGATCGAGCTTGGCGGAAAATATGGCGTTATCAAAAAAGAGGAAGAAGAAATAATTAAAAATTTGCTCCAATTCCCCACCAAAACAGTTAAAGATGTGATGACATCACGAGTTGATATGGTTGCAATTGAAATTAACACAGAGTTAAGTCAAATAATCAAAACGATTAAAAAAACGGGATTCTCAAGGCTTCCTGTATATCAAGAGCAAATTGATAACATCGTTGGAATTTTGTATGCGAAGGATATAATCCGGTTTCTTAGAAATAGATCCGCAAGAAAAAAATTTGATATAAAAAAATTTTTAAAGGAGCCAATTTTTGTCCCGGAAACTATGAGGCTTGAAACATTGCTTCAAGAATTTAAACAGCGAAAGATGCACATTGCGATCGTGGTTGATGAATTCGGTGGAACAGCCGGTCTTGTAACTTTGCAGGACATAATAACTGAAATCTTCGGTGAGATAGAAAAGGAAAAAGAAAAAACCTTTGAAAAAATCAAAGATAATGAATTTCTCCTTGACGCTGGACTATCAATTGAAGAGGTGAACGAGTTACTCGGAATAAATTTAAAAACAACCAAAAGCGATTACGATACAATTGGGGGGTTCATACTTGATGTAACCGGGAAGATTCCAAGGGAAAAAGATGTTATAAATTATGAGAACTTAAAGTTTACGATTGAGAAAGTTGAAAACAGAAGAATCAAGAAAATAAGAGTTGAAAAACTAAAGGAGACAGAGGATAATGTTTAGGAAAATATCACATGTTGCGATAGCGGTTAAAAATCTTGACGAAGCAATAAAAACATTCTCAGAGCTTACAGGCATTGAAAATTATCATATTGAAACAGTGGAAGAGCAAAAAGTTCGTGTTGCTATCTTTAAAATTGGCGAATCGAGAATCGAACTGACCCAACCAACATCACCTGACTCCCCCGTTGCGAAATTCATTGAAAAGAGAGGTGAAGGAATCCACCACATAGCGTTTGAGGTTGACGATATCAATGAAGAAATGAACAGAGTTAAGGAGAAAAATTTTCAACTCGTTGACTCAGCCCCGAGACACGGAGCAAATAACTCTTTGATTGCCTTTATCCATCCGAAATCTGTTAATGGCGTCCTTGTTGAATTAACTCAAGAAAAGAAGGGAAATAAAAATGAGCAATGATAAATAATGAACTTGAAATAAAAATTCAAAACCTCCCACAGCTTCCAGGTATCTATCAATTTAAAGATGCAACTGGAAAAGTAATTTATGTTGGAAAAGCTAAAAACCTAAGGAATAGAGTAAGAAGTTACTTTGTCAAGTCGCAACCCCCAAATCCAAAACTTACAGCTCTTGTTTCAAAAATCCATGACATCGAAGTTATAGTAACATCGTCCGAGGTTGAGGCACTAATCCTCGAGGCAAATCTTATAAAAAAACTTAAACCACGATACAATGTAAACTTAAAGGATGATAAAAGTTATCCATACATTGCCATCACAAATGAACCCTTCCCACGGGTTTTCTCAACAAGGAAAATAAAGATGGATGGCACCAGATACTTTGGACCTTATACGGATGCTTATTCCCTCAAGCAAACCCTAAAGCTCATAAGAGATGTCTTCATGGTTAGAAGCTGCAAATATTACATCGACGAGGAGGTCATCCGAAAAAGAAAAATCAAAGTTTGCCTTGACTATCATATAAAAAAGTGTGGTGGTCCATGCGAAGGTCTTGTTTCAAAAGAAGAATATAACAAAATGATCGAGCAAGTCGTCCAGCTTATAAATGGTAAAATCGATGCCCTTGTTAAATCTTTAAAAGAACAAATGGAAAAACTTGCCAATGAATTAAGGTTTGAAGAAGCGGCAATTTTAAGAGATAAAATTAAAGCCCTCGAAATTTACACATCAAAACAAAGCGTTGTTAGCTTCGAGCCGATTGATAGAGATATCTTTGCAATTGCGCATGATGGAGAAGATGCATGTGCTGTCCTATTTAAAGTGAGAGATGGAAAACTTGTCGGAAGCCAACAATTCTTTATGACTGGGGTTGCATATAAAGAAGAAAAAGAAATAATCGAAACCCTCTTAACACAATACTACTTGAATTCGGAGTATGTCCCATCCGAAATTTTAATCCCTGAAGAAATCGAAGAAAAAAATCCAATTGAAAAGTGGCTTTCCGAACGAAAAAATTCAAATGTTAAAATAAGAACGCCCGAAAATGAAGATGAGTCCCGCCTTATGTCGATGTGTAAAATTAATGCGAGATACCATCTTGATGAATATAGAATCCAAAAGATTAAGGCAAAAGAGAAATTCGCACCAGGTGTTTTAATAGAACTCCAAAAGGAACTGCACCTTGATAGACTACCAAGGCGAATTGAATGCTTTGATATCTCAAACATTCAAGGTTCAGATATTGTTGCTTCAGTCGTCGTTTTCGAAAATGGCAAGCCAAAGAAAAGCGAATATAGAAAATTTAAAATCAGAAGTATCTCAGGTAAGCCAGACGATTTCGCAAGCATGGAGGAGGTAATCATGAGACGATATTCGCGGATTTTAAATGAAGGCGGGAAAATGCCAGATTTAATCGTCATAGATGGTGGCAAGGGACAATTATCATCTGCTTTAAAATCACTTGAAAAACTTGGCATAAAAAACCAACCGATAATAGCTCTTGCAAAAAAGTTTGAAGAAATTTATTTCCCAAATCTTGAATCCCCACAATCTCTACCCAAATCATCACCAGCACTTTACTTATTACAAAGAATTAGAAACGAAGCCCACCGCTTCGCAATTACATTCCATCGCGATGTTAGAGAAAAACGCGTTATCTCAACGCGACTTCTTGAAGTAGAAGGAATCGGAGAGAAAAGAGCCCAAATTTTACTTTCAAAGTTTGGTTCGATCGAAGGAATAAAACAAGCGCCAATTGAGGAACTCGAGAAAATAGTTGGAAAGAAGGTTGCAAGGAACTTAAAGGAGTTTTTATCAAAAGAATAAAATAAAAATTTCAAAATGACGCAACTTCAAGAAAACATCATCAAGACCCTGGCTTATTTTTCTATTTTTAAACATCCGCTTAAGATAGATGAATTACACAGATTTCTTCTTTTTCAAAGATGCACAGTTGATGAATTAAAGAAAGAAGTGGAAGAACTTAAAATGGCTGGAAAAGTTTTTGAGATAGATAATTTTTTGCTCATCGAAAATGATAAAAGCTGGATATTGAACAGAATTAACGGGGAAAGACTTGCCGTAAAATTCTGGAAGATAGCTCAATTCATGGCTCACATAATAAAAAGATTTCCTTTTGTAAGGGGAATTTTCATCTCGGGCTCCCTTGCGAAGTGGAATGTGTCAACTCAAACAGATATCGACTTTTTTATAATAACAAAACGAGGAAGGCTCTGGCTAACTAGAAGTGCCTTGATCGCATTTAAAAAGTTTTTTCTTCTGAATAGTAAAAAATTTTTTTGCTTAAACTATTTCATTACCGATGATCATCTTGAAATTGAGGACAGAAATATCTTCACCGCAATTGAAATCGCATCTGTTAAACCTATATTTAATCTTGAGCTATATTTAAAATTTCTTGAGGCAAACTCGTGGATGAAAAATTTTATCCCGAATTTTACCCCGCCATCAATCCCGAAGTTGATCTCAAAACGATCACCGTTCTCTCAATTTCTTTTAGAGAAATTCATTGAGATGCCCTTCAACGACAGTGAGCTTGACGAGCTTGATTTTGTTTTGATGAACAAATGGCAAAGAATCTGGCAAAGGAGATATCCAAACTTAACAGAAGAAGAAAGAGACTTAATGTTCAGATGCAGACCATATGCTTCAAAAGCGCATCCAAACAATTTTCAAAACTTTGTTTTAAGTGAATATGAAAACAAACTGAGGACATTTTTCAACGAGTCCGCAAAATAAAATTGACCATTTTAAGCAAGCTATTCCAATTTGACAATTGAGTGAATCTTTTCTAAATTTCTTTTGAAGATAATATAAATTCTCCCAAGGTTATGAAGCGCAAATTTATTCAAATAGTGACAATCTTCGCATTTGCCCTTTTCTTAGCGATCGTCCAGTTAAATCATTATTCAACAGCTCAAGAAGCATACCAACTAAAAAGCGCTTTTAAAATTGGGCGTTTGAAATATCGTGGAGGTGGCGATTGGTATAATGACCCATCAGCGGAGATAAATCTTTTAAAATTCATCAGGGAAAATACAAACATTGATGTGATACCAGTTTACGAATTCGTTGACATCGGGAACGATAACATCTTCTCTTATCCATTTCTGTTTATGACTGGACATGGAAATATAAGTTTCAATGAGGAAGAAGCCAGAAGATTAAGAATATATCTTGAAAACGGCGGTTTTCTCTACGCTGACGATGATTACGGCATGGATAAGTCCTTCAGACGCGAGATAAAAAAGGTTTTCCCAGATAAAGAACTTGTTGAATTACCATTTTCATATGGGCTTTTCAATTGTTATTTCAATTTCCCAAATGGAACTCCAAAAACACATGAACACGACAATAAACCTCCGCAAGCATTTGGAATTTTCCATAACGGTAGACTCGTCGTTCTTTACACTTATGAATCAAATCCAAGTGATGGCTGGGCTGATCCCGAAGTTCACCACGACCCTGAAGAAAAAAGGCAAGAGGCGCTAAGATTTGGAACAAATATAGTTGTATGGGCGCTGACAAATTAAACTTTAAATGAAGATGAATGAAATTTATTTGCAGATAAAATCAAAACTTGAGCGACTTAGGAAATCGCTTGACCGCGAGGAATTAAAAACGAGGTTCTCGCGCTGGTTCGTCTCGGTTATACTTTTTCTGATTTTAATTGGTTTATTCGAATCTGAATTTTATTTTGCTTCACCAGTTAGAAAATTGATTTTTTACATCGCTATTTCAATTTTTGCATTAAGTTTTTGCGTACATGTTCTACCGTCGATTTTAAAACTTGTTGGACTTTTAAAGTCAAAAAGCGATATTGAATTAGCAAAGCTGGTTTGGGCGAAGCATCCTGAAGTCAGGGATAAACTTGTGGATGCCTTGCAAATTTATGAGCAAAAATCAAAGTCTAAAAATTTATATTCAGAAGAATTAATTGATTCCGCTTTCGCTCAGCTTGCGAGCGAAGTTTTAAAGTTTGAATGGAGCGAGATCGATAAATCGGAATCAAACAGGAAAATTTTATCTTCTCTTCTAATTTTTGGGGTCTTCATCTTAAGCTTGGTCCTTCTCCCCGAGTTTAGAAGCTCTTTCGTCAGGATTCTAAACTATGATAAAAAGTTTTTAAAACCTGAAGATTACACAATCAAAATCGAACCTGGCAACGCAACCGTTGAAAAAGGTGCGAATGTTAAAATAAAAATTCAAACGATACCACAAAAATCAAATCTTCCGATACCTGGAGAGGTGGAACTTTACCTTTCACAGGAAGGGATGAAAAATTTTGAAATTAAAAGGATAAAATCGGATAGAAGCCACGCGGGTGAATTTGAGCATGAAATTTACAATGTCCGAACACCGTTTGAGTATTTCGTCAAAGTTAAAGATCTAAAAACCGAAAAATTTAAAATCGATGTAATTGACAAACCCATTGTAAAACTTTTAAAAGTTCAACTTCTTTATCCATCTTACACTGGTTTTTCGCCTGTTTATCTTGAGGATAACATGGGGGATATAACTGCGATAGCTGGGACAATCGCAAAGTTTGAGATTTTATCGAATAAATCGCTTGATTCGGCGAAACTCGTCTTCAATAATGGTTTAACTTCAGCCCTTGATGTTAATGAAACAATGGCAAAGGGCAATGTCAAATTAATGCAAAGTGGAACATATCACATAGAACTTAAAAGCAAAGATGGTTTAAAAAACGAACAACCCGTCGAATACAAAATTAACATAATTCAAGATGAGTATCCAAAGGTTCAGATATTAAGGCCCGAAAAAAGCATTGACATTTCAAGGGATATGCAGGTTGGGATTCTTGCAAAGATAAGCGATGATTTTGGCTTTACAAAGATGCGACTTGCGTATAAATTAAACTTTTCAAGATATGTTAAACCATGGGACGAGTTCAAATTTATTGAGATTGCAATTAATAAAAATTCCAAAGAGCAGGAAGTTCCATATCTTTGGGATTTATCTGAACTCGATCTTGCCCCTGATGATGTGTTAAGTTATTATCTTGAGGTTTTCGACAATGATTTCGTCAGCGGACCAAAGTCGGCACGAACCGAACTTTACACTATAAGATTTCCATCCCTACATGAAATATTGGCACAGGTTGAGCAGTCTCAAAATGAAATCTACCAAGATGTGAAAGATGTTTTTGAGATGGCGAAGAAATTGCGTAAGGAGATGGATGAAATTGAGAAAGATTTAAAGAAGGGCAATTTAAAACTTGACTGGCAAAGGCAACAACAGATCCAAAACATTGCAAAACAATATCAAGAACTTCAAAACAAGATAAAAGAGACAACACAGAAACTCCAAAACTTAGTTCAAAAGATGGAAGAAAATCGCTTGCTTTCACCCGAGACGCTTGAGAAATATCTTGAGCTTCAGAAGTTGTTAAATCAACTTGACATACCGGAGTTGAAGGAGTTGATGAAACGATTTGAGGAGGCGATGCAAAATCTTAACCCCGACCTCATAAGGCAAGCGCTTGAAAAGTTCCAATTTTCAGAGGAAAATTTCAGAAGAAGCATAGAAAGAACAATCAATCTTTTAAAGAGAATTCAAGTAGAGCAAAAACTGAATGAAATTTTAAAACAAACCGAGCAAGTTTTAGAGAAGCAGGAAGAGTTAAGAAAGAAAACAGCGCAAGCAAACCCAGAGAATAAATCTCAACTTAAACAATTAAGCGATGAGCAAAGGGAGTTAAAAGAGGAAGTAGAAAAAATTGAAGAAAACCTTGAGAATTTAAAGGAAAGGATGGGTGAGTTTAAAAATGAAATGCCATTAGATTCACTCGAAAAAATTTTAAACGAGATAAAGGAGAAAAAGTTTGGTCAGAAATTTGACAAGGCTGGAGAAAAGATAATGTCTGGGAATTTAAAGGAGGCTGGGCAGATTCAATTTGAACTTTCGGAAGGGCTTATGCAGATGCAAAGTGGTTTACAATCACTCCAACAGCAATTAATGCAGAATCAACAGCGTCAGATAATTTCAAAGATGCAAAAAATTCAAAAAGATCTGCTTACGCTTTCAAAAGAGCAAGAAGAGATAAAACGTGAAACTCAAAATTCATCGCCGGGCTCTTCAAAGCTTCATGACCTTGCACGTGAGCAAATGGATTTGCTCTCGGGGTTAAATTCGGTTGCAAGTGAATTGATTGAGCTTTCGCAGAAAACATTTGCAATAACCCCAGATATGGGCCGGGAAATTGGCTCCGCCTTAATGAACATGCATCGTGCGATTGAATCGCTCTCAACGAGGGATAACGCAAATTCTTCAAAATTTCAAACTGAAGCGATGAACTCACTTAACAAAGCAATAATCCAGCTTGGAAATGCGATGCAGGCAATGATGCAAGGTGGAGCTGGAGGCGGATTACAATTTTTGCTTCAGCAGTTAAACCAACTTGCGATGCAACAGTTGGGCTTAAATCAAGCAACCCAAGAGCTAATGCAACAACTTTCACTTCAGCAACAAGCAGAGATGGCAAGGTTAGCAGCTCAACAAGAACTCATCCGAAAGTCACTACAAGAATTGATGAAAGAAGCTGAACTTTCAGGGAATAAAGGCAGAATTCTTGGTGATATGAATAAGATCGCTGAGGAAATGAAGGAAGTTATAAGCGACCTTGAATCGGGAAATCTAAATGAGGAGACAATCCGAAAGCAAGACAGAATTCTTTCGCGCCTTCTTGATGCTCAGCGTTCAATTCATGAACGTGATTTTGAAAAACAACGCGAGTCAAGACCCGGACAAAACATAACAAGGCAAAGCCCCGCTGAATTAAAGTTTGAAGAAGAAAAGGAAAAAATCTTTCAAGACCTTTTAAAATCAATTCGAGAAAACTATCACAAAGATTACGAAGCCTTGATAAAAAAATATTTTGAACTTCTTCGCTCCATCCAACAATAAAATGCCTCACTTTGCCACTACTTGAATTTTTGAGACAAATTTACACCTCGAATAGATTCCAAAGTTATTATCTTGCAATTTTTTATGATTTGGCACGCTTTTTGAATTTCCTTTTCAAGAAAAAACAAAATTTAAGTCCGAAATTTTGCAATGATTGAAATAAGATGGCATGGTCGTGGAGGACAAGGAGCAAAAACAGCAGCAATGCTATTTGCAGAAACAGCGATTGAAGAAGGTAAATTTGCCCAAGGATTTCCCGAATATGGTCCAGAGAGAATGGGAGCACCTGTAAAAGGTTTTACAAGGATTGATGATAAACCGATAAGGATACATAGTGGAATTGAAAATCCACGAGTTGTAGTAGTTCTCGATCAAACATTACTTGAGACTATTGATGTAACAGAGGGAATGCCAGAGGATGGAATTTTAATCATCAACACAGAAAAAAGTCCTGAACAAATACGCAAACAGTTTGGGATAAAGAAAGGCAAAATCTACACAGTGAACGCAACAAAAATAGCCCTTGACACAATAGGTAGGCCAATTCCAAATACTGTTATGCTCGGTGCATTGATAAAGGTTACAGGGGTTTTAGACCTTGATACACTTTTGAAAAACATAGTTAAGAAATTCAGCAAAAAGTTTAGTGATAAAGTCGTTGAAGGCAACGTCCAAGCGATAAAAAAAGCATTTGAGGAGGTAAAAGGAGAATGAATGAACTAAAAAAATGGTTTGAGCTCCCAGTCGGAGCTGTAATTGATGAACCAGGAAACGCCATCAAATATAAAACTGGTTCATGGAGGACATTTAAACCAGTCCTTGATAAATCAAAATGTAACGATTGTTTAATCTGTTGGATTTACTGCCCCGATAATTCAATAATCGTTCAAGATGGTAAACTCATTGGATTTGATTATGAGCATTGTAAAGGTTGTGGAATTTGTGCTGAAGTTTGTCCCGATAAGAGCAAAGCTATAACGATGGTTCTTGAACATCAATAATCAAAAAATTTTATTTGGAGGTAAAAAATGAAAGTAATGGCTTTAACGGGAAATGAAGCCGTCGCAGAGGCAATGAGGCAGATTAATCCCGATGTCGTCGCTGCATATCCGATTACACCTCAGACGGAATTAATGCACAGATTCACTGAATTTGTCGCCGATGGCCTCGTTGATACCGAAATGGTTCTTGTTGAATCAGAGCATAGTGCATTGAGTGCAACGGTTGGAGCAAGTGCAGCTGGTGCAAGAGCAATGACAGCGACAAGTTCACAAGGACTTGCGTTAATGTGGGAAATTCTTTACATCGCAGCTGGGCTGAGATTACCAATAGTTATGCCTGTGGTAAATAGAGCTTTGAGCGCCCCTATAAACATTCACGGCGATCACTCAGACACAATGGGAGCGAGGGACTCTGGATGGATACAAATTTTTTCAGAGAATGCACAGGAAGCTTACGATAATACCATTATCGCAGTGAGGATTGCGGAACATCCAGATATCCTTCTCCCGGTGATGGTGACAATGGATGGTTTCATAATAAGTCATACTATGGAAAGGGTAGAAGTTCTTGATGACGATGTTGTTAAAAACTTTATAGGTGAGTATAACCCAAAATATAAGCTTTTGGATGTTAAAAACCCTGTGACGATGGGTCCGCTTGATTTACAGGATTATTACTTTGAGCATAAAAGAGCACAAGCGGAGGCAATGGAAAACGCGTATAAACTTATAAAAGAGATAGACGAAGAGTATTACAAAATCAGTGGAAGAAGGTATTCTTATGTTGAACCTTATGAGATCGATGATGCTGATATAATTTTAATTTCTCTTGGTTCAACCGCTGGGACCATAAAAGATGTAGTTGATGAGTTGAGATTGAAAGGTTTAAAAGTTGGAGGATTAAAAATAAGGGTTTACAGACCTTTCCCAAGGGATGAAATAAAAGAATTTCTTTCAAATGCGTCAGTGGTTGGCGTGATGGACAGAGCGATTGCTTTTGGCTCACCGTGTGGTCCAGTTTGTCTCGATGTTAAAGCATCTTTGCAGGGAACAAGTCTTTCAAATCTTCCAATTGTAAACTATATCTATGGGCTTGGTGGAAGAGATATCACTCCAAAGGATATAATAAAAATTTTCAACGAGCTTGAAAAGGTTAGAATTTCAGGCGAGGTTCCGAATCTACCTCGTTATGTTGGGGTGCGTGGTGAAGAGAATTACATTGAGCAAAAAGCTAAGTTAAAAATCAAAAATTAACATCGCAGGCTAAAATGGCAAATCTAAAAGAGTTATCACAAAGAACGGTAAAATTCACAGCTGGTCATAGAGCGTGTGCAGGTTGCCTGCCAGCTGTTGCATTAAGGCAGGTGACTTTATCCGCTGATTATCCAATTGTTGTTGGTTTTGCAACGGGCTGTATGGAGGTTGTTTCAACTATATTCCCCTATACTGCATGGAATGTCCCCTACATTCATGTTGCCTTTGAAAATGTTGCAGCGGTTATGAGCGGTGTTGAATCTGCTTATAAAGCATTAAAGAAAAAGGGCAAAATAAATGAAGAGATAAAATTTATCGCATTTGGTGGAGATGGCGGAACCTACGATATTGGATTTCAAGCTTTATCTGGAATGGCTGAAAGGGGACACGATGTGTTATATATTTGCTATAACAATGAAGCTTACATGAATACAGGAATACAAAGGTCAAGCGCAACACCATTTGGAGCTCAAACATCAACAACTCCAGTTGGTTCAGTTGAATTTGGAAAGAAACAATTCCCCAAAGATTTGACACAGATAATGGTAGCACATGGAATTCCTTATGTTGCTCAGGCGTCTGTGCATAATTGGAAAGATTTAAACATGAAAGTTGAAAAAGCTTTAAAAATCAAAGGTCCGAAGTTCATAAATATACTCGCACCATGTACACTTGGTTGGAGATATCCTGCTGAAAAGGGAATTGAAATTGCGAAACTTGCAGTTGAAACTTGCGTCTGGCCAATTTATGAAGTTGAAAATGGGAAGTATAAAATAAATTACAAGCCAAGGGAAAAGAAACCAGTTATTGAATGGCTTAAAACTCAAGGTAGATTTGCGCATCTTTTGAAACCGGAATATCAACATCTTGTAGAAGAGATACAAAAAGAAGTTGATAGAAGGTGGGAACACCTTCTTGAATTAGCAGGCACTTAATTTCCTCCTCCTTAACCTCCTTATTGGTCGCCGTTATTTCCCGGCGACCTTTTTATTTTTTCTACAGAAATAACCTTCGATTTGTCAAAGAAGGTGAATGTTAGGTTGTGCGTTTATAATATTTCCGGCTGAAAGCTCGCTTAGATTGTTTTTAAACTTTGAGTTGTTTAAATTTTTCAAAGCGAAAACACACTTGGTCTAAAAGAAAAATTATGTATAACTATTTCCCGCTTATTTCAAAGGAAAAGATTCTAACTGTTTCCGAGCTAACATATCAAATTAAAAAGTTAGTTGAACCAAATTTTCAAGATATATGGCTCCAAGGTGAAATATCAAATTATAAAATTCACGCATCCGGACATGTTTATTTCACACTCAAAGATGAAAATGCATCGATAGATGCAGCGTTATGGAAGAGATACGCCGATATATATTTAAAAAATTACACTTATAAAGACGGCGACAAAGTTCTTGTTCATGGCAAAATAGAAATATATGAACCGCGCGGGGAATATAAAATTATAGTTGATTTCATTGAACCACTTGGAATCGGCGAGCTCCAGATAAAGTTTGAAATGTTAAAACAGAAACTCGCTGCCGAAGGACTGTTTGATGCCAGATTTAAAAAACCAATCCCGGAATACCCAAATAGAATTGGTATAGTCACAAGCCCGACAGGTGCAGCGATAAGAGATATGATAAATATAATTTCGCGTCGTTTCCCAGCGGTAGAATTAATTCTTTACCCTGTGAAAGTTCAAGGAGACGGAGCAGCTGAGGAAATAGCACAAGCAATTCGGGATTTAAATTTCTACGGCAAAGTTGATGTGATAATTGTCGGAAGAGGTGGAGGTTCAATTGAAGATTTATGGGCTTTCAACGAGGAAATTGTCGCCAGAGCGATTTTTGAATCGAAGATACCGATAATAAGCGCGGTTGGACATGAAATTGATTATAGCATAAGCGATTTCGTCGCAGACCTAAGGGCACCGACGCCGTCAGCCGCTGCTGAACTTGTTGTGAAAAATCGCGATGATGTTATTGAAAATATCCGAAATTTTTGGTATACTATTCATCAACTTACGATTGAAAAAATAAAAAATGCCAAAAAGGAGGTTGAACATCTAACGAAAAGTTATGCCTTTAACAGACCGATCGATTGGTTAAGACAATACACGATGAGGTTGGATGAATTAACACGAGCACTTGAAATTGCAATGTCGCATAGATTTGAATTGATAAAAAATAATTTTGAACAATGGCTTAAAAGGTTTGAATCGCTAAACCCTGAACTTGCCTTAAAAAGGGGTTATGCCATCGTTTATAAAGACGGAAAAATTGTCCACAGCAAAGAAGAACTTAAATTAAACGACGAGTTTAATGTAAAACTATCAGATGGAATAATAAAAGGGGTGGTGAAAGAATATGGCGAAGAAAAATGAAATAACAGAAAGTTCACTTGAAAACTTAACATTTGAGCAAGCGTTAAAAGAACTCCAAAATATAGTTGATAAACTTGAAACTGGACAAGTGACGCTTGAAGAAGCAATTGAAATGTATGAGCGAGGAATTAAACTTTCAAAATATTGTCTCCACAAATTGACGCAGGCAGAACTTAGGATAAAGAAAATAATTAAAGATGAATCTCAAGGATTTACGCTTATCGATTTTGATGATTTCAACAACAAAATTTAAGGGGGCGATAATATAAAATGGATTTGAAAAGTTCACAGGTTGAAGCAAATTACAGCGTCTTGCCAAGAGTAAACTCCCCAGATGACTTAAAAAGATTAAGTATACAAGAGCTTGAGATCCTTGCGAAAGAAATAAGGGAATTCATAATTGATACGATCTCAAAGGTTGGGGGACATTTGGGAGCAAGTTTAGGTATTGTCGAATTAACATTAGCAGTCCACTATGTATTTAACGCTCCAAGAGATAAGATAATTTGGGATACAGGGCATCAAGGTTATGTGCATAAAATAATCACAGGAAGAAGAGATGTTTTTCACACCATAAGACAATTCAAAGGGATAAGTGGATTTTTAAAAAGAAGTGAAAGCATTTACGATGTTTTCGGCGCAGGGCATGCTTCAACATCAATCTCAGCTGCTTTAGGGATTGCAACAGCAAGAGACTTTGACGGTGAGGATTATAAAGTGGTCGCAATAATTGGGGATGGTGCAATGACTGCTGGGCTTGCATATGAGGCGATGAACAATGCTGGGATGTTGAGGAAAAATTTAATCGTGATTTTAAATGATAACAATATGTCAATCTCTCCAAATGTATGGGCAGTTTCAAAATATTTTACAGAATTAATTGCAAGCACACATTACAATAAGTTCAAGTCATTTGTTTGGGACTTAACTGGACAACTTGATGGAATGGGAGATAGAATCCGAAAACTTGCAGCGAGAGTTGAGGGTGGAGTGAAGGCAATAATAACCCCGGGGATGCTTTTTGAAGCCCTTGGCTTTAGATATTTCGGTCCTGTAAATGGTCACAACATCCCGAAACTTATAAAGATTTTAAGTGAAATAAAAAACCTTAACGGTCCAATTCTTCTTCATGTTATAACTCAAAAGGGCAAAGGTTATAAACCAGCCGAGGACGACGCACCAAAATACCATGGGGTGACGCCATTTGATAAAATTACAGGAAAGATGTATAAAAGCGATAAACCCCAACCCCCAAGCTATACAAAAGTTTTTGGTGAAGCCCTTGTCCAGCTTGCGAGGAAAAACAGCAAAATTGTGGGCATAACGGCAGCGATGCCCGAAGGAACAGGACTTGACATTTTAAGAAATGAAATCCCCGAGAGATTTTTTGATGTTGGAATAGCGGAACAGCATGCGGTGACATTTGCAGCAGGGCTTGCAACCGAAGGATATATCCCAGTGTGTGCGATTTATTCGACATTTTTACAAAGGGCTTTTGATCAAATTATTCATGATGTAGCACTTCAACATCTTCATGTGGTTTTTGCCCTTGACAGAGCCGGGCTTGTCGGAGCAGATGGACCAACCCACCACGGCGCCTTTGATTTAAGCTACTTACGGCTTATCCCCGGAATGGTGGTAATGGCTCCGAAAGACGAAAGCGAACTCAGGGATATGCTTTATACTGCAACAATTTACAATAAAGGTCCAATAGCAATTAGATATCCAAGAGGAAATGGCATTGGGGTTCCACTTAAAGAAGAGTTTGATCTAATCGAAATTGGCAAAGCTGAGGTATTGAAAGAAGGTAAAGATATAGCGATACTTGCAATAGGAAGCATGGTGTATCCAACTCTAAAGGCTGCGGAGAAACTTAAAGAATTTGGAATTGATGCGATGGTTGTGAACATGCGATTCGTCAAACCGTTGGATAAAAAACTCTTAGATGAAATTTTTGATAAATTTGATAAGGTTGTGACCGTTGAAGAAAATACAATCATTGGTGGATTCGGAAGCGCCGTCCTTGAATATGCATCATTTAAAGGTGTTAAAAATGTTAAATTCTTGATACATGGAATACCCGATGAGTTCATTGAGCACGGGACACAAGCGGAGCTTTGGAAGATGTTAAAGCTTGATCCTGATGGAATAGTTGAAAAAATTCTTGAAACATTTAAATTTAAAAGAACTTTGATTTCTCAAAAAATACAGAAATGACTAATGGAGAAAGTTAGATTTGGAATAATTGGTCTTGGCGGTATAGCACAAGCGGTTCATCTTCCCATACTTTCAAAACTTGAAAACGCACAAATTGTTGCCCTGTGCGATACAGATAAAGCAAAGGCAAAGATGCTAGCAGAAAAATACAATGTGCCATACTTTTACACAGATTATGAGAAGATGCTTAAAGAGGTTGAGGAAATTGAAGCTGTTGAAGTGTTAACACCTACAAATCTTCACGCTGAAATGGCGATAGCCTGCGTTTCGGCTGGAAAAGATGTGTTCGTTGAAAGACCATTGGCAAGGGATTATAAAGAAGCTGAGTCCGTTGTAAAAGCCCTTGAACAAGAAAAAGATAGAAAAATTATGGTTGGAATGAATTTAAGATTTAGGCCTGATTCTATGTTGCTGAAGGGTTTCATCGAGCAGGGCGAACTTGGTTCAGTTTTCTATGTGAAAGCTGGATGGTTTAAAAAGCCAAACAATAAAAAATGGGTTATGATGAAAGAAAAAGCAGGCGGAGGTGTTATGCTTGACCTTGGTATAAGCCTGCTTGACCTTGCATTGTGGATGGCTGGATATCCGGAGGTCAAAAGCGTAAATTCCATATGCTACAAACATCAAACTAAATCAGTGGAGGACAGCGCGATTGTTTTCTTGAAGTTTAAAAACGAAGCGACATTATTTATCGATGTAAGTTGGTCATACGAATTTGAAAACTCAATATTTTATTTGCATATATTTGGAACTCAGGGAACTGGGGAATTAAACCCGTTCAGAATTTATAAAGATATACAGGGAAACCTTGTCAATCTTGCACCCCAAAAGATGGATAGACCTGAAACTCTTTACTGGAAATCTTATGAAAATGAGCTGAAGCATTTCATCGGAGCGGTGCGAAATCTTCATCCCCTTGTTTCAAGCGCAAAGGATGCCCTTTATAGAATGAAAATTGTTGATGCGGTATATAAATCAGCCAAACTGGGAAAGGAAATCGTATTTAAGTAAAATAATCTCTTAAGCAAAAATGTTTATAACCTTTGAAGGAGTTGACCTTTGTGGGAAAACAACACAAGCTGAAATTTTAGTTCAAAGATTAAAAAATTCTGGCTTTGATGTTGTCTTCCTTAGAGAACCCGGGGGCACAAAAATTTCAGAACTAATACGAAACATATTGCTCGATTCACAAAATAAAGAAATGGATCCAATCACCGAACTTTTTCTCTTTTCAGCAAGCCGTGCTCAACTTGTAAGAGAGATTGTAATTCCATCGCTTAATTCCGGCAAAATTGTCGTATGTGATAGATTTTACGACTCAACGCTTGCATATCAAGGTTATGGGCGCGGGATTGAAATTGAAAAAATAAAAATTGTAAATGAACTTGCATCCGGAGGACTCGTTCCTGATTTGACATTTTTAATAGATATCCCCGTCGATGAAATTTACAAAAGAAAAAAAGAAAAATACGGCGATTTTGACAGGATGGAAAGATCAGGTATTGAATTTTACGAAAGAGTGAGGAAAGGATACCTTGAGATTGCCAAGATAAGCGATAGATTTTTCATCATTGATGGCCAGAAGAAAATAGATGAGATAAGCGATCAAATTTGGACAATCGTTTCAGAAAAATTAAAGGTCAAGGTAAAATGAGAAAAAAAATTTTTTTCTTCAGCTTTGGGCTATTTGCCTTTCTTCTGTTGGTAGGGTTCGAATTTTTTCAATCTCAAAAGGATGACATATTTTTCAAGATAGATAAAAGCATCGAAATTTTTGGCAAAATTTATAAAGAGGTGCTCTTAAACTATGTCGATGAGGTTGACCCAGAAAAGTTTATGAGAGCTGGGATAAAGGGAATGTTGAATCAGCTCGATCCTTATACAGTTTTCATAGATGAAAAACATAGAGAAGAAGTCGATGCCTTAACAACAGGAAAATATGGTGGAATCGGGGTATCGATATCAAAAATTGACACTCAAGTTGTCGTCGTCAAAGTATTGAAAGATTACCCAGCAGATAAAGCTGGGCTGAAAGTTGGGGATGTGATAATTCAAATTGACAGCATATCTGTGGATGATAAACCGCTTGAGGAAGTAAGAACATATATGGTCGGCAAAGCAGGGACACCGATAAAGTTAAAGGTCTTAAGAGAGGGATTCGAAAATCCGCTCGTCTTTGAAATGACAAGAGCTGAGATTGAAGTCAAAAATATCGCTTATTACAATTTCATCGACGATGGAATTGCATACATAAAGCTTGAGCGTTTTTCAAGGAACGCTGGTGAGGAATTAAGGCAGGCGATAAAAAACTTGCAAGCAAAGAGTGAAATAAAAGGTTTAATACTTGACCTTCGAGATAACCCCGGTGGACTGCTCGACGCTGCGGTTGATATTGTCGAAAAATTCGTCCCGGAGGGAAGTCTGATAGTTTCAACTCGCGGTCGAAAACCTGATGCAGTTAGAAATTATTACTCAACCGAAAAACCTTTACTTCCTGATGTCCCACTTTGTGTTATTGTGAATAATTCAAGTGCAAGTGCAAGCGAAATAGTCGCTGGAGCAATTCAAGACCTTGACAGAGGAGTAATCCTTGGAACAAGAACTTTCGGAAAGGGTCTTGTACAAACAATAAGCTATCTCTCTTATAATACATTTCTTAAAATGACAACCGCAAAGTATTATACACCAAGTGGACGCTGCATCCAAGAAGTTGACTACTTTCACAAACCCGATGGTGTTTTCATAGTAAAGCCTGATTCTGAGAAAAAAGTTTTCAAAACCAAAAATGGACGGATCGTCTACGCACAAGGCGGGATAATGCCAGACACAATAATCCCGGAGATAACAAGAAGCAATTTTACCGAAACTCTTGTTAAAAGGGGATTATTTTTCAAGTTTGCAAATCGTTTCCTCGCTGAACACAAAACATTGCCCGAAAACTTTGAAATCAACAATCAAATCCTTGAGCAATTCAAAAAATTCGTCGAAAAAAATAACTTCACATTCAAAGACAGCTTCGAAATAAACCTCGAAAAAGCAATTGAATACGCAAAAAAACAAAGATATCAAAACGGTTATATTAGTGAAGTCGAGTTAACACTTAACAAAATCAAGTCAAATAAAATCGACTACTTTCAAATCTATCGTGATGAGATTGCTCGGGAACTTATGCGTCAGATACTCGCAAGATATAAGTATGAAAATGAACTTATAGAATGGGAACTCTCAAACGATGTTCAAGTAAAAACGGCTATTTCAATTTTAAAAGATGGAAAAACTTATAGCTCAATTTTGAAATCGAAATGATGTTTTGGAAAATCTCACTTCTTTTCGTCTCAGGACTTTTCGCAGGCTTTCTCGCTGGCTTTTTTGGAATTGGCGGTGGTATAATTTTAGTCTTAATTTTGATGTACTATTACTCTGGAATCGGGCTTCCGCCAGACTTGATCCCCAAAATCGCTGTTGCAACAAGTTTATTCACAATAATTTTTACATCAATTTCGAGCACGATAAAACAATATGAGAACAAAAATATCGAATGGAAATTAACATTTACGATGGGTTTTGCTTCACTCATCTCAGCTTTTGCTGGAAGCAAGCTTGCTTCAATTGTTTCTGGAAGTTTTATAAAAACATTTATCATCGTTGTTATAATTTTCGCCGGGATAAGAATGCTCTTAACCGGCGATTCAGAAGTTGACATAGATGACCTGACAAATTACAAAAGTAATGTTAATCCATTTTCAGCAGTGGTCTGGGGATTTATCACAGGAATAATTTCGGTATTTGCGGGTGTGGGTGGTGGAATTTTGCTTGTCCCAGTGATGAATCATTTTATGAAAATCCCGATAAAAAGAGCGATTGGAACATCAAGCTCAATTATTATTTTAACCTCGATCTTCGGGACAATTGGTTATATAATCAACGGTCTTGGAAGACCTGAGCTCGCAAATCTTGGAACGCTTGGCTTTGTTGATTATACGGCTGGAATTCCGATCATCTTGGGCTCTACTTTGACAGGGCGTCTCGGAGCCTATGTGTCTTATAAAACGAAGTCAAAACTTTTGAAAAAATTTTTCGCTCTACTTTTGATCACGGTTGCGATTTTGACGTTTTTCAAATAAAAAATCCCCTTTTAAAATGATTTTGAGATATCACACATTCGAACTCAAACTTAAATATCCATTCAAAATAACACGCGGTGTAAGAACCTCAAACTGGGTTGTATTAATTGAAATCGAACATGATGGAACGATCGGCTACGGCGAAGCATCACCATCGCCAAGATATGGCGAAAACATCGAAACAGTGCAAAATTTTTTAAACAAAGTTGACCTATCAAAATTTAACGACCCATTTAGTCTTGAAGAAATTTTAAATTATGTCGACTCAATTGAACCCGGAAACACATCCGCAAAAGCTGGAATTGACATCGCACTTCATGATCTTGTTGGGAAATTGCTTAACATCCCACTTTATAAATTTTTCGGACTCGATAAGGAAAAAACACCGATAACATCGTTTACAATCGGGATAGATGAGCCAGCCATGATTGAGCGAAAAGTCAGGGAAGCGGAAGAATACCCAATTTTGAAGGTTAAACTTGGACTTGAAAATGATGAAGAGATAATCAAAACGATAAGAAAAGTCACTGATAAACCAATTCGAGTTGATGCAAATGAAGGATGGAAAACGAAAGAAGTCGCACTGGAGAAAATAAAATGGCTCCAAGACGAAGGCGTTGAATTTGTTGAACAACCGATGCCAGCGGATGATCTTGATTCCGTGGCTTGGGTAAGAGATAAAGTTGATATTCCGATAATTGCAGACGAGAACTGCATTCGCCTTTATGATGTTCCAATTTTAGGAAAGGCATATGATGGAATTAATATAAAACTTATGAAATGCACAGGAATAAGAGAAGCGATAAAAATGATAAACACAGCCAGAGCGATGAAAATGAAAGTTATGCTTGGGTGCATGATCGAGTCATCGGTAGGGATAACTGCAGGAGCTCAAATTTCTCCGCTTGTTGATTTTGCTGACCTTGATGGGAACCTTTTGATAACAAATGATCCATTTGAAGGAGTTAAAGTTAAAAATGGTAAACTTATTCTCCCGGATGAGCCGGGGCTTGGCGTAAAAAAATTAATCTAAAACTATGCTTTTTAAAAGGCCTCAACATCTACGCTTTGAGTACATCCCAAGATATTACAACCCAGATAAAGATGAGGAGTTAAAGAGAAAGGAACGAATGAAAAGAAAACTAAAATTCCAAAGAATTGGAATCTCCGAGAGAAAAAGAAAATCTTTGTTATGGTGGTTGATAATAACTGGGCTTGTTTTCTATCTTTATCTAATGTTGTCAGGCATGTTGAAATGAGAAAACGCAATCAACTATTATAGAGATCAAGAATGGGACAAATAAGAATCTTACCTGAGGAAATAGCAAGCAAAATTGCAGCTGGCGAGGTAATACAGAGACCCGAGTCCGTAGTCAAAGAGCTTATTGAAAACTCAATTGATGCCGGTGCAAAAAATATAACCGTAATTTTAAAAGACGCTGGGAAAACGCTTGTGCAGGTGATCGACGATGGATGTGGAATGAGCGAAGATGATGCGGTTCTTGCTTTTGAAAGACATGCAACGAGCAAAATTCGAACTTATGAAGATCTTGAAAATATACAAACGCTCGGCTTCAGGGGCGAAGCACTTGCTTCAATTGCTGCGGTTTCAAAGGTTGAAATGAAAACTAGAACCCCTGAAGATGAACTTGCAACGCTTGTAAAGATAGAGGGCGGAAAATTAATTGAAGTCTCAAAAACATCGCACCCGCCCGGGACATCGATAGCGGTCAAAAATCTTTTCTTCAACACACCAGCACGTAGAAACTTTCTTAAAAGCAATTATACAGAGTTCAAACATGCCTACGAAGCTTTCATAAGGTTTGCTATAGCCTATCCAGATATATCTTTTGAACTCATAAGCGATGATGAACCAATATCAAAGTTTGAAGCAACAGATTTTGAAACAAGAATAAAACAAATTTTCGGCGATGAATTTTTTGAAACATTGATTCCAGTAAGTGAGAAAACCGAATACATCAGCATATACGGATTTATCAGCAAACCAGAGTTTTCAAAAAAGACAAAAGCTGATCAATTCGTCTTCCTAAATCGCAGATATATAATCAATCGCTCTATAAATCACGCAGTTTACAATGCTTACGAGCATTTACTTGAAAAAGGTAACTTCCCCTCGTTTATTCTGATGATTTCAATAAACCCAAGGCATGTTGATGTTAATGTACATCCATCAAAACTTGAAGTTAAATTCGACGATGAACAAGGTATTTACAATTTCGTCCGTGCCGTTGTAAAACACTCGCTTGCAAAATTTAATCTCATCCCAGAGGTTGAAATTGAACCAACTGGTGAAATAAAACTCCGCCCTTCATCAAATTTAATTGAGAAGCCAACTCAACAAAAGCAACAATTTTCACTGGATCTTTTAACCTCTACTTTCCCTGAAGCTATAATCGGAACCCGTGTGGAGAAGGATATTAAAAAGATTGAAAAAATCTCCAAAGAAATTCAATCTGAAATTTCCCAAACGGTAGATAAAACGGACACAAGCACCGAGGGAATTTCATTTATGCAAATTCACAACAAATATATAATCGCTCAAATTAAAACTGGCATAATGATAATTGACCAACACGTAGCTCATGAAAGAATTCTTTACGAAAGGGCTCTTGACAGTTTAAACTCAAACACCCCATTTACACAACAGCTTTTGTTTCCTCAAACAATTGAACTTACCCCAGCAGATATGGCAATTGTCAAAGAGCTTAAGGACTACCTCGAGGCTTTGGGATTTGATTTGAGAATTTTCGGGAAAAACACTGTAATACTTTATGGCGTCCCACCGGAGGTAAAGCAAGGCTCGGAGAAAACAATTTTACAGGAGATAATTGAACTTTACAAAGAAAACTCAAATGTGGAACCAAATTTAAGCGCGCGGGAAAATCTCGCAAAGGCTTTCGCATGTAAAACTGCCATAAAAGCCGGAAATAAATTAACACTTGAAGAGATTCAAGTTTTGATAGATCAACTTTTCCTGACGCGAAACCCCTATGTTTGCCCGCACGGCAGACCGATAATAATCAAAATTTCAATTGAAGAACTTGATAAAAGATTTGGAAGAACTTGAACTACTTTCTCGCAACAACGATCAACCCAGTGCCCTTCTCGTTTTTAACTTTTGTATCAAGCCACATTAAAAAGAGCCCCGGAATAAAAATTACAAAGTAATAAAGCGGTAGTAAAAACGCGAAGGCGAAACTCTTGCCAAGCAATAAAACAGGGATTTTTATCATCAATTTCCATGATAAATTACCCCACCTACCGTAGCTATACCTAACCCTCACATCTTTAAATCCAACCATCTCAAGTTTTGATTTAATTTCGTCAGCCCCATATCCACTTCTGACATGTTCCTCGATAAAACTCTCGTCCGCATCAGTGTGAACCTCTGAACCACCAAGATTTGACGGTGTGCTAATTATTAACATCCCACCCTTTTTCATCGCTCTATGAAAATTTTCAAAAACTTTAACATCATTCTCAATATGCTCCATAACATCAACCGCAAGCACAAGGTCAAATTCATCAGAATAGTTTAAATTCTCAAGGTTTGCGACATCAAATTTTAAATTTTCAATTCCCTCGCTTTCTGAAAACTTCAAACAATCTTTGATTCTTCGCTCGTTTATATCAATCCCAAGAACTTTCGAATTTTTAAATTTTTTCGCCATAAAATATGAATACTGCCCAAAACCACATCCCGCATCAAGGACTTGAACTTTTTCATTTTCACCTTTTGAATTAAAAAACTTTTTAACCTCACTTTTTACATACCATGCCCGCAAAAGAAAAATGTTTAAACCAGCGTAAAAAATTTTTCTCAAAAAATTTCGTCCCGAAATTATATCGTCAATTTTTGACTTTATCTTTTCGTACTTCATCTCTTTTTCTTCAAAACTATTCTAAAAGTTGAGCCCTTGCCGATTTTACTCTCTTTCAAAAAAAGTTTTCCCCCGTGATAAGTTTCAATTATCCTTTTTGACAAACTCAAACCAAGCCCCCAACCTCGTTTCTTCGTGGTGTAACCAGGTCTAAAAATATCCTTGCGATATTTCATATTTATCCCACGCCCCGTGTCAGAAACATCAATTATTATGTCCTTCTTTCGCTCCTGAATTTTAAACTCTATCTTGCCTTCGCTATTCTCAATTGCATCAAGTGAATTTTTAAGCAAATTTTCAACAACCCACTCAAACAGTTCACGATTTATAAATGCCTTTGCTTCAACATCTCCCCTGACAGATATGGTTATTTTCTTACCTGACTGCGGGATTCGTTTCTCAAAATATCTAACAACAGAATTTATGACATCAGCAATTTTCTCTTCAACATATTCAGGCTTCGAGCCAATTTTTGAAAATCTTTGTATCACTCTGTTAAGTTTGATAAGATCATTCTCAATTTCATGAATGACATCAGTTACATCTTCCTCATTATCAATTTTCGTTCTCAAAATTTCAAGCCAACCGTATAGACTTGAGACTGGTGTTCCCAATTGATGAGCAGCCTCCCTTGCAAGCCCAACCCAGATATTGCTCTGTTCAGTTTTCTTGATATAACTAAAACTCAAATACCCGATCAAAATGAAAATGCCAGCTGCAATTAAGATTATATACGGCAGAATTTTAAGCTGTTCGATAAGTTTTGAATTTCCGTAAAAAATATAATTCAAAACCAATGTATCCCCGTAAGTTATCTTTATCGGCTCAAATGTTTTCTCCATTTTTTTAATTTCTTTACGCAAAATTACATTCCTCTCTTTCTGGGACAGACTCGTGTCAATCTCAATGTTTCTGTAGAAAAGGGGATTTCTATCTGCATCGGTCACAATTACAGGAAAATCAATTGCAAGTATGATCTGATCAAAAATAAATGTAAATTCTGATGTTCCTGGCGATGTGGCTATATACTCAATTGATTTCGCATAAAGGTTTGCGATTTGCCTCTCCCTTAACTCAAGATTTTTAACTATAACATTGGTGTGATAAAGGAGCCCAAGTGCAATTAAAATGGCAAGAAGGACAAGAATCCTTTTTATATTCACAGTTTTTAATAACATTTCTAAGGCAAATTCATCTTAATATAGTTTGATTTCTATCTGCTCCAACAGATATAATTGAAATCTCGACCCCAGTTAATTTCCCAACCGCCTCAATAAATTCTCTTGCTTCGGATGGCAGTTCGGAATAAGATCTCAAGTTAGAAGTTTTCGTTTTCCACCCCTTGAAACTTTCATAAACTGGTTTAACTTTTGAAAGCGTCTCCGAATTCGTTGGGAAATTCTTAAGCTTTTTCCCATTTATTTCATAGGCTACACAAATCTTTATTTCATCGAGTTCATCAAGCACATCAAGCTTTGTCATAGCAAGTTTTTCAATACCATTTACCATTATCGTATAATTTAAACTTACAATGTCAAGCCAACCACATCTTCTGGGTCGACCAGTTGTAGCTCCATATTCATGCCCCTTTTCCCTTATATAATCCCCAATTTCATCTTTTAATTCAGTTGGGAATGGACCTTCACCAACTCTCGTCGTGTATGCCTTTATAACCCCGATAACACCATTTATTTTGGTTGGTGGTATCCCTGAACCAGTGGATGCACCGCCTGCCGTTGGATTGGATGATGTAACATAAGGATAAGTTCCATGGTCAATATCAAGCAAAGCCCCTTGGGCACCCTCAAGAAGAATTTTCTTGCCCTCCTTTATTGCTTTGTTAAGATATACTGCAGTATCAGTTACATATTCATCGATTTTTTTGTCAAATTCAATGTATTCATCAATTATTTTTTCAACTTCAAATCTTGTTACGCCATAAATTTTCTCTATAATTTCATTCTTTGCATCTATGTTCCTGCGAAGTTTCTTACAAAGTATATCCCTATCAAGAAGATCAACAACTCTTATCCCAACCCTTGCGTATTTATCAATGTAAGCTGGTCCAATGCCTTTCCCAGTGGTTCCAATTTTATCATCACCTTGTTCAAAAAGTTTATCGAGAAGCTTATGATATGGCATTATGAGATGAGCGTTGTGGCTTATGAGAAGTCGTCCTGAAATATCAACCCCTGCGGATTTCACCATTTCAATTTCTTCGATTAAAGCAACTGGGTCAAGCACAACTCCATTACCAATTACACAAACCACATTCGGATGAAAAATCCCCGATGGCAAAAGATGAAGGACATATGTCTTCCCATCAAAAGAAACTGTATGCCCTGCATTCGCACCCCCTTGATATCTGACGACGATGTCCGCATCCTCGCTTAAAAGATCAACTATTTTACCTTTGCCCTCATCACCCCATTGAGCACCAAGTATAACCCATACAGCAGAGTTGGGAATTTTGATTAACATTCCGAGTGTAATCTACCTTTTCTTTGTGCGCTTTTTATAACTTGCGACCGCTTCCTCGACGGAGTTGTAAGTTTCAAATACTCTTATAAGTCGTGTTATCATCAAGAGCGATTCAATTTTATCAGTTGGGTTAGCAATTTTGAGATCACCCCCACTATTTCTCATCGTGGTTAAACCACTTATCAATGTTCCAAGTCCAGCGCTATTCATAAATTTTACATTTTTAACATCAACTACAACTTTCTTTTTACCCTTGTCAAGAAGTTTATGTAATAATTCCCTAAACTTTTGCAAATCGGGACCGCCCATCAAATTCCCTTTAACCTCAATTACAACAACATCATCAAACTCCTTCGTCTTCAATCGCATAAAATTACTCCATCATTTAATTTTAAAAAGTACCTCAAACTTACTTTGTCATTACGGGTTGCTTTTTCAAAAGTTTCTTTTTCTCTTCCCTCTTCTGCCTTGAAAGCGTAATATCAACGACAAGTGAGCTTGCAACATAAATTGACGAATAAGTTCCAGTTATCATACCGATCGTCAAAGCAAAGGCAAATCCACGGGTGATCTCACTTCCGACAATGAGCAAAATAATGAGAACAACGATAACGGTCCCGCTTGTGATTATCGTTCTGCTAAGTGTTTCATTTATGCTTTTATTTACAAGCGAAATAAAATCCATAGATTTATGAAGTTTCAAATTCTCCCTTATCCTATCAAATACAACAACGGTGTCATTTACAGATAAACCAACGAGAGTTAAGATCGCCGCAAGCAAGGATTGATTCATTTCAATGTTAAAATAGGAAACTGAGCTGAAAATTGAACAAAAGCCCAAAGTAATAAGAACATCGTGAAATAGAGCCACAACAGCCCCAACGCCATAAATTGGTTTAAATCTCAAACCAATATAAACAAGCATGACAATTAGCGATAAAATAACAGTGTAAAACGCCTTGCGCCTTAATTCAGCTCCGATCCTTGGACCGACCTTCTCTTCGTTCAAAACCTCAACTTTGTTATCTCGAAATTTCGACTGTAAAGCAGAAAGAATCATCTCTCCTATCTTCGTTCCTTCCATCTGCTCCGATGTTCTTATTAAAATCTCGTTATGCGTTCCATAAGTTTTGATTTCGCTTTTCGCAAGCCCAATCTGTGCAATCGCGCTTCTTACATCACCAATTGAAACAGGTTTCTCAAACCGAACGACCACCTCAGTTCCACCCAAAAAATCAATCCCAAGTGGAATCCCGCGAAAGATAAGTGAAATTAAACCAGCAAGTATGAAGATTAAAGAAACAGCGTACCAAATTCTTCTTTTTTCTATAAACTTTATGTTCGTTTTGCCAATGAATCTCATTTTAAGACCCTTCAAATTAATTTTTAATTAACCAAATTTGACGATCTGTGGATATTTCTCAGCTATAATATCATATATAACCTTCGTGATAAAGACGGCACTGAAAAGATTAGCTATAATACCAATCATAAGCGTAAGGGCAAACCCTTGAATTGGTCCCGATCCAAAATTGTAAAGAATTAATCCAGTCAAAAAAGTCGTAATATTTGCGTCAAAAATAGCGCTAAATGCTTTTGAATAACCTTCATCTATTGCTGATCTCAATGTTCTCCCAATGGCAAGCTCCTCGCGAATTCTCTCATATATAAGAACATTTGCATCAACCGCAACACCAATTGTTAAAACAATTCCAGCTATTCCAGGTAGTGTAAGTGTAGCATTGAACCCAGCTAAGACAGCAAGTATGAAGGCGATGTTTAACACAAGCGCAAGATTGGCAATAAAGCCACCCGTTGAATAATAAATAACCATAAACAAGACTATAACTATAAAAGATAACAACGCAGCTTTTAGACCCTTTTGGATGGAGTCTTCACCAAGTGAAGGACCCACCGTTCTTTCCTCAACTATTTCAAGTGGGGCAGGTAAAGCACCAGCTTTTAAGACAACCTCAAGAAGTCTTGCTTCCTCAGGTGAATCAAGCCCTTCAATTTGAGAGCTCCCACCTATGATCTTCGTCCTCACAACAGGCCAAGAGTACGCTGTTCCATCAAGTATGATAGCGATATGTTTATTTATGTTTGCTCCTGTTATCCTTGCCCATTCACGTGCACCTTCGCTGTTCATCCTCATTATTACAATCGGTGCGTTGTTATCGGGATCAATTGTTGCTCTTGCTTCAGTTATAACCTTACCAGTGATCTCTGGATCTTTTTTAACCGCAAGAAGATTGTAATATTGGTTTCCATCCTGAGCTGTGAACGGTTTCGCAGACCAGACAAATTCAAAATCAGGTGGAATCAAATTTACGACATCTGGACGAGATAAAATATATTCAACCATCTTTTTATCTCTTGCTAAAACGAAGCCAATTCCAGTTTGCTCATCAACTCTGACATAAGCAAAAAATGGATGTTCTTTTTTGAACCTTTCGAATTCGCTTAACCCTGCAGTTGTATCTGCACCAAGCTCAGATGCTATGGTTTTTACAGTGTCTTTTTTCGTCGTATCCGAGCTTGCTGTAGTCCGTAAGGTATCAGTTGTATCGACAACGCCTTTTCCAGCAAGATAATTATCAATTGTTTGCATCACTTTAATAGCTATATCTGCAGGCTTAAGCAGTTTAAATTCAAGCACCGCTGTGCTTTGCAGAAGTTGCCTTACTTCCCCACGCTCCTTCACGCCAGGCAACTCAACAACAATTCGATTTGAACCCTGCTTTTGAATCGATGGCTCAGCAACCCCGTATTTATCAACCCTGTTCCTTATAACCTCAAGTGCTCTATCAACCGCATCTTCAGCTTGCTTTTCGAGCTCGGATATTATCTCGGAATCACTTTGGCGTATATCACCATAATATCGACTTAATCTAATTCCTCTCGATTGAAATTCTCTTAAAAGAATTGAAGTAATAGGTTCTTGTGAAACTACTGCCTTTTTCTTTACCTCGGCAAGTATTTGCCTAAATGTTTCATCTTTATTCTTTGCGAGATTATCAAGCATTTTAACTATATCCACCTCAAGCGCAACATACATTCCACCTTGAAGATCAAGGCCAAGCTTAATTCTCTTTTGCTTTACCTTTTGAATATCATCAATATGCTGTTGAACAAATTTTAAGCTATCCTCACCCCTCAACTCGGATAACTTCTTTTGATAATTGATGTCTTTATACGTTGGATAAAGATACCACAATGTAGCAACGATGGATATGATGATCAAAATTATTTTCCATCTGTTCTTTTTCACTTTTGCATCACCTTTTAATTTTATTTTGCAAGATAAAGTTAACCTTTGGCGATTTAAAAATCAATCTTCCTCAGACACAACACTTGCAACTGAGGCAATTGTGTCTCCGTGATTTAATTTTATAAGCTTAACTCCCTGAGCTTGTCTGCTCATAACTCTTATATCTTTGACATGATATCTTATCAAGTAACCTTTCGCCGTTACAACCATTATATCATCATTGTCAAGAACTTCCTTTATCGCAACCATGTCTCCCGTTTTTTCATTGACTTTGACCGCGATGATTCCCTTTCCACCTCTGTGAGTCACCCTGTAATCGTTCAAATCGCTTCTCTTCCCAAATCCTTTTTCGGTGACAACAAGTATTGTAGTTCCAGGCCTTTTAACAGTCACCATACCAATTACTTCATCTCCCTTTTCAAGCTTAACTCCTCTGACACCAGTCGCTTGCCTTCCCATTGGCCTTATATCTTTTTCGTTAAATCTTATCGCCATTCCTTTTCTCGTCCCTATTATTAAATCTTGGGTTCCATCGGTCAAGCGTGCGTCAACAAGGCGATCACCACGATTTAGATTGATTGCGATTATCCCAATTTTTCTTGGGTTTGAAAATTCTGAAAGTGCCACTTTCTTGACAAGCCCCATTTTCGTGACCATCGTGACAAAAAGATTTTCGTTAAATTCCTTAACAGTGACAAAAGCGGTAATTTTTTCATCGGGCTCTTTGTTAATAAGGTGAGAAATTGACCTGCCCCTCGATGCCCTGCTTCCCTCGGGAATTTCATGCACTTTTAACCAATATGCTCTTCCCTTATCTGTGAAGAAAATGATGTAATGATGCGTTGAAGAAACAAACACATGCTCAACAAAATCATCTTCGCTTGTAGCGGTCGCAGTAATTCCCCTGCCTCCACGATTTTGCCTTCTATACCCGCTGACAGGGTAACGCTTTATGAAACCATTATGCGTTATCGTTATAACAACATCCTCCTCTGCTATCAAATCCTCAATATTGAAATCCTCCTCGCCCTCAACTATCTGTGTTCTTCTCTCATCCCCATATTTCTCTTTCAGTTTAAGCAGTTCTTCCTTGATTAATTCTTTCTGCAATTCTTTGCTTCTCAGAATGCTTTTCAAACGCTCAATTAATTTTATCGTTTCTTTATATTCACTCTCAACTTTGCTTCTCTCAAGCCCTGTCAACCTCTGCAAACGCATGTCAAGTATTGCTTTCGCTTGAATCTCCGTAAGTTTAAATCTTTTCATCAAGTTTACCTTCGCAGTATCTGGATCTTTTGACTTCTTTATCAGTTCAACAATTTCATCGATGTTATCAAGTGCGATCTTGTATCCCTCAAGTATATGCGCTCTCCTTTCAGCGTCTTCAAGTTCAAACTTCGTTCTCCTAACAATCACATCAAGTCTAAAATTGATAAACTCCATCATCATATCCTTCAAATTCAAAATCTTCGGCACACCGTTTACAAGCGCAAGCATTATCACGCCAAATGTTGATTGAAGGTTCGTGTGCTTGTAAAGATTATTCAAAACAACTTCAGGCTGTGCATCACGCCTTAACTCAATGACAATCCTCATCCCATCTTTATCCGATTCATCTCTTATGTCCGATATATCTTCTATCTTTTTGTTCTGCACAAGCTCAGCAATTTTCTCAATCAGTGAAGATTTATTAACCTGATATGGGATTTCAGTTATAACGATCCTTGAACGCCCTTTATAATTTTCAATGCTTGCCTTCGCACGAACAACGATTCTTCCTCTGCCAGTTGTATAAGCTTCCTTGATTCCTGAAAAACCAACAATTACTCCACCAGTTGGAAAATCAGGACCCTTTACATACTTCATCAACTTTTCAACAGGAAGGTTGGGATCCTTAAGAAGCGCTATTAATCCATCAACTATCTCGTTAAGATTATGCGGCGGGATATTTGTAGCCATTCCAACAGCAATACCGCTTGAACCATTTACAAGTAGATTTGGAAGAACGGTCGGCAGAACCTCAGGTTCCTTCAATGTTTCGTCAAAATTGGGTCGGAAATTAACCGTGTTCTTTTCAATATCTTGGAGCATCTCCTCTGCAATTTCAGATAGCCTGGCTTCTGTGTATCGCATCGCCGCAGGTGAGTCCCCATCTATCGACCCAAAATTACCCTGTCCATCCACAAGGGGATATCTCATTGTAAAGTCTTGTGCAAGGCGAACAAGCGTATCATAAACCGCAGCATCCCCATGCGGATGATACTTTCCAAGCGCCTCTCCAACTATTCTTGCGCATTTTTTATAAGGTCTATTATGCAAAAGTCCAAGTTCATACATCGTGTAAAGAACTCTTCTCTGAACTGGTTTCAAACCATCTCTTACATCAGGCAAAGCTCTTGAAACGATAACTGACATCGCATAGTCAAGATAAGAGTACTTTATCTCCTCCTCAATCTCAACAGGTTGAATTTTTTCCTGAAGCGTTGCCATTTACTTAATTCCAAAATTTTATTTTTGATTACTTCAAAGTTAAATATCAAGGTTTCTGACAAACTTCGCATTCTTCTCTATAAATTCCTTCCTCGGCTCAACATCGCTTCCCATAAGTATTGAGAAAATTCGATCCGCCTCAGCTGCATTCTCAATTGTAACCTGAAGCAAAGTTCTTTTCTCCGGATTCATCGTCGTCTCCCAAAGTTGCTCCGGATTCATTTCACCAAGACCTTTGAAGCGTGTGATGGTAATTTCCCCTGGCTCTTTTTCTTGCTTTAACCTTTCTATTATTTCATCTCTTTCCTCATCGCTATACGCATAGAATTCAAGCTTACCTTTTTTAATCTTATAAAGCGGTGGTTGAGCAATATAGACTCTACCTGCTTCAATTAATTCTCTCATGTATCTATAAAAGAAAGTCAAAAGCAAAGTTCTTATATGGCTCCCGTCAACATCGGCATCGCACATCAATATGATTTTTCCATACCTGACCTTGTCCGGGTTGAAATCTTCATCACCGATGCCTGTCCCAAGAGCTTGAACAATTGCCCTTATTTCTTGATTTTCGAGAATTTTGTGAAGCCGTGCTTTCTCGACATTTAAAATTTTACCCTTTATAGGCAAAATCGCCTGAAATTGTCTATCCCTCGCTTGCTTTGCACTTCCACCCGCAGAATCACCCTCAACAATAAAAATCTCAGTAAGCTCAGGATCATTAATAGAACAATCAGCAAGCTTACCCGGAAGACCGCCCGAATCAAGGGCATTCTTTCTTCTTACAAGTTCCCTTGCTTTACGAGCCGCCTCCCTGGCTTCAGCTGCACGAATACATTTCTCAAGTATCTTCTTCGCTGTCGATGGATTCCTTTCAAGATACTCCATCAAACCATCAGCAACTATTGACTCCACAATGCTTTTAACCTCGCTATTTCCAAGCTTCGTCTTTGTTTGTCCTTCAAACTGCGGTTCGGGAACCTTGACGCTTATTATCGCAGTCAATCCTTCCCTGAAATCGTCACCTGTAAGTTCGATCTTTGACTTCAAAAGGTTGTTCTTCTGAGCGTAAGTGTTGAGCGTCCTCGTCAACGCCGACTTAAAACCACTTACATGCGTTCCTCCCTCAATAGTGTTAATGTCATTAACATATGAAAGAATTGTATCCGTATATTCATCCGTGTATTGAATTCCAACATCAACATAAACGCCTTCCTTTTCTCCAGATATATAAATTACATCTTGATGGAGTGGCTTTTTGGTTGAATTAACATACTTAACAAATTGAACTATTCCGCCCTCATAATGATAAACCTCTTTCTGCCCTGTCCTTTTATCCTCAAGCGTAATAGTGACATCTGGATTCAAAAACGCAAGTTCCCTCATCCTTTCGGCAAGTCGTTCGAAATCAAACTTTATATTCTTGAAAATTAATTTATCCGGAAGGAAAGTAACTTTCGTACCCCTTCTTTCCGTCGTTCCAACAACTTCAACTGGTGTGACAGGGATCCCACGCTCATATTTTTGCCTATAAATTTTTCCATCCCTATAAACCTCGGCAACGAGCCATTCAGAAAGAGCATTTACAACCGAGACGCCAACTCCGTGTAATCCGCCTGAAACCTTATAAACCCTCTTATCAAATTTACCTCCAGCATGTAAAACCGTCATCACAACTTCAAGTGCGGATTTCTTCTCCTCCGGATGAATGTCAACAGGAATTCCACGTCCATCATCAAGAACGCTGACCGAGCCATCTTTATTTATCGTAACCTCAATGTTTTTGCAATATCCTGCAAGCGCCTCATCGATGCTATTATCAACAACTTCATACACCAAATGATGTAATCCTCTAACCCCAACATCACCGATGTACATTGCTGGTCTTTTCCTTACCGCCTCAAGACCTTTCAAAACATGAATAGCTTCAGCGGTATAGTCGCTCACATTGCCATTTGATGGCGAAGCATTCGTAATATTCGTTTCTTTCTTTTTCAAATCAGTATCAAGTTTCTTTTTACCATCAACTTTAACTTGCGCCGTTTTTGAATCTTTTGTACCCTTTATTTTCTTCGCTGACTTAGATTTCGGCATTTTTAGAATCATACTTATGTTTTTAAAAAATCAGCCCCAGAATCGATAAAAACAATTTCACGAACAACATCAAGTTTAAGAGAATCGTTTAACTTTTTTATTATTTCACGCCTAAACATAAAAAGGTGATGTTTCCAAGATGGATTTATCACCTTGACATAGAGAACTCCGTTTTCAATTCTATCCGCTTTTGAAACCTTCGCTATATAAGGACCTACAACTTCATTCCACCGCTCAAGCACCATCCCTTCTTTAACCTTGCGTTCAACACCTATGTTTTTCAAAAATTCATCCAACACGGCACCTAATAAAACAGGACCTTTTCTACGCATCGTTCACCGTTCCTAATTTTACAATAAACTTTTTCATCTTAAATTCTCCTTCAATTCCTGATAACACATTAAGATCAGTAGCAGTTATAAAAACCTGACCAACATTACCAACAAATGAAATCAACTTCTTAGCTCTTTCAACATCAAGTTCATCAAACGCATCATCAAGCAGTAAAATAGGTGTTTCAGATTTTTTCTCTTTTAAATAAAAAAATTTCGCCATCGTCAAAGCAACTAAAAATGTTTTCATCTGTCCCTGAGACGCAAACCGTTTTACCTCATGACCGTTAATTTCAAAAACATATTCATCCCTGTGCGGACCAATCAACGTAACGCCTCGCCTTATCTCCTCAGATCTTAACTTTTTAAGCGCCACTTCAAATTTATTTTTTATTACTTCAAAATCATCCTGCACATCAACCTCAACTTGCGTCAGATACTTAATTTCTGCATCCTCACCTGCAGAAAAATTTGAGTAAGCCTTTTTGAAAAAAAGTATAAAGTCATTCATAAATTTAACCTTTCTAAAAGTCACCTTCGCCGCATAATTGATAAATTCTTCATCCCAAACATTAAGAAGATCAAGTCCCTGCTCAAGTTTCACCTCTTCACTTGCTATCGCATTTAAAATTCTATTCCTCTGCTTTAAAACTTTTTTATAGTTAAGAATATCGTCAACATAAACAGAGCTTAATTGGGCTATCGCAAGGTCAAAAAATTTCCGTCTATCCTCGGGGGTTCCCTGGACAACATCTTTGCTCCTGGGGGAGAGGATAACAATTGGAAATTTATGCACAACTATCGCAAACTTTTCTACATTCTCTTTATTTAAAAAAATCCTTTTACCTTGACCGTTCTCAAAATTCACCTTAACAGTCACCTCGTTCCCATTATCAAGCTCAAATGTCCCCAAGACCTCAAAAAACTTTGCATTGAAATTTAAAACATAAGAATCAGAGTTCGCATTAAAACTTTTGGTCAAACAAAGATATGAAATAGCTTCAAGTATGCTCGTCTTACCTTGGGCATTACCGCCGACAAATAAATTCAAGTTTTCAGAGAACTCAAGTTTAGTGTGTATATGATTTCTAAAATTTTTTATCTCTATCGATTTCAAAACCATTTCGAATTTCTTAGGCATTTAATCTCATTGGCATAACGAGCATCAACATCTCCCTGTCCTCCGAATCTTCATACGGCTGAACGATAGCTGCCCTTGTCGGGCTTCCAAATTTAAATAAAACCTTTTCAGAATCAATATGACCAAGAATATCGGTGATAAACTTCGCATTAAAAGCTATTTCCATCGGCTCGGAATTATATGCGCAATCCAACCTCTCTTTAGCAGAACCACCGAAATCAACATCCTCAGCTGAAACCTCAACAAACCCAGAAGGATCAAGTTTGAATTTTATTTGGTTCGTGGTCGAATTCGCAAATATAGAAACGCGCTTAACAGTCGAAAGGAACAAATCACGTTCAACGACGAGTTCCTTATTGTTTTCATATGGGATTACGCTTTCATAATTGGGATATTTTTCATCGATCAACCTTGAAATAATTGTGATCCTTTCAGTTGAAAATTGAATATGCTTTTCATTGATCATAATCTCACAAGTTTCCTCATCTTCAATTGACTTAGCTATTATCTGAAGCGTTTTCGCAGGCACTATAACACCAGAAAAATCTGCTCCCCCCTTCAAATTTACCACACCTCTACGGGCTATCTTAACAAGCCGATATCCATCCGTGGCAACAGCAATAAACTCATCCCCTTTAAACTGAAATAAAACCCCCATCGTCGCCGGGCGAAGTTCCTCCTTAGATGTTGCAAAAACTGTGTTTTCAATTATCTCTTTTAAAACTCCACCTGAAATAACAACCCCAAACCCTGCGGTTTCCCCAATTGACTCTGGTATAGCGGGAAATGAATCCGCAGGTTCAATGCTCATCTTGTATTCTCCGCCCTTGTTTGTAGTAATTAACACCCTGTTTGAATCAAGCGACTCAAACTTTAAAAGTAAACCTTCGGGCAATGCTTTAACAACGCTTGTAAGCTTATCCTCAGGGATCGCTCCAGCCCCGTCTTCCTCGCCATCCACAGGCTCGATCGTCATTCGAACCGATATCTCAAGATCGGTTGCTGTTAAGTAAAGTGCATTACCCTTTAACTCAAATAAAATATCCTGAAGAATGGGCAAGGTCGTTTTTGAAGGAACGACAGCAGATACCTTTGACAGTGCCTCTTTTAACCTGTCACTTGAGATTGAAAAGCGCATCTTACACCTCCAACTTTCCTATTTTAAATTTCAACTGAGTTAATTTACCAAAATATCCAATAAAATTCAAGTGATAAGGAATTTAAAACTGTAGTTTTTACAAAAAATTTTGATTGAAAATCAATAAAAAACAAAGTTTAAGGGCGTTATTAAAGAATTGTTCCAATTAGGGGTTAGCTTGGTCACAGTTTTTAAGCTCGATATTTTGCATTTTATAATTGCAAGGGTTAAATTAGTATACCCTCATTTGAATTTAAAGGTAAGTGGTTTAACCCTTGTTTTACCTGGATTAAAAACAAAATATGGGACTTTTTATGCTTAAATTTTTCGTTCAAAATAATAAATCCAAGCCCAAACGAGCAAGGAGAATTCGCAGGTTCGACAAAAAACTCTTAAATGAAGGAGGGCATAAAATTATTATTTTTCTTTTCAGTTTAACAATGGCAATGAGCTTCCATGGATTTAATTTCCAAGCTAAATCTCCTTCTACTCACCCTCTATATGCTGGCTACGTACAGTCTAATGACGGTTTATCCTCCGAAGAACAAAGCGAAGACCCCTCGTTAAGTCCCTCTAAAAACGCCACATTTATACCTATCCCGGAAACTATAAAAGAATATCTACCCCTGATTAAAAAATATTCAAAAATATACACATTTGACTGGAGATTGATTATAGCTACAATTCAACAAGAGTCAAGCTTTAGACACGACGCCGTAAGCCCGAAAGGTGCCTACGGATTTCTCCAAATTATGCCAGAAACAGGAGAAGAACTTGTTATAAATGTTTCACATATCTATGATTTCAGAACCCCTGAACAAAATATCATTGCCGGGATACACTATTTATGGATACAATTCAACCGATTTTATTCAAAAGGCATGGATTCAACCGAAGGCTTAAAACTTGCCCTTGCCGCATATAACGCTGGACCGGGGCGTGTGCTTGACGCACAACAGATTGCTATCTACCTTGGCGAAGACCCCAATAAGTGGGAAACTATTAAAACCATATTACCTCTGCTCTCGAGCAAGTACTACACACTTCACAAATACATCTGGCCCGCTGGAAGACCCCGGAGTGGATACTTTAACAATTATCAGGAAACTATAAACTATGTTGATAAGATTATGGAGAACTACAACAAATATAAAAAATTGTTCAAATAAGAATGAAGAAAGGGGAGACCAAATTCAAAAGGTCTCCCCGAGGTTTATCAAATATCAAGCACGAACTCGGCTCGCCAAATACCGCTTTCATTTCTAACATTAAATCTATACAAAGTCACAGCCTTCACATCGATCCGTAAAACATGCTTTTCCCTATCTATTTCCTCACCCCAAAATTTTCCCCTAAGATTAGAATCAACAATTTCAACCTCAAATTTCGAAAAGAGCAATCGCTCAGCGTCTTTGAAATAAACAACCTCGCTCAAAAAATCAAAGAGAAGCATCTCAATGGAATCAGAATTTAAAATAATCTCTCTCTCAATTCGGGGTTCAACTGTTTTCGTATCAACCATAACTTCACTTACAGCAAGTGCTGAATCTTTAAACAAATCTTCTATCGTATTAGCCCATACCTCAACCGCAATATCGGCAATTGCCACATCCTCGTTAAATTTAAACGGCATCACCAATGAAACTTTTATTTTAAACAATCATGATGATAAGACCAGCCAGCGCACCTGATGTTGTGCAGACAAAATTAACAAAATCGTTATTAATCCATACCTTCCCATGGATCAAATCTGTGACCTCCCCACAGTGAAATACTTTCTCAGTTATTTTTGAACAAACATTGCATTTATATTGCGCTTGAATCGTCGCACCAAGCAAGCTATCAACAAAACTTCCAATAAACCCAGCGAGAACAACTGACACAAGTTTAAACAAACTCCATTTGATCCAAATGGTTGCACTTAAAAATATGAAAATTGAACCAATTAGACCGCCTAAAGTCCCTTTAAGCGAAACACCACCTGAAACTCCTGGCTCGACAGGTTTTAAATTTGTGATAAGCCGTGGCTTTGAGAGAAACAATGTCCCTATCTCAGTTGCCCATGTATCAAATGTCGCTGCGGAAACAGAAGCAAGATAAACATAATAAAGTAGCTCCCTCGGATAAAAATGATAAATCAAAGCAATTAATCCAGCAACTCCACCGTTTGCCAAAACCTGATAAATATCCCGTGTGCTTGTTTTCTCAAAAATTAAATCAAATTTCTCCCTTCGTTTCCTTCCCATTTTTGAAATTATACTTGACAAAACAAAAAACGCAAGAATTGGAATTGTCCATTTCCACCCACCAACGCTAAAGATTATAACTGCAAGCAAAAAAGTCCCAACCGAACCACTCAAGGATAAAAATTTTAACCTGTACGATACAACGGCAATTAAAACAGCGAGACTGAAAGCTAACAAAGATTGATTTAATTTATCAGCAACCACAAGCAAATGAAGCATAAACGCAGAGCCAAGGGGAATAAATAAATTATCAAATCCATATGATCCAATCCCCTCAACCACTGAAACAAATAAAGCGGTCAACAAAGAGATCAGAATAATTTTTTCAACAGGAAGGTTTAAAACATCGCCCCACCATAATTTCGAATTATCCGTCAAAATTAAAAAAGTCAACACAACAAGGAACGAAGTAATAAACATGGAAAGCGAACCTTGAACAGACTTTCTATCGCCAGTTAAGTTATAAAGTTTTGGATTCTTTACACTTTCGCCCACAATTGCAGCAAAGGCATCCCCAAGCGCAAGGATTAACATTGAAATTGAAATTATAGCAGGATAGCTATTCCAAAAGGCTATAACAAGGATCAAGAAAGCAAGCGGATAATAAACAGTCCCATAAGTTTGCCTCTCAACGGAGTCCATGCCCTTAAAAACTTTAAGCTTCAAACTCAAAAAATTGAGAACAATGAAAAATAAAGCAATTAAAATAACTGGAAGCGAGCTTTTAAAAATAAGCGGTGCTGGAAAAACAAAAACACCAACAGCTATATGAATAACTTTCCTCGTAACCTCAGGATCAAATTGAAAAATTTTCCTTAAAATTTCAGAAACCCCGATAACCCCGAAAATCGCTAGGACAAGCAAAATTGCTTTTATCCATTCCAATTTCAACCCTCCACTTTTATGGGAAAGTTTTATTCAACTTTGAAATTAAATGTTACTACGCCACTTTGTTTAACATTTTCTTTTATCGGGTTGAATCTCCATGTTTGCAATGCTTCAAATGCAGCCCGTTCAAAATCTGGATTCGCCTTTTCAAGTGGGAAAATCCTTTCAATCGTCCCATCTGGAAGGACAACGACTCTAAATCTGACAATGGCGGATTCCTTTACTCCTTGCGGAAATCTTGGCAATTCTCCACCAGTTTTAATCCGATTTACTTTCCCTTCCCATTCAATGTTGTATGAAAGCCTCGGTGAAAATCCAGCCCCAAAGTCTCTTTTTATCTCACCAATCCCTGCTTTCCCTGAACCTGAGACGCCAACTTCTGGTTTTATTCCCTTACCCAAACTCGCATCCTCTCCAATTTTACCAACCCCTAAACCCAAACCTTTGATCTCACCTTCCCTTTCAATCACATCAATTTTTTCAGCAAACTTTTGCAGCAAAATTTCCTCTTCACTCAGAACAAATCTTGATGGCAAATTTATCTTGGGAAGATTTACTGTTCTTACCGCATTTGCTGACTTTCCAAGCCCTTGAAACCCCGACCCTCGGCTCACTCTTTGAACTTGCTCTTCAACGGGTGGAACGAAAACAACTTCAGCAAATTTAACGCTTTCCTTAACTTCAATTGTGATCTTATAAAGCAACATTAAAAGGAAAACCCCAAAACAAATTATCGCCGTATAAAGCAGAGCCCTTATTTGAATTTTTTCATCCATCATTATTTACCTCACCTGTGTTGCAACGACAAACCTTGTCAACCCAACCGACTTTGAAATGTCCATAACATCTATAACTTCCTGAATTGGGACATTTTTATCGGCTCGAAGAACAACGAGTTTATCCGTTTTCCCATCTGAAACCTCTTTCAACTTTGTAGGCAAATCTCCTTTTAAAACTTTTTCTCCAAAGACATAAATCTCGTTCTCGGCGGTCAATGTAATTATAATATGTCTATCACTTATCTGTTCTCTGGTTTCAGAAATGGGCAATTGAATTCTTATCCCAGATTGAGTTATAAAGGAAGATGTTAAAAGGAAAAAAATTAAAAGTTGCAAAATTATATCAGTAAGCGATGCGAATGTAAAAATTGTAAGTGGTTTATTTCTCAGCTCAAACTTCATTTTTCTGACTTGATCTGATTTTTAAATTCTTCTGAGCTTAAAATATCGATAAATTCAGTCGTTGCGATTTCAATTTCGTGGACAAGGCGATTTATTTTCGTGACGAAATAGTTGTAAAACCCATAGGCAGGTATGCCAACAATCAAGCCATAAGCAGTTGTAAGAAGTGCCTCCCATATCCCACCAGCAAGGTCAGAAGGAGATACGATTCCTCCAAGTGCTTGAATTGTCATAAATGCGTTTATCATCCCTGTAACTGTTCCAAGAAATCCAAGCAGTGGCGCAACCCCAGCGATAGTCGCAAGAATGCTTAGTCTTTTCTCAAGATTAAAAACTTCGCTTCTTCCAGCCATTTCGATCGCTTCACGAACTTTATCATCTCCAAAACCATGCTTCAGCAACCCTTGCTTAAATATCCTCGAAATTGGGGTATTATGAGAATTGCAATAATCTATAATTTCAGGAATGTTGGCGGATTTAACGAGCCCTTTAATGCTGACGATAAACTCCTTAACATTTGCCTTTGCCCTTTTGATGACCAGAAACTTTTCAATTATGACATAGATCATAATAACAAGCGTGATTGAAATCAAATGCATTATCAATCCACCTTTGAGATAAAGATCAAGAACTCTCATAGCTCTCGCCTTTTTGTTTAAATTTTGCCTTCGTTGTTTAGAACTTTTTTAACTTCTGTCTCTTGTGTAATTTTAATCTCTTTATCTGACTTTACAAAATTTTTCATTGTGATAATTTCATATCTGTCAATCTCGTCAAAAATTTGGTTTTGGGGCGAATCAACTCTATCAAGCTTAACACAATGTAATCTTCCAATTTCGTTACAAACAAAACAATGCTTTTTCCCTTTCTCAACGATAAGCTGACTCACCACTCTAAAATAATCCTTGAAATTTCTCTCGCCAGCAACAAAATCAATTAGATTCATATCTTTTTTAGTTGCAACTATATAGGAAAATTTAAGTGTCTTGCGATAATTCTTTGCAACAAGGTCAATTTGTCTTATAAATTCAGGGCGTTTCCACTCAACTTCCGTATGGCACCAATCTTTATCTGTTTCAAGTGCTGGGCAATTTGAATTTCTCAAACACGGTGAGTAAATATAAAAGCCTTGCTTTATCATTTTATCCCTGAAGTCGAGAAGATCACGGGATGTTATCATTAAAGCTGGCTCAATTAAAATTACAAAGCCATCATCTTTTATCCCAGAGTTTATAAGGCGAAGCAGTTTATTTCTTTTTTCATACACGACCTCATTCAGGGTATTTGCAACCGTTATCAAATCAAACCTTTTATCAAACATTTCAAAAGCATGTTCAATATCAAAAATTGCTGGTTCAACTTCCACCTTTATCGTTTCCGAGTAGTGATTTCTAAGTTCATTCAAAAAGAACTCAAGATTCTCCTGAAATTTCCTGATGTTTTGCTCAACTTTATCAAGAGCAACAAATTTAACTTCGGTATTTCTAAAGTATCTAATATTCTCATGCATCCAGATTATCGTCCCCATTACAACCGTTCCAAGCCCTGTACCGATATCAAGTATTTCAAGCTTTTTCTTCCCTCTGAAAAATCCGGAATGAGAAATTTCATTTAAAGGCACATAAACTTTTAAAAGGTTTGTAGTTGTAAAATAAACAAGATAACCTTTTTGAACCTCCCCATTGCTTAAATAATCATAAAAAACAAATTCCTTCCGAAGGTTCTTGCGGGTAAAGTATTCGGACATCGCAGCAACTATTTCCGCAACCTTCTTCAGCTGGCGCGGTGAGTTTAAATTTACATTCGAAACCTTAGAGAGAAAACTTTCATAAAATTTTGGTATCTCAAGCACGGCGCGATCACAACTTAAGCAATAACTTTTTGTGATAGCTCATCGAGCTTTTGAAGAACTTCATCAGTGTGTCCATCAACTTTAACTTTTCTAAATATATGAGCGATTCTGCCGTTCTCATCAATTATAAATGTAGTTCTTTCCGTCCCCATAAATTTTTTACCATAAAGACTTCTCTCCTTCCATACTCCATACTTTTCAAGCACTTTATGCTTTTCATCGCTTAAAAGCGGAAAGTTAAGATTATATTTTTCTTTAAACTTTTTATGTGATTCAACGCTATCAGCACTTATACCAATCACAACAGCACCCTTTTGAAGAATCCGATCTATGTTATCTCTAAAAGAGCAAGCTTCCTTAGTGCAACCCGGCGTATCATCCTTTGGATAAAAATAAAGAACAACCTTTTTACCACGGAAATCTTTCAAGGAAACTTTTTCACCCGTGTCGGATGGAAGTGTAAAATCCGGAGCCTTCTGCCCAACTTTCAACTCTATTGCCTTTGCGGCTTTATTCCCAGTTTTAGCTGTCTTTGTTGCTTTCGTTTTTTTAGCCATATTCCCTCCATTTTATGTTTTTATGAACAAACAAATAAAAAAATCAGCGGAGAGGGAGGGATTCGAACCCTCGGTACCGCTTTTGGCGGTACAACCGCTTAGCAGGCGGCTCCCTTCGGCCTCTCGGGCACCTCTCCATTTTTTGTTAATATACTAAATAAATCCTTTGAAGTCAAACCAAAAGCAAAGTGATTAAAAACACACGCAACTTTGATTTTTAACTATGTCTTACTACATTTAACTTGAAAAATTAAAACTTCCATACTAAATGAACATAAACGGCAAATTCCCCCGAAAATTAACTGAGCATGAAATAGATTGGATACTTTGGATGTTACCAGAGAGCAAACCTGGTTATAGAGCTTATCGTGAAATGATAAAAGAGATGATGGTTATAGGTTACGGAAAATTTGAACCTGATAACCTGATCCTTGGGCAACCGGATGATAAACCAAATGAAGAAACATTTTTCATGCCCATTGTTTCGCTTGGACAAATTGAAACTGAAAAAGCCAAAATTCAAATCTTGATACATAAGCCATACAACAATCAAATCCAAATTGATATTGTAAACTTGCTTGGGGATTTCATTCCTGGTGAATTAAGAGAGATAAAAAGATGGTCTTACGCTTATTGGAACCCCGGCGAAAAATCACCCGCAACAGGACAACCAGTTCGTGAAGTTAAAATTTTCTCAAAAACCGAGCACAATTTAATTCTTGTGATAGCTCCATTTGATAAAAAAATATGGCTACATGAAATAACGACCGGAATAAACTATATCATCCCTGTCACAAATTTCTTCAACGAGCTTTTGAGACAAAGGAAAGAGCTTCTTGATCGAACCGCTCCTTTAAATACTAACTTTATATTTGAAAACATCAATAAATTTTCAGATGCGGATATAAATAATGCATTCGTAAATTATAGCAAACTCTTCGCCAAAGTTGATACTAGTTCCTACGATGAGATAAAGGAGAAAAAAGGCTTCATTCAATTTTTAAAGCGAAAATTTAGAAAATAAAGCGCCACAATGTTATGGAAAAAGAGCAAGTTGTAGCGGAAAAAAATGTAATTGAAATTGGAAAACGAGTTATAAGAATTGAGTCTTCTGCAGTTGCTGAACTTGAGAAAAGAATTGATGAAAACTTTGCGAAAGTTGTGGATTTAATTTTAAACTCAAGTGGGAGAGTTATAATAACTGGCGTTGGAAAATCAGGGATCATCGCAAGAAAAATTGTTGCTACCTTAAATTCAACAGGTACACCAGCGCTTTATCTTCACCCGGTAGATGCACTTCACGGCGACCTTGGCGTTGTGAGAAAAGAAGATGTTGTAATATGTATTTCAAAAAGTGGGAATACGATTGAAGTTCTTCAATTAATCCCAATTTTTAAACGGATCGGCGTCCCAATCATCTCCATGGTTGGAAATATGAATTCGCAACTTGCTCGACTTTCTGATTATATCTTAAATGTTTCAGTCAAAGAAGAAGCTTGCCCATATAACCTTGCGCCGACTGCTTCAACAACTGCTACGCTCGCAATGGGTGATGCCCTTGCCATCGCACTTTTAGAAAAAAGAAACTTCACAAAGGAAAATTTCGCCCTTTTCCATCCGGGAGGAATTCTCGGCAAAAGATTACTTCTAAAAGTTGAAGAACTTATGGTATCTGGGAAAGAAGTGCCAATTGTAAATACAACTACACCGATGAAGGAAACAATCATCGAGATGACATCAAAACGACTTGGAGCAACATGTGTAATTGATGAAGATGGAAAACTTGTTGGCATAATAACTGATGGCGACCTTAGAAGATTGCTTCAACGCACTGAAAATGTCTTTGCCTTGACAGCTGGAGAAGTCATGACGAAAAATCCAAAGGTGATTAAAAAAGACGCACTTGCAGTAACCGCACTTCAACAAATGGAGACATATAACATAACCCAACTTGTAGTGATCGATGACGATAAAAAACCGATCGGAATGATACACATTCACGACCTTGTAAAAGCTGGATTAAGTTCATCAGAAACGGACAACGAAACAAGAAATGACGATTAAAATTTTAATATTCCTTGCATCGGTTTTGTTATTTTCTTCTTGCGAGGAAAAAGTAAAACCTTCAATTATTCAACTACCCCGTGAACAAATCCCAGCCCAGGAATCATGGAATGCGACGATAACTTTCAGTGATTCGGGCAGGATAAGAGCAATTTTGAAAGCAAATCACATCATGGTCTTTCAAGAACAAGAAGTTACAATCTTAAATCAAGGTTTCAGGGTTGATTTTTATAATGAAGCTGGCGAGCACACATCTTTTCTTATCGCCGACAGCGGACGAGTTATAGAAAAAAATAAAAATCTTGAGGCATACGGAAACATAATAGCGGTTTCAAACGAGGGAACGAAGGTTGAAACAAGCAGACTGTTTTGGGATAATGAGCGAGGTAAAGTAAGATCCGATGCATTTGTAAAAGTAACTTCACCAAATGAAATACTTCAAGGTTATGGGTTTGAAGCAGACCAAGATTTGAAAAATTATGTTGTCTATAGAGTAAGTGGTCAAGCCAAAGTGGAAGAGAAAAAATAAATGTTTATGAACGCATTCTTGCAATTTTTAAAATACAGAACGATATTTCTTTTGCTCAATCTTTTCTCAATCGCTCAAATGCTTTCACAACAATCCAAGCTCATCCAGCTCATTCATGCCGACAGCTTGGTCGGAAGAAAATACGACTCAAAAACAGTAAGAGAACTAATAGGTAATGTCCAACTAAAACATGAAAACATATATGTTTGGTGCGATAGGGCAATCCAATATGTTGATGAAAACAGAATTGAAGCTTACGGAAACTTAAAGGTTAAACAAGATACACTCTTACTTGAAGCGGATCAAGGAGTTTATCTCGGCGATAAAAAAATTGCGATATGCGAAGGAAATGTAAAATTAACCGATGGAAGAACAAGCCTTGAAGCTAAATATGGAAACTACGACACTCAGAAAAAACTTGCCATTTTTAAATCAAATGTAAAACTTGTTGATTCAACCACGATAATAACATCAGATGAACTTTTTTACTATCGCACAGATAAAAAATCAATTGCAGTTGGAAATGTTGCCATCAAAAATCTTGAAAACAACATTACAATCTATGGGGGCTACTTCGAGAACTACGATAGCGCAAAATATAGCGTTATAAAAACTAATCCAAAGCTTGTTCAAATTGATACTTCTTCTGATGGAAAAGTCGATACATTGATAGTTATCGGAAAATTTATGGAAGCATTCAGAGACACAAGTGTAAGTATGTTTTCAGCAACAGATAGCGTTGTGATAGTTCGAGGTGATCTCTCTGCAGTTTGTGGCGATGTCTTTTACTACGATAAAAAAGATTTAATAATCCTGTGGCGAAACCCAATTGTGTGGTATGAGAACAGCCAAATTTCTGGTGATTCAATTGTGGTTAAATTAATCGATCGGAAAATTGATGAGGTTTTTATCTATGGTTCTGCTTTCGCCATTGATCCAGCTGATTCCGCCTATCCGGAAAGATTTAATCAATTAAAGGGGAAAACAATGCGAATTAAGTTCAAGGAAAATAAAATTGACGAGGTTTATGTTGAAAAAAACGCAGTGAGTTTGTATTATATTTTTGAAACTGGTGAAACAGGTGAAAAAAAGCCAAATGGAGTTAACCATGTGAGCGGAGATAGCGTATGGATTAAGTTTAAAGATGGAAAAATGCAAAGGATAAAAATTGTCGGCGGAATTGAAGGGGTTTACTATCCTGAGGAGCTTATTGCTGGCAAGGAATCGAGTTTTAACCTTGAAGGTTTCAACTATGTAAAAAGAAAGCCGAAGAAAAATGCTAAGCTTGAAATCGTTTGGGCTAAATAAAAAAGACGAAGAAAAAACAAGCTCAAACAATAGTATTTTAAGGGCGGACTCTCTCTACAAGCGATACAAGAAAAGGTATGTCGTCCGCAATGTCAGTATAGAAGTAAAGCAAGGCGAAGTTGTTGGGCTTCTCGGACCGAACGGCGCTGGGAAAACGACAACTTTTTACATGATCGTCGGGATGATAAAACCAAATTCTGGCAAAGTTTTTATTGATGATGTTGAGATAACGAAAATGCCGATGTATAAAAGGGCACGTCTAGGGATAAGCTACCTACCACAAGAAGCAAGCATATTTAGAAAGCTGACCGTTGAAGAGAACATCATGGCTGTTCTCCAAGTGATGGATTTAACCCCCCAACAGAGAAAAGAAAAGCTTGAAATGTTACTTGAGGACTTTGGCATCGCACACATAAGGAAAAGCAAGGGATATATGTTGAGCGGTGGCGAAAGAAGAAGAACAGAAATTGCCAGGGCACTTGCAACGGATCCAAAATTTATACTCCTTGATGAACCATTTGCTGGGATTGATCCTATAGCAGTTGAAGATTTGATGAACATAGTGGCAAATTTAAAAAATAGAAATATCGGCGTTTTAATAACTGATCACAATGTCCATGAAACACTTTCAATTACGGATAGAGCTTACCTTTTATTTGAAGGACAAATTTTAAAAGAAGGAACATCAGAATTTCTCGCAAACGATCCCGAAGCAAGAAAATTGTATCTCGGGGAAAAATTCAGACTTGATAGATACTAAACATCGAGCACGCTTTCAATTATACCACCGCCAACAACAACATCACCATCGTAGAATACAACTGACTGTCCAGGGGTAATTGCACGTTTTGGTTTTTCAAACTTAACAAGTATTTTTCCGCCCTCATAATTTTCAAGTATCGCTGGGCTTCCTTCGTCAGAGTACCTTATCTTTGCCGTAACCCTCATCCCATCTTCAATTTTGTCAACTGAGATTAAATTAACATTTCCAGCTATCAAAGCATTATGATAAAGTTTTTCCTCGCTCCCAACCTCAATTATATTTCTCTCGGGATCAATGCCGATCACATAAACGGGATAGCCAAGAGCAACGCCCAAACCCTTTCTCTGCCCAATTGTATAAAAAGGATATCCTCGGTGTTTCCCAATAACCTTGCCATTCATAACTATATCACCACCTTTAACTTTCTCAGCAAGTCCCTCGACATTTTCTTCAAGAAACTTTGTATAATCATTTTCTGGAACAAAACAAATCTCAAAACTTTCAGGTTTATTTGCAGTTTTTAACCCGTACTTTTTAGCAAGCTCCCTTACTTCCTGCTTTGTCAATTCTCCAAGTGGAAAAATCGTCCTACTCAAACTTTCCTGCGTCAAACCCCACAAGGCGTATGATTGATCTTTTGACGCATCAACACCACGCATAAGGATATATCTACCGCTCTTTTCATCAAACCTTATTCTCGCATAATGACCCGTTGCAATGTAGTCAGCCCCAAGTGAGAGTGCTTTTCTTATCAAAGCTTCCCACTTTATCTTTCGATTACAAATCACACATGGATTTGGTGTTTTCCCCTCAAGATACTCTTTGATAAAATAATTTATCACCTCACGATAAAACTCCTTCGTAAAATCGATTACATAATGCGGGAACCCAAGCTTTGCCGCAACAATTCGAGCGTCATTAATTCCCTCAAGCGAGCAACAACTATGTTCATTTTGAACGCCGATATCCTCGTAATTGTATGTCTTTATCGTTATGCCTATTAAATTATAACCCTGCTCCTTTAAAATCCCAGCAGCAACTGATGAATCAACTCCTCCGCTCATCGCTACAACAACTGTTTTCTCCTTTGAATTTCTCATCTATTTTAAAACAAAGTTTGTTTTCTTCTCATATAAAATTAAACTTATTTTCGCCTTAAAAAATTTCTAAAATCACCTTTAAAAATAACATCCGACAACTCAGAAATTAAAAGACCTGCAAGCATCAGAATAGAACCAAATACAGCAAGAGGTGAAAGTTTTTCACTTAAAAATATCCACGCTATAATCCCAGCAAAAACTGGTTCCATTGTAAAAATGACAGCTGCGCGAGTTGGGGTTGTAAATTTTTGATACGCTGTTTGGACATAAGTTGCAAATACAGTGGCGAGCAAAGAAGTATAAATCAAAGCGAAAAACAAACCTGTTGTTAAATTTATCTTCGGTTCTTCAAAAATAAATGCAATCAAAAACGAAGAAACCGAAGTTAAAGCAAGTTGAACCAAAACAAGAATATGGGTTGGATGTTGCCTTGAATATATATCAATATAAACAATGTAAAGAGCAAACATCACCGCACAAAGAAGCGTCAGAAAATCTCCAATTGTAAAATTTTTCCCAAGTGAATAAACAAAACTTTCGATCGAATCATCCTTTGAAGTAAGCAACAAAAGACCTAAGGTAACAAGCGAAATTCCAATTAAGTTTCCCGGCTTCGGTGGCTTGCGTTCAATTATAGACTGAGCTATGGGGGTAAAAATTACAAGCATACCAGTTATAAAGGCAGACTTTGAAGCTGTCGTGTATTTCAACCCGACGGTTTGAAATGCGAAACCAGCAAATAAAAAGAAAGCAACAATTAAAGCATGCTTAAAAGCAAGAGAATTAAAATGCTTAAAAGAATTGTGAAAAAAGAAGATATATAAAACCGCTGAAATCCCAAATCTCACCCCAAGAAAAATTAAAGGCGAGACATCATCAAGTGCTTTTTTAACTATACTAAATGTCCCACTCCAAATAAATGTGATTAGCAAGAGAAGTAATTCGGCCTTGTATTGCTGCTTCATCTATAGATAAAGTAAAATTATTTCTGTTTAATTTGATTGTAAATCAAAATTATTGTCGCGACGGTTGACGCAACCGCACCTACCGTTGAAATTATATCTTTCGTGAGATTCCAATAATAAATTGATTCTCTTACTATCTTCTTTGGAACAAATATAAAATCACCCGGTTCAATTTCAGTACTTCCCGCATCATACCAAAGATACGTCTTTCTCTTTATAACTTTCACATCACCTTTTCTAGCAAGCTGAGAAAACCCCCCAGCCTTCAAAATATAATACTTGTAATTCTTTCCAGCTTCATAAGGTACAAACCCAGGATTGCTCACTTGACCGAAAACATAAACCATCGATGGTTGCTTCCGAGGCACAAATATAAAATCACCATCCTGAAGTTCCAAATCCAAATTTTTATTTATCACCTCCTTAATGTTAATCGATACAAATTTTACAGAATCTAAAAGCCCAACCTCCTGAGCAAAATTTATAGAATCCTCTTTTGAAAGCGAGAAGTTCTTAAGAAGAAAATAGCTGAAAATGAACTCTCGCTGTGGATCAAATTGTACTCCACCCCTTATTATATAAGCATTATCTAAATCGGAAGAAACAGATAAACCAGCCTTGCTAATTACCTCGCTTAACATTGTTCCATTTCTTGAAATCGGGTATGTTCCAGGGTATTTAACTTCACCTGCGATCGTAACGGTATAATTCTGTTTCAATGTTCTCTTTTCGGGGATGAAAATTCTATCGTTGTTTTCAAGTGTTAAATCACTTGTCTCACCGTTCAAAATTTTTCTCAAATTTATATTTAACTTTTCCTTTAGTTTCCCCTCTTCATCAAGCCGTATAATTTCAACGTTTTCAAGGTCGGCACTCTCAATTGTCCCCCCAGCTATTTCAACGATGTCAGTAAGCTTGTCACCTTGGACAAATTCATAAGCCCCTGGCTTATTCACAGCGCCGTATATTGCAACAAATGAGGACAAATCGCGACGCTGTACAACAATCCAATCACCCTCAAGAAGATATGGGTTATATTTATCATCTCCAGTTGCAAAGTATTTCCGCAAATCAACATTTATTACTTTCCCGTTCCTTTTTAATAAAATTTTTCTAAAGTTAACGCTATCAATCATTGTTGCTTTCCTCATCAATTGAAATGAATCTATCGGCAAAAAAGCAAGCCCAAGCACCGTCGAAACTCTATCAACAGATCGAACTTTGTATTTACCTTCATTTAAAACATATCCGGTTACAGTGACATTAAACGAGCGAGGGACTATAAGGGTTGCTGTAATTTCACTGGCTATATACTTTGATTTTATCTTCTGAATTATATTCCTTTTTGCCTCGGAAAGCGTAAGACCAGAAACTTTTACCTCGCCAACAGTTGGAATTATTGCTGTACCCTCAGTGGTTATCTGAACGGTAAAATTCAACGGGGGTGCGCTCCATATATTGACACTTAAGATATCGCCTGGTCCAACAATGTAAGTTTCAGGGTCGATTGGCTTTTCAAGTGCAAGAAGGGATGGGTCCAACACTGGATACTGAAAAGTTTGAGCTTGTTTAAGCAAATCGTCAAACTTTATCCCAAGTTCCTTCGTTGGAGCTTCAGATTTTATCTCCGGAATTTGCGAAAAGAGGTTAACATAGAAGACAAAGATTAGAATAAAAAACTTTTTCATAATAAAAGTCAATTTTTGTTTTCATTGCGGTTCATCCCAGCACCGAGCCTGACTATCTTTGCCGTGCTGTTTTCAATACCTTTTGTAGCATTTCTTGTGTCAATTATAACCTTTGAATTTCTAACTATAAACTCAAAATCGTAAATGCTGTGATCGGTCGTGATCACAACTATATCAAACTTTTGTAATTTCCTTTCATTCAGCTCAATTGATTCAAATTTTTTTGAGTTTACCCAAATCTCGGGAACATAAGGATCGTTGTAAAATATATTTATCGCACCTTCCCTCATAAGAAGTTCCATGATTTTAATAGCAGGGGAAAGTCGCGTATCATTGACATTTCTTTTGAAAGCAACCCCAAGAAAAAGTATGTTTGCATCTTTCAGTGTTTTTGGCAAATAACTTAACTCTCTCAAAATTAAATTTACGATATAAAATGGCATCGACTCGTTTGTTTCAGCTGCAAGTTCAATAAAATTAGTGTGGAAGTCATACGCTTTTGCAAACCACGAAAGATAATATGGATCAACCAAAATGCAATGTCCACCAATCCCTGGACCTGGATAAAAAGGCATGAAACCAAAAGGCTTCGTCGACGCTGCTTCGATAACCTCCCAAATATCAATATTACCTATCCTATCGCACAGCTGAGCTAGCTCATTGACAAGAGCTATGTTAACACTTCTAAATATATTTTCAAGAAGTTTAGCCATTTCCGCAACACGTGGCGATGAAACCAGATGCACATTCTTTGAGATTTGCTTTATAACTATCTCAGCCATACGGGCACATTCAGGCGTAACGCCACCAACGATCACAGGAGTATTTGAAAGATTCCATTCTTTGTTTCCGGGGTCAATTCTCTCGGGTGAAAAGGCAAGAAAAAAATCCTTCCCAACCCTTAAGCCAGTTTTTTCAAGAATGGGAAGGACATAATTTTCAGTTGTCGTTGGAAAGGTCGTACTCTTCAAAATTATAAGCTGCCCATGTCTTAACTTTTTGGCAATGTTTTCAACCGCATCCAGGATATGTGAAATGTTAGGTTCTTTATTTTCGTTGAAAGGTGTTGGAACACAGATGAAAATAACATCAAGTATATCAACAGCGGAATAATCGCTTACAGCCGAAAGTCTACCTGACTTAACAAGTTTTTTCACCTTCTCCGAATCAACATCAAGAATGTAATTTTCCCCTCTGTTCAACTTCTCAACTTTACTTTTATCAATATCAATGCCAATCGTTGTGAAACCCTTTGAAGCATATTCAACTGCAAGCGGAAGTCCCACATACCCAAGCCCAACGACGCCAATTTTTGCCTTTTTCTTGATTATCTTTTCCTCTAATTGCATCAAACGGTTAATTCAAAATTAATTTTTCAACCTTTCTTCATACCAAACCTGATAATACTTTTGATACTCACCCGAAATTATCCTCCGCCACCAGTTTTCATTTTGAATATACCAGTTTATAGTTTCTGTGATGGCTTCCTCAAAAGTGTAAACTGGTTCCCAACCAAGTTCATTTTTAATCTTCGTCCAATCCATCGCATATCTTCTATCGTGTCCAGGTCTATCTTTTACAAATTTTATCAACGATTCCGGCTTTCCAAGTTTTTTCAAAATTAATTTTACAATATCAATGTTCTGCCATTCATTGCTTGCACCGATGTTGTAAATCTCCCCAGGCTTACCTTTCTGAATCACAAAATCAATCGCACGACAATGATCAAGAACATAAATCCAATCCCGAACATTTTTTCCATCCCCATAAACGGGCAATGGCTTGTCGTTCAAGGCATTTATTATCATCAAAGGTATGAGTTTCTCTGGAAATTGATATGGTCCAAAATTATTTGAACATCTCGTTATGATAACAGGGACATCAAATGTTTTAAAGTAAGCTCTACACAAAAGGTCAGCGCTTGCTTTGCTTGCTGCATAAGGCGAGTTCGGCAAAAGTGGCATATCCTCAGTAAATTTTCCAACCGAGCCAAGCGAACCATATACTTCATCTGTTGAGATTTGTATAAACTTTTCAATCCCAAATTTCTTCGTCACCTCAAGCAAAACTTGAGTCCCAAGAACATTTGTCCTTATAAAAATTTCCGGACCAAGTATGCTTCTATCAACATGTGATTCAGCGGCGAAATTCACGATTACATCAATATCAAACTCTTGAACCACATATTCAACAAGTTCTTGATTGCAGATATCACCCCTTACAAAATGATAATTCGGATTATTTTCTACATCCTTCAAATTTTCAAGGTTACCCGCATAGGTGAGCTTGTCGAAATTTATAACTTTAACCCCCGGATAATTCTGAAGCATGTACCTGACAAAATTACTTCCAATAAACCCAGCGCCTCCCGTCACCAAAATACTTTGCATTTAAAAAACTCCCTTTTTAATTTGAATTTGACTCTACTTAACCCCCACCTAATGAAAATGGTGGAGGTGAAAATGCCAGAAATAAATCTATGAAAATGCGCTTAAAAAATCAATTGAACAACCTGTAAGCATTAAAACAAGCCCAGCACAGACAAAGGTATATAACAACTTTTCATAAGCTATGCGCTTTGCAATTTATGCCTTATTACTATTTGCAGGATTATGTTTTGCACAAATTCAAAGTGTTGAATTTGAAATTTCAAAAGGCGATTCAATAGTTAACCTTCCGCACCGTTTTATTATTCCACAAAGCGAAATTTTAAAAATCGACACGCTTGTTCTTCTTCCGGGAATCCATTATCAAATCAATTATAATCTTGGGAAAGTTTATCTCCATAACTCAGTCATCTCAAAAATTGACTCATCGAGATTTAAATTCAAAGCAGTTTACAGAACCCTGCCAATTGATACGATATTCTTTAAATATAGAAGAAGCGAACTCACAGAAATTGACAAACCAATAGAAAAAATTCTAAAAGTTGAAAAAAACATTGAAGAACACAGTTCATTTGCTGGAAATATACAAAAAAACGGAAGCATTGTTCGTGGTTTTACGCTTGGGAGCAATCGAGACCCCACGCTTCAATCTGGCTTTAATCTCCAGCTATCAGGAAACTTGACAAGAGATATAGAAATCACGGCTTCATTGACGGATGAAAATATACCAATTCAACCTGAAGGAAACACACAAACACTTCAAGAAATTGATAAAATTTTCATCAGAGTAAAGTCAAAAAACTTATTTGCGACTTTTGGGGACTATGACATTGGCTATCAACTTAGTGATGAACAAAATCTATATTTTTCAGAAACCCCCGAATTTGCTAACATAAGAAGAAGGCTGCAAGGTGGAAAGTTTCAAGCAAATTATGAAACTGATTTTGCAAAAACTAAAAATACAATTGCCATTGCTTCATCTCGTGGCAAGTTTGCAACAAATTATTTTAACGGAATTGATGGCGTTCAAGGTCCCTATAGATTGACTGGGCAAAATGGTGAAAGAGATATAATTGTAATTGCAGGAACCGAAAAGGTTTACATCGATGGTGAGTTAATGACGCGGGGTGAAAGCAATGATTATGTAATTGATTATTCAACCGCTGAAATAACATTTACTTCAAATCGTTTGATAACATCCGCGTCAAGAATAACAGTTGACTTTCAATATACTGACAGAAAATATGCAAGAAACTTTTTTGGTTTTGTCTCGGATAATTTTCTTTTCAATGACAGGTTAAATTTGTCTTTTTCGTACTTCTATGATTCAGACAATAAAAACGCTCCAATTGATTTCGTCCTCGCACAATCGGATATTGAAATTTTAAAAAACAGTGGTGATAATTCATTAAAGGCGGTTAAAAGTGGGATAATTTATGTTGGATTTGATTCAATCAAAGGAATTGGGAAGGGACAGTACGTTAAGAAAGATACAATGATCGATTCAGAAAGATACGAAATCTTTGTATATGCCCCGGGGGATAAAAATGCTCTTTACTCTGTGAGTTTTTCTTATGTCGGCGTTGGAAAGGGAGACTATGCGCGCCGTGGAATCGGAAAATATGAATTTATTGGAAAAGGCAAGGGTGAGTACCTTCCTGTGATCTTTTTACCAATGCCACAATCGTCGCAAATTTTTGACATCAGGGCAAAGTATAAAACAGAAAACTTCAATTTCTTCGTCGAATCAGGCTTTAGCAATTTTGATAAAAATCAGTTTTCTTCAATAGATAATGAAGATAACAAAGGTTTTGCTTTAAAATATGGGTTCAACTATTCAAGTGGAAAAATTTTTGAGAAAGGTTTAAGAAAAATTGACTTCAACATTTATCAAAGACATAGAAATAAAAACTTCACCAGCCTTGATCGATTTAATGTGATCGAATTCAATAGAAAATGGAACCTCGGTCCCGAAACCTCACAATTTGATGAAATCATCCTTGAGTCTTCTTTGCAAGCCGAACTTTTTGAAAAAAGTTTTGTGAATTTCGGTTATGGATCTTTAAAAAATGAAAACATATTTAGAACGAACAGAGGTGTGGTTAGCCTGACGATCAATGAGGTAAACTTTCCTGAAATTAACAACACATTTGAAATTTTATTATCAAAATCAGACACGTTCAAATCAAAATGGATAAGAAATAAAGGCTCGGGTAAATATAAAATTGGACCCTTTCTACCATTTATAAACTATGAAATGGAGTCCAAGGAAAATTTAGAAGGTGACTCCATAAGCTTGGGAAGCTTTAGATTTTTAAGGTTAATCCCGGGGATTGAACTTGGGGTAGGAAAGTTCAAAACCGCGTTTTCTTATGAGTTAAGATTTGATGATGTTGTAAAAAATGGAAGCTATGCTCGATTAAGCGTAATGCGAAACCAAAATTATAAAATAAATTTCGTCGATAAAAGATTTGAATTTAACGGCGATTTAACTTTAAACAAAAAAACTTTTCTTTTGGATTCGGTAAAGACCATCAACAATATCTTGATAAGATCACAGGGTAAAATGGAAGCTTTTAAAAGATCTTTAAGGGTAAATTTGATCTATCGAGCGATGACGAGAATGGTCTCGAGGCTTGAACCTGTTTTCATAAAGGTTCAAAGGGGCACAGGGAATTACAGATATCTTGGGGATTTAAATGGCAACGGAATCCAAGATGCAAATGAATTTGAACGAACGAAGTTCGATGGAGATTATATTATGCTCACATTGCCCGGGGATCAGCTCATTCCAACGGCAAATGTTGAGGCAAGCTTCAATCTACGCTTTTATCCAGAAAGATTACTTAAGCTTTTATCCCCATTTTCAAGTGATACATACTTCCAGGTTTCGGAAAGTAGTCTTGAATCGCAAGAGAAAATTTACCTGCTGAAGTTAAAATATTTCCAACGCGAGGATAAAACCATAAACGGAATGATCACATTTAGACAAGATATTTACATGTTTGAAAACAGCAGAAAGTTTTCTTTAAGATACAGATTTTTAAAAACTGGTTCAATGTTCAGCTACAACATTGCGACGAGAAAAACATTCGGCATCGAAAACTCAATGCGAATAAGATGGTATCCGGAGCTTGACCTTGGATTTCAAGTAGAGGGAACAATAAAAAATAAAACATCTGTCGGCGGATTCAAAGAAAACGATGTTTTTGACATAAAGGGGCAAAGTTTAAATTTTGAAATTTTTTACAAACCATCTAACAATGTTGAATTGAGCCTAAAAACTGGCGTTGGTCGCAATAAAGATTTTGCTGGTGCGGTTAAAAGCGCGGATTTAAATCGTGAAAGCATTAAGATAAGTTGGCTTCTGATGGGCAAGGGAAGAGCTGAGTTTGAGATTGAAAGAAATGAGGTGCTAGTGAAGGGCACTTCGGGAATCGCAAGTTATGAACTTATGGAGGGAAATTATCCGGGTAGAAGTATATTCTTGCGATTGAATTTTTACTATAGCATTGGCGATTATATTCAGATTAGCGGGAACTACAACGGTCGCTTTCTTTCAACCGGGGTAATTCACATCGCGCAAGCAGAGGTGAGGGTATACTTTTAATGAAGTCGGGGCGCCCGGACTCGAACCGGGGACCTCTTGGTCCCGAACCAAGCGCGCTAACCATCTGCGCTACGCCCCGTTCTTCAAATTAAAAAATAAAGAAACTCTCATAAACTTACAAATTTAAAGCCCTTCCCCAAATTTGGGGAAGGGCTTGAACTTCTCACACAGCCACCTTTTCCTCATGAATTATCTTCGTCCCAAGAAGTTCCAAAAACTTTGCAAGCCATTCAGGATGAGCTGGCCATGCTGGAGCAGTTACAATATTCCCATCAACGATTGCTTTATCCCACGGCAATTCAACATATTCACCGCCGGCAACTTTAACCTCTGGACCAACCGCGGGATACGCATTTATCTTTTTCCCTTTGACAACACCAGCGGCTGTTAAGACTTGCGCACCATGGCAAACAGCAGCAATCGGCTTATTATTCTCAGCGAAATGACGCACAATCTCGAGAACTTTCTCATTCATTCTGATATATTCAGGCGCTCTTCCACCCGGAATCACAAGCGCATCATATTCCTCGGGCTTGATATTATCAAATGTCGCATTAAGTGTGAAGTTGTGCCCTGGTTTTTCACTGTAAGTTTGATCTCCTTCAAAATCGTGAACCGCTGTTCTCACTTTTTCCCCTGCCTTCTTCCCAGGGCAAACTGCATGAACAGTATGTCCAACCATTTGAAGCGCCTGAAACGGCACCATAACTTCATAATCCTCCACGAAATCTCCAACTAGCATCAAAATTTTCTTCCCCGGCATAGCAAACCTCCATTTTTGTTTAACTTGTTTACGGAGATAATTTAAAAAGTTTAAACAACAATGTCAAGGGGGTCTCCCGTTTGATTGAAAAATTCTAATTTTATATATTAACAAAAACAAAACTCGCAGATTAAAGTGAAGTTCAAACAAGTATATCGCCTACTGTTAACTTTTCTTGTTTTTGTTTTAAGTCAAATTTTACTATCTCAAAATCTTGAAAAAATTTTAATTCTCCATTGGAATGATTTTCACTCGCAAAATGTCCCGATGCGTTCAATCTGTAGTGACACGCCATGCTATGTCGGCGGAACTGCGAATTTGCTCGGATTAATAAATAAATTTAGAACTGAAGAAAAAAATGTGCTTGTTTTGAACGCTGGGGATGATTTTCAAGGAACGCCAATTTCTTCACTTACAAAAGGACGATCGCAAATTGAACTTATGAATTTGATAAATCCAGATGCGATGACGCTCGGAAACCATGAATTTGATTACGGGAGAGATGCACTTGAAGAGAATTTAAAGCTTGCAAAATTTAAGGTCATCTGTGCCAACCTTTGGGATAAAAGAAAAGGTAATCTTTTCACCAAACCATACACTGTGAAAAATCTCGGTAAAGCAAAAGTTGGCGTAATAGGTCTTACAACACCAGAGCTTTTCAAACTTTCACTCAGAGAAAATCTTAAAGACCTTGAACTCCTTGACATCGAAAAAGTCACAAGACAGTATATAAATGAGCTAAAAACTAAAGAAAAGGTTGATCTAATAATTGCACTTACACACCTTGGAGTACAAGCTGATTCACTGCTTGCCGTTAAATTTCCAGAGATAAAAATTATAATTGGGGGACATAGCCATACCGTTTTGAAGGAGCCAAAAATTGTAAATGGTGTGATCATTTGTCAAGCAGGCTCAAGGGGAGAATATCTTGGATATCTTGAAGCTATGATTGATGTCGACGGTGATTCGGTTTACTCTTACAAAGGTAAATTAATTCGAGTAGTTGAGGGGACTGTTAAACCAGATGAAGTCGCTTTGAAAAAGGTTGAAGAACTCGAAAAAATGGTTGATAAAGAATTTGGACAAGTTATCGGGAAACTTGAAGTTGATTGGAAAAGAAACTTTTATGGTGAAAGCAATCTCGGAAATTGGGAAGCCGATGTGATGAGAGAGTTTGCAAAAACTGATATAGCATTTCAAAACTCGGGTGGCTTAAGAAAAGATTTACCAAAGGGAGATATAAAGGTTCGAGATATATGGGAGATAAATCCATTTGGAAACACATTTGTCGTGTTTGAAGTCGATGGGAAAACATTAAGAAAAATGATGGAGTGGCAAGCGTCAGGTAAAGCCGAACTTATGCAGGTTTCGGGGATAAAAGTTGTGTTTGATTCAAGAAAAAAGATTGGCGAGAGAATTATCTCAATTGAAGTTGGTGGAAAACCGCTCGACGAAAACAGAATATATTCAATAGTTACAAATAATTGGGTTGCTGACCATCTCTATGATTTATTTGGAATCCCGCAAAATAGCGTTAAAATAAAAAATCTCGGCGTGGTTGATAGAGATATTTTCATCGAAGCCGTGAAAAAACAAAAAGTGATAAAATCCGAAGTTGAAGGGAGAATAATAGATCTCGCCAAACAAAAGGAGGAAATAAAAAATGAATATTGAAAGAGGTTTTAAATTTGTCTTTCAAGAAAAAAACTGGTTCGGTAAAGTTGTTGTCGGCGGTTTGATGCTGTTATTTTCTTTTCTGATTGTTCCCCTTTTGATTTATTACGGCTATCTCGTTGATGTTACAAGACGAACGATAAAAGAAGAACCACAACTTCTTCCCGATTGGGATGACATAGGGCAAAAAATTGCCAATGGTTTTAAACTTTTAGTGATCATTATAGTTTACCTTATCCCTTTCCTTGTTTTGCTCGTAATTTCACTCCCATTTGCTGAGATAGAATTTGAAAATTTTAAAAGCAGAGAGATAACTGCATTTATCATGCTGTTTCTATCAAACTTATTTTTCAAATCAGAGTTGACAGGTATTTCAATTTTATTCGCTATTTCATCTTTAGTTTACATTCTTTTCTTTGTTTTAATCTTGCCGTTCGTCGTTGGAAAATTTGCTGAAAGTGAATCAATAAGTGATGCATTTGCAATATCAGACATATTTTCAATGCTCAGAGATAATATCGGTGAGGCGATCATAGTTTTTCTTTTGACGATTTTCCTTCAACTTCTCGCTTCGCTTGGGCTTGCGCTTTGTTTTATAGGAATATTTTTAACTGGATTTTGGGCAAGTGTCGTTCAATATTATCTTTATGGTGAACTTTACAAAAAAGCAACCCAAACTAGAACAAGATCAATTTTGACAACTTAAAATTAAAACAAGGAGGTAAAATGGATAAAGTCGTAAAGAAAAAATTCGGCTTCATTGAACTTCGTACTCAAAAGTTAAATGAACAATTCACACGAATTGAGATAGATTTCAAAGGTCGCTATATCTGGACCACATGTAAAAATGGCGAGGAAAAGGAGGCAATACTTGAACTTCTAAAAGAATTGTTTGAAGATGAAATTGACTCACTTCAAAAGATTTGCACCGAGTTAAAAATAGATATCAAAAAAGTTTTTAACATCGAGAAAGCTAAAACTTGAAACAAGTAGATAGTTTAAACCGTCAAATTTACGGTTTTGGAAAATAAAAAATCTCTTGGTTTCAAAAATGCGCACCCTTTTGTCGTCTTTACTTTTTCTATCCCTCCTTGTCTCTCTTGGCTTTCCGCAAACCCCGCAGGAAATTATTAAAAAATCTGAAAACCAAATTAAGGGGCGAACATCGTACGGCATCGTTGAGATGAACATCATTACACCTGATTTTAAAAGAACTTTGAAAATGGAAGGATGGTGGGTAGGGAATGAAAAGGCTTTAATTGAAATAAAATATCCAAAAAAGGAAGAAGGAAATAAAACCCTCAAAATCGGAAACGAACTCTGGCTTTACCTGCGAAATACAGAAAGTTTGACAAAAATACCCCCATCAATGATGCTCCAGTCATGGAACGGCTCTGATTTCACTTACGATGATCTCGTTCGGGAGTCAAACCTTGAAAGAGATTATGATATGAGAATTATCTCTTCTGATGAAACTATAAACTCAGAGCTATGCTGGAAAATAGAACTTGTCCCCAAGCCACAAGCTCCAGTTGTTTGGGGCAAAATTTTTTATTGGGTTAGAAAGTCCGATTATCTTCCAGCGAAGATTGAATACTACGATGAGAAAGGAAAGCTCATAAGATATATGGAATTTTATAATGTAAAGGAAATCCGAGGTAGAAAGCTTCCCACAAGATGGGTTATGTATAACAATATTGAAAAAGGGAGAAGAACGGAGTTCACTTTGATAGATATCGTTTTTGACATAAAAATAGATGAAAAAATTTTCTCATTCAGAGAACTTGAAAAAAGAAGATGAAATTATGTTTTTCTTAAAATTTGCATGGAGAAACATTTGGAGAAATAAGCGAAGAACAATCATCACCATTACCGCTATTACTTTTGCTACCATGATAACAATTATAATGAGGGGAATCCAACTTGGAAGTTATGAGTATTTCATACGAACAATAGCAGGTGATTACTCTGGTTATATTCAAATCCAACGGGAAGGTTACAAAGATGATCCTTCGCTTCGCAAAACATTCATATATTCTGACGAAATAAAGAAGACAATTGAATCAATCTCGGATATCATAGCTTATGCCCCAAGGTTGTATGCTGATGTAATGATAAGCTCAGGTGAAAATTCTTATGGCGGAATAATTTACGGAATTGATCCAGAAATTGAATTAAACTTTTCAAATTTTCACAAGAAGGTAAAACAGGGTAGGTTTTTAAATAAAGATTCTTCATACGAAGTTATCCTCGGATATAAACTATTTGAAAATTTAAAAATTAAACTTGGGGATGAGATTGTTATACTTGCCCAAGGTTTTGACGGAGCACTATGGGATATGAAGTTCAAAGTCGTTGGGGTTGTAAAACTTGGATACACAGAGCTCGATAACTCAGTTATCTTTATGAATTTGAAAGATGCTCAGGAGCTTCTGTCGGCAGAAAATAGAGTTAGCGTCATAGCAATTTTATTACCAGAACTTGGAAAGATAGAAAAAGTTAGGCAAAAGCTTTTAAGCGAGCTTACTCAAAAAGAATTGGTCGCCTTATCTTGGGAAGATGTAATGGTTGAATTGAAACAATCAATCGATCTTGACAATGCAAGCGGAGTTTTGTTTTTGGCATTTTTAATTATAATAGTTGCTTTTGGAATTCTTAATACAATATCAATGTCCGTTGTTGAAAGATTTAATGAATTCGGTATATCTCTTGCGATAGGTTTTAAAAATCAAAAGTTGGTTTTGATCGTTTTTCTTGAAATAATTTTTATTGCCCTTATAGGCATATTGCTTGGATGTTTACTTGGAGGAATTTTCAATTACTATCTTATAAAAAATCCCATCGTTCTCACGGGTGAATTTGCCTCAGCTTACGAAGAATTTGGATTTGAACCAAAGTTTATTTCCTCTTTGCAACCGAGGATTTTTATAAACACAGGATTATCCATTTTGATCGTATCAATCATTTCAAGTATAATTCCACTTTATAGGGTTTATAAACTTGAGCCACTAAAGGGGATAAGATTCATATGATTTTCAAGCTCGCATGGCGAAACATATGGAGAAATAAGCGAAGAACTATCGTTGTGATGCTTTCAATTATCGTGAGCGTCGCGGTCCTTTTACTTGTGGATACATTGTCAGTTGGTATGATGAAGCAAATGCTTGATAACCAGATAAACATTCACATTTCACATATACAAATTCATAAAAAGGGATTCAAAGACGATAAAACAGTAAAAAATTATATCCCGGATGATCTAAAGGTCGAAAAAGCAATAATGGAAATAGAAGAGATAAAATTTTACAGCAAGCGTGTAATAACTTATGGAATGATAAATAGCGCATACAACTCTTCAGCGGTGATCATAGTTGGGATCCAACCCGATAAAGAAAAGTTCATAACGATAATATCAAATTCAATATCACGGGGGAAATACCTCGAAAACAAAGGAGAAATTCTGCTAAGTGAGAAACTTGCTCAAAAATTAAATGTTGAAGTTGGAGATAAAGTTGTTCTTATGGTTTCAGATGTTGATGGGAACATTTCTACAGAACTTTTCAGAGTTGTTGGACTTTACGAATCCCCACATTCAGAATTTGACAAAATCAATGCGTACATCACAATTGAAGACGCGCAGAAGATTTTAAAGCTTGACGGTAAGGTCATCGAGTTTGCTTTAATAGTTAAAGATCAAAAATATGTAAATCACATTAAGGAAAAACTTGAACAAAAGCTTGGGGATTTGTATGAAGTTTTAACCTATGCTGATGTTGCTCCATTTATAAGAATTATGCTGGATATGTATTATCAAATGATATGGATCTACTATTTTATTTTCGGGGTCGCAGTTTGTTTTGGAATAGTAAATATAATGCTTATGTCCGTTTTTGAAAGGGTTAGAGAATTTGGTGTTCTTAAAGCAATAGGAATGAAAAATAAAAACATTTTTCTGCTAATAATGACTGAATCGTTTATTATCGGTGTTCTTGGAACCATCATCGGGCTTGCGCTTGGATTTGCATTCTATATACCACTTTCAAAATCAGGGGTTGATCTTGGCTTTTTTGCCAAAAGCTTAGCGTGGTTTGGAACAGGGAGGATCATATATCCGGTTTTAACCAATTTCACACTTGCTCTCGTATCACTTACAATGCCTTTTATGTCCTTAATTGGGGCGATCTATCCAGCGGTTAAATCAATCAAGCTTGAACCGGTTGAAGCTATAAAACACATATGAAAAACCTATGACAATAATAAAAACAGAAAACTTAACAAAAATTTATTCCGATGGAAAAGTTGAGGTTGTAGCTTTAAGGGATGTCAACCTTGAAATTATGCAGGGCGAATTTGTCGTTGTAGCTGGACCATCTGGTTCTGGAAAGACAACACTTCTAAATCAAATTGGTGGACTTGATAAACCCACAGAAGGAAGGGTCTATCTTGAAGGGAAGGATATAACACAGATGAAAAAAGATGAGCTTGCAGAGCTAAGACTCAGAAAGATCGGTTTTATATTTCAGACATATAATCTAATTCCAGTTTTAACTGTTTCTGAGAATGTTGAACTTCCACTCGTTTTGCTTGGAATCCCTGAAAGGCAAAGAAAAGAACAGGTTATGGAAGTTTTAAACCTCCTTGATATAAGTGAGTTAGCGAATAAGAAACCAAACGAAATTAGCGGTGGACAGCAACAAAGAGTTGCAATTGCGAGGGCGATCATCACAAGACCTTCAATAATTCTTGCGGATGAGCCAACGGCGCATCTTGACTCAAAAACAGGAGGAATGTTAATCGATGTCATGATAAAAATGAACCGTGAAAAGGGAATAACCTTTATAATTTGCTCACATGATCCACAAGTGATCCAAAAGGCTGGACGATTGATAAGATTAAGAGATGGAATGATAGAGGATGATAAAAAAATTTGGTAAAACTTTCTTAATCCTACTTTTTCTTAATGAACTTTCCCCTTCACAAGCTTTTAAACTTTCTGGTTATCTTTCTGAATTTGCAATTTATCAAAATGTCAAAGAAGAGTTCGCTCAAACTTTTGGAATTGGCAAAAACCTATTGGTAAATATCAGCCGTTTACGACTTCGTCCAGAATTTGACCTTGCAAAAATTGGTAAAATTTATATAGAATATGAGGTGAATGGCTTTTATCATTCTTCAGAGTTATTTTTTAACCCAGTGGAACTTACTTCAAGAAGGCAGTTTTACAAAATGAGATGGGCTTTGCACGATGGGAAAAAACTTGAGATTTATCATTTCATTGACAGATTCTACATTAGAAAAGACTTTAACTTTGGAAATTTGATAATCGGAAGGCAAAGGATTTCTTGGGGAACTGGAAGAGTGTGGAATCCAACAGACCTTTTTAATCCGATAAATCCAGCAGATTTCAGCAAGATAGAAAAAGATGGCGCGGATGCTGTCACATGGAAAATTTACTTGGGAAGTTTTACAGACTTGCACGTCGTGTATAATCCGGTGAACCGTTTTAAAAGTAATAATTTTGGATTTCGTTTCAGATCAAATGCAAAAGGTTTTGATTTTTCCTTTATGTCGGGATATTTTGATAAGCGTGGCATTGTGGGATTTGATTTCGCGGGAAATTTTCTCAATGCTGGAATAAGAGGCGAGGGAATTATTTCAGCGGATGTTAAAAATCTGCGTTCAAATTTCTTAAAATTTATTCTTGGGTTTGACAACCAATTCACCAAAAATTTCTATGCCTTATTTGAATATCAGTTCAATGGCGAAGGAAAAACCAAAAAAGAGGAATATGAAATTGAAAGGTTGACAAGGGGCGAGATTTTGAACCTGAGCAAAAGCTATGCGTTTATCTCAGCAGTTTACACAATTAATCCAATTTTATCTTTAACATTTTCTTTGAATCAAAATTTAAACGATTGGAGTGGATTTGTAAATGCTTTACTTTCTTACTCCCCAACAGAAAATTCGGAAGTTGGATTTGGAATAATAATGTTTTTTGGTGACAAGCTGGATGAATACTGGTACTATTCAACATCCGCTTTTTTAAAATTTCAATTTTTCTTTTGATGAAGTTTCAAGAAGGGTGAATCTTTTTGCATCAATAATTGACCTTTCTTCGATTTTTATTAGATTTTAATTAGACACACAAACCTTGGGTTATTGAAAAATACTCGAGGGCATCTTAAAAAGCTCATCTGCTCCTGTACGATAACTTCATTACAAATAAAAAATTAACGGGGTAGAGTGAATATGAGATTACTAATAGTATCAAATAGATTGCCCATAACGATAGAGGAACAAGAAAGTGGTGAATTGTTAATTAAACAAAGTGTTGGTGGTCTTGTTTCGGGAATAAGTGATTATTTAAGTAGGCTCAAATTTTCTGAATTTTTGAAACCTGATTATGTATGGATTGGTTTCTCCGGCATAGATGTCGACAGTAAACAAAAGGAAAAATTATCCAAAAAACTTTTTCAACATTATAACGCTTGGCCTGTTTTTTTGTCCAAAAGGGTTGTGGATAAATTTTATCATGGTTTTTGTAATAAAATTCTGTGGCCACTTTTTCACTCATTTCCAAGCTATGTTGAATGGAACGATGAATACTGGCAAACTTATATAGATGTTAATAAAATTTTCGCACAGGAAATTTTGAAAATTGCCAAAGAAGATGATATTATATGGATTCACGATTATCATCTGATGCTCTTGCCTTCAATGTTAAGAAAAGAAATCGACAATGCCAAAATAATTTTTTCCCTTCATATTCCATTCCCACATTTTGAGATATTCCAGCTTCTGCCCAAGGCTTGGCGCACTGGACTGCTTAAAGGACTTCTTGGAGCGGATATAGTAGGTTTCCATACTTACGAGTATTCACAAAATTTCTTGCAATCTGTTTTGCGATTTTTGGGATATCAAAACGAAATGGGCAAAATCCTAACTGATGAGGGATTGGTAAAGGTAGGGACATTCCCAATGGGAATAAATTTTCAAAAATTTCATTTTGCTTTGGAAGATCAAGAGATCCTTAGCAAGGTTGAAACTTTAAAAGAAAAATTTAAAAATTACAAGGTGATACTTTCCATAGATAGACTTGATTACACGAAAGGTATATTAAACAGATTGAAAGCATATGAGCAATTTTTGAAGGATAATCCTCAGTACTTTGATAAAGTTGTTTTAATTATTGTAGTTGTTCCAGGGCGTGTTGGGGTTGAGCGATATCAAAAGACAAAAAACGAGATAGACGAATACGTCGGCAAAATAAATGGTGAATTTGGAAATATAGAGTGGACGCCAGTTATATATCAAACAAAATTTTTACCCTTTGAAGACTTAGCGGTTTTTTATAATATTGCGGATGTAATGCTTGTTACCCCTTTACGTGATGGGATGAACTTAATTGCAAAGGAATATGTTGCGTCTAAAAAAGATGCAAAAGGTGTTTTGATTTTAAGCGAAATGGCAGGAGCTGCAAAGGAACTTACCGAAGCAATTTTGGTAAACCCCTATGATATTTCTGAAATTGCCTCCGCTATAAAAGAGGCTCTTGAAATGCCAGTCGAGGAGCAAACAAGACGGAATAAAATAATGCAAAACAGACTTAGAAAATATGATATAGCTAGGTGGGGTGATGAATTAATAAAAGAGCTACTTTCCATCAAAGATGAACAAAATAAATTCTCCACCAAGTTACTGGTACCTCGATTACAGGAAAAACTATATAGTGAGTATAAAAAAGCTGAAAGAAGACTTATATTGCTGGATTACGATGGTACACTTGTCCCATTCGTGGCTTCCCCACCCAAAGCCCAACCTGATGAAGAACTATTAAACTTGCTTATGAAATTAACTGATGACGCAAAAAATGAGGTAGTCTTACTAAGTGGAAGAGATAAAGAAACTCTTGAAAAATGGTTTTCAACAATTGGGATAAATTTGGTAGCAGAACATGGGGTTTGGATCAAGGAGAAACATGAAAAAGACTGGAAAATAGTGATGCCCTTGAGGAGCGATTGGAAAGGGCAAATTTTACCAATAATTTCCACTTATGTAGATCGCCTTCCCGGTAGTTTTATAGAGGAGAAAGAATTTTCAGTAGCATGGCACTACCGCAAATCTGACCCAGAACAATCATCTCTCGTAGTGAAAGATGCTATTGAATATCTTATAAGCTTTACTGCAAATCTTGACATACAAATATTACAAGGAGAAAAAATCGTTGAAATAAGATGCGGTGGAGTAAATAAAGGTTCAGCGGCTCTGTATTGGCTATCTAAAAACAACTTTGATTTTATATTAGGCATTGGGGATGACCTTACTGATGAAGATTTATTTAAAGCTCTGCCAGAAGAAGCTTACACTATCAAAGTTAGAATAGGTCCATCTAACGCAAAATTTAATCTATATGACTACTCAGAAGTGAGGAAACTGCTTTGGAAATTAGGTGGGTAATTGAAATAAAAACTAATATAGAGTATGAACGAGATCAAATTTGCTACTGCGATCAACTGCATTGATGGAAGGGTTCAAATTCCAGTAATTGAATGGTTGAAAAAAGAATATGGAGTAAATTATGTGGATATGATTACAGAACCAGGCCCGGATAAAGTATTATCGGAAAACAAAAGTGACTTCACACTCCAAGAAATAAAAAGAAAAGTTGAAATCTCAATTAGTAAGCATGCTTCAAAGCTTGTCGCAATTGTTGGGCATCATAATTGTGCGGGTAATCCAGTAGAAAAAGAAACACACTTGAAACAAATTTCATCCGCTATTGAGACAATTAAAATGTGGAATCTTGATGTCGATATAATAGGGCTGTGGGTTGATGAAAATTGGAAAGTTCATAAAGTTGAGTGAATTTATAGTAGTTAGGGAAACGATCAAACTAATCCAGCCATTAAAACATCAATAATATCATGCAAGGGCAAGGTTGATACTTTTTCAAAATTTGATTTTTTACCTTGTCTTGATAAATTAATTCAAAGTTTTCAAAACGAATTTCAAAAATGATGATAGATAAACCACTTTCACCAGAGCCAGTTGTAAAAGTTGTAAAGTATTTCCCTGAGCCCTTTAAAAATGTGATAGCAACGGCAAGAACTTGTTATTCTTCAAAGGGTATTATAAAAGATGAAGAAATTGACATAAACAAATACATTGATTTAGCCAAAAGCATCTACGAAGCCGGGCATCACACGACTTTTCAACATGCATATTTTCAATTTGCTATTGAAAATGTTTCAAGGTACTTCATTTGGTCATTTCTTCACAGTCACCCCTTCTACAATTCAGAGCAAGTCTCACAAAGATATGTAGAGGTTAAACCGGGTAATTATTTTATACCACCGCTTGAAGGAAAAGCGCTTGAAATCTATATATCAACCATTGAATTCCAAAATGAATCATATAAAAAACTAACAGAACTGCTTCTACCAGTTGTAGAGAACGAATATTATCTAAGGTTTCCAGCACGAAGATTTAATTCAGAAAAATACAAAAAGGATATAAAACGAAAAGCTCAAGAGATCGCACGATATGTTCTTCCAATTGCAACATTTGCCTATCTTTATCACACGGTCAGCGCAATCACAATTTTAAGATATTATAAACTGTGTAATCAATTTGACATCCCCCTTGAACAAAGAATAGTTGCCAACAAGTTAATTGATGAAATTTTAAGGGTTGATCCAAATTATAAAATTGTTCTTGAAAAACCGATCGATGAGCATGAACTTGTCGAATTTAACTTTGTTCAAAATTTAAACGATGATAATTTATCAAAAGAATTCGCTGATGAATTTGATAAGTCACTGAATGGAAAGATATCACTTTTGGTTGACTACAAACCAAATGCGGAAAAAATTCTCGCCGACTCCGTCAGGGAAATATTCGGCTTGCCATCCACCGCCTTAAGCGATGATGAAGCAATAAATCTCGTGTTGAATCCCGCTATAAACAAAATCCTCGCCGAATCACTTGTCCTAACAACGCACAGCAAAATATCAAGGGCGATGTTCCACGTCTCGTATACCTTTAAAAAGAAATTAAGTCACACAGCTGATTCGCAAGATCAAAGACATCGAATGACCCCAGGGTCAAGACCTATTTTAATGCGCCAAATTTCCGATGAACCGGATTTTATAACCCCAAGTTTAATTTTGCAAAGTGATTCAGCGCTTAAACTTTACACTGAAACCATGGAAAGAATTTGGGAAAGCATTGGGAAGTTGAAAAAGTTGGGCGTTCCATCTGAATTTGCGCTTTATCTCTTGCCAAATGCCGTCAGCATAAGATTTACTGAATCGGGCGATCTTCTAAACCTTCACCATAAATATGCGATGCGACTTTGCTTTAATGCGCAAGAGGAAATATGGCGGGCTTCATTTGAAGAAGTCCAACAAATTTCAGAAGTCCATCCGAAAATTGGAAATTTCCTTCTGCCCCCATGCTCAATTAGAAATCTTGCAAATATAAAACCAATCTGTCCCGAAGGACCAAGATTTTGCGGCGTGAAGGTTTGGAGATTAAAATTAAACGAATATTCAAGGCTGATATGAGCATAAAAATCCCGGATGAGTTCCCAACCCTTAAGGATTACCTTGATTGGCTTTTCAAAAAATATAACACTCCCGAATTCATAAATTCCGATCCGGTAAAGTTCGTGCATCGTTTTTCAAATCCAAAAGATATGGAAATAGCTGGATTTATTGCGTCTCTTCTCGCCATGGGGAACAGAAAGATAATATTGCTAAGTAGTGAACGACTTTTCAATATTATGGAGGATAAACCTTATGAGTTTGTTTTAAATTTTGATCCGTTCTGGTATGAAAAAATTTTAAACAATTTCGTTCACTTCGCATACAGAAACATTGAAGGAAAGGACTTGCTCGTGGTTTTTTACCTTTTGAAACAAGCCCTTGAAAAATATGGTACTTTAAAAAACCTCTTTTTAAAGCATTACGATGAAAAACATCCAACAATAAAGCAGGCACTGTCAGGATTTGTTAAAGAACTTTTGTCTTTTGATCCCCCGCCCAAATTTAATGGCATTCCTGAAAGCGTTGGCGGTCTTATACCAGATCCAGAGAAAAATAGCCCCTGCAAACGACTTAACATGTTTTTGAGATGGATGGTAAGGAAAGACAATGTCGATGTGGGACTATGGAGTGAAGTTGATAAATCAAAGTTGATAATACCACTTGATACGCATGTTTCGAAAATTTCACGGGGTCTTGGGCTTACTCAAAGGAAAACAGATACATGGAAAACAGCGGAGGAAATTACAAACAACTTGAAAAAATTTGATCCCGAAGACCCCGTGAAATATGATTTTGCTATATTTGGGCTTGGGATAGAACTAAAACATGGATACTAACTTGGTCTTCCGCGCCATTCGCGCATCCTTTCCTGTCGTTCCTTTTTTATCGCTTCATATTTTTTCTTCTGTTCTTTCGTTAAAACAGCTTCAATTTCCTTATCGATCTTTTCCCACCTTTCACGCATTGCTTTCATCATCGCTTCCCTGTTGCCCTGATATTTTTCTCTGTCGATCTCGGCTTGTTTTTGAGCTGAATCAAGAATTTTTTGAATCTTTGTAACTTGTTCAGGCGTCAAATTGAGTTCCTGTTTCAACCTCTCAAGGAATCCACCATAACCTCTACCTCTGTCTTGAGAAAGCGCAAAACCAATAAAAATAAACGAAAATAAAATCGGCAAAGCAAGTATGAATACTTTTCTAGACATGATAAAATATCTTTTTTCTTTTTTGACGCACTAAGGTAAACTATGGTTGCATCTTATTTTATCTTAATTGAAAAGCCTACTGAAGTAGCGCGAAGCTCATCTCCCTCTTCTTCCTTTTTTGTAGATGACCATCCTATCCAGAATCCCCCGTAATTTATGTTATAATAACCAATATTCACGAAAACAAACCCAGGCAAACCCATGCCAACTTTAAATGAAAGTTTATCACTCTTTGAAAAATTGAACTGTAAAAATGTATATCCAGAAAAAAAAGGAACAATTTCATCATAAATTGGTGAAATTTCACTTTTCCCCTTGCTCTTTCTGAAAGAAGTATAGTTTCCAAATTCACCAGCTACCCCATCATATGTTCCAATTCCAACATTAAAGAAATAAAGAGGGATAAATATATTCACATCAATATCAGCGCCAATACCAAAATATGATTTTTCTCCCCTATTTGTCTCTATCTCTTGCTTATTTTGCACATTATAACTACCAAAATATGCAAAACCACCACCTGAAAGTCTATACCAACTTCCACCAGTTGTCCTCACTAAATTTGTTCTGAAAAAATTGTTTTCATCCCCTCCATTAAATCCACCAGCATTATTGTAATATGCACTTAAAAATGTAGATTCTTTTTTAACTTCAGTCGGAGCTAACATCGGTGGTGAAGAATCCCAAATAGCAGGCAGATAAGTCGGACCACAACCTACCATAAAGATAAATAAAAACAAAACTACGATTTTTAAAATTTTGCCAGCCATAGCACACCTCCGTTTTTGATTTTAAAAAATTTAATCTTTTACAATTTCCCCGACTGCAACCAAATCTTCAACATCAACAATTTTTACTGGTGTGATTTTATTAACAAGCGAAGGTTCATATTTTATCTTAACCTTGACATAGTTTTTCGTAAAACCAAACATCATCCCATCCTTAACCTCACTCTCCCATAAAACATCAAAGACCTTTCCAATCATCTGCCTGTAGAAAGAGTTTTTCTTTTTCAAACTAAGGTTTCTTAACATTTCGCTTCTCCTGTGCCTCTCATCCATAGAAACTTTATCAGGTAGGTTTACCGCATCGGTATTTGGTCTCTCTGAATATGTAAACACATGAAGGTATGAAATTGGCAGGTCATTTATAAAATTGTAAGTCGTTTCAAAATGTTCTCTTGTTTCTCCTGGGAACCCCACGATCACATCAGCTCCAATACACGCCTCCGGGTCCTTTTCTTTTATATACTCAATCCTTTTTCTGTAAAGCGTCGTATTATATCTTCTTCTCATCTTGCGCAAAATTTCATCGCTACCGCTTTGCAAAGGGATGTGAAAATGGTTGCAAATTTTTTCGGAATTTACGAAGTAATCAATCATTTCTTCGCTTAAAAGGTTTGGCTCAATTGAACTAATCCTTATTCTTTCTATGCCATCAATCTTTTCAAGTTCCTTAACAAGTTCAAAAAGATTTGTCCCAATCTTTCTACCGTAATCCCCAACATTTACCCCACTTAAAACTATTTCTTTATAACCAAGTTGTGCGAGCGTCTTCGCTCTTTCAACTACAACAGCAATTTCAGGGCTTCTGCTCCCACCACGGGCAAGTGGAATTGTGCAATATGAACAATTATAATCACACCCGTCTTGAACCTTCAAAAATGCTCTTGTCCTGTCAGATGCAGGGGTTGAACTTGCGATGTAAAACTCATTTGTTTCAGTTACAGGTGAGATAAAAATCTGGGTGTGATAATTTTTCTGGAAATCCCCAACATAATCAAAAATTTTAAATTTCTCATTTGAACCAAGGATCAAATCAACCCCTTCAATCTGGGCTATTTCGTCAGGACGAAGCTGAGCGTAGCAACCCGTGACAATTATAAAAGCATTGGGTGATACTTTTAAGGCTTTCCTCACAGCACGACGGCAATCCCTATCTGCATACTCAGTAACGGAGCATGTATTTATAACGCAAACATCTGAAGGCTCACCGAATTCGACTATTTCAAAACCACGCTTTTTAAACTCCTCACCTATCGTCGATGTCTCTGCAAAATTTAATTTACATCCAACCGTGTAAAATGAGACCTTCTTCATCTATCGAGAAAATAATTAATTTTCAATTTTACCTTTCACCTTTTGCAGTAAAAATTGCAAAATTAAAATCAAAAACGCAAACATAAGCTAATTTGAAATTTTAAATGCCTTTTTTATCTTTACAATATCAAAATGAAAACGATGCATCAAGTGAAATTAAAACTGTGGCTTGTTATAACAATTCTATCGCTGATATTAACTCATACCTTAACTACGCAAAATTTAAATCTGAAAAATAGAAACTATGTATGTCTATCCGCTGGATTGGGTGCTAACTATATTAACTTCCCTGATGTCTCTGATTATATAACATCAATTACTGGAAAAAGAACAAAAGAATTTGACGGCGCCCCAGAATTTTGGGCATCAACTGAATTTAAAATCGGCAGAGATATAGCGATAAAAATTGACTATTCTTATATCTCAAAGCAATACAATATTGAAGAAACATCGACTGGTGTTTCGTTGAATTATATATTTACATACAAAGTTCATAACCCAGTTTTAACTTTAAACTATCTGCTTTTTCAGGAGCAAGAAATTTACATCGTCAAATTCGGAGCTGGGCTTGGCTTTACCAAGGGATATTTTTCACAATTTTTACCACTTTCAGGGAAAGAGGTAACTTACGGGACAAACGGAGGAATTTTAAAACTTGAAGCAATATTTTCATCTCGACTTGGCGAAAAGGTATATGTCCACCTTTCAACTGATGTTAAAATTGGTCTAACTGATGAAGCAAGAGATGCAAATGGAAACAAATTGATAATCCGCAAACCATTTGAAGAAGATAGAAATTTAAGATTAAATTTTACGGGTGTTGCAATTCGCTTTGGATTTAGTTATTATTTTTAAAAAATTCGCAAACGCCGATGAACTATCTTGAAAGTTTGATTTTATCAATTTTGCAAGGACTAACGGAATTTCTCCCGATAAGTAGTTCAGGACATCTTGTGCTTGCTCAACATCTGCTGGGAGTGAAAAAAAGTGGAATTGAATTTGAGGTTTTCGTCCACTTTGGAACGATGTTAAGTGTTTTGGCTATCTTCTGGAAAGATATAAGTGCAATTTTAAAATCGTTCTTCACAAAAATTTTTAAGGTGAGCGAATTAGGAACAAATTTAAAAGCAGATGAAAACTTTAAGCTTGCCGTTTTAATCATTTGGGCATCGATACCAGCTGGTGTGATTGGAATTTTATTTGAAGATAAAATTGAAACCGTTTTTCAAAGTCCGAAATTGACATCGATATTTCTGATGGTGACAGGATTAATTTTAATTTCGACACGCTTTGCTAAGAACAATCCTGAAAAAGATTTTAATTTCGTTTCATCTTTTCTTGTTGGAGTTGCACAAGCATTTGCAATTCTTCCAGGGATATCAAGGTCTGGATCAACCATAAGTGCGGGGATGCTTGCTGGGATAAATGGTGTTAAAAGTGCAAGATTTTCATTCCTGCTCTCGCTTCCAGCAATTCTTGGGGCTACAATTCTAAAAACGAAAGAGATTTTTGAATTTTCACTGTTTGACAAAGTTCCATTGCTTTTGTTTTCAGCGTTAATTTCATTTATCACGGGATACATAGCAATAAAATTTTTGCTCAAAGTGATCTCCCGTGGCAACTTTAGTTTATTCGCATACTATTGCTTAACCATTGGCTTAATTGGACTAATCTTTCTAAAATAAAATTGCCCTGAAAAAATGAAAACCATAACAATTATCTTATCACTACTTTTTTTAATCCCAAATCCACAGGAAAAAACAAAAGAAAAAGAAGTGGTTGTAATTGAAACAAAATTTGGGAACATAGTTATCGAACTTTTTGATGATGTTGCACCGAAACATGCGGAAAATTTCAAAAAGTTAGCGCGTGAAGGTTTTTATAATGGTACAACCTTTCATAGAGTGATACCCGACTTTGTCATTCAAGGCGGTGATCCCCTTTCAAAGGATAAAGACAGAAATAACGATGGTCGAGGAGGTCCAGGATATACACTTCCAGCAGAGATAAAGATGCCACACAAAAGAGGATTCGTAGGAGCAGCAAGACAGCCAGATAATGTAAACCCAGAAAAGAGGTCAAATGGAAGTCAATTTTATATTTGTTTAAAAGATTTGCCACATCTTGATGGAAACTACACAGTTTTTGGAAGAGTAATTGAGGGAATGGATGTGGTCGATAAAATAGCCCAAGTCCCAAGAGATAAAAGAGATAACCCAATTGAAAAAGTAGAAATGAAAAAAGTTTATCTTAAGAAGCTCCAAGTGAAATAATAAAACAAAAACGGAGGATTTATGGCTCAAGCGGTCGAAGCTCAAAAAGAGGTAAAATTTGAAGCAAAGCTTGGGCTTTTTGATGCAACGATGATAGTAATGGGCTCAATGATCGGCTCAGGAATTTTCATAGCCCCATCAATAATGGCTGGGTATATGCCCATTCCGTTGTTTCTGATTTTGTTGTGGGTTTTGGGAGGAATTCTAACAGCATTCGGAGCTATCGCGTATGGTGAACTTGCTGGGATGATGCCAAAAGCTGGAGGACAATATGTTTTCTTACGCGAAGCGTATAACCCACTGCTTGGATTTCTCTATGGATGGACGCTTTTCTTTGTAATTCAAAGCGGATTTATAGCGGCTGTTGCGATTGCATTTGCAAAATATCTTGGAGTTTTTATCCCTGCTCTTTCGGAAAATAATGTGATTTTAACTCTAAATATATTCGGCTGGAATTTTACTCTTAACAGCGCTCAACTTGTGGGGGTTGCTGTGATTGCCTTTTTGACCTGTATAAATTGTTTTGGAGTTGTTTTCGGAGCATTAGTTCAAAATTTATTCACCGTCTCCAAAATAGCAGCTATAGCTTTGCTTGTATTTATCGCATTTACAATTGGGAACGGGGATTGGTCGAACTTTTCCTCAAGTTTTTCACTTAAAGATTTCAAACCAATCGCTCCACCAGAAGCTTTATCAATGGGATTTTTAGCTGCGCTTGCTGTCGCGATGTCAAAAGCTTTATTTGCTTACGATGCTTGGAATTCCGTCACATTTGCTGCAGAAGAAGTTAAAAACCCGCATAAAACTGTGCCTCGTTCGCTCGTCCTTGGAACGATCGGTGTTATGCTTGTTTATGTTCTTGCAAATATGGCTTACCTTTACATCTTGCCAATAAAAGAAATGGCGCTTGTTCCAGATAACAGGGTTGCTGCAGCTGTAGCTGAAAAAATTTTCGGTACAATTGGAGCACAATTGATCGCAATAGCGATAATGATTTCAACATTCGGCTGTGACAATGGAATGATCCTTGCAGCACCAAGGGTATATTACGCAATGGCAAAAGATGGGTTATTTTTCAAGGGTGCAGGAAAACTTCATCCAAAATATAAAACCCCAGTAAACTCGCTTATACTTCAAGGAATATGGTCAAGTGTGTTAACTCTAAGTGGAACATACTCTGCGCTTCTAACTTATACCGCCTTTACATCCCTTCTTTTTAATGTGTTAACAGTTATTGGCTTATTCATCTTACGGAAAAAATATCCTGATCGTGAAAGACCATATAAAGCATGGGGCTATCCCATAATTCCAATTTTCTATATACTTGTCGCTGTCTTTTTTATCGTTTACATTATAATTGGCGATCCGAAAAGTTCAGGGCTTGGGTTATTGCTTGTATTGATTGGAGTTCCCGCTTATGTTTATTGGTCGAAAACAAAAAATAATGCGTCGTAAATGGGAAAGGAAAATCTTGACTTTGATGCTTTACATCTTGCGGTTAAGCATAAAAAGTTTGCCCCAGTATATGTCTTTTATGGCAATGAGGAATTTTTAATTGAGGAATCGATTAAAACAGTTGTTGAAAATGCCATCGACGATGGCTTGCGCGAATTTAACTTTGATACCGTCTATGGAAATGAAATTGATATACAAGGTTTGCTCTCGCTTTTACTTTTGCTTCCAGTGATGAGTCAAAAGCGAGTTGTTGTAATGAGAAATTCAGAGAAGTTTTTAAATAAACTATCGAGATCTAAAAAAGAAAAAGATGCGACGCTATTTATCAACTATTTAAAAAAGCCAAACCCTGACACAATTTTAATAATTGTTTTAAACGAGGTGGATTCTGAGAAGGAAATTTATAAAAAACTTTTTGAACTTGCTGAGGTAGTCGAGCTTAAAGCACCTTACGATTGGCAGATTCCGAGCTGGATTGCCAGGAGAGTTAAAGAACGAGGGATGCTCCCGCCGTGGAAAGGGAAAGAGATAACAAATGAAGCGTGTAAACTTCTTCAAGCCTATGTAGGTAATTCCCTTCGTGAAATTGACAATGAGATAACCAAACTTTTCATTTTCACGGGCGAGAAAAAAATTATTGATGTTGAAGATATAAAACAAGCCGTTGGAATGTCAAGAAATTTCACGGTGTTTGACCTTCAAAGATCAATTGGGGAAAGAAATTTACAACTTTCAATTACTATAGTTGAAAAAATGCTTCAAGCGGGTGAATTCCCACCAGTTATATTGACAATGCTCACAAGATATTTTTCGACCCTTTGGAAACTTTATGAGCTTAGGAAAACCGAAAAAGATCCTAAAAAACTTGCAAATTCACTCCAACTTAGCCCCTATCACATTCGGGAGTATTTGAATCAATTAGACAAGTTTAAAGAAAGCGAAATAAAAAATGCTTTCAAGTATCTAATTGAAGCTGATGAATTGATTAAAACAAGCCCAATTGACAGTAGAATTGTCCTAACTCAGATGGTTTACAAAATTGTAGCACAAAATCAAAATTAAAAATCTGATTCTCAATATCCAGCCAACTTATCGACAACATTGATAAGTTCTTTGCCATTAATATATCGTTTAAAATTTTCAATGAAAAGATTTGTCGGCTCTTCCCAGTAATTTGGGAAAAGACCAGCGATGTGTGGGGTTACAAGGACATTCTCCATCTCCCACAATGGCGAATCAGAAGGCAACGGTTCATCTTCGAAGACATCAATTCCAGCACCACGAATTTTTCCCTCTTTCAAGGCATTTATTAATGCTTTTTCATCAACAACAGCTCCACGACCAATGTTGAAAAAATATGGTTTTTTCTTCATCATATTAAATTCCTTCTCCCCTATCAAATGATGTGTTTCATCAGTCAACGGTAAAACTACAACTATAAAATCAGAATTTTCAAGAAGATGTTGCATCTCCGCCCTTGTCACCACTTCATCAACATATTCAACTTTTGTCTTTGTTCTCTTCATACCAATCACATACATCCCGAATGCCTTAGCAACTTTTGCAACTTGCCTTCCAATATTGCCAAGCCCAAGAATTCCCATGGTTTTTCCATAAAGAGATTCAAATTCCTTCGCCACTTGTTTATCCCACACCTTCAACCTTTGGTTGGCGTAAATTTTTTTAAACCCTCTCGTCAAAGTCAAGATCATTCCAAACAAGAACTCGGTCATATGATATTGGTGAATTCCTTTTGAGCAGGTGACAATAACATCCGAGTTTACAATTTCGGGATACAAGATCATATCAACACCAGCATATCCAAGATGAACCCAACGCAAATTTTTCGCCTTTTGAACATGCTCTCTCTCAAAATCCCCAAAAATTATCTCAACATCTTTAATAAATTCATCAACTTTGCTTTTGTCAGGCTCAAAAATTATTTCAGCTTCGCTTCCAATTTCTTTGATAATTTTATCAAGATGTGAACTTCGGATTCGGTGGGTTATAAGGACTTTTCTCTTCATCCAGGCTTAATCTTTTTTGGAACGAAATCGCTGCTATGACCAGGGAAGAATTTTGAAGATGGATCAATATAATTTTTTGCGCTGTTTACCGCAATAGCTGCTTCACCAAAGCCGGTTGAAATTAATTTTAATTTACCAAAATAGCCTGCTATATCTCCAGCCGCATAAATGCCGGGGATATTTGTTTCCATTTTTGAGTTTACCTTTATCGCGTTTTTATCAATTTCAAGTCCCCAGCCCTGGATAAATTCAAGATTTGCGAGAAAACCGAGAGATAAAATTATATGCTCAACCTCAAGATAAGTTTCTTCACCATTTCGATTATCAAAAATTGTAGCACCTTCAACATGTTCATCCCCATGGACACGTTTTAGTTCATAAAATGTTTTCACATGAACAGTTGAATTTAAAAGTTTTTTCAAGCTATCTTCATGAGCTTTAAAAACATCACGCCTATGGATCAAGGTTATATTTTTTGCTATGCCCTCAAGATTTAAAGCCCAATCAACCGCGGAATCCCCACCTCCAACGATGAGAATATTTTTACCCTTGAAGATTGATTTATCTTTAATGATGTAATGAATTCCGCGACCTTCAAGCCTTTGCACATCGGGTATATCAAGCTTTCTTGGGACGAAAGCTCCTATTCCAAGTGTTAAAACCACACTTTTCGAGAGGTGAACACTTCCACTTTCAGATGTGAGTTTAAGAATGTTCCCCCCTTCAATTTTCTCAAGATTGACAATTTTCTCGCTTAGACAAACTGTGGGTTCATATTGCATTGCTTGGCTTATTAGGTTCTCTGCCAAATCTTTAGCTAAAATTTTAGGAAAGCCTGCCACATCATAAATAAATTTCTCCGGATAAAGCGCTGTAAGTTGTCCCCCAAGTTGAGGGAGGGCATCAATTAACTTTGCCTTCATATCCCTCAGACCAGCATAATAAGTTGCATAAAGTCCAACGGGTCCAGCGCCAACAATCGTTATGTCGAAAATTTCATCTTTCATTTTGGGTTCGTTGGTCTTAAAATTAAATGGCTTAACATCGCTCTTTCTGGCAAAGTTGCGATAAGAAGAGCCGTTTGCGCTACATCTTCCGGTTTTAAAACTTTATTCCTGGCGGGTGGATTTGAGCCCGCAACATTTGAAAAGTTCGTATCAACCGAACCCGGGCACAAAGAAGCAACTCTAATGTTATATTCTCTAACCTCATGCATTATTGATTCAGTAAATCCATTCACAGCCCACTTGGTCGCTGCATAAACAGCCATATTTTTAACCCCAAGTGTTCCAGCAATTGATGAGATATTTATAATGACCCCGGAATTTTGTTTCATCATATAAGGCAAAACATATTTAGTAAAGAGAAAGACACCGCGAAAATTCACACCAACCATGCTGTCAAACTCATCCACAGTAAGCTCAACAACTGGCTTGTAAATTCCAAATCCTGCATTATTGATGAGTATATCGATTTTACCGAATTGCTCAATGGTTTTCTCAACCGCGTTTTTCACATCTTTTTCATTTGAAACATCCCCTTTAAAAATCAAACATGTTCCGTTATTAGATTCAATTTCTGACTTTAATTTTTTTAAATCCTCTTCTGTTCTTGCAATTGCTGAAATTTTCGCTCCTTCCTTTGCAAACAAAAGAGCAATTGCTTTTCCAATCCCCCTACTTGCTCCAGTTACAATTGTAACTTTATTATCAAGCAGCATTTTTACCCCATATTTATTTTTATGTTAAATCCTGGCTTATCAAATGCATGAATTCATCTCTCGTCTTAGCATCTTCTACAAAAACGCCATGCATTGCGCTTGTCGTCGCAACTGAATTTTGTTTTTCAACCCCTCGCATTATCATGCAAAGATGTCTCGCCTCGATTACAACTGCGACACCCTTGGGATTCAAATACTCATTCAATGTATCTGCAATTTGCTGTGTCAACCTTTCTTGAACTTGAAGGCGACGGCTGAATACTTCAACAATTCTCGGAATTTTGCTCAAACCAACTATTTTTCCATTCGGAATGTAGGCAATATGGACCTTTCCATAGAAAGGAAGGAGATGATGTTCGCACAAGCTAAAAAAGTCGATATTTTTAACTACAACCATTTCGTTATATTTTTCATTGAAAATCGCGCCGTTTAAAACCTTTTCTATCTCTTCACGATAGCCTTTTGTAAAATATTCAAATGCTTCGGCAACGCGTATTGGTGTTCTCTTTAAACCTTCTCTCTCCGGGTCTTCACCGATCTCAATGAGAAGTTCCCTTATTAAATCAGCGATTTTTTCAATGTCAAGTCTATTTTGAACAATTTGTTCCTTTCTATTTTCGCCCATACTTCAAACCTTTATTTTGTTTTTCTATTAAAAACAATTGAGAACCTCTTTATGTTTCAAGAGCCAAAAAGTTTTTTATCAGGTTTAAAATTTATAAATTCTTTAGGTAAGTTAAAAATAAAAACTAAGGGGTGACTTAAGATGACGCCGATAATCATCGCTCTTATAGTTGCAGCAGGAATCTCAATCTATGGATCAATTACTGGTAGAACAAAACAAACCATCCCAATTTCAATTGCTGTTTTGATAATTGGGTTGCTTTTCGCTTCTGTTGTAACTATCCCAGCTGGGCATGTTGGGGTGTTAACTTTGTTTGGAAAAGTTGACCCAGAAGAACTACCAGAAGGTTTACACCTGATAAATCCTTTAAAATCCCTCCACACAATGTCGATAAGAACACAAGAAATTTTTGAGCACGCAGAAGTTCCAAGCAAAGAAGGGTTAAGCGTCGGACTTGAAGTTTCGCTCTTATATCACATTGAACCAACGATGGCAAGCGATATCTATAGAACACTTGGCGAAAACTACGATGCTGTGTTAATAGTCCCGATGCTTAGAGCAGCGATAAGAAATGTAACTGTATATCATGAAGCCAAAGAACTTTACACATCTGGGCGCGAGGTAATAGCAGGGCAAATTTTCGCTGAGCTTGACAAAGCGTTAAGAGCAAGAGGGATAATTGTTGAAGCAGTCCTTTTAAGAAAAATCGTCCTCCCAGAACAAGTTCAACAAGCGATAAACAATAAACTTGCCGCAGAACAAGAAGCCGAAAGAATGAAATTTGTCATCCTCAGAGAAGAACAGGAAGCAAAACGCAAAAGAATAGAAGCTCAAGGAATTGCGGACTTCCAAAATATAGTTCGCCAAGGAATTGATGAAAGATTGTTGAAATGGAAAGCGCTTGAAACTGTAAATGAACTTGCTAAATCACCAAACACAAAATTTATAATTCTCGGGGATAAATCAGGGCTCCCGATCATAGTTCAACCATAAAATGACGGAGGCAAAAGATGCTTGAGGTGATCCTCATCATTGGAATTACAATAATTCTCATTGTTTTGATTTTCTTATTTCGTCAGAGCCAAAAATCATCAGATTTGTGGAAACAAGAAGTTTCAAATCTCCGACTTGAATTCATTCAGCAACTACAGGGAGTAGTTCAAAATGTGAACTCCCAAATACAAAATATGAGCAATCATGTTAACGCTGTTACATTCCAACTGAATCAGAAGCTTGACAACAGTATTTCTTACCTATCAACCCATATGAATCAAGCAATTGCGCAGATGGTTGGAACCGTTACAAGCAATCTTCAAACCATAACTGAGTCGACGGGACAAATGAATCAACGCCTTGACAATGCGTCAAAAATTATATCTGAGCTTATGAAACAAGTTGGCGAGATGAAAGAGGGAGCAAATCAAATCAAAAACATTGGTCAAAGCATAGCAAAACTTGAGGACCTCTTTAGCGTCCAACAATTTAGGGGAAGGTTTGGGGAGATAATGCTCGAAAATATGATCAAAGATATACTGCCCAAAGAATACTACGAATTTCAATTTGAATTCAAAAACAGGAAGAAGGTTGACGCGATAATAAAAATTAACGATAGACTGCTTTCAATCGATTCGAAGTTCCCCCTTGATAATTATCGGAAAATGCTCGACTCCAAAGATGAAGCCGAGAAAAAGAAATTAAAAGCCGAATTCATAAAAGATGTCAAGAAAAGGGTTGAGGAAATTGCCCAAAATTATATCCAGCCGACGGAAAACACATTCGATTTTGCGATGATGTATATCCCATCTGAAAGTGTATATTACGAACTCATCACAGATGAAGAAAGTGGGATTTTAAACTATATGCTTGAAAGAAAGGTCATACCCGTATCCCCAAGCGTTTTATATGCGCAGTTGGAGGTTTTCAACACAGGTTTTAAGGCAATTCAATTTGAAAGAAATGTTCACCAGATCATTGATTCACTGTCAAAACTTCTCTCAGAATTCGATGGGATAATGCGTGAATTTGACACGCTTGGAAAGCATATAAATAACGCTCAGTCAAAATATCTTGAAGTCGATAAAAAATTGGCACAGTTTAACAGTTACTTCAGACAAATAGCTGGCCATGGCACAGTCCCAGATTAAATTATGTCCCTTAAACCTTTTCTTGAATTTAAACAAATTAGTTATTAACTTAATTCAGGTCGCGAATAAAACTCATCGTCAAATGGCTTTGCCGAATCATCTAACAGTTCTGCGGATCATTCTTTCTCCAATTTTTGTTGTCCTGTTTCTCTCTGAAAATGTTTTCTTTAAACAATTATCTTTACTTGTTTATGTTATAGCTGCGTTGACTGATTGGTATGATGGCTGGATTGCAAGAAAATTTGGACGTGTGACACCTTGGGGGAGATTTATGGATCCGCTTGCGGATAAGATTCTAACATCATCTGCATTTATCTCCTTTGCATCTCTTGGTTTGGTTGAAACGTGGATGGTCGTCACAATAGTGATTCGTGATATATTAATAACTCTCCTTAGGTCTTATGCTGAATTAAAAAATAAGCCAGTCATAACAACAAAGGGAGCAAAGGCTAAAACATTTATTCAGATGAGTTTTATTTACTATCTTCTCTTCGCTTATGTCACTGATTTAAGTTTTAAAGGTGTAAACTTTAAGCTTTCTCTCTTGAATCCGACTTTGATATATTGGGTTATGCTTTTCGTAACTCTGATAACCTTATGGACCGGGGTAGCTTACCTTTACGACAACTGGAAGATAATCAAAACTTTTTATGTCGCAGCAGGCAAAAGAGCTTCGGAATCAGCATAAAATTTCGCTTTTTTCAAAGCTTATCGCTACGGGTTTTTTCTTCGGCTATTCACCAATTGCACCGGGGACAGCCGGAAGTGTGGTTGCAGTTTTGATTTATTGGTTTTTTTTAAGTTCAAACCTCCAACTTTTGATAATTTCAATTCTCTTTTTTATCCTTGGGGTCTTCACATCTACTAAATTTGAGCAAAGAGATGGGCATGATCCTTCAATTGTCGTAGTTGATGAGATCGTTGGAATGTGGGTCTCACTTTTGTTTATTGAGAAAAAAATTGGGACTATTTTAACGGCGTTTTTAATTTTTAGATTAATGGATATAATTAAACCACCACCTGCAAGAAAATTTGATCGGTCGGAAGGTGGCTTTGGAATTATGATGGATGATGTCATCGCTGGGATTTATGCAAATGTTTTGACACAAATTATCTGGCGTATATTCCTTAAATAAAAAATTAAACTAAAAATGCGGGCTGAAATAATAACCATCGGTGATGAACTTCTTATAGGTCAGGTCGTAAACACAAATGCAAGTTATATCGGCATGAAACTTTCTGAAATTGGAGTAAAAGTTGAACGCATTGTCTCAGTTGGAGATGTTGAGAAAGAGATAATCGAAGAGCTTAGGTATGCCTTTAATAATTTTGATGTTGTGATATTAACAGGTGGGCTCGGTCCAACACATGATGATGTGACAAAAAATGCTCTTTGTAAATTTTTCAATACTGATCTCGTTTTTAATGAGGATGTTTTAAACCAAGTTAAAGAATTCCTTGCAAAGCGAGGGCGAACCGAAATAAACGAAGCAAACAAATCACAAGCACTTGTTCCAAGAAAAGCAAAGATAATAACGAATTACTGGGGAACTGCTCCCGGATTTCTATTCGAAGAGCAGGGAAAGACCGTAATTGTGATGCCCGGCGTTCCAAAAGAGATGATGGGGATGATGGAAAACTTTGTGATAAACTACCTTTCTCAAAAAGCAAAAGGGCTTGTGATAAAACAAAGAGTTTTGAAAACAACGGGGATCCCCGAGGCTTACCTTTACGAAAAGTTGAAAGATACCGTTGAAGAAATTGAAAAATTTTGTAAAATTGCCTTTTTACCATCAGCTCTTGGGGTTAAAATTAGAATAACAGTTGAAGCAAAAAACCAAATCGAGGCGGATAATTTAATAAATGAAGCGGAGAAGAAAATCAGAGAAAAAGTTAACAAGTACATTTACGGAATTGATGATGAAGAGCTTGAGGAAGTGGTTGGAAAATTACTAACCGAAAGAGGTCTCAAACTTGCAATCGCTGAATCATGCACAGGTGGATTGATCGCAGATAGAATCACAAATGTTCCCGGAAGTTCAAAATATTTTGAGCGAGGGATCGTCGCATATAGCAACGAAGCAAAAATTCAAATACTTGGTGTTCCGGAGGAGCTTATAAAAAACCATGGCGCAGTAAGTCGTGAGGTTGCTGAAGCGATGGCTAAAGGTGTAAGAGAAATCTCTGGAGCAGACATCGGGATATCAACAACTGGAATAGCAGGTCCAACAGGGGCAACACCAACGAAACCCATTGGACTTATATGGATAGGATATTCAGATAAAAATGAAACCTTTGCAAAAGAATTCAGATTTGGTGATGACAGGCTCGAAAATAAACAAAGAGCAGCACAAATGGCTCTTGAGATTTTAAGAAGAAAACTACTTGGGATTGAAATATGAAAATAAGAACATTTATTGCAATTGATATACCTGAGAAAATCAAAGATGAAATTTTTGAAATTGAAAAAGAACTGAGCAAAGCAGCGGGTGAGGGCATCAAATGGGAAGAAAAGGAAAAATTTCACATAACTTTAAAATTTCTTGGTGATGTAAATGAAGAGGCGATTAATTCAATTTATCAGACTTTAAATGAAAGCTTAAGCGGGTTCGGGAAATTTTCTGTCATTTATAAAGGAATTGGCGCTTTCCCCGATTTTAAAAATCCGCGGGTTATATGGATTGGCTGTGAAGATCCAACTGGAAAACTTTTTGAACTTCAAAAGATAGTTGAAGAAAAAATGAGTGAACTTGGTTTTGAAAAAGAAGACAAAGAATATCACCCACATATAACCCTTGGCAGAGTTAAAAAAGCTAAAAATATTTCAAGCTTGATTAAGAAAATGGAAAATATTAATTTTGAAGCAAAGACAGGTGAGGTTGCAGAAGTTCTGATAATGAAAAGTGACCTTAAGCCAAGTGGTTCGGTTTACTCGGTTTTAAGAAAAATTAAATTATAATAAAGGAGTGATTTGAAATGGCGGTTGACAAGAGCGAGAAATTAAAAATACTTCAAACGACAATTCAGCAGATTGAGAAAGAATATGGCAAAGGTGCGATAATGCGCCTGGGCGAAGGTCCAATTGCAAAAGTTGAAGCAATACCAACTGGCTCGATCTCTCTTGATGCTGCGATTGGAATTGGTGGAGTTCCAAGAGGAAGAATAACAGAAATTTTTGGACCTGAATCATCAGGTAAGACAACGCTTTGTCTTCACATAATAGCAGAGGCGCAAAAAAGAGGTGGACTTGCTGCGTTCATTGACGCAGAACATGCCCTTGATTTAAACTATGCTAAACGCCTTGGGGTTGATGTGAGTAATTTGCTTTTATCACAGCCTGAATTCGGAGAACAAGCGCTTGAAATAGTTGAAGCACTTGTAAGAAGTGGGGCGATTGATGTTGTAGTAATTGACTCAGTCGCTGCTCTTGTCCCAAGAGCTGAAGTTGAAGGAGAAATGGGGGATGCAACAATGGGCGCACAAGCACGACTTATGTCACAAGCCCTAAGAAAACTCGCGGCGGCAATTAGCAAGTCAAATACAAGTGTTATCTTCACAAACCAGCTAAGAAGCAAAATCGGGGTCATGTTTGGCAATCCAGAGACAACGACTGGCGGATATGCTTTGAAATTCTACGCTGCGGTTCGACTCGACATAAGAAAAGTTGATGTGATAAAAGAAGGTCAAGAGATAATTGGAAACAGAGTTAGGGTTAGGGTTGTAAAAAACAAGGTTGCACCACCATTTAAGGAAGCTGAATTTGACATACTTTACAACGAGGGAATTTCTAAGGTAAATGACCTTCTCGACACCGCTGTCAACCTTGGAATAATTCAAAAAAGTGGCTCATGGTATTCATACAAGGATGAAAGAATCGGACAAGGAAGGGATGCTGTTAAAAAATTCTTCACTGAAAACGAGAATATCTTAAAAGAAGTTGAATATCTTGTGCGTGAGAAACTTGGACTTTTGCCTGAGGTGCCAGAGCAAAAAGTAAGTGAAGCAGAAGAAACCGCTGAAGAAGTGCAAGCTGAGACGAAACCAGTCAGAAAGAGATAAAGGTAAAAATTTATCCAGCAGATGCCCCTTGTTATAAATCTAAAACGGAAAAAAAGAACGAAGGAATGGTATCTCATTTATCTCGATGATGGGCACGAAATTTTATCCTATATCGATTTCATCATCAAATTCAAAATTAAAACTGGAAAGCAACTAACACAAGAACAAATTGATGAAATCAAATCATCATCTGAATTAATTTTCGCCAAAGAAATTGCGTATAAATTCCTAAGCTCCAAACCAAGAACACAAAAAGAGGTTGAAGAACGGCTTAGGCAAAAGGGAGTTAATGAAAATATAATTTCAAGAGTTGTCGAGGAAATAAAAAATTATGGTTTCATTAACGATCTTGAATACGCCAGGAGTTTTGTATTTGATAGGGCTCGATCGAAGACAGTTGGCAAATTTGCATTAAAACAAGCCCTGCTTGCGAAAGGAATTTCAAATGAAATAATTGACCAAGTTCTGTCAGAAAGAGAAAATGTTGTTGATGAGTTTGAAATAGCGCTTGCTCTTGCCAACCGAAAGCTAAAACAAATAAAATCATCAAAGAAGAAAAAGAGAGATAAAAACGAACAAAAAAGAAAAATCTATGAATTCTTAGCAAGACGTGGCTTTGATTGGGATGTGATAAATTCGGTCATCAGGAGAATTTTTAACGATTTCAAGTTTGAAAATTAATATTTGGGAAAAATGTCATTTAGCCAAAAAGCTTTTGTTTTCATCGGCATACCAGTAGCTATGCTTCTTATGGTTTGGATAGCTTCCCTTGCTATTCATATATCGTTAATACTGATCCTTTCAATTTTTCTATCTGTTGCTCTAAATCCCCTTGTGACATATTTTGAGAGTTTGGGGTTTAAAAGAATTATCTCTATAGCGATTGTCTTTGCAAGCTTATTACTTTTGCTTGTCTTTTTATCTATTTTCATAATCCCTGCATTTACACATCAATTTAAAACGCTTGCCGAGCAGCTTCAAAAAGTTCCCCTAGATGTTATAATCGTTTCAACAATCCAAAGCTTGAAAGAGAAATTCCCGCTCTTAAAAGGACTTGACCTTGAGCATAAAGCCCAAGCCCTTGTCGCAGAATACTCAATTAAAGCTGCATCTGCACTGACATCAGCTATACCCATGATTTTTGAACTCTTTCTTGCTCCGTTCGTTGCATTTTTCATCTTAAAAGATGGAGAAAGATTCAAGAAAAATCTCATAAGGGCGATACCGAACAAATACTTTGAAATGGGTTTAAATGTTCTCGATAAAATTGAAGCACAAATAACGGGTTATATTCGGGGACTTGTTTTAGAAGCAACAGCCCTTGGAATTATGTCTGCTATTGGCTCGGCAATTTTGGGGATTAACTTCGCATTTGTGATTGGCTTAATCGCAGGGCTTGCAAGCTTTGTTCCATACCTTGGTGCTTTCGTTGGGGCTATACCAGCCTTGTTGATCTCGGTTGTTCAATTTGGAGATGGACGGATGATCCTTCCATTGATAATAATGTTCGTCATAGTTCATCTAATTGATGATCTTGTGGTTCAACCTCTTGTTTACTCACACTCAGTTGGGATGCATCCAGTTGAAGTTGTTTTCGTGCTTTTAATTTTCGGTGAGCTGTTTGGATTGTTTGGGATGCTTATTGCAATCCCTGTTGAGGCAATCATAAAAGTTTCAATAAGAGAAATATATTGGGGTTTAACACATTATAAAATCATAATGACGAAACATGAAAGTCTTAAATCAACCTGAACTTAACGGCCAATTTATTGCCCAGCAGTTAAAAACCTTGAGATTGTCAATGGATAAAAAGATCACGGAAATAGCCGAAGCAACTGGATACGCACCATCTTACATTTCCCTGATCGAAAATGGGAAAAGGAGTTTGAACTATAGGATCTTGCGCCGAATTTTACTTTACGGATTCGGCGAAACATTGTCGAGTTTTCTTGCAAAGGTTCTGAATGATGACACAACTTCACACGACACACAAGTTTATAAAACCCCATTCAAACTCTATAACGAAGATAAAACGGTATCAGCTCAAATTTTGATACCAATGGATATTTCAAGGGGAATCGAACTTGTTAAATTAACGCTTTTACCCGGTTCATCATTCGAGGAGGAGTTTAAAGTTGATTTTAAAGTTCACGGCGCTGTTTTAAATGGAACCGTAGAAATTTACTATCCCGATCAAAAGATCGAAGTTTCTCAAAACGAAAGTTTTACACTTTCCATAAGGGCTGATTTAAATTATAGCTCGATTCGCTCAAATTTCAGAATCTCAAATTTATCTAAAAGCGTAGCGGATATCATTGTAGTTTTCACACCGCCGGTATTTTAACTCATCTCCCCGGCAAAGGTATAACAATTAAACTTTCATTACCATCAAGATCAACCGCCTGAATTCCAAATATGAAATTATCCTTAGATACATTTTTCAATGTGAACTCATTAACCTTCCCAACAAATATTTTCTTTTCCCACAGCGGAGATGTTGTTCCCCTGATACAGATATTATAACCCATAAGGTCTCCCTCAGTATTTAAATCCCATTTCAAAGTCGTGTCATACTCAAGTTCAGATATCTTTATCACTGGATTCTGCGGAGGATGAGGAGCATTTGCAAGATGATAAAGCACACTTGCGTTAGCTCTTGTGATGTTAGCACAATATTCATAATCGACAAACTCAGGAAGGTCACCGTATTTTACGCCTTTTTCAGTTCTAACATTTTGATGTTGCCTTGCGTAATTTTCGTTCATTTCACTTATTCTAACAGCTGGAAAACCTTGTTCATTGAACGGAGTATGATCTCCACCGCGCAGGAATCTATCTCGCCTGAAAATTAATTCAATCTGAAAATTATCAAGATACCTTTCCGCAACCTCCTTGAAATACCTTGCAAGTTGTCTTGAAGGTGAATCATTTTCAAGTCCCACTTGTGTAATCAACCGCAACATATTTTCATCTCTTGAAATCGGTAAACCCTCCGAAAAAACCCTAACTCGCGTATTATCCACAATTCCATTTCCACCTTCCGTGTTTCCAATTATATCATTGTTTAAAACACCTAGAACTACAATTCCAGAATCTTTAAGTTTTTTCGCAAGATGTCTGCTTCCGAGCAAACCCTGTTCCTCGCCAGCAAACAAAACAAACATTATCGTAAAATCAAACTCGTATTTACTCAAAACCCGAGCAAGTTCAAGAACAGCTGCTGTTCCACTTCCATCGTCATTTGCACCCGGAGCAAAGCCAGTTGAATCAAGTGCATCTCCAGCCCTTGAATCATAATGAGCGCTTACGATGTAAACCTTATCTTTGTAGATTTTTCCTGGAAGCGTTGCAATAACATTTGCCATCTTAGTTGGCTTTGGAACCCTCGGACCAGCCGGAGCTATAAACTCATCAAATTCAACTTTCAACCTTCCACCGCTTTCCCTGCTGTATCTTTCAAGTTCTGATTTAATCCATCTCCGAGCCGCACCAATACCACGATTTTGACTGATTGTATCAGAAAGGGAATGACGAGTGTAAAAACTTACAAGCTTTTCAATGTTTCTTTTAATGCTATCAGCTGAGATCTTCTGAATTATTTCAACAACGGTGGAATTCCGTTTTACAAGTTGCTGTGAGAAAAGTGTGGACGAAAAAAGCAAAAGGATCAAAAAATTCCTTAACCTCATCTTAAAACCAAGTTTTTTAACTTATTTACAAATTTTCAGACAAAAATCAAAAAATTTAGACAAACCCTTTTTAAAAAATCATCCCCCTAAAAACATGGTTGAAAAGTTGTAGTGTAAGGATCACCAAGAATGTGAAAGATTTACTTCACGCCCAATTTTTCACGGATCAGTCTAACTTCTTGGCTTGCCTTCTTTAATTCATTGTAAATCGCAACTGAAAAATTTTTAACTCTGTCGGGCTTTGGATTTGACTTGTTAAGCTCATCAATTAGATTTTTGTAGTGTAACTCAGCCTTTTTACAGTATTCATCAAGATAGGCAATATTCCCTCTCACAAGTTCAAGCTGTTTTTCGGTAAGTGCCTTTTTAATTCCAGCGTAAGATTGCTTCACGTCGCTTAAACATTCCCCAATTTTTTCACCATATTTTTTAGCAACCTCTGGAATAACAGTATTTTCCCTTTCAACTTCAGCCTTTAAAGCCCCAGCATATCCTCGTACATTACGACAACACTTATCAAACTCATCTAAATAATTCTTCAAGGATTGCCCTAAAAGAATAGCGGGAAGGATGATAAGTATAATTATGTGCGTTTTTAGGTGCTTCATACTTCGTCACCTCCATAGATTTTATGTTTAAGCGAACTTGTTTAATCTCCTAAAGCTTCAAGCCTACCCTTCTCAGATCATCAATAATCCGGACCAAAGGAGAAGTAGTAAACAGGTTTTGAAAATGAACCCCAATTAAACCGCCATGCAATGTCAATGCGCAAAAGCAATCCAAACAGATAAATCCTAAAACCATACCCTGTTCCAATTAACAGGTCTTTCGTCACTGTACCTGTAAATGGATCTGGCTCATAAAAAGCACGCCACGATCTCCATGAATCCCAAGCAGAGCCCGCATCAAGGAAAATAACTCCCATTATGTTTCTAAATGCAAGTGGCAAAGCACCTCCAATGAAATATCTTATTAACGGAAATCTGAACTCAAGATTCATAAGTGCAAACTTAGAACCGTTTTGTTCATTGTAAACATAACCGCGAAGCGGAACAATTGGACCACTTATGGCCTCAAAGAAAAAGAAGTCAGCAGTACTTTCGATCGGAATATAATCATTCTTAATAGCCCAGTTTATCCAAGCATCAACCCCACCGAGCATAAATCGTTGTCTGTTTTGCCCAGTGCTTCCTCCAGCCGTAAGCCTAAAAGCAAAGCTGTAATCATTCCACAATTTAAAATATTTTCTATAATCAAAAATTCCAGTTAAAAATTGAATCCCATTTGATCCAAGCTTCGGACTTGCGTAGAAAGAAAGATAATATCTTTCACCATTCGATGGGAAAATATAACGCCACAAGGAATTATCATGAACATAAGTTAGCGATGGCATCAAAATGGTTGAACGTTCCCCTATCTCTGGAAAATCAATATATTCACCAACTACATTGTAGTAACCAAGCCCAAAATCAATCCTTCTAAATTTATCAATCGGATAAGAGCCCATCAATGTCCCACCATATAATCTATATCTGTAATAAAGCGGATAATATTGATCTCCCACACCGAAAAATCTTGCTATATGAAAAGCCTCAATCCCCCAGTTAATTCTTTTCGGAAGGTAAAAGTAAGCAAAGGCGTAATCGCTATTTTTGAGATCAAACACAAGGCTTGTTATTAAATAAATTTGATGATTCCCAAGCATATCGCTAAACATCATAAACGCCTCACCCAAAACACCATAAAAAGTGCTATAACTGGCATTTGTATAAATTAAATCCGGTGTAAAATTAACTTTGTATCTGTAAACTTTATAACGACCTGATTCATCAAGGTTATCAGGTGGTCTCAAGGAATCAATCCGTGATTTAATTGACATTGCCAAGCTATCCTGCCTAAATACATCAGCAAAAATATAGCTTCGGAGATTAATTTTTATATCACTCCCATAAGGTTGAACCAAAGATGTATCAGTTTTGCTAGAAGATTCACCTAAGAGATTTTCTCCTTTAGCTTTTGCAAGCTCCCTTTCCTTCTCCTTCAAAAATTCCGTAACGAAAATTGTCGGCTCAAGCTCCTGAATCTTCAAATCCCTCTCAAACGGCTGACGCAAAAGGAAAATATCAAAACCACCATTATAAAAAGATGCAAACGCAAGTTTTGAACCATCATATGTGATCGATAATTGATAAATACCACTCAAAGAATTCGTCAATGGTCTTTCAAGCCCCGTTTCAAGATCTTTCTCATATATATTGTTAATTCCATTTCTATCGGAGATAAACAAAATTTTCTTGCCGTCAGGAGAAACCACAGGTGATGTTTCATCCCAATAGTCAGTATGTGTAATCCGCTTAATTTCGCGAGTTTCAAGGTCAACTGAGTAAATGTCATACTGATTAGGATCAAAGTTATACATTTTGAAATCCTGCGGTATCACATCTCTCGAAACGAAATCTTTTCTATCGGATGAGAAATAAATTAGCTTTCCATCAGGAGACCAAGTTGGATCAGCATCGCTGAAAATATCGTCAGTCAGATTAACAAGTGTTTTATTTGAAAGGTCGTAAACATAGATATCCGATTGCCCATGTTTCAAACCTACAAAGGCAAGCTTCGTTCCATCCCTTGACCAGTCAACTGAGAAAATACCTTCAAGGTCAAATGTTATCTTTTGCTGCTTTTCCGTTTTAACATCAATTATAAAAATCGCATCGCGATCGCCACTTTTAACGGCAAGGGCTATTTTATTACCATCGGGAGACCATGTCAGACCTGGTGTTAATAGATGGAGCTCTTCAAAATTTTTAGTTCTGTTCCCTTTCACAATCTTTTTTATTATCTTCCCATCAATTGCTGACATTATGAAAACATCGAAATAATCATCTCTATCGGAAATGAAGGCAATCCTATCACCAGTAGGTGAAATCGTAGGGCTTGTGTTATAAAAGTTACCTTTTTTCGCGTGGTCTGTCAATCGTTTAGCAAACTCGTCAGGGGCTTCTCGTTTTGAAAAATCAGCCCAATACAATTTTTTCTGCTCCTTTACCCATCTATCCGAAAGTTCCTTCAAAGATATACCAAGTGAACTTTTTATACCAGCTTCAACACTTCTTAAACCCCTGATCCTATTTATAATCTCACCAATTTTCTCATCTCCATACTTTCTCGAAATATACCAAAAAACAGATTGCCCCCCTCTATAAGCAAAATAGCCATCAAGATACTCTATCGGTGGAAGATAATCACTCACAGTTGCATCGCGCATAAACATATCAGAATTGACATCCCACCTTAACGCAGAAAACTCTGGTAAACCTTCAACTATCCACATCGGCAATTGAAGTTGAATATTATTTATCAAAGCAGATTGCAAGGAACCACCATAAAACATATCATTCATCACAGCATGGACAAGCTCATGATGTATCACATGGCGAAATTGTCTATATGAACCTTCAAATGGAACAACAACCCTGTTTTTGAATAGCTCCGTCACCCCACCGATTCCTTCCTCAAGATATTCAGCCACTACATTTGTCTGCTGAAAGTCATTGTGAGAATTATAAACAACTATCGGAATACGATTTATGATTTCGTATCTAAGCAACTTACTTATTTTAACATAAGCATCCTCCGCTACTTTTGCAGTGTACTCAGCAAGCTCATATCCGCCATCGGTAAAATAGATATCAAAATGGTCGGTTCGGATGAAATACCATGCGAAATCTTTATACTGAACTTTATTTTTCCCAAACGGGCCCTGCTGAGCAAATCCCACTGAAATTAAAGCGAAAATTAAAACAAGATATACGAAGAAACGCTTCATTTTAAAACGCCTCCGAGATTTTTTATTGGCTCTAAAAAAAATTAAATCATTTTTCGATATTTTTTGTTCCTAACCCAATTTGCGCCAAATTTAATTAAAATTCAAGTTAAAATTTTCTAAACCTTTCACTTTAAAACTATCATTTTTCTTGTTTCAAAGAATTTCTCAGCTTGAAGCGTGTAAAGATATACCCCCGATGGCATCTCACAAGAATAAAATTTTATTTTATGTCTCCCAGCTGGCATCTCGCCGAAATCAAAATTTCGAATAGTGCGACCAAGTAAATCATGAACCAAAAGTTTAACCTTCGCACTATACGGGATCTCAAACTCTATAATCGTCTCGGGATTAAAGGGATTTGGATAGTTCTGATAAAGTTCAAATCCGAATTTCCCACCTTTAAAGTTTTCCGCACCCACGACAACTTCAACACCGTATATATCAACTTCAACCCATGCAGAAACATTTGAACATAGCTTCACATAAACTATCTTTCTATTTGAGTCGAACCATGCTGAGATTGAGTCGCTTAAAAATTTTAAAGAATCATCAACGACTTTAACTTTGATTCCATTTACTTTAACCGAATCGAAAACCTCAATAAGATTAAACTTTAAAATCCAACATCTTTTATCAATCTGACCAACGAAACTTCCATTTGCTTCACTTATGTAAAGCTTAATCTCACTCCCATATTTTCTGCACTTGATTTGAGTTGTTGAAAACTCCCCTTTTTCATATCCAAGCGTTTTCCCATCGTCTTCATAAAGTTCAAAATCAACATCCCCAGGATAAATCTCAACCCAAAGCGTATCATCTGGAGACTCATCGACATATTTTTTAAGCTTAGCCATTGGAATTATTGATGGGATTCTAATAAACAAAGGAATTTGTTCAAGTGGAGCATCGACTTGAACTGTTTTACCACCAGTGTAAACTTCACCCGTCCAAAAATTAACCCACGAGCACCCCGATGGTAAATAAACATCTTTGATCCTTTGCCCAGAAGTGAACACAGGCGAAACAAGGATGAAATCGCCGAAAAGATATTCATAGCTTAAATTGTAAACATTTTTGTCATTTGGGAACTCATATAAAACAGGTTTTATTAGCGTTTCTCCATATTTCCATGTCTTGTAAGCGTATGTATAAATATACGGGATCAATCGATATCTAAGTTCAATATATTTTCTGACTATTTTTTCAACCTCTTCACCAAAAGCCCACGGTTCAAGGGGTTGCTCGTGCCCATGGGGGCGCATAACGGGACAAAAAGTCCCAAATTGAATCCATCTGATATACAACTCCGATGTCGTCGTTCCACCCGTAAATCCACCAATATCCGAATTATGATAAGGTATGCCTGACATCACCATCCCAATTAGCATCGGTATCTGAACTTTAAGTCCATTAAAACTTTTTTTCACATCCCCAGACCATGTGATGACACCAAAGCGCTGGATCCCTGCAAACCCAGATCTTGTCAAGTTGAAAATCCTTTTTTCGGGAAAATCATTTTTATAACCATCATATAAAGTTTTCGCCCAAAGAAAGTTGTAAATGTTATGAACTTTCCTTGCGCTTCCAAGGTGATGTTTTAAGAAGTCTGGATGATTTTCTGGCTCCCCCAGGTCAGTCCAAAATCCATCGACACCTTCATTTAAAAGATTTTTATATTTCTCCCACCACCATGACTGTGCAGATGGATTGGTCAAGTCAAGCAAAGATGAAGGCGTCGCCCAAAAATTTTGAAAAACATAAGTTTTTCCAGTTGAATCGAAAACAAAAAATTTATTTTGATCCGCAAATGAATAATTAATTGAAGAAAGATTTATATACGGTTCGGATATTAAAATTGTCTTAACCCCTAACTTTTTAAAATCTGACATCATCTTAACTGGGTCTTGCCAGTTATTTCTATCCCATGTCATATTCCCCATCTTACCCCAGCCAAACCAATAGAGATCGAGAATCAATCCATCAAGCGGAATATTTTTCTCTAAAAATGTATTGACAACCCCTTCAGCTTCCGTTTGATTTCTGTATCCGAACTTGCTTTGCAGAAAACCAAAAGCCCATTTCGGGGGAATAGGTGGAAATCCAGTAAGCCAAAAATATTTTTTCAATATCTCCTTCATTGAAGATGCGTAAATAAAGTAATAATTCATCTGCCCATCCTCAACTTTGTAATACCAGACCGATTGAGCAGAAACTCCGAAATCAAAATAACCAGAAAATGTAATATCGAAATATAAACCGTAATTGTAATTTGATTGAACGAACGGAACATTTACTTGCATAGTTTTTAATGGTGCTTCATAACCGACAATATGTTGATTATATGTGCTGAACGCATACCCTCTTCTGTCAATATCAATACCCTTTTGACCAAGCCCGTAAAAATGTTCATCAGGTTGAATTTCAAAAAAGACATATTTCTCCCTACCGCTGTAACCAAACCCGCCCGAATTCCTCTCCTTTAGCAAAAGCTTCCCAGCTTTGTCGTAATAATAAATTCTCAAAGGGAATTTATCAACTCGAATTAAAATTGAATCCGTTTCAATTAAAAACTTGTCATTAGCATCACTTAAACTCCACCTCACATTATCACAATTCTGAATTACGACAAGGCTTGCGTCTTCGACCGTGTTGTTTGAATCTTCAAAAAAGGTGACTTTCACAATATCAGATCGAACAAACTTAAATTCAACTGCACATGTTCCCGCATAAAATCTGACAGTGCTATCTGTCGTAATATGTCTTGTGTAATTTTCGACGAAATTTATCTGGGCAAGAGCAAGCGTTGATAAGAGTAAGGTTGAAAGAAATTTTTTAAGCATTTTTTGCTCTGTGTTTTAGTTTATCGTGCACTTTTAAAGTTTTGTTTGCTTTAATTTAATTTAGCCTAAAGGTGAAAAACAAGGATGCCCTTCGATGAAAAAGTTAAAAATGGAAATTAAAGAATTGGAAAATTGAAACTTTAGATTGAGTGTTTTTTCCGAAGAAACTTTGAAAGCCTTTTCAACTATAATTCCCCACCCCCATTTCTTGAACCCGTTGCGGTTTCGGAAAATCCACCAGCGGTTCTTTACAAAGTAAAAAAATAACTTAAGTTTCATCCTCAGACTTATGAACTGGTGGAAGCGACGAGCCCCCTAAACATCTTTTGCGATACTCAATTATCCGCTCAACAACTTCATCGACACTTTCCTTAACCATAATTTTTTTCCCCGTCGTTAAAGCTATGATTGTATCAGGCGAAGCTTCAAGATATTCGATCAATTCAGCGTTTATAACAATTTCCTGGCCATTTAATCTTGTTACCTTGATCACTTTGCGCACCTTATTTAATTTCAAAATTTATCATCCCCGCCACAGGAGCGGGGATTTAATAAATTAACGCTTTAAATTAGTAATCTCTTGTAAAAATTCATCGCTTGCTGTTATCACTCGCGCATTCGCCTGGAAACCACGCTGTGCAATTATCATACGCGTAAATTCCTCCGCAAGATCAACATTCGATTGTTCAAGAACCCCAGACATTATTTTAGACTGAATCGCTGAACCAGGTTCATCAATTATCGGGGCACCAGAATTTGCGGAGATATCAAACATGTTATCACCAACCCTCAACAATCCAGTTGGATTATTAAATGTTGCCACGAGAATTTGAGCGAGAACACGGACAGTCCCATTTGAAAATACACCAAGGATTTTACCATCTTCATTTACGGAAATTGTATTCAAAAATCCAAGCCCATATCCATCTTGGTCCGCAATCAAACTTGATGTTCCCTCCATTTGAGTTATCCCAGCGAACTCCCCAATCTTTCCAGGATCAATCACTATATCAAGGATATTGGCGGAGTTATCACCTGGATCAATTCTCAAGGTTGAACTCCCGTCATCAAAAAAGAAACTTCTTATCGAGCCATCGGAATTAAACACAATTTTCCCACTTCCACCTGCAACTATAACCTCATTCCCACCAACCTGCGCTGTCCATATCCATTGATTTGGTGTGGTCGCATCCTTTACAAATTTCAAGGTTATATTATGTCTGTTTCCAAGCGAATCATAAACAGTCACAGTAGTGGATGCTTCAACATCTTCGGCTTTCTGAACTTCAAGCCAGTTTCCAGGTTTGTTTTCAAAAATTGAGTTAAAATTATCTCTTCCTGTTGCGGAGATGTTAAGGTCAGTGATTTCATTGGCTTTGCCACCATCCGCATTAACAACAAGTGCTCCAGTGTTCTTGTCAATTTCAACTCCCTTTAGATTATTTATCCTAAATGCATTTTTAACAGCATCGGCAAAATCCTTATAAGTTGATGTAGAGCTCACAGTAAAATTAACAGTTGATATCGCTTTACCTCCAACCTTTCCATCAATTGTTATCACATCTCCAGCCACAAGCCCAAGATCATTCCCTTGTGCATCTCTTAAATTGATCAAAAGGTCATCAGCTCGTGCAACGCGGGAAAATTTATCGGAACCTTTGCTTGAGTTTGCTGTATAATTTCCATTCAATCCAGAAAGAGCGGTTTCAAAATTACGATTATTGCTTGATATCGAAACATTTTGATTAACGATTGAAGTCAAAACAATTCTACCTTGCGAATCAATTGAAGCCGTCAACGAGCCTGCGAAATCATTGTTGATCTCATCAACCAAATCTTTCAAGGTGCGGAAATTGCCATCCCCAACTCCACCATCCTTGCTCACATAAGTGTAGGTTTTAACTTTAGTTCCATCTTGAATTGTCACAGTTGTCGAACCCGAGATCATACCAGTTATAATTGTATTTGCTGTTCCAGTAGCGAGAAGATCATTTATATCAGAGTTACCATCCTCAACTGCATAGACTCGTGAGCTTTGAAGTATATTCCCTTTTGGAACGCCACCAGCGTTAAGATTACCTGTGAGCTTTATGAGTGATGTTGCTTTTGCTGGTGATTTTTGACCAAAGGGAATTTTTATATCTTCAAGCTTTGCCCCCGGAGGAACAACACCAGAAGAATCAGCCATCTTCCCTTGAACAATAGCGCCCGTTGCTGAGTCAACAAGGTAACCGTTTGCATCAAATCTAAATGCCCCGGCTCTTGTGAAATAATTCCTTCCTCCCTTTTTCACGATGAAAAATCCATTACCTTGAATCGCGAGATCTGTTACCTGACCTGTGGTTTCAAGGTTTCCTTGTGTAAAGATCGTGTCAATTGAACTTACATTCATCCCAAGTCCAACCTGAAGTGGATTGGTTCCACCAGATTCCGCTGAAGGTTGAGTAGCCCCGCGAAGCATCTGTGCAAATGCCTCACTGAAAGAAACACGAGCCGCTTTAAATCCGATGGTGTTGATGTTCGAGATGTTATTTCCGATTACATCCATCATAATCTGATGATTTCTCAAACCAGAGACGCCAGAGAATAACGACCTAAGAAATGACATTTTAACTACCTCCTTTTTAATTTTTGTTTTAAATTTTGATCTCGCCTCGGTCAGTCAGCGAGATTGCGGGGCCCCCTCAAACGAGGTCCAGCCCCTTTAAATTATCACAGCTCCATCAATATTTGTAAAGACATGCTCTTTAAGGCTATCACTATCAACCACAGTTATAACAGTTCTGTTCTTTACATTCACGATAAATGCGATATCCCTTAACAAAATTAGAACATCCCTTGTATTTTTTTGCTCCGCACGAAACAAGGCATCGTTCAAAAGTTTAACATCCTCTTCGTTTAATTTCACCTCCCTTTCCTCCATACGCTTTAAAGCATGATTTGAAAACTTTAATTTCTCGATCTCACTCTTAAAAATATCCTCAAACCTTGTCCCAAACTCTGGGACCTTTACACCCGTGCCTTCCTTCCTTAAAGTCTCAACTCCACCAGCTGGGATAAATGGAACCTTCACGCCATTTACTTCAATCGCCATTTTTACCCTCATACTTTATTTCAACTATATCAGCGATGTTGAATTCAACTCCATCAATCAATATCACTGCACCATCTGCTTTATATCTCACACCTTCAACAATCCCGCTGATGTAAGTATTCACAACCACTGGTTTCCCGTCTCCATCAACCGCCTCAATGCTAACTCTGTAATTTCCAGCTGGCAGATAATTACCAAGTTCATCTTTCCCATCCCATTTGAAGTCATACCTACCGCTTTTTCTCTCGCCAAGCTTAAAAGTCCTCACTACATTTCCAGAGGAATCAAGAATTTTAATTTCAATTGATTTAACATCGCCCTTCAATTCATATCCAAATTCCACACCTTTCTCAGACTCAAGTCTCAACGAATCCCCATAAACAGTGACCCTCTTTCCGATCAAATTAGCAACCAAAGCATTTGTGATCGAGCGATTTGTCGCATAACTTGCGTCGATGCTTTTCAAAAGATTTGAATTGATGTTGTAAAGTTGCTCCACCGAGCTAAACTGGGCAAGCTGGCTTGCAAATTCTGTGCTTTGAATTGGATTCATCGGATCTTGATAATTAAGTTGCGTTATCAAGAGCTTCAAAAAATCATCCTTTCCAAGAATCGCCTTATCAGAGCTTTGAACACTGCTTCCTGTTGAAGGAATGCCTCTAAAATTTTGAATTGAATTAATGTTCTCCACGATTCTCACCTCCTTTAAATTATTGCCTCTATTAAACTGCCACCGTAAAACTTAACAGCATCAAAAGAGTCAAAAATTTTCCTTTTGCTTGTTTTCTTCAAAAACTGCCCTCGATCTGAGTTTGAAGAATCAAAATAATTATTGTTAAGATTTTCACCCACAAGCAACACCCCAAGCTTTTCTGGATTTACATTGCTTGACTCAAGAGCTGTTCTTAAATTATTAAACCCCGACTCAATTAGTTGCTTTGCCTCAAGATTTTTAACCTCAAACAAAATCTTTACCCCATTTTCGCCTTGTGAAATTTTGACAACAACTTTACCAATCTCCTCTGGCTCAACCCTCAAAACAACTTCACCGTGCGCTAAATCACCATTCTTAGAAACCAAAGCCCTCACCACATCAGGAATTTCTTGGGCTTTCACAGATATCATAAAATCTCTAACATTGACTTTATCGCCAGCATCCACGGCATCAATAAAACTTAAATTCCAATTGCCAACTTTTTCATAAACCTTTTCAAATTTAATGCTACCAAGCTCAAACTTCTTAAATTCATGCTGTAAATCAAATTCATTTCTGGCTTGATTATGCTCAAAACTTACCGAAGCAACATCTTCCCTCACAGTTTTAACATCTGTATTATGCTCTTGATTTTTAAATTGAGATTGGGATTTTTTTGAACTAAAAACAGGTTCTTCAACATTGACTTTATTATTCTCTTTTAAAATTTCCCCAACCCCAGCCTTATAGATTTTAACATCGTTCTCAAGTGCAAGCTCCCTTAAATACGGCTCAAATTTTAAATTTAAATTCTCAACACTTTCATCCTTTCTTGAAACCAATTTAGATTTTAAATTAACCTCACTTTGCAAATTTTCTGGAGCAGTAATTTCAACTTTGCCATCCTTTACATCCCCATATTTAACTCTATTTGCAACGACAAATTCACGAATTGCTTCATTTAAGTCAACTCCTTCACTCTCTCCTTTAACAATAAGCTTGCGAATTTCCTGCTTCGGATTAATTTTATCTTTCGAATTTAAATTTTGAAGCGATTTTAAAGCTTCCCCTTCCTTCGCCAAAAAGAATGGCTCAATAGCAGAATTTGGACTTGCTTTAACTTCCCTCGATTCTTGATTAGGCATAAAAGCATTAAGTTGCTCTGCTATCTGGGAATTAGGATTTAGCTTAAATAAAATCAGCGCCTGTGATTCCGAAGTTTCTTTCTCATCTACACTTTGATAACCCTTTAGCTCTGAAATGGGATTGAAATAGAATTGTTCTAAAGATTCCTCAGTCTGTGGAAGGTAAATTGATTCAAAATTTTCCGTTTTAACATTTGAGAGAAATTGAGCCAAGAAAAGTCCAAGGATATCACCAAAATTTGTCGTTGCTTTTTTATAAAAAATTCCATTTTGCTCAGTTTGATTTAAACCTAAATTATTTAGTATGTCGATTAAATTTAATTTCATTTCAACTTTGAAAGTTTACTGGCTTTTGCGGTGTTAATTTCAGAGAGTATCTTTGCAGCTTGACGCCTCTGCATATTTAAAATAATTTGAAGTGCTTCATTTTCAGGCATGCTCTCAAGAATTCTTGCAGCTGCTTCTGGCTCCATCGACTCGTAAATTTTCGCCATAGCCTTGATTTTCTCATCTTGTTGATTTAAAACTTGGCGTTGCAGTCTTTCAACAATCAAATTCTTTTCCCTTATTTCAGCCTTAAGCTCATTAATTATCTTGTTAAGAACAAGGACGCTGTCTTTATACCTTTTTAATTCCGCAACTGCTTCGTTATATAAACTTTTCAAACTATCAAGCTTATACGCTTCAACATATTCAAGTCCAATTGAACTTGTGTCCTCCCATATGACACCAAGCGAATCATTTTTAAGTTTAAGCGAATCAACCATCGCTAAAACAGGGGTTGATTTTGGAATTGGTCTGAAAAGTTCAGGATAAAGCTTTGAAAGAACATACATACCCTCAAAAATCGTCACAAAAGAGAAAACAAAACCAAGTATATAGCCAAAGATCGGTTTTTCCATTTTTATCTGTTAGATATTGTTCTATATGCAATGGAATCCAAAAGTGTTTGCTCTTTCTTTTGGAAATCCTTCAAAATCTGCTCGTTAAATTTTTGCTTCAATTTTTCAATCATACGCTTATTTTGATTCGTCTTTATCAAAATATCACGCCTTTTCTCTTCTTCCTTTAAAACCCTCTCAAGCGCATTTTTCTGCTTTTCAACCTGTTCAGCAACTGCGTTTAAATAAGCATATTGAATTTGTAAATCAATCACCTTAACCTTTTCCTCAGCCTCTATATTCTCCATCTGTTGCATCTTTTCAGCTTCAAGGTCTTCTAACAATTTTTCGGCTTTTTCACGAATTACTTTAATTTCCGAAAGATCCCTTTTATATTTTTTTTCTTGGACTTGACGAACCTTAAGAACTGGATCAAGTTTGAAACGAGCCATCTCTTTACCTTAAATTAATTTTGCAAGTTCAATTAAACGATTAACCGAATCTTCAAACTCCGCTTTCTCTTTCATATCCTGTCTTAAAAACTCTCGTATTTTTTCAATCATCTGCAACGCCTTGTCAATTTTCGGATTACTACCTCGAACATAAGCCCCGATGTTTATCAAATCCTCCGCTTCCCTGTATGTTGCAAGTATGTCTATTATTTTTTCAGCTGACTTTTTATGCTCAGAGCTAACTATATCTGGCATAAGCCTACTTATGCTCTCAAGTGGCTCAATGGCTGGATAATGGCCCATATTTGCAAGTTTTCGTGAGAGAACAATGTGACCATCAAGTATCGACCTTGAAAAATCAGCAATAGGCTCATTGAAATCATCACCTTCAACGAGAACTGTGTAAAGCGCCGTGATACTTCCCTTTGAAGAAGTTCCAGCACGCTCAACAAGTTTCGGAAGCAACGCAAAAACCGAAGGGGTATAACCTTTCGTTGTTGGTGGCTCACCTATCGCAAGCCCAACTTCACGCTGAGCCATTGCAACACGAGTAAGCGAGTCCATCATAAACATTACATCAAACCCTTGATCTCTAAAATATTCTGCGATAGCGGTTGCAACAAGTGCGGATTTAACTCTTATAAGCGGGGGCTTATCACTTGTTGCAACTACGACAACGCTTTTCGAAAGCCCTGAATCGCCAAGTTCCTTCTCAATGAAATCTCTAACTTCCCTACCTCGTTCACCAATTAAAGCGATTACATTCACATCTGCGTTCGAATGCCTTGCGATCATTCCCATAAGTGTGCTTTTGCCAACCCCGCTTCCTGCAAAAATTCCAATTCTTTGCCCTTTTCCGCACGTAAGAAGCGAATCTATAGCCCTTATGCCTGTAGCTATCGGTTGAGTTATCCTGCTTCTTTCAAGTGGCGCCGGTGGTTGATTATAAATTGATCTCATTTCATCAGCTTCAATCCATCCTTTCCCATCAATTGGATGACCAAGCCCATCTATAACTCTACCAAGAAGTTTCCGTCCAACTGGAATTGAGAAAGTTTTCCCCATCGCAACTATTTCGCTCCCCGGGCTTATCCTATTTATATCTCCAAGTGCCATTGAAAGAACACGATTATTTTTAAATCCGACCACCTCCGCAAGGCAAATCACTTCATCATTCCTTGACTTAATAGCGCACACCTCACCAAGCGAAGCCGACGGACCAATTGATTCAATAACAAGACCAATAACTTGCGTTACCCTTCCGTTAACCTTGACTAAATCAAGATGCTCGATCTTATCAAGATATTTTTTCATCCTTGCATCAAGATTTAACATCTTCTCACAGCCTCAACCAAGTAAGTTTTCAATTAACGAAAATTGCGTTGATATTCTCGAATCAACATTTCCAAGCTCACTTTCAACCACACATCCACCTCTTTCAATCGCTGGGTCTGCTTCAACGATAACCTCGCTTGTTGAGTCAAGCATTTGCAAAAGCTCTGGTTTCAATTCTTTTATAAGTTTCTCGTCCTCAGGGTTGACCCTTAACTTTATCTTTTCAACGCCAACAACTCTTTTCACCGCCTCCTTCACCTGATTCAAGATGAAATCATTATCTTTTTCAATTTCCCTTTTGACAATTTTCTCAGCAATTTTAATGGCAAGTGAAAGAACGAAATTCTCAATTTTCGTCCCGAACGATTCAACTTCATTACAAAAATTTTTTAAAACCTGCTCCAAAATGGCGATACGCTCCTTCAATTCATCGTTTACTTTTTCCCTCAAAATCTTCTCCGCATCTTTAAATCCCCTTTGATATGCCTCCGCAATTTTCATCTCGTATTCATTTCTGATCTGTGCTATTATTGCGTCAATATTAACTCCCTCTTCATTTTTTCTTTCATCCTGCACGAAATCAATTTCATCGCTTGACCCCACTTCAATTTCGCTTTTAACACCCTCATCAGATAATTTCAAAATATCAAATTCAACAGGTTCTTCAATTTTTAATTCCTCAAACAAAAACTTCTCCTCTGGCAACCGATTTTTTATGACTTTCCTAGTAAACAATGTCCTCCTCACCTCCTCTTCCCGCAATTATAATTTCCTGATTCTCCTCAAGCCGTTTTATAACCTCAACAATTCTCATTTGAGCAGCTTCAACCTCACGCAATCTCACAGGACCCATATATTGAATCTCTTCTTGCAACATAGCAGCAGCTCTTTCCGACATATTCTTGAAAATTTTCTCTTTTATCTTTTGATCCGCTCCTTTCAAAGCAAGTGCAAGATCCTTCTTATCAACTTCACGCAAAATTCTTTGTATGCTTCTATCATCAATGTAAATGATGTCCTCAAACAAGAACATCAATCTCTTTATCTCATTTGCAAGATCTGGATCTTGTTCCTCTATCCTTTGCAAAAGTTCTCTTGCTTCCTGCGAGCCAACCTTGTTAAGAATTGCAGCCACGGTCCTTGATCCACCAGTTGCGCTAACCTCCTGACTTAAAGATGTTTCAGCCATAACATCAATCACACTCTCAAGCTCGGTTAAAATCGTTGGAGAAATCTTCCCGAGTTTCGCAATTCTATATACAACTTCAACCCTCAAATCTTCGGGAAATTGACTTATAACCTTTGCAGTTTGCTCAAGCGGTAAATGAGAAAGAACTAAAGCTATCGTCTGTGGATGTTCCTTTTGGAGAAAATTCGCAAGCTGCGTCGCATCTGCTTTCTTCAGCGCCGAAAATCCTTTTATCTGAGTCATACTATGAACCTTTTCAACTATCTCCGATGCTTTTTGTGAACCAAGCGATTTCTCAAGCAACGTTTTCGCATATTCAAATCCTCCAACGATAATATATTCCTGCGCCTTCATCATCTGGAAAAATTCTTCAATAACAGCCTGAACAACAGACGCTGGAATCCCCTCCAACGAAGAAATTTCTATCGCAAGCTGTTCCATTTCTTGTGGCTCAAGATAGCGAAAAACTTTTGAGGCCGTTTCAACATCAAGCGCAAGCAGTAAAATTGCTGCTTTCTGCTTACCTGTTAAATTTTCATATTTTAAATTCAACGCTTTTGCCATTTCTGTCTCTCCTCCTCAAGTAGCCAAACTTTAATTAACCTCGCTGCTTGTTCAGAATCTTCACGAATATATTCCCTCACCTTTTCTTTAATTTGCTCCTTTTTCACTCTTTCAGATTCAAGCTCTTCTTCGTCAACTTGTTGAATTGCCTCAACTGCAACTTGCTCCGGTCCCTTAAGTGGTGCTTGGGGTTGAATGGTTGGAAATTCTCTAATTTCAACAGTTGGAATTTCCTTCCTCGTCTTCAACTTCCCAAGAAGTGAAAACACAAGTATGATTGACCCAACTATTGCAAGCCCAATTACAATTTTTTCAATAAGCTCACGCCAACTCTCTTTTTTGTCCTCCCGTTGCACAAACCCAAGCTCTTCGCTCGCTGGCTCAAACGCCGTGCTGATAACAGAAACTTGATCATTCCTATCTGGATTAAAACCAACTGCATTTTTAACTATTTCAGTTAACTTTTGAATTTGCTCCTCATCCCGGGGAATGTATTCAACCTTTCTAACCCCGCCTACTTCATTTACCTTGTAAGTTCCATTTACAAGGACAGCAACTGAAAGGCGTTTTATATTCCCGACACCTTCAACTATCCTCTGAAGCGTCCTATTAACTTCATAGTTTGTTATCGTATTCGTTCTCTGTGAGCTTGTGCTTGCAAATGTTGAATCAACTGAACTACTTCTCTCCTGCGTCGTTTGTTCGCTTCTTATAACAGTTTTATCTGGATCATACTCCTCTATAGTCTTTTCAACTTGAGTGAAATTAAGTTCTACATCAACTCTAACTATTGAATTCCCCGGACCAACAACGGCGTCGAGTAAGCTTTGAACTTTATCAGTTAGATATTGCTCAACACTTCTTTTTAGCTCATACTGCTTACTGCTTATCTTGGCAAGTGGATCTGAATCGGAATTATCAGATAAAAGCCGCCCTCTTGAATCAAGTATCGTAACATTTTGGGGTTCAAGCCCCTCAACGCTACTTGCAACAAGGTAAGCGATGCTTTGAACATTGTCCCGACTCAACTTCGCTCCCTGCTTTAATCTGAGTATGACAGATGCTGTCGGTTCTTTTTGATCTTCTTTAAAAAGAGTCTTTTCAGGGATAACGATATGAACCCTTACTGCTTCAATCCCGTCGATTTGCAAAATTGTCCTCGCAAGCTCTCCTTCAAGTGCGCGTTTGTAATTTATCTTTTGAACAAAATCTGAAACCCCAATATTACTTTTATCAAAAATTTCATACCCAACAATACTTGAATTTGGCAAACCCTCGCCCGCAAACTGAAGCCTTAACTCATAAATATTTTGCTTTGGAACAAGTATAGTTCGACCACCATTTTCTAATCTATAACTGATTTTCCTCTCCTTCAATTTCTCAACTATCTTGCTCGCATCCTGTGGCTCCAAATTAGAAAACAAAATACCATATTCAGGCTCACGAACCCACGAGATCAAAAATGCAAAACCAACAATTGAAGCAACTGCGACTCCGATAAGCAAAACTTTCCGAGCAGTCGATAACCTCCCCCAAAACTCTTTTATCTGAGCAAATGAACTCATCAGAAATTAAATTTTTTGTTTAAACCTGCAAACGCATCAACTCCTTATACGCTTCAAGCATTTTATTTCTCACCTCCATCAAAAGCTCAAAACTTGTTTTCGCCTTCTCAACTGCAATCATAACATCATGAATGTCGCTTATTTCACCAGTTATCGCTTTTTCAATCGCCTCGCCCGCTTCGTTCTGAAGCTGATTCACATCTTTGATGAACTCCTTCAAAACGCTTTCAAAATTTTCAACACTTTCCTTCGCTCTCTCCCTTACCTCAGTTTTATAAAATTCGCCAGAAGCTATTAAACCAACTTGTTTAAGCATAACTCAAACCCTTTTGTTAATTATTTGATGATCAACCTCAATAACCAACCTACCTCGAGAATCATACTGATAATACTTTTTTATCTCTTCAACGCTTTCAGGAAAAAGTTCCTCAAAGAATTTAACCTCTTCCCTACTTAAAACTTCAGCAGGGCGTGAAATTTCCTTAACCTGAAAATTCAAACTGTAAAAATTGTTTACTCCTTCAACTTTCATATCAGATCTCCAATGCATCTTTTGCCATGTTTTTTGAAGCGTTAAAAGCAGTTACATTTGCCTCATACGAACGAGTCGCCGAAATCATATCAACCATCTCAACAACTATGTTGACATTTGGCATATGCACATAACCATTCTCGTCCGCATCAGGATGCTCTGGATTATAAACAAGCCGTTCAGGGGAATTATCTTCAACAACTTCAGTTCGCACTCCTCTCACCGCATCTCTGCCATCTTCGAATTCAACAAAATTAGAAGAGATGTGTTTCTCGTTCGTTACCTCAAGCCCCATAGTTTCCTTTTTCAAAACATTTGCAAAGTTCCCCTCAACCGAAGCCCTCATCACCACAACCTTTCTTTTGTAAGGAGTTCCCTTCTCCGTCCTTGTTGTTTCAACATTTGCGATATTTTCAGCAATTGCTGTCATCCTTTTTCTTTGAGCGCTCAACCCCATAGCACTTATGTTAAATGACGCGAAAAGCCTTTCCAACTTCATACGCCTCCTCCTTTTATACTTTTTTGAATTCCCCTGAACGACTCCGCTATCAACCTTGACGCAAGTTTATATCTTATTTGATTCTTCGCAAGTTCAGCCATCTCATAATCAATATCCACATTATTTACACCACTTGAAAGCGGATCAGGATTATATTCCGATGGTTCCATCACAGTTTCAGGTTGAACCGCATCAAAATCTTTCACACCAATTGAGAAATGCTTTTCATGCGTTTTCGCACCTTTTATAAATTCATTCCCCAAACTCTTCCTAAGCTCCTCCTCAAACTTCACATCAACTCGTTTGTATCCTATAGTTGTTATGTTCGCAATATTAGATGCAATCGCCCTCTGCCTCAAAGAATATGCATCCAATGCTTTTTCAAGAAGCGGTATTTTCGTTCGAGCGAAAAGAAAAAACTTTAACATTTCTTATCCTCCCTTATTGTGCATAAAGTTCAAATTGAATTTCATCCGTTTCCGTTTCAAAACTCTTGACAAACCTTTTCCTTCTCCGCATAAGAACGAAGATAGAGATCAAAATTCCAACGAATCCGAGCGATAAAATCAACGCTCTCATTTCTTAACCTTCTTTTATTTTGTTCAAACCTTCTCAAAAGGATTTAATGCAAAATAAATGCCACACCCAAAAATTGATTTTTACACTAAATTTAAAGCCACTGCCTATCCAACCCATGCAGAATATTATACAGATGCTGGATAATATTAAGCACGGATTTTGCTAAAAAGAGCCAGAATTAATAAATTTTTTAAAAAATCACTCAATGTTGAAGCTGACTTACTATGAAAACAGTTCAGAAAACATCGCTTAAAGGCTTAACCTTGTCTGAACTTGAAAAGTTTGTGCTTGAGCTTGGGTGGGAAAAATTCCGCGCAAAACAAATCTTTAAATGGCTATACAACAAACAAGTTGATAGCTTCTCTAAAATGAGCGACCTACCAAAGCACTATAGAGATGAACTTCAGGAGATAGCCGAAATAGACGAATTGAAACTTTTATCATTTGAAAGATCAAACTGCGATGGCACGATAAAGTTTCTATTTGAATTAAAAGACGGAGAAAAAATTGAAAGTGTTTTAATACCAGACGAATCCCGCCTTACACTTTGCATTTCAACACAAGTTGGATGTCCGATCGATTGTAAATTTTGCGCAACGGGAGCGATGGGATTTAGAAGAAATTTGACAGCAGGTGAAATCGTTGACCAGTTAATACAGACACAAAAGCACACCGACAGAAGAATTACCAATATCGTCTTTATGGGAATGGGGGAGCCGCTTCTAAACTTAAAAAATCTTCTCAAGGCAATCGATATAATAACAAGTGATGACGGTATAAGAATTGGGGCAAGAAAAATAACTGTCTCAACAGTTGGGATTCCTGATAAAATTATAGAACTCGCAAACGCAGGGAAAAAAGTTAAAATTGCGCTCTCACTTCACACACTTGATGAAAACCTTCGCTCAAAACTCATACCAATAGCAAGTAAATATCCGATTTCATCTCTCATTGACGCACTAAAATACTACTACAACAAAATCGGCTTAAGAGTGACCTATGAATACATCGTTTTCGATGGTTTAAACGATAGAGATGAAGATATCGAGAAACTTGTCGAGCTTGCCAAAATTATCCCATGCAAAATAAATCTCTTGAAATTTCACCCGGTTGACTTCATACGAAAGGAACCATATTTGAAACCTTCCACAAGGCTTGAAGAATTTGCCCAAAAACTTCGCGAACATAATCTTACCGTCTTTGTAAGAAGCAACGCCGGCGAAGATATAAAAGCAGCTTGTGGACAACTTGCAATTTTAAACCAATAAAAATATAAAAGGAGAACCTCTGATGAGACTGATAATTTTCGGTCCCCCTGGCGTCGGAAAAGGAACCCAAGCCCAAATTTTATCCCAAAAATTGAACATTCCACATATCTCAACGGGGGATATGTTGAGAGAAGCAGTTAAAAACCAAACCGAACTCGGCTTGAAAGCCAAATCTTTTATGGATAAAGGTGAACTCGTTCCGGACGATGTGATGATCGGAATAATAAAAGAAGTTTTATCCTCCGAAAGATGCAAAAATGGCTTCATACTTGATGGATTTCCAAGGACGATAGCACAGGCAGAAGCTCTTGATAAAATTTTTGAAGAACTTAACATAAAACTGGATTATGTGATAAGTTTGGAAGTTGATGACGATGAAATAATTAAACGATTGACAAATCGGCGTGTCTGCAAAAATTGCGGAGCGGTCTTTAACCTTTTGATAGATAAAATTCCAGAGGATAATAAATGCCCAAGATGCGGTGGAGAACTCTATCAAAGAAGCGACGACAACCCGGAAGTCATAAAGAATAGACTAAAAGTTTATAGAGAATCAACCCAAATTCTTCTTGAATATTACGCAAAAAAGGGAATTCTAAAATCAATAAATGGGGTTGGGGAAATAAGTGATATAACGGAAAAAATTTATAAAAGCATAGGAGTAAGAAGTTAAACAAGAAAATAATTTTGAATTTTCAACAAAAAACTTATAACTTACCTCCAGAGGGAAAATAAATGTTTTTTGTAGTATGGAAAACTCGGAGCTTGATATTTGGAGTAGGTACGAAAGGTTAAAGAGAAGTTTTAATGTTTTGACGCAAATCACCGCAAATATGGTGAGCACGCTTGAACTCGATGAACTTCTCCAGACTCTATTGGATCGATTGACCGAAGTTACAAATGCTGATGCTGGGATAATAGCAGTGTTTGAGAATGGGGAACTCGTGATAAAAAGCGTCGCTGGAATTTTTCCAAAAGATTTTGTCAACATAGAATTAACATTTGAGGAAGGCAGTTTTTCGTGGAGGGTTATAAACGAAGGCAATTTAATTTATCAGGAATCCGCACACTTACATTCCAAGATTTTGGATACAGCATACAAGCTTGGGATTTCAGCAAGTTTAGGCGTTCCACTTAAGAGGTTTAATAAAACCGTTGGGGTTATAAGCATTCATTGGGTTAAGCCGCATCCTCCGGATGATGAGGAGGTTCGTCTTCTTGAGATCACGGCAGAAAGGGCAGCTATGGCAATTATAAATGCAAATCTTTTTAAACAAGTGAAGATACAAGCCGAACTTATAGAACTTTCACCCGACGCTGTTATTGTGAGGGATTTAAATGATGTCATCAAGTTTTGGAATAAGTCGGCTGAAGAAATTTATGGTTGGAAGAAGGAAGAAGCGATAGGTAAAAAGATCACTGGGTTAATTTATGACCAAAATGAGCTTGAGACTTACTTTAAAGCAAAGGATTTTACGCTAAAAGAGGGAAAATGGCAGGGAGAGTTGAAGCAAGTGACAAAGGATGGAAAAAAGTTAACGGTTTTGTCAAGATTTAAAGTTTTATATGATAACTCTGGAAATCCATACCAAATTATCTCCGTAGATAGTGATATAACAGAGATGAAGAAAATTGAAACCCTTTTAAACCGTACTCAACGGCTTGAATCAATTGGGCGACTTGCATCAGGAATTGCTCACGATTTAAACAACATTTTACAACCTATCGCAATATTAACCCATGTTTTTAAAAGAAAGCTTCAAGATGAATCCGACTTAAAATATATCGAAATTATTCAATCATCCATTCAAAGAGCTACCAATATCATAAATCAAATTTTATCTTTCTCAAAAGGTATAGCTGGGGAAAAGGGGATAGTCCAAGTAAAACACCTGATAAGAGAGCTTGAGGTAATTTTAAAGGAAACATTTCCAAAAAATATAAAAATTGAGATTGAGGTGCAGAAAGACTTATGGCCAATAGTGGCTGAACCAAATCAGATGATGCAAGTGCTTCTCAACTTATGTGTTAACGCAAGGGACGCGATGCCAAATGGCGGGACATTAAAAATAAAGGCGCAAAATTCAATACTTGATAAACACTATATAACCCAGCTTCCAAATTTAAAACCAGGCCCATATGTTATCATATCAGTAGAAGATACGGGAACCGGAATACCTCCCGAAATAATTGATAAAATTTTTGATCCATTTTTTACTACAAAAGAACTAGAAAAGGGAACTGGATTAGGGCTTGCACAAGTGAACAGCATTATAAAAGAGCATAATGGAGTTATAAATGTGTATAGTGAGCCTGGAAAGGGAACTATATTTAGAATTTACCTGCAAGCAGCTGAAGAGGAATTTAAAGAAAAGGGCGTCGAAAAATTAAAAGAAGAAATACCAATTGGAAACGGGGAACTCATACTTGTTGCAGAGGATGAACCTGCCGTTCTCGAAATGATAAAATTAGCTTTGGAAGAAAACAACTATAGAACTATAACTGTGAATAACGGTGCGGAGGGAATTGTAAAGTACTCACAAAATAAGAATTAAATTAAGCTCATCATTACTGATCTTTGGATGCCCATTTTAGATGGAGTAGAAATGATAAAAATCATAAGAAAGATAGATCCGAATGTGAAGATTCTATTGACAAGTGGTTTAGATAGCCCAATCGAGGTATTGCCCCCCAATATTTCCTTTCACCTCAAAAAACCCTTTGATGCGGTAACCCTGCTCAAAAAAGTTAGCGAATTGTTAAAAGATTAACCCTAAAATATGCATCTCTTGATTTCCTAAGTTAGCCCTATAACCCTAAAAACCCCTTGCGTTTAACAAAAACTTTGCTTATAAATAATTAGGCACAGACCAATTTGTGTGTTGATAACTTGTGGATAACTTGTTTATTTTGTGCATAAATTTTTTGTCTTTAATTCGCCAAACTGTTCTTTTTCAAGGAGTTGTGAATAACTTCAGATTAAAGACCAAAAAATAATTGAATTCCAAGCAAAATTTTTGATACCAACATGTGGATAACTATGTGAATAAATGTTGATAACTTTGCTAACTGACTTGGCGACTTATCCACAGGTTATCCACAATTTTTATAAAAATGTTGATAAGTTTTAAAACTAAAATTTATTTTGCCTATGGATAAAGAATCAAAGATTTCCGAAAAAAGCGTCAAGCAAAACCAATTTGAGCTTACCCCCGATAATAATAACGCCTATACCGACGCTGAACTAGAGTCATTAAAAGCCGCAACAGATGGCAAAGATGTGAAAGCAATATGGAATGAATGTCTTGAAATCATCCGAGACAATGTCAATCCCCTAAGTTTTAAAACATGGTTTGAGCCAATTGTCCCCCTTAAAATTGAGGGAAAGCAGCTAACGATCCAAGTTCCAAGCCAATTTTTTTACGAATGGCTCGAAGAACACTATTATAGTTTAATTAAAAAAACGCTTACCAAAGTTCTAGGGGAAGGAGCTAAACTTGTTTACTCCGTTGTCATGGAAAATTCATCCTCGGACGAAACAAAGACAACGATAAATCTTCCTCCTGCTTCGAAGCCAGCTCCAAAACCGTCTTATCCAATCCAGGTCAAAACCTCTTATGACTTTCAACCTTTTGATAGCAACTTAAACCCGAAGTACACATTTGATAATTTCGTAAAGGGCGACTGTAATCAGTTAGCGACGGCTGCTGCTCTTGCAGTTGCGAATAACCCAGGGGGTACATCCTTTAATCCGCTTGTGATCTACGGTGGCGTTGGGCTTGGTAAAACTCACTTAATTCAAGCGATTGGAAACTATGTCGTCGCAAATAAGAAAGCAGCAAGAGTTTATTATGTTTCAAGCGAGAAATTCACAATTGACTTCGTTGAGGCTATTCAAAAAGATAAAGTTAATGATTTTTCAAACTTCTACAGAAGTGTCGATGTTTTAATTGTCGATGATATACAATTCTTTGCGGGGAAAGAAAAAACGCAGGATAACTTTTTCCATACATTTAACGCCCTTCATCAAGCAAGAAAACAAATTGTTCTATCTTCCGATAGACCACCAAAGGAATTAAAAGGGCTTGATGATAGGTTAATTTCAAGGTTTCAATGGGGTCTGATTGCTGATATCCAACCGCCAGATCTTGAAACAAGAATCGCAATCCTGAAGAAAAAGGCTGAGGATGCTGGGGTGGAGCTTCCACAGGAGGTCATTGAATATATCGCTGTCCATATAACATCAAACATAAGAGAACTTGAGGGTTGTCTTATAAGTTTACTTGCGAAGTCTTCACTTGAAAATAAAAAAATCGATATAGAGCTTGCAAAGGAAGTTGTGAGAACAATAGTTAAGGATACATCTGTAAAGGTTTCAATTGAGGAAATTCAAAGAATTGTATGCGAACATTTTGGAATTCCACCAGATATGTTAAAAGCAAAAACGAGAAAGCAGGAAGTTGTGATAGCAAGACAAATCGCAATGTATCTATGTAAAGAACTTACGGATTCATCTCTTAAAACGATTGGATTACATTTCGGTGGCAGGGACCATAGCACAGTAATTCACGCTTGCCAATCCGTTGAAGAAGATATGAGAAAAAGTGAAAAGTTTAGAAACCTTGTTGAATCCCTACGCCGAAAAATTGAGTTCAGCTCAAAATAATAACAGTGTTGATAAGTATGTGGATAAGTTGTTAATTTGTGTGGGTTGTATGTTAACAAATCAAAAAGTTATCAACATTCACATTGTGGATAACTTCAAAATGTGGATAAAATTAAAGTTATCAACACCAGATTAACACTCGTTATTGTTTAAGTTTTTCACACACCCCATAAAAAAGAATTGATGGACAAGGCTTTTTTAACCAATTAAAGCATTGTGTTTTTTTCTTAAAAGAGTTATCCACATATCCACAGCCCTTATTAATAATCTTAACAAACTTTTTAAAGAATAACTACTTATTTAACGGATTCCATTGCTTGCACAATTAGCGGGAAATATCTATCAAGTGCACATTCAACTGAATTTCTTAACTCGCAAACTCCGTCTGGTGTTTCTCTGCACTCTTTGCAAATATTTTCTCTTAAAGCAATTATGTAATCGTTCATATTATCACTTTTAATGCGAAGAACAATATTTACAATCTTAGGAAAATATTCTTTCACCCCGCACATTGACATTTCTGAAATTCTGCAAATTCCATCTCCATACGGATCACTGTCTATACAAACCTTACATACAGTGTTTTGAACCGCATGCCAGTATTTTTCAAGTTCTGGTGTCATATCAAATCTCCGATTTTGTTTTACAAGTATATTTTGAAAACTTTTTAGGAAAAAGTCAAGATAAGTTCATGTGCGAGATTGTTTAGGTTTGAAATTGCAAATTTTATTTGATATATTTTTGACAAAAATTTTCCTGATGCGAAAACGAAAATAAAAAGCAATGAGCAAAACTGGAATTATAAGAATCAAAAACGCAATCTTTTACGGTTACCACGGGGTTCATACATCTGAACAAAATTCAGGTGGAAGATTTGAGGTAGACGTTGATCTCTACTGTGATATTTCAGATGCTATGCAGACCGACTCTCTTAAAAGTACGGTTGACTATGAACAGGTTTATAATTTTTTAAAGGATTTGATAACCGAAAAAAGATTTTACCTAATTGAATCTCTTGCTTCCAGAATCGCCGAAGGTTTAATTAAAAAATTTGACAGGGTTCAAAAGGTTGTGGTTAAGGTTCGCAAGCCATCGCCACCTGTTGGTGGGGTTGTTGATTGTGTTGAGGTTGAGGTCGAAATGAAAAGAGATTGAACTGGTATCAATGTCATTTGTGTATCTTAGTATAGGTTCAAATATAGGCGATAGAATTGGGTATATAAAGAAAGCCCTTGTTGCTTTATCAAAACTTCCAAAGACAAAGATAACCAAAATTTCTTCACTTTATGAAACTGAGCCATATGGGAGAAAGGAACAGCCGTGGTTTGTAAACATTGTGGTTGAGATGTTTACAGAGTTAAGCCCTGTTGAACTTTTTAAAAAGTGCAAGTCAATAGAAGCAAAACTTGGGCGTCAGGTCCGTGAGAGATGGGCTGAGCGTGAAATTGACATTGATATTCTTTTATATGATGACCTTGTGATTTCAAGCGAAGGGTTCAAAATTCCACATCCAGATATGCACAACCGTCGTTTTGTCCTGATACCGCTTAGCGAGATTGCCCCAAGGGTTATTCATCCGCTTTTTAAAAAAAGCATTTCCGAGCTTTTAATTGAATGCAAGGACACAGCAAAGGTAATCCACATCCCGGAGAAAATAGATCTTAAAAAAACAATAGAGCCGGAGGTGAAAGAAATAAAATATATAGCAATTGAAGGGGTAATCGGAGCGGGTAAAACTTCACTCGCAAAAATGTTAGGTGAACGCCTTAACGCAAAAGTTGTCCTTGAACAATACTACGAGAATCCATTTCTTGAAAAATTTTATCAAAATAGAGAAAGATACGCTTTTCAAACGCAGATATTTTTTCTTTTGAGCAGATACCGACAGCAGTTGGAACTTTTGCAGAGGGATTTATTTCATGAGTATTTGATAACAGATTATATCTTTGACAAAGATAAAATCTTTGCTCATATTAATTTGAAAGGTGATGAACTTAAACTCTACGAGATGCTCGTTAGTTTGCTTGAGAAAAATGTACCGACTCCGGATTTGGTTATTTATCTTCAATCGAGCGTCGAAAGGTTGATGTTCAACATTAGAAAGCGTGGGCGACCATACGAGAAAAACATAAGCGAGGACTACATTCGTGAACTATTCGAAGCGTATAACGAATTTTTCTTTAATCAGTACAAAAAATCCCCTGTCCTTGTGATAAATGCAACCGAAATTGATTTTGTCAACAACAAGGAAGATTTTGAGGATTTGATAAATAAAATTTTAAGCCCAAGAAAATCCTACTTCGAATATTACAATCCCGGAAAAAGGTGAGGTGAAATATGATCAGATTACTAATTTTGCTTTTGCTTATCTACATAGCCTACAAATTTTACAAGCTTTTCATCTACTATAAGAACAAAGTCAATGAGCTTGAGCGTGAACTGAAAAAGAGGAAGATAAACGAGCTAAAAGATACTGATTACGAAGAAATAAAATGAGAGGAATTGGGAAATTTCTTTCCAAAATCGACCCGTTCAGAAATAAAAAGCTTAAAAACTTTTTTATTAAGCTCTTAAGCCAATTTTTTAAAAATCAAGTTTTTATAAGGGTTGATAAATCCGAGAGAATAGATGTTGATTTCGGTGATGTAAAGAAAATTTTAATTGTAAGACAGCATAATCAACTCGGGGATATGCTTTGTGCTGTTCCTTTATTTAGAGCACTCCGTCAAAGGTTCCCAAGTGCAAAGATTACGCTTATCGCAAGTCCTGTGAATTATGAAGTTGTGAAAGATAATCCTTTTGTTGATGAAATTTTAAACTTTGATAAAGTTAAATTTCTAAAATCACCATCGAACTTTTTTAAATTTGTAAGGAGTGTAAAGGTAGGCTTTGATATTGCCATTGTTCCTGTGACAGTTTCAATCTCAACAACAAGCAATTTGCTCGCTTATATTTCAAAAGCAAGAATTCGCATAGGTCCAGCTTCGCTTAATGGAAAAGAAAATCCAACCGCATTTCTTTTCAATTATCAAGTTGATCTTGACTGGCGAGATGAAGAAGAAAAACATCAAACGAAGCGAAACCTTGACATCGTAAAACCATTTGGAATTGATGCGGAAGATTTAAGTTATGTTATACCGTATTTTGATGAAGATAGGGAATTTGCGAAGAATTTTTTAAGCAAAGCTAAAGATTTTAAATTTTTAATTGGCTATCATCCGGGCGCTGGGAAAGTAAAAAACAGGTGGGATGCGGGTAATTTTGCCGAGTTAGCTTTAAAACTTGCGGATGAATTTAATGCTTTGACATTGATAACAGCAGGGCCAATGGATGATGAGCCTGTTGAAAAGATGAGGAAACAAATCGATGGGAAGATAGATTACCTTATTTTGAAAAATGAAAAGATTAGTAGAATAGTTGCAGTGATTGACTCGGTTGATCTTTTTATAACGAATGACACTGGGATAATGCATGTCGCTGGGGCTACGAAAACACCAGTGATATCTCTTTTTGGTCCAACTAATCCGTATCAATGGTCACCCCTTAACGAAAATAAATTTTTCATTTGGTCGAAAACTGGAGATATAAACGATATAAAAGTTGATGAGGTTTATAAACTTGCGGTTGAAATTTTAAGTAGAAAAGGGGCACGGGATTAAAATTTTTTCCTCTTTATGAAACTTTCAATTTCCTTTCTGAATTCAATAACTTTGTCTATAAAGTTTTCTTCTCCGCTCTCAATTTTATCAACAGCTTCAAGAACAATCCTTGTTCTTTCCTCGTTTATAAGTTGTTCATAGTTTGATTTTAAAAATTTAAAAACATCGAACCCAAGCCGTGTTCCGGATAATCTGCCGTTAAAGCTTTGTACATAGCCTCTGTCTTTAAGTTTTTGAACAATTGGGGCGTAGGTGCTCGGTCGCCCGATCCTTTTTTCACGCATCAATTGAATTAAGTTCGCCTCCGTAAAAAGTGGTTTTTCGCTGACCAAGCGAACCTGAATTTGAGATATGTTATACTCTCCGGAATCAATCGATCCAACTGTTTTGATAGGGGAGATCAAGTTGAAACCATTTTCAACGATACTTCCGTTAAATTGGAAATCTTGAATCAGGTCTCCGAGCTGTGCTTTAAATTTGAAAACTTTTAACTTTGCTGGGATCATTTGGCTTGAGATGAAGCGTTTAAAAATCAGCTCATAAAGCTTGAGATGTTTTTTGCTTAATTTTATTTGGAGAAGTAAAAGCTTTGTTTCGATGTCCGTTTCAAGTTCAAAAGAGTTTAAAGGTCTTGTTGGTCTTATACATTCATGAGCTCCTTCTTCGGTTCCCCAAGTTCGTGCTTTGAAATAAGAACCAAGTTTCTCTTTCTCAAGGTATTGTCGTGCTATGTTTATTCCGAAACTGCTAACACGAGTTGAGTCAGTTCTATGATATGTGATCAAACCGCTCTCGAAAAGTTCCTGTGCTATTTCCATAACATCGCTTGCTGGTAGGTTGAGCGTGTGAATTCCATCTTGAAGAAGTGAATCGGTTGTGTAGGGTGGAAGAGGATTTTGCTCTATTATTTCTTCGGTTAAATCAAAGATTTTAACTTTTTGAGTTGATTTTATTTTTTCAATTTCTTCCGGTTTGGCTGTGAAGTTTAAGCGTAGATTATTTTCAAGGAGAACATTTACTTGGGCTATCTTCTTTTTGCTTTCTATCGTTCTGTTGCAAACCCATCCAAGCACGGGCGTTTGAACTCTTCCAGCGCTTAAATCTTCACGGTTGAATTTTTTCTGAACTATTTTTGACAGTTCAAGTCCTATCCATGCATCTTCAACTTTTCTTAAGATTTGAGCCTTCAAGAGATTGAGATCAAATTGATCGGGATTTTTGAGTCCTTCAATGATAGCCCGCTTTGTAATTTCATGCCACTTTAATCGTTTTATGTTCTGATTGAATGGGTAAAGCAAGCATTTCAAATCCCAGGCTATTTTCTCACCTTCGGCGTCTGGGTCGGTTGCGATCAGGACTTCATCAACATTTTCGGCAAGTTTTTGAAGAGCAGAAGCGATTTCAGGTTTTACAATTTCAAATTTTACTTCAAGTTTTGAATCAACAAGCCTTGCACCAAATCCCGGTTGTTTTATTGCAAGGTCTGTTATATGTCCGCGCGATGCGGTTACAAGCAAAAGCATACCGGGTGCCATAACTTCAAAAACTTGTAAGGCTTCAGTTCTACTTTTCAGCGGTTTCCCGAAGAAATAAGCTATTGTTCTTGATTTGGTTGGTGATTCAACTATTAAAAGCTGTGAATTAAATTCTATATCAACTCCAATTTTCAATTCTCTTGTAGCGTTTATCTCTTCCATTACTTTTTCAATATCAAGGTCTTTAAAGTTTACGAAATTAACATCTAACGGTTCGAGTTGTTCTTTCATAAACTCAAAAGCGGATGGATTATCGATCATCAAAATTGATAATCCTTTTGTCAATCCTCCAATGGTTAATCTACTTGCTCTACCCGATGCTTGAATGTAAACAAATGGATCTGGGATTATAAGTGAATTTCCAGAGGCTCCTATTTTAGTAGCTATTTCTTGCCTTGACGAAATTTGGTTGGAAAATTCAAGCGACCTATTCATAACATCATAAGCGAACTTAACGAAATCTGATGTCCCGCTTGATTCTGGATCAAAATCTTTTGATCTTATCTTATTAAGATTTGCCTGACTTAATTCGACTATTTTTGAGAGGTCTTCAATTATATCAATAGCTTTTTGTCTTTCCTCACCTTCGAGATATTTTGCTATTCGACTTATTACCATTATCATTTTTCTTGGTGAGAATGTTTCACGATCAACCGTGATTTCCATTCGTGGAATTTCAAAGAATATTGTATATCTTAGCGCTGTCGGTAGGTCGATTCCTCGGACAAGTGATGAACGCCTTGATGATGTTCCGACGAGGACATCTATTTCATTATTTTCAAAGGCTTGGAATATCTTTTTTGAAGCTTTGATATATGCACTTGCTTTTATTCCGTTTTGATTTAAAAATTCCGCGATTTGTTCTGCCTTTTCGCTGCCCCTGACATATACAATTGCACCGCTTCCAAGTCTTTTTAGTAATTTTACCAGTTCTTCTTTAGGATCTCCTTCGGGGTAAAAATATGAATCGATTATGTTTCTTGTGAAAGAGTAGGTTTGACCAATATCAAATCCAAAGATTTCTTTTAAAATTTTAACTCGTAGAGTTCTCTTGGCAGTTTGGGTGGCTCCAGATACAATAATTTGCCCCTTGTTTGTTTTTATTTTTGAGCGTAGTTCGTTTAAATCTTCTGATTCAACCTTTTTCGCGATGATTTTTTTAGCATATTCAATTTGTTCATTAGTTATTCCAAGAATTTTTAGGACCGTGTCAATTGCTTGGGAACGGCGGAGGAAGCCATCGACATCGTCAATAAATACGGCTTCGGTTTTTAAAGATTCGAAAATTTTTTTATTTCTAACTATCGAAGCAGATGTTGTTACGATAATATCTGCGTTGTCAACTTCGCTTTGTTTTGGTTTTGGTGCGAGAGAATGAATTTGGGCGATCTTTTTGTGCGGGGCAACGCTTTGAATTTTTTTAGAGACTTGAAATGCAAGTGTTGAATTGGGGAGAAGTATAAGGGATTTTTTCAGAAGCGATAGCGCTATTGTTGTGGTTGTTTTGCCACTTCCCGTTGGAGCAAGCATCGCGAAACTTTCTCCCTTTAGAAATCTTCTCGCCCATAATCTTTGAGCACCCCAAGGTTTGAAATTGAACGGTTCAAAAATTTTATTTATATCTTCGGTTGTGATCGTGTTAAGTTTAATTTCACCACTTAAAAGCTCATCAAGCGACGCCTTTTGTGAACCGTGAAAGTTTAGGTAAATTATCTCAAGATCCTGCATTTGCTTTTTTAGTTTGTTTTTGGAAAAATTTTTATAAATTTGGATTACAAACGGTTCAGTATATTTTTAATTTGGCAAACAAATTTTAAACTTTCAATTTTTAAAGTGCTTGAGGGCAGAAAAATAATTGTTGGAGTAACTGGAGGGATTTCCGCGTATAAAACCTGTTATGTTGTTCGGGGTTTAAAAAAACTTGGTGCAGATGTAAAAGTCATTATGACTCCATCAGCAACTCAATTTGTAACTCCCTTGACATTTTCAACCCTTTCGGGGAATGAAGTGATCGTTGAAATGTTTCCAGCATCAACTCGCGAGGGAACAGATATAGGGACAAAGCACATTAACCTTGCTCTTTGGGCTGATCTTATGCTCATAGCTCCAGCGTCAGCGAACACGATAGCGAAAATTGCCCATGGAATTGCCGACAACTTTTTAACTTCGCTTGTCCTAGCTATAAGATGTCCGCTTATTCTTGCTCCTGCAATGGATGTTGATATGTATTTAAACGAAGTCACCCAAAGGAATTTAAAAATTTTGAAAGAGCTTGGTTACTTGATTATAGAGCCAGAGGAAGGAGAACTTGCAAGCGGTCTTGTTGGGGTTGGAAGAATGGCTGAGCCTGAGAGGATAATTGAGTTTGTTAAAGATTTCTTTGCAGGCGTGAAATTTGACTTAAAGGGGAAGAAAATACTTGTCACAGCTGGACCAACTTATGAACCAATTGATCCTGTTCGTTTCATAGGAAATTGGTCGTCTGGGAAGATGGGATTTGAAATCGCAAAGGCATCTGCTCACCGCGGTGCTGAAGTGATTTTAGTTACGGGTCCGACAAATCTTGGGACACCGAAAAATGTCAGAAGAATTGATGTTGTAACATCGGATCAAATGTTTAATGTTGTGGTTGAGTTTTATGATCAAGTTGATGTGGTTATAATGTCAGCTGCTGTTGCTGATTACACCCCAATTCAAAAATTTGAGAAAAAATTGAAAAAGGAAGATTTACCTGATGAAACAGTCGAATTAAAGTTGAAAAAAACAAAAGATATTCTTAAATATCTTGGAGAGCGTAAGAAGAGTCAAATACTTGTTGGATTTGCGCTTGAAACCGATAATGTTCTTGAAAATGCAATTCAAAAGTTAAAAGATAAAAATCTCGATCTCATCGTTCTTAACACAATAGGCGAAGGTTCTGGGTTCGGATATGATACTAATATCGTGACTATAATTTCAAAGGATGGGGAAATGGAAAGTTTACCTAAGATGACAAAATATGAAGTTGCACATAAGATTCTCGATAAAGTTTCATTGATTTTTAAAAAAGGTGAAATGAAAAAATGAAAAAGGAAATAAAAAAGGTTTTGGATGATGCGAAGCGTTATTTGGTTCAGCAGGAGAGTTTATTTGGGGATGAAATAATTTTGCCGAAACAATCGTCTGACGAACCAAAGCAATCACCTGTTGAAAAAAATGTTGGCGATGAACAGTTTGGAGTTGATCCGAGCTGGGTTGAGTCAAAAACGCTTAATGAGCTTGAAACGAAAATAAGAAACTGTGTTAAATGTCCCCTTGGTAAAACAAGAACAAATTTTGTTTTCGGCGTTGGGAATCCAAACTCGGAAATTGTTTTTGTCGGCGAAGCTCCAGGGATGGATGAAGATTTGCAAGGGGAACCTTTCGTTGGTAGAGCGGGACAGCTTTTAAATCAGCTTCTTGCGAGTGTTGGTTTCAGAAGAGACGAGGTTTATATTTGTAATGTTTTAAAATGTCGCCCGCCTGGAAACCGCGATCCACTTCCATCCGAAATAGAAGCTTGCAGTCCGTATTTGGTGAAGCAACTTGAAATAATAAAACCCAAATTGATTGTTTCGCTTGGTCGTTTTCCTATACAAACGCTTTTAAAGACGAACGCACCTTTAAGTTCCCTTCGTGGTCAGATTTTTGAATGGCATGGGATAAAATTGATAGCGACATATCATCCAGCAGCGGCTTTGCGAAATCAACAATGGAAGCGACCACTTTTTGAAGATTTGCGCAAGGCTCGGGAAATTCTTTACCAAAAATAAAAAATTTTTAAGCCATGGGAATTGAAAAGGGATTAAGGCAGGAGTTTCCACTTGAGAAAATAACTAAGGATTATAAATTAACTTCCATACCTGAGCCAAAGGAAGCTGTCCCAAAAGTTTTACCGCAGGCTCCTGAGCTTGAAGTTGCAGTTCTTTCTGCGATGATAATTGATCCTGAGTGCATCCCAAATGTTTTTGAGATTTTAAAACCCGAATGTTTTTACAAAGAAGAGCATCGAATAATTTTTGAAACAATCGTTGATCTTTTTGAGGCTGGAAAATCTGTTGATCTTTTCATCCTGAATCAGGAGTTAAAGAAAAAAGGGTTGCTTGAGAAAGTCGGTGGCGCTACATATCTGACGGAAATTTCGAACGCAGTTGCAACATCTGCAAATGTTGAAGAGTATGCCAAGGTTATCCACGATAAGTATATTTTGCGCGAGATTATAAAAATGTCAAATATGCTGGCAAATTCTGCTTTTAAAGAAGATGCCGATGCGTTTGAGTTGCTTGATTTTGCAGAGAAAAAATTGTTTGAAATCTCGGCTGAGAAATTCAAATCCGATACCATTGATTTTAAAAAAGCAGTTAAGCAGGTGCTTGAAAAATATGAGAAGGTGAATAGGGAAAAGATACTCCTTACTGGTGTTACTAGTGGATTTCCAGAGATTGATGCTTTGACTGGAGGGTTTCAGAAGTCAGATTTGATAATAATTGCGGGAAGACCTGGGATGGGTAAGACAGCATTTGCTCTTTCGATCGCAAGAAATGCAGCTGTTAGAGATCAAGTGCCTGTGGCTATATTCTCACTTGAGATGTCCTTGGAACAAATTGCATTAAGGCTAATTTCAATGGAGGCAAATGTTGACATGCACGCTTTAAGAACAGGGAGGTTATCCGCTGATCAATGGCAGAGGATTGCTGGATTTGTGGGTAGGATAAGTGAGGCGCCAATTTTCATTGATGATACTCCAGCGTTAAGTACGCTTGAACTTAGAGCAAAGGCGAGGCGTTTGAAGGCTGAGCATAACATTGGTCTTATAATTGTAGATTATCTTCAGCTTATGCAACCGCCAAAAGCTGAATCTAGAGAGCGTGAAATTTCGATGATTTCAAGGGCATTGAAAAGCCTTGCGAAAGAGCTTGAAATTCCTGTGATCGCACTTTCACAGTTGAGAAGGGCAGTGGAGGAAAGAGGTGATAAAAGACCATTCCTTTCTGATTTACGTGAGAGCGGTTCACTGGAACAGGATGCTGATGTTGTTATCTTTGTTCACAGACCTGAGTATTATGGCATAACCGTTTATGAAGACGGGACTCCAACCGAGGGAACTGCAGAAATAATTATAAGCAAGCAAAGGAATGGACCACTTGGAACTATAAGGCTTAGCTTCCTGAAACATTCAACAAAATTTGCACAACTTGAAGTAAGAAGAACATCGGAAGGTGAATATGGTTTAGGTGAACCTGAACCCCCTAAACCGCCATTTTAAAACAAAATCAGGTTGAAATGGCGCTTTCTCAAGTTCTAAGTGCGTCAACTTACGGGATAGATGCATTCACTGTAAAAGTCGAAACTCATATTGAACAAGGATTATTTGCTTTTACGATCGTTGGTTTGCCAGATAGTTCGGTGAAGGAAAGCAGGGAAAGGGTTAACGCTGCGATTAAAAATTCCGGTTTTAAATTCCCAAACAAAAAGATAACTGTAAATCTAGCTCCAGCCGATATAAAGAAAGAGGGTTCACAGTTTGATTTGCCGATAGCGATTGGAATTTTATCAGCAACTGAACAAATTCAATCGGATATACTTGACAAATTTATAATTCTTGGGGAGCTTGCTCTTGATGGAACCTTAAGACCAATTCACGGTGCTCTTCCAATTGCAATTTCTGCAAAAAATTCTGGATTAAAAGGAGTAATTCTTCCAAAGGAGAATGCGAAAGAGGCAGCGATAGTTTCGGAAATCGAGGTTTATCCAATGGGCTCACTTGCAGAGGTTGTTAATTTTTTAAACGGTGAACATCAACTTTTAAACCCATTTAAAATTGACATAGATGAAATTTTCAATCAAGAGAGCAAGTATACAATTGATTTTGCAGATGTAAAGGGGCAAGAAAATGTTAAGCGGGCTCTTGAAATAGCTGCAGCGGGTGGGCATAATGTCATAATGATTGGTCCACCTGGAAGTGGTAAAACAATGCTTGCGAAACGACTTCCAACGATACTACCACCTATGACACTTGAAGAAGCCCTTGAGACAACGAAAATTCATTCGGTAGCTGGACTTTTACCGCCAAACACAGCTCTTATTGCGACCCGTCCATTTAGAGCGCCACATCATACAATTTCTGACTCGGCACTCGTTGGTGGCGGAACAATTCCACGGCCTGGGGAAATTTCACTTGCACACCACGGAGTTTTATTTCTGGATGAACTTCCAGAATTTAATCGCAATGTTCTTGAGGTTTTAAGACAACCCCTTGAAGATAAAAAGGTTACAATAAGTAGAACGAAAATGACGGTTGAATATCCAGCTAACTTTATGCTTGTTTGCGCGATGAATCCTTGTCCATGTGGAAATCTTGGAAATCCACATCAGCAGTGCACATGCTCCCCAGCTCAAATTCAAAAATATATGGGAAAAATATCGGGTCCACTTCTTGATAGAATTGATATCCACATAGAAGTTCCCGCTGTTAAATATTCAGAACTTGCAAGCAAAGCAATAGGTGAAACATCTGCGCAGATAAGGGAAAGAGTTATTAAAGCAAGAGAGATACAGCTGAAAAGATTTAGGGGTAGAAAAAACCTTTTCAAAAACGCTGATATGCAAACGAGAGAAATTAGAGAATTTTGTAAAATTGATTCGGATGGGGAAGCAATTTTGAAAAACGCTATAACGAAGCTTGGTCTTTCCGCTCGCGCTTATGATAAAATACTAAAGGTTGCAAGAACTATCGCTGACCTTTCGGGGAGTGAAAGTATAAAGCCTGAACATTTGAGCGAGGCAATTCAGTATCGTAGCCTTGATAGAAATCTATGGGGGATTATGACCTGAGGTAATCAATTAATCTTTGTTTTTTAAATTTATCTCTCATTGTTTTAAGGTCGATATTTGCATCTTTCAGAATTTTGCGAACTGTGCCAACCGAAATTTTAATATTATAAATTTTTCGCATTGCCCTCACAATTGTTCTCAATGTCCAATATCTTTTCTGAATGCCAAACTCAAACGGAGCAAATTGATTAACAAGATCTATAATTTTTCGTCTGTCTTCCTCTGAAAATTTTTCTTTTTTCCCTCTTTTCTTCGGAATAATACCAGCCAAGCCTTTCTTTTTGAATAGTTTAACGATATAAGCAACAGCTTGCTTGGTAAAACCAATTTCCTTAGCTATCTCATCAAGTGATTTTCCCTCCGCTTTTAACAAAACAATTTTTGCCCTGCGGTAAAGCGTAGAGTTTGGATCGATTGAATTTTCCAAAAACTTTATAAGCTTGTTTTTGTCATCATCACTCAAGAATAATGCATATCTTCTCACCATTATTCACGGTGTTAAATTTCTATTTCCATCCCCTCAGCTGCAACCAGAAGGTTAAAATTATATTTTTTCTTTTTCATCTCGTTTTTACAGTGTTCAAAGATTTCATCCACCATATTGTCCGTGTGAGTGTGATCGTGATGAAATAGTAAAAGTCGCTTTACATTACCCTCATGTGCGACTCTTAATGTGAAAAGATAGTGTGAATGTCCCCAGCCAACTTTTTCAACATATTCCTCAGGTGTGTAAGTCGTATCATGGATTAAAAGATCAGCGCCTTTAACGAATTCAAAAATTCTACTATTCGGATCCCCAGGAATCTTATCAAACCTTTCAACAACTTCTTTTTCCCAATTAAAAAGATATGGTGTGATCTCTCTATCGAACGGTTCATTGTCGCTTATGTAGACAACAGTCTTATTATTGAAACTTATCCTGTAACCAAGTGTAAATCCTGGATGGTTAACATAAATTGTCTGGACCGTGGCATCATAAACTTTAAATTCTTCCTCGCCAACTTGCAAAAATTTTATACTTGCTTTTAGTTCGCTTAACCTTACGGGGAAATAAACCCTATCCATTTGATCTGCAACAATTTGCTCAAGGGTTTTGGTCTTTGCCCCTGATCCAACTATTGTAAATTCATTCCCTGAAATAAAGAGCGGTTTAAAAAATGGAAAGCCCTGAATATGATCCCAGTGTGGGTGAGTTATCATTATATAAGCCCTTGTAGATTCACCTTTATGAATCAGATAATTGCCAAGATTCTTTATTCCCGTTCCAGAGTCAAGAATTATCAAATTATTATCATCAAGTTTAAGTTCAACGCAGGGTGTATTCCCCCCGTAGCGAACTGTATCCTTCCCTGGTGTGGGAATTGAACCTCTACAGCCCCAAATTTTTAATTTCATAGTTTACCCCCTTTAAATTCTTATATTCCTTTGAAAGTTCAACATAATGAATGGCGGATTCCTCGAGCATCTTTTTTTCTTCGTTTGTCAGCTCTCTTACAACCCTTGCAGGAACGCCAGCAACGAGCGTACCTTCGGGCACAACAAATCCTTGCCTTACAAGTGATCCAGCGGCTACAAGTGAGTAAGGTTGGACTTCAGCGCCATCAAGAACAATAGCCCCCATTCCAATTAAACATTTATCTTTAATCACTGCCCCATGTAAAATTGCGCCATGCCCAACCGTAACATCATTGCCAACAATCAGTGGATATCTTTCCGTTGTCACGTGAAGAATGCAACCATCTTGAATGTTTGTTCTTTCACCAATTCTTATATAATTGACATCACCGCGTATCACTGCATTAAACCATATATTTGAATCTTTTCCAATCACAACATCCCCAATTATAACTGCTCCTTCAGCTATGAAAACTGATTCGTCAATCTCCGGAAATTTACCCCTGTAGGGTAATATTTTCATGTTTTAATTCCCCTTTGTTTCTTTTATATTGTTCCAGCTTTTTAACTCGACTATAACACTGCCAACTAAAACTTTTACCTTACCTTTCAACGGGATAGCTCTTTCATCTGCGCTTATCCAACCAGTGAAGTCCCCGGTCAATCCGAAAAATCCAATATAGCTTGCTTTCCCATCGATTTCATAAGCATCAATCGGTTTGTCCAGTGCATCTATTTTTATTTTTGTTTTCTTTTTGCCAAAGTTTATGATTGTAATTCCTTTTACTCCTTCAACAAATGTCGGCACTACCATCGTTTTAGATTGCTTAAAATTCGCTCGCGCATAATAAAAAAGAGATGGACCATCACAATACATGGTTAAAACTTTAACCGTATCTATCCTTTGCCCTTTCGTATTATACTCGAAGTTTTGATAATTTTTCTCAACAATATAAGCTGATAGATTTTTAGAAAACCAATACTTAACACTTTGGTAATACTTTCGCTCGTTAAGCTCACTGTAATATCTTCTTGCCACAAATCTCGAATCAAAAATCGCCTCAAAGCTAGCATGGATATCAATAAATGGAACAGAATAAGAATCAACATTTACTCTAACCTTATAAAACTCAATTCCGTTTTCAATGAACTTATCAACAACCTTGAACCTTATTTGACCAAGCTTAAAGAAAAGATACTTGACCTCATAAATTAGTTCCTCGCCTACTTGAATGAACGATGTATTAAATGACTTATCGAATTTTTCAAATTCCTGTTGAGAAACTAATTGCGTAGTTATAAATGATATTGTGAAAATTAGGATAAAACTAAAACGCATGCTCTATTCACTAGAACCAGATGCTTTTCTTTGCGCTCTTCTTCTCGCTGCTAACTTCTCCTCAAGTTTTTCTTCAATTCGTTGCTGTGCTGAAATTATTCTCTCTTCAAGTATTTTTTGATACGCTATTACTTCACTGGTTTGTTGTTTGAGAACATCAATTATTGTTTTTAAATCATTTGCAGTTACATCAATTTTTCCAGTAGCGGTTTCAAAGCTATCAATTATATTTTTCTCAGCTGATTTTGTTAACTTTGAAAGATTTATCATTCCAAAGGCCACGCCAGCTGAAAGGATTATAACGATAATAAACCCAACCACGAGCGTTGCTTTGTTTGAACCAAGCTTTGAGATAATTTCATCAAATTTTGAACTGCTTTCATCAATTTTAGTGGAAACTTCCCTTACGCCCTGGTTTACTTCACCAATGGAGCGTTTTACATCGCTGATTTCGGTTCCAACGCTTGAAACTTTCTCATCAACTTTGGAAATGCGATTTCTTAAATCATAACTTTGCGTCTCAACTCTACTGACCCTTTTAGAGAGTTGCTCTGTCTCGGATGAAATTGTTGATATTTTTGAATCAATTTTTTCAATTTTTGATGACAGTTCTTCTCTTATTTGATTCACACTTTGATTTAACTTTTGTTCAAACTCTCCACGAATTTCGTCAACCTTTCCCTTAAATGAGTTATCCATAGCTTCGAGTTTTTTCATTACATCATCGACGGAATATTTCGTTGTCTGCTGTTGAGCCTGTGCGAAGATATTCATGGCAAGTGCAAAAATTAAAAATAGCGCTTGTAACAATTTCATTTTCTCACCGAAATTTATTTTTAAATAAACAGCTTCCGCCTAAAAGCGGAAGCTGTTAAACCTATTTACTGCTCGCTAAAAGTTTCTCCGCCTGCGGCATCAACTCAAGGGCTTTTTGAAATTGTTCATCAACTTCAAGCATTATCGGATACCAACCCTCATTCCTCCAAATGAATCTTGCTATATGCGCCTTTAAAATGGCTTTGATATATGCCATGTCTTTTTGATATTGCTCCTCATCCCATTTTATTCCTTTGGAAACGACGAAGTTTTTGAATTCATTGAGCATTTCATCCGTTATCTGGAAGTTTTTTCTAAAATATTCAAAGTTATTCGCATATTTAGCCCTTATTTCATTCCCTTTATTGTCCATGAAGTTTGAAATAAAGATGTAGAATAAATTTTGCCTTCTTATGTTGACAGAAAGATCAGTCAAAGTCTGAGTTTTCACGAAAAAGTCTGGTGCAATTCCGCCACCCCCATAAACAGGTCGGGATAAAATTTTTGTGTTGTAAGCTATTTTCACTGAATCTTTACCTTTGCCGGGATGTTCGGCTAATGCTGTATATTTCTTTCCTTCATATGGTTTCTGAATCAATCTTCCACTTGGGGTATAGTATCTCGCTGTCGTTAATCTGATTGCAGAACCATCGTTTAATGGAAATTGTCTTTGCACAAGCCCCTTACCAAATGTAGTATCACCAACCACAAGTCCTCTGTCCCAATCCTGTATCGCACCCGCAACGATTTCGCTTCCCGATGCTGAACCTTGATTAACAAGCACAATGACAGGGACATCTTCAAGAACTCCTTCTGATGTTGCATAAAATTCTTCATTGTATTCAGGAAGGCGTCCCTTTGTGTAAACTATCAATTTCCCCTTGGGGAGAAACTCATCCGCAAGCCTCACAGCTTCGGAAAGAAGTCCGCCGGGGTTATTCCTCAAGTCAAGGATAAGTTTCTTCATACCTTGAGACTTCAACTTTTGAACAGCCTCTTTAAACTCACGATCTGTCGTCTCAGAAAATCTATTTACGCTTATATAACCGACATCTTTTGATACCATCACAGCAACATCAACACTATAGATTGAAATTTTATCCCTTGTTATAACAAAATCAAGCAATTCCTTAACCCCGGGTCTTAGGATTGTAACCTTTACCTTCGTTCCCTTTGGACCACGAAGTTTCTTTATAACATCTTCATTTTTCAATCCTATCGCCGGTTCATCATCTATCTTGATTATTTTATCCCCAGCCATTATGCCAAGTTGTTCGCTCGGACCCCCAGCAATCGGTGAAACAACATTTATAGTATCATTAATGATCGTGAATTCAATGCCAATTCCTTCAAAGCTACCCCTTATATCTTCATTCACCCTTTCCATTGCTTTAGCGGGAATATATACCGAGTGCGGGTCAAGGACACCAAGCATTCCTTCTATGGCAGCTTCTACAAGTGTTTGCGTATCAACTTTATCGACATAATTTTTTCTCGTCAGATTCAAGACATCGTTAAGTTTCATTATCTGTATATAAACATCATCGGTTGAAAGCAAACTGTTTAGATTTGCCCCAATTACCACTCCAACAATAAGAGTAATTATTATAGTCAACGGCGAAAATTTTTGCCTAAACATTTTTTCTTTACCTCCTTTAATAATCTACTTTTATTTTGAGGTAAGTTAAAAAATTTTTTTCATTTTTTCCAATACCTAATCCAAGCACAATATCTTTCTTTATCTCCCAAATCAAATCGAAGCCGAATCTGAAGTTATTTTCAACGATTCCATCAAGAAATTTCACTTTTTCAGCGTCCCATATTCGATGTCCGAGATTGAAATCACCTCCAACATTTATTGTGTCAGAACCAGCTACAGGGTTTTTCCCATGCCTTATTTTTTCTCCAAAAATCGTCAATATCGCTCTTTTTGAGAGAAGATAAACAATTTTAATGAAAAAATCATCTGAATTTGGCCCAATTTGGTGTCCTAATAAAAAACCATTGTGCGTGTAATTGTTTTCATTAAACTTGTGAGAGTAAACATATGGCTCAATCCTTGTGTATTCAAATATAAGATCAGCGTCTTTTACAAAATCGGCGAAATAAAATCCAACTTGATAACCAAGTTCGTTGCCATACCAGCCAGTGCCAATAGTTGGAAAGTTTATATCGTCAATTAAAACTGTTCCGTAAATTTGAAAATTTTTAAAAATGTTTGATTTGAAATCAAAACCAAGAAGTGTATTATCTCTATCTTGGAGCGAATGTTCGGCAGATTTGTAAAAGTTGATTGGATTAAGATAGGCAAGTTCTGGGAAACGCTTCGTGTAGATAACACCTTCCCAAACTCCGAAGTTGAACTTGTCCCAAAAGTTAAAATTTAACCTATGGGTTGCAAGATATTTTGAATTTATAACTGTCATATTACCTGCGATGGTGTCTGGAATTATAAACTTTGCACCGAGAAGCCATGAGTGGAGAAAATCGTAAGATACACCTTTGTATTTAAATCGAATTTTTAAGAAATCGAAAACTGGTGAAGTTTGCGAGACGAAAAGCTTGCCAGAAAATCCATAGCCCTGCGTTATCAATTCTCTGCCAAGTTGAAAACTCAAATGGTTTGTTTGATACTTTATGTATGCTTCGGTAAAGTCAAAGTTAACCGAGCCTTGCTCGTTAAATTTATAATTTTGCTTTAATCTTAAATCTTCAAGCGCCAGTTCTTTACTCCCAAAGGATTGTCCGTCTGTTGATTGAATGTAAAATCCAAGTTTACCACCGTATGTTCCCCTTAATCTTCCGCCAATTTCAGCTAAAGCGACCTTTGAATTTTTCGCAAACCTTACATCAAGGTTAAAAAGTAAATCGGCGAAGAAATTAATGTTTGAATCTCTATAAGCGTAAAGATATTTCGCTTTGTCCGAAAAAATTCCATCTTTGAATTTAAATCCATCGTTCAAGATCGATGTTTCAAAAAAATTTTCACTTTTCAATTCATTTTCAAACTCGATCATCAAGAGTTCAAGATATCCTTGTTCCTTTGTGCTTAACTTGTCACGCTTTGAGTAAATCTCTTTTAGAAAATTTGCAACCTCGCTTCTTGAGATCGGCAGGGAAGCGTCATCAAAATTTTTAATTATGCCCCTTACCTCCATTCTTTTTAAAAAGGCGTATACGCTGTGCGAGACAGGAACATTTTCAACTTGTGAGAAGATATTGGCTGAAAAAATAAAAAGAATTAAAAAAAACTTTTTCATCTTACCATATCCCACTTGCTTGAGATCGACTTTTTAAATAAGATAATTGAAACGGAGTTAAAAAACCACAAAGCAATGGTTCGCAGGTAGCCGTATTTTCTATATCTTCTCGGCGATTCATAGATTTTAACTCCGTAAACATTTATTATCTTCCCAAGGCGACGAAGTCGCACATACAGTTCGAAATCTTCACCAGCCACGAGTTTATCATTGTATCCATTTATGCTGAAGAAAACTTCTCTTTTTACAACATTACATTCACCTCTTCCCATTCCAAGCCCTATGACATTTAAAAGCGCAAAAAATTTATTTAGAAACCAGTGAAATATTTTGTCTTTAAATGTTTCCTCTTCGGGGTAAACTTCAACTTCAAAAGAGAGAGCAACCACTTGTGGCATTTTCATCAGATTATTGCATAATTTGAAAAATGTATCAATATCACTTATTCTTGCATCTGCATTTAAAAAAACAAGTATCTCTCCATTTGAGTTTAAAGCCCCAAGATTTCTTCCACTTGCAATGGTTTGTTTTTCCCCTAATTCATTTAAAACAATTTTATCGGCGAATCTTTTAGCTATTTCAATTGTATTATCTGTGCTTCCCCCGTCGCTTATTATAACTTCAACATCGTAATTTTGTTTCACTTCATTTGTGAATGTTTTTTCTGCCCAAAGGAGTGTTCTTTCTTCGTTTAGGGTTGGGATTATAACGGAAAATCGTTTCATTAGGGGCTTGGGATGTTTAACTTTTTGGCACTTCTATAAAAAATAGGGGGCGAAAGTCGCCCCCAAAGAATTAATTACAAGCTTTTTAACTCTTCAACGAATAAATCCATTTCTTTCTTTGTTCTTTTCTCGGTCACAGCAATTAACAAGCCGTCCCCATAGCCAGAAAACTTTGATAAGTCAATTCCAGGTAGAATTTTTTTAGCCTGTAACTTTTCTTTGATCTTGGATGCAGGAATAGGAGTTTGAACGACAAATTCCTTGAAGAACGGTTGATTATATTTCAGTTTAAAGCCATCGATTTTTGAAATTTGTTCAGCAAGATAATGACTCTTTTGGAGACAAAGGGTTGCAACTTCCCTCAATCCTTGTTTTCCCATCAAAGCCATATAAACTGTCGCAGCGAGCATCATCAAGCCTTGGTTTGTGCAGATATTTGAAGTTGCCTTTTCTCTTCTTATATGCTGTTCTCTAGTTTGAAGTGTAAGGGTAAAACCACGCTCACCATTTCTATCGATTGTAACTCCAGAAAGTCGTCCTGGAATTTTTCTGATTAAAAACTCTTTTGTAGCGAAAATACCAAGATATGGGCCACCGAAACTTAGTGGAATTCCAAGCGATTGTCCCTCGCCAATGACTATATCTGCACCATATTCGCCTGGTGGAACTAAAATTCCAAGCGAAATTGGATCAATCGCAACTATGAACAAAGCTCCCTTGCTATGTGTGAGTTTTTCAATCTCAAACACATCTTCAATATTTCCAAAGAAATTTGGCTGCTGAACAACAACGCAAGCTGTTTGATCTGTTATTTTAGCTTTTAAATCATCAATATCGCAAACGCCTGAATCAAATTTAGTTAGTTTAACATTTGCTCTTCTTGGGTGTGTATAGGTTCGAACTACAGTTAAATAATTTGGGTTAACTGGTCCAGCGATGACAACCTCATTTCTTCCAGTATAACCAAGCGCAAGTAAAACTGCTTCCGCAAGTGCACTTCCACCATCATACATAGAGGCGTTTGCAACATCCATTCCAGTCAACCTGCAGATCATGCTTTGATATTCATAGATCGCTTGAAGCGTTCCCTGACTTACTTCGGCTTGATACGGAGTATAAGCGGTGTAAAATTCAGATCTACTTATTATTGTGAAAACAGCAGATGGTATGAAGTGATCATATGCTCCACCGCCAAGAAATGAAATTGCGTGATTTAAGTCAAGATTTTTTTCGGATATGCTTTGAAGTTCTTTTAAAACTTCATATTCAGAGAGAGGCTCGGGAAGTTTTAAATCTTCCTTTAATCTTATCTCTTCAGGTATATCTGAGATCAATTCCTCAAATGATGAAACGCCGATTGCCTTTAGCATTTCTTGCCTATCTTCATCGGTATTTGGAACGAAGCCCATTTTATGTGCTCCCTTAAATTTTAAAGTTTTTACTTGCCTATAAGTTTTCGGTAATCTTCCGCAGAGAGAAGATTGTTAAGTTCGTTTAGATCCTTGATTTTAATTTTGATTATCCAGCCTTCACCATAAGGATCCTTGTTAATTAGTTCGGGTGAGCTTTTCAGCTTTTCATTTACTTCAATTATTTCGCCTGAAACAGGTGCAAAAAGATCAGCAACTGTTTTTACAGCTTCGATTGTTCCAAATGATTCAAGTTGTTTTACAACTTTTCCAATTTGTGGAAGTTCAACATATACAATATCACCAAGTTCACTTTGAGCATACTCTGTTATCCCAACAACGCCAATGGAGTTATCTTCAACCCTTATCCATTCATGTTCTTTTGTGTACTTTAGGTTTTCTGGGAATTGCATGGCTTTCTCCTTTTTAGGTTTTAATCATTCATATTAAATTTAAGGTCGACAAATTTTGTATCGTAGTCAACCCCACTTCTAAATTCGGGTGAATTTAAAAGTTTTATATGAAATGGAATTGTCGTATGTATACCCTCGATTACGAACTCTTCAAGTGCCCTCAACATTCTTGCAATCGCTTCGTCCCTTGTTCTCCCATGGGCAATTAATTTTGCTATCAACGAGTCATAGTAAGGTGGGACAACATAATCCTGATAGATATGTGAATCTACTCTAATGCCAAAACCGCCGGGGAAGTGAAGTCCAGTTATTTTTCCAGGCGAGGGCCTGAATCCGTTGTACGAGTCTTCCGCATTTATTCTGCATTCGATGGCGTGCCCGTTGGGTTTTAATTGCCTTTGTTTTATGTTAAGTTTTTCACCTGCTGCAATTCTAATTTGTTCTCTTACTATATCTATACCATAGACCATTTCTGTCACCGGATGCTCAACTTGAATTCGGGTGTTCATTTCCATGAAGTAAAAGTTTCCATTCTTGTCGACAAGAAATTCAATTGTTCCAGCGTTTCTATATTTAACGCTTTTTGCTCCTTTTACAGCTGCCTGGCCCATCGCTTCGCGAAGCCCAGGAGTTACAATCGGAGATGGTGATTCCTCTACTAATTTTTGATGCCTTCTTTGAATTGAGCAGTCCCTTTCCCCAAGATGTATTACATTGCCGTATTCATCCGCAAGGATTTGAATTTCGATATGCCTCGGTCTTTCAATGAATTTTTCAATATAAACTGCTGGATTTCCAAAAGCAGCTTCCGCTTCTGCTCTTGCTGTTTGCCATGCGTTTTCAAGTTCGCTTTCATCGTTTACCATTCTCATACCTTTTCCACCGCCACCTGCAGCAGCTTTCAGCATTATTGGATAGCCGATCTCATTTGCAATTTCTCTCGCTTCTTCTAATGTTTCAACAACACCATCACTTCCAGGAATCACAGGAACCCCTGCCTTTCTCATTGTTTCTTTCGCCAATGCCTTATCACCCATCGCTTCAATTGCATCTGGCGTCGGACCGATGAACTTTATCCCCGATGATTCGCAAATTTCAGCAAACATCGCATTTTCAGCTAAAAAACCATAACCTGGGTGAATTGCCTCGGCGTTTGTTATCTCAGCTGCTGCAATTATCCTTGGAATGTTAAGATAACTATCCTTGCTTGGTCCTGGACCTATACAAACTGCTTCATCTGCAAATCTAACGTGGAGGGAGTATCTATCTGCTTCGGAATAAACCGCAACTGTCTTTATGCCAAGCTCTTTGCAGGTTCTGATGATCCTTAAAGCTATTTCACCTCTATTGGCGATTAAAATCTTTTTAAACAATTTTTCCCATAAAATTTTTTTCTTTAATCGAGAAGCTCGATGAGGAAGAGAGGCTGGCCATATTCAACGGGTTGAGCGTTCTCAACAAGGATTTTGGCAACTATGCCGTGGACATCAGATTCAATTTCATTCATAAGTTTCATCGCTTCAACTATACAGAGAACTGTTCCAGGGAAAACCTCATCGCCAACTTTAACATACGGCTCTGCATCTGGAGCGGGCGCTCGGTAAAATGTTCCAACTATTGGAGATTTTATCTCATGATATTTTTTACCTTTTTCAACAACTGGAACCTCCGTTGCACCAGCGCCTTTTTCTTCTTTTGGAGCTTCAACTTTGGTTTCAGGGGTTTGAACTTGAGGTATAGTCATAGGTTGCTGAACTGCTCCAATCGGTGGATAAAATGGAAACGGAATTGGAATAAAGTTCGGGAATGAGTTCGTGCTGGATTGTGCAACGGTCTCACCCTTACGGTTTTTGCTTATCCTTAGCCTTGAACCCTCGATCTCTATTTCAACTTCTTCAACACCGCTTTCGTCAACCGCTTTAATGAGTTCTTTAATATAATTTAAATCCATCTTTGTTTAGTTCTCCTTTTATTTTACTCTTTCAACATATTCGCCTGTTCTTGTGTCAACCCTAATTTTTTCGCCCTGCTCAATGAACAATGGAACATTTATAACAGCACCAGTTTCAAGCTTCGCTGGCTTCATTACATTTGTTACAGTGTCCCCCTTAATTCCAGGCTCTGTTTCAACAACTTCAAGTTCAACAAAGGTTGGAAGCTGAATTCCAAGGATTTGGTCACCGTCGAATAAAATATCAACAGTTTCATTTTCCTTCATGAACAAAGCGTTATCCCCAACAAGATCAGACGGAACATGGATTTGATCAAATGTTTCAAGATCCATAAAAACAAATTCATCCCCATCTTTATACAAAAATTGAAATTTTCTAAAATCGAGCCTCACTATTTCAATTTCTTCACCTGAATCAAAAGTTTCCTCTAAAATCCTTCCTGTCTTGACATCTTTAAGTTTAACCCTTACAAATGCACCACCACGACCTCTCTTGACGTGCTGAAAATCAATAATTGTGTAGACTTTACCGTTATATCTTATGTTCAAACCATTCCTAATATCAGCAGTTGTAGCCATAATTTCTTAAGTTTTGTTTCGGATATGCTTTGAAAATATAAATAAAACCCCTAACAAAAGCAAGAATCAAGGCTTTAAAGCGCAAAACAGCTAAAATTTCGTTGATTGTTTTCAGAAAATTCTTAAATTATATTAAAATTTTGGCTGTCGATTTTAAATGCACGAACTTTCCATTGCACAAAGTATTATTGAAATTGCTGAGAATATCGCAAGGGAAAATGATTCAAAAGCAGTTAAAAAAATTAAAGTTCAAATCGGAGAGTTTTCTGGTGTGGTAAAAGAAGCATTGGAGTTTTCTTTTGATATAGCGAAAGTTGGGACAATTGCTGAAAACGCTGAACTTGAGATTGAAATAGTTAAGTTTAAGTCAATCTGCAATTTCTGTGGATTTGTTCTTGAAACAATGAATGATTTTAATTTATTTTGTCCCAATTGCTCCGAACCGATGAGCATTATCTCGGGCAGGGAGATGAGAGTTGAATATATCGAAATTGAGTAGATAAAAATAAATTTGGGGCTTGCAATGCACAAAATTGATGTCGGCACGAAAATTCTTCAAGCGAATGAGGAAATAGCCTTGGAGAACAAAGAACTATTTAGAAAATGGGGAGTTTTCACGGTAAATTTGATGTCAGCCCCTGGTGCTGGGAAAACATCTGTTCTTGAAGTGATGATCAAACATCTTAAGGATGATCTTGCTATTGCAGTAATTGAGGGGGACTTGCAAACGACGGTTGATGCCGATAGGATAAAAGCATTGGGTGTTCCTGCGTATCAGATAACAACTGGTAATGTCTGCCATCTTGATGCTCGTATGGTTCATAACGTGCTTCATGAGTTTAAAGTTGATGGATTTGACATACTTTTTATTGAAAATGTTGGAAATCTCGTTTGTCCAGCCGAGTTTTACCTTGGTGAGGATTTGAGGGTTATGGTTTATAGCGTTGTTGAAGGGGCAGAAAAACCTAAAAAATATCCGCTTATGTTTCATGAAGTTGAGGTTGTCCTGTTAAATAAAATTGATCTTTTACCATACGCTGGGGTTGAATTAAAAGAACTTGAAAAAAATGTTCTTGAAGTGAATCCAAATGCAAAGATTTTCCCAATTTCATGTAAAACTGGCGAAGGGATTGAAAGTTGGATAAATTGGTTTAAAAACAGGGTTGAAAAATTCAAGGAAAATGTTAAAAGCTCAAAAGATTTACATTGAGGGAATTGTCCAAGGAGTTGGATTTAGGCCATTTATTTTTAAGCTTGCGAATGAGTTTAATTTGAAGGGTTATATTTATAACGATACGAATGGTGTCTATATTGAGGTTGAAGGCGAAGAGGAAGCAGTAAATGAGTTTATAAAGGAAATCCCTAAAAAAGCCCCGCCACTTTCGTTAATCGAAAAAATAGTTTGTGAGCCTTCTGAGGTAAAGGGTTATAAAGAGTTCTTCATCGAGAAGAGCAAAGAAGGTGAGGAAAAGTTCGTTTTAATTTCGCCCGATGTCTCAACATGCGAGGATTGTCTTAGAGAACTTTTTGATCCCGCCGATAGAAGGTTTAGATATCCGTTTATAAACTGCACAAATTGTGGTCCAAGATTTACTATTATAATCGATGTGCCTTACGATAGACCGAAGACGACGATGTCAGTTTTTAAGATGTGCGATAAATGTGAACACGAATATCATGATCCTTCAAACCGAAGGTTTCATGCCCAGCCCAATGCCTGTCCTGTTTGTGGTCCCCAAATTAAACTTCTTGACAAAAATCTGGATGAGGTAAATTGTGATGATGTTATAAAAGAAACTTCGAAAATTTTACGCGATGGTTTTATAGTCGCAATAAAAGGACTTGGCGGTTATCACCTGGCTTGCGACGCTTTGAATAATGAAGTGGTCGCTGAATTAAGAAAAAGAAAATTGAGGATCGAAAAACCGTTTGCAATTATGATCCCAAGCGTTGAATGGCTTGATAAAATTTGTGAATACGACGAAAGCGAGATAAAACTTTTAACATCAATTCAACGCCCAATCGTTTTGATGAAAAAGAAGAAAAATTGCCCCATAGCTTATGAAGTAGCACCGCGAAATTCTTATCTTGGGGTTATGTTGCCATATACTCCGCTTCATCATCTTCTTTTGAAGGAGGTAAATATTCCCCTTGTCATGACAAGTGGAAATTTGACCGAAGAACCGATAGCGTATAAAGATGATGATGCTTTTGAAAGGTTGCGAAATATAGCTGACTTTTTCCTTGTTCATAATAGGGAGATCCACATACGCTGTGATGATTCGGTTGCAGCTGTGATTTCTGGGAAGCCGACGATGATAAGGCGTTCGCGTGGATATGTACCTTATCCAATTAGAATACCGTTTGAAGCAAAGGAACATGTTTTGGCTGTGGGCGGGCATCTAAAAAATACTTTTTGTTTTTTGAAGAGAAGGTATGCTTTTTTAAGCCATCATATAGGTGACCTTGAGAATTGGGCTACCTTAAAATCATTAATTGAGGGAGTTGAACATTTTAAAAAACTTTTTGATTTAAATCCCAAAATCCTTGCGTACGATATGCATCCGGAGTATCTCTCCACTAAATACGCTCTTGAGCTTGACATCCCGATTAAAGTCCCAGTTCAACATCATCATGCACATGTCGTTAGCTGTATGGCAGAGAATAATTTATCTGAACCTGTGATTGGGGTTGCATTTGATGGAACAGGCTTTGGAATTGATGGCAAGATATGGGGTGGAGAGTTTTTAATTGCTGAACTTTCAAAGTTTGAGAGATTTGCTCACTTTGAATATGTCCCACTTCCGGGAGGCGAAGTTTCAATAAAAGAGCCATGGAGGATGGCGGTTTCATATCTTTATCACACATTTGGGCATGATTTTGTAAACATTGAAATTCCATTTGTTAAAAATTTATTTGAGGAAAGAGAAAACAAACTTAAGATTCTTTTGCAAATCATAGATAAAAAAATCAACTCACCTTTTACTTCCGCTGTTGGAAGGTTGTTTGATGCGATTTCTGCGCTTTGTCAGGTTAGATTAAATGTTAACTATGAAGCTCAAGCAGCGATGGAATTTCAAATGCTTGCCGATGAAAATGAAGACGGATATTACTGGTTTGAAATTAATGATGGTTCAAAGCCATTAGTGGTGAACTTTAAACCGTGCGTTGAACAAATTGTTGAAGACCTTGCCAATGGTGTGCCAATTCCCAAAATCTCTGGAAAATTTCACAACACAATTGCGAACACAATTTGTGAAGTTTCACGCAGAGCAAGGGTTGAAACGGGGTTAAATAAGGTCGTCTTAAGTGGTGGGGTTTTCCAAAATTCTCTGCTTGTGGAAAAGACAGTTTTAAAACTCACCAAACTTGGTTTTGAAGTTTACACCCATTCAAAGGTTCCGCCGAACGATGGGGGGTTATCGCTTGGACAAGCAGTGGTAGCTTTGTTCAGTGTCGTTTAGAAATTTTCTTTCCTTAACCATTCGATGTAGGAAATCAAGTAATTTATTTCATTTTCGCTTAAAACATTTTTATAAGCGGGCATTTTGACAATCTGATTTTTAAGAAATATATTTGCAATTGGATTCTTTTCAAGTCGTTTTATCTTTCCGTCCAATATCCACTCTTTAAGTTCATTTTCATCTTTGACGAGGTCTTTGAAGTCCTTCCCATCCCACCCAGGTATATAACCTTTGAATGAACCTTTATTTGGCATACCGCCCATACCGTAGGGACCGTGGCAGCCGAAGCAACCCAAATTTTTCGCTATCTCATAGCCAACCTTTGCGCTGTCGTTATCTATCTCGATCAATTCCATAACCGCATTAAGGTAGGAAATCAAATAGTTTAGTTCCTTTTCAGAAATAATTTTTTCGTATGCTGGCATTTTTATAATCCCGCCGTGCTCGGTGTTTTGCAATCTTTTAGGCTTTCCGTAGAGAATCCATTCTTTTAACTCATCTTCACTTAGAATAAACATCATCGCTGTTCCACCTTGCCATGATGGGATTTCGTGATAGCGATATTTAGGGTTCTGTATGCCTCCTTGTCCTTCAAAACCGTGACAATTGAAACAACCATATTTGAGGGCAACTTCTCTACCTTTCCATACCGATGTATGATTAGGGGAAGTTATGATGAGCCAGGAAATGATCAGTATAAATACAATGGCGAATATAATCAGCAACCAAATGCTTCGTTTCATCCTCCATTTTATTTTATTATTAAAAAGGGCAGGCTGAAAACCTGCCCGTTATAAGAATTACTTTGCTGGTTCAACAGATTCAATTACAACCCCAGGCAAACCACCACGCTGATATAAGACACCTGTTATCGTCACTTTTTCAGCTGCATAATTTTTTAACTTTTCATACGGCTCTGACTTTGAATGGTTTTCAACTATGAGATATACTTTCCCATCATCTGTTAAAATTCCAATCGGTGCACCCCCTTTAATGCACATGTCCGCACATTTTTTATGCTCAGCCCCTTTTTTTTCTCCAGCAATATAGCAAGCAAGATCGAGAACCTCACCTTTAAAGGTTACCTTCTTAGTCTCAGTTTTCTGCTGGGCTGGAAGAGATGAAAAGAAAAAGATGGTGATCAAAGGAATAAGAAGACTAAAAAAGAATTTCGCTAACCGCATCGTAGCACCTCCAAGTTTTGTTGTTAAATTCGGCTTACAATTTCTAACAAATTGATGCGGTTTAGAGTTTCTTGAATTTTTGAAAATCAGCTCCACAGCATGTAAATTTAATAAAAAATTCAGTTTTCAATGGCACGCAAACTTTACTATAGCGACAGTTATACCACGCAATTTAGAGCAAGGGTGATAGATGTTAAAAATCATAATGGACAAACCGCTGTCATACTTGATGAGACTTATTTTTATCCAACATCAGGGGGACAAGAGCATGACACTGGACTAATTGATAACGCAAGGGTTATTGATGTTATAGAGTCAGAAGATGGTGAAATTTTACACATAATTGACGGAAACTTGTCCCATGGTGAAGTCGAGTGTCAAATTGATTGGGATAGAAGATTCTCAAATATGCAACAACATACAGGTCAGCATATACTCTCAAGGGCTTTTGAGGTTTTGCTAAATTGCGAAACTATATCATCAAGACTTGGGGACGATGTTGGAACGATTGATCTTGACATTGAAAAGTTAGATTATGATAAAGTTCACGAAGTTGAATTTCTGGCTAATCAAATTGTTTGGGAAAACAGAGAGGTTAAAATTCATTTTGTCAATGATTCAGAAATTACAAAATTTCCGTTGAGAAAACCGCCAAAGGTATCTGGCACGATTAGAATTATTGAGGTAAGCGATTTTGATTACTCCCCTTGTGGTGGAACGCATGTTTCAAGGACTGGCGAAATAGGGTTGATAAAAGTTAAAAGGTGGGAAAGAGTCAAGGGCGGATTAACAAGGGTTGAATTTGTCTGTGGTGTAAGGGCGTTAAGGGATTATCAGATAAAAAATAAAGTTTCAAATGAGCTTGTCGCACTTTTAAGTGTTCGTGATTTGGAACTCGTCGAGCAAGTAAATAAAATTCTTGAGGCGCAGAAGGAAAAACAAAGGTTGATAAATTTCCTGACTGAAAAATTAATTGAGTTCGAAGCTGAGAGATTGATTCGGGATTCGGAAAAGGTGAACGGGGTAAATTTTGTCAGCGTAAGTTTTGAAAATAGAAACATTGATGAGTTAAAAATTTTGGCTCGCAAGTTAATCCAAAATCCCAAAACCATTTCTGTTCTTGCTTCCAAATTTGGCGGTGCAAATTTTATAATGGCAAGGTCAAGCGATGTTGAAATAAATTTAAGAGAGATTTTGAACGAGATTTTAAACTCGACTGGCGGTAGAGGTGGTGGGAAAGATGATTTTGTTCAATTTGGTGGATCTTTAGAAAAGTTTGAAGAGATGTTCAAAATTAGCGTTGATAGATTGAAAACAAAAATTTCTTGAAGAGCCATGTCTGGGGATTATGTTTGCGCACATATAATCGTTAAAGGTCTTGTTCAAGGTGTCGGGTTTAGATGGTTCGTCCAAAAGCACGCTAATCATCTCGGACTAAAAGGATGGACAAGAAATCTAAGCAATGGAGATGTCGAGATTGAAGTTGAGGGTGAACGCTCGCTTGTTGAAGAGCTGATAAAACTTGTAAAAGTTGGACCAAGGTATGCGCAGGTTGAAGATGTCCAAATAACTTGGAAACCTTACGAGGCTAAATATAAATCTTTTGAAATAAAGGGTTGGCTTTGATCTTGAGGATTGGAATTGGTTATGACATACATCCGCTCGTTGAAGGTCGAAAACTTTACATTGGTGGAGTTGAAATTCCATCTAACAAGGGCTCACTTGGACATTCCGATGGCGATGTGTTGATCCATGCAATTTGCGATGCTTTGCTCGGTGCTTTGGGGTTTGGAAACATTGGGGAGTTATTTCCAGATACAGATGAAAAATATAAAAATGCGAGAAGCGAGATTTTTCTTAAAGATGTTAAAAAAATACTTGATGAAAAAAATTTTGAAATAGTAAACATCGACTCAACCGTGATACTTGAGGAGGTCAAACTTTCTCCATTCGTTGGAGAGATGAAAAAGAAAATATCTTCGATTTTGGAGATCCCTTTTGATAAGATTTCCATCAAACCGAAGAGAAACGAGAAGTTTGATGCGATAGGGAAGGGAGACGCTCTTGCGTGTTTTGCTGTTGTTCTAATAAAATCAAAAGTAAGCGAGTAATGGAGACAAAACAGATTCTGGATTTCATTTTAAGCGTTGACAATGTATGGATTTATCTTGTGATTTTTTTCTTCGCTTATGTTGAAAATGTCTTTCCGCCTTCGCCGAGCGATGTTATCGTTGTTTTTTGCGCTTCTTTGTCAGGGCTTGGAAAAACTGATTTTACTCTCACTCTTATTTCCGCTGTTTTGGGTAGCACGCTTGGATTCATAACTATGTACTTCATCGGCGATAAATTTGGTGATGAGATAATCGAAAAGGGGAAAATCAAGTTCATAAATCCTGAAAATGTGAAGAAGGTGGAGGTACTTTTTTCAAAATATGGATACTTTCTCATTGTTATAAACAGGTTTCTCGCGGGGACGAGGGCTTTCGTTGCGTTTTTTGCTGGACTTGGGGAATATGATTTGAAAAAATCAATTTTGCTTTCTTTTATCAGCGCTTCTCTATGGTATCTAATCCTTGTGACAAGTGGCAAAATTTTAGGAGAGAATTGGCATTTGATAGCTGATGTAATTTCAGGTTATAGTAAGGTTGTAACTGCAATACTTACGCTTGTTGTGATCGTTTTTGTCTTGAGAAGTTTTTTGAAAAGTAAAAAAAGAAAACCTTGATTCAAGAACTTTTGCAAATCGATAAAGCACTTTTCTATTTTTTCAATGTTAAAATTGCGAATCCTGTTTTCGACATTTTAATGCCATTTATAACTAAAGATGTAAACTTGAGAATTTTCCTTGTTCTTATCTGGATTGGACTTTTAATTTTCGGGGGCAAGAACGGAAGAATAGTTGCAATTCTTTTAATCCCAGCAATTGCGATAAGCGACCAATTGAGCAGTCATATCATAAAACCATTGGTCAGCAGGATAAGACCATGTCATGAGCTTGAAGGTGTGAGGTTGCTTGTTGGGTGTGGAAGTGGTTTGTCTTTTCCATCAAGTCATGCGGTTAATAGTTTCACTGTTGCAACTTTAATATCAAGATTTTACAAAAAACACGCTGTATACCTTTTCTCTTTTTCTTTTCTTGTTTCGTTTTCAAGAATTTATGTCGGGGTTCATTATCCAGCCGATGTCGTTGCTGGGATGGTAATTGGCTTAATTGTTGGATTTAGTGTGGTTTATCTTTGGATTTATGGAAGCGAACTTTACAAAAATAAATTCAGCGCTGGAGTTGAAAAAGGAAAAAATTTTTAACGAGAAATTTTGGCTCTCATTTGCAACTGGAATTTTGCTTTCACTTTCATTTCCACCGTTAAAGACAGGTTTTTTTGCGATGGTTGGATTTGTCCCACTTTTGTTTTTGATCGATAAGATTGAGAATTACAAGCAACTTTTTATCTACTCTTATTTTTCCTTTTTCTTTTTCAACCTGTTCACTCTTTATTGGGTTGGTGGATGGTCGAAGGAAGCAGATCCATTTTTGATGGTTGGATGTGTGCTTTTAATTTTGTTTCATCCAATCCTTTTCTTTCTCCCGATATGGTTTTATATGTTCGTTAAAAGAAAAATCGGCGGTAAAGTTCATCTTTTCATTTTCCCATTTGTCTATGTTCTTTTTGAATATTTTCGCTCGATAACTGAATTAGCCTTTCCATGGTTAACGCTTGGGAACACACAAACATATTTTATCGAAAAGATTCAATTTATCGAATTTACGGGCGTTTATGGGCTATCTTTTTTAATTCTTGTTGTGAATGTTTTCTTTTATCTTGCGATTAAGGAAATTTTCGCTTGCAGAAAAATTCTTTCTAAAAATGTTTTGATCTATCTACTTTCGGGCATTTTGATTTACATCGCACCTGATTTCTATGGGATGTTTGTTTTGAAGAATTCCGAAAAATCTTCTTCTAAAATACTTAAAGTTGGTTTGATTCAACCAGACTTAAATCCGTGGTTGAAGTGGGAGGGGACGCTCGGTGAACAGCTTGAGCTTTACATGGGCATGACAAGAGAAATAATTAAAGCTGATCCAGATGTTGAATTAGTTGTCTATCCAGAGACGGCGATAACTTATTATTTTCTTCTTTCGCCGTATCGTTATTACTTTAACTGGTTTAAAAGTTGGATCGACAGTCTAAATGTGGCTATATTGACGGGTTTTCCAGATGCTAAGTTTTATGAGAATCCTTCAGATGCCCCACCGAGCAGTCATCTCATAAAAGAAACGGGTCAAAGATACGATGCGTTTAATGCGATGGGTTTATTTCTACCAAACTCGAATAGAATTCAAAAATATGCAAAAATGATACTTGTCCCATTTGGGGAGCGTTTACCTTATGCGGATACATTTCATTTTTTGATTGAGCCGTTACAGTGGGGCGTTGGGATAAGCAATTGGGCGAAGGGGAAGGATACAACAGTTTTTGAAATGAGAAGAAGAAACGGTGAACTTGTTAAATTTTCAGGTGTGGTTTGTTATGAATCAATTTATCCATCGCTTGTCCGTGAGTTTGTGAAAAGAGATGCACAATTTCTCGTCGTCATCACAAATGACAGTTGGTATGGAAATACATCTGGACCGTATCAGCACTTTCAATATTCAATTTTGAGGGCGGTTGAGAATAGAAGAAGCATAGTAAGGTGTGCAAATGGTGGGATATCGGGCTTTATCGACCCATATGGTAGAGTTCAAAAGAAAACAAAATTTCATGAGAGAACACAAATCGCTGATGCGATAAAGTTAAACGACGAAAAGACTTTTTACACGAAACATGGGGATATAATAGTTTACATTTCGTTCTATTTAACAATTTTTGTTTTTGCCTTCGCTATATTCAAAAACTTTAAACAAAGGAGGGTGGCAAAATGAAGTTAAAACTAATCTTCACTTTTATGATGCTAATTTTCATTTTAGGTTGTGCAAGGCAAACTGAAGATGAAAAGTTTTCAAGGCTCGTGGATAAGTTCATGGATGAATATTTCAAGCATCATCCTGTCAGTGCAACTTGGGTTGGGTATCATAAATATGATAATTTGCTCGACGATTTTTCTGAGAGAACGTTGAAGGAAAGACTTGAATGGTTAAAAAGCTATAGGGAGAAATTTTCAAAATTTGACCTGAAAAAACTTTCAAAAGATAATAGTATTGACTGCCGTATTTTATTGGAAGAGATTGATGAGAGAATTTTTAATCTTGAGGAGTTGAAAGAATACGAGTGGAATCCGTTGATTTATAACTCGGTGATAGGTGATGGTTTGATGTATTTAATAACTCAGGATTTCGCACCAGCGGAGGAGAGATTGAAAAACGCCCTTGAGAGGGTGAAACAAATTCCAAACTTTATTGAGCAAGCGAAGAAAAATTTGAAAGATGCGCCACAAATTCACATTGAAACAGCGATAAGACAAAATAAAGGGAACATCAACATCTTAAAAAATGATTTGATGAAATTTGCTGATACTTTGAAGATATCTGATGAATTGAGGTCAGAGCTAAAGAAAGCGGTTGAAGCTGGAGTTAAATCGCTTGAAGAATATGGAAGGTGGCTCGAAAATGAGTTGAAGCCAAAGTCGAAGCGTGATTTTAGGCTTGGCAAGGAACTTTACTATAAAAAGATGAAATATTATTTGAAATCGAACTTAACCCCAGATGAAATCCTTGATCTCGCCGAAAGGGAGAAGGAAAAAACTCATAACGAGATGTATCAAATCGCATTGCCACTTTACAAGTATTACTACGGCAGAGAACCAAAGGGAATGGATAAATTATCGGTTATAAAAGCGGTGCTTGATAAAATTGTCCTTGAGCATCCGAGACCATCAGAGATTATGGATAGGATAAAATCTGATTTAAATTATTTAACGCAATTTATCAAAGAGAAAAATCTCTTAACACTTGACGAAAGCAAGCCACTTGTTGTTAGAGAAACACCCGAATATCAGCGTGGTGTTTCGGTTGCGTCGCTTGAGGCACCAGGACCGTTAGAGAAAAATATGAAAACATTTTATAATGTCTCTCCTATTCCAGAGGATTGGACTCCTGAACAGGTTGAATCATATCTTCGTGAGTATAATTACTACTCACTTTTGGAGCTGAGCATCCATGAGGCGATCCCAGGGCATTATGTCCAGCTTTACTATTCAAACCGTTGTCCATCAATTGTGAGAAGTGTTTTTTGGAGTGGTCCAATGGTTGAGGGTTGGGCTGTTTATGCAGAAAGATTGATGATTGAAAACGGAATTTTAAACAATGATCCGAAGATGAAATTAATTCACTTGAAGTGGTATATCAGGGTTATAATAAATGCGATACTTGATCACAAAATTCACGCTGGAAATATGACTCAGGAGGAAGCGTTGTCCCTTATGATGAAAGAAGGATTTCAAGAGAGAGCCGAGGCTGAAGGAAAATGGAGGAGGGCGTGTCTTACTTCGGCTCAGCTTTCAAGCTACTTCACAGGATTTCAAGAGATAATGGCGTTGAGAGATGAGTATATGAAGTTGAAAGGGGATAAGTTTAACATCAAAGAATTTAACGAAAACCTGCTCTCGCACGGTTCACCCCCTGTAAAATATCTGCGTGAAATTTTGCTTCAATTGTAAAAACAAATAATAAAATTTTGATTTGCTGACATTTGAAATTTTAGATAAAAAAATTTTCATCGAATCACCTATTGATCCAATTGACAGTGGTAAAGCGATAGACGATGTTGTAGAGAAATATTCTGTTGATGACAATATTCCTTTTTGGATTGAGGTTTGGCCTTCAGCGGTTGTTCTTGCGGAGTTCATTCTTGGAAGGGATGAGTTTACGAATAAAAAAGTTCTCGAACTTGGGTGTGGGCTTGGGTTGACGAGCGTAGCCCTTGGGCTCAAAGATGCTATTATTACTGCAACTGACTATGAAATGATGGCTTTGCAGTATGCAAGAAGAAATTACATAAGAAACATCGGCGATGAAAAAAATGCAAAATTTATTTATCTTGATTGGAGACATCCATTTATTTCTGAAAAATTTGACTTTGTAATTGGTGCGGACATAATTTATGAACGCAGCTTGTTTGGCGATTTGGTAAATGTTTTAAAAGCTACGATGATGCCACAATCCATTTGCTATTTGGCTGATCCAAATAGAATAACTTCGCGTGAGTTCTTTGAAATTTTAAAGGATGAAAATTTCAGTTTTGAGACAGTGTTGAAAAAAGAAATCATGTATAAGGGAACGAAGGCAGTTGTATTAATTTACAGGATAAAAAAATTGGATTGAATTGTATGCGTAAATCGCTTGTTTTTTTAACTGGATTTATGGGAAGCGGAAAAAGTACGATTGGACCATTGCTTGCGCAGCATCTTGGATATGATTTTCTTGATGTCGATGACCTAATTGAAGATATTGAAGGCAAAAAGATAGTCGATATATTTCGCGAAAAGGGCGAGATTTATTTTAGAAACATTGAGCGAAAAATTTTAATCGAAACGGTGTTAAAACTGTCAAGATTTGTTGTAGCTCTCGGTGGTGGAACCATCACATTTGCTGATAATCTTTATCTTGTAAAGGAGTCAGGCATTTTAATTTATTTGATGGCAAACCCCGAAGTCTTGCTTCAAAGAATAAAATATAAAACGGATCGACCCCTTTTACTCGACCATCAGGGAAATATTTTACCGGAGAAATTGCTCTTTGAGAGAATTTTATCATTGCTGAAAATGAGGGAACCGTTTTATTTACAAGCTGATATTTTAGTTTCGACGGAAAAAAGCATTGAGGAAACCATCGATGAAATTTTAAATAAACTTGAAGGCAAAATTGCATAAAATCATTTTGAGTTTGAAAAATACAAGATACCCGATCTACATCGGGAATGAAATTTTTAGTAAATTTCCATCTCTTTGCAAGAAACATGGAATAAAACCACACCTGGCTGTTATAACTGATAAAATTGTTTCTGAATTGTACTTAGATGAACTTTTAAGCATTTTAAAAAGGGGTGGATTTAGCCCGGAGGTTATAATTGTAAATCCTGGGGAGACGAGCAAAAGTTTATCTGTCCTTTCGAAAATTATCACACAATTGATTCAGATGAAATTGCGTCGTGATGAAACTATAGTTGCTTTTGGTGGTGGAGTTATCGGAGACCTTGCTGGATTTGCTTCAGCGATTTATCTTCGTGGTGTGAATTTAATTCAATTTCCAACCACTCTTCTTGCGATGGTTGATAGTTCAATAGGTGGAAAAGTTGGGATTGATCATAAGCTTGGGAAAAATTTAATAGGTGCTTTTCATCATCCTGTTTTTGTTTTTTCAGATATAAGTTTTTTAAAAACCTTGCCGAAGCGTGAGATTATTTGTGGACTTGGTGAGGTGGTTAAGTGTGGAATAATAATGGATGCGGAAATTTTTAAAATGATTGAGACAAATTTTGAAAGCGTGTTAAATCTTAATCCTAAAATCGTTCAAAATCTCGTGTTAAGGTCGGCTATGGTTAAATCTCGCATTGTTAGTAAAGATGAAAAGGAGAAAAGATTGAGGATGGTTTTAAATTTCGGGCATACGATTGGCCATGGCATAGAGGCATCGCTTAATTATAAAAGATTGAAACATGGTGAAGCTGTTATGTTTGGGATGCTTGGGGAAAGTTTTATTTCTTTAAACAGGGGCATTTTAAGTTTGGATGAATTTGAAAGAATAAAAAGGGTCATTTTTAAAATTGGGGTTGTTTTTCCGCAAAAACTTCTTGAAAGAAACTTGATTTTGAAATATATTGGCTACGACAAGAAAATTTTATCAGAGCGATTAAATATGTATCTGCCCATCAAGATCGGTAAGATGAAATTTTTTGACGATATCAATTTTGATGAAATTGAAAGAGCTGTGGATTTTCTATTTGAGCAAAACAAAATTAAACTAACTTCTACATGAGAAAACTTTACAGCTTTATTTTATCCATCCTTTTAATTTCAAATCTTTTCTCGCAAGTTTATCCAAAGAGGGAAACTCGGGCAGTGTGGCTCACAACGGTTTATGGGCTTGACTGGCCAACTGCAAAAGCAACAAGTTCAAGCGGAATTCAACAACAAAAGAATGAATTAATTCAAATCCTTGACAATTTGAAATCCGCAAATTTTAACACGGTTATAATGCAAGTTCGTGCCCGTGGTGATTTAATTTATCCAAGCCAATATGAGCCGTGGGCAACTTCTTTAACTGGAACACTTGGTCGAAACCCTGGATATGATCCATTAAAGTTTGCAATTGAGGAAACTCACAAACGTGGGATGGAATTCCATGCATGGTGGAATGTTGTTAAAGTTAAAGATGATTCAACGCTTCCACCTAATACAAATCCACCGCATATAGTCTTGCGTCATCCTGAATATGTTAAGTATTACAAACCTAATAACGAATGGTGGATTGATATGGGAAAACCCGAGGCAAGAAATTATTTGATAAATGTTGTTATGGAACTCGTGCGAAATTACGATATTGATGGAATACATTTTGATTTTATAAGGTACCCAAATCCTGATTTTCCAGATAGCGATACATATGCGCTTTACGCAAATGAGTATCCAGATATAAACGAGTGGAGGAGAGAGAACATAAATAAGTTTGTAAGGGCTGTGTATGATAGCATAAAGCGAGTGAAACCGTGGGTTAAGGTTGGCTCAGCACCCATTGGAATTTACAGAAATATATGCGATTCAAGCGGTGTTTATATCTATTCTCGAAATTGTGGTTCATGTCCAAGTGGTACAACGCCAGTTGCAACGGGATGGCAAGCGTATTGCTCTATTTATCAGGATTCAAGAAGATGGTTGATGGAGGGTAAACATGATTATCATTCACCCCAAATTTATTGGAATATAGCTGACAATCCTAAATTTAATGTTCTTGCTCGAGATTGGAGAAATAACAGCTATGGCAGGCATATTTACGCTGGCTCCGCTGCATATAGAATGGACTCAAATTCAGGAAATTGGGAAGTTTCTGAGATACTTTCACAAATAGATACAACCAGGGCGGTTGGAGCTGAAGGTAATACTTTTTTCAGATACAAATCTTTGCTTTTGAAAGGGTTGATTGATAGTTTGAAAAGTTCAAGGTATAAATATTTTGCTTTTATTCCGACGATGCCGTGGATTGATGCGGTGCCTCCAAATTCGCCATTTAATTTAATCACTCGAAAGACTTCAGATAGGGTGTTTGAGCTTATTTGGAGTAATCCCGGCTTAGCGTCGGATGGAGATAGTGTCAAGTACTATGCAATTTACAAATCTGAAACATCACCAGTTGATGTGGGTGATATAAAAAATCTTGTTGCCGTAGTTGAAGGTTCAAGGGTAAGCTATTCTGTGCAAATTGAAGATCCCAGTAAAAGATACTATTTTGTTGTAACTGCTTTTGATAAACTTCATAATGAAAGCTTACCTTCAAATGAGGTTTCGACGATCCCGGTTTTCGTTGCTGAATTTGGGGAGGGAATGCCGAATAAATTTGAATTGTACCAAAATTATCCGAATCCATTTAACAGTGAAACTATCATTGAGTTTGATTTACCCTTTGATTCATGGGTTAGTTTGAAGATTTATAATGTTCTTGGCCAGGAAGTAAAAACCCTCGTTGATGAATTAAAAAGAGCGGGGAAGCATAAAGTCGTTTGGGATGGACGGAATGAAGAAGGTAGCCCCGTCACATCTGGAATTTATTTCTGTAAGATGGTTGCTGGAACCTTCGCAAAAAGCATCAAGGTAGTTTTGGTGAAGTAGTTAAGGCATTTATTAGTCTTCCCTTTTAATCTGAATGTGAAGCTCCTCAAGTTGTTTTGGATCGACTTCAGAAGGTGCCTCATCCATAAGTGAGATGGCGCTGCTTGTCTTTGGGAACGCTATGACATCGCGAATTGATTTCATACCTGTGAAAAGCATAACAAGTCGGTCAAAGCCGAATGCAATTCCACCGTGCGGAGGCGCTCCATATTTAAATGCTTCGATGAGAAAACCAAATTTTCTTTTCGCTTCTTCTTCTGAAATACCAAGAAGTTTGAAAATTTTCTGTTGAAGTTCAGCATCATGTATTCTTATACTTCCACCTGCTATTTCATTGCCGTTTAAAACAAGATCATAGGCTCTTGCACGAACTTTTCCAGGGTCAACGTCAAGTAGCTCAATATCTTCGATTTTCGGTGCTGTAAATGGATGATGTACGGAGACCCAACGATTTTCTTCGTCATCCCATTCAAGCAGTGGGAAATCGACGATCCAGGCAAGTTTAAAATCATCTTCATCGATTAAGTTTAATTTTCTCCCAAGCTCAAGCCGTATATTTCCGAGGATTGAGTAAATTTTCTCCGGTTTATCTGAAATTAAAATTATCAAATCACCATCTTTTGAATTCATTTGTTGTTTTAATTTTTGAAGTGAAAATTTGGACATATATTTTGCAACTGGAGATTCAAGTTCACCATTTTCAACTTTGAAATGGATAAGTCCACCAGCACCGTAATTTTTTGCAAGGGTTGTTATTTCATCAATTTGCTTTCTTGAATAATTTCCACACCCCTGCAAATTTAATCCGCAAATTAAGTTCCCATTTTCTATGGCTTCTCTGAATACTTTAAATTCAGTGCCTTTAAAAATATCTGTGACATTTACAATCTTTAGGTCAAATCTTAAATCGGGTTTATCCGTCCCATAAGTTTGAATTGCTTCGGTGTAAGGTATCCTTGGGAATGGCGTTGGGATTTCAATGTTTTTAATTTCCTTAAATAATCTAACCATCAAACCTTCAACGATGTTGAAAACATCTTCTTCCGTTACAAATGACATTTCAACATCGATTTGTGTAAATTCGGGTTGTCTATCTGCTCTTAGGTCTTCATCTCTGAAACATTTGACAATTTGAAAATATCTGTCAAATCCAGCAACCATCAAGATTTGTTTATAAAGCTGGGGTGATTGTGGAAGAGCATAAAATTTTCCAGGATGAATTCTGCTTGGGACGAGAAAATCTCTTGCCCCTTCGGGTGTGCTTTTAACAAGGAAAGATGTCTCTATTTCAAGAAAATTATTTTCATCAAAGTATTTTCTGACGATTTGGGCCATTTTATGTCTTATCAGGAAATTTGCTTGCATCGAAGGTCTTCTGAGGTCGAGGTATCTATATTTAAGGCGAAGCTCTTCGGAGACATTTATATCATCTTCGATTAAAAAAGGTGGATTTTCAGATTTGCTTAAAATTTGGACTTCATCTACTAGCACATCAATTTCACCCGTTGGAAGCGATGGGTTTTCAGCTCCCTTGGGCCTACGCTCGACTTTTCCAGTTACTGAAATTACATATTCGGATTTTAATTCCTTTGCGATTTGATATGCTTCTAAGTTATGCTGGGGGGAGAAGACAATTTGTGTTTTTCCGTAGCGATCTCTAAGGTCGATGAAAATTAAGCCCCCAAGATCCCTTCTTCTGTCCACCCAACCGTTTAATGTAACTGTTTTTCCGACATCAGTTGCTCTTAATTCTCCACAAGTATGGGTTCTTTTCTTAAAAATCATTATCTTCGCCGTTTCATTTTTTTTTTCAAAAATATATTAAATCCACGCCTCATTATCAAGCAATTGAAGAATGATGTTTAACTTTGTTCAACTTATCTGTGCAAGTGTTTAATATTAGCCATCAACTTTGAAATATATACTCAAAATTTGCGAAAAATTAAAACGATAAAGGGTGGCATAAATTTTGAACTGAGGAAAGGTGATTTGAAAGAACGATGGAGATTTAGACAAGTGCAAAAGATCATTTTGCTTGTTGACGACAATGAGGTTGTGAGAATAACTTTGAAGGAATTTTTGACGCTGCTGGGCTTGGTGGTTATTGAAGCCAGCAATGGTAAAGAAGGACTTGAAAAAGCTCTCAGCAGTGAATTTCACATTTTGATCACTGACTACAAAATGCCTGATATGACAGGAATTGAAATGTTAAAAGAGATTCTAAAGTTTAAGCAAAATTTTAAGGTTGTTATTTTAACTGGTTTTGCAAATGAGATTGACAACGAGGTTATTAAAAAGTTGGGTGTTGTCGCAGTTTTGGAAAAGCCCGTTGCTCTTGGGGTACTTGAAAAGTTGATAACTCAACTTTTAGCAAATTCAAACCATAATAATCATAATAATAAAGAGGGATGACAAAAATGAAGAAGGCAATTTTTCTTCTGATATTTTTTCAATCCCTTGTCTTTGCTCAAAAGGGTACGCCACTGCAATATCTCTATTTGATGAAGTCTTTCAAGCCGGAGATTCAAAAGGTTGGAGTGATTTGTGATTTGAGTAGGAATCGGGGAATTGTAGAAAAGCTTCAACGTCCTGCTTTTTCGATCGGGGTTAAAATTATTGTGGTAGATGTAAGAGAATTGAAAGATGTATCACGAGGGTTTGAGGAGTTGGTGAATAATAGTGTTGATTTCATTTGGATTTTTAGTGAGGACGATGTATCCACGCAACCGGTAGCAAGGGAATATATTTTTAAGAATGCCCTTTTGAAGAAAATTCCGGTTGCGGTTTCAAATTTGGAACTCGTTAAAGAAGGCGCCCTTTTCTCACTTGAAGTTTCGGGGGAAGAGATTAAAGTTTATGTGAATAACAAAGTTGCAAGTGCGCTTCAACTAACAGTTCCAGAAAACTATAAGGAGAGGGTTCAATATGTGGCTAATTAGGAAATTCAACAATCTTAAATGGCGTTATAAAACTTTCATTGGGATTGAATTAATTGTTATTGTTATCGCTTTGGTAGTTTCTGTTATTTATTCGATAATTCTTGGCAGGGAGATGGAAAGACAATTTTTAAAAAGAGCTGAATCTATAGTTAAAGGATTTTCATCTAATTCTATTTATGGAATCTTGCTGCAAGATACAAATCAGTTAAATCAGTTAATCGAAAGTTTTTACGAAGATGGTTTTACAAGATATATCGCTGTGTATAGTTCTGATGGCAAGGTGCTTGTTGAGAAAAACCTTAAGATTTTACCTGATGAAAGAAAGAAGTTAAGGGATTTTAAGGGGGATATGGATTACACAGAATTTTCGATAGAAGTTGGTCATACACTTGACCTTCAAGCTAAAGTTTACCGTGAAGCTAATCTCGTGGGGTATGTGAGATTTGGCTTTGCGAAGGATGAAATAAACGCGGTTATATCGAAGGCGCATTTTATAAATTTTGCTTTTATTGCGTTTGCAATTTTGCTTGGTTTAGCTTTTGGATATCTTGTAGTAGTATTATTTGTGAAGCCCGTTGAGAAAATTCGTCATGCGGCTGAATTAGTCGCACAAGGCGATATCAATGTTGCGATTGCTGATAAATCTGCTGAGGGGAATGATGAGATTGGATCCTTAATGAAATCATTTAATAAAATGGTTGAAAATATCAAAAACGCAATTGAGGAGGTAACTTCTCAACGAGAGGTAGCGGAAAAATTGCGAGTTGAAGCAGATGAAGCCAGAAAAAGAGCGCAGGAGCAGCAAAGATATTTAGAGGATCAATTCAGGAAAATCTCTGATGTGGTTGAATCTGTTGCAAATGGGGATTTAACGAAGGAGGCAGTTGCTGAAAAGGATGACGAAGTTGGGATGCTTGTTAAAAAACTTAACAAAATGATAAATGATTTAAGAGTTTTGATAAAAGAAATCATTGATTCGAGCAATGCGGTTGCTAATTCGACATCGCAGATAAGTAGCTCAGCCGAGGAAATGTCGGCAGCGGTCCAGGATCAAGCGAGGCAAATTTCGGAGGTTGTTTCAGCGATTGAGGAGATGTCAAAGACAATAATTGAAAACGCACATCAAGCGGAAAGGGTAGCAGAACTTGCCCGCGAGAATAGTTCATCTGCGACTGAGGGAAGCAAAGCGGTAATGTCAACAATTGAGCAGATGCATCGGCTTGCTGAGGTTGTGAGAAATTCAGCCCAAAGCGTTCAAATCCTTGGTAAAAGCAGCACCCAAATTGGCGAAATAATTGATGTGATTGAAGATATCGCAGATCAAACAAATCTGCTTGCACTTAACGCAGCGATTGAAGCAGCTCGAGCTGGCGAGCAAGGACGCGGATTTGCAGTTGTTGCCGACGAAGTTAGAAAACTGGCTGAAAGAACAATGAAGGCTACCAAGGAAATAAGCGATATGATAAAGAAAATACAAAACGATACGAATGAGGTTGTACAAATAATGAAATCGGGGTTGGAAGTTGCTGAAACAGGAATTCGGCTTGCGGATAAGGCAAATCTTGCGCTTAAACAAATTGTTCAAAATGCGGAAGATGTTGCAAGTTTAATTTCCGAGATATCGCGAGCAAATAAAGAACAATCAAGAGTTAGTGAGGACATAAGCAAGGCAGTTGAATCGATAAGTTCAATTGCAGAGCAGACATCAGCAGGGGTTCATCAAATTGCAAAAGCAGTTGATGATTTAAGCAAACTTACGGAGAAATTGAGGCAAATAGTTATGCGATTTAACATTGGCGAGACAATCGATAGAGGAAGATATGAAAAGTTCGCAAGGGTTGGTGGGAATGGTTTATAAAAAATAAAATTTGTGTTCAACAATGAGCCTTCAAGATCTTGTAAACATAGGAAATTACGAAGAAGGGCTTCAGCTGGTAAGCTTTAAAATTGGGAACGAGGAATTCGGTGTGAATATCCTCCAAGTTCAAGAAATAAATCGCCCAACTCAGATAACCCATGTTCCAAATATACCTGATTTCATTGAGGGTGTGATAAATTTAAGAGGGAAAATTGTTCCTGTTGTGAATTTGAGAAAGAAATTCGGACTCGGAGAGAAAGAATATGATAAAAATACCAGAGTTATTGTAGTTGAGCTAAATAACAAGATAGTTGGTTTTATAGTTGACAGTGTAAGTGAAGTTTTAAGGATTTCAAAAAAGGTGGTTGAGCCACCGCCAGAACTTATTTCTTCAGGAATTGATTCCGAATACATAACTGGAATAGCGAAGCTAGATGATCGACTTTTGATTTTGCTTGACCTTGAAAAAGTTTTAAGCGCTGAAGAAAAAGAATCTTTAAAAGAAGTTCCCGTTAAAACAGATGAAAATTAAAATTTCACCCGACAAACTCAGAGCTTATTTAATCGTTGAATCAAGAAATGAGATTGAAAATTTATGTGTTGACGATATTTTAAATTTTGTTAATTCAAATGGCGTCGTTCAAGGAGTTAAAATTAGCGAAATCCAAGCTTTGCTTAACGATCCCAAGGAAGGAGAATTTTTAATAGCTGAGGGTAGCCCAGCTGTAAATGGGAAAGATGGATATATTTCTTTCGAATTTGATGTGAGCCGAAAGACCCTTGTTAGAAATGTCAAGGCTGGGGAGAAGATAGCGACAGTTTATCCGCCAACGCTTGGTGTTGATGGGTTTACAGTGACAGGCGAGATTTTAAAAGCTAAATCGGGAAAACCCGCTGATGTCTTTCTCGGTCAAAATGTGTCCATTTCGGAATCGGATAGTTCTGTTATAACTGCTACATCTGATGGAAATCTCGTCGTCAATGAAGATGGAACGATCGAGGTTTCACCTGTTTTAAGCATTGAGGGTAATGTTGATGTAACCTTTGGGCCACTCAATTTTGTTGGAACATTGATAGTTAAGGGTGATATAAAATCGGGTGCTAAAGTTGATGTTGGCAAAAATCTTGAAGTTTATGGAAACATTGAGGATGCTGATGTTGAAGTTAAAGGTAATGCTCTCATAGGAGGTGGGTTTATTGGCTATGGTAAGGGGCGACTTTATGTTCATGGTAATGTTTCGCTGAGATATATAACAAATCAGAATCTTGTTGCTGACGGGGATGTAACTATAAAACGTGAGGCGGTTAACGCAAATATCACATGCGGTGGTAGGGTCATAGCAAAAGATGCGGTAATAATTGGTGGGACGATAATGTGTAAAGGTGGAATTGAGGCAAAAAGTATTGGGGGTGCGGAATATTCAAAAACGGTGATAATCATTGGGAGAAGAGATAAACAGGCGGAAAAATTAAAGAAGATAACGGCTGAAATAAGACGGCTTGAGTCATATCTTGAGGGAGTTAAATCAGAGATATATGCACTTGCACGATTAAAGATTGATTGGGGAGAGCTTCCCGAAGATCAAGAAAGGCAACTTCAAAATCTTATAAAATGGCGTGACGAGATACCAAGGCGACTTCAACACCTTGAAAAGTTGCGTAAGAATTTGCTTGATGATATGAGAAAGACGGAGAAAGCAAAATTGATTGTCTATGGCACAATATATAAAAACACTTACGTTGAAATAAATGGTGCAAAGGAAGAGATAAGTTTTGATATGAAAAACTCTGTCTTTGAGGAAGACATGGGAATAATTGTAAGAAGTAAATTACAAGAGGTATGAGTAGGGCTTATGAGACAATAATTTCGGGTTTAAGCTCGTTTGACCCTGATGAGAGAAGGTTGTCGGTTGAAGCGAGCGTTAATTTTGGTGACAGAGAAGAAGTGCTTGGGAAATTGCTTGACCTTTTAAAAGACGAGGACAAAGGAGTTCGTGATGCAGTTGCAACTGCGCTTGTTTTAATCGCTAACAGGTTTGAGAAATCAAAAAAGAAAATCGTCGAGGGAATTTGTAACCTTATTTATTGCAAGGATATTGGGGTGAGGAATTTAGCATCTGAACTGCTTTTAAAAATTGGTGAAGACGCATTTGATCAAGTTTCAAAGCTTGCAACTCATGAAGATAAAGATGTTCGAAAGATAGCTATTGATATAATTGGTTTAATGAAGGCTAAATTTGCTGTTGATTTTTTGGTGGAGAAATTAAACGATCCAGATCCAAATGTTGTAACATCAGTAATTGAAGCACTTAGAAATATTGGTGATGATAGGGTGACCAAGCATCTGATTGATATGTTTTCTAAATCGGAATTTGCCCGACTTCAAATAGTCGAAGCTCTTGGGGAAATTGGCAAAAGAGCAAAGGATAAAAAAGTTGTATGCAATTTTTTAGTTGAGGCATTTGAAATCAGCGATGATCCAATTTTGAAGGGCGCAATCGTTGAGGCACTGGGCAAGGCTGGCGATGAAAAATACATTGATTTTTTAATTGGTTTGATCCATGATGAGAATGTCGCCGTTAGGAAAATGGCAACTGTTGCAGTTGTCGAATTATGTGCTCAATTGGGGTATAAATTTGGAATGAGGGAGGATCTTTTCAAATTATTTTTTGAACAGGGCAAGGAAATTTTTGAGAGAACAGATGACTTAAACTTTAAAGTTTGCTTTTTGAAATTTGCTTCAGAACGGATCGAGCTTGACGAAGTCAAAAGCTTCATCATCCAACTTTTGGATGGAAATGGCGAGATATCTGAGAAGGCATTTGAAATTGTAAATGAGAGAGCGAAGGAGTTTATTTTGTTTTCGCTTAAAAATAGTGTTGATGATGAAAGCTTTATCAATTTAGTGGAGTTAGCGCTGTATAATTCTAAAGAAATTTTTGAGGATTCCGTGTTGAAAAACTTGGTTCTTGAAAAGCTGTTGGAGATATTTAATAGGGTCGGGGCGGAGAAAAAAATCGCTGTTTTAAACCTTATTTCATCACTTGACAAAGTTATATTTGAGGAGATTTTGCAGAAGGTTAAAATGGATTCCGATCCAATTTTAAAAGCTTATTTGATGTCAATTTGAGATGGGTTAAAATTAAAGACCTTAACAATGTTTATTATGTTGATTCAGAGAAAAAATACGGATGTTTTAGCATTAACTGATGAAGAATTTTTGGAGTTGAGAAATTTTATTGTGAGGATCACGGGTATATATTTTCCAGAGAGCAAGAAGTATTTCATCGAATCAAAACTTCGGCCAAGGGTTGAGACGCTCGGTTTGAAAACATACGGTGATTATTTGAATTATCTAAGATATTCGCCATTTCGGGGAAGCGAACTTGATGTTTTGTTCAAGTTAATCACGATAAATGAAACATATTTCTTCCGTGATGAAGCGCAGTTTGATACAATTGAGAAAGAAATTCTGCCCAAGATTATAGAATCGAAGCCACGGAACGGTTTTAGAACTTTGCGAATTTGGAGCGCGGGATGTTCAACGGGGGATGAGGCGTATACAGTTGCGATGATTTTTCTTGAAAAGATAAAGCCAAAGTATCCAGATGTTAATGTTGAAATAATCGGCACGGATATCAACAGCGCAGTGCTTGATGTGGCGAGAAGAGGGATTTACAAACGATATTCGGTGCGATATGTCCCTGAAAATTATATGAGAAAATATTTCACGATTTTAAACGATGAGGAGTTTCATTTAATTGAGGATGTTAAGAGGCTTGTTAAGTTTAAACAGCTTAATTTGATGGATAAGTTTCAAATGGTGACGATGAGAAATTTTGATCTTATTTTGCTAAGAAATGTTTTGATCTACTTTGATGAAAATTCGAGGCGTGAAGTTGTTTCGTGGATTTATGATTCGCTGAACAGGGGTGGTTATCTTATAGTTGGGTATTCGGAAAGTTTAAGAAATCTTACAAAGGCATTTAAAGTAGTTTATTTTGATAAAACGATCGGGTATAAAAAAGAGTGAGGTGAGAGATTATGACAAGAACAATACTTATTGTTGATGATTCGCCAACGATAAGAAAATTTGTCTCACTTGCTCTTGAAAACATGGGTTATAAAGTTTTGACCGCTTCGGATGGCATGGAGGTGTTTGAGGTTCTTTCACGGGCTGGATTTGTTGATCTTATAATCACGGATATAAACATGCCAAATCTTGATGGATTTGAACTTATAAAATCATTGCGCTCCGATGAAAGATTCAAGAATATCCCGATAATAATATTGTCATCCCTTTCCGATGCGGAAAGTATTGACACTGGATTAAAACTTGGGGCTAACTCTTATATCATCAAGCCCCTTAATGTTAAGAGAATTCAATATGAAGTTTCAAAATATCTAAACTAAAAGAGGTGAGGCTTCATGGAAGATGGGAAGATCAGATTTCTTGTTGTTGATGATTCACCAACGATGAGAAGAATTGTAATAAATGCTTTAAAAAACATTGGGTATACGGATATAGTTGAAGCAGAGGATGGAAAAGATGCGCTTGCTAAACTTTATGCTGAAAGAATTGATTTCATAATAACCGATTGGAACATGCCGAATATGGGTGGGCTTGAGCTCACAAAGGCGGTTCGCTCAGATCCAAATTTTGCAAACATACCGATTTTAATGGTCACAACCCGCGCGATGAAAGAAGATGTCCTTGAGGCGCTTCAAGCAAGGGTTAATAATTATATTGTTAAACCTTTTACACCACAGATTTTAAAAGAGAAGATTGAGCAAATTTTAAAAACACTTTAAGGGGGAGGTAGAGCAATGAGCTCAGGTGGGATGGGAGTTATAAAACAGATTGATTCACTTTTGAAAGAAATAGAGGAATTAAAGGCAATTTTCGTACTTGGTCAAAGGGTGATACCATTCCTCGAGGAATTATTTCATTTCATTAGAGAAGTTGGACCAATGCTTGAGGAAATAAATAAATCGCTTGAGGAAAGCTCAAGTAAAATTCCAAAGGCTTCAAATCAACTTGACACAGTTACAAGGACGACAGAAATGGCGACGACGGAAATACTGGATACGCTTGATGAGATGAGTTTAAATTTCGGTGAGGTAAAAGGATTGATATCCACGATGAAACGTTGTTATGAAAAACAGGGGAGGCTGGCTAAAAGAATTAATAGACATATTGAAAACGGGGAATTTGAAAAAGTAAAGGAGTTATGGAGAAAGTTTTATGGGGTGTTGGAAAATTGCGGTGGTTTTGAGGAAGCGCTTGACAAATTAACATATATAAAGCAAAGCGCAGACAATATAATGATCGCTTTGCAATTTCAAGATATAACGGCACAGCAAATTTCAGCTATTAACCATTTGATTGGCTCCGTTCAGGAGAAATTAACGGACCTTCTTGGGAAGTTAACAAATCTTGAGGTGAAGAGTTCAGAGCAAAAGTTTTCCGAAGTTAAAGATGAATCGTTCAACCCAATGGCACAGTATGATAGATCAGGACTTAAGCAAAAAGCTATTGATGAAATTATTAAAGATAACGGGCTTACTTCTCAAAAAGAGATAGATAGACTGTTTGATGGCGAGGAAAAATAATTGGCATAACTCAAAATTAACAATATTTCGCATATGAATATACCGGCAATTTTTGATGATGAGATGAAAGAAATAGTCGAAAGCTTCATAGTTGAAACGAAGGAATTGCTTGAAAAACTTGACAATGATCTTGTTGAACTTGAAAAAAGACCCGAAGATTTGGAGATTTTAAACGCTATCTTCAGGTATGTTCATACAATTAAGGGGACATCGTCTTTTATTGGATTTGAACAGATGAGTGAACTCGCGCATAGATTTGAAGATGTTCTCAACAAACTTCGCAAAGGTGAGCTTAAGGTTAGATCAGATATAATGGATGTAATGCTTGAGGCGCATGATTTGCTTAAGGTTTTACTTTCGAAACTTGAAAAGAAAGATTTAACGCCGATCGAGATAGAAAATGTTATTTTGAAGCTTGAGAAGATAGCCCGCGGTGAAGTTATAAATAGGGATGAAGAAGCCACAGTTGAGGGCGAAAAATTTTCAACGGTCAACGATGGAGCAGATGTTTTACAAAAGGTGGGGTCAAAAGTGATTGATAAGACGATAAGAATCGATGTTGAACGGCTTGATGAGTTGATAAATCTTGTTGGTGAGCTTGTGCTTGGGCGAAATAGATTGATGCAGATAATTTCGGGCGTCGTTGAGAAATTTGAGGGTGAAGCGGCAACTCGTGAGTTAATTGACACAGTTTCGCAAATTGAGTATTTAACTTCCGAATTACAAACCGTTGTGATGCGCGCAAGGATGTTGCCGATCGCAAGAGTTTTCAACAAATTCCCGAGAATGGTCAGAGATCTTGCAAGGGAAATGAATAAAAAGGTTGAGCTTTTGATATACGGTGAGGAAACCGAGGTTGATAAATCAGTTATTGAGTATATCTATGATCCACTCGTTCATATAATAAGAAATGCAATTGACCATGGGATTGAATCGCCAGAGGAAAGAATTAAAGTTGGAAAACCAGAAAAGGGCAAGATAATTCTAAAAGCTGAGCATGAGGGAAATTATATTGTTATAACCGTTGAGGACGATGGCCGTGGGATCGATCCGGATAAAATCAGAAAAAGGGCGATCGAAAAAAATCTCATCACTGAACAAGAGGCGATGTCAATAAGCGATAAGGACATTTTGAATTTCATTTTTATCCCGGGTTTCAGCACTGCAAGCAAAGTCACGAATGTATCAGGGCGTGGCGTTGGACTTGATGTTGTGAAGGCAAATATAATGAAATTAAACGGTATAATTGATCTTCAATCGACCCCAGGGGTTGGGACCAAATTTATATTGAAGTTGCCTTTAACCCTTGCTATAATTCAAGGGTTGCTCGTTGGTGTGGCTGGTGAAATTTTCATAATTCCATTATCATCAGTGGTTGAGGTTGTTAGAGTAAAACCTGATCAAGTTCATTCGATTAAAGGCAGGGAAATAATACGCCTTAGGGATTCGATCTTACCACTTGTAAGGTTAGAGGAAATTTTTAATTTGAAATCAAATGATCATAGAGAGAAGAGAAATTTTTACATTGTTGTTTTAGGGCTTGCTGAAAAGAAAATCGGTTTAGTTGTCGACGCCTTGATCGGTCAAAAGGAAGTTGTGATAAAATCGCTTGGTTCATATTTAAAAAATGTCAAGGGGATTGCAGGCGCTACAATTCTTGGGGATGGGACGGTAAGGTTGATAATTGATGTAGCTCAAGTTTTTAAAATGTCAGCGAAAAACTCTTTGGATTTTATAAAGCTTTAACGGGTATACTTATGAACATAAATGGTGAAATAAAAGTTTTGGTTGTTGATGATTCCGCATTTATGAGGAAATCAATCACAATGATGCTTGAATCGGATCCACAGATAAAAGTTGTTGCAACCGCAAGGGATGGGCTTGAGGCAATTGAGAAGATAAAAACATTTAAACCCGATATCGTTACGCTTGATGTTGAGATGCCAAGGATGGATGGATTGACCACCTTGAAAATTATAATGAACGAATGCCCTGTTCCAGTTTTAATGGTGAGCTCTTTGACAACCGAAGGGGCTGAAGCAACGCTTGAAGCTTTAAAACTTGGGGCGGTTGATTTTATACCGAAGCAACTTTCTTATGTCTCGCTTGACATAATAAAAATCAAAGATGAATTAATTCAGAAAGTAAAGTCAATTGTAAATAGCAAATATATCCGCAGGAAAATTTACAGACATGAGGTTAAATCAAGCAAGGATGTAAAATTTAAACATGTTAAGAAAAATTTTGAGGTTGTCGCCATAGGTGTTTCAACAGGAGGTCCAGTTGCGCTTCAGGAAGTTTTATCAAGGATACCCGAAAATTTTCCCGCTGGAATTGTCATAGCTCAACATATGCCCCCAAACTTTACAAGATTACTTGCGGAAAGGTTAAACTCAATAAGTAAAATTGAGGTCAGAGAAGCTCAAACTGGCGATAAGGTTCGAGCGGGGCTCGCATTGATAGCGCAGGGTGGGAAAAACTTAATTTTTGAGAAGGTTTTCGGTGAGAAAATAGTTAAGATAGCTGATAAACCAGACACACTTTACAAACCGTCGGTTGATGTTATGATGGAATCTGCTTCAGAAGTTTTCGGGGATAAAGTTCTCGGTGTGATAATGACAGGAATGGGAAGAGATGGTGTTGAAGGATTGAAAAAAGTAAAAGAAAAGGGTGGGTATATAATTGCGCAAAATGAGGAAACATGTGTGGTTTACGGCATGCCTAAAGCGGTCATTGATGTTGGGCTTGCTGATAGTATTCTTCCACTTGAAAAAATTGGCGAGGCAATTGTAGAGATAGTGAGAGAAAGAAAAGAAATTTAAGAGCGAAGAACTTTATCTGGCTTTGTTCCAATTATTAATTTAACTATCCCATCGTAAATTTTTTCAACTCTTTCAACTTTGAACCCAGCTTCAAGCACAGTTTCCGCAGTCGTGCGGTTGATATTTTCTCCCAGGATTGAAGTAAATTTATTGCCCAAATCAAAAATTTTGGATAAAAATTTTCCCTCAGGTCTTACATGTTCAAGTAAAACTAATCTTCCACCAGGTTTTAAAACTCTGATTATCTCATCGAACCCTTTCTTCGGATTTTTAACCTCGCAAAAGACAAAGGTCGCAAAAACCGTATCAAATTGTTCATCTTTAAAGGGCAACATTTCCACATTACCACAGAGCATAGCGACATCCTTTTTAAATCTTTGCGTTTTTTTGATCGCCCTTTCTATCATTTCAAATTTCCGTTCAATTCCAATAATTTTAATTTCATTTGGATAAGCAAATGCGTTAAGACCCGTTCCAACGCCGAGCTCAAGTATTGTCTCACCTTTTATAAACTTTAGAGCCTTTTTTCTTAATTTTTTCAACCCAAGTTTTTCAAGCGGAAACATGAAGATGTCGTAAGCAAGGGCGAAAGATTTTTTATATAAACTTTTCAAAGCCATTTGTTTTCAACATACCAATTTATTGTGATGCGCATTCCTTCTTCAAGCGAGACCTTCGGGGTATAACCAAGTTCTTTCTTTGCCTTTTCAATTGAGCAAGCCCAATTTTTTTGTCTCACATCTTTTATTTTTTCAAGGTTCAAGGGCGAAGCTTTCTTTTGAAGTTTAAAAATTAATTCAGAGATAAACGAAACGGAATAAAGAATTGGTGCTGGAATTTTTATCCGAAAAACTTTTTTATCAAGCGCTTTCAAAACCGCTTCCTCAATTTCTTTCCATGTGTAAATTTTTTCGCTTGAGATAAAATAAATCTCACCTGTCGCTTGTTCGTTTTCTCCAGCAAGTATAAATCCATCCACAAGGTCGGAGACATAAACCAAGCTTAAAATTTGATCATCGGATAAAACGACGGGAAGGAAGCCGAATTTAACATATTTGAAGAGTTCAAATGTATATGTATCACGGGGACCATACACAGATGGCGGACGAACTATTGTGATCGGCAATTTATCTTTAAATGAAAGCGTCACTTTTTCAGCTTCAGCTTTGCTCTTTCCATAGGAAGTTATCGGATTATATTGCCTTGTTTCATCAACAGGAATGGCATCATCACCTGGGCCAACTGCTGCTAAACTGCTTGCGAGAACGAATTTTTTTAATTTTTGATTCTCTAAACAAGCTTCCAGCAAATTCTGCGTTGTTTCAACATTGCCTCGATAATAATCTTGATAGTTTTTCCCCTTCGTCACGCCAGCGATGTGATAGACATAGTCAACATCTTCGACTGCTTTTTTCAAGAAATCAATGTCAAATAAACTGCCCTTAAAAATTTCAACATCTTTTCCATTAAGCCATTTTAAATTGCTCGTATCCCTGACGATGCACCTAACTTCATAACCGCGGTTTAAAAGTTCATCAACAAGATGGCTTCCAATGAACCCAGTTCCTCCAGTTACAAGTGCCTTCATTATAAAATCATTTTTGTTTGACAGCTAAATGTATGGGATGCCAGTTGTCCCGTTTCCATTTAACAAGTTCAACTTTGACATTGCCTAGCGATGTTTTAAAGTATGCTCTAATTGGGATTCTTGCTGAATCATCTGAATAATATGCAATAAAATCACCCGTGACCCCAGCAATATCCTCGGCAATAAATGGAATTAAACCTTTTACCGTTTTCACTTTTATGTACGAATTTAGAAACTTAATGCTTGCATTTTCAGGTGGGAAACTTATTTCGACATCTTTAACATCAAGTTGAATTAAAACTGGAATTGTGAAATTTAAATTTGTTCCAAGAAGCTGTCTTGTCAAGAAAAAAGCAGCGATCCCATTGTAAAATTTTCTCGTGTTTTTTTCGGTAACTTCAAGAATTTCTCCCGTTTTGACATCTTTTTGCGTTGCAACTATTTTGTCGTTCTTTTTCTCAAAGATCGTTACAATTTTCCTGCCCTTTTTTGTCTCGTAAATTAGAAACTTGGCATTAAACAGCGAATCAATTTTAAATTCACTTTCAAATCCATAGTGAAGGTTTATGAAGAAAAGCCATGGGTTTGAATCCATCTGAAATCGTGACCTGATGTATCCGTTGTTCGTCTCATTCCAAATTTTTATACTGCCAAGATTTATAAATCCCCAGAAAGCGTGGTATTCAAGGTATTCATCTTTAAGCTCGAAATTGTTCTCTGGAGTTGCTCTTTCGACAAGGTAGAAAATTAAAAGCAATGCCAACGAAATCAAGAAAACTCGTTTCATTTATCTTTCAACTTTTATTTCAATAGCCCATCTCAATCTCGGTTTTTCATAAGTTAAGCCAATCGGAAATACCATACTTATGCTCAATCTGTTAAAACCTGCGATTAAGTTTTCGGCAATGGATGGAATAAATGTAAAAGGTTGAAATTTAATTTCAAAACCATAGTCATATCTAAGACCATAATCATACAAAATTACATAACCTTTTGTTGTGTCTTCCGGGAATGGCATAACCAAAGATGGTAACAATTCTCCCGTTTTCATAATACCCACATCTCCGAAGGCGGAAAAATTTATCTGCCTGAAAAATGTAAAATCTCTCAGTGTTAGAAATGTTAAGTCAAAGCTTAAACTTCCTCCCTTTTCAATCCATGTATTAGCTCTGTCAAAATAGCCTCTTAAATTCAAACCACCTTTTAGAAATAGCCTTGCTTTTTCGGAAAATTTTTCATTGATAAGATAAATCATCCTGAAGGATTGATTCAAGAATTGCTCATATGGATTTGCGGTGAAATAAAATTTTTCTTGTGTGGGCGTTTGACCGTAAGAATTTGCGAGATAAAATCTTGTTGTGAATTCAAATTTGCTTAAAGTTGTGTTTTGTTTTATCTCAATTGAAAACTTGGTGAAATTTTTAGTGCTATTTGATGATGTCGTTTTTAGGGAAAAAGTTCCATATAAAGTTGTGTTACCAATTATGTGAGTTATTCCCGCCGTGAAACCAAGCGTATTGAACTTCCCAGCATCCCATTTTAGATTTACAAAAGGAATTTTATTTTCAACAAGCATAGTGTGTTCAAAAAATAGCGAAATATTGTAAAACGGTGGAACTGTCAAATAAAGTGGTCTTATGTCTTTGAAGATTTCAAAATAAAGTCTTCTCAAACCATGAAGTTTAAAAATTTCAACTTGAAAACCGCTTAATCTTTCAAGTATGGGGAAGGTATTGTTGCGATAGTTTATAAAATAATCAAAATTTTTTGTCCTTGTGTTAAGCCACAATCCAAATTTTGTTTCGTTATAATCAAAAAGATAAGCTCCGTTTGTAAAGATTCCAGGTCTTGCTCCATCTCTTTGTGCAAACCAAATTGATGGTCTTACGCTAAACCAATATCTTTCAAGTGGCGGGTTTAGTTGCGTTTGTTCAAGTAGTTTTATCTGAACCTTATTGAAAACGCCTGTTCTGTTGTTTAACCTGTTAACATCCCTTAATTTTAATCTGCTATCAATTTCAACCATCTTCACCTTTTTGTCAAATGAAAGCTCAAACTCATAAACTGGGTTAACCCAAAACCAGTGGGGAAGTATTATCGCATTAGCTTCTTTCTTTGGTTTAAGTTGAAGGTCAAGCGGTATTATGACTTTTTGATATGTACCATCTTCAAAATAAATGTAAAAGTCAATCGGCATAACAATTTGCCCATGATTGCGCAATTTAACTTTGATGCTGTATTTTCTTAAGCCATTTTCAGATATCCATTTACCAGAAAAGCTTTCAATTCCATAATCACATTTTCTTGTAGTTTTAAGCCATTGATCGAAAAACCAATCAAGTTCCATTCCACTTACTCTTTCGGCAACCCTTTCAAAATCTTTTGTTGTCGGGTGCTTGAAGCTCCATTCTTTGAAAAATTCCTTCATAATAAGATCAAACACGCTGTCTCCAACGACATATTCAAGCATTTCAAAAACGGATGCGCCCTTACCGTAAACAGCATTTGTGTAAGCGACCGACTCACGGAAGAAATCTGAGTGTAGGAGGGTTGGTTCCTCATAACCAAATTGTGAAAATCTTATGTAGTTTTTATAACCGCCGAAGATGTCAAATTCAGGCCTTAACAGTCTATCGAACAAAGAAGAATCATTTCTCCATTTCTCGCCCAATAATTTTCTAAAGACCCTTGGAGTTACAAAACTTGCTCCGCCTTCATCTATCCAGGCCTCTTTTGATTCATTGTTTCCAATTAAACCATAGAACCAATTATGCCCGATCTCATGTGCGAGAATTCCGATCATGCTTGTTCTTCCGCGGTATCCAGTTATCATTATAAGCATTGGATATTCCATCCCACCATCCCCTGCTTGCGCAACTGTGAAACTTTTATAGGGATATTTATAAAACCATTCGCTGTAAAGTTTTATTATCTCTTTTGTAAATTTTCCCGTCTCCCGCCACAACATATAAACATCGGGTTGGTAAAGGAGATGAATTATTACGGTATCATTGTCAAGCGTCATCCATGTTATCTCGTGGATGTAATCTCTATCTGCAACCCATGCGAAATCGTGGACATTTTCAGCCTTGAAGTGCCAGGTTTTTAGTTGTGTTTTTAACTCTTTTTTCCACTGTTGGGGAAATATCACCGTATCAACTGGACCGAGTTCATATCCGCACATGACTTCATTTGGGTTTTGAATTACCCCCGTTGCTCCAACAAGATAATCCGATGGCAAGGTTATCTTTACATCAAAGTTTCCCCATACCCCATAAAATTCTCGTTCAATGTATTGGTCCGCATGCCACCCCTCAAAGTCATATTCACAAATTTTAGGATACCATTGAGCCATGCTGTAATCAATTCCTTCTCGATTATTCCTTCCATTTCTTCGCGTTTGTTTTGGAATTTGGGATTCGAATTCCATTTCAAGTTTTACAAAATGACCTGGGGCAAGTGGTTTTTTAAGCTTTGCTCTTAAAATGGTATCAAAAATTTCAAAATCAATGTCCTCATCATCGGCCTTTAAAAACTTAACATTTGTCCAACCATATTCATCAGGTTTCATCGCTCTAATCCTTTCACCAAGTCCATTTCTGATGACATCACCGCGAATTTGCATCGAACTGCCAGGTTTAAAAGCATTTAAATAGAGATGATAGTAAATCTCGCGAAGCGTATCTGGCGAGTTGTTATAGTAAATTGCCGTTTGTTTTCCAGTGAGTTTATGTGTTTTCGGATCAAGGGAAACATCCATCGTATAATCAACCCTTTGCTGAAAATAGTCGGACCTCTGTGCAAGGGAAAAGTTTAAAATGATAAAAACAACAAAAATAAGTTTTGTGTTAAAGCGAGCGGTTATTCCCATGTGAAGGCTTCGGTTATTTTTTGAATTTCTTCTTCGGTGAGTTTAAAGTTCACTGCCCCAGCATTTTCCTCAACTTGTTCTGGATTTCTTGCACCTACAATTGCGGTTGTTATGCCGGGTTGTGAAAATGTCCAGTTGATGACAATTTGAGCGAGGGTTGCGTTTCTTTCCTTCGCGATCGGCTTTATCTTTTCAAGCGCGTCGAGAACTTTCTTTCTGTTTTCGGGTTGGAACCAGAATTGTTTCTTTCTTAAATCTCCACTTTTGAATTCGGTTTCCATCGTGATTTTGCCCGTTAAGAGACCTTGCTCAAGTGGGCTATATGCCAGGATTGAAATTTTATTTTCAATGCAAAATGAAGCGATCTCATTTACTATAGCGCGATCTACTAAACTATATTTCACCTGATCGCTTTCAACGCGTGCATATTTAAAAGTTTCCTTTAAAAGATTTAAGTCAAAATTGCTCACACCAAATGCTCTTATTTTACCCTGTTCCTGAAGTCGAACCAAAGCTTCAAGCGATTCATCGATCGGCGTTGTTTTATCGGGCCAGTGAATTTGGTAAATGTCAATGTAATCTGTGTTAAGTCGTTTTAAACTTCTCTCACATTCTTCAATTATCGAGTTTTTTCGTGCGTTTTTGTAAACATAGTATCTCTTTCCATTAAAGTAAGTATCAAAGAAAAATTCACCTTCGTCTTTATCCCACCTCAAACCACATTTTGTTGCTATGATGACATCATTTCGCCTGCCCTTGATCGCTTTTCCGACAATTTCTTCGCCTAATCCAAATCCATAAACTGGAGCGGTATCAATGCAGTTCATCCCAAGGTCGATTGCTTTGTTAATTGCCTTGATTGCGAGTTCTTCATCTGTTCCACCCCAATACCATCCACCAATTGCCCATCCGCCGAAAGTTATAACAGGGATTTGAATTTCGGTTTGCCCAAATTGTCTGTATTCCATTTTTTGTTATGCTTTTGTTTTTGATATGTTATATCCGTAAAGCCAGTATGCTATTTCATTACTTTTATTTCTGACGGAGTGAATTGCACCTCGCGGGATAAACCATTCATCTCCAGGGTTTAGTTCTGCTACTTCTCCATCGCACTCAATTTCGAGTGTAACATTTAAAGGTGTTACAAGTTCATCGGTATCGTGCACAAAGTTTTCCCATCTTTGTCCAGGTGGGTCAACCCAGATATCAGTTGTAAAGCCACGCTCTTGCCATTCTTTTTCAATTTCTTCTTTGTCTTTTCCAAGCCATTTCCCTCTTTCAATGAATAAGGGCATACTCCTTGTGTTTTTTGTTAAAAATTTAAAGAGTTGCCAAGCATAAAAACAACTTTGGTTTTTAGTTGTTTTATTTTTAAGTCGTGGCTAAATTAAATTAGTTTCCAACTGAACTTTTAAAACAAAGCGTAAACTAACATGCTGGGTGATTATAAAAAGTATCTTGAGACGGCAAAGAAGGTATTTGAAGAAAATAAAACTCTTACTCTTGTAAGTCGTGGTAAAGATGGTAAGGTTTGGGCTGGAAAGGTTTATTTCGGTGAAGAAGATGGATATATTTATGTTGCACTTGAAAAAGGGAAAAATTATTTCAATATCATTGAAAATCCCCATGTCTTTTTTGTGATTGAACATGGCGTTCCGGATAGATTTATCCAAGGCGAGGGAATCGCTGAAATGCTCGGGGATATAGCTGATGTACCTGAACGAAGTATAATTTTTAGAAAAGCGATTGAGCTTGTCGTATACGCGAAGAAAATCCCTGGGGTTACGGTTTTTAGAATAAGGCCGACGAAACTTTACATCTCCGATTTCACCGAGGAATGGAAGCCAAGAGCTGAGATTGAAGTAACAGATGAGGTTTTAAGGCTTTTTCAAACAGAATTAAAAACGAGATATAACTTCTTAAAAGTTGCTTTTAGAGCGATAAGACCGTTTGCATTTCCAGCTACAATTGCGCCTGTTTTGCTTGGAACTTTTATAGCTCCACATGTTTCAATTCCGATGTTTCTTCTTGTATTATTTGGTCTTTTAATTGCGCATTCCGCTGTAAATGTTTTAAGCGATTACTTTGATTATATTCGCGGTGCTGATACATGGCGAGTTCTTGGCTCGAGTCGTGTCCTTGTGGATGGTTTGATGAAACCGAAGCATCATTTATTTCTTGGTTTAAGTTTGCTTTTGATATCTCTCGGGGTAGGCTTTTACTTTGTGTTCGCTGTTGATTATAAAGTTTTGTATTTTATAATCCCAGGTTTAATTCTTGGGCTTTTTTACACTGCTCCACCAGTTGGATTTAAATATAGAGCGTTGGGCGACCTCGCGGTTTTTCTTGCATTCGGACCTATTATGACGCTTGGGGTTTACTACATTCAAACAAGGGAAATCTCATTAATTCCTGTTATCCTTTCAATTCCGATCGGACTTTTGACGACGGCAATTTTACACGGGAATAATTTTAGGGATATCAAGGAAGATACTGAAGCTGGATATAAAACTTTCGCCGGTGTTATAGGTGTCAAGGCTTCAAGTTATTATTATGCTGTTCTTGTTTCGTTTGCGTATTTGTTGGTGGTTTATTTCATTTTTGAAAAGTTCTTGCCTGCCCTTGCAATACTTTCGTTTTTAACATTGCCCGTCGCAGTGAAAAATATTAAAGTTTCGTTCAATCAAGCGCTTGTAAATTTCACATTCCTTGATTTGTTGACTGCTAAACTTCAACTTTACTTTTCAAGTTTGCTTATAATCGGAGTAATTTTTGAAAAATTTTTACTTTAACTTCGCTAAAATAGAACATTAACATTAAAATGAAAATTACACTTGGTCTAAAACTTGTAGCTGATATCTTAACAACGCTTAGATTTTTAATCGGTCTTTACATCGTAAGATTCTCAACCTTTGAACCGAATAATGGCGTCCCACTGGCTTCAGTTTTTTTGTGGATCGCATGGGTGACGGATTTATTGGATGGGCCAATTTCACGACTTGATCCAAGAAAAGTTCAAACTTGGGTAGGGAGACATGATTTGACGGCAGATGTTACAGTTTCGCTTGGGTGTTGGCTTTTTCTGATTTTCTCAAATTTAATTAACCCGTTTATTGGTTTTGGATATATCTTTCTTGGCGCATTTCTTTTGTGGTATTTTAAGTCCGAATATTTGGCGTGGGCTTTTCAAGCACCTCCGTATGGGATGATGATTTTGGTTGCGTTAAAACATGCGCCCACATATGGAATGTTGCTTATTGTTTGGATTGTAATTGTAGTCATAATAACTTGGCCGAGATTCCCCAAATACACCCTGCCCGAGTTTTTGAGAGGGATGAGAGCACTGTTTAAATAAGTAGCAGGTAAACCTTTTGTGGACCGTGAACGCCAGGGACAATTACCTTTTCAATATCAGCTGTTCTGCTTGGTCCAGTTACCATAAAAATTGAATCGAATTTTCCTGCCGTTTTTGCGAAAAGTTCCTCAAATGTTGAGCAAATTTTTCCTCTATCTGCAATTATTATGTGAATTCGTGGAAGTAGTATACTCGATTTGAACCTGTTTTCTTTGTGAATGAAAACTATAGTCCCTGTTTCTGCAACCAAAAAGTCACATCCTGTAATTGACGCATCTATCTGTGCAAGTTGTTCTATTGAGTGCGGTTGCGTGATTATCTGAGTGACGGACAAGTTTTTTAAAATGTCGTCAATTTCATTTTCAAATTTTTCAATGAAGACTCGAGCTATGTTTTCAGTGGTGATGATAGACGAGATGTTGTTAAAAATTCCCTGGGAAGTTGTTTCAATAAAAATTCCGCCAACCCTTTCAAATTCAAATTTGAACCTTTCTATAAGATCAGTTTCGCCAACAACTTTCATTTGTTCTTTATGCTTCAGTTTCTTTTAATTTTTCCCATATCTCTTTAAAAGATTTTTCTGCAAGTTCAGGAAAAGCTCGTTCGCTTGACCATTTTTTAAATTTTGGTTTTATGCCCAACTTATAAAAGTATCTTAAAAATTTGGAACCAAACTTGTAAAGTTTATGATTTTTCATCCCGATCAGCCACAGCTTAAAAATTAACTTCTCAAACCGAGATGTAAAACCAGAATTAACAGCTTGAGACCTCAGCCAAACCAAAAGATGGGGAATCTCAATTTTAACTGGGCAAATTTCATAACATTTTCCGCATAAGGAAGATGCAAACGGTAAAGGCGTCGCTTTATCAAGTCCAAATTGTGCTGGGGTTAATACAGAACCAATCGGTCCTAGATAAATCGAGCCGTAGGCATGTCCCCCAACTCTTTGGTAAATAGGGCAAGCGAGCATGCAAGCACCACATTTGATGCAGTAAAGCGCTTGTTTTAACTTCTCCGACTTCAACAGGTTGGTTCTACCGTTGTCAAGTAAAATGACATAAATTTCCTCGGGTGAATCTGGTTTACTCTTTTTGGGTGCATTTATAATTGAAACGTAACTTGTAAACCTTTGAGCTGTTGCGCTTCTGCCCAAAATTTTGAAGAAAACTGTTAAGTCGGCAAGTCGTGGAATTACTTTTTCTATTCCTGTAATGACGATATGAATTTTGGGGAGAGTTGTGCTTAAGCCTGCATTTCCTTCGTTTTCAACTATTACGACGGAACCTGTCTCAGCTATAAGGAAGTTAGCTCCAGATATGCCGAGGTCAGCGTTTAAAAACTTATGTCGCAAAAATTCTCTGGCGATGCTTGTTAGTTTTTCGGGCTCATTTGTATATTCGACTCCAAGTTTTTCAGAAAAGAGCTTTCCGATTTCATCCCTTGATTTGTGCATTGCTGGAGCTGTGATGTGCGATGGCATCTCGCCAGCAAGTTGAACGATGAATTCCCCAAGGTCGGTTTCAACCGTCTCGATTCCATTTTCCTCAAGAAACTCCCTTAATCCAATTTCCTCCGTTACCATCGATTTGGACTTAACGCATAATTTTGCGTTTATTTTTCGGGCTATTTGAAGCACATAGTTTTTTGCTTCGGACGCATCTTTCGCTCGTAAAACTTTAATTCCATTTTCCGTCGCCCTTTTTTCAAATAGTTCAAGGTAATGGGAGAGGTTTTCGATGGTGTGTTTTTTTATATCATGAGCCCTTTGTCTTAAATCTTCCCAGTTGGGAAGTTCTGAAACTACTTCAACCCTTTTTGAAAGCGTGTGGGAGATTGCACGAGTTAAGTTCTTTCTTAAATTTGTATTCCTAAGGGCTTTTAGCGCATTCTCTTTAAATTTTAATGGTGTATAGTTCATCCGTGATTTTAATCTTTGTTAGAAGTTAGATAGAATTTGTGCTATGTGAATTGTTTTAATGTTAAGCCTATTCTTTCTCGCATAACCATCGATTTGCATAAGACAGCTTTGGTCTGTAGAGGTTACAAACTCAGCACCTGAATTTAAAATGTAATTAACCTTATACCTTGCCATATCGGATGATATCTCTGGAAATTTAACCGAAAAAGTTCCACCGAAACCGCAACAATCTTCCGAATTTTCCATCTCGATTAGTTTTAATTTTTTAACATTCTTTAGAAGGATCCGGGGCTCCGTTTTAACCCCGAGTTCTCTTAAAGCATGACACGAGTCATGATATGTTACCGTATGGTTGAATTCAGCGCCAGTTGAGTCGATGTTCATAACTTTCACAAGAAATTCGGTCAATTCAAAAGATTTTTTCGCTATGTTTAGCGATTCTTCATCACTAATGATTTCGGGATAAAAAATTTTAACCATACTGATGCACGAACCTGATGGGGAAATGATGTAATCAAAATCAGAAAAGGTTTTGATAAACTTTCTTGCCAAAATCTCCGCTTCTTTCCAATATCCAGTGTTAAATGCGGGTTGCCCACAGCAGGTTTGTTCAATCGGGTAATCAAACTTTATCCCAAGCTTTTTTAAAATCTTTACAGTCGCAACTCCAACTTCGGGGTAAAATTGATCAATGTAACAGGGAATAAAAAGGGCAACTTTCATTTTAAAATCTGCTTTGTTCTTTGATTAAAGATAATAACACATACATTTGGAATCAAATTTAGCCTGCCCACTTTTGAATCTGACAATTTTTCAGTAGAGTGGAGCTTTTCATTGCAAAAGTTATTTAAAGACTTGAATTTTTGAAGATCTTTTTTGGTTTGTCTAACAAACTGTCACTTGACAAATAGAGAAATTTTTATTATATTTATATCGCAATATAAAAATATTTGAATATAGCGATATGGATTTGAAGAAGTTGAAAGATTTGGACTTTGCCGAAGAGGCGGAGATATTGAAAATTCTTGGTCACCCAACTCGGTTGAAAATCATATGTGGTATAATTGAACAAGATTTATGTGTGGGTGATATAGGTAATTGCCTTGATGAACCGCAACCCAAAATTTCTCAACATCTCGCTTTGCTGAGGGCAAAGGGCATTGTGAAGGCGGAAAGGGATGGATTAAATATAAAGTATAGAGTTGTTCATCCGCTCGTTATAAAAATTGCCAAAATCCTTGAAAAGGAAAAATTGAAGAGCTGAGGGTTGGTATGAGGGAAAAAGTGTTTGATTATACGCAAATGGCGGAAACATTAAAAGTTCTTGGGCATCCAGTTCGCCTTAGAATAATTAGTGAATTAATTGGCTCTGATAAAACTGTTTCCGAGCTGTGGCATTCTGTTGGTCTTCCGCAGTCACTTGTTTCGCAACATCTTTCGATTTTGAGACATAGCGGGATTATAAAGAGTGTTCGAAAGGGCAGGTTGGTTTATTATTCAGTGGTAAGTCCAATTGCAGTTAGAATTTTAAATTTAATTCAAAAACAAAAATAAAAAGGAGGGATTCAAGTTATGTTTCTTGATGCTGACGACAGGGAAGAATTGAAGAAAAGATTTGAGGAAAATCTGGCTAATAAGGTCAAATTAATTCATTTTACTCGTGAGCTTGATTGTCAATATTGTAGAGAAACAAAGCAACTTCTGACAGAACTCGCTGAACTTTCTGATAAAATTCAGTTGGAAATTTATAACTTCTACACAGACGAGGATAAGGTAAGGGAATTCAAAATAGATAAAGTTCCTGCAACTGTCATCGCAAGTGAAAACAAAGATTATGGGATAAGGTATTTTGGTATCCCTTCAGGTTATGAATTTGCATCGCTTTTGTCGGACATTGAAATGGTTTCCCGTGGAGCTTCAGGCTTAAGTCAAAGGAGCATTGAAAAAATAAAGGAAATTGATGTTCCGGTTCATATCCAAGTTTTTGTGACGCCAACATGTCCATATTGTCCAAGCGCAGTACATCTTGCACATCAACTTGCAATGGAAAATGATTTAATCACTGCAGATATGATAGAGGCAATTGAATTCCCAGATCTTGCCGAGAAATATATGGTAATGGGTGTTCCTAAAGTTGTGATGAACGATGTCTATTACTTTGAAGGTGCGTTGCCCGAAAGACATTATGTCGATAAAGTTGTTGAAGCAGCGAGAAAAACCAAAGAAGCACTTAAACAACAAAATTAAGTTAAACTATGGCTGAACGACTCGTTGTAATTGGTGGCGTTGCTGCTGGGATGAGCGCAGCAAGCAGAGCTCGAAGGTTAAGACCTGATATGGAGATCACTGTTTTTGAAAAAAGTGGGTTTGTTTCGTATGGTTCGTGTGGTTTGCCATATTTTATCTCTGGTATAATAAAAGCGCCAGAAAATTTGGTTGTTTATGATGCAAAATTTTTTAAAGAGAAAAGAAACATTGATGTTTTTGTCCATCATGAGGTTTTGAAGATATTTCCTGCGAAAAGAACAATTCTTGTTAAAAATCTTGAAAATGGTAAAGAATTTGAAGTCGGATATGATAAACTTGTGATTGCAACTGGTGCCAGGGCTGTAAAGCCAAATATAAAAGGGATTGAGCTTAAGGGTATCTTTACAGTTAGATTCCTTGAGGATGGAATCAAGATAAAGGAGTTCATCAGTGAAAACTCTCCGCGAAAGGCTTTGATAGTTGGAGCTGGATATATAGGTATGGAAATGGCTGAAGCGCTTGTTTCACTTGGAATGGATGTGACAATTGTTGAGCAAATGCCAAATATACTTGGGACAATGGATGAAGAGATAAATGAAATTGTCGAGCAGGAACTTCAAAGAAACGGTGTAAAGCTTTTAAAGTCTGTCTCCGTTAATGAATTTATTGGAGAGAATGGATATGTTAAAAAATCAGTTTTAAGTAATGGTCAGGTGATTGACGCTGAGCTTGTTGTGGTTGGAGCTGGAATAAAACCAAACTCTGAAATTGCGAAGGAAGCTGGGATTGAAATTGGGAAGACAGGGGCGATAGCGGTAAATCAAAGGATGGAGACAAATATACCTGGAATTTACTCCGCTGGCGATTGTGCAGAAGTTTATCATCTTGTTTTAAATCGCCCAGTTTACATTCCCCTTGGAACCACAGCGAACAAACAGGGGAAAATCGCTGGTGAAAATGCTGCTGGCGGGAATGCAGTTTTTAAAGGTATTGTTGGGACGGCGGTGTTTAAGGTTTTTGATTTGGAGGTGGCGAGAACCGGAATCTCTGAAAAGCAAGCAAAATCTGAAGGGTTTGATTATGTTGCAACTTTGATCGAGCATGGTTCAAGAGCACATTATTATCCTGGTGGAAGCAAGATAAGGGTTAAACTTATTGCAGATAGAAAGACTGGGCGTTTGCTTGGGGCTGAAATGGTTGGAAAAGATGGCGTTGCTAAAAGAATTGATGTTTTTGCGACAGCAATTCATGCGAAATTGAGTGTTGATGAAATTTCTGACCTTGATTTAAGCTACGCACCACCGTTTGCACCTGTATGGGATCCAATTTTGATTGCTGCAAATGACCTTGAAAAGAAAATAAAGAGAAATTAGCTTTTATGGAGCAGAAACAACCAAAAGTTATAATTTTTACAACTCCAACCTGCCCATGGTGTAGAGCAGCAAAACAATACTTCATGCAAAAGAAGGTGAAATTTACTGAAGTTGATGTAACAAAGGATCAGCGTGCGGTTAAAGATTTGATTCGTCTCACAGGTCAAACTGGCGTACCTGTAATTTTGATAAATAATCGTCCTGTTGTCGGATTTGACAGGACAAAAATTGATCAATTACTTGGGTTAAAATAAAACTTAAAATAAAAACAAAAATAAGATTGGAGAAAAAATGAAGATTAAACCACTTGATGACAGAATTCTTATCGAACCACTTGAAGAGGTTGAATCAAAGACAAGTTCTGGGATTATAATTCCAGACACGGCAAAAGAAAAACCAAGGGTGGGGATCGTCATCGCTGTTGGCACCGATGAGGATTTACAATCAAAGATTAAAGTCGGTGATAAGGTTCTGTTTGCAAAATATGGCGGTGAGGAGATTGAAATGAATGGGAAAGAATACAGGATTGTTTCCAGAAGCGACATACTCGCAGTAATTGAGGATTAGAAAATTAATTCTTGATTAGTTATGAAAATTTCAATCCCAACAGATGACGGCGAGCATGTTTCCGAAGCCTTTGGGCATGCTCGCTACTTTTGGATTCTGGACACAGATACTCATGAAACAGATCTAAGAAATAATATTGAGATGCATAATACTCATGAACACATGCATTCTATACATGATCATGGAAGACATAAAAGGGCGGAGATAATAGCTGAGATTTTGAAGGATGTTGAGATTATAATTACATCTCATATTGGGAAACCAATGATTGATAAGATGCTTTCGGAGGGAAAAGTAATTTATATTGCTCCGAAGAAAATTAAAATATCGGATGCCTTAAGTTTATATTTTAACGGACAACTTAGGAAAATAAAACAAGAAGCTTGATATGGCAAAAATACTTGTTCTCGGTGGCTCATTCGCTGGTCTTACAGCGGCGCTCGACTTAAAAAGAAAACTTAAAGATAAAGCAGATATAACGGTCATCTCAAAGACGAAAAATTTTGTATTTATACCTTCGCTAATTTGGGTTCCGTTTGGATGGAGGAAACCCGAAGATATTTCTTTTGAGATTAAGCCAATGCTTGAAGATCGTGGTATTAATTTTATTCATGCTGAGGCAACGAAAATTATTCCTGAAAAGAATCAAGTTGAAACGACAGCTGGAACATATAATTATGACTTTCTTTTGATCGCTACAGGTCCCGATTTAAATTTTTCAGAGGTAGAGGGACTTGGTCCACATAATGGTTATACGACATCTATTTGCACCGTTGATCATGCGCTTCATGCTGGCAAGAAATGGGATGAATTTATCAAGGAGCCAGGACCAATCGTAATAGGAGCGACACAAAAAGCAAGTTGTTTTGGCGCAGCTTATGAGTATGTTTTTAACATTGAATACGCAGCGAGGAAAGCTGGGATAAGGGATAAGGTGAGCATCACATTCGTGACGGCTGAGCCATTTCTTGGGAATTTTGGAATAGGTGGAGTTGGAAATTCTCAAAAGATGACCGAATTTTTCTTCAAGAAGCTTGGCATTCGTGGAATTACAAATGTAGCGATTGAGAAAATAACAGAGGACAAAATTTATCTCTCAAATGGTGAAGTTCTTCCGTATAAATATGCTATGATAATTCCACCGTTCCTTGGTGTTAAAGCAATTCGTGATTCGGGGATTGGAAACGAAGCTGGATTTATACCAGTTGATGATACGTACAAACATATAAATTATGATAATATCTATGCAGCTGGTGTTGCAGTTGCTATAAAGTATCCTGAACCGACGCCGATACCAATTGGGGTTCCTAAGACTGGTTATATGTCTGAAGTAATGGCAAGGGTTGCTGCTGACAATATTGCATCAAGGGTTCTTGAGACAAATCATGCGAAAAAACTTAAATTTGAAGATATAGCGCCACTTTGTGTTATGGACACTGGAAATATGGGCGTTCTTTTCATTGCGAGCAGGGTCTTTAAGCCGAGAAAGTATCATATACTTTTCCCAGGTCCATGGTCACACTGGGTTAAAGTATGGTTTGAGAAGTATTACCTTTGGAAAATGAGGAATGGTTACTCTCAATTGCCGTAGGGTGATTGAATTTCAATAAAAAATTGCTTATTTTTAACCAATAAATTTTAGCGAAACATTTCCGAAACTTCGGTTGTTATTAAATTATGAATCGGTTTATTTAAAAACTTAAGAATGGAGATAGTATTGTGATTACGACACCTGTAAATAAGCAAAAGGCAAGGGTAATTGGGATGGTTATAACGGACTGTCCTAATTGCAAAAACCAAATCTTTCTTGAAAAGCAAAGCGTAAAGATATGCCCGTATTGCGAGGCGGAAGTTCACTTGGACATTGAAAATATCGATGTTCGTGTTTGGGCGCTTGTCCCTGAAAGACCCGCTCGCAGAAGAAGGAGAAGAAGTAAGACCGAAGATATTGACTTTTTAACAAATTAATTCAGGGAGTTAACCAATGAAGGTAAATGAAGCAACATGGGATAGGGTCTTGCGTGTAATCGTTGGTCTTTTTCTTCTTTCATTCTTGATTTGGATGGAAGGAAATTCAAAATATTGGGGATTAATCGGGCTTCTTCCGCTTATAACTGGGCTTGTCGGTTATTGCCCAGCATATTCGCTTTTTAAGATTTCCACTCGTAAAGAGTCTTAAACTCGGGGAGTTGGGATTTTCAAAGCCCCGAATTTTTCGGGGCTTCTTTGTAAAATAAAAACTTTGAAACATGTTTGTATTTTATATTCTTGTAGGTGTGCTTCTATTTTTTATTTTAATGAACCTAAGTGTTGTGTTAAGAGCGAAGTTAAAGAAAGGTCGTTTGGTTCCCAATATTGGTGAGGAAATTGGTAGAGCGATTGATAAAGGTGAAAAAGTTATACTTTACTTTTATAGCCCAACCTGCTCCGCCTGCAAAGTTCAAACCCCAATAATTGATAAACTTATCAACTCTGGAAATGGCAAAGCAAAGATATTTAAGATTGATGTGAGTAGAGATGTAAATGTTGCCTTAAAACTTGGGGTTATGGGGACGCCTTCAACCGTAGTGATTGAAAATGGCAAAATTAAAGAATTTTTAGTTGGAGTTAAATCTGAAAATATATTAAGGAGGTTCTTATGAAATATGGGATTTCAAAACCCGTGAACTTGACTTATGAAGAGGCTGTTAGTAAAGTTACTGAGGAATTAAAAAAAGAAGGCTTTGGCGTTTTAACTACCATAGACGTTAAAGAGACGCTAAAGAAAAAACTTGATGTTGATTTTGACAAATACATAATACTTGGCGCTTGCAATCCCCCTTATGCCTATAAAGCTTTACAAGCCGAGTATGAACTTGGGCTTATACTTCCATGTAATGTTATAGTTTATGAAAAAGATGGGAAAGTTACTGTGTCCGCATTTGATTCGATGGTAATGGCAGAAATAATTGATAATCCGAAATTGAGAGAGATTGCACTTGAGGTTAGAGAGAAGATAGAACGAGTTATTCAGAACGTTTAAAAAACAAGTTGAAAAAGGGAAAATGAAGAGAAAAAATCAGAAAAGTAGAACAGAGCTACTTCCAATAATTGGATTTATAATTTTAATCTTCACAATTGGTTATCTTGGCTATACTGCGAAGAACGCAGATAAAACCAAAGCTGATGAAGAAAACTATTCTACGATTGGAACTGCCTTAGCAAGTGTTCCTTCCGATTCAAAGCCAGCTCCTGATTTTGAACTTCCAGATGTCAATGGGAAAAAGGTTAAGCTGTCAAATTTTAAAGGTAAGATAATTATCCTTGATTTTTGGGCTACTTGGTGCCCACCTTGTAGAGCTGAAATACCTGGCTTTATCGAGCTTTATAAGAAGTATAAAGATAAAGGCGTTGAAATAATTGGTATTTCACTTGACGAGGGTGGAGTAAAGGATGTCTTGCCATTTATGAAGGAATTCGGGATCAATTACACAATTTTAATTGGTAACTATAAAGTGACGCAGGATTACGGTGGAATTCGTGGGATACCGACGACTTTTGTAATCGATAGGAAGGGTAATATAAGAGCAAAATATGTGGGGTATCGCCCAAAGGAAGTTTTTGAAAGAGATATAATCATGCTTTTAAATGAAAAATGAAGTTGTAAAATCATTTTATTTAACTCTTCCAAAGTTTGAAGATAAATTTGTGCGAAGATGTTCTAAGTGCGGAAACGAGATGATATTTATCAGAAGATGTTGTGGTGATAACGAGGTTTGGCGATGTGAAAAGTGTGAATATGTTGAAAAAGAAGTAAATCAAAACATCTGGTATTATTATATTTGGGCAAAATAAACTTGGTTTTGCATGATGATTTCTGGAATTATTGGGGCAATCATAGGTGGGATTTCGGGATTTTTAATTGGTCGGTATTTTTCAAAGTTAGGGGGTATGTGTCCACTTTTGTGTAATCCCAAGATAAGCACTTTGTATTTTGCTTTGCTTGGTTTTTTGCTTGCTTATAAAAAACTTTAAAATAAATTCAGGAGAATGAAAAATGCCAAATGTCGAAATTAAATTTGTCGATGGAATGACCTTTATTGGTAGAGGAGACTCTAACCATTGGGTAGTTATGGATAGTGCTGAAACTGTTGGCGGGACCAACGCGGGGACAAGGCCAATGGAACTTGTTCTTATCGCACTTGGTGGTTGCACAGGAATGGATGTTGTCAGTATATTAAAGAAGAAAAGGGTTAAATTTGACAAGTTCGAAATGAAAATTACAGGGGATAGAGCTGAAGAACATCCGAAGGTTTATACAAAGGTCGATATTGAATATGTAATCTATGGCGATGGAATAAACCCCAGAGATGTTGAACATGCGATTGAGCTTTCACTATCAAAGTATTGTTCTGTGTCAGCGATACTTAAAAAGTCGGGTGCTAAAGTAAACTATACTTATAAAATAGTTCAACCAAAACCAGAGGAAGTAAAAAATGAATAAGTTGATTTTAGCACTTACTTTGGTTTTTCTGGTTTTAGTTCAAAGTGATGAAAAAATTCAAAAAGCGCTTGAGCTTGGGCGGGACGCATCAAATAAACTTGTTGATTCGGTTAAATCCGTCTTGTTTCAAGAGCTCGGTAAAGGTGGCTATGTTGGTGCAATAAAAGCATGTTCAAATATTGCGCAGGATATAATAAAGACATATCAGGAAAAACATGGTTTTTATATTAGAAGGGTAAGTGAGAAATATAGGAACAAGCTTGATAAACCTGATGATTATGAACTTAAAATTTTAAGGAAACTCGATGAACTTAACAAGAAAGGCGAATTACCCCAAGAGTATTATGAAGTGGTTGAGGAGAACGGAGTGCGGTATTTAAGATATTTTAAGCCGTTGATAGTTCAACCTATGTGTTTAAATTGTCATGGATCAGATGAATTTTTGAAGAAGGAAATAAAAGAATTTTTAAAAGAGAAATATCCAGATGATAAGGCAGTGGGTTATAAAGCAGGCGATTTTAGAGGTGCAGTAAGCATTAAAATTAAACTAAGTGAGGATTTGTTAAAAAATTAAGAAAGCCGATTTAAAGTGCATAAATTTAACCCAGAGCACGGAAGCAGACTACTGAGCGAAGAAAGACGAAAAATCTTACCGCCCGAGGAAATTTTAAAATCATGTGGATTAGAAGAAGGGATGACAATGGTTGATGTTGGTTGTGGTAATGGTTATTTTACCATCCCTGCTTCTAAAATTGTCGGCGATAAAGGGAAAATCTACGCAATTGATATTCAGGAGGAAATGATAAACCAACTTAAGTTAAATGATTTGCCCGAGAATGTCATTCCAATACTTGCAAAAAGTGAGCATAAATTCCCACTTGAAGATAAAATTAGTGATTTCACCTTCCTTGCATTTGTTACGCATGAGAACGAAAACATAGAAATGTTTTTAGATGAGATCAAGAGAATAACAAAAGATAACGGTAGAATTGTCATCCTTGAGTGGAAAAAACAGCATGAGGAGATGGGACCACCATATGAAGAAAGAATTTCACAAGATGAGTTGATATCGCTGTTGAAAAAAGTTGGTTTATCAATAATTGAATATGCCGATGTAAATCAATCGCATTATAAAATAGTATGTGTTAAAAAATGAAGGCAAGGAATAAAGTTTTAATCTTTCTTTTTGCTTTAGTTTATTTCTTTGGCTGTTCGGTTCAAGGTGTAAAATATGACCAAAGTAGCTATCTTGATGTAAGCCCTGCTGAAGCAAGGAGAAAAATAGAAAAAGATAGAAATGTTCTCATTCTTGATGTTCGAACGGTGGAGGAATTTTCTGAAGAGCATATTAAGGGAGCGATAAATATACCTGTTCAAGAAATGGCAAAGCGATTGGATGAATTGAAAAAATATAAGAACTATGATATAATTGTCTATTGCAGAAGTGGAAGCCGAAGCAAAAGGGCAAGTGAGATTCTTGTCAAGAATGGGTTTAAGCATGTTTATAATCTCTCTGGAGGCATCATTGAATGGAAAAAATATTTTGAGGTGGAAAAATGAAGAAAATCACGAAAGATATAACAATTGAGGACCTTGTTATTGAATTCCCTGAATCAGTTGGATTTCTGATGAAAAAGGGAATAAAATGTATTGTTTGTGGTGAGCCGATATGGGGAACGCTTGAGCAAGCGATAAAGGAAAAAGGGAAAGAAGGTGAAATGGAGCAAATAATTGATGAATTAAACGAGGTCCTTGGTTTAAAAGAAGAAAAAGAGAAATAGCCCGCATGAAACGGTTAAGATTTTTGATTTTTTCTGGCGTTGGTGCTGTTGCAGGTTATCTTTATTATTTCTTCATCGGTTGTAAAACTAACACATGCCCAATTACCGCAAATCCATATCTATCAACGCTTTATGGCTTACTTATAGGCTTTGGAATTTATTGGGCATTTTTCGATAACAAAAGAAAGTAATGTGAATGGCGGTTGCACTTCAAATAAGTTTGTATCCATTGAGACAGATGGATATAATAGAACCTATCGATAAAGTTATAGATGTTTTCAAATCCTATGGGCTTGAAACTCATGTTGGTTCAATGAGCACGCTTGTTTATGGCGATGATGAGAAAGTTTTCAAAGCACTTCAAGAAGCGTATGCAAAAGCTTCAGAATTTGGTGAATTCGTTATGGTTGCAACACTTTCAAATGCGTGCCCATTGCCATTAAAATTTGACATTAAATAGGTTATCTTCTCTGCCTGTAACTCTGAAGAAGTTGTTGCATTACATCGGTTGACAATGATAAGCCTTGAATATTGAGAACAACGACAGTCATCATATCACTTATTACAATTGCCTGATTTTGGGGATCGCTGTAAAGATTATCAATTCTATCAACAATTTCTCCAACCTTTGTTGAGCCAATATCCGTATACCCAGTCCATTTTTGAAACACAGCATCAGCGGCATTTTGATTTATAATGCCATTCTTTTGCAGATTGGCTAACGCATCTTTTAAAACATCATCACCCCATGTAACGCCATTCCAGAATCCAGCGACGAAGTAAATTTTTGCATTTTTATCAAGCCCCTGCCACCATTTGCCATCACGCACAGATTGAGAATAAAGCGAAGCAGCAAAAATAATTAAAGCAGAAACGACGAGTGAAACTCTACTCATGGTAAATCTCCACGAAATTAATTTTTTAAATATTTTAACCGCACAAATCCATTACCCCAATAAGGGGAAGTTCACAAGTTGGGATTAATGAATAAGTGCAAAAGTAGTATAACTAAATTAAAAATTAAATCCAAATAAGAAATTACCAAACCGCGATCCCGTCAGGCTCTTTGCCCGTTTTTATGGTTCTGAGCATTTCCCCTGTTTCAAGTTTAATTATGCTGATAATATCCGCGTTTGAATTAGCAACATAAATGAAATTTTGCTTATCGATAGCAATACCTATTGGCACCGGGCTATCTCCAAAAGCCGAGCCAAATAATCTCCCTGCTTTTTCAACATCAGATTTTTCAGCTGTTTTAACTCTTCTCAAAACATTTTTACTTATTGCATCAACGATCGCTATTTCTCCGCTCCTTGCGCAGGAGATCACAGCAAACTTTCCATCTTTTGAAAATTTAACACGGATTGGGAAACCGTCAACTTTAAATTTCTTTTTAACATCAAGCGTTTTTACATCGATCACAGCGACGCTGTCTTCGGCTCTGTTCGTAACCCAAACTTCCTTCCCATCCGGTGTAATGTCAATTCCTTCACTACCCCTGCCAGTTTGTATAGTTTTGATAAGTTCCCTTTTGTTTAAATCAATCACACTTACACTTCCAGATCCAATATTCGCGACAAAGCATTTTGATTTATCCGGTGAAATTACGAGCATATGGGAAACTTCCTGTTCGGTTTTTATCCCCTTTACAATCTTTTCATTTTTAACATCAACAACGGCTATTGATTTATTTGCTTCTACTGTTACGACAACTTTTTCATTGTCAAGCCATTCAACGCCATGAGGTCTGCGAAGTTCGCCGAGGTTTATCACTTTTTCAAGTGTTAATTTTTCAAGATTATAAATTGAAAGTGAATTACCGGGTTTTTCACGAGTCCCGTAATTTGTGACAACAGCATATTTTTTATTTGGTGAAATTGCAACTTCATGTGGAGCTTCACCGGTTTGGAGCTGAGATATCAAACTATCGTTTTTCAAATTGAAAAACATAGCCGTGTTTTCAGATTTATTAAGCACAATTAAGTTCTGTGATGTCGCAAAAGAAAGCGAGAGAAACAAAGCTGGTATTAATCCTTTGAACATGACTTCACCATGATTTTTGTTTTTAAAATTAAATTACTAATGTTTACCTTGACTGCGCAAGATTTTTTAACTTTTCAAAATTCAAGATCACGATTTTTTTACCTTTTACTTCAATTAACCCATCATCTTGAAGCTTTCTCAAAGCCCTTGAGAGCGTTTCGATGACCGTTCCAAGGTATGAAGCGAGCATAGATCTTGAAATGTTTAGCGTTAACTCATTTCCCCCTCTGCTTTGACATTGCTTTTCATATTCTTCGACAAGATAGGTCGCTAATCGTTGGGGGACATCTTTTGATGTTAACTTTTCAATTTGTTGAGTTAATTCTTTTAATCTCTTTGCAAAGCCCTGTAAGATTTTTAGAGAAATTTTCGGATTTTTAACGAAAAGTTGAAGAAATTTCTCCCTGGGTATGAAGAGAAGAATCGAGTCTTCAATTGCTTCACAACTTGAGTCGTATGTTTTCCCATCGAACAAAGGAATTTCAGCAACAAGGTTGAATGGCTCAACTATTTGTAAAGTTATATCTTTACCGTCGGGGGTTAATTTAAAAATTCGCACCGCACCCTTTAAAAGTATGTAAAAACCAAGGTATGGATTTCCCTCCGAAAAGATGATTTCCTTTTTTGAAAATTTTTTTAATTGCGATATCTGTGTGAATTTACGAAGCTCTTCAGTTGATAACTCGGAGAAAAGTGGAATTTGTTTTATTGTATCGTGATCTGGCTTCATTTGAGTTCATCTTTTAATTTCAAGGAGACCCAGAATGTACGCTCCTGCGCCGAAGCCAACCATGGGATATTGACCTTGATAATCGGAATTAAATTCGTCGTATAATTCAGCTATGAGATTGTAATTTAGATTTGATTGAGAAGTTATCCAATCAAGAATTTGCTTTGCTTCCTTTTTAAATCCTGATTTTTTCATCGCAACGGCAACTCTTAGGTCAATAAAAATCCATTCCTGTCTATCATACCAATCTCCATTGTTAACTCTAAAGAAGCCAAATCTATTTTTTATTTTAAGATTTTTCTTTATCGCTTCAATTGTTTTTCGCGCAATTTCGCTGTTTGCGGGAATTAAGTCAAAGTTTATTGCCTCAACTACACTTGCATCAAAATATTCGAACTCATTTTCATTTTCAGCTTCAATCGTTCCTTTTATCACTCCATTTTTATCGACGAAATTTTTCAAGAAAGATTTCAGAATTGAATCAGCAAAAGAGTTATAAAATTTTTCAGCTGTCTTCTCTTTTAGAAGCCCTGCAACCTTTGCGAGCGATCTTAACCCTTTTATCGCCGCTATTGTTGTATATGCGTAATGTTTCCCAGGCAAATGTCTTTCCCATGGTCCTGATTCAGCTCGAATAACTCCATAATTATCAATCGAAGAAATCAACACATCTGCTATTTTGGTCGTCACCGTGTCCCAATATGTTATGGCAAAATCAAGATCACCACTTTTTTCAACATAATTCCCAAAAGTCCACAGGAAAAGTCCGAAACCGTCAAGTTCAATGTTGGGGCCATCTTCATTATGGTCGGATTCTTCGATTCCATTCCCGTAATATTTGCAGACGGTAATTTTATAATCTTTTTTAACTCCGTAATCTTTCCCCTTGTGGATAAAGTTTTTATAAGATCCAACTTTCGCCTTGAGCATGAATTCAAGGGCTGCTCTTGCTTCATCAAAATATCCAAGTTCAATTAAAGCGTTTATTGCGTAAACCCCATCCCTTACCCATGTATAAGTCCATTCACCAGGTGGAAGCGATGCAAGAATTTGTCCATAGGGACTTCCTTTCTCTCGACATTGTGCCATTTTTATAACAGCGAGCGATTGTTTGAAAAGCTCAATTTCTTTTTTTGTTAGGTTCTCAAGGTTAAAATTCGCTCTTTTAATAAAATTGTTCCAAAACTTTATCTCATCGTTAAGAATGTTGTCGTTTTCGGTCAACTCTGAAAACTTTTGTATTTCTTCTTTTGTGCTTGATGAAGGAATGGCTATAAAAACTCTCTTTTCAACTTCTCCACCAGTTCCATCACTTCGTTTTACAGTTTTTGTTTTTATGACTTTTTTAATTTGTAGTTGTTGAATTTCAAAGACATCACTTAACACATCTTCGGATGTTATTTCGCCGTAAATTGTATTTGCCCTAAAGTAAATTTTGCTCTGCCTGTATTTTTTATTGATTTTGCAAATTGCAACCATTACTGGTGCGTCAATTTGAAAAGGGGCAAAGTAGAAGATTTGAACCCCAAGTTTTTTGTGGTTCGCAAAAATTATATTTGTTCCATTTATATAGCCAACTTCATCTTCTGGAATCTCCGATAAATCATATCTTTTTCCATCAAGTTCAACAATAAAGTTAGCATCATGTATGATATTTTTTGTGTAGTTTCCAGGCGATGCGATTTTATAAACATGTTCATACATTGATATAAGTTTACGGTTTTCGACGCTGTAAACGATGGCAGTTAAGCCATTGCTTGAAACAAGCTCCTTTGCGGAGCGATGTGGTTTGGTTATTTCAGTCATTTTTATATTGAAATCTTTCTTCAAAATTAATCCAATTGGACCTTTAAAAATTCCACCATCAAAACCAAAATCACAAACTCTAACAGCGATGACATTATTTTTAGTTTTTAACAAACCTTTTGGCACGGGATATGCACGAAGCGTTGTCCATTCGGTTCTTCGTTCGGGTGGAAATTTGCCCGTTTCACCAATTTTAGAGCCATTTAAATAAGTTTCATCAGCGTCGTCTATACTGCCAAGCAATAAAATTAAATCTTCATTCAAAAGATTCCGTGGCACATCAAAATGTAATCTATACCAGACGAAACCATCGTAATCTTCAAAGCCTTGGCTTTCAAATGTTGAAGGAACTTTTATTTTAGTCCAATCGAAATCATCAAATTCGGGTTCAAGCCATTTTAAGTTATCACCCGTTTTGAAAAGCCATTCACCAGCAAGATTTAATTTAAGTTTAAAATCTTGAGCCGAAAGAATTGAGACCAAGAAAAAGAATAGTAAAAAAATTTTCTTCATCGAGTTTTTAAAGTCTCTTTAATTTTAACATACTTACTTTTGAGAAAGTTATTTGAATGGAAAATTAAGTTTTCGACAAAGTGTGAAAACCAAAAGTCTCGGTTATGTTCACCTGGGTAAATTTTAAACTCATGTTTTACTCCTTTGCTTTTTAATATCTCGTGCATCTTCAGGTTAGAATCTTTCAACCAGTCTTTATCGCCGACATAAAAGAATATGTTCAAACTATCAAAGTGCTGTGGTGTTAACTCCTGTGCAATTGATGTTGGCTGAATCGAATACCAATAAATTGAATCTCCGTTGTGGATATGTTTTTTATCTTTAACCCTTTCAAACGGAATCTCCAGCGCCCCCATCATACTTCCGATTGAGATAAATTTATCAAAATACTTAAATCCAAGAAGCATTGAGCCAAATCCACCCATTGAAACTCCATCAATCGCTCTTGTCTCACGATGTGGTATCGTCCGAAATGTTGCATCAACATAATTGATTAAGTCATCAACGATATATTGCTCATACATCCTTTTCCTATGTTTTGAATTTGCGTAAAAGGAAGAATCCGCATCGGGCATGATGATTATCATTTCGACAATTTTGCCAATTTTTATCAAGCTGTCCACTACAGAATTTATATTGTCATATTTCCAAGATTCGTCGCTTCCGCCGTAGCCATGTAAAAGGTATAGCACGGGATAGCGTTTCTTTATATCAATATCATAGCTTGGGGGAAGATAAACATAAAAATATCTCTCTTCTTGAAGCCATCGTGAGAAAAATCCAACTCGGAAGAATCTGCTGTTGTTCCCAATTTCAAGCAAAGAGCCGTTTTCAAACTTAAAGTATCTTATTTGTTCGTCGCTAAATTTTAAAACACCCGCTGTATCTTTTATCAATCTGACATAATCAGCGATTAAAATACTGTCGTTTTCGGGAGAATGATAGACTTTAAAATCGACATAATCAATCGAATATCTATTATCAGTTAGAAAGCTGCTTATCTGATTTAAATCCCTTTTCCAGAGTGTATATGTTTTTTCGTTTTCTCTAAATTTTAGGCTTAAAAAAGCAAGATATGAGGATAGATTACCCCTTGTGAGAAGCGAATCCATCATTTTAACAGTTAAGAAAACTGCATTGTATTCATCTTGACTTGCGAACTTTTTCTTTTCATTTTTCATTTGCCATAGTTCATCTCTTGAGACTATCAAAGTTGGACCTTCGTAAATTCCACCGCCAAGCCCAAGATCTTCAACCCTTACTGCTATGACATTATCGTTGTCATATTTTATTAGGTCGTTGGGAATGAAATAAATTCTTTCAAAGGTCCAACCCCTTGTGCTTCCAATTAACTCACCATTGAAATAAACCTTGTCGTTATCATCAATTTTACCGAGATAGAGATAAAGTTTTTTGTTTTTAAATTGTGATGGTATTTTGACATGTTTTCTATACCATGCAACTCCGTCAAAGTTGTACCCTTGCTTTTCCCATTGAGATGGAACTACAATTTCAACCCAGCCAAATTCATCAATTTTTTCTTCGCTCCAATTTTCAGCGTCACCAATTCTGAAGAGCCATTTACCTGATAATTCTATTTTTTCAGCTGAGTGTCCGTTATCTATTTTTTGTTTTGTATTTCCACCACAGCCCCAAAGAAATAAAATGAGCAACGATGTGAGAAAAATTTTCATTTCTAAATCTTGCCTTGTTTTATTTTTCTAATTATTTCCTTGATCAATAGTGAAAATTCATTTTTAACTTTTTGTGCAGCTTCTGTGACTTCTTCATGTGAAAGTTTAGTTGGGCTTATTCCAGCTGCGTAATTCGTAATACATGAAATTCCCAAAACTTTCATACCTAAATAATTTGCGGTTATAACTTCTGGCACTGTTGACATTCCAACAGCATCTGCTCCAATTTTTCTAAGCATATTGACTTCCGCGGGGGTTTCGTAATTTGGACCGCGGACGCCACAGTAAATTCCTTCGCGAATCGGGAGTTTAAGTTCAATGCCTGTTTCAATTGCGAGTTTTTTAAGGTTTTCATCGTAAGCTGGTTTGTTGAACCTGTTTATATTTGGTGAAAAGATTTTAAGCGGATTTAAGAACATGAAGTTTATATGATCAGCAATTACCATTAAATCGCCAGGTTTAAAATTTTTGTTTAACCCGCCCGATGCATTTGTGATTATTAAAATCTTAACTCCAAGTTCATAAGCTACGACAACTGGGTAAACAACTTTTTCAATTTTTCCCGATTCATAAAAGTGAATCCTACCTTGAAATCCGAGGACATTTGCATTGTTTATTTCCCCAAAAACCAAATTTCCTGCATGCCCCTCAACAGTTGGAAGTGGATAGTTAGGTATATCGCTTGTTTTAATTTTTATTTTGTTTTCAAACTCCTCAGCGATATCGCCGAGTCCGGAACCAAGGATTATCGCTATTTCAGGTTGGAAATTGTTTATAACTTTTCTGATGTATTTTACACTTTCTTCTACTCCCTCAACCATTTTTAAGTTTTTCTATCTTTTTTTTGAAAAATATAAAGCGAGATCAAGCCAATGGCAACCGCAAACCAAAGCGTCGCAAATCTAATTATTATGGTTATAGCAACAGCTATATCTTTTGGAATTTTATTTAAGATCAGAAGACCAGTCATACTTCCTTCTGTAAGTCCAAGTCCACCAGGTAGCATTGAGATTGCACCTGCGATCGTTGAAAATGAATAAATGAAAGTTGCAAGGTTAAGCGAAATATCAACCGAATATCCATAAGTTACGAGATAAAAACCTATACATTCAAAAAACCACGAAACAATTGTGATTAAAACTGATGGAATTAAAATCTTTGGTTCAATTAGCTCAAGCGTGCTGTTATAGGCGGTGTGAATTTTTGATGTAAATTTATCTCCGATTACTTTTTTCACTTGATCAAGTACGATGTAAAAAATTTTTTTCTTGCTGACTATGAAAATCCCACCAAGAATTACAAATCCAATGGTAAGGGTTATTTCTTTCCCGTAGTTGAAGTAAAATGAACCATACAAAGCTAATATGACAAGAGCGATAAAATCGGCTAATCTCTCCACGACAACTATCGGAGCGGACCGAGAGATCTGAACATCATCTGTAATTTTAAGCAAATATGATTTCAAAGCTTCTCCAAATTTTCCTGGTGTGATCGACATTGTAAGACCGCTTGTGAAGACAAGGAAACTTTTAGGCAGGGGAATTTTTATGCCAATTTTTCTTAAATAAAACTCCCAACGAAGGAAGCGAGCAATATAGTTTAAAGTTGAAAGTGTTAAGATGGGAATGATAAGAGCCCATTTAAAATGTTTTAAACTTAAAAGAAGTTTTTCAAAGTTTGCATATATTGTCATGATGGCAAGGATTAGGATGCCAATTAAAATTGAGGTAAGGATTTTTTCGTGAAGATTTTCAATCATCAGATAAAAATTTTTTCATTGCAAGGTAAAACTTTGTAAGTGGGAAGCCGACGACATTATAGAAGCAACCATTGATCCTTTCAACAAATACAGCTCCGTAATCATCTTGGATTCCGTACGCTCCAGCTTTATCGAAGGGCGAACCAGTTGCAATGTATTGTTCAATTTCGTCATCCTCTAACTCTCTAAATTTAACATCGGTAACTTCAAAGTCGGAATAAATTTTGCTCGTTTTCGTATCCAAGATCGTGAAGCCAGTATAGACCTTGTGTGTTTTTCCCGACAATTTTTTTAACATTTGCCTTGCTTCATCAGGGTCTTTGGGTTTATTTATGATTTCGCCATCAAGAACAACAATTGTATCTGCTGAAATTATCAGTGCATCATTGTAATTTTTTGCAACTTCAATCGCTTTTTTTCTTGAGAGTGTAAGAACATATTCCTCAGGTGAAGATGCTTGAGATAAGTTTTCCTCAATCCCACTTGGATGGACGATAAAATTTAAGCCGAGTTGTTTTAATAGATTTTGCCTTCTTGGTGATGTTGATGCAAGTACAATGGTTTTATTTATCTTTAGCATTTCTTGTTTCGTTTATTAATAAAAAATCCCGACACGAGGTCGGGATTAAAATTAAAAAATAAAATCGTTAAATTCAATCGAAACCTAAATTTACCTAAACATCGCTTTTATGCTTCCCCAAGTCCTTTTTACGCTTGACACTTTGTGAAGCACAGTTATAGGACCAACATAAAATGAACCATTACTTGTCACAACTTGCAATCTGTATGCGTAGATATTGTCAGTCTGTTTAAATGCGGATGCATCAACATATTCATAAATTGAATTGTTCCCCTTCGGATTTATCTCGGCGAGCTTGGTAAATTCATTAAGTTGATTTACGCTTCTTTCAAGTATAAATTTTTGAACCCCTGTCTCATCTGAGGTTTTCCATCTCACAATGATGTTATCATTTTGGCTCTGTGCGGTGAAATATTCAACAACCGAACCAGCCGTCGCTAACATAAAGCTTAAAGCCAGACATAAAAGAAGTGCTTTTTTCATGGTTTACCTATGTTCGGTTTTATTTTTTCAATTCAAAGTTAATAACATTTTCAATAAAAGTCAAGTGAGCTAATTCACATTTCATTTTACTTCGCTAAAACTCATAAGGTTTTAAATTAAATTTTCATCCTAATCAAAAGGGAAACCCAGTGGATTCTTTGTTTTTCTCAACGAGTTTGAGGAATGCGGAATAAACTGTTTCAACGGATAGTTCTTTCATACATATATTCCCGATTGGGCATTTTGTTAGGTTGCAGGCGATACAATCAAGGTCTTCTCTTCTCACCCATAGATGTTTTTCCCCATAGGGACCCTGTGCATAAGGGTTTGTTGGTCCATAGATGCCGAGCGTTGGTGTTCCAACGGCTGTTGCGATGTGCATTGGAGCTGAATCATTGCTTATCATAAAAGAACATCTTTTCAAAATCGAAGCCATTTGCTTTAGGTTTGTTCTGGGTGGGATTATTGGTTTTATTTCCATCATTGATGAGATTTTTTGTGCGTCTTCAAGTTCGTTTTGATTCCCCCATAGGATTAAAATCTTTGCTTTGAAATTTTTAGCTATTTCATCTCCGAGCCTTGCAAATTTCTCAAGTCTCCATCTTTTTGTCTCCCATGTCCCGCTAGGGTTCAAGGCTACCACGACTTTCTCATTTAATTTGTTTTCATTCCAAAATTTCTTTGCAAAATTTTCAGCATTTTCATCAATTGGCATATAAATTTCTTTGTCGATTATTTCAAGCCCTAAGGCTCTCAAAGCATCAAGATTAAATTCAACATTGTGATGAACTTCCTTTCTTGGTTTTAACTTAACATTATAAGCATAGCTCCTTCCACGAAAGGCATAGCCAACTCGATATTTAGCGCCTGTTATAAATGTGAGCAACGCAGATCTTGGATTACAAAATAGATCTATAACAAGGTCGTATTTTCTTTTTCTTAACTCGTAGAACTTTTTCAGACTATTTTTTTCTCGCTCAAAAATTATAAGTTCATCAACATATGGATTGCCTTCTATGATCTCTTTTGACGGCGGTTCTGTTAAGAAATCAATTTTCACATGTGGGAAATTGTGTCGAAGATTTTTTAAAACAACAGTTGATAGCAAGACATCGCCAATTGCACGAAGTTTTATAACCAAAATTTTAGATATTTTTTCTTTGGGGATGTTAAGCATAATAATTTTGTTTTTTCTTTAACTTAATTAAAATTAATAACGAACGAGAAACTAATCCAAAGAAAAATCCGTCAAAAATTTTTGAATCTTGGATTAAAAAACAAAAAAGGTAGCACCATGCTTAAGCGCACGCTTCTTTTAATTCTTCTTTTATCTACCACCATAATTTTTGCCTTATCTCAAGATGAAGGTCGCCTTTTTCGTTTCCCAGCGATCTATGATTCACAAATTGTTTTCACTTATGCGGGGGACCTTTACACCGTATCTGTAAATGGGGGAATAGCAAGAAAGCTCACAACCCATAGTGGCTATGAGATGTTTCCAAGGTTTTCTCCCGATGGGAAGTATATCGCTTTCACAGCTCAATATGATGGCAACACCGAGGTTTATGTGATGCCTTCTGAGGGTGGCGTTCCGAAAAGATTAACTTATACTGCGACGCTTGAACGAGATGATGTTTCCGATAGGATGGGACCTAATAACATTGTAATGGGATGGACACCAGATGGTAAATATGTAATTTTCCGTTCAAGGATGAAAAGCTGGAATGCTTTTCAAGGAAAGCTGTATAAGGTTTCACTTGATGGTGATATTCCCGAAGAACTGCCGTTGCCAAGGGGCGGTTTTTGTTCTTTTTCACCCGATGGTAAAAAGCTCGCCTATAATCGAGTATTTCGTGAATTTCGCACATGGAAAAGATACAGAGGTGGAATGGCTGATGATATATGGATATATGATTTTGAGACGAAAAAGACTGAAAATATAACGAATAACCCCGCATCTGATATCATACCGATGTGGTATGGAGATAAGATTTACTTCCTTTCGGATAGGGATGAAAACAAGCGAATGAATCTTTATGTTTACGATTTGAAAACGAAGCAAACAAGAAAACTCACAAATTTCAAGGATTACGATATAAAATTTCCATCGATTGGAAAGAATGCGATCGTTTTTGAATATGGTGGATATATCTATAAGTTTGACCTGAAAACAGAAAAAGCCGAGAAAGTTCCGATTATAATAGCTGACGATATGGCAAATGGTAGAGGTGGGGTAATCAAAGTTGCTGACTTCATCACAGATTATGATATTTCTCCTGATGGTAAAAGGGCTTTGTTTGTCGCTCGGGGTGATATTTTCACGGTTCCCGCAAAGGAAGGTCAAACCAGAAATTTAACTTCAACTTCAGGTGTTCATGAGCGTGACGCAGTGTGGTCGCCCGATGGTAAATACATCGCTTATATTTCCGATGCATCGGGTGAGGATGAAATTTACATAATACCGCAAGACGGAAGTGGTAAGCCGATACAGTTAACATCTGGTGAAGATACATACAAATATCACATTGTGTGGTCTCCCGACGGTAAAAAGATAATGTGGTCGGATAGAAAACTGCGATTAAGATATGTTGATGTTCAAACTAAGAAAATTAAAGATGTAGCCCAAGCAACCGCTGGAGAGATAAGACAATATTCTTGGTCGCCTGATGGTAAGTGGATTGCATATGTAAAGCCTGAAGAGGAAGGGCTCTCGAAGATTTATTTGTATTCACTTGAAAAAGACGAATCGTATGAGGTCACAGATGGTTGGTATTCCTCGTATAGTCCAGTTTTCAGCTCCGATGGAAAATATTTGATCTTTGTTTCGGATAGAGATTTTAATCCGATTTATGGGAGGACGGAATTTAACCATGTTTATCAGGATATGGCGAGGATTTATTTGATAACTCTTTCGAAGAGCGTTGAATCGCCGTTTAAACCGACAAGCGATGAAGTTAAGGTAAGCGAGGAAACAAAACCCGCTTCTCAAGAGCAAAGCAAGAAAGAAACATCCCAAGATAAGAAAGCGGTTAATGTCGTCGTTGACCTTGATGGGATCAAGGATAGAATAATTGGCGTGCCTATAACTCCTTCCAACTACACAAACATCGGTTATGTTTCGGATAAAATTTATTACATCAGAAGAGGATTAAAAGATGAAAAACCGTTGCTCTTGATGTATGATTTAAACGAGAAGAAGGAGACGGAAATTGGTCAGTTTAATAATTTTATCATTTCATTTGATGGAAAGAAAATGCTTGTCGTTAGAGAGAAAACATATGCTATAATAGACCTTCCAAAGTCAAAGGTTGAGTTAAAAGATAAACTCGATCTCTCTGGGCTTGAGGTAAATCTCGACAGGCGTGCTGAGTGGACGCAAATCTTTAATGAGTGTTGGAGGCAGATGAGGGAATTTTTCTATGATCCGAATTTACATGGCGTTGATTGGGAAGGTGTTAAGAAAAGATACGAAGTTTTACTTCCGTATGTGAATCATCGGGCTGATTTGACTTATATAATCGGTGAAATGATAGGAGAGCTTAACGCAGGACATACTTATGTTGGTGGAGGAGATCTGCCGAAAATTGAGAAAACGAGAGTTGGTTTGCTGGGTGCTGAACTTGAAAGGGATAAAAAGTCAGGATATTACAGAATAAAGAAAATTTTGAAGGGACAAAATTGGGATAAAAATTTACGTTCACCTTTGACCGAGGTTGGAGTGAATGTGAAAGAGGGTTACTATATTCTTGCTGTCAATGGTAAGTCGGTCAAAGAGATGAGAAATATTTATGAGTCACTTATCAACACTGTTGATAAACAAGTTAAACTTCGTGTCAATTCTCAGCCGAAGGAAGAAGGAAGTTGGGAAGTCACAGTTGTTCCAATAGGAGATGAAACAAGACTTTACTATTACAATTGGGTTCAAAGTAATATTGAGAAAGTTGAGAAAGCAACCAATGGGAAAGTTGGTTATATTCACATCCCTGATATGGGTATTATGGGATTGAATGAATTTGTAAAGCATTTCTATCCACAACTTCGAAAGAAAGCATTGATAATTGATGTAAGAGGAAACGGCGGTGGTAATGTTTCTCCGATGATAATCGAGCGGTTGAGACGAGAAATTGCGATGGTCAGCGTCTCAAGGTATATGAGTCCAACTCCAAATCCAAGGGATATGCACTACGGACCTAAAATTTGTATAATTGATGAATTTTCCGCTTCGGATGGTGATATATTCCCATACAGATTTAAAAAGTACGGGCTTGGTAAACTTGTTGGGAAGAGAACTTGGGGTGGCGTCATAGGAATAAGAGGGACGCTTCCACTTGTTGATGGTGGATATCTTAATAAACCTGAATTCGCAGTTTATGGAGCAGAGGGCGAAGGATGGATAATTGAAGGATATGGCGTTGAACCTGATGTTTATGTTGATAATGATCCTGCGAAAGAGTACGAAGGGGTAGATGAACAATTGAACAAGGCAATTGAACTTATACTTGAAGAGTTAAAAACGAAAGAGAAGAAACTCCCACCAATTCCACCATATCCGAAGAAGTAAAGAAACAAGGGGCGAGGTTTCTCGCCCCTTTTTATTTTAATTTCAAATTTTACAAAGAGCATTTTTTTCTTTATCTTTAACTTAGATAAGATGGTTGCCTTTATCCTCGCTTTTGCGGGGATTAGAGGTAAGATGCGTGGGTGAAAATTAAAAATTTTTCTCACAGGGAGGATGGCGGAGGTAAAAGCTAAAATCGAACCCGAACTTGTCCAGATTGACGGCTCACAAGGGGAAGGTGGCGGGCAAATGTTGAGAACATCCCTTGCTCTTTCGGTTCTTCTGTTGAAACCTTTTGAAATGATAAATATCAGAGCGAATAGACCAAATCCCGGACTTCAAGCCCAGCATCTTAAAGCAGTTGAAGCATCCGCCAGTATTTCAAATGCGATCATCGATGGTGCAGTAATTAAATCAAATCGGATAAAATTTTTTCCAAGGGAGCTTAGACATGGGAATTTTAAATTTGATATAGGCACAGCTGGTTCAACATCACTTGTTTTGCAAACGCTTTATTTACCGCTTTCATTCGCAAACGGAACATCAAATTTAATAATTACGGGTGGAACTCATGTTTCTTGGAGCCCAACTTTTGATTACATTAAAAATTGCTGGCTTTACTTCATGAAAAGAATCGGTTTGAAAATTGATGTTGAGTTGAAAAGAGCTGGATTTTATCCACATGGTGGGGGAGAGATCAAGGCTTTGATAAATCCAGTTGATGAAATAGAACCTTTAAATCTCATTGACAGGGGTAAACTTATAAAAATTCAAATTTATTCAGCGCATACGAACTTAACAGATGAAGTGGCGAGAAGACAGGCAAGGGCAGCTGAGAAAATTTTGAAAAATTATGGTGAAGTTGAGGTAATAGTTGATGAACTTCCATCTTATTCGAAAAATACAACTATTGCGATAACTGGAATTTTTGAAAATTCGATATGTTGTTATACCAATCTTGGTGAAAAGGGTAAAGGGGCAGAAGTTGTGGCTGAGGAAGCAAGTGAAAAGTTTTTGAGGTTTTTATCAACTGATTCAGCCGTTGATGAATATATGGCTGACCAAATTTTGCTTCCGCTTTCCTTGGCTTCTGGAGTTTCGGAGTTTACCACGCCGAAGATAACAAATCACTTGAAAACCAACATTGATACCATAAAAAAATTCGTGGACGTCGAATTTGAAATAGTTGAACTTAAAAACTCGTATAACATAAAAGTAAAACCAATGAGGTTTGATGCCTGTGAAGGTTAGATTTCTTAAAATAAATGATTTAAAGGAAGCAATTGAGGAGCTCTCAAGGTTTGGTGAAGTTGATCATTCTCTTTCATCTGAATTTAAACCGGAAAAATTTGTTAACATTAGTTTGAAAATTGAAGGTGTCAGCGATGATATTTCTTTGTTGATCTCACGACAGATTGCGAAATATCTTAACAGCGATGTCCTTGTGTCAAGGGTCGATGAAAACGGGAAGAGAAATTTGATAATTTCGGTTAAAAATGAAAATTTTGAGCATCTGGTGAATATGTTAAAGAACTTCTCTGGTGAAGGTAAGCTGCTTGCCGATAAATTAACAGTGGCGATGAATAATTTTTTCCATGATCCCGTAGTTTACAGATTTGGTTCAAAAGAGTTTGATTTTTCAAGGAGGACTTACATAATGGGGATTTTAAATGTGACGCCTGATTCGTTTTCAGATGGTGGAAGATACTTTACGGTCGATTCGGCAGTTGAACATGCTATGAAGATGATTGAAGATGGAGCGGATATAATTGATGTCGGCGGGGAATCAACGCGTCCGGGCTCTGAACCGGTCCCGCTTGAGGAGGAATTAAGACGCGTTATACCAGTGATAAAGGAAATCGTTAAACGAACTGATGTTCCCATTTCAATTGATACCTATAAATCTGAAGTTGCAAGGCAGGCTCTTGATAATGGGGCGGTGATTGTGAATGATATTAGTGGTTTGAGATTCGATGAGAAGATGGTTGAGGTTATCGCCCAGTATAATGCAAGCGTTGTTATTATGCACATTAAGGGGACCCCAAAGACTATGCAGCAAAATCCGTGTTATGATGATGTTATATCAGAAATTTATGGTTATTTGTCCGAAGGCATTGAAAGAGCCCAAAGTTATGGAATTAAGCAAATAATAGTTGATCCGGGGATTGGTTTTGGCAAAAGGTTAGTTGATAATCTTGAGATAATAAGGCGACTTCGTGAATTCAAGTCGCTTGGTTATCCTATTTTGATTGGCGTTTCAAGGAAGTCTTTTATTGGAAACATTTTAAATTTACCCGTTGAAGAAAGGCTTGAGGGAACTGCTGGGGCAGTGGCAATTTCTGTGTGGAATGGAGCAAATATTGTAAGGGTTCATGATGTTAAGGAGATGACAAGAGTTGTGCGAATTGTCGATGCGATAAAACAGGTGCCAATAAAGCAAAATCACATTCAATGATTGAAATTTTAAAAATAGGGTTTCTACACCTTACGCTTATCGACTTAATTGATATTTTGGTTGTAAGTTTGATAATCCGTCAGCTTTATATGTGGATGAAGGGGACGATTGCTGCGCAGATTTTTCTTGGACTTTTATTTATTGTTTTGCTTTCTTTTGTTTCAGGACTTGTGAATTTAAAGCTTCTCAACTGGCTATTGAGACTGGTCAGCGATGTTTGGATTATTGCATTTATTATTCTTTTTCAGCCGGAATTGCGTCGACTTCTCATGCTCGTAGGTAATAATCCCGTATTTCGTCTTATTTTCAAACCAAGTGTAACAGCTGTGATTGATGAAATAATTGAAGCAGTCGGTGAAATGTCGCAAAAACAGATTGGGGCATTGATAGTTATACCAAGGCAAACCGGGATAAGGTCAATTATTGAAACCGGTGTCCCAATTCAAGCAAAGGTTACTAAGGAACTTCTTTTAACGATTTTTTTCCCCAGATCTCCACTTCATGATGGAGCCGTTGTGATATCGGGAGATAGAGTTGAAGCAGCTGCGTGCACTTTGCCATTAAGTGCACAATCAAGAATTGGAAATTTTCTTCTTGGGACAAGGCATAGGGCAGCGCTTGGGTTAAGCGAAATTTCTGATGCAATTGTGATAGTTGTAAGTGAAGAAACGGGAACTATCTCAGTTGCGGAAGCTGGCAAACTAACACGTGGATTATCACCAGAGGGATTGAGGAAAAAATTGCTTGCTGAACTTCAAGCAGGAGATAAAACACCCAAAGAAATTTTTGAAGAGGTCTCTCAAAGTGAGTAATATCTGCGCAGTAATTCCTGCATATAATGCTGAAAGGACGATCAAAATTTTGATCGAAAGGGTAAAAAAGTTCATCCCATTGGAGGATATAGTAGTCGTTGATGATGGTTCAACTGATATGACTTCTGAGATAGCTTTGGGTTGTGGTGCAAATGTTTTAAAGCATGCTAAAAATTATGGGAAGGGGAAGGCGTTGAAAACTGGTTTTAAATTTGCAATATTAAAGAATTACGATGCGGTTTTAACTCTTGATGCTGACCTTCAACATGATCCCGATGAGATACCGAAGTTGATTGATAAGTTCAGTGAGGGTTTTGATATTGTGATTGGGAATAGGATGAAAAATTTGAAATCGATGCCCGTTGAAAGAATTTTTTCAAATAAAATGACATCTTTTTTGATTTCACTTCGCACTGGACAAAAAATTCCAGATAGCCAATGCGGATTCAGATTAATCAAGAGAGCTGTGATCGAGAAAATTAGTGTTAAGAGCGATGGTTTTAGTTTTGAAAGTGAGTTTTTGATAAAGGCGTTGCTTGCTGGTTTCAAGGTTGGATTTGTTGAAATCAAAACTATTTACAACGGTGAGAGAAGCTATATAAAACATTTTAGCGATACATTCAAATTTATTGCAGTTTATACCCGAAGTTTTTGGGGTTCTGATTTTCTTGAATTAAAAAATAAAAGGTAAAAGTTTGATTTGGGAAAGTTTGAGGATGAAAGGAAAGCGATGGTTGAGCTTCTGCGCAAGAGAGGGATAAAAGATGAGAATGTTTTGCGAGCTATGGAAAAGGTTCCGAGGCATCTTTTTGTCCCTGAAGCCTTTATACATTATGCTTATGAGGATTCAGCTTTGCCTATAGGTTTTTATCAAACGATTTCTCAGCCTTATACCGTCGCCCTTATGACTGAAGCGCTTGAGGTTAAACCAGGAGACAAAATTTTAGAAGTCGGAACTGGCTCAGGATACCAAGCTGCAATTCTTGCTGAAATGGGGGCGAAAGTTTTTACAATTGAAAGATTTGAAGAACTTCTAAAGACTGCGCTTGAGACACTTTCAAAGCTTGGATACAATGTAATTGGAATGGTTGGGGATGGCTCTATAGGTTGGAGTGAATTTGCTCCCTACGACGGGATAATTGTCACCGCAGCAGCACCTAAGATTCCAAAATCCCTTGTTAATCAGCTTAAAGTTAACGGACATCTTGTCATACCAATTGGTGATCTTGAGGTTCAAGAACTTTACATTATAAAGAAAATCGATGAGCATAAGCTCGACATAAAGAAGAAGTTCGGTTTTAAATTTGTCCCATTGATTGGCAAAGAAGGATGGAGTGAGGAAAAGTCTAAAAACAACGGTAGATGAGTTTATAAATTTATGGAGAGAAAAGTTCTTGCAATTGTAGGACCGACCGCATCGGGGAAGACGAAATTATCAATCATTGTTGCTGAGAAGATAAATGGCGAGATAATCTCGGCGGATTCAAGACAAATTTATAAATATATGGATATTGGTACTGCAAAACCATCAAAGGAAGAAAGAGAAAGGATAAGACATCACTTTGTTGATGAACTTAACCCAAATGAGGAATTTAACGCTGGTATTTTTGGAGAGAAGGGGAGAGAAATAATTGAAGATATATTTTCAAGTGGAAAAGTTCCGATAGTTGTGGGCGGTTCGGGACTTTATATCAGGGCGTTGATCGATGGATTTTTTGAGGGACCTGGAGCTGATTGGGAACTTCGTGAAATACTTTACAATAAGGCTAAAAAGCTGGGCGTTGATGTTCTTTATGAAGAACTTAAAAAGGTCGATCCAGAATCTGCGCAAAAAATCCATCCGAACAATTTGAAAAGAGTCATAAGGGCTCTCGAAATTTATTATTTAACTGGAAAACCAATTTCCAAACTTCAAAAGGAAGTCAAACCGAAGATAAACTTTACAACTGTTCAAATTGGGCTTAAGTGGGATAGGAAAAAACTGTATAAGCGAATTGAGGAAAGGGTTGACTGGATGATAAATAACGGTTTAATTGAGGAAGTTAAACATTTAAGAGAGCTTGGTTATGATAAAAATTTAAACTCGCTTCAAACGGTCGGATATAAAGAAGTTTTTGATTATCTGGATGGTTTGATCACTTATGATCAGATGGTTTATTTAATTAAGCGAAACTCAAGGCGATATGCAAAGCGACAGTTTACATGGTTCAGGCAGGATAAGCGAATTATTTGGATTGACGTCGACGAAAATACAGATTTTAATGAGCTTGCCGATAGGGTGATAGAAATTTTTAAATCCGCAAGACCCGGGAGTGATGTTGAGGATTCCCCCGGGCTTGAGAAGAAAGAAGTTTAATAAGTTATCCCTAAAACTTTGAATATGAACGCATAAATATCCGTTTGTTCTTCTATGACCTTTGATGTCGGCTTTCCAGCTCCATGTCCAGCTTTTGTTTCAACCCTTAGGAGAACTGGTGTATCACCGGTGTTTGCGGCTTGAAGCGTTGCAGTAAATTTATAAGCATGGAGTGGAACAACCCTATCATCGTGATCAGCAGTGGTAATTAAAATTGGCGGATAGGAAGTCCCTTTTTTAACGTTATGAAGCGGGGAATATGCGTATAAAAATTTGAAATGGTCGGGGTTTGCTTCAGCGTTTCCATATTCAGGTATCCAATATCTACCGACGGTGAATTTATGATATCTTAACATGTCAATCACCGGAACTTCGCATATAACGGCTCCGTAAAGGTCTGGACGTTGAACCATACATGCAGCGACAAGTAATCCGCCATTACTTCTTCCATTTATCACAAGTTTTTTGGAATTTGTATAACCATTTTTAATAAGCCATTCTCCAGCGGAGATGAAATCATTAAATACATTTTGCTTTTTATCGAGCATTCCAGCTTGATGCCATTCCTCTCCGTATTCGCTTCCGCCCCTTAAATTCGCAACAGCATAAACTCCACCTATTTCAAGCCAAAGTAGTCTAATTGCCGAGAAAGACGGCATAATACTTATGTTAAAACCACCATAACCATAGAGCAACGCTGGATTATTTCCATCAAGTTTTAAATTTCGTTTATGGACTATATACATTGGAATGCGAGCGCCATCTTTTGATTCATAGAAAACCTGTTTTACTTCGTAATCGTTTGGGTTGAAACCTTTTAACTTCGTTTCAAAAAATAGCTCAAGTTTTCCAGTTGTAAAATCATATCTGTAAACATTCAATGGATATAAAAACGATGTAAATCCAAAAAACATCTCTTTATCATTTTGCCTGCCGGAAAGCCCCGAGATGGTTCCAATTCCCGGCAGTTTGATTTCTTTAACAAATTTTCCATCGAGTGAGTAAATTTCAATTCTGTGCTTCACATCTTCATTGTAAACAATGACGAAGTGATTGTTAATTATCCGTGCATCTGATATAACTGCTTTTTTGTTTTCTGGAATTATATCTTTCCAATTTTTCCTTTCGGGATTTTTTATGTCTATGGCGATAATTTTATACTTTGGGGCATTTAAATCGGTGAGGAAATAAAAGATGTTGTCTTTATTCCCAATAAAATCATAGCTTGCATCCGCTTCATCAAGCAGGCGAATGAAATCGCCATCGCTGTTTAGCTCACGATAGTAAATTCTATTTTTGGGGCTTGTTCCATGTGTGACGGTTAAGATCAAATATTTTCCATCCTCGGTTATGCTTGGATAAAAGTTAAGTTCTTTAGCATCGGGTCTTTCATAGATAAGTTTATCCTCCGATTGTGGCGTGCCAAGCTTGTGGAAATAAACTTTGTTGTAATTATTTTCATCTTCCTTTGGAACTGTCCCTGGCTCAGGGAAACGGTTGTAATAAAATCCTGAATTATCTGGCAACCATGCGATGCTTGAAAACTTGCACCATTTTAAAACTTCATCGTACTCTTTTCCACTGACGACATCTTTAATTTTTATCTCCTGCCAGTCGCTACCACTTACTGAAATACCATAAGCCAGAAATTTTCCATCTTTGCTATACGAAAGATTCATCAAGGCAACCGTTCCATCCTCACTAAATTTGTTTGGATCGATTACAAGTATATCTTTGCCTTTCAAACCCTCACGCATATAAAGAGCCGACTGATTTTGAAGTCCATCATTTTTGAAGAAAAAGTATTTAGTTCCTGCCTTCACAGGAACTGAAAACTTTGGATAGTTCATTAACTCAGTCAACCTTGCTTTTATCTTTTCATAAGATGGAACCGAACGAATGAATTCAAATGTAATTTTGTTTTGCGCTTCAACCCACTGTTTTACTTCGTCAGAATTAAAATCCTCAAGCCAGCGATATGGATCGGCAACTTTAACGCCATGATAATCCTCAACGACATCTACTGTTTTTGTCGGTGGATAACTTAATTTTTGAGCGGTTGAGATCGAAATAAATACCGCAAGGGCTAAAATAATTGCTATGCTTTTTTTCATGTCGATGAGTTTATTTTGTTTTTAATCGGATTTTTTCTGGATGAAGGAATTAAGTTTAGCACCGCAATGTTTTCAATATGATATGTGTGTGGGAACATATCGATTGGTTGAATTACCTCAATCTCATAATTTGGGGTGTATTCAAACAGCATTTTTATATCTCTTGCTTGAGTTGTTGGGTTACAGCTCACATAAACAATTTTTCTGGGCTGAATTTTTGCCACCGCTTTTACAACATCTGGATGCATTCCAGATCTCGGTGGATCAATTATTATCACATCTGGCTTCGGGGTTTCTTTCATCCAACTTTTATCTTTGTAGAGTTTCTCTCTTAGATCACCAGCTATAAACTTGCAATTTTTTACATTATTTAACTCTGCATTTCTCCATGCGTCCTCAACTGCGCTTTCAATAATTTCAAGTCCAGTGACGCTTTTTACATAAGGCGAAATAAAGATTGAAATTGTTCCCGTGCCAGAGTAGAAATCGTAAACCACATCATTTGGTTTGAAATTGGAAAACTCAACTATTTTTCTATAAAGTTTTTCGGCTTGTCTTGTGTTGGTTTGAAAAAAGGAATTTGATGAGATTTGAAAGATAAAATCACCCAATCTTTCAATTATTGTCCCGTTGCCGTGATAAACTTTTTCGTATTCACCTGTGGATATTTGTGCTTTTCGTGTATTGATGTTATTGACGATTGTGGTTATTTGAGGGAATCTTGAAAGTAAAGCTTCGGTAAACTCCCGCATTATTTCTGGGTTATCTTCAAATGTCACAAGGTTAACCATAACCTCGCCTGTGTTCTTTCCTTCTCTTATCACGAGAAAACGAAGATAACCTTCATTCTTTTCGGACGAGTAAATAGAAATCCCTCTTGATTTAAAATAATCTCTCGTAAAGTTTAAAATCTCGTTGCTCAACTCAGAATGCAAAAAACATTCATCAATGTCAAGAACTTTGTCGTATCTTTCTGGTGGATGGAAACCTAAAGCAAAATTTTTACTACTCTCATCCAAATCTATCGTTTCATCCTCTGGGAACCAGCGTTGTTCTGAAAATGAAAATTCTATTTTATTTCTGTAAAAGAAAATTTCATCAGATGGAAGCGTTCGCAAAACCAATTTGTCAATTCCCTTGAATCCCCCAATTCTTTCAAAACTTTCAATCACATGATCTCGTTTAAATTCAATTTGTGCATTATAGTCAAGGTTTTGCCATTTACATCCACCGCATATGCCGAAAAATTTACACCTCGGTTTAACTCTTAAGTTGGACTCTTGAATTATCTCAACAAGTTCTGCTTCAGCGTATGATTTTTTAACCTTCGTAATTTTCACTTTAACTACATCGCCAGGGACAACATTTCTAACAAATAAAACAAAGCCATTAACCCTTGCTATGCTTTTACCCTCAAAAACGCTTTTCTCTATTTTTACTTCTATTTCACTTCCCTTTTGGAACATTTTGTCTAATTGCCTTTTTTCAAAACTTCCAAGAGTTTTTTCATGTCCTCGGGCAGTTCGGAGTCAAATTTCATGAATTCATTTCTTGCTGGATGTATGAAGCCAAGTGTCTTTGCGTGTAGCGCCTGTCGTTGCATAATTTTCAAAAGTTCATCAACAAATAGTTTTTTCTTTCTATCAATTCCTCCCCATGCGATCCTTCTTCCACCATAAGTTGGGTCTCCAAAGACGGGATGTCCAATATATGCAAGGTGAACTCTTATTTGGTGTGTTCTTCCAGTTTTTAATTTTAACTTGACAAGTGAAAGGAAATCAAACTTTTCAAGAACTTCATATTCCGTTATTGCGAGTTTACCACCTTTTACAACTGTAAATTTTGTCCTATCGCTTTTGCTTCTTCCAAGTTCAGTTTCAATTACGCCACGGGTAGAGTTAAAATGTCCCCAGACGATTGCCCAATATTCTCTATCAACCGTTTTATGAAAAAATTGCTTTGCAAGATGTCTATGAGTTTCATCATCTTTTGCAACAACAAGAAGTCCGCTCGTATCCTTATCAAGGCGATGAACTATGCCAGGGCGAACTTCACCACCTGAAACATTTACTTTTGAAAGTTTTGAGCAATGATACAAGAGCGCATTAACAAGGGTTCCTGTGTAATTTCCATGCCCTGGGTGAGTGACCATTCCTGCTGGTTTATTGACAACAAGAAGGTAGTCATCTTCATAAACTATATCAAGGGGAATCAGTTCAGGTGTGAGTTCGGGGCGTGGCTCTTTTGGGATTTTCACAACTATTTTTTCCCCGGGAGAAATCCTGTGGCTTGGTTTAACGGTTTGACCATTTACAAGTACAAGTCCAGATTCAATCAGTTTTTCAATTTTGCTTCTGCTTGAGTTTTCGATTTGATTTGTGAGAAATTTATCTATTCTCTCTCTTTTTTCAACATTTGGTACAATGATTTCAATTTCTTTTAGAATTTTCAGCTTCCCGGAAATTTCTACTACTTCATTTTTCGTTGCTGGCATCATCCAGCATAAGGGGGTTTATTTCTTCAACTGGCTCTGAAGCAGGCTTTTCACGATGGGCGAAAAACAAAAGCAAAACCCCGATTGTAACAGATGCGTCAGCAATGTTAAAAATCGGCCATCTGTCAATATGATAACCGAAAAGAGTAAAGTTAAAAAAATCGATATCAATAAAATCGATAACTCTACCGTGAAAAATTTTCCCATAGTTAAAGATAACACTATGAAAAACTCTATCTATTAAATTTCCAATCGCTCCACCGAATATCATCCCAAGAGAAAGACGTGTCAGAAAATGTCCATTTCTCACCTTGTAAAGATAAATGAAAACAATACCTACAGCGACGATAGTTAAAAGTGTGAGATAAAGTTTATTTCCAAAATTTATACCAAATGCTATGCCGGGGTTTTCAGTGTAAGTTATCCTTATAAAGTCGCCGATAACTTGTTTTGATTCACCAAGCCTCATGCCTTCAACCTTGATTCCAAGAAATGGAATTTCAAAGCCTCTGACGAGCAATTTTGTTATTTGATCTAATAGGACTATAAAAAGTGATACGAAAAGTATCCGCATGTTTACATTTTTTTCTTTTGCGCTAGTTTGCATTCAATGCAAAGTTGGGTATGGGGCACCGCTTCAAGGCGCCGTTTATCAATTAGTTTGCCACAGCTTATGCAAACTCCGTAGGTTCCTCGCTCTATCCTCATAAGTGCAGCGTCAATGTAGTTCAACATTTTTTCTTCCCTTGCGATGAAAAACATTGTTTTCTCCCGCTCTTCCGTTTCCGTCCCATACTCCATATGGATGGAATATGGGGTTCCAAGCGGTTTATCATTTTGCGTTGCCGATTCAACTAAGGATTGTCTATGGGATTCAAGCATTTCAAGGATCTCCTCTCGCTTTTTAAGAAGAATCTGCTTGAAGTACTCAAGCTCTTCTTTCGAGTAAGAGTTCCGCCCAGACTGATTCACGGATTTCTTTGCAACTTCATTATCATTTTTTATAGGGCTGGATGAAACCGTAGCAGTTGTCACATTCACAGTTTCAATCTTTTCACGCTTAACTTTTTTAGCTCTTCTTTTTACAGTAGCTTTTGTTGCTTTTTTTGATGGTTTCTTAACCGTCCTCTTTGCGGCGGTTTTCTTCTTTCCTGGTTTGCTTTTTTTCTTCGCCATATTTGCACCTCTCTAAAGTTTTAAAGTTAACTTAAATTTACTCTTTCAATTGAAATTTCGCAGGGCTCGTCGTTTACATCCCACGATTTGACATATTCGGCTTCTTTGAAATTGTCACTTAATTCAACCGCGAGAGTTTCATTTTTTATGTAATCGCTAAAGGCGAAAACAGCTTTCTTTAGCTTCTCGGATTCACTCTTGAAAAAGATGCGAATCCTATCTGTGACCTCAAAGTTAGCTTCTTTTCTCATATTTTGAACTCTGTTGATGAACTCACGTGCGAATCCTTCGTTTATCAATTCTTCAGTTAATTCAGTATCAAGTGCTACGGTTATCACTCCGTCCGACTCAACAACCCAACCTTTTATGTTTTCGCTGTAAATTGTGACATCCTCCTTGGTGATTTCAAATTTTTCTCCGTCAATTACGATTTCAATTTTACCATTGTTTTCGAGTTCCTTTATCTGCGGCTTCTTAAGCTCTTTTATTGCTTCTGCAACCTTTTGCGCCTTTTTCCCGAATTTCGGACCTATTGATTTAAAGTTTGGTCTCGTTTTCTTTTCAACAATCTCCGAATCATCATCAACATACTCAATTGCCTTAACATTAATCTCGTCAAGTATAACATCTTTCATCATTTCAATTTTCTCTTTTTCGCTTTCGTCAGACACAGGTATGATGATTTTCTTTAACGGTTGTCGAACTTTTAAATTTGTTTTTGCTCGCAACGATCTAACAATATAAACAATCCTTTGAGCGAGTTCCATCCTTTTTTCAAGTTCAAGGTTGATCTCATCTTCATTTGGTTCAGGTATATAGGCAAGGTGCACAGATTCATAAGGTTCTTTTTTTGTGACATTGTTAAGATTTCTATAAATCTCATCTGCCAAGAACGGTGCAAACGGAGCCATAAGCTTTGCTATTGTGATGAGACATTCATACAGCGTTTGAAATGCAGAGATTTTATCCTTTTCAACACCGCTCTTCCAAAATCTTCTTCTGCTTCTTCTCACATACCAATTTGAAAGCTGGTCAATTGTGAAATCTGAAATTAAACGAGCAGCCTTGGTTAAATCATAGCTATCCATTGCTTCAATGTAATTTTTAACAAGCGAGTTTAAAACTGAGATTATCCATTGGTCGATTTCAGGTCTCTCTTTCAAAGGAATTCTCTCTTCTGAATATGTGAATTTGTCAATGTTTGCGTAAAGCGTGAAGAATGAATAAGTGTTAAGCAGTGTGCTGAAAAATTTGCGTTGAATCTCAACTATATCATCTTCGTTGAAAAGTTTGGGTTTCCACGGCGGGCTCACAGACATAAGATACCATCTTACTGAATCCGCACCATATTTTTCAACAACTTCAAATGGATCGACCACATTCCCACGGGATTTCGACATCTTTTGTCCTTCTTTATCAAGTATGAGCTCATTTACAACAACATGTTTGTAAGCGGGCGAGTCAAAGAGGAAACTTGAGATTGCATGGAGCGAATAAAACCATCCACGGGTTTGATCAATTCCCTCAGCTATGAAGTCGGCAGGGAAGTTTTCCTTGAAAAGCTCGACATTTTCAAATGGGTAGTGGAATTGTGCAAATGGCATCGCTCCAGAATCAAACCATACATCGATAACCTCGGGCGTTCTTTTCATCATCCCGCCACACTTTTTACAGTCAAAAATTATTTGATCTACAAACGGCTTGTGAAGGTCAAGTGGTTCGGGCAGATTTTTAGCTTCTTTCTTTAACTCTTCGATGCTCCCAACTGCTCTCATTTCACCGCAGTTTTCACAAATCCAAATGTTAAGCGGAGTTCCCCAAAATCTATCTCTTGATAAAGCCCAGTCTTTGTTTTCCTCAAGCCAGTTTCCAAATCTTCCAGAACCAACCTCAGGTGGATGCCATTGAATTTGCTTGTTGTATTCTATCATTTTGTTAACATATCGAGTTGTGCTTATATACCAAGATTCGCGGGCATAGTAAAGCAATGGCGTTTTGCACCTCCAGCAATGCGGATAACTGTGCACGATCGTCTCTTTTTTATAAAGCAACCCTCGAGATTTCAAGTTTTGAATTATCTCGGGATCAGCATCTTTAACAAATTTTCCTCGAAAATCAACAATTTCATCCGTAAATTCCCCGCTTTTATTCACAGGCTGAAGCGTCGGCAAATCATACTCTCGCCCCACCTGATAGTCTTCCTCTCCAAATGCAGGAGCGATATGGACTATTCCAGTTCCATCCTCTGTGCTGACAAAGTCGGCTGTAACAACATAAAAGGCTTTTTTATCAACGGGTATGTAACTAAACAAACGTTCGTATTCTTTCCCTTTTAAATCTTTGCCTTTATATTCTGCGAGAACTTCGTAATCTCCGTCAATTACAACTAATCTATCTTTAGCAAGGATTAAGTTTTCGCCTTTGTGTGAAATTTTAACATAGGTCACCTCTGGATGAACTGCAAGGGCAACATTTGAAATTAAAGTCCATGGCGTTGTCGTCCAGACAAGAAAGTATGTATTTTCTTCATTTTTTACTTTCATCTTGACATAAATTGATGGGTCTTTTACATCTTCATATCCTTGAGCTACCTCGTGTGATGAAAGTGGTGTTTCACATCTTGGACAATATGGTTGAATTTTATAACCTTTGTAAATGTAGCCTTTATCAAAAAATTGTTTCAAAGCCCACCAAATTGACTCAATATATTCATTTGTGAAAGTTATGTATGCATTTTCAAGGTCGATCCAATATCCAATTCTTTCGGTCATTTCCTCCCAGTCGTCGAGATACTCAAAAACAGATTTTTTACACTCTGCGTTAAACTTTTCTATGCCGTATTCAACTATTTCGTCTTTATGCTTTATTCCAAGTTTTTTCTCAATTTCAATTTCAACAGGGAGTCCATGTGTATCCCAACCAGCCTTTCTATAAACTTTGAATCCACGCATTGTTTTATATCTGCAAACAAGATCTTTGATGGCTCTGCTCATAACATGGTGAATCCCAGGGCGTCCATTAGCCGTTGGCGGTCCTTCATAAAATGTAAAGTTCGGTTTCCCTTCTCTTGTAGCGATGCTTTTCTCAAAAATTTTGTTCTCCTTCCAGAATTTTAGGATCTCTCGCTCAAGTTCTGAATACTTAATTTTGTCAGTTAACTCCTTGTACATTCCGTAAAAATTAGTTTTGTTTTTCAATGTTTAATGTTTTCTAAATATAAAGGATAAAACCCACAGTATCAAAGTTAAAATTATACTTAACAGTATGCTTGTTGTGAGCGGAAAGTAGAAAGTAAAGTTTCGCTTTTGGATTAAAATATCGCCCGGCAACTTTCCAATGAATGGGATTTTTCCTCCAATTTTATCAGCGATCAAGAGAATGAAGCCAAAGGCAAGAATTAATGCGCCAAATAATATAAAAATTTTGCCAATGGATTGAAGCATGGCAAATTATACATTAATTTTTTCTACCAGACGTTTCATCAATAAAGTTAACTTTGGTTCTGTTTCAGATGCAACTTTTATAACTTCTTCAATGCTTAAGGGTTGAAGTGCATCTGGAAAACATTCATCCGTGATCACCGAGATCCCAAATACCTTCATTCCCATGTGATTTGCAACTATGTTTTCTGGAACTGTTGACATCCCAACCGCATCAGCACCGATTAAGCGTAAAAATCTATACTCAGCTCTTGTCTCAAGGCTTGGTCCTGTCATTGCAACATAAACACCCTTTTGAACCCTTATTTTTTCTTCGAGCGCTATTTGTTCAGCAAGCTCAATAAGTTCTTTGCTGTATGGCTCGGACATATCAGGGAATCTCGGACCGAGCTCATCGTCATTTGGACCTATCAATGGATTATCGCCAAGCAAATTTATATGATCCGTGATTATCATCAAGTCACCTTTTCTAAAAAGTGGGTTTAACCCGCCAGCTGCGTTTGAAATTAAAAGATATTTAACTCCGAGAAATTTCATCACTCGCACTGGAAATGTAATTTGTTTCATCGTATATCCCTCATAGTAATGAAATCTTCCTTGCATTGCGACAACATCTTTACCACTGAGCTTACCAAAAATTAGTTTACCATGATGTGATTCAACGGTCGAGATCGGGAAGTGGGGTATGTCGCCATAATCGATTATCACCTCAGGCTCAATCTCTTTGGCAAGTCCGCCAAGGCCAGTTCCAAGGATTATACCAATTTTGGGTTCAAGTTTTGTTTTTGTCCTTATAAAATTTAGTGCTTCCATTATTTGTTGTCTTAACTCGCTCATACTTTATCGTCTTATTTTTGTTTTATTGTTCGAGGTTTTTAATTATATCATCAAGTTTAATTTTTTCTTCAATTTTTCCCTGTGTTTCTGATTTTGTAGCGGGTTCAAAAAGATTCAACTTTTCAAGTTCGGATGATAAAAGATTTTTCAAATCCTTAAGAATTCTATCTCTTTCGAGTTTCAAAATTTGGATTTCATTTTCAATTTTGGAGACCTCAAGTTTTGCTTTGTCTATGCTCTCTTTCGCTTTCAGTTCCGCCTCCTTTATTAAAAGTTCAGCTTGCTTTTTTGCGTTTTCAATTGTTTTGGTTGCCGTTTCCTGTGCCTGTGTTACTGCAAGATGTAAATTCTTCTCGATTTGCTTGTAAGTTGAGATTTCGGTTTCAAGCATAGCTATTTTTTCTTTCATTGCTTTATTCTCCTGCAGGAGATTTTCATATTCGCTTGCGAGCATTTCAAGGTAAACTCTTACCTCCTCAACATTGTAGCCCCTAAAAGACCTTTTAAACTGTTGCTTTTTAATTGAAAGTGGTGTGAATTTCATTTTTGTAAAATTTTTTATTTTCTTGGTCCAAATATAGCAGTTCCAATCCTTACGATGGTTGCACCTTCTTCAATTGCAATCCAGTAATCATTGCTCATCCCCATCGATAGATGCTTCATTTCAACATTTTTAAGATTAAGTTTTGCTATTTCATCACTTAAGTTTTTTAACATTTTAAACATTGGCCGAGCGTTCTCTGGATCCGGCGAATATGCTGCAAGCGTCATCAAACCCTTTATATGTACAAATTTACAGTTTTCCGAAATTTGTTTGACGATCTCAATCGTTTCTTCTGGCTTAACACCGTATTTTGTTTTCTCTCCCGATGTATTAACCTCAATTAAAACATCAACGGGACGATTTATCTTTTCTGCTCGTTTATCAATTTCAAGAGCAAGTTTTAAACTATCGACTGAGTGAATCAAGTGAATAAAATTAACTATATATTTAACTTTGTTAGTTTGCAAGTGTCCAACGAAATGCCATCTTACATTTTCAAGTGAGTTTCTCTTTTCAAGGAGCTCTTGAACTCTATTTTCACCGATATCATAAATTCCAGCATTGATGGCTTCTTTGATCTTTTCTACAGGTACAGTTTTTGTAACCGCTACAATGGTGATCTCATCTGGATTTCTACCTACCTTTTGACAAACCTCCCAAATCTTTTGTTTTATTTTGAGGATGTTTTCAGAGACCATCCCGAAGAATAAAATATGCTTTTGAGTTTTAAATATAAGTTATAACTCGTAAAAAATCAAATTGGGACTTTCTCAATGTAAACTTGAAAATTTCATCGTAAAATCGTAAAATTGTGAAAAAACTTCGAAACCAAATGACAACAAAAGCGCCATCACCGATTAAAGAATTTCCGTTGGATAGCCTTGAGAAGATTGCCTACTCAAGTGTCGAAGGTATCCCAGCGGAAGAGCCTAACGATTTAAACCGACTTGGGTATCATGTTTGGCTTTATCTTACTGGAAAAATTGAATCGCTCGAAACAGCAGTCAAAATGGCAAGAGCAAGGCTGAAAATTTCTGAGGAAGAGGCGTTGGAAATTGTGAGGAAAAAATTGAGTGAAAGAGGATTTTAAAATTAAAGGAGGGATAGAAACTTGGAAAAAGAAACTAAAAAATGGGCATTAATTCTTGGTGCGTCAAGTGGCTTTGGAGCTGCTACTGCAATTGAACTTTCAAAGAATGGTTATAATATCTTTGGTGTTCACCTTGATAGGGCTGCTACAATGCCAAATGTTGAAAAGGTGATAGAGCAGATAAAAGGGAATGGGGTTGAAGTTGAATTTTTCAATGTCAATGCCGCAGATCATGAGAAGAGGAAGGAAGTTTTGGATGCTATTGAAAAAAGATTTGCAAACGAACCATCAATCATAAAAGTTGTTCTTCATTCGCTTGCTTTTGGAACTTTAAGACCGTATATAGCTGAAAATCCGGAAGAACAGGTGACCCCGAAGCAAATGGATATGACACTTGATGTTATGGCACATAGCTTGGTTTATTGGGTTCAGGATTTATTTCACCGCAAATTGATAGGCAAGGGAACGCGAATTTTTGCAATGACGAGTGAAGGGTCCACAAGGGTTTGGGCATATTATGGACCTGTATCTGCAGCTAAAGCTGCTCTTGAATCTCATATAAGACAGCTTGCTTATGAACTTGCAAAGTATGGAATAACGGTTAATGGAATAAGAGCTGGGGTTACAGATACGCCGGCGTTGAGAAAGATCCCGGGAAATGAACAGATGATTGAGTATTCGCTCAAAAGAAATCCATCAGGTAGATTGACAACACCAGAGGATGTTGCAAAGGCAATCGTTCACTTAAGTCACGATGATATGCAGTGGGTTACAGGAAATATAATTGGGGTCGATGGTGGTGAGTTTATAGCTGGATAATATGGGCGGGCTTTTAAGCCCGCCTTTTTTATATCATCTGTTCAACATTTAAGACAAAAGCATGCAATCCTTCATCTTCAAATCTATTGTTTAAAAATCTCACCTCATTTAAAATATCACCAACTTTATCATCCGCGACCACGGTGAAGATAAGCGTGTTAATTTCAGGCCATACATGCGTTCCTAAGTGTGGTTCACCTTTATCAGAGCCTCGGCCATAAACATCGTTGATTTGAGTGAAACCACGGATGTTTAATTTGTCAAATATCTTCATAACTTCGTTTTCAATCGCTTGGTTAAAAACAAGCATCACTAGTTTCATTTAACCTCCACCTTTTTATGTTCAAAGATTGAATAAATAGTTGGCACAAGTACAAGGGTTATCAAGGTTGAAAATGTTAAACCACCAAGCATTGTTATACCTAAGGGACGCCAAAGTTCCGAACCTTCACCTTTAAAGACCGCAAGAGGTAAAGTTCCTAAAATCGTTGTAAGAGTTGTCATCAAAACGGGTCGCAAACGAGTTCTTCCAGCGGTAACTATCGCGTTAAAAAGTTCATAACCTCGGGCTCGTAAAAGGTTCGTGTAGTCAACAAGGACGATCGCATTGTTGACAACTATACCGACGAGCATTATTAAACCCATAAATGCAGTAAGACCAAATGGAACACCGAAAATGAGTAATCCAAGCACGACTCCTGTAAAAGCAAAGGGAACAGAAAACATTATAACAAATGGATGAAGAAGGGATTCAAATTGTGAAGCCATGATCATATAAGTTAGTATTATGCCAAGAATTAAAACTTGGAAAAGATCGCGAAATGATTTTGCTTGTTCTTCAACCTGACCTCCAAATCTAATTTCAACGCCGGGTGGTATATCAAGCTTTGAGATTCGCTCTTGCAAATCTTTCACAACATCACCCAAGGCTCTACCTTCAACATTCGCACCCACAGGTATAATTCGCTGTCTATCTCTTCTTTGGATTTCGATTGGGGAAAAAGTGTCGTAGATTCTTGCTATATCTTTAATTTTAACAATGTTTCCTGACATACTACGCACAGGGATTTCACTAATATATGAAATGCTGTTTCTCAAATCAGCGTCTGGGCGAATTGTTATATCGTATTCATCTCCAAGCTCTTTATAAGTTGTTGCTTTAAGCCCATAAATGCTTGATCTTATCGTGGTGGCAATGATTGCAGTGTTAAGCCCAAGTGAAGATGCTTTTTGTTTATCAATTTCAATTCTTATTTCTGGCGTAAGACCGCTTCTACCAATTTGAACATCTTTTGCTCCGGGGATTTTTTCAAGTTCTTCTTTAATTTTTTCTGCTACTTGAGCTGTGAGATTAAGGTCATAGCCTACAACTTCAACGGTTAAAGGTTTTCCACCACCAAAAAGTAACGCTTGAAAGTCGGAGCCACGCGAAATTTCAAACTTTTCAATCCCGGGGATTAACTTCGCTCTTTCTCTAATTTTTGCACCAAGTTCTTGAACGGTTACTTTCCTTTCCTTCAATGGGACAAGCCTTGCCCCAACGGTTACAACATTGTTTCCTTCAACTTGGCCTGTTATTGTGGCAAAGCCTTGTTCGGTTGTTCCAACTCTCATAAAAATATATTTTCTCCATTTTTCAGGTATTTCCTCCGCTACAATTTTTTGTAATTGCTCGCCTACTTTTATCGTTTCATCAATTCTTGTCCCAACGGGAAGTTGTGCAATCACCTGAATTTGTCCCGTGTCACTTGCAGGGAAGAACTCAAAACCAACCAATCTAAAAAGTATGAACGAGCTAATAAATAAAACCAAAGCAGTAAGTATAACTATTGCCTTATGTCTCAAAGCCCAAGATATGAGGTTACCATAAAAACTTTCAATTGCTTGGAACCATCTTTCACTTGTGTTAAAAAGATTTGAAAGGAGTTTATTTTTTATTTTTTCCTGACCTTTCAACCATTTGGATGATAAGGTTGGGGTTAAAGTCAATGAAGCAAGGAGCGAAGTTAAAACCATTACTGTAACGAGTATCCCAAGTTCTTTGAAAAGGAAACCGGCTATTCCAGTTAAAAAAGCAAGCGGAAGAAATACAGCTATGTTAGTCAAGGATGAAGCAGAGATCGCAAGTCCAATTTCATTTGCAGCTATAACTGAAGCTGTTTGAGGATTTTCTCCTCGCTCAATGTGTCGAGTTATGTTCTCAAGCACAACTATAGCATTATCAACTACGATTCCAACTGCAATGGCAAGGGAGGCAAGTGAGATAAGATTTATGGTACCACCAATTAGATAAAGCGTTATAAATGCAACTATCAATGAGAATGGAATTGTTAGAATTATTATCAAACTTGCTCTGATCTTTCGGAGGAACAAAAGGACGACAAGAATTACAAAGATGCCCCCGTATACAATTGCGTTGCTTAAGTTTCGAATCGAATTTTTTATAAATTCAGATGAATCAAAAGCAATGTTAAGTTTAACATCCTTTGGCAATGTTTTTTCAATTTTGGGCAGAGCTTTTTTAACTGCATCGACAACTTCAATTGTATTTGCGGTTGCTTGTTTTTGGATAAAAAGTAGAACCCCGGGTGTATTGTTTATCCTAACATAAAGAGTTTGTTCCTTTATTGTGTCAATCACATCTGCCACATCCCTTAAATAGACGAGCGCACCCTGGTAATTCCCTATAACAGTTGATTTAATTTCTTCAATTGATTTAAATTCACCCGGGACACGAACGCTGTATTCTTTGGTTCCAACTTTAATTATCCCGGCTGGAAGAGAAAGATTTTCGGAGTTAAGGATTTGAGCAATTTGCGGTATCGATAAGTTATATGCCTCAAGCTTTTTAGGATCAACTCTTATTAAGATTTCACGATATGGTCCACCTATTGCAAAAACTGCGCCAACACCTGGAACTTGTCTCAACGGCTGTGCTATTTTATCTTCAATGATCTTATTGATCCCAGGGTAACTTTCACTTGAATTGATTCCAATCATCATAACGGGCAAAGTCGATGTGCTAAATTTAAAAATGGAAGGTTCTTCCGCATCATCTGGAAGTCTTCTTTTAACCCTGTCTATAGCATCTCTGATATCATTTGTTGCTTCAGCTATATCCGTGCCCCAATTAAATGTAACAGTTATAATCGAGATGTTATCTTTTGAGCTTGATGTGACTTTTGAAACATTGTTTATCGTGCTAACTTGTTCCTCGATTAGTTTTGTGACCTTTTGTTCAACGTCTTCCGCTGATGCACCCGGATAAATTGTGACGACGCTTATTGCTGGGGGTTCAAGCTTTGGAAGAAGGTCTATCGCAAGGCGTGAAAGAGCAAAGGCACCAAGAACTGCTAATGCCATATAAAACATTATGACGGTAACAGGTCTATTTACGGATAGCTTAGGTAAACTCATTTTTTACACCTCCGGTAAGTTTTACTCGATGACTTTTACTTTTGTTCCATCGGAAAGTTTTGTTTGTCCAGTTATCACAACCATCTCGTTTTCACTTATTCCACTTAATACTTCGACTTCTCCATCAAACTTTCTCCCAATTGTTATATTTCTCCTGTTTACAACATCACCCTGCACAACAAAAGCATAGTTTACATTTGAGCCAGGGAGTGGAACCACAGCTGATTCAGGAATTATTATACCTTGACCTTTGCCAACTTTTATTTTGACTCTCGCAAACATCCCGGGTCTTAAGAGAAACTGAGCATTTGGCACTTCAACCTCGGCTGAGAATGTTTTTGATATTGAACTTACAGCTGGATTTTTTTGAGATATCTTCCCGATAAACACTTTATCAGGGTAAACATCAACAATTACTTCGGCAGGTTGATTTAATTTTATCAATGGGAAATCTCTTTCGGCGATGCTTAATTTTATTTTCACAATATCCATTCTCATCAGGGTAACTATCCCAGGACCTCCAGCACCCGTTGGAACGAGTGTGAAAACCTCGCCCTCATTCATGAGCTTCTCGGTTACAATTCCGTCGAAAGGTGCACGAATTTGAGTATTAGAAAGAATGAGTTCATAAGAAGCTTTTGCTGCCTCATAATTTGCTTTTGCTCTTTCAAGTTGTTGTTCAGGGATCGAGCCAGTTTCAAAAAGTGACTTCATTCTTTTGTAGTCAGATTCCGCAAGCTCATATTGTATTTTCGCTTGGGTCAGTTGTTGAGTGTTCATCCGTGCGAGAATCTGTCCCTCTTTTACAAAGTCCCCTTCTTTTACATAAATTTTTTCTATCGTTCCAGACATTTGTGCGCCAACTCGAGCTTTTTGATAAGGTTCGACAGTTCCAGCATATTCGAGTATTATATCATAACTTCTTTTTACCGCTTTCGCCACTTTAACTGGGACTATATCTTCATTTAGATTATCTGATTTAGAGTTTTCATTTTTTGATGCACAGCCAAAGAAAATTAACCCAACAATTAGAAATGTGCTTAAAAACGATTTTTTCATTTCTCCTCCTAATAGTTTATTTTACCTATTAGCCTTTCAAGGTCACTTAACGCTGTAAGATAGTCATAAATTGCCTGTTGATAGTTTAATCGTGCTTGTGCAAAGTTCACTTCTGCGTTGCTGACTTCAAGTTGTGTTCCAACGCCACTTTCAAATCTTTTTCTTGCTATTTTATATCCGAGTTCAGCAAGTTCTACTGCTTTCTTCTGGGCCTCTATTCTTTTCTTCGATTGTTCAATTTTATAAATCGTGCCTTTTAATTCATTTTCGAGAGCCTGCTTTATAAATCGCAATCGTTCTGTTGACTGTTGAAGTGATACTCTTGCTTGATCAATTCTTGCTTGCGTTCCAAAACCTCTGAATATTGGGATTTGTAGTTGCAAGCCAATAAATGTTGTCCTTATCCACCTATATCGATTGAAGTTGAAATCGTTCGCTTGAGCTTGGTATTGAAGATTTCCCGTGAGAAATAGAGCAGGGAGGTGACCAGATAATTCGAGTGAAACAAGCGATCTCGATAGTTCTATTTGATATTCCGCCTGTTTTATGTCAGGATTGTTTTCATAAAGTTCTTTTAGAGCATTCGTATAATCAATTTCTGTAAAATTATCAACATTCATTTCTCCAACCACATCTATCTCTTGGTTGACATCAATCCCAAGAAGAAATTTAAGTGCATTTTGGGCAAGTTCAAGATTGTTCTCAGCTTGAACCAACAACGGTTGCAGGTTTTGATATTGAACTTGTGCGTTGATATAATCATATTCAGAGGCTATGCCTTGACGATACATCTTTTCAACGTTTTTCAGATTATCTTCGGCAAGCTCAATTCGCATTTTTGTTATTTTGTAAGCTTCTTTTACGAGGAGAACATTGTAAAAAGCCTTTTTTACATCACTTATCGTTTTCAAAGCGACACTTTTGTATGTTTGCTCCGCAATTAAACGCCCCTTATTTGCAGTATTTATTCCAGCATAAACAGACCATGAAAAAATGGGCATCTGAAGATTAACCAAACCAATGTAAGAGTTATCAAAGCCTATCTCGATCACGCCACCCGTTAACCTTCCAAATGGTGAATCTGGGGGGAGAAACAAAACGGGTTTCTTTAGGTATCTTGAATAACTTCCAGATAAAGTGATTTGTGGAATTAGGTTTGATCTTGCTTCAACAAGTTTTTCATCGGATTTGATAAGTTCAAGGCGAGCAGTTCTCACTTGATTATTGTTTTCAAGCGCTATTTTTACTGCATCTTCAAGTGTTAATACCTTAGGCTGTGATAGCAATGTTACTGGTAGAAGCACAAATAAAATTAATGCTTTCATGTGTTTCTTTTTTATTTGTTTTTTGATATTCCGTCAAAAATTATCTGGATGACTGCATCTGGCATTTCTTCAGGTTTTAAATCCACTTTGTTTTCAGTAATGCAACCATAGATGATATCTCTTAGCATGCCGTTGAAAGCCATTATGACAAGGTTTGGATTTATGTTCTTCAGTTTGCCGTTTTTAATGTCAGTTTTAACTATGTCAGTTAATATTTTTGAAATCTCTCTCAATCTTTCTATAACGTATTTTCTCGTTAATTCCCTTTCTTTGCTTTCCATTTGCATGCTCGCCTGCATCATAACATGGAATGAATAATTATTTTCGGTTAGGAAGAAACGGATGATATTAACGGCGTAAGTTTTTAGTTTCTCGCGGGCGCTTCCCTTGAGATTTTTTGCTTCCTCTGCAAATGATTGAACTTTATCGAAAACTGTTTTCAAGATTTCATGGAAGAGATGTTCTTTGCTTGGGAAGTAAAAATAAATGGCGCCCTTGCTGAATTGAGCATGTTCTGCTATTTCTTCAATGGTTGTGTCTTTATAACCCTTTTTACCAAACAGATATAGCGCAGATTCAATAATCTCTTGTTTGTGTCTTTCTTTGATTATTTCACGTCTTTTTGACTTTGACATGCTGGTTTATTTTGAGTTTTGATTTAATCAAAATATAACACTTTTCGACTTAAAAGTCAAATTTTGACCAATTGTTCAAAATTTAGTCAAGGGTTGTGAAGCATAGCGATAAAACTGCCTTATTTTTGATTTGAGGAGTTGATTTTTTAAATTGAATGTAAAATCATATCAAATTTTAAACCTTTGATGAAATATCTTGAGGATACAATCGCTGCGATTTCAACGGCGATTGGAGAGGCTGGGATTTCTGTGATCAGGATAAGTGGGAAGGATGCGATAAAAATTGCTGATAGAGTTTTTAGAGGCAAGAAGAAACTTGAAGAAGTTAAAACCCATACGGCTCATTACGGGAGTATAGTTGATTCAACGGGGAAGGTGGTTGATTATGTAGTTGCCACTGTTTTCAGGGCGCCACATTCATATACGGGCGAGGATACAGTCGAGATAAGTTGCCATGGTGGAATTTTCGTCACAAGGAAAGTTCTTGAGACAATACTCGAAGCTGGAGCACGACTTGCGCAGCCAGGTGAATTTACCAAGCGAGCGTTTTTAAACGGGAGGATAGACCTTTCACAGGCTGAAGCAATTGCTGATTTGATACGTTCTGTGACCGACCTTGCATATCAAAGTTCGCTATCTCAACTTGAGGGTTCACTTTCGAGGAAGATTAAAAAGATGAGGGATGATTTGATAAATTTATGTTCGCTTGTTGAACTTGAACTTGATTTTGCGGATGAAGATCTTGAGTTTGTTGATAAGCCAGAACTTGCGAACAAGATTAGGGATGCGATAGCAGAAATTGATGAGTTAATAGAGACTTTTAAATACGGGAAAATTTATCGTGAAGGGGTAAAAGTTGTCATCGCCGGGAAGCCAAACGCTGGGAAATCAAGTTTATTGAATGCTCTTTTGAATGAAAATAGAGCTATTGTGAGCGATATCCCAGGAACGACAAGGGATATAATTGAAGAAAGCTTGAATATTGATGGTATTCTTTTCAGAGTCATTGATACAGCAGGTTTAAGGGAAACTTATGATATCATTGAACAAGAAGGAGTTAGAAGAGCAGAAGAACAACTTAAAAAGGCAGATATGATTTTACTTGTGATAGATTCGACCGATGAAATTAGTGAAAGTGATATGAGACTTTATCACCGTGTTTTAAATCTTGCAATGGATGAATCAAAGAAATGCATAATCGTTTTTAACAAGGTTGACCTTTTGGATGGAAGACAAATTCAAATGGAAAAAATAACGAATAATTTTCCAGTTGTTAATATATCTGCCTTAACTGGGTTTGGGCTTGATAAGTTGAAAAAGATAATGGTCGAGCAATCTTTCTTTGGAACAAATAGGACGGATGCAAGCGTTGTTGTTACAAATGTGAGGCATCGTGATGCACTTATTAAAGCGAAGCAAAGTTTGCTTTATGCTTTAAAATCACTCGAAGAAGGAATGAGCGGGGATCTTGTAGCTGTGGATTTAAGAGCTGGGCTTAATCATCTTGGCGAGATAATCGGGGAGGTGACAACAGACGATATTTTAAACAACATCTTCTCAAAGTTTTGCATTGGTAAGTAAAAGTGTTTCACGTGAAACATTTTGAAAACAAATTTTAAAGCAAAACGATGATAATAAATCCAACGATAGATGAAACTTACGATGTCATAGTTGTTGGTGGAGGTCATGCCGGAATTGAGGCGTCTTTAGCTGCTGCAAGAATGGGGATGAAGACGCTTCTTATGACAATGGATATAACTGCGATAGGACGAATGTCGTGTAATCCTGCGGTTGGCGGGACTGCAAAAGGACATTTGGTCAGAGAAATTGATGCGCTTGGTGGAGAAATAGGTAAAATTGCAGATGCAACCGCAATCCAATATAGAATTTTGAACAAGTCAAAAGGTCCCGCAGTATGGTCTTTAAGAACTCAAAATGATCGCGAGCAATATTCGATAGAGGCGCGAAAGCGTGTTGAAGCTCAAGAAGGGCTTGATATAATGCAAGATGTTGTGACCGAAATTTTTGTCGAAAATGGCAAGGTTGTTGGAGTTAGGACTGGGCTTGATATAAAAATTGCGTGTAAGGCACTTATAATTGCAGCTGGGACATTTTTAAACGGCAAGATGTATACGGGGCTTATAAGTAGAGTTGGTGGAAGGTTTGGCGAGCCTGCTGCAACGGGGCTTACGGAGTCACTTGAAAAACTTGGTTTTGTAAGCGGAAGGTTGAAAACTGGAACCCCGCCAAGAATTGATGCGCGAACCGTTGATTATTCAAAGGTTCAGGTTGAACCAGGAGATCCCGATGCTGAACCTTTTTCTTTCCAAACGAAAGAAATAATAAAGGATCAAATTCCCTGTTATTTAACATATACAAATGAAGAAACACACAAAATTTTAGAAAAAGGATTCGATCGATCGCCACTTTTTACAGGTCTTATCAAAGGTCGAGGTCCGAGGTATTGTCCTTCGATTGAAGATAAAGTTTATCGCTTCAGGGATAAAGAAAGACATCAGATTTTTCTCGAGCCTGAAGGAAGGGATACGCATGTAATGTATGTCAACGGTTTTTCGACAAGTTTGCCAGTTGAAATTCAACTTGCAGGGTTAAAAACAATACCTGGGCTTGAAAATGTGAAAATGCTTCGCCCAGGATATGCTGTTGAATATGACTTTTTCCCACCGCATCAATTGAAGTTGACGCTTGAAACAAAGCTTGTTGAAGGACTTTATTTTGCTGGACAGATAAATGGAACTTCTGGTTATGAGGAAGCCGCTGCACAAGGAATAATAGCTGGGATAAACGCTGCGCTTAAAATTAAAGGCGAGGATGAATTTATTCTAAAGCGAAGTGAGGCTTACATTGGGGTTTTGATTGATGATTTGATAAACAAAATCATTGATGAACCTTATAGAATGTTTACATCAAGAGCTGAATATAGATTAATGTTGAGACAGGATAATGCAGATAGAAGGTTGATGAAATATGGGTATAAATTTGGGCTGATACCGAGCGATGTTTACCAAAAGTTGCTTGAGAAAGAAGAAATGATCAAAGAAGCGCTTTATTTCGTTAAAAATAGAAGTGTTAAACCTTCCGAGGTCAATTCATATCTTGAAAGGATAGGTTCAAAACCACTTGAGCAAAATGAAAAGCTTGAACAACTCATAAAAAGACCTGAGGTTAATGTATCTGAACTTTTTGAGCTTGAAGCATTCAAGTCCGATGACATTCTGCAAAAAGTTTTGAGAAGGAAAGATGTATTAAGGCAAGTTGAGATCGAGGTAAGATACGAAGGATACATTCAGAGGCAACTTGAGGAGATCGAAAAGTTTGAGAAGTATGAGACGATGGAAATTCCGCCGGATTTTGATTATAATAAGGTTAAGTCGCTTTCAACCGAAGCCAGAGAAAAGTTGATGAAAGTTAGACCCAGATCGATAGGTCAAGCTTCGAGAATTTCCGGTGTTTCACCTGCTGATATATCAGTTCTCATGGTCTATCTGAAGGGTTAAAAGTGTTTCACGTGAAACACTTTTGATGTGATCGTTAAGTTAAAAAGTTTTTTCAATGAGCTTTGAAGAGTTTATCGAGATATGTAGTTTGAATGGTTTGGAGATTTGCGAGGATAAAGCGAGGCTTTTACAAAATTATGTAAATTTTTTACTTAGCTGGAATGAAAAAGTAAACCTGATCTCAAGGGAGGAAACAGACATTTGGGGTAGACATATACTTCATTGCATTTCACCTTTGTTTAAAATTGAGATTGAACCGAATTCTTTGGTGCTTGATCTTGGAACAGGAGGTGGGCTGCCGGGGATACCTTGGGCAATTTTAAATGAAAATGTAAAGTTTGTTCTTCTTGATGGAACACGGAAAAAAGTTGAAGCGGTATCTGATATTTTAAAGAGGTTGGGTCTTGGGAATGCCAAAGCAGTTTGGGGAAGGGCGGAGGAAATTTCAAAGTTAGAAGAATATAGAGGGAAATTTGATTATGTGATTTGCAGAGCTGTTGGAGAATTAAAAAAGATTGTTAAATGGAGTGTGGGATTTTTCAATTTTCAAAATTTCTCAAAAAAATTCTTGGAGAAAATAAATCAAAAGAGTTATCTTCATTCTGGTTCTTTAATTGTTTTCAAGGGTGGAGATATTGAAGGTGAGATTAAAGGTGCCCTTAGAACCGGTTTTGTGGCTGGCGTTGAAATTCTTGATTTAAATTTTCAAGGATTTGAAAAAGTAGGCTTTAAAGACAAAAAGGTTGTGTTAATGAAATTAACAACAAAAAAGGTGTAAAATGGCGAAATCAGGAAAGGAACTATTTGATGAACTATTGAACCTGATAACTGAACAGAGAAATCCAGCGAGCATGGATATTGATTCAAAATCAACAATTGAGATTTTAAAAATCATCAATGATGAGGATAAAAAAGTACCTTATGTTGTTGAAAAAGAGATACCATACATTGCACAAGCAGTTGAACTTGTCGTGCAAGCATTTAAGCAGGGCGGAAGATTGATTTATGTTGGAGCTGGGACAAGTGGTAGGCTTGGGATTCTTGATGCCGCTGAGTGTCCACCGACATTTGGAACTGATCCAGAGATGGTTCAAGGGATAATCGCTGGAGGACCAGAAGCTGTATTTAGAGCTCAGGAAGGTGCGGAGGACAGGGAGGAAGATGGAATAAGAGATATTGAAGCGAAAAATGTCAATGAAAAAGACGTCGTCTGTGGAATTGCGGCAAGTCGAAGAACTCCTTATGTGGTTGGAGCTATAAGAAGAGCTAAAGAGCTTGGTGCGAAGACAATTTTTATAACTACAAATCCGCGAAATCAATTTAATTATCCCTTTGTTGATGTTGCGATTTGTGCTGAGGTTGGTCCGGAGGTGATAATGGGTTCAACGCGAATGAAATCGGGAACAGCGCAGAAGTTAATTCTTAACATGATTTCAACGACTGCTATGATACGGCTTGGAAAAGTTTATGAAAATCTTATGGTTGATCTTCAGATGACAAGTGAGAAGTTGAAGGAAAGAGCAAAGAGAGTTGTCATGATAGTCACTGGGGTTGACTATGCGACAGCTGAAAAATACTTAAAAGAAGCAGGTGGTCATGTAAAGACAGCTATTGTGATGATAAAGGCAGGTTGCTCTGCTGAAGAGGCGCGGGAGAGACTGAGAAAAGCAGATGGATTTGTGAGGGCAGCGATTGAAGGTAAAACATTGATTTAAGTTTGAGACAATGGATTTTGTTGAGAAAATTTTCAAAATAGATAAGTTTGAAAAGTTAGGTGAGTTTCTGGGGAATCAGGAGAAAAGCATAAACTTAAAAAATGTTGCAGGCTCTCTTTTTAGTTTTGTTGTTGCTTATGTGTATCGGGGTATTAAAAATAGGGTTATAGTTCTTGTTCAAGATGAGGAGTTTGGGCGCAAAGTCGCGGATGACCTGAATTTTATCCTTGGCGAGGGCAAGGTTTTTGAGTTTATTCCAGATGAGGACATGCTGGCAGATGATATTGATGTTTTAAGGGTTAAATTTGCCCATGAATATGCGCGGGCTGATAAAGTTATAATTCTTTCGATAAAACAAATCGATGAGAGAATTCCTTTAAGTAAAGAACTTAACAATCACTCTTTTGTTCTTTCGGTCGGCGAGAAAATAAATTATGATGCGTTTATTTCTTACCTTGTTAAGGAGGGTTTTGAAAGGAAGAAGTATGTTGAATCGAGAGGAGATTACAGCGTAAGGGGAAGCATTATCGATGTTTTTGGATTTGTTGGTGAGTTCCCTATAAGGATTGAATTTTTTGATGATGAAGTAGTATCGATAAGGGAGTTTGATATTTTTACGCAGAGGTCGTTGAAAAATTTAAGTCGAACCGTTATAGTTCCAAAGCTTACAAATTTAAATTTTGAGACGGTCGAGGTTTCGAGGTTATTGAATGATTCGGTATGTATTGTTGAGGACAAAAATCTTGTGATTCAAGCGGTCGACGAGGATATATTTGAGGGGGTTGAGTTTAAGAAGTTTATAAATATCTTAAAGTTAGAGGCAGGGGACTTAAACGGGAATGTTGTGAATTTTTCGTCAAGAGCACAACCATTTTTCAATAGTAGTATAACTTTTTTCTCAGAGGAAGTTGCAAAATTGCTAAGGGATGGGTTTGAGGTTTTCGTTTTATGTGATGGAAAGGAACAGATGGAAAGGATGAAAGAGCTTGTTGAAGACGCAATGGGCTTTGAAGAGGCGATGAAGATTCATTTTAAGGAAAAATCAGTAAATTTGGGTTTCATTTTAACTAAGGATAAAATTGCTGTCTTCACAGAGCATGAAATTTTTAACAGGGTTAAAGCTAGGAATTTTTTAAAGTACAGAAAGTTTAAAGGGATAACACTTCATGAACTTGAAATGCTTAAACCAGGTGATTTTGTTGTTCATGTTGATTATGGGATTGGGAAATTTGCAGGGCTTCAGAAGATAAGTATAAATGGGATTGATCAGGAAGCTGTTCGGCTTGAATATGCTGATGGAGGAGTTTTATATGTGAATTTGAATTACATTAACAGGATAAAAAAGTATCGTGGGGAAGAAGGGATTGTTCCAAGGTTAAATAAGCTTGGCTCGGCGGAGTGGGAAAAACTTAAAGAGCGGGCGAAGGATGGCATTAAAAAGGTTGTGAGAGATTTTATATGGCTTTATGCAAAACGAAGTTATGTAAAGGGTTTTAAATTTTCTCCAGATAGTTATCTGCAGAAAGAAATGGAAGCGTCTTTCATTTATGAGGATACACCTGATCAGCGAAGGGCAACGATTGAAGTCAAGCAAGACATGGAAAGCGAAAAGCCGATGGATAGATTAATATGCGGTGATGTTGGATTTGGAAAGACGGAGGTTGCGATAAGGGCAGCATTTAAAGCTGTTTTGGATAAAAAACAGGTTGCGGTGCTTGTTCCGACGACAATTCTTGCACATCAGCATTATAAAACATTTACAGAAAGGTTGAAAAATTATCCTGTAAGGATAGAGGTTATTTCAAGATTTATTCCAAGAGCAAAACAGGTAAAGATAATCGAAGATCTTGAGAAAGGAGAAATTGATATAATCATCGGGACACATAGGTTGCTTTCAAATGATGTGAGATTTAAAGATCTTGGTTTATTGATTATAGATGAAGAGCACAGATTTGGAGTTGAAGCTAAGGAGAAGTTGCGGAAAGTGAAGGTTAATGTTGATACTTTGACTTTAAGTGCTACTCCCATTCCAAGGACGCTGTATTTTTCGCTTATGGGCGCAAGGGATATGTCGATAATCAACACTCCGCCACCAAATCGCCTTCCAATAATTACGAAAATAATAACGGTCAATTCTCTAAAGTTTGCTGATATTGTTAAAAACGCAATTTATCACGAAGTAAGCAGAGGAGGGCAGGTTTATTTTGTGGTTGATAAAATAGCAGAGATTGAAGATATAGCGAAATTTTTAAAGGAAATTGTTCCAGATTTAAAGTTTGATGTTGTTCATGGGAAAATGAAACCGTCTGCGATTGAGAAAGTAATGCTTGGGTTTCTTGAGCAAAAATTTGATATTTTAATTTCAACGAAGATAATTGAGGCTGGAATTGATATCCCAAATGTAAATACAATTTTCATTTACAACGCACATACATTTGGTCTTGCGGAGATTTATCAACTTCGCGGTAGAGTTGGGCGTTCAAATAGGCAGGCATACGCTTATCTTGTGATACCACCAGTTGAAACGATTGGAACGAATGCAATTCGCAGGTTATCAGCGATTGAGGAATTTACAGAGCTTGGTTCAGGTTTAAATCTTGCCTTAAGGGATATGGAAATTCGAGGTATAGGGAATTTGTTTGGTAAGGAGCAAACAGGTTTTATCAACTCAATTGGATTTGATCTTTATTGTAGGATACTTGAAGAAGCTGTTGAGGAACTGAAACAGCGTGAGTTTAAAGATATTTTTAAAGGCGAAAGGAGGTTGAGAAGGAAATTTGATGCCATAGTTTCTGCTGAGGTAAATGCTTTTATTCCAGATTATTATGTTGACTCTGATTCTGAACGGTTCAGCTATTATCAAAAATTGTATGAGGCTGAGAGTTTAGAGGAAATCGAAGCAATAAAAGATGAACTTGAAGATAGATTTGGAAAATTGCCAGAGGAAGTGGAGAGTTTAATTTTAATTTCAAAGGTAAAGCATTTATCTGAAAAGAATCATATTCGACGCGTCGAGATCACCAGGGAACATGTTGTCGTTACTCCAGGAGATAGCTTAATAAATTCGGAAATTTTCAGGGAAGTTGTGGATGTTTTTTCGAGGGGTTCGGGTTTAAAGTTTGAGAAAGTAGGAGGAGAAACAAAGTTGGTTTTGAAATTCAAATATTCAGCCACAGCAAGACAAAATCTCGTTAAATTTTTAAGTTTGCTTGAGGAGTTAACGCTTCAGTTTTCTTATGATGAAGGAAACTTCACCACCAATCCATAAGTTTTTATCCCCTTCTTTAAATTTCAGGGTTTCGTAACCCCTGCTTGATGGTATAAGGTAAATTTCGTTATTTTCGTTTTTATAGTGTCTAATTAAACCTTCGTTTTTAATTACGGCGAAGACGATGCTTCCATTTTTGATTTCTAAACTTTGGGTTATAATCGCTATATCTCCTTTGAAGATTCCATCCTTTTGCATTCCATCGTCGGTGACTTCAACTGCGAAAGATGGCAAGGTATCAAAGATTTTCATATCAAGTTTTATGGTTCCATTTAAGTTTGTAAACATTCTCAATGGATTTTGAGCATCGAAGGTTGAGATAAGAGGTATTTCTTTGAGATCAATTTGGGTTTTGTCAAGTTTAAAATCGTTAATATTTATATTCCTTGCTTTCAAGTTTGTTCTTTGAATATATCCTTTCCTTTCCAAAGCTTTTAAAACCGAGTAAGCGGAATTGGTTGATTTAAAGTTAAATTTTTTACAAATCTCTCGTATCGTCGGTGGCTTGTGATTTTCAATTGTATATTTTTTTATGAATTCGAAAATCTGATTTTGTCTTTTGGTCAACGCTTCTTTCATTGGTTTTTAAGCTTTTGTTCTCTTGGTTTTCCATGTGGCAATATACTGAACATTTGTTTAAAAATCAAATCCCCGCATTTCTCTTTCCCACGGGGTTCTATGTAAAGCAGAAATAACGCACTTATATCGATTAGGCTGGGTGGGGGCTTGACTAAACGATTTAAAAATGTATATTTAAGAGTGCAGTGGTAAATAGTGGTGATTTGTGGTAAAAATTTTAAATTATTTATGCTTATGCTATCGTTTATAGGAAGATACAAATATGCAGTGGATGAAAAAGGTAGAGTGAGTATTCCGGCGAGGTGGCGTAAGTCTCTTTCGCCAGAGGCAAATGAAACCTTTGTGATCACGAGAGGTTTGGATCGGTGTCTTTTTCTTTATCCACTTGATGAATGGGAGAAGATTGAAAAAAGATTAAGAGAACTGAACACGTTCAATCCTGAGCATCGTTATGTTATGAGAGTTCTTTTGATGTGGGCAAATGAGGTTACGCTTGATAATCAATCCAGAATTATGATCCCGAAAAATCTTCTTGAGTTTGCGAAGATAGATAGAGAAGCGGTTTTGATCGGCACGCTTGATAAAATTGAAATCTGGAATCCGGAAGTTTATGAAGAATATGAAAAAGGTCAACCTGATTACGAAACTGTTGCAGCAAAAGTTCTTGGTTCAAGATAAATATGGAAAAAGGTTTTCACATACCCGTAATGGTTGAAGAAGTTATGAAATATTTGATAACTCGTGATGATGGAATTTATGTTGATGGGACGATCGGTGGCGGAGGACATAGCGAGGAGATCTTGAAAAGGACCAAGGCAAAGGTTATTGGATTTGATATTGATCCGGAAGCGGTTAAGTTCGCCAGTGAAAGATTAAAAAGTTTTGGGGACAGGATTTTAATTCTTAACAGAAATTATGCGACTTTGAAGGAAAGTTTATCTGAGATTGGAGTTGAGAAGATAACAGGTTTTCTGCTTGATCTTGGAGTCTCATCGTTTCAGCTTGATCATGGTGGTGGTTTTAGTTTTAGACTTGATGATAAGTTGGATATGAGGATGGATAGGAGCTCTGAACTGACGGCGGAGCATATTTTAAATAATTATTCTGAGAAGGAGATTGCGGATATAATTTTCAAATTTGGCGAGGAACCAAGAGCAAAGATGATTGCGAAGGAAATTGTCCGATACAGAAAGAGAAAAAAGATAGAAACGACGGGTGAGCTTGTAAAAATTGTTGATAAAGTTGCGAGCAAAAAATATAGATTGAAGGTTCTTGCTAGAGTCTTTCAAAGTTTGAGGATTGCAGTTAATAGAGAGCTTGACAATTTAAAAATTGCACTTGATTCCGTTGTGGATGTTCTCGAGAAGGGTGGACGGATTGTTGTGATTTCGTATCATTCACTTGAGGATAGAATTGTTAAGATGTTTTTTAAGAGTAATGAAAAAAGGTGCATATGTCCACCGGATGTTTTCGAGTGCAGGTGTGGTAAGGTTGAAGTGATAAAAATTCTTACGAAGAAACCCGTAGCGCCGAGTGAGAAAGAGATAAGTTTAAATCCGAGAGCGAGGAGTGCAAAACTGAGGGCTGGAGAAAAAATGGTTGAGTTTGCATGAGTAAAGAAAAAGATAAAATAAGTGGCGCGAAAATTTTTATTTTTCTTTTGATCGCCGGCGTGCTCATAGTTGCTTACATTTGGAATTCTTTTATCGTTGATAGGCGTGCAGATGAAATTATCAAACTTGAGAAGAAGCTTGAGCTGTTGAAGATGGAAAGGTTACTTCTTGAAGCAAGATATGAGAAGCTCGTTTCGGTGAACTATGTGGTTCCATATGCTCAGCAGAGGCTTGGTCTTGTCTTTCCAAAGGAGAAGCCCAAAGAAATTGAGGTGAAGGAGTGAAGATTAAAGTCAGAAATAATTACGGGTATGAGAGAGATTTAGAAACGGTGTTCAAAGTGAGATTAGATTTTTTATTTTGGGTTTTTACGGCGCTCCTTGTGCTTATTGTCTTGCGACTTTTGAAGGTTCAAGTTTTTGATCACAATTATTATTCTTCGCTTTCAAATGCTCAGTATTATACAAAGGTAACTTTGTTTGCTAAAAGAGGTTTGATTTTTGACAGGGAGGGCAGGATTCTGGTGACTAATCTTGTTGAAACTCAGATCGGAGCGGACCCATTTTATTTGAAGAAAGTTGGCGCAGATATAAATAAAGTTTCAGAGGAGTTAGCTAAAATTTTTGGCGGGGGAAAAGAATATTATTTCGAAAAATTGAGAGATACAAGTAAAAGATTTGTTTGGCTTGTTAAAAATGCAACTACGGAAGAAGTTTCGAAATTCGATGCGTTTGTAAGTGCTTTAAGAGAGCCGAAGGAGAAAAAAATTTATAAAGGTATAGTTAAAGTTGAAAAGTTTAAAAGGTATTACCCTTATAGTAAACTTGCAAGCCATGTGCTTGGAGTGACCAACACTGATGGTAAGGCTTTGATGGGGGTTGAGCTTGAGTTTGATAAAATTTTAAGAGGTAAAGATGGATTTATGAAATTGACAAGGGATGCGCGTGGTGTTATGAAGGCATCTATTGAGGTTGAAAGAGTTGAGCCTGTCGATGGGTATAATTTGAAGTTATCTATTGATGTTGGGGTTCAAACGATTATTGAAAATGAGCTTGAAAAAGCTGTGAAGGAATTTGAAGCTGAAAGCGGAGTTGTAATAGTTGTTGATCCATGGACTGGGGATATACTTGGTCTTGCAAATTATCCAAATTTTGATCCAAATAATTATTGGTTATTTGATGTTGAGAATTTCAAGAATAGGGCGCTTCTTGATGCCTTTGAGCCCGGTTCAACTTTCAAAGTTATTCCTGCTTCGCTTTTGCTTGAAAAGGATCCGAACAAGTTGTATTCGAAAATAAATGTTGATGGTGGTAAAAGCATCATTAGAGGTGTTAAAGTGGTTGATTTTAAACCGAACGATGTTTTGAGCTTTACAGATGTTTTAAAGTACTCGAGCAATATTGGTATGGCTAAACTTGGGCTTGAGCTTGATAAGGTTGAGTTTTATAAACATATTAGAAATTTTGGTTTTGGGGCTTATACTGGTATAAATCTTCCAGCTGAATCAAGGGGTGAGGTGAAAACGCCTGATAAGTGGACACCAGCGACCAAGATTTACATGTCTTTTGGTTATGAATTGAGAGCAACAGCTCTTCAAATTGCGATGGCTTATGCAAGCATTGCAAATGGTGGGGTTTTAGTTCAGCCCAGAATAGTAAAGGAAATACTTGATTCGGAGGGTAAGGTTGTTAAAAGTTTTCCTGTTGTTAGAGTCAGACGAGTTATTTCAGAGAGAGTAGCAAAGATTTTAACAGAGATATTGGAAAAGGTTGTGGATGAAGGAACGGGAATACAGGCAAAAGTTGAGGGTTTAAAAGTTGCTGGAAAAACTGGGACGGCACAGATTTATGAGTTTGGGTTTTATTCAAAGGCACGCTATCGAGCTTCTTTTGTTGGATTTTTCCCGGCTGAAAAGCCAAAGTTTGTTTGTTTTGTCATGCTTGAATCTCCCAAGAAAAATTATGCTGGAGGAATTGTTGCTGCACCCGTTTTTAAGAGAATTGCGGAGCAGTTAATTAAACTTTCACCCGTTGAAACCGAGCCCCAAGAACTTGAGATTGCTAAGAATGAAAGTGAAGTATTTTCATCTGATGAAAACACTATCATGATTAGAGTCGGAGATGGTAAAATGCCAGATTTGAGGGGTTTGGCTCTTCGTTCGGCGCTTTCGAAAATTTCACCTCTTGATTTGAAAGTTAACATTATTGGTTCCGGCGTGGTGATTGATCAGGTACCAGCGCCGGGTACAAGAGTAAAAGCAGGAATGAAATGCGTTCTTTATTGTCGTGATGATTCAAAGATAAGCCTAAATGAAAGATGAAACTTTCCGAAATTTTAAAATATCTTAGGGTTAAAAAGTTTGTTGGCGATGAAAATGTGAATATAAGCGGAATTGCTTATGATTCCCGAGAGGTTGAGGAAGGTGATCTTTTCGTTGCGATAAGAGGTTTAAATGTTGACGGGCATAGATTTATTCCAGAGGCGGTGCTTGCAGGTGCAGTTGCAGTTATTCTTGAGAACGATATAATTGATGATAACTATTTTGTCGAGAGAAATGTGGCAAAGATCGTCGTGCCAGATTCGAGAAAAGCGCTTGCAGTTGTTTCATCAGCTTTTTATGGTTTCCCATCCAAGAAGTTAAAACTTGTCGGTGTGACCGGGACAAACGGTAAAACGACAACGACTCATCTTATTAAATCAATTCTTGAATTTGGGGGATTGAAAGCTGGTTTGATCGGGACGATAAATTATGTCATCGGTGATGAAATTATCCCTGCAGGTCAAACGACACCTGAATCGCTCGAACTTAACAAGTTTATCAGCAAAATGGTTGAAAAGGGAATTTCAGCTTGCGTGATGGAGGTTTCATCGCATGCTTTAGCGCTTGATCGGGTTTATGAGCTTGATTTTGATGTTGGTGTGTTTACGAATTTAACACATGATCATCTTGATTTTCATCAGACTTTTGAGGCTTATTTTCAAGCGAAGAAAATTTTATTTGATTCACTTAAACAATCTGCTTATGCGGTTTATAACATCGATGATCCATACGGAGAGAAAATCATCGCGGATACAAGGGCTGAAAAGTTATCTTATGGGAGGAGTGAAAGAGCGGATGTGAGAATCAAAGAATTTAAATTTGGTTTCGATGGGACACGCGTCGTCGTTCAATTTCCGAACGGGGCGGAGTTGGATATAAATTCAAAATTGATTGGCGAGTTTAATGTTTATAACATCTCATCTGCTGTCGCTGTTGGTTATGCGCTTGGAATTGAGTATGAAGACATAAAAAGAGGGATTGAGGCTGTTGAGAATGTAAAGGGGCGATTTGAAAAAATAACTTCTCCAGACGGTTATACGGTAATAATAGATTATGCGCATACGCCGGATGCGCTTGAGAAGTGTATTGATGCGATTTTAAAGGTGAAAGAACAGGTAGGTGGTGGAAGATTAATAACGGTTTTCGGTTGCGGTGGCGATAGAGATAAGAGCAAAAGACCAATAATGGGGAAGATTTCAACAGAAAAAAGTGATATCACCGTTATAACATCGGATAATCCAAGATTTGAAGATCCAGAGGAAATTATTTCCGATATTCTTGAGGGGGTTAAGGAAAATTCTGTTTATTATGTTTTTGTTGATCGTAGAGAAGCTATTGAGCGAGCGCTTGAGATGGCTGAAAAAAATGATGTTGTTTTAATAGCTGGAAAGGGACACGAAGAGTATCAAATCATAAGAGATGTTAAGGTTCCATTTAGCGATAGTCAAGTTGTATTTGAATATTTCAAAACCAAGGTAAAGGGGCAAAGTTGAGTTTAAGCATTGAGCACATAAGAAGGATGGGTTTTGTTGATGCCTTAAATCTTGAGAGGATAAGAAGAAAAAAGATTGTTGGGGTTTCAACGGATTCAAGGAAAATAAGAAAGGGTGAGATATTTTTTGCGATAAAGGGTGGGAAGTTTGACGGGCATGATTTTGTTAGTTCTTCTTTTAAAAAGGGAGCTGTGGCATGTGTCGTTAATTTCGAGTGGTTTGAAAGGAATAAAGAAAAGTTTAAGACAAAAATTTTGATCGCTGTTGAAGACACATTAAAAGCACTTGGTAAGCTCGCAAATGTTTATAGAAAAGATTTTGATATCCCGGTGATAGCTGTTGCAGGGAGCAATGGTAAAACGACGACGAAGGAAATGATAGCATTTGTTCTTGGGCAGAAATATAAGGTGTTAAAGTCTGAAGGAAATCTTAACAATCAAATTGGTGTTCCATTGACGCTTTTCCGACTTAGGAAATCGCATCAAATTGCGGTTATTGAGTTTGGGACGAATCACTTTGGTGAAGTAAGGTATTTGTGTGAGGTTGCTGAACCGGATCACGGTTTGATAACGAACATTGGGCGGGAGCATATTGAATTTTTTGGTGATGTTGAAGGCGTTGCAAGGGAAGAGGGTTCTCTTTTTGATTATCTTTATGAAACAGGTGGATTTGTCTTTGTTAATATTGATGATCCATATTTGAGAAGGATGGGGGAAAAATTCAAGAATAGAATCACATTTGGTTTCGCTGAAGATGCGGATGTTAGGGGTGAGATAGTTGATGTCGACGATTTTGCGAGGGTTAAGTTTAAGGTTAGATTTGACGGGAAGGAGCAGATTTTAAAGTTAAAAATCCCGGGTGAGCATCTTGTGATGAATGCAATTTCAGCATTTGCTGTTGGGTTAAAATTTGGAGTTTCTGCAAATCTTATAAAGAAAGCTTTGCAGTCGTATAAGCCATTTTCAAAGCGGATGGAGATTTTGAAAGTTAAAGGGATAACGATAATAAATGATACATACAATGCAAACCCAGATTCGGTTATAGCCTCTCTTAAAACTCTTGTGCAAATGAAGTGTTCTGGCAAGAAGATTGCGGTGCTTGGTGATATGCTTGAACTTGGTTCATATGCTGAGGAAGCTCACAGGGAAATTGGTCGGAAGGTTGTGGAGTTTGGCATTGATTATCTTTTTACTTATGGCTCGGATATGCATTATGCTTATGAAGTGGCTTCGGATTTGATTAAACATTCGATGCATTTTGACGATAAAGATCTTCTTGCTTATCATCTTTTTGAAGTCGTTGAGAAAGGTGACATAGTGCTTGTCAAAGGTTCAAGAGGTATGCAGATGGAGGATGTAGTTGAAAAATTTGTAAATAAAATTAAGGGTCTGGCATAATGTTATATTATCTTTTCGATTGGATAAACAGGTTATATGCTCCACCCGGGTTTGACGCTTTTAGGTTTATAACCTTTAGAAGCGGTCTTGCAGTGTTAACTTCTTTAATTATTTGTTTCTTGTTCGGACCGAAGATAATAAGAAAGTTAAAAGAACATCAAATTGGTGAGACAATTCGTGAAGAGGGACCTGAAAGACATAAGGCGAAAGCTGGAACTCCGACAATGGGTGGTTTAATAATTCATCTTGGGGTTCTTGTTCCGATTTTGTTATGGGGTGATTTGAAAAATATGTATGTGTGGTTAGCGATTCTCGTTACCGTATGGCTTGGGATAGTTGGTTTCATTGACGATTATCTTAAAGTTGTTAAGAAGTATCCAAATGGTTTAATCGCAAGATATAAGTTAATGGGGCAGATAAGCATTGGTTTAATTGTTGGGGTTGTGCTTTATAATTCGCCTGAATTTGATGGGATAGAGACGATAACGACATTGCCATTTATAAAAAATTTGAATTGGGATTATGTTTATTGGTGGATTTATATTCCCGTGATCGTTTTTATAATAACGGCGACATCTAATGCAGTTAATTTAACCGATGGTCTTGATGGGCTTGCGATTGGGGTAGTTGGGATTTCAGCTCTTACGCTTACTATTATGGCTTATGTTTCGGGGCATATTGAATTTAGCAGATATTTGAGCATAGTTTATCTTCGAGGTTCGGGCGAGCTTGCGGTGTTTCTTTCAGCTCTTGTTGGGGCGTCGCTTGGTTTTCTATGGTTCAATGCGTACCCAGCTCAGGTTTTCATGGGTGACACAGGTTCGCTTGCGCTTGGTGGAATAATTGGTGCCGTTTCAGTGATGATAAAAAAGGAACTTTTGCTTCCTGTTTTCGGTGGGGTTTTTGTAATTGAAACATTGAGCGTTATAATTCAACGCCTTTATTTCAAGTACACAAAGAAAAAGTATGGTCAGGGAAGAAGGGTTTTTAAAATGGCGCCGATCCATCATCATTTTGAATTGCTTGGATGGGAGGAGCCGAAAATTGTCACAAGATTTTATATAATTGCGATAATTTTTGCCATTTTAAGCTTGGTTACATTTAAACTTAGGTAAAAAGAACTTTATGGGTTTGATCGTTCAAAATATCGAAGGTAAAAAAGTTACCGTAATTGGTGGAGCAAGGAGTGGTCTTGCGGTGGCAAGGCTTTTAAAAAAGATGGGTGCGGATGTTTTCATAAGTGATATGAAAAAACCTGAAGAAATAAAATATGTTAAGTTCACACCTGAGGAGCTTAACTCAGCTGGGATAAAGTATGAGTTTGGCGAACATAGTGAGAAGGTTTATGATTGTGATTTTATGGTGATAAGTCCGGGCGTTCCATCAAATGCACCTGTTGTTCAGAAAGCAATGGAGCTTGGGATAAAAGTATGGAGCGAGATTGAAGTTGCATCGTGGTTTTGTAAAGCGCCGATCATTGCTGTTACAGGGACGAATGGTAAAACAACCACAACGAGTTTAATTGGGCATATTTTTAAAACAGCTGGTTTTAAAACCATCGTCGCTGGGAACATTGGAGCACCTTTTTCGGATTTTGTTCTTGATGCTGACGAAGGAAGTATCGTTGTTTTAGAGGTCAGCAGTTTTCAACTTGACCATATTGAAAATTTTAAACCGAAGGTTGCTGTCCTTTTAAATATAACACCTGATCATCTTGATAGATATGATTCGTTTGGAGATTACATTCTTTCAAAATTTAGAATTTTCAAAAACCAAAAAGAAGATGATTTTGCGGTTTACAATTACGATGACGAGATAGTTCAGCCATATGTTGAAAGTTTAAATGTTATCAAATTGCCATTTAGTGTCAGGGATAAACTATCCTGTGGTGGATTCATTGAGGATGGGTATATCACTTTAAATTTCAAAAATAAAAAAGAGAGGATTTTAAAGATGAACAATTTAAGAATCAGGGGGATTCATAATGTTTATAACTCACTTGCTGCTGCACTTGCAGCAAGAGCAATGGAAGTTAAGGATGAAATAATAAGGGAAAGTTTGCAAAGTTTTGAAGGGGTTGAGCATCGGCTTGAGTTTGTGCGTGAGATAAACGGCGTTAAGTTTATCAATGATTCGAAAGCGACAAATGTAAATTCCCTTTGGTATGCGCTTGAGAGTTTTGATGAACCAATAATTTTGATCGCTGGTGGAAGGGACAAAGGCAATGATTATTCAAAAGTTTATGATCTTGTGAAAAGGAAGGTTAAGCTTATAATTGCTATAGGTGAGTCCAAAAATAAGATTTACAATGAGTTTAAAAACTTGACGAATGTAATTGAAGTTGATTCAATGGAGGAGGCGGTTAAAAAGGCTTATGAGAATTCAGCCCCTGGAGATGTTGTTTTACTTTCGCCAGCGTGTGCAAGTTTTGATATGTTCAGGGATTACGAGCATAGGGGTGAGGTTTTTAAAAAACTTGTAAATGAACTGTGATGAAAACTTCAGAGCAACATATCGACAGGATTTTATTTACATTTGTCGTCCTTTTAATGTTTATTGGGCTTTTTGTTGTTTTTTCTTCAACTATTTACATCGCAGGCTCAAAGTATAACTCTGGGATTTATTTCCTTGGGAAACATTTTCTTCGTGTTTTGCTTGGGCTTGCAATCATAATTTTCTTCGCTGTTTTTGTCGATTACTCAAAGCTCAGGGAATATGCGCCCCATATTTTTATCATTGTTTTGCTTTTGTTGATCTCTGTTTTAATTTTTGGGACTGGAGAGGCAAAGAGATGGCTTCAAGTTGGTCCATTGGGTTTTCAAGTTTCAGAGTTTGCCAAGATTGGGACAATAATTTTCCTATCTTATTTGCTTGAAAAAAATCGTGATAGAATTTGGGATTTTAAATTTGGTTTTTTGCCTTTGTTTGGCACTGTTGTTCTTGTATTCATCCTTGTTTTATTGCAAAAGAGTTTTACGATGGCGTTTTTAATTTTTTCCGTTGGGATTCTTTTAATTTTTATTGCTGGTGCCAAATTTAAACATCTTGCCTTAAGTATTTCAGGAGGTTTACCTTTGCTTGTCTTTATGTTTTTCATTGAACCATACAGATTTCAAAGATTGCTTGCTTATATTAATTTCAGTGAGGCTCCAAATGATGCTAAACATCAAGCGTTGCAGGCATTGATTGGACTTGGCACAGGTGGATTATTTGGAATTGGTCCAGGACATAGCAGACAGCGTGAGTTTTATCTACCACTTGCGTATAACGATTATATATTTTCAATTTTTGGTGAGGAATATGGTTTCATCGGCTCTTTGATTTTACTTTTTATTTTCTTTGTCATTTTTTATCGAGGTATCAGAATTGCAAGATATGTAGTTGACGACTTTGGTAGATTTCTTGCGGTTGGGATCACATTTTTAATTTTTTTAACTGCGGTTGTTCATATCGGCGTTGTCTCGAGACTTTTACCGCCAACTGGGATACCACTTCCTTTTGTAAGTTATGGCGGTAGCGCTATGATTGCAAATTGCATTGGTGTTGGGATACTGTTGAACATTTCAAAGCAAATTAAACATTGAAATGGTAAGAATAATGATAACAGGTGGCGGAACAGGTGGACATATTTTCCCAGGGATAGCAATTGCTGATGCAGTGAAAAGAATTGAACCTGAGGCTGATATAATTTTTGTTGGAACGAAAGGAAAGATTGAATCAAGGGTTGTTCCCAAAGCTGGTTATAAATTCGTGCCCATTTGGATTTCTGGATTTAGGCGTTCGTTTGACTTAAGGAATTTGTTATTTCCACTGAAGTTAATTGTAAGTTTAATTCAATCTTTCCTGATCCTAAAAAAATTTAAACCTAATGTTGTTGTCGGAACTGGTGGGTATGTAAGTGGTCCAGTTGTATTTGTTGCTTCTTTACTTGGTGTGCCAACTTTAATTCAGGAGCAAAACAGTTATCCTGGAATAACCACTCGTCTTCTTTCAACGCTTGTGGATGAAGTTCACATAAGTTTTGAGTCAAGTCGCAAGTATTTGAAAAGAAAGGACAATGTTTTTCTTACTGGAAATCCGGTAAGAAGCAGTTTAAAAATTTATCCAAAGGGTGAGGCTTTAAAGTTTTTTGGGCTTGATGAGGGCAAGAAGACTTTGTTTGTGTTTGGAGGGAGCACTGGAGCAAGGTCAATAAATGAGGCGATGCTTGAGATAATTGATGAACTTGTCAAAAGAGATATACAAGTGATCTGGCAAACTGGTATGCTTGACTTTGAAAGAGTTAGAAATAAATGTGAAGGCGTGCGTGGAGTTAAAGTTTTCCCGTTTTTAGATGAAATTGATTATGCTTATTCAGCCTGCGACCTTGTTGTGTGTAGAGCTGGAGCGACAACGATCTCTGAGATCACTTATTTTGGAGTTCCGTCAATTCTTGTCCCGTATCCATTTGCGGCTGCTAATCATCAATATGAGAATGCAAGGGTTTTGTCCGAAAATGGGGCGGGTGAGATTCTTCTTGATTCAGAATTGAAATCGAAATTAAAAGAGAAAATTTTAAATTTAATCGCTGATGACCAGAAGTTGAAGATGATGCGAGAAAAGGCAAAATCATTGGCTAATCCCGAGGCAGGAGATATGATTGCAAAGTCAATTTTAAAATTGGCGAGAGGAAGAAATGTTCAGCACCGTTAGAAAAATACATTTCGTTGGAATCGGTGGAATTGGGATGAGTGGAATTGCAGAGATTTTACTTGATCAAGGTTTTAAAATTACTGGCTCAGATAAACAGTTGTCCGATATAACCGAACGACTTGCGAATCTTGGAGCAAAAATTTACGAAGGTCATTCTCCTGAACACGTTGAGCCAGATGTTGATGTTGTCGTTTATTCTTCTGCTGTGAAATTGGATAATCCCGAAATTCAGGAGGCTATGAGACGTAAAATTCCTGTGATCCGCAGGGCTGAGATGCTTGCGGAACTTATGAGATTAAAATATGGAATCGGGGTAGCTGGGACGCATGGGAAGACAACGACGACATCGATGGTCGGACTTGTTTTAATAGAAGGTGGATTTGATCCAACTGTTGTAGTTGGCGGCGTGTTGCGTGATCTTGGTGGAACAAACGCACGGCTTGGACATGGAGATTTTATAGTTGTTGAGGCTGATGAGTTTGACAAATCTTTTCTTCAACTTACGCCAACAATTGCTGTCATTACAACGCTTGAACCTGAACATCTTGACTCATATGGAAATGTTGAAGAGTTAAAATCAGCTTTTGTTGATTTCGCAAATAAAGTTCCTTTCTATGGTTTTGTTGTTCTTTGTCTTGATGAGCCAATGATTCAAGATATCATGCCACGGATAAAGAAAAGAGTTATAACTTACGGATTAAATGCCCAAGCTGATGTTCAAGCAATTGAACCTGAATTTGAAGAGAGGCGCTCGTCTTATACTCTAATTTACAAGGGTAAAAACTGCGGAAGGGTGAATTTACAAGTTCCGGGGCTTCACAATGTAAAAAATTCGCTTGCGGCGATCGCTGTAGGAATGGAGCTTGGGATTGACTTGGATAGAATTAAAAATGCACTTGGGAAATTTAGAGGAGTTTATAGGCGTTTTGAGATAAGGGCTGAAGTAAATGGTATAATTGTCGTGGATGATTACGCTCATCATCCAACGGAGATAAAAGCAGTTTTGCAGGCAGCAAAAGATAGTTGGAAAAGACATGTAATCGCTGTATTTCAGCCGCATCTTTATTCGAGGACGAGAGATTTTTATCAGGAATTTGGGCGTTCGTTCTTTAATGCTGATGTGTGCGTTATAACTGATGTTTATCCAGCAAGGGAAGAGCCAATCGAAGGTGTAACTGGAGAATTAATTGCAAACTCGGCGAGAAATTTTGGACATAAGGAAGTTCATTATGTTCAAGATAAGACTGAAATCCCAGATTACGTTTTGAAGCTCGTAAGCCCTGGGGATATGGTTATATTTATGGGAGCTGGTGATATAACAAAAATTTGCGGTGATTTCATTAAAAAACTTCGAGAAAAATTTAAAGATGATTAAACTCGAAGAAATAAGAGAAATAGTTAAGGGAGAAATTTTGATCAACGAACCACTTGCTAAGTATTCAACTTTTAAGATAGGTGGACCAGCTGATATATATATTGCTCCAAGGGATGTTGATGAGTTGTTAAGGTTGATTCAATATTTAAAGGAGGAAGGAATTGATTTTATAATCCTTGGGAATGGGAGCAATGTGTTGATAAGTGATGAGGGTTTTAGAGGTGCGGTGATAAATCTTGAGGCTGGTTTAAACTTTATCAAAATTGAAGGGGAGTATGTTGTTGCGGGTGCTGGTGTTAAGCTTGCAAAGTTTGTTGATTTTTGTATTGAAAATGGTTTTCGAGGTGTTGAAATGATGGCGGGAATACCCGGAACTTTGGGAGGAGCGATAGTGATGAACGCAGGAGCTTACTCAGCTGAGATTTCAGATCATCTTGTTGATGTGGATGTGATAAGGGATTTGAATCTTGTTAGATTAAAGAAGGAGGAATGTGGCTTTGGATATAGGACTTCGAATTTAACAAAGGATGTTGTTATCCAAGCGAGATTTAAGTTTCCGCCTGGTGATATTGAGGAAATGAAGAGGAGGAGGCGTGAAATTTTAATTAAACGAAATCAAGCGCAGCCCGTTAATTTCCCCAATGTTGGTAGCATTTTTAAAAATCCACCGGGAAACTACGCGGGTAAGTTAATCGAAGAGGCGGGATTGAAAGGGATTCAAATTGGTGGTGCACAAATTTCGGAAAAGCACGCAAATTTTATAATCAACAAAGGAAATGCAACAGCAAGCGATGTGCTTGAATTGATAAAGCTTGCACAACGAAAGGTTTACGAGAAATTTGGAGTAAAGCTTGAGCTTGAAGTTAGATTAATTGGTTTTGAAGAAGAAGAAATTCAAGATTTGATATGAAATTAGCCGAGAGAGAAATAAGAATATGGACTTTTGTGGCTTTAGGTGGATTTTTTATTGTGTTGATTTTTAGTGCCATGAGTTGGCGTGAAAATAGAGTTTTGAATAAAATAATTGTTAAAGGGAACGAAGTGATACCAGACAAAAAAATAATTGAACTTGCTAATGTCAAACCGGGTGTCAAACTTACAGATATTGATCTTTCAAGAGTGAGAGCAAATATTGAAAAACATGGGTTTATAAAATATGCCGAGGTTTATATAAATTTGCCCGATGTTCTTTTCATAGAGGTTGTCGAAAGGGAGCCAGTAGCTATGTTAACATATCAAGGTAAGATCTATTACATCGATTCTGATGGTGTTGTTATTTCTTTTGATGAGGTTAATAAAATATTTGCAGTGCCCCTTCTCAGTGGGGTTAATTATAAGCCCCTTTATGTTAATTTAGATACTGTGGGTCAATTGAGAAAACAGTTTGAACTTATCAAGGCTTCGATTGATAAAAAGATTTATGGTTTAATTTCAGAGGTGAAGTTCAAGGATGGTGAATTTATTTTATTGACATCGGATGGCGCAGTTACTGTTTTTCTTAGTGACGATGAGTTTGAAAGGAAGCTTGCTTTGCTGAGGGAATTTTGGACACAAATTATCCCAACGCGTGGATATCCGAGTTATATTGATTTGCGTTATCATGGAAAGTTATATGCAAAATTTAGTCAAAAAATTAACGAGTGAAGTATGACATATATAGTTGGACTTGACATAGGAACAAGCAAAGTTTGCGCACTTGTTGCTTCCCTTGAAGAAAATGGGAACATTCATATCCTTGGTCTTGCAAAAAGCCCAACCCATGGACTTGTTCATGGTGGAATAGTTAACATTGAAAGGACAGCTGAAGCGATACGCGGCGTTATAAACATGGTTGAGAATCAGTCGGGGGAGCGGATAAAAAAAGTAGTTGTTGGAGTAGCTGGCGAAGACATAAGTGGAATTTCGAGCATAAGCGTAGTTACAACACGAGCTCCAAATCATGTTATCACAGAGGGAGATGTTACGCGTTTGATAGAAGATGCCAAAAATATTCGCTATCCATCTAACAAGGTTATTCTGCATACATTGCCCCAAGAGTTTAAGGTAGATGGAGTTGAAGGGATAAAGGATCCTGTTGGAATGGTTGGGATAAGAGTTGAGGCAACAGTTCATATCGTTATGGCTCCGGTATCTTTGATTGAAAATTTCAGAAGGACGGTTGGCAAGGCGAGGCTTGAAGTTGAAGAATTTGTTTTTCAGCCACTTGCTTCAGCGTACTCTGTACTTGAGCCTGAAGAGATGGAAATAGGCGTTGCTTTAATTGATATAGGAGCGGGCACAACAGATGTTGCGATATTTGAAGACGGTATAATAAGATATTCGGGAAGTTTGCAAATGGCTGGTGAGCAAATAACCAAAGACATAAGAAAGGCATTTGGGATTCAGAGAGAACTTGCGGAAAAATTGAAGGTAACGGAGGGGTATGCTTACATAGATGCGATCACAGAGGATAAAAGCATTATAGTTCACGGAATTGGAGGTCGGGAGCCATTTGAAATTACCAGAAGCATGCTTTGTAGGGTAATTCAGCCGAGGGTTGAGGAAATATTTGAAAATCTTTATGTCAATCATTTGAAAAATCAAGGCTTTACGAGAAGAAACATACCCGCTGGAATTGTTTTAACTGGGGGCACCGCGCTTTTGAAAGGGATAGTTGAACTTGTGAGTGAAAAATTTGAACTGCCAGCGCGCATTGGGATACCAACGGGATTTGCAGGTGGACTTGTTAATGAGGTTCAAAATCCAATCTATTCGACTGTTGCAGGTTTAGTTTTGTATAGAGCTGAGAATATTAAGAAAGGTGAGGCAGTTAAATCGAGCAATGTCAAAGGTTTAGTGATGAAGTTAAAAGAATTCTTTAAAGGGATCTTTAGTTAAAAAAATAAATTTGGAGGCTATTATGATGATTCTGGCTGATGAATCGGAGCAATTATCGAATCTTGGTGCTAAGATAAAGGTTGTCGGCATTGGAGGATGTGGATGTAACGCTGTTAATACTTTGGTTAAAAAAGGAATCACTGGAGTTGAACTTATAGGGGTGAACACTGATTTACAATCCCTATCCCAATGCAAAGCGCCAATTAAAATTCAGGCAGGAAAAAATTTAACAAAAGGACTTGGTGCTGGCGCAAGACCTGAAATTGGGCAAAAGGCAGTTGAAGAAGTGCAGGGTGAACTTGAAAAACTTTTACAAGGTAGCGATCTTGTCTTTGTCACTGCAGGAATGGGAAAAGGAACAGGAACAGGCGGAGCTCCCGTGGTTGGTAGTATAGCTAAAAAGTTAGGTGCGCTTGTCATCGCCATAGTTTACACTCCATTTGGCTATGAGGGTTCTCTTAGGATGAAAATAGCTGAGGAAGGTTTGAAGAACCTAAGGGAGGTTGTTGATACGCTCATTGTTATAAGCAACCAAAAATTGCTTACTCTTTTGGGTGATGCTGATATCCTTTCTGCGATTGAATTTGGAAATGAAGTTCTTTACAATGCCACTCGTGGTATTACTGACATAATAACAAAGCCTGGTGTTATCAATGTTGATTTCAATGATGTGAGGACAATTATGCGAGACATGGGTGATGCTGTTCTTGGGACAGGTGTTGCGCGGGGTGAACATAGGGCGGTTGAGGCAACTCAAAAAGCGATATCAAATCCACTTATCGAGGGGTTATCGATAGTTGGGGCGAAAGGCGTTTTAGTTAATTTTGTTGGAAAGGGCATTTCAGGTAATGAGCTTAGAGATGCTGTGAAAGTTATAACTGAAAAAACAGGTGAAGATGTGAATTTGATTTATGGAGTCGTTGATGATGAGTCTATGAACGATGAACTTAGAGTTACTGTTATAGCAACTGGTCTTACTACATCAACTTATTCTCCAAAAAAAACACCAACCCCGTCTAAAAAGATAACTTCGGTTTATGAGAAAGCAGAAAATGTTCAACTAGGTGAGAATTTAAATGTTCCAACATTTATTCGCAGGGGCATTATACTTAATAAAGATAAAAAAACCAGTGAAATTGAAAATGAAAAAGGTAACGAAAACGAAAATGACAACCCAACTTTTCTAAAACAAGTTATGGATTAAAGTGTGAAGTTGAGCAAATTTGAAATAGATGACAAATTAAAAAATTTAAATGGCTGGATTTACGATAGCGAGAGAGATGCAATTGTTAAGGATTTCAAATTTAAAAATTTTCGTGATGCGATTACTTTTGTGTTAAGGGTTGCCTTTGAATCTGAAGAAATGGATCACCATCCTGATATATTGATAGAATATAATCGGGTTCGTTTCACTTTGAGGACACATAGTGAAGGTGGGGTGACTGAAAAAGATTTTGAGCTCGCATATAGGATCGATAAGATTTGATTTTAAATTCTGAAAATTTTATATTTATTTCAGTCAAGCCGAGGTGGCGGAATTGGTAGACGCGCACGTTTGAGGGGCGTGTGGGGAAACCCGTGCGGGTTCGAGTCCCGCCCTCGGCACAAATCTTTCCGAAAAATTAATTTTTATTAATTTTTTAGACGCCTTCCTTTTTATGCAATTTTCGCTTGACAAAATGAAGAGAATTTCACAAATTAAAAGTGCATTAAAAAAATAAATTTGCGGAGGTGTGGTTATGCGTTATTTTAAAATCGCTTTAATCTCCCTCCTCAGTTTAATCCTTCTCACTTCTTTAACCCTTGCTCAGGGTAGCGGTGCTTATACCGCTTCTGTTACGGGTAAAATAGTTGACAATGAAGGTAAGCCTATACCTGATGTTGAGGTCATTGCAAAAAATGTTGAAACAGGTTATACCAGAGGTGCTATTACAACGGCGGGTGGAATTTACAACATTTTATCAGTGCCACCTGGAACTTATGAAATCAGCGCTTTACATATCGCTTATGGAAAGCAAACAAAGGTTGTTGAATTAGGGGTTGGGGAAAGAGTTACAGTTAATTTCACGCTTGTTTCGAAGGAGCTTCAAGTTGGTGAAGTTGTTGTAACGGCTGAGGCGCTTGATTACGAGGTAAAGAAAGCGGAGCTTTCAGTTCCATTAAGACCTCAGCAAATCTCTGCTTTGCCGGTTAACACGCGGAATTTTCTTGAGCTTACAAGTCTTGTTCCAGGTATGAAACCAATCGGTGCAACTTTTGGGAGTGGTGCACTCCAACCAACATGGGTTGGATTTTATTTTGAGGGAACGGAATTTAAAAATGAAATCGTCGAGGGTGGTCTTGCTGGACAATTTTTAAGTGGCGGTAATCCATTCCCGCTTGATGCAGTAAAAGAAGCTAGAGTGATAACTCAGCTTTATAAAGCAGAATACTCAAAAGCAGCAGGTGGAGTTGTATCAGCTGTTTCTAAATCTGGAACAAATGAATTTCATGGCTCGGTGTTCTTTACATATCGTGATAAGCAACTTAACGCTCGGGGACCTTTTGAGAAAGAAAAACCTGGATTTAAACGGCGCCAAACAGGTGTAAGTTTGGGTGGACCAATTATAAGGGATAAACTTCATTTCTTTGTTTCGTATGAAGGAACTTTTCTTGATAAGTTTGCAACCGTAGTTGTTGGTCCTTTGTTTTCACAGTATGCTGGAACATTCCATGTTCCATTTGGCGGGCATGTTGGTCTTGCAAGGTTAACATTCCAGCCGTCAGTTAATCATTTCTTCGATTTTAGTTACTATGGGAGATTCGACAGGGATTATATGGGTATCGGAGGTTTATCTGTTTATGAAAGAGGGCGTTTGTTTTATAATCGAGTTTATAACTATGTTTTGAAACATCAGTACATCATTTCTCCAAATTTGATGAACGAACTAAGAATTAACTTCCAACGCTATAATTGGGAAATAGCAAACATTGCTCCATTTCCAACACCTGGGAAAATTTATCCATCTGCATATATAGGTGCTTTCTCGCATGCTCCGCAGAATTGGTTCCAAGATCGCTATGCTCTTTATAATGACATAACTTATGCAATGGGTAACCATGTCTTTAAGGGCGGATTTTTCATCCAGAGACTAAGATATGAAGCAAACCAAAAACTTTATCTTCACCCGATATTTTACTTCCAGTATGACACAAGCACCGCACCATATCAAGCAAGGGTTGGCGTTGGTACACCAACTGTTGAGAAATGGAACACGCAACTTGGGATTTATATCCAAGATGATTGGAATGTGACTCCTTATTTAACCTTAAATCTTGGGATAAGGTGGGATTATGAGTCGAATATGATAAATAATGATTTCGCTGTTCCTGACACAGTTAGAAGAGATTTGCAACAATTTTTCCCGGCGAAATATTTTTCGACTGGCAAGGATAGAAAGCCATATTTGAAGGCTTTTCAACCAAGGTTTGGATTTTCATATGATATAAGCAAGGAAGGGAAAACTGTTATCTTTGGTGGAGCTGGAATTTATTACGATAGGCATGTTTGGAATGTTGCTTCTGATGAAATTTTAAGGTACACTTGGAAAGTTTATTATCTTGATTTTGGTCCGGGTAAACTCACTTGGGATAATAGATATTATAACCGTGATGAACTTCTCAATTTAATTGCGCAAGGTAGAGTTCCAGCCCCCGAGATTTTCTTGATTCCAAATGATTTAAAGCCACCAATGACGGTTCAGTTTAGTGTTGGCTTAAGGCAAAGAATTAGCGATGTGCTTTTGAGTTTAAGTTATACGAAGGTTCTTGGATATAATGAAATCACCACCTACAATGCTAATTCGAAGTCAAGGTTAACAAAGAAGTATGGCCCAATACAAGTTTGGACAGATGCTGGTAATTCGTGGTATGATGCTATATACTTTACATTTGATAAACCTTATAAGCCTGGTTCATGGGGATTGAACATAGCTTATACGGTCTCATGGACTTATGATGAATTTGATAACACGATTTATTATGGTTACTTATACTACACAAGCCCTGACATGCTGAAAAAAGCACCATCGTCACTTGATGAGAGACATCGTATTTCAATTAATGGAATATTTGAGCTTCCATTCGGATTTAAATTAAGCGGTTGGGGAACATTTGCAACTGGAAGACCTTACCTTGTGTTTACTGGAACTGATGATAATGGAGATGGGGTTATCGGGAATGATTATCCAGCTGGGTTAGGTAGGAATGCGGGTAGAGTTCCCGGGCAAAGGTTCATATTTAAATATGTATTTGCTGAAAGGAACTTTAATTTGCGTTTGTCAAGGGACTTCTCATATCGTGGTTTTACTTTGACTTTAATGCTTGAGGCATTTAATGTTTTCAACTGGACTAACTTCGGAGGATATGTTGGAAATATGAAGTCAGCATTGTTTGGCAAACCGACAAGTGCTGGTGCCCCAAGACAAATTCAACTTGGAACGAGAATTAGCTTCTAATCACCGATAATTTACTACCCCCTCTTTCTTAGAAAAGAGGGGGGTAGTTTTTAGCTTACTTTATAACCCGTTAGTTCACGCCTTATTCCTTTTTCAGAACCGGTTGCAGGGGTTTCATGCTTAACTGGTCCAATACCTGGAGAAAACCAAATATAGTTTTTTGAAGTAAAACTTGCAACTGTGACTCCCCCAACACTTACAGAACCTGTCATAAGTGCCTCAAATTTATACGAATCATATTTGCCAGCTGGTAGTTGAATTTGTTCGTGAGTTACAATATTACCAGTTATGTTGATTTTTATGTTTAGTGGGACAAGCTGTCCTTGATAATTTACAGTAATCGTTGTGTCCAAGTTTAGGATAGTATATGGTTCATTTAGATTCCCAGAAGCTTTTACAAATGGAACCCATCGTCTATATTCAAAACCTGGAATCCCAACCTCTCCTGTTAAATCTATCCATGCGTAAAGATATCCTCCCTCAAGATAAACGAGAAGTGTATCAACCTCAATGCTTCTATTGGCGTATTTAAATGAATCAATCACAACATATGGATTTTTTCCTTGGAACTGAATTTGTCCAACTATTGTCGTTGATGAGTTAAATTCCGTGCCACTGATTTTAGTTCCAGCGGTGTCAATTTCATACCCTGAATAATACCAAACATTGCCAACTTTAAGTGGGAAAAGATTTGATGGAATTGTTTCAATGATCGGCGTGGTCTCTTTTTTGCAACCCCCAAAGATAAAAGCAAAAAATATTAAAAGGGTTATTACTTTTCTTGCCATATTTTGCCCCCATTAATTTAGTTTTAAAATAAAAAGCGGGCAAATTCTTGCCCGCTTAAAAATTTTTAGTCAAACTTTAACGAATCAATTATCTTCTTAACTCTGGATGCAGAAGCGTATAAAGCTTGTTTTTCTTCATCTGTGAGTTTTAATTCAATTATCTCCTCAACACCCTTTCTTCCAAGTTTAACTGGAACACCAATGAAGACATCGTTTAATCCATACTCTCCTTGGAGTAAGACAGAACATGGCAGGATGCGCTTTTTGTCTTTTACAATTGATTCAACCATTTCAACGATCGCAGATGCAGGGGCGTAGTAAGCACTTCCTGTTTTCAGATAACTTACAATTTCAGCTCCACCCTCACGAGTTCTTTTAACAAGTTGGTCAATTTTTTCTTTTGGAAGTAGTTCGGAGATTGGGATCCCCGCAACTGTTGTATATCTTACCAACGGAACCATATCATCACCGTGCCCACCCAGGACAAATGCATAAACATCCTCAACAGAAACATTCAATTCCATTGCGATGAAAGTTCTAAATCTTGCCGTATCAAGTACGCCTGCCATACCTATAACTCTGTGTCTCTCAAATCCACTTATTTTCCAGGCTGTATACGCCATAACATCAAGCGGATTGGTAACAACAATAATGATAGCATTAGGTGATTTTTCGATTGATTTAAGTGTTGCTTCTTTAACAATTCCAAAATTCGTGTTCAAAAGGTCTTCTCTACTCATTCCAGGTTTTCTGGCAACCCCAGCGGTTATTATTACGATGTCTGAATTTGCAGTTTCATCATATCCATTGGTTCCTATAACTTTTACATCAACTCCGGTTATCGGGGTTGACTCATACATATCAAGTCCCTTACCTTGTGGGATTCCCTCAACGATATCGACAAGAACAACCTCATTTGCAAGTTCGTTGTCAACTATTTTTTGTGCTGTTGTTGCACCAACATTTCCTGCTCCAACTATTGTGATTTTCATTGTATAACCCTCCCGGTTTATTTTAACAAAGGTGCTAATTGCTTGCTACTTCAACTGGGTAAACGCTAACCATTTGTTTGTCTTTTGTTAGGTATTCAAATTTGACAATTCCATCAATCTTTGCAAAAAGTGTATAATCTTTACCCATACCAACATTTAAACCAGGTTTGAATTTTGTGCCCCTTTGTCTGACGATTATATTTCCTGCTCTTACGAATTCACCTCCAAATCTTTTGACTCCAAGTCGTTTGGAGTTGCTATCCCTTCCGTTTTGGGATGAACCGCCACCTTTTTTATGCGCCATATTGATTCACCTCACTTTTTTAGTTTTTTATTTTATCAAACTTGCAACTTTTGATTCAAGTGCAGCGAGTCGTTCTCTTATTTGAATTGCAATATCGATCTTTTCGTCAAGACGTTTTATCTCTGTCCTAAACTCAGTCTTAAATGCGTCTAATTCGCTGCGAACATTATCAATATCTTTTTTCAGTCCGGAAATATCGGCTTTTAATTCATTTTTTAATCCGGAAATCTCAGTTTTTAATTCATTACGAACAAGTTCAATTTTTTCATCAACTCGCCTAAGCCCAGAATCAATTTTTTCATCGAGTCGAGTAAGTCCAGAATCGATTTTTTGTTCAAGTCGTCCAAGTCCAGAATCAATTTTTTCATCAAGTCTTTTAATTTCTGAATCAAATCTCGTCCTTAACTCCTGAATGCTTGATTTAATATCGTGAAGTTCTGGAACTATAAGCTCTTGAATTATTTTTGCTACATCTACCTTTGGCATTAACTTTCAAAGTAAATTTTATTGATTTCGATTTGGGTATAGTTTTGGCGATGTCCTTTTGTTACTTTATAACCTTTGCGACGCTTTTTCTTAAAAACGATAATTTTTTCTCCCTTTACATGGTCAAGAACCGTTGCTTCAACAAAAGCTCCGGGTACATATGGATTTCCGATATAAGTTTTTTCGCCGTCTTGAAGTAAAAGGACATTCTCAAGTTTAATTTTGCTTCCGGGTTCTTCTTCAAGTTTTTGAACGAAAATTTTATCGGACTCCTTCACCTTGTATTGATGCCCACCAATTTTTATAACTGCAAGCATCTTTCCCTTGCATTTGTTTTGAATTTAATGTAACTAAATTTAGTAAATCGAGCCCAAAAAAGCAATAAATTTTGATTATCTTTTTGTTCTTTTTAACTTTAAAACTCTGGACAGTAAACCCAACTAAATTTCTTCGAATTTTTAAATGGGAAAGAGCGTAATCGCCATAGTAGGAAGACCAAATGTAGGGAAATCGACGCTTTTCAACAGAATTATTGGTGAACGAGACGCCATTGTCGATCCAAAGAGCGGTGTCACCCGAGACAGACATTATGGGACAGCTGAATGGAACGGCAAAAGATTTTCAATTATAGACACGGGCGGATATGTCCCTGATTCTGACAATGTTTTTGAGGCAGCCATAAGAGAGCAGGTTCAAATTGCAATTGATGAGGCGGATGTGATAATTTTCGTCGTCGATGCGATTTCTGGGGTTACACCTATAGACATTGAAATAGCAAAGATGTTAAGACAAACAAAAAAGAAAGTTGTGCTTGCGGTGAATAAAATTGATAACGAAAGACTTGAACTGTATTCAGCTCAATTTTACGAACTTGGGCTTGGGGATCCATTCCCAATATCAGCACTTCATGGGAGAAAGGTAGGTGATTTTCTTGATGAGGTAGTCAAAGATTTGCCTGAGGTGAGTGAAGAAGTTCAAGGTGTTGAAAACCAGATAAAAGTTGCCATCGTTGGGCAGCCAAATGTTGGAAAATCTTCGTTTGTGAACGCTGTTCTCGGCGAAAATAGAATAATTGTAACCGATATACCTGGAACAACTCGAGATTCCATTGATACATCTTTTGAATATAACGGGGTTAATTTTGTTCTCATTGATACAGCTGGATTGAGAAGGAGAAGCAAAATTAAAGAAAGTATAGAATTTTACAGCGCTATAAGAGCTTTAAAGGCACTTGAAAGATGTGATGTTGCAGTTGTCATGCTTGACGCAACATGTGGTCTTGAAAGGCAGGATTTGAGAATCGTTGGAGAAGCTGCAGATTTGAAGAAGGGAATTATAATTGCCGTAAACAAGTGGGATCTTATCGAGAAGGATTCAAATACCGCCCTTGAATATGAGCATGCCCTTAGGGAAAGGTTAAAAGTCTTTGATTATGTTCCCATTTTATTCATATCGGCGAAGACAAAACAAAGAATTTTTAAAGTTCTTGATTTTGCAAAGGTTGTTTATGATGAAAGAAATAAAAAAGTAAAAACAAGCGAACTCAACAAAGTTTTATTCCCAATCGTTAAGGAAACTCCACCGCCAGCGGTTTCTGGTAGGGAGATAAAAATTAAGTATGTCACACAGGTTAAAACCGCACCACCCGTATTTGCGTTCTTCGCAAATTTCCCCGACGATATTCCAGAACATTATAGGAGATTTCTTGAAAACAAGATCCGAGAGCATTTTGGGTTTGTTGGTGTGCCCTTGACTATTGTATTTAAAAAGAAGTGATGTTTTCTATTTTTCTTTGCTTTCAACTAGTAAAGTTACAGGACCATCGTTTATTATCTCAACAATCATCATCGCCTTGAAGACGCCCGTTTTTACTTTTTCTTCTCCCATTGCTTGCTTGAGGTATTCAACAAATTTATTGTACAAAATTTCTGCCTCTTCTGGCTTTGAGGCTTGTGTAAAGTCAGGTCTATTACCATGTCTTGTATCTCCGTAAAGTGTGAATTGTGATACCACGAGAGCTTCTCCATTCACATCTTTTACAGATAAATTCATTCTTTTGTTTTCATCGTCGAAAATTCTAAGATTTGCACATTTGTTCGCAAGATATTTTGCATCTTCCTCCGTATCCCCATTTTTTACGCCGAGCAAAATTACAATTCCTTTTCCAATTTGACTATAAATTGAACCATCAATTGTCACGCTACCTCGAATAACTCTTTGGACAAGCGCTCTCATCTTTTTTCAACCTTTATTTTTGCAACCCTTTCAATTCCAAGATAATCGTTAAAAATTTCAATTTGATTGCATCCGATGTCATTGAAGATTTTTTTAACTTTTTCAGATTGACCGTAAGCCATTTCAACAAAGATGAAACCAACATTTGAGATGATTTCCCTTCCGACATCGGCAATTCTTTTATAAAAACTCAATCCGTTTGCCCCGTTGGTAATTGCAATTTTAGGCTCAAAATTCTTTATCTCATCCTGTAAACTTTCAAATTCATCAATGGCTACATATGGCGGATTAGAAACAATTATGTCAAATTGATTTTTAAATTTAGATGCGAATTTTTCATCAAACAGATCAAACTGGATAAATTGAACATTTTTGACATCGTTTAAGATGGCGTTTTCATTTGCAACTTTAATTATCCCTTCGCTTATATCAATTCCGACCACAAAAACTTTATCTTTCAGAAACTTCGCCAGACTTATGGCTATGTTTCCGCTTCCAGTTCCGATATCAAGCACTTTAACTGGCGTGTTAGGAAATTCTTTTTTAATTGTCTCTATCGCTTTCTCAACAAGGATTTCGGTTTCTGGTCTTGGGATTAAAACATTGGGCGTCAATTTAAACTCAAGCCCCATAAACTCAGCTTTACCGATAATATATTGAAGTGGTTCTCTTTTCACCCTTCTCGTTATCAATCCCCTTAATTCTTCAAGCTCTTTTTTTGCGAGAGGTTTTTCAAAATTAATGTATAAATCAACCCGTTTGCAGTTTAGAACATGGCAGAGCATTAATTCAATTGTTAATCTTGACTCATCAATTCCTTTTGATTTAAGGTATTCAGTTCCCCAGTTTATTATGTCAATTATTCGCCAAGTCTTTGTTTCAGTTTTATTTTTATCCATTTTTAATTTCGTTTAAAATTTTAACGATTCTTGTAGTATGTGAACCATTCCAATAAATTTTGCCACATTTTGGACATTGATAGAACTCTTCAAATGACTTAGCCGTCTCTTCGGGAATTAGATTTATAATGCTTGATTTCTCAACTTCAACTATTTCAGTGTTGCAAATTGAACAGCGAGAAAACAAATTTGTTTCGGTGTCAAGGTGTAAATTTTTGATGACTTCATTTAGCTGTTCTTTAAACTTCTCAGCTTTTATGATGTAGAAATTTTTTGCTCCAAATTCTTCAGCAACTCTTTTGCTTCGGGTTAGAAAAACTCTTTCTTCTTCATTTGCGATTTTGACGAGTTCCTTTGTTGAAAGTTTTGGATTATAAATTGTATCGTATCCAAGTAGTCGCAACCACCTTGCAAGTTTGCCAAGCATTACATCTGCAACAAATCGCATAGATGTGAGATTTACTTTTGTTTTTCAGGTTTTAAATTAAAAAATTAGCGATGGATTTGCAATAGAGTTGGATTTCAAATTTATGACGAAAAAGAACGCAAAGAAAACACATAAAACTGCTGTTGTTATAATTCCACCAGAAGATGTGTGGGATCCAATTCAAAAGATAAGAGAAAAGTATGACAGACAATTTAGAAGATGGATGCCACATATAACATTGATTTATCCGTTTAGACCTTTTGAGGAGTTTGAAAGGGTTTATGTGGAATTTGAAAATGTGTGTAGGGGTATCAAAAGTTTTGAGGTTGAGCTTGTCGAGATTAGATTTTTTCAACATTATAAGGAAAGTTATACGATGTGGCTTGCACCCCAACCCTTTGATGAAATTGTGAAGTTACAGGAGAGATTGCAGGCTATCGTTCCAGATTGTGATGATGTGCGTAGGTTTGAGGGTGGTTTCACTCCACATTTGAGCATTGGGCAGGTTAAGGGGAAGGATAAACTTAAAAATTTGTTGAGGGAACTTCAAAGTTCTTGGAAGCCTGTCAAGTTCAATGTAAGCTCTATTTTCTTTATTTGGAGGGACGATCCACCTGATGATGTTTTTAGAGTTTGGAGGGAAGTGAAATTTGGGAGTTGAACAATTGTTTTTTCTGATTTTTGTTGGTATAATTAAAAGGTTTCACTTAAAAACAAAATTTGTAAAGAAAGATGTCCACAACGATAGTTGACATTCAAGCACGTGAAATTCTTGACTCAAGGGGTAATCCGACCATTGAGGTAGATGTTTATTTAGAGTCGGGTGCGATGGGCAGAGCTGCGGTTCCAAGCGGGGCTTCAACTGGGGAGAACGAAGCTCTTGAGTTAAGGGATGGGGATCCAAAAAGATATTTGGGCAAGGGTGTATTAAAAGCGGTTGAAAATGTTAATAACATCATTGCTGATGAGCTTGAAGGTTGGGATGCTTTTGATCAGGTTGGCATTGATAGGTTTTTAATTCAACTTGATGGAACTCCAAATAAATCTCGGCTTGGTGCGAACGCAATTCTTGGTGTTTCACTTGCGGTGGCAAAAGCGGTTGCAAATCATTTGGGCATACCGCTTTACAGATACATCGGCGGTGTTAATGCTAAAGTTTTACCCGTTCCGTTGATGAATATTTTAAACGGTGGGAAGCATGCAGATAATAATGTTGATATTCAAGAATTTATGATCGCACCTGTAAATGCACCTTCGTTTTCGGAGGCTTTGAGGATAGGTGTGGAGGTTTTCCACTCTCTTAAATCTGTTTTGAAATCAAAGGGTTATAATACTGCTGTTGGGGATGAAGGTGGATTTGCTCCAAATTTAAAATCAAATGTCGAAGCTATAGAAGTTATACTGGAGGCGATTGAGAAATCTGGTTATAAGGCTGGGGTTGATGTTTATTTGGCTCTTGATTGTGCAGCCAGTGAATTTTATCAAGATGGCAAATATGTTTTTTTCAAGTCGGATAAGTCCCAAAAAACATCTGAGCAAATGGTGAAATTTTATGAAGAGCTCGTCAAACAGTACCCAATTATTTCAATTGAAGATGGGATGTCGGAGCATGATTGGGAGGGGTGGAAAATGTTAACGGAAGCACTTGGCGATAAGGTTCAACTTGTTGGTGATGATATTTTTGTGACAAACATTGAGATATTTTCCAAGGGAATTGAATCTGGAATAGCGAATTCAATTTTGATAAAATTGAATCAGATTGGCACTTTGACAGAAACGCTTGATTGTATTGAGCTTGCGAAGAAAAACGGTTATACCGCTATTGTAAGTCACAGATCTGGGGAAACAGAGGATACAACGATTGCAGATCTTGTTGTTGCAACAAATGTTGGTCAAATAAAAACTGGCTCAGCTTCAAGGACGGATAGGATTGCGAAGTATAACCAGTTATTGAGGATTGAGGAGGAACTTGGTGAGGATGCCGTTTTTGCGGGGTTAAGGGCTTTTAAGGTTTCAAGGTAAAGGGTTAGCAAGTTTGATTTTGCCCCCGATTTTTATTATTTTTACAAAAATTTTGCAGGAAAACCCAAAAGTTTTTGATTTTTATGGAGAAAATAAAGGTTAAATTGCCTGATAATAGTGTTTTGGAGGTAGATAAAGGGACGACACCTTTGCAGATAGCTGAAATTTTAAGCAAGCGGCTTGCTAAGGATGCAGTTGCGGCAAAAGTTAACGGTGTTGTGATAGATCTTACTCGTCCACTTGAGGAGGATTGCGAACTTCAAATCTTGACTTTTGATGATCCTGAAGGTAGGGAAGTATTTTGGCATAGTTCAGCTCACCTTATGGCACATGCGATTGAAGAACTTTTCCCAGGTGCAAAGTTTGGCGTTGGTCCACCAATTGAAGATGGATTTTATTACGATGTTGATGTTGATAAACCGCTTACAGTGGAAGATCTTGCTAAAATTGAGGAAAAGATGAAAGAGCTTGCACAAAGGGATGAGCCTTATGTTAGAAAAGTTGTCACGAAAGAAGAAGCGCTTGAATTTTTTAAAAAGAAGGGCGATCCATATAAAGTTGAAATCATAGAGCAAATTGAGGATAATGATATAATAACCTTATATAGCGAGGGAAGTTTTACTGATCTATGTCGTGGCCCGCATTTGCCATCAACTGGGAAGATAAAATATGTTAAGTTGCTAAGCATTGCGGGAGCTTATTGGCGTGGCGATGCAAAGAATAAAATGTTGCAGAGGGTTTATGGCGTTGCTTATCCGAAAAAGGAACTCCTTGATGAGCATCTAAGACGACTTGAGGAGGCGAAGAAAAGGGATCACAGACGGCTTGGGAAGGAGCTTGAGCTTTTTGTTTTTCATGATATTGCTCCAGGTGCACCTTTTTGGTTGCCTAAGGGGATGATCATTTTCCGTGAGCTTGAGAAATTTATTCGTGAAGAACTCGACAAGCGTGGTTATGAGGAAATTTCAACTCCAATCCTTGTAAAGAAAGATCTATGGGAGAAATCGGGACATTGGGAGCATTACAAAGAAAATATGTTTGTGCTTGAAGTTGAAGATGAAATTTATTCTTTAAAGCCGATGAATTGCCCTGAGAGTACGTATGTCTATAAGATGCGAACAAGGAGCTATAGAGATTTACCACTGCGACTTGCGGAGATAGGAAGATTACACAGGAATGAAATTTCGGGTGCTCTTGGTGGAATGTTTCGCGTTAGGCAAATAACGATGGATGATGCGCATATTTATTGTAGGCCAGATCAAATTTTAAACGAGATAAATGAGCTAATTGATTTTATAAATTATGTTTACGGAATTTTCAAGTTTCAACCAGCGTATTATCTTTCAACGAAGCCTGATAACGCAATGGGAGATCCAGCCTTGTGGGAGCAGGCTGAACAAGCGTTGAAGATGGCACTTGAGCAAAACGGGATAAAGTATGGGTTAAAAGAGAAAGAAGGGGCATTTTACGGTCCTAAAATAGATGTTCAAATTAAGGATGCGCTTGGCAGAGATTGGCAGGTTGCAACGATTCAGCTTGACTTTGTGATGTTGCCTGAAAGATTTGATTTAACTTACATTGATGTTGATGGCCAACCGAAGCGACCAGTTGCAATTCATAGAGCGATATTTGGTTCTTTTGAAAGATTTGTTGGGATTTTGACTGAACATTTTGCAGGTAATTTCCCGGTTTGGCTTGCGCCAGTTCAAGTTGCGGTTTTGCCGATAACTGATGCACAAAACGATTATGCAAAAACAATTTGGGAGAAACTTAAACAGCAGAAAATTCGGGCGGAAATCGATTTGAGAAATGAGAAGATAACTTACAAGATAAGGGAAGCAGAGACCAAAAAGATTCCATATATGCTTATAATTGGTGAGAAAGAGAGAACAAGTGGGACAGTTTCGATAAGAAGGCATGGCAAGGGAGATCTTGGAGTGTTTGATTTGGAAAGTTTTATATCCCGAATTAAATTTGAGATAGAAAGCAAAGTTGTGGAGTGAGTGATGAGCTTTTATGAGATACTTACGCTTGGTGGAGTGATGGCGACAATTCTTGGCATATTTTTAACTTTGTATGCAATTATAAACAATAAAACTTTGAAAGCTGAGGCAAGGAACACGAACGAGCTTATAAATCAATTCAGGAAGGAACATCACGAGACAGTGCGAATTATGTCCGGAAATCTTGATGAGTTTAGAAAAGAGCATCGTGAGACGATGCGAGTTATGTTGGAAAATCTTGAAGAGTTCAGGAAGGAGCATCGCGAGACGATGCGGATTATGTTGGAGAATCTCGATGAGTTTAGGAGGGAGCATCGTGAAACGATGCGGGTTATGTTGGAAAATCTCGAAGAGTTTAGGAAAGAGCATCGCGAGACAATACGAGTTATGTCTGAAAAGCTTGATGAGTTCAGAAAATCGCATGAGGAAACCATTAGATATATTGCAAATTTGATTGTCACAAACGGTGAGAGGACGAGACAGCAAATAAGGAAAAAAGCAAAGCGTTAAATTTCAAAACAACAAGGGGAGCTGCCATAGAGAAAGAATTACGCGTTAATGAACAAATCAAGGTCCCACGAGTTAGAGTAATAGATGAAAATGGGCAGTCAATTGGTATAATGAGCACGCGTGACGCGTTAAGGTTAGCTGAGGAGAGAGGTTATGATCTTGTTGAAGTTGCTCCCCAGGCTAATCCGCCTGTTTGCAGGTTGATGGATTATGGGAAGTACAAGTATGAAAAGCAAAAGGAAGAGAAGCTTCACAAAAAGCAAAGAGCAGCTGCTGTTCTGAAAGAGTTGAGGTTTCATCCAAATATGGGCGAGCATGATTTTCAGTTTAAAGCGCGTCATGCGAGAGAATTCATACTTGATGGACACAAGGTTAAAGCGCAGGTTATTTTTAAAGGTAGAGAAATTTTGCACACGGAGTTTGGAGAAAAGATATTAAAAAGATTGATCGAGTTTTTATCCGATGTTGCACGGGTTGAACAAGATATAAAGCTTGAGGGAAGTTCAATGAGTGTTTTATTTGCACCGGATAAAAGGAAAATTCAGATGTTAAAAGAGCAGGAAGAAAAAAATAAACAATCTGGAGGACAAAAGAGCAATGCCGAAGGTGAAGAGCAATCGCGCAGCAATGAAGCGCTTTAAAGTTACAGCGACTGGAAAGATAAAAAGACAAAAAGCTGGTAGAAGTCACCTTGCTACAGGTAAATCAAGAAAAAGAAAAAGGCAGCTTCGCAAGCCAACGCTTGTGCATCCATATGAAGAGAAAAGAATTAAACAATTGATTCTGGCTTGATTTTTTAAAATTAAATTTGGTGAGTGAAAAGATGAGAGCAACAAATAAACCTGCTTCAAGGAGAAGGAGAAAGAAGATACTTGAAAGGGCGAAAGGATTCTGGGGAATGCGTGGCAATACCCTAAGGCAAGCTAAAGATCATGTTGCAAAGGCACTTCAATACTCATATCGCGACAGAAGAACAAAGAAGCGAGAATTTAGAAGACTTTGGATAGCAAGGATAAACGCAGCAGCAAGATTAAATGGAACCACTTATTCAAAACTTATTTCAGCTTTAAGAAAGAAGCAGGTTGAAATTAATCGAAAGATGCTAGCTGATCTTGCTGTGAATAATCCTGATGCTTTTTCAGAAGTCGTGAAATTTGCATTTAGTTAAAATTTTGCTCCCATCATTCGGGTTATTTGATGTTGTTTAATCCCGAAGATGGGAGTTTTTTTATTTGAATTGACAAATTTGAACAAAGATCGGCATAAATTGAAAATGATTAATCAGATTGAAGAAGTTAAAAAGAAGTTCCTTGAGGAAATTGAAACCGTAAAAGACGAGAAACAGCTTGAGGAATTTAGAGTCAAATACCTTGGGCGAAGGGGGATAATTCAAACATTATTTGATAAGCTTAAAGAAATTCCACGCGAGGAAAAACCAACGATTGGGAAATTTTTAAACGAATTTAAAGAACTTGCGCAGATAAAATTTGATGAGAAAAGGAAAGAAATTGAAAGTGGGAAACGAAAGGTTGGTGAGTTAGTTGACTTAACGATTCCGGGTAGGTTTAAATACACCGGTAGAAAGCATCCGCTTACGCAGACACTTGAAGAAATAAAGAAAATTTTTGTCGCGATGGGTTTTGAAATTGCTTCAGGTCCGGAGATTGAAGATGACTATCACAATTTTGAGGCACTTAATATCCCCCCTGAACATCCGGCGAGAGATATGCAAGATACGTTTTTTATCAAAGAGAATATAATTCTGCGAACCCACACATCGCCAGTTCAAATAAGGGTTATGGAATCAAAACAACCGCCAGTTAGAATCATTGCCCCGGGAAGGGTTTACAGGAATGAGGCAATAAGTGCAAGAAGCTATTGTTTATTTCATCAAGTTGAGGGTTTGTATGTTGATGAAGGTGTTTCTTTTGCGGAATTGAAGGGGACATTGCTTTCATTTGCAAAACAAATGTTTGGAAGTAGTGTCAAGTTGAGGTTCAGGCCAAGTTTTTTCCCATTCACTGAACCAAGCGCGGAAGTTGATGTAAGTTGCTTTATCTGTGGGGGCAAGGGCTGTAGGGTTTGTAAATACGGTGGATGGCTTGAAATTCTTGGTTGTGGTATGGTTGATCCAAATGTTTTTAAGTTTGTTGGTTATGATTCTGAAAAATACACCGGCTACGCCTTTGGGATGGGAGTTGAAAGAATAGCAATGTTGAAGTATGGAATTGATGACATAAGATTGTTTTATGAGAACGATTTTAGGTTCCTTGAGCAGTTTTAGTTTTGAAAATAAAATTAGACTTTGAAAGTGAAGATTTCGCACAAGTGGTTGAAAAATTATATTGATCTTGAAGCAGAGCCTGAAGAGGTCAAGGAGAAACTTACAATGCTTGGGCTCGAGGTTGAAAGTGTTGATTATCCTGGGGAAAAGTTTAAGAATTTTTATGTTGGTGAAGTTCTTGAAGTTAGCAAGCATCCGAACGCGGATAAATTAACAGTTTGTAGAGTTAGGGTTGGGAAAGATACTCTTCAGATAATTTGTGGCGCGCCGAATGTCGCTGCGGGTCAAAAAGTCCCTGTTGCTTTGGTAGGTGCAGTTATCCCGCGAAATCAACATGACCCGGAGGGGAAGCCGTTTGTTTTAACGAAAGCGAAAATCCGCGGGGTTGAATCATACGGGATGATTTGTTCGGAATTTGAACTTGGGCTTGGGGATGATAAGGAGGGGATAATGGTTCTTGAACCCAATGCGCAAGTTGGTCAACCGCTTGCGGAATATTTTGGGCTTGACGATGTTATTTACGATATTAGCGTAACTCCAAATCGCCCAGATTGTTTAAGTCATATCGGGGTTGCTCGTGAGCTTGCGGTTGCTTTCGGATTGAAGCTAAAAAAACCCGAATTTAAGGTTGTTGAATCCGACAAGCGAATTACAGATTACGCTTCTGTTGAAATTATTGATACATTAAACTGTCCAAGGTATGCAGCGAGGGTTGTTTTAAATGTTAAGGTTGAACCTTCCCCGAAATGGTTGCAGGATTACCTTAGGGCTGTTGGTTTAAGGCCGATAAATAACATTGTTGATATAACTAATTTCGTTCTTTATGAAGTTGGTCATCCACTCCATGCGTTTGATTATGATAAATTAGCGGGGCATAAAATTGTTGTTAAGTGCGCTAATGATGGAGAAGTTTTTATAACGCTTGATGGTAAGGCGAGGGTGTTAAGAAAAGACACCTTAATGATATGCGATGCTGAAAAGCCAGTTGCAATTGCAGGTGTAATGGGAGGAGCCAATACAGAGATAACAGATGAAACCAAAAATGTTCTGATTGAGAGCGCCTATTTTAACCCAATTAGCATAAGAAGAACTTCAAAATATCTCGGTTTATCAACAGATGCATCATACAGGTTTGAAAGGGGCGCTGACCCTGAAGCAGTGATATGGGCGGTGAACCGAGCAGCTCAACTTATGGCTGAAATCGCTGGCGGCGAAGTTCTTCAGGGCGTAATTGATGTTTATCCAGTTGAGATTAAACCTAAAGTTGTTAGCCTAAGGTTTTCAAGGTTGAATTCCGTTATCGGGTTTGAATTTTCGCAGGATGATGTTGTAAAAATACTTGAAGGGCTTGAACTTGAGATTTTAAATCGTGATGAAAAAAGTTTAACTGTAAAAGTTCCAACTTTTAGAGTTGACATTGAGAGGGAAATTGACCTAATTGAGGAGGTTGCAAGAGTTTATGGGTATGATAGAATTCCCGATAAAATGCGATCCGTGGTTCATTTTTCTACCGAGAAGGTAAAGGTAGATTTCCATAATTTTGTTCGTGAAAGGTTGATCGGGGCTGGCTTTAAAGAGGTCGTGACAAACAGCATGCTTGACGAAGAAAAAGCAAGTCTTCTCGGAGAAAATTTTGTCAAGGTTTTAAATCCGTTGAGCCGAGAGATGTCAGCTCTGAGGACAAGCTTGATTCCGAGTGCGCTTGATGTGGTTAAGCATAACTTTGGATATGGTGTGAAGAATTTGAAATTTTTTGAAATAGGGAAGGTTTTCAGGCTTGCTTTTGATGAAGATGAGAAGCCGAGGTATGTAGATAATTATGTCGAGGAAGAAAGACTTTTAATTTTGATGACTGGGGTAGCTGAGCCAGTTTCTTATGATTTGGGTGAGAGAATTTTTGACATCTATGATTTGAAGGGTGAAGTGGAAAATTTATTCAGAGGCATTTTTCTTGAAAATTATCGGTTTATTTATTATTCTAATAATAGTGATATTGCGGAACTTGAAATAGGCATTGAGATTGGCGGAAAATACGCTGGAAGGCTGATAAAGGTAGGTGATGAGATTTTGAATAAGTTTGATATTAAGGCTGATATCTATATTGCAGAGATTGATTTTGATTTACTCTGTAAGAATTCAAGGTTTGAGGAAAGGCATTATATAGAGTTGCCAAGATTCCCAAGTGTTTTCAGAGACCTTGCGTTTGTAGTTGATGAAAGTGTTCCAGTTGGAGAGGTTGAAAATGCAATAAAAGAAAAAGCAGGTGCGGTTTTAAAGTCCATTCGTCTTTTTGATATTTATAGAGGTGAAAGAATCGGAGAGGGAAAGAAAAGCGTTGCTTTCTCTCTCGAGATTCTATCGAAGGAAAAAACATTAACTGATGAGGAAGTAAATGAGTTAATTCAGAAAGTCGTTAAGTATGTTGAACAAAAGTTTGAGGCTAAACTTAGGAGTTATTGAGCTTGGAAGGGATGGAGAGTAAAAATAGTAAGTTAAATTTTACGAATCTGATCGAAGAGCTTCAAGGGAAATTTGATAGAGTCTTTGAGTATGTGCAGAGCTTGAAGAGTGAGAATGAAAGTTTGAAGCATAAAATAGAATCACTTGAAACAGAAATTGAAAAGTTAAAACGGGAAAATGAAGAACTGAGAAAGAACGGAGTTGTTTTGTTTAGTGAAGTGGAAAGAGAGGAGTTAAAGAAGAAAATAGCATTTTTGTTGGAAAGAATTAATCAGTATCTTTGAAAAATTTTTCTGACGCTGGTTTCTTCCTAGTTTTAAAAATTTAGAAAATAAACTTTGAAGAGAACTTGGAACTTCCACACTCAAAGATCGTGAAGGTAAAAATCTTTGATAGCGAATACACCTTGAAAGTTGAGGATGAAGAACTCGCATATAAGGCTGCGGAATATGTTGATAAGATGATGAGAGAATTGCACGATAAATTGCCGAATCAATCCATCTTGACAATTGCAATTTTGACGGCTTTGAATATAGCTGAAGATTTATTTCGCGAGAGAAGAGATGTGGGATGTATTGAAGGTGAGATAGAGGATTTGTTGCGCGGTCTATCTTCCAAGGTTGATAAAATGTTAAGCTTATAACCGCGCTGTCAGCTTAGTTTAAGCTTAGGGGAGAACCAGCGTCAGTGCTCGAAGGGTAGCCTGGCTCTTGGATGCGGATTACAGGCCACGATCCCACGAAGAAGAAGTGGGATTCCGCTGTCCTGGTTTAGCCAGGACTTAAAAAGGCGGACGGTGGAAGTAAGAAGTATCCAGGCAGGCACCGGTTCTCACTGTTAAGCTTGCTAAGCTGGCAAGCGCGGTTTTATTTTTAAAGTTATTTGAAAAAAAATTTTCGGAGGAATAAGGATATGGTTGTATACATAATTGTTTCTGTCATCGTTTTGTTTGCATTCTTTCTTGGATGGTTTTTCCATTCAAAGGTTGAAGAAAAAAAGATTGGAACTGCTGAAGCTAGAGCTCAAAAAATAATTGAAGACGCTGAACGTGAGGCAAACAATATTAAGAAAGAGAAACTTCTCGAGGTAAGAGATGAATGGTTTAGAAAAAAACAAGAATTTGAAACAGAAGTAAATCAAATAAAGCAGAAACTCCAATCTTATGAAAAACAACTTTTGGCAAAGGAAGAAAAATTAAATGAAAGGGCTGAGGAATTAAATCGAAGGGAGCGTGATCTTAACAAAGTTCAACAACAGCTTGAGGAACAGAGAAAATCAATTGAACTTAGACAAAAAGAGATTGAGCAAATAATTGAAGAGCAAAAAGCTCAGCTTGAAAAAATTGCTGGTTTAACTCGCGATGAAGCAAAGAAGATACTTATTGAAAGTATGGTTTCTGAAGCGAAAGCTGAAGCAGCCAAGATAATTCGAGAAATTAGAGAACAAGCAAAAGAGGAAGCGAAGAAGGAAGCTCAAAAAATTATAGTTCAAGCAATTCAAAGAACAGCTGCTGACCATTCCGTTGAGACGACAGTCACCGTTCTTCATATTCCGAATGATGAATTGAAAGGAAGGATAATCGGCAGAGAAGGGAGAAATATTCGAGCTTTTGAGCAGCTTACGGGTTGCGATATAATTGTTGACGATACGCCTGAAGCAGTTATAATTTCAGGTTTTGACCCATTTAGAAGAGAAGTTGCGAAGATTGCGCTTGAAAGGTTGCTTGCCGATGGAAGGATTCACCCAGCTCGAATCGAGGAGGTAGTTGAAAAAGTCAAGCAGGAACTTGAAGAGGAGATGATAAAAGTCGGAGAGAATACTTTACTTGAGCTTGGAATTCATAATGTTCATCGTGAGATTGTTCGACTTGTTGGTAAGATGAAATATCGCTCAAGCTATGGTCAAAATGTTCTGCAACACAGCATAGAAGTTGCATATCTTGCAGCGATAATGGCGTCGGAACTTGGGCTTGATTCGCATCTTGCGAAGCGAGCTGGATTATTCCATGATATAGGTAAAGTCGTCGACAAGCAAGAGGGACCCCACGCGTTGATAGGTTATGAAATTTTAAATAGATATGGAGAGCATCCTATTGTTGTCAATGCAGTTGGTTCTCATCATGAAGATATACCGATGGAATCACCGATCGCTGCAATAGTTCAAGCAGCTGACGCGATAAGTGGAGCAAGACCTGGTGCAAGAAGAGAATCTGTCGAAGGTTATGTCAGAAGATTGCAAAAACTTGAAGAGATAGCAAAATCATTTGAAGGCGTTGCAAAAACTTATGCAATTCAAGCTGGTCGTGAGGTCAGAGTTATAGTTGAACCTGATAAGGTTGATGATAATCTCGCTGATCAACTTTCGAGGGACATTGCGGCGAAAATCCAAGAAGAGATGGAATATCCAGGGCAGATCAAAGTTACAGTTATAAGGGAAGTTCGTTCTGTGGCTTATGCGAAGTAAAGTTAACGGCGGGGGTTAACCCCGCTTTTTTTATTTTCTTTGCAAAAATTTTAATTTTCAGAAAAAAATAATTTGAAAAGTTGCAGTTCAAGCATGGAATACTGACAGTTGGAGTAACTGGGGGGATTGGATCGGGTAAAACAACCGTGTGCAAAATTTTTGAAGAATTTGGGGCAAAGGTGATTTACGCTGATGAAGTGGCAAAGAGAATTATGGAGGAAGATGAAAAGTTGAAAAGAAAAATTAAGAAACTTTTTGGCGATGAAGCCTACATCGGGGGAAAGCTTAACAGAAAATTTATATCTGATGTCATCTTCTCAGATGAGAAAAAGAGAAAAGTACTTGAATCCATTGTTCATCCAGAGGTTATAAAGAAAATCATAACGGAGTTTAAAAAAATTTCAAAGAATGAAAACCAAAGTTTTGTCATAGTTGAAGCTGCACTTATATTTGAATCTGGGTTCGATAAAGAACTTGATTATGTTGTTGTGGTTGATGCTGATGAAGAGTTAAAAATTAAAAGAATTATGGAGCGAGATAATTGCACAAGAGAGGAAGTTTTAAAAAGGATGAAGGCGCAAATGAGCCAATCTAAAAAGAGAAGCCTTGCTGATATCGTGATACAAAATGATGGGGATATTGAGGCATTAAGGGAAAGGGTAAAATTTCTTTATTCACTTTTTCAAAAGATTTCAAAACCAATTGGAGAGAATTAATGCAAGTTTTGGAGATTGAGAGAGATTTACTTTTTCAAACTTACAGACGGCTTAGGATTTATGTTAAGTATGGTGAAGGGGTTTACCTTGTCGATTTTGATGGCAGAAGATATCTTGACATGATAGCTGGCATCGGAGTTAATGCGCTTGGTTATGGAAACGATAGAGTTAAAAGAGCGATTTTGGATCAGGTTGAAAAATATATTCATTTATCAAATCTTTTCGTTCAAGAGCCGCAACTTGAGCTTGCGGATTTACTTCTAAAAATATCGGGTTATAAAAAGGTTTTCTTTACAAACAGTGGCACTGAGGCGATTGAGACGGCGATTAAACTTACAAGAAAATGGGGAAAGAAATTTGGGAAGAATGAAATTGTAGCGTTTTCAAATTCATTCCACGGTAGGACGATGGGTGCGCTTTCGCTTATGGATAAGATAAAATATCGTGATGGGTATGAGCCATTTCTGCCAGAAATTTATATCGCAAAGTATAACGATGTTGAGGATATAGAAAAGAAAGTTAACCACAGAACAGCGGGGGTTTTTCTTGAGTTTGTTCAAGGTGAGGGAGGGATAATACCTGCTGATGAGAGATTTGTGCAGAAAATTTTTGAGCTTCGGGAAAAGTTTAATTTTCTTGTCGTCGCAGATGAAATTCAAAGTGGCTTATGGAGGACTGGAACCTTTTTTGCTTTTGAGCATTACGGTGTTAAGCCAGATGTCGTTGCGCTTGCAAAACCTCTCGGCGGTGGATTACCGCTTGGGGCTGTGCTTGGGAATGAAAGGGTTGCTGATGTATTTACACTTGGGACACATGGTTCAACTTTTGGTGGAAATCCCGTAGCTTGTTCAGCAGGTTGCGCAGTCATAAAGGAAATTCAAAATGGAATAATTGATAATGTTAAAGAAATTGGAAACTATCTCCGTGAAAGGCTTTTAAAGCTAAAAGATAAACATGGCGAAATTGTAAAAAATATTCGCGGTATCGGTTTGATGATTGGGGTTGAACTTAGCACTGAATGTTTCAACATTGTTGATCGTCTCATTGAGAAGGGTGTAATTGTAAATTGCACAAGCAACAATGTTATAAGGTTATTGCCACCACTTATCATAGAAAAAGAACATGTTGATTTATTTATTGAAAAATTTGACGAGGTTTTAAACGAAATCAAACAACAAAGTTTAAGGAGTTGAAATGAAGGGAAAGAAATTAAAAATCTGGACCGAGAAGGATTATCTCGATTGGGTTAAACAAGAAACACCTTTAAAAGAGAAATATTTTGCGATGTATTCAACGGTATGGGATGCGGTTGTGACAAACCCGAACCTTATGACGATCCCGTTTGATGACCATATGGTTCACCGTGGCGATGGGGTTTTTGATAATTCTCTCGTCGTCAATGGAAAAGTTTACCTTCTTGATGAGCATCTTGATAGGATCATTCGCTCTGCGACTGCCATCGGCATTAAAATTCCGCTGTCAAAGCAAGAGATGAAGGATATAATTCTCGAAACGATTGCGATAACAGGAAAGCGGGATTGCATGGCTAGATTCTGGATTTCAAGAGGGACTGGTGGTTTTAGCGTTTATCCTGATGAATCGCCAAAGGGGCATTTTTATCTTATCATAACTTCATCACCAAATTACCCTGCGAGGTATTATGAGGAAGGTTTAAGTGTTGTGACAAGTCCATTTCCATTAAGACAGCCGTTTACGCCTCAAGTAAAAAGTTGCAATTACCTTGCGAATGCAATGATGGAATTCTTTGCGCATAATGTTGGTGCTGATACAGCAATTGCAATTGATTCTGAAGGTTATCTTACGGAAGGTTCAAATAAAAATGTTGCAATTGTAACTCGGGATGGGATTTTTAAATATCCACGGCTTGAAAAAGTTTTACATGGGACGATGCTTAAGAGAGCAATCTATTTTGCCAACTTGCTCAAAGGTGAGGGAATTTTAAAAGATGTAATTTCAACGGACATTCCAATAAGTGAAGCATATAACAGTGCTGAGATGATGTTTTTCAGCACAACGCTTATTGTGGCTCCGATTGTAAAATATGACGGCATCACGATTGGCGACGGTAAACCAGGTGAAATTTATAAACGACTTAGAGAAATGTTTAAAAAAGATATGACTGAAAACAGTGAAGTTTTAACCCCGGTTGATTATGACTAAATGTGAGCCCGGGAGGGATCGAACCTCCGACCTCCTGCTTAAAAGGCAGATGCTCTACCACTGAGCTACGGGCCCAAAGCATTGTAAATATACAAAATTTTTACTTCCTACGCAAATTCCACCCCTTGAAAATTTGGCATTTATTTTGTTATAGGTTATATTTTAAACAAATACAAAACTTTGCGGTTTATGGAAGACCCAAACCTAAAAATTGAAAGGATTAGACGGAAGCTTGGGATTGATACAAGACTTTGCGTGTTTGAGTTATCTGAAGGTTTCCTTAAAATATCTGATGCAAAAATAATTAAAAGCGCTGGTAAGCTAATCAAACATTATTTTATCAAAACCCCCGTTAAACTTTTACCTGATAAGGAACTATCTCTAAGGTATGGCGTTTGCAATGTTGGAACTGCTCCCGTCTTTAAAGAGCCATCTATGAGAAGCGAACAAACAACCCAAATTATATTGGGTGAAACTTTTGATGTCCTTGAAATTAAAGATGATTGGGTTAGGATAAGGTTGCATTTTGATGGATATATTGGTTGGGTTTACAAGCCGCAAATGGCTTTAATGGATTCGGGTAAATTTTCAGAGTATATGAATAAACCCAAAGTTGAGTTTACTTCGAATTTCGGCTTCGTTTATTCAAAACCTGATGTTAATTCAACTACTTTAAGAGATGTTGTCGTTTGTTCTGTTTTAAATTATCTTGGTTCAAAAGATGGTTGGTTGAAGGTTGAACTTCCTGATGGAACTTATGGATTTATCAGAAAATCGGAAGCAAAACAATTCAAAGCTGTGAAGAAACAAAATATAAGCGATATAATCCAAACGGCGAAGAGGTTTCTTGGTGTATCTTATGTGTGGGGCGGAAAAACTCCAAAAGGTTTTGATTGTTCTGGATTTGTCCAAACTGTTTACAGGATAAATGGAATTCAATTGCCGAGAGATTCGGATATGCAGTGGGAGGTTGGAAAATATATTGGGAAAAATTTTTCAAAGTTTAAAAAGGGCGACCTTTTGTTTTTTAGTTCGGATGGCAGAAGGATAACACATGTTGGAATTTTTACAGGTAGAGGTAAAGAAATAATTCACGCTTCAGGGTTTGTAAGGTTAAATAGCCTTGATAAAGGAAGCGGTCTTTATAGCGAACGTCTTGAGAGAACTTTTGTGGGTGCAAGAAGAGTTTTTAATTTTAAAAAACAGGAAATAGTTTAAATTTTTCAGTGGAGGTGAGTTAAATTCAAGGGAGAAGTTCAATTCAAATTTCGTTTATACGAGAAAAAAGGAGATGGGATATCAAGCCCGTTGGACAAAAAGGTTCTCGTTTTAAATCAAAATTATGAGCCGATGAGTATATGCCCTGTTAGAAAGGCAATTAATTTGATTTATCTTGGCAAGGCAGAACTTATCGCAGCGAAGGAAGGACAATACATAAGGTCTGTTTCGTATTCGATTCCTTTCCCGACGGTTGTCAGGCTTGCATATTATATTCATATGCCATATCGGAGGATAATTTTAACTCGGAAAAATATTCTCAAAAGGGATAACCATAGGTGTCAGTACTGTGGGCGCACAGGCGTTCCGCTTACAGTTGATCATGTCATCCCTAAGTCAAAAGGTGGGGAAGACACATGGGAAAATCTTGTTTGTGCATGTGTGCAATGCAACAATAGAAAGGGCGATAGAACACCCGAAGAGGCAGGGATGAAGTTGTTGAGGAAGCCAATGCGACCCAATCCAATTCTTTTTATCAAGAATTTTGTCGGTGAGATCGACGAAAGTTGGAAGCCGTATCTATTCTTGTGAGAATCAAACAGTTCTTGAAAATATAGGTTTTTCCCTCATCATTTTTTCGATGTACGCATCAAAGCACATGGCGATATTCCTTATCACGAGTCGCCCCATCAGGGTTACGATTATTTTATCATCTGTTAATTCAACAAGCCCATCTTCAATGAACTCTTGAAGCTTCGGAATTGAATCGGCAAAGTATTCATCAAAGTTTATATTGAACTTTTTCTCAACTTCACTTTTCGTGAGTTCCATATCGCACATCAATCGCATTATTACATGTTTTCTTATGATGTCGTCCTGATTCATTCTATAGCCGATGGCTGTCGGAAGTTTACCTTCGTCAATCCTTGCGTAATAATCTTTCAATTCCTTATAATTTTGTGCGTATATGTTTTGAAATTGGCTTATCGCAGACATTCCGAAGGCATAAAGATCAGCTCCAGCTCTGGTTGAGTATCCTTGAAAATTTCTATAAAGTGTTTTTTCCTTTTGGGCAATTGCAAGTTCATCATCTGGTTTTGCGAAGTGGTCCATTCCAATGTAGATGTAGCCAGCGTCGGTGAGTTTTTCTATCGTCATTTTCAAAATTTGCAGTTTAATCTCAGGTGCTGGCAAATCTTCTTTTTTTATGACGCGTTGATGTGGTTTAAGCCATGGTACATAAGCAAAGTTAAAAACCGCAAGTCGTTCGGGGGAAAGTTCAATCACTTTATCGATTGTTTTCTCAAATGATTCAAGAGTTTGAAAAGGCAAACCGTAAATTAAGTCAAGGTTTATGCTCTTAAATCCAAGTTCACGCGCCCAATCTATCGCTTGTTTTGTGATCTCCTCGGGTTGGATTCTGTTTACTGCTTTTTGAACTTTTGGATCAAAATCTTGTACCCCCATGCTTATTCTGTTAAATCCAACCTCGCGAAATGCTTTCATATGTTCGTAAGTTAAACCGCGCGGGTCAATTTCAACCCCAACTTCAGGGTCATCAACATATTGAAATCTCTCGTTTATAAATTCCCCAAGTTCCTTTATCTCATCTGGATTAAGATAAGACGGAGTTCCACCGCCCCAATGTAGTTGGGTTACTTTTCTTTTGGGTGAAATTAATTTCCAAACCATATCAATTTCTTTTTCAAGATAGTCAAGATATTTTCTTATCGTTTCGCGTCTGTGTGTTACAAGCATATTGCACCCGCAGAAATAGCAGAGCGTATCGCAAAAGGGTATATGGAAATAGAGCGATAAATCAGCAGTTGAATTTTGGAGATTATTTTCAACGATTGCATTTTTGTAATCATCTGGACCAAAATCTTTTGAAAAAGCAGGGGCTGGTGGGTAACTCGTATATCTTGGTCCAGGACGATCGTATTTTTTCAAAAGCTCTATATTGATATTTTCAAACTTCATGGCTCATTTGCATTTATTTTGTGGTAATTTTTGCTTTTCGTTTTAACTGTTTCGACAAGAACTTTCACATTTTCAACTGGGGTGTCAGGCAGGATACCATGACCAAGGTTGAAAATATGTCTGTTGCCAATTCCATATTTTTCAAGAATTTTCATTGCCTCATGTGCAACTATCTCTGGCTCGGAAAGGAGAATCACTGGATCGAGATTTCCTTGAATTGAGATTTTTTCATGAGATTTTTCTCTTGCTTTTTTTATATCAAATGTCCAGTCAATACTTATAACATCGCACCCTGTATTTATGATTTCCTCAATCCATTGCCATGTCCCCTTGGAAAATAAGATCACAGGGATTTCATCAAATTTTGATTTAATCCTTTCAATTACATACGCGATGTATTTGAGAGAGAATTCTTTAAATTCATCGTAACTTAAAATTCCACCCCATGTATCAAATATCTGAACTGCGTCAGCTCCATATTCAATTTGTGCGATTAAAAAATCTGAAACCGCAAGTGTGATTTTTTCAAGTAATTTGTGTGCGAGTTTGGGTTTTAGGTAGATTAACAATTTTGCATTTTTGAAATCTTTTTCCTGCTCACTTTCAACCATATACGCAAACAATGTCCAAGGCGAGCCAGCGAAACCAATTAATGGAACATCAATATTTCGTTTTGTTAATTCAATGGCATTTAACACATATTTTAATTTTTCAGTTGGATCGGGAATGCAAAGATTTGCGATGTCAGATTCACTTTGAATATATCTCTCAAATCGTGGTCCTTTACCCTCATCGATATAAAGTTTTAATCCCATCGCTTCGGGTAGGACGAGAATATCGGAGAAGATTATTCCTGCGTCAACCCCGATTATTTCGATAGGTTGGATCGTTATCTCCGATGCAAGTTCGGGAGTTTTTATCATTGTAAGAAAGTCGTATCTCTGCCGTATCTTTCTATATTCAGGTAAATATCTCCCCGCCTGACGCATTATCCATATCGGCGTTCTCTCTATTTTCTCACCTTTGCATGCCTTTAAAAATATATCGTTTTTCAATTTTGAGCGAGCAATTTTGTTTTCTCTTCATTCATAAGTTCAGCTAAAAGTTTGGCGTTTGGCTTCGGTGAAAATTTCATCGGATTTATATCAACATTTAATCCAAATTTTTCGCATTCTTTTAGCGTTGTCTGGCCAATCACTGCTATTTTTTGACCGTTGAATTTTATATTATTGAAAATCTCAAAAAAATTTCTCACGCTTGACGGGCTGAAAAAGGTTATAAATTTTATCTCACCATTTTCAATCATTCTCTCGATGTTTTCTTTTTCCACTTCGCTTATCTCTGGTTTTATCGTTTTATAAACGATCACATCATCAATAGCAAGACCTTTTTCCTTAAAAATTTTTATGAAGTTTTCATCGGTGAGATTGCCTCTTGGGAATAAAAATTTTGCCTCCTTTTTCTCTGAAATAATCTTCAAAAACAAACTCTCTTTATCAGATTTTTCGGGTAGTATTTCAACATTGAAGCCATATTTTTCGATTTCTTCTTTCGTTTTTGTCCCAACAGCGTGAAATCTTTTCCCACGCAGTTTTTCAAGTGCGTGGAATTTTGTAAATCTATCGAAGAAAAATTTAACTGCGTTTGTGCTTGTAAAAATTATGTCAGTATACTTGTCGATTTGTTTGATTTTTTCATCGACCTCTTCCCATGAATCTGGTTCAACTATCTCAATTGTTGGAAAGAAGACACAGGTGAAGCCATACGATTCAAGATATTGGGCGAATTCGGTCGCTTGCGATTTTGCTCGTGTTATGAGAACTTTCATTTTTTATCATTTGCTTTTCTTACCTCATCAAGTATTTTAGCACCACCTTGCTCAAGGAGTCTTTCAGCGAGTTCAATACCAAGTTTTTCAGTATCTCCATTTACATCTCCTTCAATTGAGTCACGAACGAGAAGTGAGCCGTCAAGGCTACTTATCATTGCTGAGAGCTTAACTTTCCCATTTGAGATGCAAGCAAATGCTCCAATTGGAATTTGGCACCCACCCTCAAGATGCTTTAGGAGTGCTCGCTCAGCTTTCGTTGCAAGTTCAGTTTCCAAATGATTTACTTTCCTCACAATTTCGAAAATTTCTGTATCATCCTCCCTTATTTCAACCGCTATCGCACCTTGACCGACGGCAGGTAAGATTATATCCGTTGGGATCAATTCAGATATTCTGTTGGTGTAGCCCATTCGTTTTATTCCAGCGTACGCTAAAACCATTCCGTTCCAGTTTGATTCATCAAATTTTTTAAATCTCGTGTCAACATTACCGCGAATGTCAACGAACTGAAAATCAGCTCTGAAGTGAAGAAGTTGTGCTTTTCTTCTCAGGCTGCTGGTTGCAATGGTTGAATTTAGGGGAAGTTCTGCGAGTTTTAAATTATCTTTGGAAATCAGAGCATCTCTCACATCTTCTCGCTCTAATACGGCACCAATTATTAAGCCATCTGGCAATTTTGTCGGTAGGTCTTTTAAGCTATGAACTGCAAGATCAATTTCACCATTTAAAAGTTCAATTTCAATTTCCCTTGTAAAAATTCCTTTATCTCCAATTTTTGAAAGCGGTGAGTCAAGAATTTTATCCCCTTTGGTCTTGATGATTCTTACTTCAAATTCAAGGTCTGGGAAAATCTTCAAAAGTTTTTCCTTTACAAATTCCGTCTGCCACAGCGCAAGCTTACTACCACGCGTACCTATGATTATTTTTTGCTTCATTTCGTAGCGGTTTATTTTTGTTCAAGTCCAAACAACTCCCTTACAAACTGTATAAACTTTATTCTTTCTGACTCAGGTTTTCCATTTGATGATTCTCGGATGTTTACCGTTGGTGTGTGAAGAAGTTTATTTATAAGCGATTTTGTAAGTGCATCAACTTTTTCAAAATCTTCGGGAGAGAATTTATTTTTATATTTTTCAATCTCAAGTCGCCTTATCTCTTCGAATCGATCTCTCAAAAGTTTTATCGTCGGCGCGACTTGATGAGCTTCATACCATTTTATTAATTTCTTAAGCTCTTCATCAATTATCTGTTGAACCTTGGGAATTTCATTTAACCTTCTTTCGTAGTTTGATTTTGCTATTGATTCGAGGGAGTCGATATCTTCAAGAAATACATTTTCGATATCTTTGATTTTTGGCTCAACATTTCTGGGAACTCCGATATCTATGATCAGGATTGGTTTATTTCCTCTTTTTGAAATGGCGTTTTTTACTTGGTGGAAGGTGAGTATATAATTATCGACCGTTACGGAGCTTATGACGATGTCAACTTCAGCAAGCTTATCTGGGATTTCTTCAAGTTTTATAACTTTTCCATTAAATTGCTCAGCGAGTTTTTGAGCTCTTTCAATTGTTCTGTTTGCGATGTAAAGCTCACTTATACCGTGAGCTACGAGATGTTTTGCTGTAAGTTCAGCTGTTTCGCCTGCCCCGATGAGCATTCCTTTCTTTTTGGAGAGATCTGCAAAAATTTTTTCTGCAAGTTCGACAGCTGCGTAGCTTACTGAAACCGCACCTTCGCTTATTGATGTTTCCGATTTCGCTCTTTTTCCTGTTCTAAAGGCGGTGTGAAAAACTTCGTGTAAAAGCGTTCCAACCACGCCACATTTCACAGCAACTTCGTAAGCATCTTTCACCTGTCCAAGAATTTGAACATCACCGATTAACATTGAGTCAATGCCTGAGGCAACTTCAAGCAGATGTCTGATTGCATCGTAAGAGCGCATTATATAAAAGTGAGACGGATCTACAAATCCAGTGGCTTCTTTTTTAGAAATCAAGAAATCTATCAATTGTTCGGGTTTAATTTCTTCGCTTTTTAAAACTCCGTAAAGCTCGGTTCTATTGCAGGTTGAGAGGAGAACCCCTTCTTTTAGAAACAGATAAACAATTTCAGGCAGTATCTTTTCTGTTTCTTCAAGTGTATAGTAAATTTTTTCTCTTACTTCAACGCTTGCCGTTTTATGATTTAATCCAACAAGCAATAGATCCATCGAAAGAAGGGGGATTTAATTGTTAATAAAATCTGTGAAATCCTGACATCGCATTTGCAAATCCCATAAGAATGAAGACAAGTATAAAGCCAACTATTGTCATAGTGGCTGTCTTTTTACCCGATAGGTTTGCTATTTTTCTAATCCCTAAACCGCCACCGTAAACAAGCCATATTATTAAAGTTCCAATAAGTTTTGCATCTGTGTAGGAGAAATTTTTAAATGCTTTGGGTAGCCAGATAAACCCAACGGTGATGACAAATGTCAATGCGAAAAAGCCAACGGTTGCTGATTTGCAAAGCATGGATTCAATTTTTTCAAGGTTTGGCAGATTTTTATAAACCGTATCAAATGTTTTGCTTTTGATTTTGTTATAAAGCATTATGTAAAGAAGTCCGTAAATTGCTGAAAGGGCAAAAGCAGAATATCCAACGAGGGCTGAAGTTACATGTAGCGCAAGAAGCTCATTTTTTAAAACATCATATTCAAAACCATAAATATCCCTTGAGAAAATCCCCGACACTATCACAAGAACTGAGGCGATAAGAATTGCAAAAAAGCCTGTATTTTTAATTTTTGTTATAAATTCAATTATGACATAAGCAAGTGCAAGCGAGAATCCAAGCACATTCAAAAGTTCAAAAACCGATGTCACGGGTGGGTGTTTAAGTTCCGCTGTCCTGATGATAAGGTAAATAAAGTGGAGTGTTAAGGTAAAGATGAGAGACTTGGTTTTTAGTCTTCGTGCTATTTTGTCGTCTTTAAAGAACGCACGACCATAAAGCCAACTTGTTATTATGTATAAAATCGACAAGGTGATTTTGAAAATTTTCAGAACCAGAAGCACGATAATTGAATCGTTAGTTTTTACAGATGTAAATATAACTTGTTTTCAAGATTGAAGCAAGTTTTGGCAATTTAAGGTGCTATTGCAACGGGGAGTTTGTAAAATCAAAAAATTTTATTATTTTTAAATCCAAAAATAAAAGATGGCGTCCAAAGATGTTTGAGAATTTTAGGGCAAAAGTTGAAGAAATCTCCGAAAGGTTTGAAACTTTAAGGAGGTTTCTTTGACATAGAGGGAAAGAGGAATTATTTGGCTGAACTTGAGGGGAAAACTGCAAATCCTGATTTCTGGAACGATTTACCATCGGCACAAAAGACTATGCAGGAGATAAGCAGAATTAAAGATTGGCTAAACGAGTGGGAGAGCGTTCAAAAGATGCTTGAGGATGTAAAAGTTCTCGTTGAACTTGCGGAGGAGTCGCAAGATATTGCATTTACGAGTGAACTGCAAAGGGAGATAAAAAAGCTTGAGAAAAAGATTGATGAGCTTGAGCTTAAAAATCTTCTGAATGGTGAAGATGATCCTAAAAGTGCGATTTTAACAATTCATTCAGGAGCTGGAGGAACGGAAGCGCAGGATTGGGCGGAGATGCTTTTGAGAATGTATCTGCGCTGGGCTGAAAGAAATGGATACAATGCAACTGTGGTTGATATACTTGAAGGGGATGGCGCAGGGATAAAAAGTGCTGTTGTTGAAATTGAAGGTCCTTATGCCTATGGCTATTTAAAGGCAGAAAGTGGCGTTCATAGACTTGTGAGGATTTCACCTTTTGATGCGAACAAAAGAAGACACACATCTTTTGCTTCAGTTTTTGTTTACCCAGAACTTGACGAGGGAGACACAAAAATAGAGATAAATCCAGATGATTTAAAAATTGAAACATTTAGAGCGGGAGGACATGGCGGTCAAAATGTTAATAAAGTTGAAACCGCCGTTAGAATTACGCATATACCAACTGGAATTGTCGTTCAATGTCAAAGCGAACGATCACAATATCAAAATAAGATGAGGGCGTTGCGTTTGCTCCAGTCAAGGTTGTATCAACTGCAGAAAGAGAAGGAGAGGGAGAAACTCGACGAGTTTGAGAAGCAAAAGAAAAAAATAGAATGGGGAAGTCAAATCCGTTCGTATGTCTTCCACCCATATAATCTCGTCAAGGATCACAGAACTGGCTATGAGACATCAAACATTCAAGCAGTTATGGATGGTGAAATAGATGAGTTTATAAAGGCATATCTTTTGAGTTCTGTTAAGGCAAATTCCAACTAAAGTTTCTCTTCATCGCAGATGCTTTCAAGCATGACAGGTTTTGGCAAGGCTGAGATTAAACAGGATGGAGTTTCTGTTTCTGTTGAAGTGAAAAGTTTAAATTCTCGTTTTCTTGAGGTTATTCCAAAAATTCCGAGGATTCTTCAATCAAGGGAGTTTGAAATCCGAGAGTTAATTCGCAGGAAAATCGCAAGAGGTAAGATTACGATTTTAATTGATCTTGAAATTGATCCAGCGTATTTAAGAACATTTGAAGTTAATTTTGACATTGTAAATCACTTTGTGAAATTGCTTCGTGAGATCAAAAAGAAAGCTAAAGTGAAGGGCGAGATAAAGCTCGAACATCTTCTTATGTTTCGTGAAATTTTTGAGTCAGGTTTGACTAATGATATCTCAGACGAACATTGGGAAATTGTTAAAAGTGCGATTGATGAAGCGCTTGATAAACTTGTTGAGGCGAGAAAAAAGGAAGGACTTGAACTTTCAAAGGATATTGAGAACAGAATTAATTTGATTTCGGATCACCTTGAGAAAATTTTAACTCTTTCCGAGCAAAGTTTAAAAAACAAACAAAGCACTCTAAAGCAAAAGATTGAAAAAATTTTCGAAGATGTTGAATTTGACAAGAATCGTCTTGAGATGGAACTTGTCTTGCTTGCTGATAAACTTGATGTGACGGAGGAATGTGTCAGGTTAAAAAGTCATTTGAAGTTTTTCCTTGAGACATTAAAAAGTGATGAAGTTGCTGTTGGGCGAAGATTAAATTTTTTACTTCAGGAGATGCTCCGTGAGGCAACGACAATAGGTGCAAAGACGGAAGACGCTGAGATAACTTATCTTGTCATCGCTGTTAAGGAAGAAATTGAAAAAATCAGGGAGCAATTACAAAATATTGAATAAATCTTAAAGCTTGTGAAAGATGAACAGAGGTAAGTTAATAGTTGTTTCGGCGCCAAGTGGCTCTGGGAAAACAACGATTGCTAAAAAGATATTGGAAAAATTTCCTTTTATGAAATTTTCGGTTTCTGCCACTACAAGACCAAAACGAAATGGTGAGGTTGACGGAAAAGATTATTTCTTTTTGAGTCGGGAGGAATTTGAGAAAAAGATACAAAATGGTGAGCTTTTGGAGTGGGAGGAAATTTATGGAAATTACTATGGGACATTGAAAAGCGTCGTTGAGAGTGCGTTAAAAAATGGCGATATCTTGGTTTTTGATGTCGATGTAAATGGTGCAATCTCAATAAAAGAAAAATTCCCTGAAGATTCCGTTTTGATTTTCATTAAGCCCCCAAATATGGAAACGCTCAAAGAAAGATTAAAGCGGAGGAAGACTGAATCGGAAGAGCAAATTAAAAGAAGGCTTGAACGAGTTCCGATGGAACTTGAAAAAGCTAAATATTTTGATTATATTTTTATCAATGATAACCTTGAAAGCACGGTAAAATCCGTTGTAAGAGCGATTTTTGATGAAATTGAGAAGTGGAAAGCTATTCAAAAACATGAATATTAAAAACAAAATGAAATAAACTTTGAGATGGGGATCAAACCACTTGACTTAAAGAAGATTCAGGAACTTGCTGGGAACACATATGAAGCAATTGTCATAATGGCGAAGAGAGCAAGACAGATAAATGACGAGAGGAAAATAATGTTCAATAAACGACTTGAAGAGATGAAAGCGCTCAAATCGCAACAGCAGAGTACACCGCCGGCAGAGGAGGAGAGCATTAAGTTGATTGATGAGGAACAAGTTTTGAGAGTACCTGTAGAACAACTTAAAATTGCGGAAGAGTTTGACCAGTTGCCAAAGCCGGTAGATGTTGCAATAGAAGAATACCTTAATGGAAAGCTTGTGTGGAATTATGAGAAAAGACGTTATTAAAGGATGTTTAAGATTGAAAGGTTAAACTCCAGAAGACCAATACTTGAAGTAGTTGAAAATAATCCGTGGGAAAACAAGGTTGTTTTTAATCCCGCCTGTGTTCTTGTTGAAGATAGGGATGAAATAGGGGAAATAATTGAATCAATTAAACCCGATAAAGAGACTTTAACTGAAATTCAAAAACATGATGCTATATGTTTCTTGATTTATAGAGCTCAAGGGAGAATGACGCAAAATTACGATTACAGACGTTCTTCCCTTGGGCTTGCTATTTTATCACCCGATTTAAACCTTATCAAAAGATTTCCTTACCCAATTTTAAAGCCAGAGGAAAAGTTTGAAGACTTAGGGGTTGAAGATCCAAGAATTACAAAGGTTGGTGATAGATACTACATGTTTTATACAGGGTATCAAAGTGGGAAAGAGAAAAACAAAATTAACATTTGTATAGCTGAGACTAAAGATTTTGTGCACTGGACAAAACATGGAATTTTAAAGGGCAGGCTTAACGAGGTTGATAATAAAAACGCTGTCCTTTTCCCCGAAAAAATAAATGGGAAATTTGTTTTGCTACATCGACCGATGGAAGGAGAGGGGGCAATGTTTATTCATTATGCGACGAGCGATAATATACTTGGGGAGTGGAATGATGAGGGTGTTTTGTTTGAGTCAATTTCAAGGTCTGGATTTATAAAAACATGGAATGGTGCTGGCGCTCCACCGTTGAAAGTCGGGGAGGGGAAATATGTGATGATTTACCATATTGGAAATTTAAAAATGGACGGAACAAGGGAATATGATCTTGGCATTGCAGTTATAGATGAAGATAGAAATCGTTATATAAAGTTTGTTAAAAAATTTGAGCCATTCATGTGTCCTGAAACTGAGTTTGAGACGAGAGGGGATCCAGAGCTTGGTGTAAATAATGTTTTGTTTATTTGTGGTTCGTATTTTTACAGTGATTATCTTTATTTTCCATATGCTGGAGCTGATAGTGTAATTCTTGGTGGAAGAATTTCAAAAGACGAAATTTTACGCTGGGCTTTAACATAAAAAAATTTAATGGAACAAAGCACATGGCAATTGGAATAACTTTTCTGGAAAAAATCAAAGAAAAAGCGAAACAACTTAAAAAGCACATTGTCCTGCCTGATGCACTTGATGAAAGAACCTTGAAAGCTGCAAGGATTATTACCGATGAGAAAATCGCAAATGTAACTTTAATCGGTGATGAAGAGAAAATTTATTCTCTTGCGGAAAAGATCAATGTTGACTTATCAGGTATAAGAATTGTAAACCCACTGCGTTCGGAAAAATTAAGCGATTTCGCTCATATATTTTACAATTTAAGAAAGCATAAAGGGATTAGCTTTGAAGAAGCGAAAGAAACGATGAAAAACCCGTTGTTCTTTGGTGCGATGATGGTAAGGGAGGGATTGGCGGATGGAAGCGTCGCTGGTTCGATTTCAACAACTGCTGATGTTTTGAGGGCTGGAATTCAAGTTGTTGGGTTGATGGATGGGATTTCAATTGCTTCAAGTTTCTTTTTGATTGTTTTCCCAAACAAGGTTTATTCATTTGCTGATTGTGCAGTTGTTCCAGATCCGACAGCGGAGCAATTGGCTGATATTGCTATTTCAACAGCAATAAATCATAAAAAGCTCACTGAAGAGGAGCCCTATGTTGCAATGCTTTCATTTTCAACGAAGGGAAGTGCAAAACATGAGATGGTAGATAAAGTTGTTCAAGCAACGCAAATAGCAAAGAGCAAAAAGCCCGATTTGATAATTGACGGTGAGCTTCAACTTGATGCTGCAATCGTTCCTGAAGTCGCAAGAAGGAAAGCACCAGATAGTCCTATTCAAGGCAATGCAAATGTGTTAATTTTCCCAAATCTTGATGCTGGGAATATTGGATATAAGATGGCTCAAAGGATGGCTGGAGCGGAGGCGCTTGGTCCAATCGTTCAGGGGTTGAAGAAACCATGTTTTGATCTTTCGAGAGGTTGTAGCGTTGAAGACATTGTTAATGTTGTCGCTATAAATTGTGTTATGGGTTAGCACATCGAAATGTAAAGTTTTTCAGTTATTTGCAAAAATTTTTCTCGGTTTTTATATTTTAAATGCAAAGCCGAAGTGGCGGAACTGGAAGACGCGCGGGACTCAAAATCCCGTGGGGCTTTAAACCCCGTGTGGGTTCGACTCCCACCTTCGGCACTTTCTTATTTTTTATTTTTTAAAATCCCTTGATTGGCAAATTAAAACGATTAAAAATGGAAACCCTTTATTTAATCCCAATTCTTCTCTTCAGCGTTGTCGTCCATGAAGTAATGCATGGTTATGTCGCGCTGAAATGTGGTGATCCAACCGCAAAGTATGCAGGGCGGTTGACATTAAATCCAATTCCACATATTGACCCTGTGGGTTCAATTCTCGTGCCTTTGTTTTCGATTCTTGTTGCGGGGCGTGTTTTTATCGCATGGGCTAAACCTGTTCCTGTTAACCCGTTGAATTTTAAAAATTATAAGAGGGATTCTATTCTCGTTTCAGGTGTTGGTCCTTTTTCAAATCTTTTTCTATCCCTTTGTTGTACTTTTGCCGTGATCATTCTTTTAAAGTTTGAGGGATTTTTTAACTCTTTTAATTCGGAGACAGTTAAACTTGCTTATGAATTTATTTTAAAGATGTTTTACGGAGGAATTTATCTTAACATAATTCTTGGTGTCTTTAACTTAATCCCTGTTCCCCCGCTTGATGGTTCGCATATTCTTGCGTCAGTTTTACCTGATAGAGTGAGTGAAAGCTACAGGCAGATCGGTTTCTTTGGAATTTTCATCGTAATATTTCTAATGCGTGTGCCTGTTTTTTCGCATATCTTCTTCTCAATAGTTCGGGCTATAGCAAAGCCGATGGAGTTTCTAATTCAAATTCTGGCTTGATAATTTACAGAAGTTTTATTTAAGTGAAGGTAAGGGCGGTTTTAAACCGCCCTTTTTGTTAAGTTAGCCCACAAGAACTCCTGCGATAGTTGCTGTCATTAAGTTAGCAAGTGTTCCACCCAAAACAGCTCTTAATCCGAGTCGTGCCAAATCAGCTCTTCTATTTGGAGCCATTGGACTTATTCCACCAATTTGAATTGCAATTGATGAGAAATTAGCGAAACCACAAAGTGCAAACGTTGTCATCGTGATGGTTTTTTCTAAAACAATTTTATTTTGGGCTATTAGTTCAGAAAATTTCAAATATGCGACAAATTCATTTAGAACTATCTTTGTCCCCAGTAAACTTCCAAAATTAAGCGCATCACTCCAAGGGATTCCAATTGCCACACCAAGGTATTGAAGTATAAGGCCGAAGATGAGCTCCAGTTTAAGGGGAGAGCCAAATTTTTTTATAAGGAAATCGTTAAGTCCACCAATTGTTCCAATTTTTTCAAGACCCCAGTTTGTCATAGCTATAAGAGCGATGAAAGCAATTAACATTGCGCCGACATTTAAGGCGAGATGTAAGCCATTTGATGCTCCTTCAGCAGCTGCTTCTATAACATTTTGTGCTGTCTTTTCAACTTTCACTTTTACAGTTCCTTTTGTCACTGGTTCCCCAGTTTCGGGGATCATAATTTTCGCCATCACGAGTGCAGCTGGTGCAGCCATGACGCTTGCTCCAAGAAGTTGCTCGGCAAATTTCACTTGCGCAGTCATTATGTCAAGGTTATGTGCTTGAGCAAAGGAATAACCGAGCATTTGAACATAAGCAGCCATAACTCCGCCTGCTATTGTAGCCATTCCGCCAACCATCACTGCGAGAAGTTCCGAGATCGTCATCATCGCTATGAATGGTCTAACCATCAATGGTGCTTCAGTTTGACCGACAAATATATTTGCGGTGCATGATAAACTTTCAGCTCCGCTTGTCCCCATAAGTCGAAGCATGATCCAAGCCATCGCTTGAACAACTCTTTGCATAATTCCAAGGAAGTAGAGCACGGACATCAAAGATGAAAAGAATATGATAGTTGGTAGAACTTGAAAGGCAAAGAAAAAACCAAGTGAATTGTTTTGTCCTGGACTGATTGCTAAATCTCCAAAGACAAATTTTGCTCCTTCAATTGTAAAGCCAAGTATGATAACGAAAGCTTTGCTTATCCACTCAAACAAAATTTTGGGCCAGCCAAGTGGTGCCCATAAATTAGCAAGTTCACGACCCTTCAAAATAAAAACAGCAAAAATGATTTGAATTAAAAGTCCTGAAATAACAAGTCGCCAGTTAACCCTTTTTTTATTGTTTGAGACAAGGAAAGCTATTCCTACTATGACCACCATCCCCAATAGACCATTGAGAAAGGAAAGTAGCTTCATTAGATGTTTTCTCCGTTAGTTTTTATTCCTCAGGGGGTTCAAAACATTTTCTACACCTTGCTTCATAAATATCGGATGCCCCAACGACTATTCTTTCACCAGCTTTTATTTTCCTTTGAGTTTTGCTTGCTGGATTGCCGCATACAACACAAATAGCGTGCGTCTTTGTTATGTATTCCGCTATAGCGAGAAGTTGTGGCATCGGCTCAAAAGGTTTTCCTCTGTAATCTTGATCAAGCCCAGCGACGATTACCCTTTTACCTTCGTTGGCAAGTTGTTCACATACATCAACTAAATCCATGTCAAAGAATTGAGCTTCATCGATCCCAACAACTTGTGCATCTTTTGCAAGTTCAAGGATTTGTTTTGCGTTATCAACCACCATTGATGGAATTGATATATCACTGTGCGAAACGATTCTGTCGATGCTATACCTTGTATCAATTCTTGGTTTGAACACAGCTACTTTTAGCTTAGCAATTTGAGCTCTGCGTATTCTTCTTATTAATTCCTCTGTTTTACCGCTGAACATACTTCCAGCTATAACTTCTATCCAGCCTGTTCCCTTTGAACCTTGTGGGACTTTTTCAAACTCTGTGATGTCCATGAATTATTCCCCCTTTTGTTTTAAGGTCTTTTGAGCTGAAGGGTAATGGAAGTAATTCTTTCAATTTTAGGATTTTTTTCCTTCCTTTTGAATTCGTTAAGATAACCTCAAGTTCTTCGCCAGCTAAATCCATCAACACCTGCCTACATGCGCCACAAGGTGATGTATAATTTTTTGCGTCCGAGACAATTGCGATTGATTTGAATTTTCTTTTTCCAGTTGAATAAGCTTTAAAAATTGCCACTCTTTCGGCACAGATGGTCAATGAATATGAGCTATTCTCAATATTGCAACCCGTAAAAACTTCCCCATCGTCGGTTAAGATAGCTGCTCCGACTTTAAATTTTGAATACGGAGCGTAAGCAAATTCTTTTGCTTTGAGGGCAAGTTTAACCAATTCATCATGTTTCATCAAAATTCTCTGTTTAATTTTGGATACAGGTAAAAATATATTCAAAGTTGCCGATAAAATCAATTTGGTCATGCTTGGGGTTGTCTTCAGAATGCAAAAACTTTTTAGTATATTTGCAAGGAGAAAAGTAAAAAGAAAAGTTTAGTAGAACAATGAACATAGGGATACCTAAAGAAAGCAGGGACGCTCAAAAAATCCTTGAAAGAAGAGTCGCTCTTACACCAGCGGGAGTAAAAGCACTTGTCGACCGAGGGCATGAGGTTTATGTGGAGACATCTGCGGGGGAATATAGTGGTTTTAGCGATATTGAATATGAAAAGATGGGAGGAAAGATTGTTTTTTCACGCGAGGAAGTTTATAAAAGATCGCAAATGATAGTCAAAGTTTCACGACCGATGGAGGAGGACTACGATTATTTATGCGAAGGTCATATTTTGTTTGGTTTTCTTCATCTTGCTGTTGCACCGAAAAGGTTTATTGAAATTTTGCTTGAAAGAAATATCACTGCAATAGGATATGAGATAATTGAACTTCCCGACGGGCGCCTTCCTATACTTCAGGCGATGAGTGAAATTGCAGGACAAATGGCAATTGTAGTTGCGGCAAGATACCTGCAAAACGAAGATGGAGGTCGGGGTATCATTTTGGGTGGAATTCCGGGTGTTCCCCCTGCAACCGTTGTAATACTTGGTGCTGGCGTCGTTGGGCAAAATGCGATAAGAGCAGCTCTCGGACTTGGAGCACATGTCATGGTCCTTGATAATAACATCGATAAACTGAGGGAAGTTGAGAAGTTGTTTGACAAGAGAGTTGAAACTGCGATCGCAAGTGTTTATAATATTGAAAAAGCAGTTCAGTTTGCGGATGTATTAATAGGTGCTGTTTTAATTCATGGTGCGTTAACCCCTAAACTTGTAACGGAGGAAATGGTTAAAAAGATGAAGCCAGGATCTGTAATAATTGATGTTTCAATAGACCAAGGTGGTTGCGTTGAAACCAGTAGACCTACGACGATTGCAAATCCTGTTTTTGTAAAACATGGTGTAATCCATTATTGTGTCCCGAATATGGCATCAAATGTTGCAAGAACGGCAACCCATGCGCTTACCAATGTGAGTTTACCTTATATACTTGAAATTGCTGAAAGGGGCTTCCCGCAGGTAGCCAAGGAAAATCCCTACTTTAGTAAAGGTGTTTACACACATGCTGGCTATTGCACTAATAAAAATATAGCGGAAATTTTCAACCTTAAATATAAAAAAATTGAAGAACTGTTATGAGCTGGACAAAGCACTTTAAAGAAAGAATTGTTACCGCTGAAGAAGCAGTAAAAGTTATAAAATCCGGAGACAAAGTCTGGGTTCATCCCGGATGTGCTACCCCGGAACCTTTGTTAAAAGCACTTGTTGCAAGAAAAGATGAACTTGAAAATGTTGAAATAGCACATATTTTAACGTTTGGCGAAGCTCCCTATGTAAACCCTGAAATGCAAGGACATTTTAAACACCGTGCATTCTTCACTGGTCCAAATGTCAGGGATGCTGTAAATGACGGTAGAGCTGAATTTGTCCCAATTTTCCTTTCTGAAATACCAAAATTATTTTATAGTGGAGAGTATAAGATTGATGTTGCGTTGATAACTGTTTCTCCGCCTGATGAATATGGTTTTTGCAGTTTCGGTGTTGGTGTTGAATGTACCAAAGCAGCCGCTGAAACAGCGAGGATTGTCATCGCTGAAGTGAATTCCAATATGCCGAGAGCACTTGGTGATAGTTTCATCCATGTCAGCAAAATTCATTATTTTGTCGAATCTGATCGACCACTTTTTGAACTTCCGAAGGAAGAGATAACAGATCTTCACAGAAAGATTGCTGGTTATATTGCTGAATTGATTGAGGATGGTTCAACTTTGCAGATGGGAATAGGCGGTATTCCAGATGCAGTTTTACTTTTCATGAGGGATAAAAAAGATCTTGGAATTCATACGGAAATGTTCAGCGATGGTTTGCTTCCACTTATAGAATCTGGCGTGGTGAACAATGAGAAAAAAACTTTACATAGAGGAAAAGTTATAGCGAGCTTTGTTCTTGGTACTAAGAAACTTTTTGATTTTATCGATAATAACCCGCTTTTCGAGTTTCATCCATCAGATTATGTTAACGATCCGTTTATTATAAGTCAGAACGAGAAAATGGTGGCTATAAATTCTGCCTTGCAAATTGATTTAACTGGTCAGGTTTGTTCTGATTCAATAGGGTATAAGATTTACAGCGGAATAGGTGGACAAGTTGATTTCATCCGCGGCGCTGCGCGTTCGAAAGGTGGAAAACCGATAATTGCTCTGCCATCAACTGCGAAGAATGGCACCATTTCAAGAATTGTGCCGACTTTGTCGGAAGGTGCGGGTGTTGTCACTTCAAGAGGGGATGTTCATTATGTCGTCACTGAATATGGCGTCGCTTATCTGCATGGTAAAAGCATAAGGGAAAGAGCGAAGGCATTGATTGAAATCGCTCACCCTGATTTTAGAGATTGGTTAAAATTTGAAGCGAAAAAGAGGTGTTATCTCTGATTTAAAACAAAAGCTCGGACAATTAAAATGTTTTCCCTTAAGGAACAAGATCCGGAAATTTATAACGCAATCGCTGGCGAAGTTGAAAGACAAAATTATACGCTTGAGCTTATAGCCAGTGAAAATTTCGTCTCAAGGGCCGTACTTGAAGCAATGGGCTCGGTTATGACAAATAAATATGCTGAAGGTTATCCCGGCAAAAGATACTATGGTGGATGTGAATTTGTGGATATTGCTGAGAACATTGCTCGTGAGAGGGCGAAAAAACTTTTCAATTGTGAATATGCAAATGTTCAGCCGCATTCGGGAAGTCAAGCAAATATGGCAGCGTATTTTACTTTTTTACAGCCCGGCGATACAATTATGGGTCTAAACTTGGCTCACGGTGGACATCTAACGCATGGTTCGCCTGTTAATTTCTCAGGCAAACTTTACCGGGCTGTCTTTTACGGAGTGTCAAAAGATACTGGTATGATAGATATGAACGAGGTTGAAGATATAGCGAAGCGCGAGAAACCAAAGATGATAGTTGTCGGAGCAAGCGCATACCCGAGGGATTATGATTATCAAGCCTTTAGAGAAATTGCGGATAAAGTTGGGGCTTATCTTATGGCGGACATCGCTCACCCTGCAGGATTGATAGCTTCAGGATTATTGAAAAATCCTTTGCCTTATTGTGATATAGTCACATCGACGACACATAAAACATTAAGGGGACCGCGAGGTGGATTAATTTTGATGCATAAAGATAGAGAAAACCCATTTGGAATTAAAACTCCAAAAGGTGATCGCCTTAGGATGATGTCGGAAATAATTGATGGTACTGTCATGCCCGGGATACAAGGTGGACCGTTAATGCATGTGATAGCGGCTAAAGCTGTTGCCTTTGGAGAGGCTTTAAAGCCGGAGTTTAAAGAATATTCAAAGCAGGTCATAAAAAATGCAAAAGCGCTTGCAAATAAATTAATTCAGTTGGGATATAACCTTGTTTCTGGAGGCACTGATAATCATCTTGTTTTAATTGACTTGAGAAATAAAGGCGTCACTGGAAAAGATGCAGAAAAAGCCCTTGAACTTGCGGGGATCACAGTAAATAAAAATATGGTGCCTTTCGATGATAAAAGTCCGCTTGTGACGAGCGGAATTCGACTTGGAACACCTGCATTGACAACGCGTGGAATGGGCGAACCAGAAATGGAATATATAGCTGAACTTATCGATAAGGTCATTTCAAATATCGGAAATGAAAATGTTTACAAGGAAGTAAGGGAACAGGTTAAAGAGTTGTGCGAGAGATTTCCGCTTTACGATTTCGTTTCTTTAAGCGCTATAAGTGTTAAGTGAGAGAGTAATTTTATGGGGATAAAAGTTTTTACTGATGTTGAAATTAATTCACACAGGGAGAGAATTAAGTATGTCCTTAGAAATTTTTCGCTCGCTTACAAAGTCGATTTAACCTTTGTAGATTCTCTGGATGAGGTTTCGGAGGATGACTTATTGATTTTTTATGGGAAAGATTTTAAACATAGTGGCAATGTGATTTTTATAAGAAAGAGTGAGCGAGCAATTGAACTTTTTGAGCGTGGGAAAGCGTATGATGAAATTTATGATCTTGCCACGATTCATTTTGTTAATTTATCAGCGCCGTTAGTTCCAGAGAAGTTTGATGGGTTTAGCCTTCCGATATTTTTTAAAACAGGTGAACCAGTTTTTGAATTTGAAGAGGGTTGTGTTATAAACTTCGATCTTTTATCGTGTGCGTTTTATTTTCTTTCATCTTGGGATGAAAGATTTAAAACCAAGAAAGATAACCTTGGGCGTTTTCCCGATGAGGAAAATTTGCTTGTCAAACTTGGCATGGCAAATTTCCCCGTGGTGAATTTTTACTTTTATATTTTGAAGTTTTTAATTGAAAGGAATGGTTTTGTCGTCAACGGGAGAAAATGGAGGGGTAAAGATTTCGCAGTTTGTCTGACTCATGATATCGATGTTTTAAAAAAGTGGTCTGCGTTTGGCGTTTATAATGAGGTTATGAATAAATTCATAATGGGTCGAGAAGACATTCAAGCAAGGCGTGAAAGGTTTGCAAAATTTCTCTATTTCTTTGCAAAGGGAATGGATCCGTATCGAGATGGGATGAGAAAAATTTTTGAGTTTGAAAAATCATTCGGGATTAAGTCAACATTTTTCCTTAAATCGGGTGGGAAATCGAAGTATGACGCAAGGTATGAGTGGAATGAGTTCATGAATGATTTTGTCAGTGAATTGATAAATTCAAATTTTGAGATAGGGCTTCATCCGAGTTTTGATTCCTTTGATAAAATTGAGTTGATGGAGGAGGAAAAAATAAAACTTGAAAATTTGACAGGGTTGAAAATTCGTGGGGTGAGGCAACATTATTTGAGGTATAATTTTGAAAAGACGCCGTTAATTCACAGCAAGCTCGGTTTCAAGTATGATTCAACACTTGGTTTCAATTTACGCTATGGCTTCAGAAGTGGTTATGTGTTTCCATATAAAATTTATGATGTGCGGAATAATGTTGAGCTTGAGATTTATGAGATTCCGCTTGTGTTTATGGATTCAGTTTATCAATATGGAAGAAGCAGTGCTGGGGTTGAGGATATTTTAAATGAGATTTTAAAACTTGCCGAAGTTGTTAAATGTTTCGGTGGAGTGATGACCGTTCTATTTCATAATTCGGTCTATGATGAGTTTGATTTCAAGGGTTGGAATTTTATTTATGAGGAGTTTGTTAAGTTTGCTTTAAATGAAGGTGCTTTTATTGGGAGTTGTAGCGAAGTTTTGGATTTATTTGAAAACGAATGAGGCTTGAGATGGTCTATTTTTGGCTCACTATACAGACATTGATAGCAAGTTTAACTCATATAATTGCAAAGGCAGTTGTAAAGGAGATTTCTCCGCTTGCGCTTACACTTTTAAGGTCTGGAATCGCGGGAGTTGGATTTTGGTTCATAATTCATTTCTCAAAATACAGGCGGATTAGGGTTGAATCTGCTGATAGGTTAAGGTTTTTCATGCTTGGTATTCTGGCTGTGCCATTAAATCAGTTTGCTTTTATTTTCGGCATAAAGTATACAACTCCTGCGAATGCTTCTTTGATTTATGCCATGACACCAATTTTTGCGCTTATTTTTTCGGCGATGTTTTTGAAAGAGAAGATAAATTTTTATAAAGTTTTGGGGGTTATGTTAAGCTTTGTTGGAATCGGAATCGTTTTCGCTGAGCATGGGATAAGTTTGAACTTTGAATATTTGAAGGGAAATATCGTAATAATGTTTGGGGCTATGTTTTGGGCGCTTTATTCAGTTTTAGGGAAGCCGATGATAATTAAGTATGGTGCACTTTATGTGACAGGGGTTGCGATGATAATTGGAAGTTTAGCTTATCTTCCGTTCGGTTTGTATGATTTTATCGTTCTTGATTTTAATTCCATTTCTTTTGCATCTTGGCTTGGGGTTATTTATCTTGGTGTTGGAACTTCAATTTTTGGTTATTTTCTTTGGTATTATGCTATTGGTAAAATTGAAGCGAGCAAAGTTGTGATCTTTACAAATGGACAGCCGATAATGACTGCAATACTTGGTATGATAATTTTTGGAAATCCGATAACATTGCCTTTTTTGATAGGTGGGACGCTTGTAGTTATTGGCGTTTTCCTTGTTCAACTTGGATAAATTAAATCATTTAATTATGCCAGAAACTTACAGAAAATATCTTGATCCTAAGGTTGTCTCAAAGTTGGGCAATCTTGAGTTGATAGCTCGGCTTGTGGTTGAGGGATTTATAGTTGGGCTTCATAAAAGTCCATATCATGGTTTTAGCGTTGAATTTTCGGAACACAGGCAGTATGCGCCAGGGGATGAAACCAGATATATTGATTGGAAGGTTTACGGAAGGACGGATAGATATTTTATTAAGCAATTTGAAGAGGAGACAAATTTGAGAGCATATATAATCCTTGATGCGAGTCGGTCGATGGCTTACTCTTCAAGTGGTAATATAGCGAAGTTTGAGTATGCTTGCTATCTCGCGAGCGCTTTGTCATACTTAATGATGATGCAAAGGGATGCAGTGGGGCTTGTAGTTTATGATGAGGGTATAAGAAAGTTTTTACCGCCTCGTTCTATTAGAAGTTATCTTGATGTGATACTTTCCGAGCTTGAAAGGACGGAGCCGGGTAATCGCACAAATACTGCTAAATCACTTCATCTCGTCGCAGAAAGAATAAAAAGAAGGGGGCTTGTAATTGTGTTAAGTGATTTGCTCGATGATCAGGATGAGGTGATAAGTGCTTTTAAACATTTTAAGCATAAAAAGAACGAGGTTATAGTTTTCCAGATACTTGATCCGATGGAGAGAAATTTTAATTTCGGTGCAGATGCGGTTTTCAGAGATATGGAAACATTTGAAAAAATAATGACGCAATCACTTTATATTCAGAAGGATTATCAACGGGTGTTTGATGAATTTATAAAAAGGTATCGATTGGAATGTCTCGTTAATGGAATTGACTATGAGATTATGGACACATCTACCCCTTTTGATGTGGCGCTTTTTAGGTACTTAAGCAAAAGGCGGGAGTTGATGTAAATTTTTGGGTTTCGTTAAATTTGAACAATTTTTATTGACAAAGTCGCTTAAATTTTCTTATATTTTCTCAAAGTCTAAAGTTCTTGCTTTTAGCATTGCTGCGAGCTATGTAGAAAAAGAAAGGCTTTATTGAATAAGTTGAAGTTTTAGAGTGAGTGCTTTTGATGAAGTTCGTTAGGAAAGAACGAGTTTAAAGAGATGGAAGTTGATTTTCTCAAAAATGTCAATTGATCTATGAGATTTACTTTAATCATTGCCCTTGTAGGTTTATTGCTTAATTTGTCCATTTCTCAGGAAAAACTTTCCGACAGGGAAAAGGCACTTAAAATTTTGAGGGAACATTTTAATAAAGAGCGGGAAGCCCAGAGAAAAATTGAACATGAGCTTGTAAAGGATTATTCGTTGATGCTTTTGCAATCTTATCTTAAAGGTGGCTCGGGCAAAAGAGAAGAAGTTGAAAATTCTAAGGCGAAGGATAATTTTGATCTTAGGAAAATAAAAGCGTATGCCGATAGAAAAAGTTTGATTATGAATGGCAATAAAATAACAACGATAATTTATAATTATGGTGCAATTGGGGCAGGGGGCAATTTTAATCGTCGGTTAAATGCCATATGGAACAATTTGCCCCATATTTTTGAATTTAGCCCACTTGTCGCTGCTTCTGTGGTTGATACGAACAATAGAAGAATTCACATTGTAAGTGATGGATTAAGATATTATAGTACAATTTCGCCAGATGGAACAGAATTTTGGACGTTTAATCCTTTGTCGGGTTATGCGGATCCAAATCAGGATGAGATAGCGCATAATCCCGATAAAGACAGAGACGGCGATGGTAAACCTGATTCATGGCCATCAAGTTGGTATGATCCAGTTTTGGGTAGGTATGTTTGGCCTGGATATCTTTCAAGAGATGCAACGCAAGCTGATCTTGAGGCGTTTTATGTTATGGATGATAGGGACAATAAAGAACATGCTTACTTCCCGTTTCCTGAGGATTCATCAAAGAGAGGGCTTGGGGTACAAGTACAGGTGAGGGCTTTGCAATGGGCTAATCCGCTTGCGGAAGATTGTATTTTCTTTGTTTATACGATTACAAATGTATCCCCTAAAACTCTTGATTCGGTTATTTTTGGAATGTATGGTGATGCTGACATCGGGGGTGGTGCTCCGACTAGTAGTGAGCAAACTGACGATGACGCATTTTTTGTACCGCCCCATAATGTTCCGAATTATCCACCTGTTGATAATATCCCTGTCTATGCGAGAAGTATGGTTTACATCTATGATCATGATGGTAAAGGTGAATTTGGTTTAAAGCCGGGTTATTTTGGGTATAAATTTTTGGAGTCACCTGGCAATCCTTACGATGGGATAGATAACGATGGGGATGGTATGATTGATGAGAGTCAGCAGGATGGGATAGACAATGACGGGGATTGGAATCCACTTGTTGATGATGTTGGTGTTGATGGTGTTCCTGGGACGGGGGATGAAGGCGAGGGGGATGGTATTCCGACAAGGGGTAAGTTGCTTGCTGATGGTAGTTTAGATCCGTTGAGTCCGGGTGAACCAAATTTTGAGTTCACAGATCTTGATGAATCTGATATGATTGGGCTCACAAGCTTTAATGCTTATGTTTGGAATCCAACAGAGACAGGTAGGGGTACGGATGAAAAGATGTGGAGAAGACTTTTGCCAGGTAATTTTTCTGAGATAGAACAAACGGTTGACCTTGTTTGTATTTATGGCTCAGGATTTATAACCTTACGCCCAGGCGATACTCGTAGATTTTCGATCGCATTACTTTTGGGTGAGGATTTGAATGATTTATTATTGAATGCAGAAACAGTGCAGAGGATATACAATGCGAATTATAGGTTTTATCGCCCACCTGAGAGACCGAAAGTTCGAGCAGTAGCTGGGGATAGGCGAGTTGTATTGTATTGGGATACGAGAGCGGAGCGTAGTTTTGATCCTTTGTTTGGGCGGAATCCATTGGATGCAAATGATCCTGGGTATGATTTTGAGGGGTATGTTATATACAGGTCAACAGATCCAAGTTTTAAGGATGTTGAGTTGATAACAGATGGTAGGGGTGCGAAATACTTGAGGGTTCCGTTAAAAGATGCGTATGGGCGTGATGCACGATTTGATAAGGTAAATGGTTGGCGTGGGTATAGCGTTGTTCCATATCCTGGTCGTGGGATACATTATTATTTGGGAGATGATGTCGGACTAGTGCATAGTTATGTAGATAGTGTTGGTGTGATGAATGGTGTTAAGTATTATTATGCGGTTGTTTCGTATGATAGGGGAGATAGTTTGGGGATACCGCCGAGTGAATGTACGATGAAGGTAGTTGTTGATCCTATAAGTGGAGAAGAAGAGTTGGATGAGAATGTGGTGAGTGTAATTCCTGGGGATAGGGCGATTGGGTATGTAGGTCCTGAGGTAAGTAGGTTTGTTGATGGGGTTAGGTTTAAGCATACATCTGGTAGGGGTACAGGTAAGGTAGAGGTGGAGGTTTTGAATGATTTGGAGGTTAGGGATATGGGATATTGGATATGGTTTGAGGGTAGTGGGGATAGTTTGC